>NZ_CP058367.1:0-1500301 GCF_049244035.1 Gardnerella sp. KA01000 | reverse complement strand
CAGTTGCATGATCAAAATCTGGTTGTACAGGAGACACATCATTAGCTGTAACTGATGGCAAATCATTAGATGCTGAAACTGAAATATTATCAACAGGTAAAACTGTATTATCAGTTACTGCTTTATTTAAAATCGTATTGTTCTGTGCTTGATGAGATAAAGAATTTGAAGGACTTTGTGCAGTTTTTTCCTGATATTCAGATTGAGGAACAATCCTAAAAGCAGGAAACATATCTTTACCAGTGCAAATCTTTAATGCTGTAAGTAGAGGAGAATTTAATTCATTTTGCAAAGCTTGTTGCGTTTCAGCATTAGATACACACAAAACAATGGTTGTACCAAAGATTGCTTCTGGTTTAACACCTTCAAACCAACCTTTATCGCGCGCAGTTAAAAGGGCATTATGCTGTAAAACAGTAAGCGTATTAGACCATACCAAAGCAGCTTGCGATGTAGGATCGCCTAATGTATCAGCCATTTCACCCCCCAAACTTGCATTTAGCGCATGTAATAATGCTGATTCTGTTTACGAGCGCACGTGTGTAATAAGTATCAGTAAGATATGTTTACTCTGACCCTACGAAGTTATCCACAGTCTAGCGTGTTGAAATTGTTTAATTGTGAATAACATGTGTGTAATTTGTGGATAAGTTTAAAGCTGAGATTTGGCTATTTTTCAACGATTCTGCGTGTATAATAAATTATGATAGAAATGTGAATAAATCATTTTTATTTATATCTGACTATGTTGATTCTTTAATAAGAAAATGTGGAGTTTTGAACATTGGTGAGGGGTAATAGTATTTTGGTATAGCTTGACTCATACGGGGCCATGCTTTTGCATGGCTGAATACAGGAGCATTAGTTATGAAGAGGACATTTCAGCCGAATAATCGTCGTCGTCACATGAAGCACGGCTTCCGCGTTCGCATGCGTACGCGTGCAGGTCGCGCAGTAATCAATCGTCGTCGTGCCAAGGGCCGCAAGTCACTGTCTGCCTGAGTTAAGGTAGCGTCGTAAGGCATGGAAAGGCTGAAAAGCCACCGTGATTTTGTTGCGGTGCTAAAAAAACGGCGCAAGGTGAGTTCCCGGGATATCGTCGCGCATTACATTATGCGTGACGATATAGCCGTGCAGAGCACACTTAACGAAGATAGAAGTGCAAGTTTAGATTATATTGCCACGGGTTTTGAAAGTGATACTCCCGCGGCATTTTCTGGTACCTTCTTACATGATCAAAAATTTGAACATGTAAAGAGGCTAGGTCTTGCTGTATCTAAATCAGTGGGGAAAGCTGTAGTTCGCAATAAGGTAAAAAGACGTCTACGAGTAATCGCAAAAAATTATGAATCTTTATTACCTGCAGGTTGTGATGTGGTGCTAAGAGCAAAACCTTCTGCAGCTCAATCTTCATTTGATTCATTACAATGCCAGATACAAAAGCTTTTTGGCAAAATTAGTGCAGATTTATGTTCTACACAAAATTGCAAAATGCATGAGAATAATCAGAATCAAGGATAATTGAAATATATTATTTTGAGTAAATGGTGGTTATTGTTATGCGTAGTAAAAAAAGTTTAAGCTCTAAGTTTGTAATTAGTGCAATTAGATGGTATCAGCGCACGATTTCTGCAAATAGACCAGCTTGCTGTAGATACTATCCTACGTGTTCGCGTTATGCTATTGAAGCAATTGCTAGATATGGCACGTTCAGAGGTGGTATTCTTGCATTATTACGCCTTCTACGCTGTAGACCTTGGACAAGCTGCAGTATTGATGATGTGCCACGCAAATATTCAATTTTTTACAGATGTGCTTGGTCTAAGGCACATGAAGAGCCACGGCTAACTCCCTTGGCTGAAGAAGACAAGGAAAACTAATGTTTAATCAAGATAACTTCATACTTGATAATGGATTCTTGGGATGGTTTTATAAAATCTTGACGCCAGTTGAGTGGCTTATGACTCAAATTATGTCATTATTCCACAAGTTATTAACTCTTCTTGGAATGAATGAAATTGGCTTTTCATGGGTTTTTTCCATCGTATTCTTGGTATTAGTTGTGCATGCGTGCATTTTCCCTGCATTTATTAAAAGCATTAAAGGCATGCGCAAAATGCAAGCTATTGCGCCTAAGGTTAAGAAAATACAGCAGAAATATAAAGGTAAAAATGACCCTGCAAGTAAAGAAGCTATGCAGCGTGAAATGATGAAGCTTTATCAAGATAACAAAGCTAATCCTGCTGGTTCGTGCTTGCCTATGATGATTCAGGGTCCTGCATTTATGAGTATTTGGTATACGCTTTCCGTTATTCCTTTTATTGCTCGTGGTAAGCATGCAGCTCTTGGTGCCTTTGATATTGCAACAGCACAGCAATTCGTTAAAACTCGCGTATTTGGGGTTGGTGTTGCAGATACTTTTATGACAACTGCTGGCGCAGGTAAAATTGTTATAGTTATATTTGTTGTACTTATGTGTGCTGCAATGTGGTACATGCAATTCAATAATATTCGTAAGAATCTTCCGCCTGAGTCTAAGCAGGGTAGCCAATATACTGTACAAAAGCTCATGATGTGGGGATTCCCGTTGATTTACGTTTTCTCTGCGTTTGCTATGCCGTTTGCAATGTTGGTTTACTGGTTAGTAAACAATGTTATAAATATGCTGCGTTCAATTTGGCAGGTTTATGCATTCCCAACTCCTGGATCTCCTGCAGCTGAAGAAAAAGAAAAGCGTGATTATCAAAAAGAAACTGCTCGGCGCGAGCGCGAAGGTTTGCCTTCTATTGAAGAAGAGAATCTTCAAAAAGCTCGTGAAGAAGCTGAGCGTAGAGAGATTGAGGGATTCCAACGCAAGCAGCCGCAACGTAAGCGTAAGGTGGCAAAGCGCTAATATTTAGATACATTTTGCGGATATATAAAGTCATTTTTATGACTTTAAAATAAGTTAGTAACTTGGCTTTATTATCCGCTAAACTAGACTTCAGAAATTTTTAAAACGTGAATTTTCTCACGATAAGGAGTAATTAATGGTACAAGATGAGAAGAGGACGGTTGATCAACTCAATGAAGAAGCTGATATTGCCGCAGATTATTTAGAAGGCTTACTCGATATTGCTGATTATGAGGGTGATATTGAGATGGGTGTGCGCAATAATCGCCCAATGATTCAGATTGTTGCAGATGATGACACTGATATTAAGAATTTAATTGGTCGCAATGGTGAGGTTGTCGATGCCTTGCAGCAATTGAGCCGTCTTGCTGTTCAGCAAAAAACCGGTGATCGTTCGCATCTTATAGTTGATGTAGATGGATTCTTAAAGCGTAAGCGCCAGCATTTGCGCGATATTGCGTTAGATGCTGTTGATGAGGTGCGTGAAACTGGTGAACCTGTGAATTTGAAGCCAATGAATTCTTTTGAACGCAAAGTTGTTCATGATACTGTACGTGACGAAGGTTTGCGTTCCCGTTCACATGGTGAAGAACCACACCGCTATGTAACTGTTTACATGCCTTCAGTTGCTTCTGAAGATGAAAATATTGACGAAATTGACGATGTAGACGGCGAATATTCTGAAGAATAATTAATTTTTATTTAATTGTTTCTTTTCAAAGGAAAAGAGAAATAAAATGAAAAGTAACACAATGAAACAAAAAATGTTTTGTTGTGTTACTTTTTATTTATTTTTTATTATATTTCTTTTATTTGTTTTGGGGAAAATATGGAAGCTAGTTTAGATAAAAAATATGAGGAAGATGCACAAAAAGTAGCGGACGAATTAGAAGGATCCCCATTGTTAAGTGAAGTTTTAGGTGAAGCATTAGAAAAGTGCAAGCTGTTTCACGTGAAACTTCAGCAAGAAGGATTAGTAAGAGGTCTTATCGGTCCTAGAGATATGAATATTCTTTGGGAAAGGCATATATTAAATTCTGCAGCAGTTGTTCCTTTTATTAAAGAAGCAGTAGTTGGTAGGAAAAATAAAAGAGTTGCAGATGTAGGTAGTGGCGGAGGTTTTCCTGGTCTAGTTTTAGCTGCGTGCTTACCTGATTATGACGTTACTTTGATTGAACCTATGGAGCGTCGTGTTGATTGGTTGTGTGAGTGCGTTGCTCTTATGAAATTAAAAAATGTTACTATATTTCACGGCAGATCAGATGAAGTTATTGACAAAATTAAGTCACATGAAATTCCAGCGTTTGATGTAGTAACATGCAGAGCCGTAGCTCCTATGACGAAATTAGCTGGATGGACTATTCCTCTATTGAATAAGCACGGGAAATTAATAGCATTAAAAGGTAAATCTGCTCAAGCAGAAGTAGAAAAAGCTGTAAAAATGATTCGAAAAGCTGGTGGCACAAATCCTCGCATTCTTGAAGCGCCAGTTGCATCTGGTTTGCAGCCGACTACAGTCGTATTAATCGATAAGGCCTAATTTTTAATTAAAATTTGTGTTTGCGCGAGTTATCGTTTAATGTGGCGCGAGTTTTGGGCTGGTGTTTGGCTGGCGGGTTTCTGAAGTGGCTGTGTGAGATAGGAATTACTAGCGCGACGACCTGCTTTCGCGCTCAGAGCGTAGCGCGCGAAAGCAACTCGGAGCGTGAGCTTGTTCAGACGGAAAGTCCAGTGGACTTTCCGTGCAAGCTCAGCCGAATGGCGATTAGCCATGAGGACAGCGCTCCGCTCTTATACCTTATTTGGACTTAGCGGTTGTGTAGTTAAGTTTAGTTTTTTTTACTTACTTTTTCTGCAAAAATAGTATTCGTCAATAAGATTATTACTATCGTTCCGCTTTTATATTGCTCGACAAGCAATTCCTATCTCCCATACGTTAATTCCAATCACAGTTGTTTTTGGTACGGTAGGAGTGCCTGGTATGGCGTGTGCAGCAGCAATGGCGCTAGTGTTCTTTGGACAGTAAGAAATCAACGTCTGCAGAGCAATACTGTTAAAGCTCACTAAGCAACAAATAATCGCTGTTAGCAAAGCATTACTGCAAAGCTTCATGAACATGCAAGATTTAATCAGTGCGAAAAATCGAAAAAATACGTAGTTAGTTATGGAATAAGGTGTTGATGTTTCATGTGAAACATCAAAAAAATTTGTGCTTTTTATGTCCATAGAAACGACGAAACTTAAAACACGATATTTTATTTTAAGAGTTTCGCATATTTAATTGGGGGTGATACATCGTGGAATCAGCTGCTGAAACGATTCAACGAATTTTTGGAGATTCGAAATCCTCCCTAGGTATTGAATTGGCAGATTTGACATCTCGTTTTCATTCCATTGAACAGGCGAAATATCCTAAGCCTAAGCAAACGCGTTTTATTGCTGTTGCTAATCAAAAAGGTGGAGTAGGAAAAACAAGTTCTGCTGTAAATCTTGCTGCAGCTATGGCTGTGAGTGGATCAAAAGTACTTCTTATTGATATGGATCCACAGGGGAATGCATCAACTGCATTAAATG
Organism: Gardnerella sp. KA01000; assembly: GCF_049244035.1. NCBI lineage: Bacteria > Bacillati > Actinomycetota > Actinomycetes > Bifidobacteriales > Bifidobacteriaceae > Gardnerella > Gardnerella sp. KA01000. Next base: position 1,494,834 of record NZ_CP058367.1, on the reverse strand, counting down.
CTCCTCATGCTTCTGGTAATTTGTCGGTTTACGATGTTCTTGAAGGGCGAAAAAGTATCGCTGAAGTAAAACATGCTTGTCCAGATATTGAGGGACTTGATGTTGTTCCAGCATCTATTGATTTAAGCGGTGCTGAATTAGAGCTTGCAGATATGGATAATCGTAATAATCTGTTAAAGGATGCCTTGCAAGAATATCTTGATAATAGCAGCGAACACTATGATTATGTTTTTATCGATTGTCCTCCGTCGCTTGGCTTATTAGTTATTAATGCAATGTGTGCAGCACGTGAAATGCTTATACCAATTCAAGCTGAGTATTATGCTCTTGAAGGTTTAGGACAGCTTATAAGAACTATTGGTTTGGTCCAGCAACATTACAATCCAATTTTAGTTGTTTCTACAATGCTTGTTACTATGTTTGACAAGCGAACTTTATTAGGCAGAGAAGTTTTCCAAGAAGTTAAAAAACATTATCCAAATATTGTGCTTGAGACTACGATCCCTCGTACTGTGAAAATACCTGAAGCGCCAAGTTTTAACCAAAGTGTTATTACTTATGATCCTCATGGATCAGGAGCGATTTCTTATCGCGAAGCTGCGTTGGAAATTGCGAAAAGATCTAAGACTGTATTATCTGTTATTGCAGCAAAGCAAGATGCTAATCGACAAGAACAACAACAGGAGAATAAATAATGAGTGGAAATAAGTCTCGCCTGGGTAAAGGTTTAGGCGCTTTGTTCCCAGCTTTGCCTGGCGAGGATGCGCTTGCCGATGCGTCTAATAATTTGCAATTTAATGTTTCGCATGAAACAGAAAAATCCGAATCTGTGGATAGTCAATTAGAAAAACAAGCAAAAGTTTCACGTGAAACGTTACATAAAGATAATAATCAATCAAAAAATGTTTCACATGAAACAAAGGTCCCTAGTATGAGCAATTCAATTGCTCCTCATGTGGATAAGAATAATAACAAAATAAAGAATGTTTCACGTGAAACCGTGCCGTCAATTCATACTAACAAGCATTCTCACAAACGTTCAACTATGCCATCTCTTGGAGATGTCACTAGACCTATGGATTTCTTTTTTGGAGATTCAGCATCGACTACATTTATGTCATCTAAGACAAAAAATAATGAAGAAAATGCTTTTGGCGAAAAAAATAAAGCTGTTGAAAAATCGAATAAAACCGCAAAAAATGAGCCTTTGAAGCCAGTAAAAGGCGGATATTTAGCTTATCTTAAGCCGCTAGATATTGTTCCTAATGCGCATCAACCGCGAACAATTTTTGATGAAGATGAGCTGCGAGAACTTGCATCATCTATTAAAGAAGTTGGCGTTTTACAGCCTATAGTTGTGCGACCTATTGTTGATGCCGATAAAAATGATGAACAAATTGCACATTATGAACTTATTATGGGTGAAAGAAGATGGCGTGCTTCTCAGCTAGCTGAACTTGATACAGTTCCAGCGATTGTGCGCACAACTGCTGATGAAAATATGTTAAGAGATGCATTGCTTGAAAATCTTCATCGCGTTGCTCTTAATCCTCTTGAAGAAGCGGCAGCATATTCTCAGATGATAGATGATTTTGGTTTAACACAGATTCAGCTTTCTCAGTCTGTATCAAAATCACGTCCACAAATTGCTAATACTTTAAGACTTCTCAATCTTCCTGCTAGCGTGCAAAAACATGTCGCCTCAGGCGTGCTTTCTGCAGGTCACGCACGAGCACTACTTGGCTTGGAAAATCCAGAAGATATGGAAAGTCTAGCTAAGCGCATTATTGCAGAAGGATTGTCAGTTCGTAGTACTGAAGAGATTGTTTCGTTGAAGAATGAAGATACATCTCATGGAGCAGTACGTACGCGTGTGCGTCGCAATAATCAGTGGTCTTCTTCGCCTGTGCGCAAGCAGCTTGAGGAGCATTTTGCTACCAAAGTTTCTATTAAGGGCACAGAAAATCATGGTCGCATTGAAATCGTATTTTCTTCTCCTGAAGAAATGCAACGAATTATTGGTTTACTTGTTGATGGGAATGGTAAAAACTAGAACCAGATTTGAAGAGCATGTAGCACAAAATATAACAGTAAGTAAATTGCGCTAATATTCCTATCTCCGCAGTTTATGGACGGAATAAATTTATGCAATGAGTAATTGCATCTCTGTCAAGAACTATTAAGAAATAAATATCGGAGTGTGCAAATAAGTTGCTCAGTAGTAGCAACGTAATTAGGATGGCATGTATAAGAATAGCATGTGAAGTAAGTAAAATAGGAATATCAAATCCAATATTATGCATAATGCTTGATTTTTGATCGGTTCGTATATAGCCTAATGTTTAGTGTTATCCGATATTTAAAACAGATAACGCTCATTCGCATAAATGGTGAATAATATTTGCAAAAATGCATATATAGAAGAAAGGGAAAGATATGTTAAATAAGAAAGTTGCTAAAACTTTTGCTTTTAGTGTAAGCGTGGTTTGTGGGCTAGTTGTTTCTGGATTATTTGCATCCAGTGCTCATGCATGTGTTTTTGATGATGTTGATCATAGTGTTTATACCAATCCTTCTAGTTCTTACCTGAGTAGTTTAGACTCATTTGATAATCTTTATTCAGGTAAAAAGGTTTCAGTTGAATTATTGAACAAGTGTGATTATATGACTGGTGGAGATTGTGCTCCGCTTCCGCCTTATGCTTCTATTCTTGACGGTGTCGATTCTGATACCTATGTCAATCCTTCTTCTTATCACTTGGGTGATTTAGACTCATTTGATAATCTTTATTCAGGTAAAAAGGCTTCAGTTGAATTATTGAATATGGGTGATTATACAACTGGTGGGGATTACACTTCGCTTCCATCTTATGATTTTACTTTTGACGGTGTCAATCTCGATACTTATGCTAATCCTGGCAACACTAACATAGATGATGACATCAGATTGGATGAAGTAAATGCTTACGACACGATCAGCTCGGATTCAGAAATTGAAAATGAGTTGCTAGAGAAACATAAAGAATTAGTCGAGGCAAAGTTGAATGCTAAGATTGCTCTTCCTGTGCCAGGTTCTCAGCATAACTAAATGCTAACTAATATATCTATTAGATAAAATCGTTTTTCGGCTGAGCTTGTTTCACGTGAAACTTACTCAGCCGAAAATACTTTAATAATATTTTAATAATAAAATTTAGTAATTTAACAAATATAAAAGCTGGAGTTTATATTATGATGCTTAGCTATATTTTTCGTTGAGATAAGTTTGAGCATCAAGAGCTGCTCTGCATCCCATTCCTGCTGCAGAAATTGCTTGACGATACATGTTGTCGACAACATCTCCAGCAGCAAAAACGCCTTCAACAGAAGTGCGAGTAGTTGCGCCATCAACAACAATCGTTCCATCTTCATTAAGCTTTAATTGGCCGTTTAAGAACTTTGTTGCAGGAGTGTGACCAATTGCCACAAACAATCCGGCTGACTCAACTTCTTGAGTTTCTCCCGTAATAACATTGCGAACAGTGAGTGAAGTAGCTTCTACATCGTTGCCGTGCACTTCATCTACAACGCTATTTGTAATAAATTTGATTTTTTCGTTCTCTTTTGCTCTGTCAACCATAATCTTTGAAGCGCGGAACTCATCTCTGCGGTGAATTAAAGTAACAGAAGAACCAAATCGTGTGAGGAACAATGCTTCTTCAAAAGCAGAATCTCCCCCACCAACTACAGTAATTGGTTTTCCTCGGAAAAAGAAGCCGTCGCAAGTTGCGCAATAAGATACACCTCTGCCGGAGTACTCGAGTTCTCTCGGAACGCCCAATTTGCGCACTTGCGAGCCCGTAGAGACAATAACTGCGTCGGACCCATAAGTTATACCGTCATCGGTAGTAACGAGCTTTACAGCGCTCTTAAAGTCTACAGAAGTGACATTGTTCAACAATACTTCTGCGCCAAACTTTTCAGCTTGTTTTTGCATAGATTCCATTAAGTCAGGGCCTAAAATACCTTCTGGGAATCCTGGATAATTCTCTACTTCCGTTGTGTTCATCAATTGACCGCCTGGAGTAAGAGCTCCAGCAATAACAAGTGGTTTGTACCCAGCGCGACCCAAATATATTGCAGCAGTGTATCCTGCAGGTCCGGATCCAATTATGATAACTTTTCGAAGTTTATTTTCCATTACTTATTTCCTTAAAGCACTTATTATAAGAGATTCAGTACAGTTTTACAGAATTGATGTACAAACTGTTCTTAGGCATGCTATCTTTTGGAACCCATAGCATGAAATCTTGAGATTTTACAATCTTCTTAAGTTTTACATCTGTTGTTCCACTTTCGTCGAATGTAAATTCTGCTACTTGAGTTCCCTTAGTTGGATTATCTTTAGTATCTGCCAACAAATATGCGTGACCTCCAGAGGAACGTATCGAAACAACGAAGCGATACACAGTTTGTGGTTCGGTTAAGTGAATATAGTATCCATATCCAGCTTGATTAGCTGGGAAGCTTAAGAATTGATAACGATCAGCTTCGTAAGCAACGTTATTAGTAGGAATTTTAGGCTTAGGCACAGGTTTTACTTGCTTACGACCCATATTTTTCTTAGCAGGTTGTTTTTCTTGAGGAAGAATACCTTGGCTGCCAAACGGAACATTTTCTAGACTAGTGCTATCCCATGAGCCGTTGTTTCCGAAGCTATCTGTGCTTTCATGATTTCCAAATAAACCATGTAATGCCAAAGCTAATCCAGCTACAAGGAGTAACGAAACAGCACCGATAGCAATAACTTTGGTTGAAAGACCCCACCAAATTTTAGCATCTGCAATAGTGTTGTTATTTTGTGTATTCTGCTTTTGTTTGTGCAAAGTAGCAGCTTGTTCCAGAGGCTGGAAGCTTGGCGGCAAAGAAGGTGCTCCATTTTCTTGGATATCGTCGTTTTGGTCACTGTTTATTTCGTCTCTAAGTGCTCTTGCTGATTCCTCTCCAGGAGCTACAAATCTTCCGTGAGAATCAACAACAGGAACGCGACCAGTAGATTCGCCTTCTGAAGTTAAGTTTTGTGGTCTTGACATTAATTCTGTGTGCTGATTATTTTCAGTAAGAAGATGCCCAAAATCAAAACTACTAACTACGCCTGTTTCGTTAATAGTATTTTTGGAAGTTTGATTTCTCGTATTTTCAACGTGATCAAAAATATTTTTAGACGTAGCAGTATCAGGAAAATGTTTATATGAAGCAGACAATGTTGGGAAAAGAGCATCGTCTGTATCAAGTTCTGTAGGAGCGAGAATGCTAGCCATTTCTGCTGCTGCAATATCATGAAAATCTATATCTGTATTAGTGTTAGTTTCGTCACTAAAACTATTGTTACCAATGCCTTCAGAATCTGAGTTAGTGTTGCTTCTTTTAAGAAGAGATCCTAATGTTCTCCCAGCATTTTTGAAACTATTACTTAATTTAGCGGATCCATTTGTATTGTTTGAAATAGTGTTGGCTGAATTAGTTGAAGAAAAATCGTTAGAATCCTGATTATTTCTTTGCATTAATTGTGCATCAAATTCTTCTTCACTTTGTGAAAGACCTTCAGGCAAAGGTAATATAAAATCATCTTTTGCTTCGCGAAGTCGAACATTGCTAATAGAAGCAGCACTTGTTTTACCATCAAGCACAATATCTTTTGTTGTGAGCTTCGATAAAGGCGTGTATGAACCTAATAATGCTACTAATTCTGCAATAGACGCCATAGGTATTACGTTGTTATTTTTATTTGGAGCTAGGCTTCTTGTGCAAATCATCCTAAATTCTGAAGGAGTATTATCTGGCAGAAGAGACGCATCAAAACGAGCTTGTATTCGAGAAGAAGTTTTAGTAATCAAAGTGTATAACAATGACGCAAGTTGCTTAGTTGCAATATGTTCAACATTTTGCCTTGGAATTTGATCATCATCTTTTTGAGTCACATCTTCCAAAAGAGGACTTACTGGAGTATCTGCTAACTCAATTCCTGAAGAACTTATGCGAACAGTGTCACTAGAAACAGCGTGGTGAGTGATATTGCTAGCAAGTAATCTGCTTAAAGCTTGTGCAGTTTCTGCAACAATAGTTCTTATTGCTTCGTAGCTTAAAGGTGCTTTTTTAAGAGCCAAATAATCATTGATAGTAATACCGCGATCTAAAGCTGTAACAATAATTGCAACAGAATCATGATGCCGTAATTGAAGTACTTGCGTAAACTTGCGGCTATGCGATAAAGCCAAGGTTGATGCAATTGTATTTACTTGCGGCAAAAAACGTGAATCTCGTACAATAAAAAGCTGGCAATCCTGCGTAAGTATGCGGTCATTAGCTTGCCATACTTGCAAGCCTGCTTCGTTGCGCAAAAGCGATACTAATACGTATCGATTTAGTACAATATCTCCTAACCGAGGTTCCATTTGTTCCTCATCTTCCTACGCATGTGCAATAAGTAACTTAACATTTTTTACTAACACATAATTGTACTGGTGAGCCGTCATGTTATGTACAGCATTTTGCTGTTATTGAAATAATTTCCCAAATAATCACATATTTTAAGGAAAAGCTCAATATGAAACTACGCTCTTAGAAGTTTTTGCCGTTAGAAGAATCATGATATTTTGCATCGGATTGTATTCTACGTGGAATTCTAAGATTTTTCTGTTCGCGTTGTGATTGACTTTTTGCAGTTTCTTCAAAAATTTTAGCAAGAGGAATAAGAGCAGGAATCTTTTGGGCAAGCTTACTAATTATTGGAGCAGACAAATCTACAAGTTCTCTGGTCCTCAAAAGTAAGAGTGCTGACAGATAAACAACAGCAATAATAATTGTTGTTATTGCGCAAATAAGTATTGCGTATACCCACCTTAATACTCCATGCATATGTGGGGAATTGAAGTTTAAAACATGCAATAGCGGTTTACTCACTAAGAAACCAACAACAATAGATACTATTGAAGCAATAATAATTTTTATATGCGTAATTATAAGATTTCGATCATCTAAGTCATTGTTGAAACGATTTCGAAGCATATGAACAAGTGATGGGAAAGTCAAGAAGTAGCTTATTGAAACTGATGAGCCTAAAGCTGTAACCCAATAAGTAGGTGACAGTACATTAATGCAACCGATAAAAGCGAAAAGCTCAGTAAAAAGTTGCGCTGCTGCGAAAATAAAAGGACTTTTACCGTCTTCAAAAGCAAAGAATGTGCGTTGAATAATCAAATAGCTACTAGTTAAAGGCAAGCCAAAAGCTAGCATCATTAGAGGTGCGGACATAAGGTTTGCTTCTTGAACACTTATTGATGGTATTAAAGCTAACGAAATAGGTGTTGGAATAACAATAAAAATGACTGTAAAGAAGCACATAATTATGCTTACATGCCTGAGTGCTTCACTTAAGTCATTGCGCGCGCTATGTAAATCGTGAGATGCAATAGAGCGTGAAATTTTAGGGAAAATTGCTGTTGCAACAGATACTGCAACTAAAGAGTATGGCAATAGGAACATTGTGTAAGCGTTTTGATAAGTAGCATTACCTGCTACTTCAAACTGATCTAATCCTAAACGTTTTTCAGCAACAAATGGGACGCTTGTTGTTATATGCGTAGTAATCATTACAACTATTTGTGTAACAATAACAATGCCCATGCTCCATGCAGCAACAGGGCCCATTGATCTTAAACCGATATCTCGTATACCAAAACTTGGCTTGTAGTGTATTCCGCATTTTATAAGAGGTAGGAATAACACTAAAGCTTGTGCTGCTACGCCGATAGTCCAGAATCCTGCAGTGAGCAAAAGAGTATTGCCATTCCAAAAACTTAGTGGCATCCTATTTGCTTTACCAAAGATGATGATAAAAACGCCAAAGCCTAGGCAACTAATAATATTTGCTGCAACTGAACTCCACGCGTACATGGCAAAATGCTCTTTTGCTGCCAAAACTTGCCCAAGTACTGTATAAATACCGTAAAAGAAAATTTGAGGCATGCACCATAAAGTAAATGAACAAGTTAATGTTTGCATTTCGGCGCTTCCGCCGGCGTATAGCATAGTGAGCACAGGTGTTGCTATAGACATAAGAACTGTTAGCGCGAGAAGCAGAAGAATTGCAAATGTAATAAGTTTATTTAAGCGTTCCTCGGCATTTTTCTTTTCGAGAGTGCGAACAATTTGCGGTACTAATACAGCGTTGAAAATTCCACCTGAAACAAGCGTATATATTAGCTGTGGAATCATAGATCCAGCTTGATATGCGTTTGCTGCCAAACCTGTTGTTCCAAGGGCTGCTGCTAATAAGATAGTACGTATTTGACCTGTAATGCGTGATGCGGCTGTTCCGCTAGCCATAATTACAGAATTTCGACCTACTGAACTCATTCGTCTGGATCCTTCTTACGGTGGAATTGCCTCCAAAGGCCAAGAAGACCAAGAATGAAAGCAAATACTATAATAATCGTACCGCTTTTATCACTAATTTGCAGTGTACTAGTAATAAGTGTGCTCTGTTCTTTTGCAAATACGCGATGCTGATTGTCTTCAAGCACAAAAGTAGCTTTTGTGTGAATTGATGTAGTAATTCTCAACGGTAAAGTTACTTGAGTTTCGCTATTAGCTGGAATTTTTACTAAAGTTTTACGGCGTGTAACAATTTCCATAGCATGAGTATTTGCAGATAAATACACTTGCACAGGGTAAGAGTATGTGTTGCTTATCGTAATAGGCATGCTTGCTGTTTCGCTTACGGCAGTAATATCATGCGGTGGGATTATGCGAATGCCATTCATCAGTGTATTTGCAAAAGTCTTAGCAGTATTTTTACTTATACAAGACTTGTTATTTTTCTTGCTGTGTGCAGTAGTTTTAGCTGAATTTTGCTGCTTGATTGTATTATTGGTAAATTCATGCAACGAAATATCGTCGTATAAGCGTAATAGATACTTTTCTAAGTCTTTTATGCTAATAAGTTTTTTTGTTTTGGCTGTTTGCTTTGCAAGTGCTTGAGCGTCACCTTCAGTATTATGAGGATGCTTAGCGGCACTATAGTCGAGAATATTCTTAGTAAAACGTAAAACGTCTTTCCTTGAATGTGACAAATCGTTTAGGCAAGAGCGTCTTGTTTTAGTAATATTCGCGCTTATAGAGCTGTTGCGAGATATTTCACGCATTATGGAATTTTTCTTCCAGTCAGGCAAGGCATTTTGCTTCGTATTTGCCATTGTTTGCAAGTCGCTTAACGACAGCCAAGGAGATTGTTCTAATGCGTTCATAACAGCATCAATATTTGAATTAGATGCATTATTCGAAAAAGTAATAAGAATATGCCTATCAACATACGGCTGTTCCATTTGGTAGAACGCGCTTTGTGCCACTAAACGATTAATGCGCCCAGCCTGAGTTCGTTCGCTTGTTGCGTTATCGCTTGTAGGCTTTCCATTTGCTAGAAGAGTAAGCACTGATTGAGGTGACAAAACTCGCACATTCCCTGCAGGCGTATCTATATCGTATATGCCATTTCTAACAGCAAACTGTGAAGCATTATTGTCAAATTCGTCTGTTGCAATAACAGTTTCATATCCATTACGTTTTGCTTGCTCTAGTGCATGAATAGTCCACTTGCCATATGTTTGCCATGCATAAGCTTTATTTAAATTATGATTAGCTGAGTCGGTTTGTTTTGAATTATTTGCTTTAGTAATATTTTTCTGCGATTGCGAATTTTTTGCAGACCATTTTTCTTTAGTAATTCCTGCCGATTTATACAAATCGTCATTATTGTCATCTGCATAAGCACTGATATCAAAACCAGATTGTTGCATATAAGCGCTTGGTTTGAGTGTTAAATGCGATGCTTGTATTGTGCTTAAATCTGCGATTGTTTGTAATTTTGAGTGTTTATTTGCTAAATCAGCTTTCCCAATAATGTTGTGAATACTATCTTTGTCGGCTCTAAGTAGCGTTTCTAAATGATCGCTAGGCTGAATGTTATTAGTTTTAAAATTGCGTAAATCGTTTTGTGTACGAATTAATATTGGCATAAGCGCAGTAAGTTTCATCGCTGGTAAGCTAGCTGAGTGCATGCCAATATTTGCTCTTGTCAAAAAAGAATGTATCGATTTGTATTTTGAATAATTTTGTGAGAAATACGTAATTTTTAGTGGTTTTGGACCCCAATTCAGGATGGAACGTAATTCTTGTTTATCTGCGGGTATGTTAAAGCTAAGAGTGCACGTGTGACCGGAAGCTAAACTTGGAGTTTTTACGGAATCTAAAATTTGAGGAGTTGGTATAAGAGATTCCTCTTGCGACCAATTTTGCACGTCCGTGCGCGAAACAAAAGTGTAATTGGAATTTATAGAAAGTTGTAAAGTGCCTTCTGGAAGTGCCGTTTTTACGGCTTTTAGTGTTGCAGTAAGGTGGTATCCGCTTTTATCTGTTACTACAGGCGTTGCTTGAGTTATATCTATTTCAATGCCCTTGCTATGCGGATTCTCATACGTAGATTGTTTTTTATTTTGCCTTGTAGAAGTTTTGTCAGATAAATCTGCTTTTTTCGTGTTTGCATATGCATAATTTACTAATCCTGCATATTTTGCTGTTGGAAAAGCAAAAATCGTTGCAAATACTACGAATAATATAAAAATAAAACGTGCAGAAATTAAGCAAGTCTGTAACGTAATTCGTAATAAAGAAAATACGTATGAAAGTGATTTCTGCTTTAGAGCAGTAGACGCATTTGTGGTCTGATGTTTACGCGTGAGTTTCTTCACTGTTAGACCGCCTATGTGCTTTTTTGGCATAAAGCCATGCAATTTTACGTTCATTTGGATAGCTTAATATTGCATTAAGTTCTTTAAAATTCACCCATATTGCATCTTCTGCTTCGTGATCAGGATCTCCTAATACAGATAAGTCGCCACTTACATAACGTAACGCAAAATGGTGCACTAGCTTGTGTACTCTATGCGTTGTGCCTGTAAACCAATAGTCGATTGTGGCAATCGAATCTACTACTTCGCCAACTATACCCGTTTCCTCATGAATTTCGCGAACTGCTGTTTCTTGAGGTGTTTCACCTTTTTCTATATGTCCTTTTGGTAGACACCATTCAAGGTGTCCGCTTCTCGAATGACGAGCAATAATTGCGACACGCCCAAGAGAGTCAAATACTAAACCGCCTGCGGAATATTCTCGAATAATTGGCAAGTCTTGCGCATCTAAAGAAGCAAAAGTTGTAGGAGTATCTGCCTGTCTACGTGGTGGCATAAGTGCTGGAGATACGCCTGAGAAAGAAGATGTTTTTTGAAGATTATCTTCCGGCGATTCTGAGTCTTGCGCAGTACCGTCATCCTTAGAAAACAGCGGAATATCAACAACATTTTGCTCTTCGCAACTGTCTTGTTGCCAAGACTTTTTTCTATGCATTTTAGCTAAATCAAGTGGTGTAATAACAGGAGCAGCTTGATTTTGGGCATGATTATCCGCAAGCTTGGCGAGTGTACGTCGTAAATCTGCAGGAGTAATCATATAGTCAACATTACTCAATCCGCTGTGCATTGGGGTAACGGTATGCTGGAATATAGATTGATTTTTGCTGAAAGGGTGTCGGTAAGGGTGACTGAGAACTTCGAAGTTTGGCCTGAAGCTATAGAGTTGGGGCGACTTTTTGCTGAGCGTCATTATGAACTTGCATTAGTTGGTGGTCCTGTGAGAGATATGCTACTGCATCGCGTGTCGCATGATCTTGATTTTTGTACATCAGCTCGACCTGAAGAGTTTGAACCTATTTTGCGTCGTTGGGGACATGATGGTTTTTGGGATATGGGTCGTAAATTTGGCACGTTGGGAGCTATGCGTCGGCGTGCTGATGGTACAGAAGTAAAAGTTGAAATTACTACATATCGTTCTGATGTGTACGATCCAGATTCTCGTAAACCTGAAGTGCAATATGGCGATACTTTAGAAGGTGATCTTTCTAGGCGTGATTTTACTGTCAACGCAATGGCGTTGCGCGTGCCAGATTTAGAGTTTGTGGATCCTTTTGGCGGTGCTAGTGATTTAGCTAAAGGCGTGTTGCGAACCCCGGTTGATCCTCGTCAATCTTTTGATGACGATCCTTTGCGTATGATGCGTGCAATTCGTTTTGTTGCGCAACTTGGGTTTAGTATCGAAGCAAATACTGCTGAAGCGATTGTAGACATGGCAGATAGGTTAGATATTGTTTCTGCTGAAAGAATTCGCGACGAAATTACTAAAATGTTACTTTCGGACAGACCTCGTAAAGGATTAGAAGCTCTTGTTGAATCTGGTATAGCTCAGCGTGTTCTTCCGGAAATTCCAGCTTTACAGCTTGAAATTGACGAGCATCATCGTCATAAGGACGTTTTTGAACACACAATGATGGTTCTTGAGCGCGCTATAGCTTTGGAAACAGATCAAGAAGGTCCAGTGCCGTCTCCAGATTTAACATTGCGCCTAGCTGCTTTATTGCATGACATTGGGAAGCCAAAAACTCGAAAATTTGAAGATGGAGGGAAAGTTAGTTTCCACCACCATGATGTTGTTGGCGCAAAAATGACTCGTAAACGTTTGAAAGCACTGCATTTTGATCATCATCTTATCGACGATGTTACTGAATTAGTGAATTTGCATTTGCGTTTTCATGGGTATGTTGATGAACCGTGGACTGATTCTGCAGTTCGTCGTTACGTAAAAGATTCAGGACATCTGTATGAGCGGTTGAATCGACTTACTAGAGCAGATGCAACCACTCAGAATCGTCGCAAATCGTTAATGTTTGAGCATGCGATGGACGAGATGGAAGAGCGCGTAAAAGAGCTTAAAAAGCAGGAAGATTTTAACGCTATTAGACCTGATGTAGACGGTAATGAAATAATGCAATTATTGCATTTGCAACCAGGTCCAATAGTTGGTGAGGCTTATAAGCATATGCTTGATTACCGTCTCGATAATGGTCCGGTAGACCATGATATTGCTGTAGAAGAATTACAGCGATGGTATGAGGAAACGTACAAAAAGTAAAAGTTTCTTCACTTAAATAAAAGAGTAGCAGTAAAATATTTTATACTGCTACTCTTTTTTATCTAACTTCCTTATGCTGATCTGCCTTAGGAATGTTTTTCATAAGGTCAGCTCTTATACATCCTTGCACTTCATGTATTGCTGCGCCTGCTGCTGGAACATCTACTTTAGGGCGAAGATTATTAAAAGTAGAGCCAAGCACAATATCGACGAGCTTATCTTTTCTATCATCCATTCGCATAATTGCATCGGTAAAATTAGCGTTTACTGTATAAGCTTCATTAATAGCGTTTTTTCCAAAGTAAATGATTGTTCGTTTAATATTACTTGATTTGTTATTGTTAACCTCTGTTAAGTTAAATCCACGAGCGTTTAAAGCTTCGCCAACAGCGCGAGCAAAACCGCGGAACTTTGTGCCGTTTAGAACTCTGATTGCTACAGCTCTATTATCTACGTAAGGGGCTTTGGCTCCTTCTTTTCCTATTATTGCGCATGGAGCTGGAACACCATAATTTGGGTTATCTTTTGGAGCACGCACAGAATTTATACCAAAAGCGTGGAATTGCACAAGTAAAGCAAATATAAAGGTGACGCCTAGGCCTACGCCCACTGTGGTGAGTACAGATCTTTTTCTTTGATACATGAAAGCTTTACGAGCAATACGTTCGTCGTATTCTTGCGTCATGTTCACTTCCGATCTGTGGTTTGTAACTTTGTTAGCAGCAAGTTTACACAAGCTGCAGAATATACGTAATATTTCATTGCGTAATATTTTATTTTGCATATTTATTCAACGAATAAATATGCGTTTTATTTATAGTTGACAATCTTTGCATGCGCGATACAAAGCAATAAATTCATCGCAAGTAAGCGTCTCGCCGCGTCTAGTTGGGTCAATTCCAGAATTTTTATATGCTTCTTCTGGAACTTGATTTTTAAGAGCTGCGTGCAATGTCTTACGTCGTTGCTGGAAGGCTGCATCAATGAAAGCGAATACTCCCTCACGCTCATTGTTGTCACCTTTGCTTGTGCAATCGCGAGTAAAAGAAACTAATGCTGAATCAACGTTTGGCGATGGCCAAAACACATTACGACCGATAAGCCCTGCGCGCTGGGCTTTGCCGTACCACGCCAACTTAACACTTGGTGTGCCATATACTTTATTCCCAGGTTGTGCGCATAAACGATCTGCTACCTCTTTTTGAACCATAACTAGAAAATTCTGTAAGTTGCTAAATTTTTCTAGCAAAGTAAGAATAATAGGCGTCGCAACATTGTATGGCAGGTTTGCAACAAGAGTAAATTTTTTAGCCTGTGCAATTTGTGGAACATCATCGGCATTTACTGTTAAAGCATCTTTTAGAATGACATTAAACTTTTGCATTGCTTTAGGCATAAATTCTTCTACAGTATGCGGCAATCGTCGAGCTAGCGGAGGGTCTATTTCTACTGCAGTAAGCTGTGCTCCTGTTTGCAATATTGCAAGAGTAAGAGAACCAAGACCAGGCCCTACCTCCATAACGATATCGCCAGATTTAACGCCAGCTGCCGCTACTATTTTTCGCACTGTACCAGGATCAATAACGAAATTTTGACCAAACTTTTTGGTAGGAGTAATGCCTTCCTCGGCAGCAATACGTCTAATATCTGCTGCACCTAAAAGCTGACCTTCATTTTCAATGCTGATTTCTGTCAAAGTTTTACCATCCAAATTTCGTAACAATTAATCTGTTGCACCAAAGTGCGTTAAAACACGCTGCTGCCTTTTAATACCAGCCAATTTCGCGCGAATGCTTTACTGCTCCACTAGGTGTTTTATATTTGCCCTTAATGTAACTTAGACCCCAGCTAATTTGTATTGCGGCATCTTCATGCCAATTAGCTCCTGCGCTGCTCATTTTATTTCCAGGAAGAGCTTGAGGAATGCCATAAGCGTGTGAGCTAGGATTTTCTGCGTTCCATCTCCATCCAGATTCCTTATTCCATAACCATAAAAGATCTTCCCATTCTTTACCGGTCCAACCCATTTGCGCAGCCGCGCCCTGAGCAAATAGTTTAGCTTGTTCTGGAGTAGCATGTACAAGGCTATCGGGATTAGAGCTTGGAGCGGGTGCAGGTGGATTAGCTGCAGGTGCGGGGGCAGCAGATGCGGTTTGTTGTTGAGTTTGTGATGTTTGCGCACCATTGTTACCATTCTGGTCTTTGCTTTGAGCCTGATTTTGCGTTTTCTGATTTTGTTGAGTTTGCTGTTGGCTGTTTTTCTTCTCCTGTTTTGCAGGCTGCTCAGTATTCTGCTTTTTGTGTTGAGAGTTTGTTTGTTGTTTGGATTGTTTTGACTTTTGTGTATTTGTATTATTTTTGTGAATTGGTGCGGGAGCAGCCTTACCTACAGCAATAACTTGATTAACTGCAGGCTTTACCAAATTTTGCGAAACTAGAGTTGCGCTTTCTGCTTTGCCATCTACGTATGTAACGTTATAAACATCTTCCCGCTCACCATTCACGCCAACTTGTTGTACAACGCGAGAATTTGCTGGAAGTTTAGGATCTACTACAGTTTGTGTGGCAAAAGGTAATGAAACCGTACGAGTTTCTTTGCCATGAGTAACTCGAGAAACACGTAAAACAGTATTTCCATCATCTTCTTCTACGCTTACGCGATCTTCCTTGCCGAGCACTATACCTTGAGAATCAAGAATTGCGCTCGCAGGTAAGTCTCCATTTTGCACAACGCGTGTTTTCCCGTCAGCGATAACGCTAATTGGACCTTTTTTATTAATCGATAAGCCGCAAGTTAGTTTATCGTAAATATTTTGCAAATTTACTGTAATTCGTGAAGCGTTCTTAGCATTAGCTTTAAAAAAGCCGATTAATTGATCGACACTAGTTGCAACAGTCCAGAACGGTATAGTTACTCCATCTACAGTGATAGAAGTTTGATAAGCACTGCGAACTGTTACAGTAGAATGATTTGTGAGAATATCTCCAGAAGAAGAAATAATTTGATCGTGAGTTTTTACTGGCACGTGTTGTTCTTCCAATAAACGTATTGGATTTGTTGAATAAGTGCTTACAATACGCGTTTTTCCATTTACGATCATTGCAACAGATTTTTTAGCTGTAAATATAAACAAGCTTGTTGCTGTGAGTGATATAGATAAAACGCAGGCGATTATTCTTGCACGACGCATCACTATTAATCGTCTAGGCGTCCATCGACGTGCCATACAATCACTCCCTTCGCAATAATGCTAACTTTTCTATTATACCTTCAGTTTGGCATTCAAAATCGAATGCAAAACAAAATAAAAGTGGGGGCGGGAGAGAAGGGGATATTCCCGCCCCCTATGAGGTGGAGCTGGTTGGGGGACGCTCCACTCTCACCTCGGAAACCCTGAGTTGGGGGAAGGTTCCCGAGTTCTTACTCGCGAAAAGTTTTTTGTTATAAAGATGATCATGTGCGCAGATATAGATTTGTCATTTTCATAATACGCCATAATTGGCACTGTATATGAAAAATAGAAATCTTTTCTATTTTTGAATAGTTAATTAGCCACTATCCCCTCTGCTTTAATCATTTCACGTCATTATATGTGATACGAAAGATAACAAAACTATAGTTCTGGAATATGTGAACAAAAAATAAGAAATACTCACGAAACGAGTGGAATAAAAATGGAGCCTCCTGCCGGGATCGAACCGGCGACCTGCCGCTTACAAGGCGGCCGCTCTGGCCATCTGAGCTAAGGAGGCGATGTTTTCTCGTTAGCATAACAAATCATGCTAAGTAGAACAATTGATTAGTGTACCATATGCCACGTCATTACAAAATTACGGCGATGTTGAATATAGAAACGGCGTGTTTTTTGTTGTTTATATTTGTGTATTTGGCAATATAAGGCATTAACATAATGCAGTATGGAAGATACAAGCATGTTCGATTTGCAGCCAGGGAATAATGTAGGCGGATACACGCTTATTTCTAGGCTTGGCGGCGGCGCAATGGGGTCAGTTTGGCGCGTTAATGACGATGGCGGCAATCAATATGCTATGAAAATATTACGTGCTTCTGTTCGTACAAAACAGAGTGAAGATGAGGATTCTGAGCAGGAACGTGCTCGAATGCGTTTAAAACGTGAAGCTTTGGCTTTGCAGAGGATTCATCATCCAGGTGTTTGCGCGATAGTGGATATGGAATTAGATGCTTCAATCGCTTTTATTGTGACAGAATTGATTGAAGGACATAATTTGCGCGAAGACGTGGATGAGAATGGGCCCTATATTGCAGATGATTTAGAGCGTCTTGCGCATAAGCTTATTGAAGCTGTTAAGGCAGTTCATGAAGCTGGTATTGTTCATCGTGATATTAAACCAACTAATGTAATGATTTCTGCTACTGGACCAGTATTAGTAGATTTTGGTATTGCGATGGGTGAAGGTGAAAGCCATGTTACTCGCACGGGATTAGTGATGGGCACTCCTGGTTTTATTGCTCCAGAAATTATTGAAGGCGGAGATTCAGATGAACTTACAGATTGGTGGTCTGTTGCTGCTGTGCTTGCATTTGCGGCTACCGGTAAGCCTGTTTTTGGCACAAAGCCTATGATGGCGGTTTTGGAGCGTGCTGCCTCAGGCAATGCAGATTTAACTGGGTTGCCTCCTAGAACAATGGCTGCTTTTCGTAAGGCGTTGAATCCGATTCGAGAACAGCGTTGCATGCTATCTGATTTAGAAAATGCAATTAGTCAAGATGCTATGGATCCTTTAGCCTGGCCGGAGGTGAACCGCCCTTTTGACCGTAATGCCACTAACATAACTATGCGTAAAATGTGGCGTGAAACGAGTCGTGAAACAAAAGAAAAAACTGCTATACTAACAAATTCTCGTACCTGCGATGCAGCTGGTACAGCTGGCATAACAAATCTTAACTCTGATGGAGAAACGCCAACCGTAACTGTTCGTTCTACTACTGTTATGCCGCATTCATTAGATAGTGAAGACGATAAAACATTTTGTGTAGATGAAAAAACACGAATTAATGCGTTAAACGATGTCGATTTACAGCATATACAGAACGACAATTCAAACAATTCACGTATTGCACAATCTTCAAAACTTATTCATGCTTCTAATAACGTTTTTGATAATGACAATATTGAAAATGAAGCAGGCGATTCCCTTCATGTTAAAAGTGATGAAGTGCCTTCTGTTGATCATACTCTTAATCAACATGATTATGTGCGTAAAGGAACATGGATACTGCTGATTTGTATAATTCTTCATTTAGCCATTGCTTGCTTAAGCATTCTCGATTCTATTGGTTTTGCGATGGTTTTTATGTGGATTAGTGCAACATCCGGCTACAGTATTTCATCAAGCTTGCGAAGATGGCAACTTAACGATGGAATAATTCCTCGTCATGATTCTGTAGTGCGTATTGCAACTTTGCCATGGCATATTATTCGAGGATTCGTCTACATGCTTCCACGAGTTATAGCTATTGTGATTTCTGGAGGTATTGGAGCTGTTATATATCCATTTCTCTGTGGTGATAATCCTGAATTACTTTCTATAGATGTTGGATCCTTGCGTATTCTTTTGCCAGCTTACTCACCTAATATTTTTTCAAATACTGCATTTGGATATACTCTAGGATTTATTGTTGCATGGGTTGTTTTTGCTGTAGTTAAATGGACTACAAAATTCCGTTTAGGATTAGGTGCGTTATTTTATTCTGGAAAATCATTTGAAAAATAAAAATAGTACGATACGTAATGTGTATTTTCCGTTGATGCCATCTACTAAACTGTGGTGAGGTTATTATTTCATTAGCAAGAATGCTGCTAGGAACTAGTCTTAGCATGCGAAATAAAGGGTTGAAGGATAACAATGCCTAAAATTCAGATGCGTGATAATAAGCAGGGAGATTCATCTGCTACTCGCCTACAAAGAACCATAGAAAATCGCGAACGTGCCGCGCGTGAGCGTCGTCAGCAAGCAATTATCGGCGTTATTGTAGTAATTATTGTTGCGGCTATGTTGGCTGCTGTAGGCATTACTGCGTATCAGGCAGCTTACGTTCAGCCTCAGAAAAAAGTAGAGCAATCTGCAAAATCTAATCATAATTTGGATAATATTGATCCAAGTATTCGTCCAAGCGGTGTTAATTCTAAGAATGGAATTCTTCTTAGCAAGGATGGGTACGGTAAGCAAGCTGCTGGTGCTCCTACAGTTGCTACTTATTTTGATCCTTTGTGCCCTGGCTGTGGAAACTTTAATCGTACTGTTGATGAAACTTTAATTAAAATGGTTGAAGCAGGTCAAATTAACCTAGAACTTCACCCAATGTCATTCTTGGATGGACTTTCTACTGACCATTACTCGACTCGTGTTTCTAGTGCTATTGCTTATATCGCTTCATATGATAACGATCCAAAGCATTTGCTTCAGTTTATCAATGGTATTTTTAACGAAAAATTCCAGCCGGAAGAAGGCGAGGGATATAAGCCTGTAAGCAATAAAGAATTGATTAAACTGGCTAAGAAATCTGGAATTCCAAACGAAATTGCAAGTAAAGCTTTTAACCGCCAATATTTGAAGTGGCAGCTGCTAGTTAATAAATACACTCCTGATCGTAAGGAATTGTGGAATGTCAGCGGTTCAAATAAAGGATCTATGACAACTCCAACAGTAACTATTAACGATAAATTGCTTGATATGAATGCCATTAATGAGAAAAAAATGAAGGTGCTTGATGCTCTGCTTCATTGCATTGGCTTGGATAAAAAGCAAGTTGGAGTTGCAGGTCAGATGCCTAAAGTGTCTGACACTAGTTCCCCTATTGCATTGTAAATAAGCTAAATTATAGAAATATAAATTATTAAATAAAAACGGACGTTGAGTGTATTCTTAACGTCCGTTTTAGTATAGAAATTACTTAATTTTATTTATAAATCAAGCGGCTTGCTCTTATATGTAACTTTTGGCATATGGCCAGATTTGCCAACATGTTCTTTATCGATTCCCAAAGACTTTAATATAGCTTCCAAAGGATCCATCTGCTTTTCAGAAGCTGCATTGAGATCTACTAGCTTACCATTAATTGTTACTGTTGGAGTTGTCATAGCGCCTTTATTAGAGCCAGAAACATTCCATAAAGCTTTTTCTTCTGGAGTATTCTCATTAATAACTTCTTGCCACTTAACATAGTGTAGGTTAAAGGCTTCATTCGCAATCTTATTTGCAACTCCAGCATCTTCAGCTAAATCAATAAGAGCTTTATTCGGTGTTGCTTGGTATCCATCGCCTTCTTCCGGCTGGAATCTTTCACTAAAGATGCTATTGATAAACTGAAGCAAATGCTTTGGATCGTTATCATATGAGGCGATATAAGCAATACCGCTTGAGACGCGATAAGAATATTGATCTGAGCTAAAACGATTTAAGAATGACATAGGGTGAAGTTCTAGGTTAATTTGACCTGCTTCAACCATTTTAATTAAAGTTTCATCAACAGTACGATTAAAGGATCCGCAACCAGGGCACAAAGGATCAAAATAAGTAGCAACTGTAGGAGCACCAGCAGCTTGCTTGCCGTACCCATCCTTGCTAAGAAGAATTCCGCCTTGTAAATTAGATGCCGGTGGGATGTCAGAAGAAGGCAGTTTTTTAATCTCTTTGGCTATTTGGGAGTTTGCTGTATCCTCAATTTGTGTATCTGGCTTATTGGTTGTTGGATTTTCAATTTTTACTTGTGGTTTATTGATTGAATTGTAATAAGTCATAAACCCAGCTCCTGCAGCGAATGCAAGAATAACTAGTGCTATTACGATGCCAATTAAGCTTTTACTATAAGGGGTATTTGATTTTTGCATTTCATTATTTGTTGTTTCTTGTTGTTGATCCATAGTTATTCTCCTTTTGTGCGTCTTACTCGACACGCCGAGTTTATGCAAAATACTGATTTTTTGCTGTTTTTCTAAGATAAACATGATATATTAAGGCATGGCTCAACGAAGAGAACCTTCAATGGACCAGGTAAGTAAACTGTGGACGATTGATACCCGCCGATGTAGGAATTGGGGTCATGAGTGCACACCCTTCACTACGGATCGTTCGGCACGTACCTGCCGATGAAAGGACATATCATGGCAGAAGTTGTATTTGATCATGTGACTCGTATATACCCGGGCAACGATAAGCCTTCGGTTGATGACTTGAACATGACTATTAAAGATGGTGAGTTCCTCGTACTCGTTGGTCCATCTGGTTGCGGTAAGTCAACTACTTTGCGTATGTTGGCAGGTCTTGAAGAGGTTAACAAAGGACGTATCCTCATCGGCGGTCAAGATGTTACTACAATGCAGCCAAAGGATCGCGATATTGCAATGGTCTTCCAGAATTATGCACTGTATCCACACATGACAGTTGCTGATAACATGGGCTTTGCTTTGAAGATTGCTGGTGTTCCTAAGGAAGAAATTCGCAAGCGTGTTGAAAAAGCTGCAGAAGTGTTGGATTTGACAGAGTATTTGGATCGTAAGCCAAAGGCTTTGTCTGGTGGTCAGCGTCAGCGTGTTGCTATGGGTCGCGCAATTGTTCGTGAACCAAAAGTCTTCCTCATGGATGAGCCTCTTTCCAACCTCGATGCTAAGCTCCGCGTTCAGACTCGTACTCAGATTGCTGCTTTGCAGCGTCAGCTTGGTGTTACTACTCTGTACGTTACCCACGATCAGACTGAAGCTTTGACCATGGGCGATCGCATTGCAGTGATTAAGCTTGGCGTATTGCAGCAGGTTGGAGCTCCTACTGAGCTTTATGACCGCCCTGCAAATGTATTCGTTGCAGGCTTCATTGGCTCGCCATCCATGAATATCAATCAGCACCCAGTTGTAAACGGTCGAGCTCAGATCGGTGAGGATTCTATAGTTCTTCCAGCTGAGGCTGTTGACAAGCTCACTGCAGAAGATAACGGACAGATTATTGTTGGCTTCCGTCCAGAAGATGCAAGCTTGGCAACATCCGATGATCCAAATGCGTTCTCCTTGAAGGTAATGAACGTGGAAGATCTCGGTTCCGATGGCTATATCTACGGCAATATCATCACCGATGGTTCTCCTGAGGAAGCGTCTACGATGATGTCTGATCAAAACAAGCTCACGACTATTCGCGTGAACCCACGTGCTCTTCCAAAGGTTGGCGACACTGTGAAGATCAAGATCGATCCATCTAAGATGCATCTGTTCGCACCTTCTACGGAGTTGCGTTTGAACTAAAAGTGTTGGTTTGCCTGCTTATATGAGCTAGTAAGCAAACTTTCGGTATAAGGTATAGCGGGGTTCGCAGTATGACGCGAACCCCGTTTTTGGCACAAAAAAGCAGCATAATAAGTGTGCAATAATACATCATTACAATGCATCGCTTATTATATATAGTTGTTATCAATAATTCGTCGGTGGTTGAGCTGTGTTTATCTGGAATGCAGTGATATCGTTGGCATGAGCTTGATTGGTAAATAAACTTTATGGAATGGAATGACGCTCCTCAATTAGACCCGCGTGCTGTGCAAGCAACTTCGGTATCTGCACAGGACGAGAATGCGTCGTCTCAAGAGCCGCAGGCACTGAAGATTACTGCGGCTAGTTCAGATCCAAAAATGTTTACACTGCCTTGGGAATTACCACTTTCTCAATGGCCTGCTGATTTATTCGTGAATTTGCCGCGTGGTATTTCTCGTCACGTTGTGCGATTTGTTCACGTTGGCGATGAAGTGTATGCAATGAAGGAAATTACTCGTCAAGTTGCAGAACGTGAGTATGAGCTTTTGCGTAGGCTTCGTAAACTTGAGTTGCCTACAGTTACTCCTATAGCTGTTGTTGCAGGACGCCATGACGCTAATGGTGAAAAGCTTGAGGCAATGTTAGTTACGAAACATTTAAAGTTCTCACTACCATATCGTGCATTATTTGCTCGTACGTTGCGTCCGGATACTGCAGAGCGCCTTATCGATGCGCTTGCTGTTCTTATGGTGCGCTTGCATCTTTCTGGCTTCTATTGGGGCGATGTATCGCTTTCCAACGTGCTGTTTTTGCGAGATGCAGATGCTTTTTCTGCATTCCTAGTTGACGCAGAAACTGGTGATTTGCATGGAAGTTTAACAGAAGGTCAACGAGAATACGATATCGATTTAGCTCGAACCAACATTATTGGTGAGCTTATGGATTTGAGCTCCGGTCAGCTTTTACCGACAGAAGTAGATGAAATCAGTATAGGCAATCGTCTAGTAGATCGCTATCATTCGCTTTGGAGTACGCTTACTGACGTTGATAAGTTCAGTCCTGATGAGATGTGGCGAATTGAACGTCGTGTTAATCGTCTAAATGAGCTTGGTTTCGATGTTGATGAGTTGGAGATGAAGACTTCAGAAGATGGTCGAAGGGTTTTGGTTCGACCTCGCGTTGTGGATGCTGGTTATGCTTCCCGCAAGCTTCTTCGTCTTACTGGATTGGACGTTCAAGAGAATCAGGCTCGAAGGCTTCTGAACGATTTGGATGCGTATCGCACTTCTACATGGCGTCAAGGTGAAGAGCTGGAAATCGTCGCAACTGATTGGATGCGTGAAATTTTCGAGCCAACAGTTCGTATGATTCCTCCTGAGTTCCGTTCGCAAATTGAACCAGCTCAGTTCTTCCATGAAGTGTTGGATCATCGTTGGTTTATGGCAGAAAAAGTTGGCCATGACGTTGCTATGCAAGATGCTGTAACTAGCTATATTAAGAACGTATTACCACAGTACAAAATGGATAAGCATGTTCTTGCTGCTATTAATGCAGATGCTGATTCTGGCGTTGTGGATGATGAATACACGTATTCTTCTCCAGCACCTGTAGGTCACGATATAGTTGAAGATGATCAAGATGCTAGTGTTTGGGCGAGTTGAGTATTGCGTTATATAAGTAATTAGCTAATTCTCAACAAGTATGGCATTGATTGTCGTTTTTGATCTTAAGTGAATTTTTCGTAGGGGGAGCTTCGACTCCCCCGTTTTTTATTGCAGTTTACTCGCTTACCCTAAATTTGGATATAAAAAAGTGCCCCCTGTGGGACTCGAACCCACAACCCAAGACTTAAAAGGACTCTGCTCTGCCAATTGAGCTAAAGGGGCAACAAATGCCAAGTATACTACATTCAATCGACGAAGTGAATATCGTGTGAACTTATGCGTGTTATATATATTTATTGCAGTATTCCGAGTGACTCCAGTTTTGCTTTTATTTGTGTTGCAGATGGCTCAACCATAAAAGTATTATCCGCAAAAGTAACAACTGGAATGTGCTTTTGATTGCTAATTTCAATCGCTTTTTCTTCAGCACCTTCTTCTGTTTCAATATCGTGCCAAACGAATGCCACACCATACTGGGTTAGCGCAGCTTTTGCACGTTTGCAATCTCCACACCAATCTGCACCGTATACATTTACGGTAGGCTGATCTGACATAAAATCCTCCTTAATGATTTTGTGAATTCAAATTTTGCGTAATAATAGCTCGTGCTATTTATTACTACTTTTATTAGTGTAATAGATGCAGATGTACTTAAGCATATTGACGTTGAAGTGTGACAAAGATGAGAAAAAATAGTGAAATGTATTGCTAGTGTCCCTTGACTTTCATAGTCTTGATGTCATGAATATGGTTATGGATATGAACATGCTAATTTGGTTTGCGGCTGCGGCTGTTGTTATTGCCATCTTATTAGTAACAGTTGCAGTGATTTTGCGCATTCACAGCAATAGTCATGGACCAGTAATTCCTGAAAGCGTTGATAGTTCAATCGATACAGGCAAAACTAAAGCGCGTGGAACAAAAAAATCTGGAAAACAGATAGAAAGTAACATAGCTGTTATACCTAATGAAGAAGTAAAGTCTGAATTATTGCCAGAAAGTACTTCTTCGCGTATTAAACGTCTTCGCGAACGTTTGGCTCATAGTGCAAATCCATTTGGTCGTGCATTGTTTAATATCATAAGCAAGGACCATCTTTCGGAAGAAGATTGGGAAGATGTAGAAGATACTCTTCTTATGGCCGATGTTGGCTCTCGAGCTAGTGAAGAATTAGTAGAAGATCTACGCAAAGATGCACGCATTGCTGGTACTTCTAGTTCAGAAGATGTGCATTCAGCATTGCGTACGAAACTATTGAAAATAGTAGATGAAGACGCTGATCGACGCTTAAATGCAGATAAATCAGATGCGCATCATCCTAGCGTTATTATGATGGTCGGCGTTAATGGCACCGGTAAAACCACTACTGCTGGTAAATTAGCGCGATTGTTTATTGCCCAAAAACGTTCAGTAATGTTTGCTGCAGCAGATACTTTTCGTGCGGCTGCAGCTGATCAACTTGAAACTTGGGCGTCTGCAGTAAGCGTGCCAGTTGTTCGTGCAGATAAAGATGGTGCTGATCCTGCTTCTGTTGCTTTTATTGCTGCGAATAAGGCAAAAGAAGAACAAACTGATTTATTGATTGTAGATACTGCTGGTCGTTTGCAGAATAAAGCAAATTTAATGGAAGAGCTTGGCAAAATTCGTAGGGTTATAGAAAAAACTATGCCTGTTGATGAAGTATTGCTGGTATTGGATGCTACTACTGGTCAAAATGGCATGTCTCAAGCAAAAGTATTTGCTGAAGCTATTGGCATTACGGGCGTAGTCCTTACTAAGCTTGATGGTTCCGCTAAAGGTGGAATTGTTATAGCTGTACAGCGTGAACTTGGTGTGCCGGTTAAGCTAGTAGGTCTTGGCGAAGGACCAGATGATTTGGTCCCGTTTGATGCTCAAAGCTTCGTAGACGGTCTGCTCGCTTAATGCTGAGCATTGATGTAGCTGCATGAGTGGTAGTTTTTAATCTTCCGCTAAAGTCTTTATGAGTTTTGGCTATAAGAGTTTCTCGGTACAATAGTTATATAAAGTAATACTTAAGCTGCAATGATGTTATTGTTGCGCTGTTTCAAATAATTGAGGTGAAAAATGACCACAATGGATCCGCAATGGGCATTGTTGGCTGGCGCGTTGGTGTTTATTATTACGCCGGGTATTGCCCTGTTCTATGGAGGCCGTGAACGCGCTACTTCCATGGTGAATATGATGATGCTTTCAGCTGGCGCTATTGCTGTAACTACACTGGTTTGGACGCTGTGGGGATGGTCGTTAGCTTTTGCTGGCAAAGATATGGCTGGTGGTGTTATAGGTGATCCATTGAGTGGTTTGCTATTCCGTGATTCGATGGTGGCAGATCATGGTGTGTTTACGTCTATGGACGCAAATTCCGGATTATCTGGCGGCATTCCTGCAGCTTTTCGCTTAGCATGTGCTGTTGTTGCAGTAGCGCTTATTACTGGAGCTCTAGCCGGTCGAGTGCGTTACGCTATTTGGCTTATTTTCGTAGCTGTGTGGATTACTTTAGTATTCGCTCCGTTAGCGCATATGGTGTGCGGTGGTGGATTGCTTTCGCCTAATGGTGCTATTTCACAGGCGTTAGGTATTTCAGTGCATGACTTCGCGGGTGGCTCTATATTGCATATTGCTGCGGCTGTTTCGGCTTTTGCGATTGTTATGATCATTGGCGGACATGCTCACTTCCCTCTTAAGCGTTTTGTTTTGCATATTAAGAATGTTGCGCATACGAGTGGCAACGCTAATTCTGGAGCTACTAATTCGCGTAATCCTAAAAGTCGTTTATCGCGCGCATTGTGGGCTGATGTTGAGCATGCTAAAAATGCCGCTAGTGAGACTGTTGTCTCTCCAGTTGCTACAGTAACTGAAGTTGCTGCAGAATCCACTGCAACGCAGTCAGCAGTTGAAAATGGTGTTGCTGCTCGCCAACCGCATAATGTTCCTTTCGTTATGCTTGGCGTTTTCTTGATTTGGTTCGGTTGGCTTGGGTTAATGATTGGTTCTTCTGCAGGCGTTCCTGGAGTTGCAGGTTATGCTTGGGTGAGTTCCACAATAACTGCTTCTGCTTCAATGCTTGCCTGGGGTGTGACTGAACGTTTACACTCTGGATGCTTTACTGCTTTGGGAGCTGCGTCTGGTGTTATGGCTGGATTAGCTGCAAGTGCTGCAGCCGCGGATGTTATTGCTCCATTGTGGGCTTTAGTTTTGGGTGTTCTTTCTGGTGTTATTACTTCTCTAGTGACTCACTCTCGTACTTTTGTGCGCTACGATGGTGCCTTGCATGTAGTTAGCGTGAATGGTGTTGCTGCGCTTATTGGTGTGCTTGCAGTAGGCTTATTTGCTGATGGCTCTGGATTACTCGCTGTTGGTGATTGGCATCAGTTAGTTGCACAACTGTGCTTGATTGGGATTACGGTGCTTTATGCAGGTGCTGTAACTGCAGTGCTAGCTTTTGTTCTTGAAAAGCTTTTTGGATGGCGAATCTCGGAAGCTAAGGAACGTAAGGGCGTTGATTTAGCTGATCAAGGAGAGCGTGCTTACGATTTTTCTTCTATTGCACAAAGTCATGATGGCGCTGTAGTTGCTGTTGCAGATGATGATGCAAATAAAACTCAAATGGCTGTTCTTACTTCTGTTGATATTGATATGGGTGAAAACGAGGTTGAACAATCTGATTTTATGGTTGATCAATCTGAGGCAAATCCTGAGCAAGGCGATTCTGAGGTTGATGATACTAAATCTGAAGTTGAGCAGAAAGAGTCTTCTTCTGAAAAAGAGTCTGAAACTGTAGAAAAAGATAAATCAGCGCAGAATAATAAGAAAATAGGAAAACGAAATAATAGTGCTAAAGAATAGAAGCATGTGCGTAAGCGCTATTGTTTAGCAACAAGTTCTAGTTATTTTGATATAAACCGCATGTCTTATCTAAGATATGCGGTTTTGTTATTTTTGCTAATTTAAAATCAAGTTTTTAATTAATAAGTTATTTTTAATGAATAAGTTATTCATATGACACGCACGAATTGCTTGATGTGGATAAAAAAGATAAGTTATCCACATTTTAGGCGTGTCTACGTGGATATCACACAAATTTATCCACATAGTGGGGATAACATTGTGGATATCCTGCGGATAACTTTTTAAAATAATATTTTTATTTGCGATTTACGCATATTTGTGTTACTTCACTTGCAATTGTTTTTGCATAAAATTGTTAGCAATTGCAATCTTCTTTTATACAAGCGTGACAAAGTAGCGGTAGAATGAAGCATTATGACAAATCAAAAGTTGGACAACCAGAACAAAAAAGACGTACTGCGCAATATTTGGCTACTAGCCGTACCAACTTTTGGACAGCTCATATCTGAGCCAGCATTTGTACTTATTGACACTGCTATTATTGGCCACATTGGCAAAAGTGCTCTAGCAGGTCTTTCTATTGGATCAACGGTACTTCTTACTACTACAGGTCTTTGCTTATTTTTGGCTTACAATACAACTTCACAGGTTGCGCGTCTTTTAGGCGCAGGTAAGCGTCGAGAAGGTTTTAGCATTGGCATGGATGGGTTGTGGCTTGCATTATTGCTTGGCATAATTCTTACAGTCATACTTATTTTTGCCGCTGAACCGTTATGCTACGCAATAGGCGCGCATGGCTCTACGTTGCAAAATGCTATTGTGTACACACAAATGGTTATGCCTGGATTGCCTGCGATGCTACTCGTATATGCAGCAAATGGCATATTTCGCGGTCTTTGCAACGTGCGCATAACATTATTTGCTGCTGTAAGTGGAGCTGTTCTAAATACAATTCTCGATATAATCGCAGTATTTGGTCTCAACATGGGAATTGCTGGCTCTGGTATTGCAACAATGATTGCGCAATGGTATATGGGACTTGTTCTCACTATTCCTGCAATTATTTGGGCTACTCAAAGTGGTGCGCGTCTCAAACCGCATTTCCAGCATATTCTACATTCTGCTGGAACTGGTATGCCTTTGTTTGTTCGTACACTTGCATTGCGCGTGTGCATGGTAGCTACGGTTGTTACTGCGACTCATCTCGGTACCAATACTCTCGCTGCGTATCAGGTTGCTAATTCTTGCTGGAATTTTGTTATGAATATTTTAGATGCAATTGGTATTGCTGCGCAGACTATTGTTGCTGCAGCGCTAGGTGCAGGCTGTCGTAAGCGCGCAGGAATGATTACGCGTATTTGTGCTCAAGTGGGAGCTGTAAGCAGCGTAGGAGTCGGTTTATTCATGATTTTCGTGGGTTGGAGTTGCGCGCCACTATTTAGTCAGCATACAGATATTCAGTTTTTAATTTCTGTAGGTATGACAATATTAGGATTGTTCTTGCCTCTTGCTGGATGGATGTGGGCACTAGATGGCGTATTGATTGGCGCAGGTGATCATCGCTACTTGGCAAAAGCTTGCTCAGTAATGGCTGTCGTATATTTAACATTTTTGGCGCTCACAAGCGTTTTTGATGTCATCGTTGATGCTAATGACGTGATAAGAACTATTACTTTGTGGGTTGTTTTAAATGCTGTTTATATTGGGGGGCGTGCAATAGGCAATAGTTTGCGCATAAGAAATGATACGTGGATGGATTCTGCGCTAAAAATGTAGATAAAGTTTTGTGTTAATACATTTACGTTTTTCATAATACGTGCGCGCGTTTATACTCGTTTTTATGGCAGATAATGATATGTGGCAATCTACTAAAGGCAATGTTATCCGCGCAGGTAGCAATCATGGTGGCAATGGTGACGCCTCTGCATATGGTTCTGGCGTTGCAAATCGTGGTGCCGAAGTAGGTGCTACATTGTTTGATCGTGTGCCTCCTCACGATGTTGATGCAGAAATGGCTGTGCTTGGCGGAATGCTCATGAGCAAAGATGCTATTGGCGAAGTGTCTCAATTACTTGAAACATCAGATTTTTATTTACCGCAACACCAAACAATTTACGATGCTATTCTTACGCTTTTCGCTGGCTCACAGCCTGTTGACGTTGTGCTTGTAGCTAACGAATTAATGAAAGATGGAAATCTCGATAAAGTTGGCGGAGCTGACTATTTGCACAGCCTAGTAGCTTCTGTGCCAACAGCCGCAAACGCAATGTACTACGCAGATATTGTGCATCAAAATGCTGTTCTTCGTAACGTTATTACTGCTGGCACAAAAATTGCACAAATGGGCTATTCTGCTTCCGGAGCGCAAGCAGAAGATATTGTAAATCTTGCGCAATCAGAAGTGTATGAAATGAGCGCCGGTAAAGTGCGTCAAGATTACGTTGCTATTGGTCCAGTTTTGCAAAATACACTTGATCAGTTAGATAAAATGCAAAATCATGAACTTGAACAAGGTGTGCCGACTGGATTTAGAGATATTGACGAAGTTACGCAGGGTTTGCAGCCTGGTCAAATGATTGTTGTTGCTGGTCGTCCGGCTATGGGTAAGTCAACACTTGGCATTGATTTTGCGCGCTCAGCAGCACTACACCACAATATGACGTCTATTGTGTTCTCTCTAGAAATGAGCAAAGTGGAATTAGCTCAGCGCATTATTGCTGCAGAAACTAATATTCCGCTCGCTGCTATGCGAAGAGCGGAAGATATTACTCCAGATCGTTGGAATACTCTTAATACTTTTTGGACAAAAATGCAAAACGCCCCGCTTTTTATTGATGACAGTCCAAATATGAGCTTGATGGAGATTCGCGCAAAATGCCGCCGTTTGAAGCAAACAAATGATTTGAAGCTAGTAGTTATCGATTACCTTCAGCTGATGAGTTCTGGCAAGCGTGTGGAAAGTCGTCAGCAGGAAGTTTCGGAATTCTCGCGTGCGCTGAAGCTTCTTGCTAAAGAGCTTGAAGTGCCAGTTGTGGCTTTGAGCCAGCTTAATCGTGGACCGGAAATGCGAAACGACAAGAAACCACAGCTTTCAGATTTGCGCGAATCTGGTTCTATTGAGCAGGATGCTGACGTTGTGTTCCTAGTGCATCGCCCTGATTTTTACAATAAGGAAGATCGCCCAGGCGAAGCAGATATTATTATGGCAAAGCATCGTAACGGCCCTACTGACACGTTTAATCTTGCCTTCTTGGGTGCAACTTCCAAGTTCATGGATATGCCGCAAGACTACCAGCAATAAGGGGTGTGATTTAGTATGTCAAGCCGCGACCATGAATCGCATAAAAAGTTGCGCCAAAATTTGCATAAGCATTGGTACAGTTTTGCCATGCCTGCTGTAGGAAAGCTTGTTTGCGCTCTTTCTAGGGTGCTTCACCATGGCGGAAGCGCATTGCCTGGGAAAGTTATTGAGAGCCTCGATTCTGGCTTTTTAGCGCGCACTCTTGCCGCATTGCCGTACGGAATAGTGTTGATTTCTGGCACCAATGGCAAAACTACCACAACGCGTATGGTAACTTCTATGCTGCGCGACGCAGGACTTAACGTATTTACTAATCCAACCGGTTCAAACTTTACTAGAGGAGTAGTGGCAGCCCTTGCAAAAACAATGCCTGCTTTTGGCACAAAACTAAATGCGGATATTGCAGTTTTAGAGCTCGACGAAGCGTACGCAGTGCATTTTGTAAATCAAATCAAGCCTCGCTACTCTTTATTGCTAAACGTTATGCGAGATCAGCTTGACCGATTCGGCGAAATTGACACAACTGCAAAACTATTAAGCAACGTGGCTGAAGCAACCGAAGGAACGGTAGTGCTAAACCGTGAGGATCCACGTATTTGCGCGCTTGCAAAAGTTGTTCCTTCCGGGACTTGTGTGCGGTATTTTGGTTTGGATGACGCTGTAAAAAGCATGTTCCCGACGGATGATGATTTGCACAATAGTTCCGAAAAAAGCGAAAATTGCGAAGATGCTGCAGAAAGCAAGGCTAACAATCTTCCTAAAGCAGACGTTGTGCTTTCAAAAGTTGGAGACCATGAGGCTGAGTTTATACTTGATGGCAAGCGTAAAACCACATCTGTAAAACTTGACGGTGCTTACAATATTTTCAACGCTGCTGCTGCAGCAACAGTAGTTCGCGCTATCTTGGCGGACGCTGCAAAACAAAATTCTGCGCTGCAAAAATTTGATGACGATGCGCTTATGGAAGCGATTTCGCACGTAACTCCTGCTTTTGGTAGAGGCGAAGTAATTGAAGTTAATGGTGCTCCTGTTGAGCTTGTTTTAGTGAAGAATCCTATTGGTTTTAGGCTTGCAATCGCTTCGGATCATCCGCAAAATCACGATACTATGATTGCAATTTGTGACGAATATGCGGACGGTAGAGACATGAGCTGGCTGTGGGACGTTGATTTTGCAAGCTTTAGCGGCACTGGAGTTGAGTGCGTTTCTGGTACTCGCGCATGGGATATGGCTTTGCGTCTGCAATACGATAAAGTCTCGGCTCGCAATGTGAATACGGATTTGGAAGAAGATGCTAAAGCTTTTGTAAACGGCGATTTTAGTGGCAACGCTAAAAATGCTAAACGCATATATTGCACATATACTGCCATGCTTCGCGTGCGCGCGGCTTTAGCGCAACTTGCGGAAGTTAAAGACGTTGGAGTTGGGAAGTAATTGTCATGAATGGTTCCAGTGATATTAGTAAAGCAAATGCTACTTTTGAAAACGAAAATCGCGTGCTACATATTGTGTCGCTATATCCAAAAGACATGAATATTTACGGCGACTACGGCAATGTGCTTACGATTATGCGCCGAGCGGAATTGTACGGTTACAAGCCAGTGCTTCACGAGTACAACGTTGGCGATTTATGGCCAGAGCGCGTGGATATGATTCTTGGCGGCGGTGGTCAAGATCATGGGCAAAGCAGAGTTACTGAAGATTTATTTGCGCGCGCGGACGCGATTCGTGAGCTTGCAAAAGATGGCGTTCCAATGCTTATGATTTGTGGACTTTACCAGCTTTTTGGAGAGTATTTTGAAACCGTTGAGGGTCAAAAGCTTAAAGGAATTGGAATACTTGGTGAGCATACGGTTGGTCAAGATGTGCGCATGATTGGAAATCTTGTGGAACATAGCGACGATTTTGGCGATATTGTGGGCTATGAGAACCATTCTGGACGAACAAGCTTGGAGGGTGATACTCAGCCACTTGGCTCGGTTGATAGTGAAAATTGCGGTAATAATGGCAAGGATCACACGGAAGGAGCGCGCAAATACAATGTTATTGGCACTTATATGCACGGCTCAGTTTTGCCAAAAAATCCGCGTCTGGCTGACTTTTTAATCCGTACTGCTGCGCAAAATCGTTACGGCGAATTTTCGCCAAAGCAGACTGATTCTCAACGCGCGGAAATTGCTAAACTAGACGAATTAGCAGAGCGCGCTCGCGAAGTGGCCGTAACTCGTCCGCGGTAAAGAGATTTATCTGCGCAAAATTTGTCAACGCTAAACACAAAAGCCTGCTGAACTTGCAAAGTGTTGCAAAATCAGCAGGCTTTTTGTAGTTTTTGATTCTAGCTTTCGCTTGATTTGGTTAGTAACTATTAGTCAATCAAGCCATACAAGCGATCGCCGGCGTCGCCAAGACCTGGAACGATATAAGCTTTGTCGTTCAAATGCTCATCAACAGCGCAAACAACAACCTTAAAGTCAATAGAAGGATCAATCTCCTTCTCCAGGCGTTCCAAGCCTTCTGGAGCTGCCAAAATGTTAATAGCAGTAACGTCCTTAGCACCGCGCTCAGCCAAATAGTGTGTAGCAGCAATAAGAGTGCCACCAGTGGCAAGCATTGGGTCAAGAAGGAAGCACTGACGGCCAGTTAAATCTTCTGGTAAACGGTTGGCATAAGTGATGATATCGAGCGTCTGCTCGTCGCGCTTCATGCCAAGGAATCCAACCTCAGCGGTTGGAAGAAGGCGAGTCATGCCGTCGAGCATGCCAAGACCAGCGCGCAAAACCGGCACAACCATTGGGCGTGGGCGGTTCAAATGCTTGCCAGTCATCTTGCAAATAGGAGTTTCAATCTCGCGATCGCTAACTTCCAAATTGCGGGTTGCTTCGTATGCTTCGAGGGTTACCAATTCGGAAACCAACTCGCGGAAAATGTTAGAAGGTGTATTCTTATCTCGCAAAACGGTGAGCTTGTGGTCCACCAGCGGATGATGTAAAACATGAAGATCCATACCTTCTAGATTAGTGCAAGCATTGCACGTTAAGCTAGCGGCGTGCCGTTATTTTTGCGCGAAATATAAACAAATGTTGAGTAAAAATATATTTTATTTAAACTTATCTAACAAAATTAAAATCTAAAATTCAAAAACAGAAACGATACTGACTTGCGAAAGCGCCTGTCGGCGCAAACGCCGCTCGCAGCGGCAAAAAATGGAGCCCGGGGCTTAAGCACAAGCCAGCATCATTTTGAGTATACCTTGTTTTCTGTTTTCACGCGCCGCACAATTTTAATCGAAAATAATTTATTCCAACTTTCCTGCGCGCCACAATTTCGCTCCATGAGCAAAAGATAACGAGAGTGCGTGCATATTAGCGGATACGTGCAAAACTTTTGCAATTTTCTGCGTATGTATTGTATTTGCTTGCTCGTCTAACTTTTCTGCGTAAACTCGCATTCCGCGTGCAATAATCGAAGTAAAAGCTGAAGATCTGTAAAGCGCTACAGCAAAATCGCCTGTAAAAGCACCGGAAAGAATAGAATCTGCAAGTCGTGCAATATCCTCTCCTGTAGGAGCTTCGTCAATTCCTGTAATAGCTGAAGCGCTCGTTGCTTCAGGCTCGCCAAGGCGCCAATACTCAGCGTAAGCTTCGCGCTGTTTTCGTAGCGACATGCGCAATAAATACAGTCGCCACAACATTCCAGGAAGAGACTCAGCTTCCGCGTGACTCCACAAATCTGCAATAACTTCAATTCCTTCATTCTCAACCAAATTCAGCACGCGCTCAACGATTTCCGGCGACTGCGTTCTATGAACGCGGTTAAGTAAAACAGCGGCTGAAGTGTGGCTAATTTCGTTTACAACCTGCGGATCTGTGCCGCCTTCAATCTGCGCGAGCATCGCAGGATCCATTTGTGCAGGTCTGCTAGGACGGGCGGCTCCTGTGGGGCTTGGCATAAAAGCAGATCTGCTTGAATGAATAGAACTCGATTGCGAATTTAAACTAGTAGACACTTGGAAGAACCTTTTCAATATCGATAATGCGAGCGCCTTTAGGAGTATTAATGATGTGCAAAACTATTGCGCTTCCTGTAGGCATGTATGGAGATTTTTGGCTGAGTATGCGTTTGTGTGCTCTAGGTTTTGTTATTTCGCATAAATAATCGAAGAAAGTGCCGATAACTGGGCGGTGCAAGCACATGACGGTTGCGTTGTTGACTGTGCTTGCATTTTGTTCATTTTGCTCAATATTTTGTATTTCTCTTATAAGCACAGACAATGTAGATTTTGGTTTTTTCTCGTGACAATCTTCTGTAAGTTCCGCAACCTGTTCGATAGAAAGCGAAGAGTCGTGCGCAAAAGCCGCAACTGTTTCTAAGCAACGCTTCCAAGGAGACGATATGATTTTATTCGGCGTGTAGCAGGCAAGCTCGCGGCCTAAAGCGTATGAAGCGGCAGCACCTAGAGGCGTGATTGGTCGAGTCGCTTCGCTTCCTTGCCAAGTTTTTCGAGACTCAGCTTTTCCGTGACGCACTAAAAGCAACGTGCTATATTCTGCTTGACCTTCGTGTAGCTTCTCTAAGAAAGCATCTAGCACTTCGCGGTCACTATCGTGCGTAAGCTTTTTTCGTGCTTGAGAAGGAGTAAGCCATAACACATTGCCGATTTCAGTGGGTTTAGCAGGCTTAATTGGTCCGAAAGCAGGAAGACGCTTTGCTGCGGTTGGCTTATCGATTAAGCGCATCATCCAGTAGTGGATTCGCTTTATGACTTCCGGCTGGGGATTGCGATTTTGGTTGCTATTTGATGAGCTGTTCTTGGAAGATTTTTTGCCTTCGCGTTCAAGCGGATACTCTATTTTGGCGATGTGCGGGCCGAGTACGACTGAATATCCTGTTTCTTCTCCAACTTCGCGCACAGCTGTGTGACGATGCGATTCTTTTGGCTCGTTCTTTCCTTTCGGCCAGCTCCAATCGTCATATTTAGGACGGTAGACTAGGCAAAGTTCAAAATCGTCGTCGCTAAACTTTATTGCGTCGCTGCTTGTTTTTGCCTCTCCACTTGCATTTGAGCTGTTGGTAATATTGCGCTTGCGATAGATTATTCCGCCAGCTGCTTCAACGTATTGCGTCGTTACTGCACTCATATTCACTATTTTAGCGGTTTTCTTTCACAACTTTTAGTTGTGCCGTAATCTTTTACTTTTGTCACAGTCATAACAGTAACAAATTGTTTTATAATCCTTAAATTTGCCAAAACTGATAAATAATTACTTAAAAAACTTCCTAAAACTGGCAAATGGTGCTGTAGAAGATTTCGACTATTGCTGGAACGCTTGAGATTTAGTCAGATTAGAAGTGGTAATAAACACAAAAAGAGCCAGAAACATGTTACTGAATCTGGCTCTTACTTATCGTTTATTTAGTTGCTTGCGATTAGTTCGCGCCGCGAGGCTTACGCGTGTGAGTATGAATCAAGTAAGCCTGGCTGTCAACGAGCGGACGACCTTCCTTATCGCGAGAATGCAAGGTATACGTGCCGTCACCATCCATCCACCACGAAACAGTAGAATCAGCCATTTGCAAATCAATGTACTGGATTAAAGCTTCAACCTGATCAGGCGCACTGATACGAACCAGCGTCTCAACGCGGCGGTCAAGATTGCGGTGCATTAAATCAGCCGAACCAATCCACACTTCTGGGCCGCTTGCAGGACCGTCGCCAATCTGCGGACCGCAAGAGTTAGCAAAAGCGTAAATGCGGCTGTGCTCAAGGAATCGGCCAAGAATAGAACGAACGCGAATATTGTCGCTCAATCCTTCAATGCCAGGCTTAAGCGAGCAGATACCACGCTCAACAATATCAATCTTTACTCCAGCTTGCGAAGCTCGATACAAAGCGTCAATAGTCCGCTCGTCAACTACAGAATTGACCTTAATCTTAATCCATGCTTCTTTACCAGCAAGAGCTGCAGCTTCCTCGCGCTGAATTCGCGCAATAATACCTGTGCGAACTGTACGAGGGGCAACAAGCAGGCGGTGGAAACTAGACTTCGGCGCGTAACCAGAAAGCTGGTTAAACAAGCGAGTCAAATCCTGGCCGACTACAGGATCGCAAGTAAGCAATCCCAAATCCGTGTACAAGCGAGCAGTCTTAGGATTGTAATTACCTGTACCAACGTGGCAGTAGCGGCGCAATCCTTCTGCTTCCTGACGAACCACGAGCGAAAGCTTGCAGTGAGTTTTCAAACCAACAATGCCGTACACAACGTGAACGCCTGCGCGCTCAAGCTTACGAGCCCAAGCAATATTTGCGTCCTCGTCAAATCGTGCCTTAATTTCAACCAGCGCAAGTACCTGTTTGCCAGCGTGAGCTGCGTCAACAAGAGCGTCAATAATTGGCGAATTGCTAGACGTACGGTACAAAGTTTGCTTAATTGCAAGCACTTTTGGATCCGCAGCAGCCTGCGCGAGGAATGCCTGTACAGAAGTAGAGAACGAATCGTAAGGATGATGCAACAAAATGTCATGCTCGCGAATAGAAGCGAAAATATCTTGCGCGTGGCTAGTTTCAACTTCCGCAATCTGACGGTTTGTAGTAGGAATGAACGGACGATACTTCAAATCAGGGCGGTCAAGCGCTTGCAATTCAAACAGTACCGTCATATCAAGCGGCGAAGGCAAGCGATATACTTCCTCAGGGCTTACGCGAAGCTGATTTGCAAGAAGCTGAGAAAGGAATGGGCTGGCCTCGTTAGAAATTTCCAAACGAATTGGCGGTCCAAAGCGGCGGCGAAGAAGTTCCTTCTCCATAGCGTTGAGCAAGTTTTCTGCGTCATCTTCCTCAACGTCAATATCTTCGTTACGCGTAACTCGGAATGAGCGGGCTTCCTTAATAATCATGCCTGGGAAAAGCGATTCCAAGTGTGCTGCAATCAGCTTTTCCATAGTAATGAAGCCGTAACGCTCTTCGCGACCTTCCTCGTCTGTTAAATCGTCAACTGGTACAAGGCGATTCAAATTATCTGGAATCTTTACACGAGCAAAATGCGACTTTCCAGAATTTGGATTTTCGACGATAACAGCCAAGTTAATAGACTTGCCGGAAATGTACGGGAATGGGTGCGCAGGATCCACTGCAAGAGGCGTAAGAACAGGGAAAACTTGCTTTTTGTAGTAATCAGACAAACGTGCTTTTTCTGATTCTGTAAGCTTATCCCAGCTGAGCAAAACAATGCGCTGTTTGGCAAGCTCAGGAAGAATGTGCTCAATAACATAGTGAGCGTGCTCATCTTGACGGCGGTGAGTTACCTCACTAATAGCGCGCAACTGCTGGCGAGGGCTTAAGCCGGATGCTGCAGTTACTGCTATTCCAGAATCTATTCTGCGCTTTAATCCTGCAACTCTAACCATAAAGAATTCGTCGAGATTTGACGCAAATATAGCAGCAAAATTAGCGCGTTCAAGAAGTGGCAAATCTGTATTCTGAGCCAACTCAAGCACGCGACGATTGAACTTCAACCAGCTTAATTCTCGGTCGAAGAAACGATCTTTTGGCAACGGTAGCTCACCCTCACGAGCTTCACGCTTTTCTGCCTTTTCATCTTCGGCGATATGCTCTGCAATTTGACCGCGCAGAATCGCCTTTGAGGGAGCGTCAAAAATTTGTACCATATTCTGTAATTGTATGCGTTGTAAGGGAAGTGCGCGAATGAGTGTCGATTTTATTTGCTTGCTTCGCGCTCGAAAAATATCTTGCGACACGCCGGAGTGTGTCTCATGCGAACGTAATTTAACATGATAACCTTTGCATGTTCACAAAAGGCCGCAAGAGTTACGATTTTTCGTGTGCAATTGAACAGTAGTGACAATATGTTAACAAAGGCTAATTTGCTCTTTACTATTAGGTAAAAAACGATGATAATAATAATTACAAAAACAAAAAAGAGATAGCGGTAACCCACAAAAGTGTATGGATATGAAATCCGTGGACGTTGGACGGGATATTTAAGACTTTAACCGTTGCAACGAGGATGTTGTGAAGATGAAACCGCAGATATTGTTTTTGTAGATAAGAGGCTCGCCAAAGTGGCGGGCCTCTTTTGATGTGAGGGCGATTTTACTATTTACGCAGACTGTCGCGCGTATAAGGGAAACTATCAAAGAATAAATGTTGGAATTCATTTTCTTAGCTTCTTTGAAAATGAGAATATATTGTGTTCCATGCTGTGCTAATCGCAATTGCGAGTTGTTGGACGATTGTTAAGTGACGAGTCGTTATTTATGCGCGTGATTACGTGTGTGGAGTTTGAAACAGGTAAGAAGGATCGAAGGACCATGCAACATTCGTTTATGGCAATGTTGGCTGCAGAATTTATTGGCACTGCTATTCTCATGATTTTCGGAAACGGTGCTGTAGCAAACGTTGAATTAAAAAATACTAAAGGGCACCATGCTGGCTGGCTAAATATTGCTATGGGCTACGGTTTTGGTGTTATGTTCCCAGTGCTCATGTTTGGCGGAATTTCCCACGCGCATATCAATCCTGCTATGACAATTGCGCAAGCTGTAAACGGCATGTTCCCATGGGCTAACGTTGTGCCTTATATTGTAGCTCAGCTTTTAGGTGCGCTGGTTGGTCAGCTTATTGTGTACGTAACGTATTTGCCACACTACAACGAAACTGAGGAGCCAGAAGCAATTCTTGGCACTTTCTGCACTACGGATGCGTATAACAACAAGCTTAACTACTTCCTTAACGAGTTCTTCGGCACACTTGTGCTTGTTCTGGCTGCTCTTTGCTGCCTTACCTCTCCATGGGGTGAGAAGAATTTGGCTGGCGCTTCAATCGTTGTCGGCTTCGTGGTTTGGGGTTTGGTGACTTCTATGGGCGGACCAACTGGTCCTGCTTTGAATCCTGCTCGTGATCTTATGCCGCGTTTGCTTCACGCAATTTTGCCAATTCCGCACAAGGGATCTTCTCGCTGGGGTGAAGCGTGGATTCCAGTTATTGCTCCTATTGCCGGCGCAATCTTGGGTGTGGTTATGTATAAGTCGTTATTTGCATAAAGTAGTTGCTTTTAGCTGTGCTTGATTGCGATTGTAAGAAGCGCGTAATGCTAGTATGAATGCGTTACGCGCTTTTTATTTTGTAAGCTTATGCTTTGCAAGTTTATGCTTATTAATTAAAGATATTAAGAAAGACTAAATCATGTTTTCGAAGTCAACTATTGCAATTGGTCGTTTTGCGCCTACTCCTTCCGGGCGTATGCATATTGGCAATATGGTAGCAATGTTGGCTGCGTGGCTCTCTGCAAAATCGCAAGGCGGACACATGCTTTTACGTCTGGAAGATCTTGATATTGCGCGCATGCCAAAGGATGCTAGCGCGCGAGTTATTGACGATTTGAAGTGGGCTGGGCTTGATTGGGTCGGCGAGCCGACTTATCAGCATGAACGCACTGCAATTTACCAAGAAGCTCTTGATGCGTTAGAATCTTTGCAAGACGAAGACGGGAATTCTCTAATCTACCCATGTTTTTGCTCGCGTTCCGATATTCGCGCAATCGCAGCTCCGCAGGAAGGCGACGGTTTTATACGCTACCCGGGTACGTGCAGAAATCTTCGTAAAAACGCGGAAGGTCTGGCACAAATCGAAAAGCGTTTGCAAAATAATCAGCAACATTCTTTAAGGCTTGCTGTTCCCTCGGCTGATTCGCCGCAAGCAAATGTGAGTTTTGAAGATGCGATTTTTGGTGCGCAATCGTTTAACATTAATCGCGATTTGGGTGACATGGTGATTCGCCGCGCGGATGGCGTTTTTTCGTACCAGCTTGCGGTTGTTGTTGACGATGTTCTGAGCGGAGTAAACGACATTGTGCGCGGCCGCGATTTGCTTCGTTCTGCGGCGCTTCAAATTTGGATTGGTGAGCTGCTTGAAAAATCAGGATTTTTTGCGGCTCACGGTACGCATTATGTGCGTCCGCAATTTGCGCACTTGCCGCTAATTGATAACGCTCAAGGTGAGCGGCTTGCAAAAAGTAAGCACTCGCTAGACGTCGGTGCGCTTCGAGAATCTGGCTGGAGTGCCGAGCGCATGATTGGCTATTGTATGTATCTTCTGGGATACAAAAAGCATGGTCAAAATCAATCGGTAGATATGAGTGCTGCCGATGCGCTTGCGTTGTTTGAAAGCCTTGACACGCCGTGGGATTCTGTTCGCGCAAACCTAGCCGACAAATCCGTGCCCTTCCTTGACTAAACTATGTAGTTAGGTTTGATAGATTGGGGCATAAATGGCATATATGACGCAAAAAGATTTAGCGAATACTGAAGTCGATTGTGTTCGTGCGTGTCAAATTGCCGACGGCGTGCACAGCGTGCAAGACGCCATTGCTCAAGCCGAATTGCATTATGGTCGCAAAGCTGAGTCGGTTACGCTACTTGCCGCAACTAAAACGCGAGATGTTGGCGAAATCATGGCAGCGCTTAAAGCTGGAGTGCGAGTAGTTGGGGAAAATCGCCCACAAGAAATCGTTGCAAAAGCCGAGATTTTACGCGCACAAGCTGCTAGAGAAGGTTTAAGCGTTGGAGTGAACGGTGAAATTCCACTCTACTTAATCGGTCAGCTGCAAAGCAATAAAATAAATAAAGTTTTACCACTTGCAAATGGTATTCAGTCGGTTGACGGCATTGAACTTGCGCAAAAAATATCTACGCGCGCG
Organism: Gardnerella sp. KA01000; assembly: GCF_049244035.1. Lineage (NCBI taxonomy): Bacteria > Bacillati > Actinomycetota > Actinomycetes > Bifidobacteriales > Bifidobacteriaceae > Gardnerella > Gardnerella sp. KA01000. The sequence continues at coordinate 1,452,948 of NZ_CP058367.1, read as the reverse complement.
CAAAATTTGGGACTTTGCACAGACGTTATGTTGGAAGTGAATGTTTCGGGAGAAGCTACGAAATCGGGATGCGCGCCAGAACGTGCGATTGATGAAGCGCTCGCTATATCTAGTCTTCCGGCGCTTAATTTGCACGGATTTATGACGCTCGGAGCGCGCGTGGATGATGAAAAAATAGTGAGAAGTGGTTTCGCAAAATTGCGAGAAATTCGAGATTGTGTAAGTGGACAACTCGCGCAAGATTATGATGGAAACTCTGCAAAATTAGAGCTTTCGATGGGAATGTCCGGCGATTTTGCGTGGGCGATTGCCGAAGGCTCGACGATGGTTCGAATCGGTTCGGCAATCTTTGGCCCACGCGCATTTGTGTAGTTTTAAGTCAAAGTTTAAGCCAAATTGATGATTGTAGTTACGCATGCACAATCACATTGCGCAGCGAACCGATGCCATCTACGTGTACAATCGCTTCGTCACCCGCGCGTAAAGTCCCAGCCGGGTATGGGGTTCCTGTCAAAATCACGTCTCCTGGAAGAAGCGTTGAGAAGCTTGAAATCGCTGCAATTTGCTCAGGAATACTGTGAATAAGTCGAGCTGTAGTGCCGTCAGCTTCCGGCACATTTTCACCATTAAGCGTAAATGAAATATGTGCATCGCGCCAATTTAGCTCGGTCGTAATCCAAGGTCCAAGTGGGCAAGAAGTGTCGAAACCTTTTGCGCGCGTCCACATTGGGTCGCTTCCTGCGCAATCTCGTAAAGTTACGTCATTTACACAAGTAAAGCCAAAAACGTAATTCATTGCGGTAGCTGCAGTCACATTTTTGGCGATTTTGCCCATAACAACTGCCACTTCTGGCTCAAAATTCATGTCGTTTGAGCAAGCAGGAATCACAATCGGATCGTCCGGACCAATTACAGAAGTGCTCGGCTTTGTAAAAATAACCATATCTGCAGCGGTATGCGAAGAAGCCGCAGGAGAAGTAGCGCGCTCGTCATCGGAACGCGTATCGTAATTTTTTGCCAATCCGTAAACTTTTGAAGGAATTACAGGCACAAGCAAGCGCACGCCATCCGCATCCAACGCGTAACGTTTACCAGTTGGCTTAACTCCTTGCGGGCTTAAAGGATGCCCTTCAAGTGCTACTAAATAATCTTTACCGTCGGTTTCGTCTTTTTGAACGAAAGCGTATTGCGGAACTTCATTATACGAAAAACGTGCAATTCTCATGCTTTTAAGATTACGACATATTTGCTACTTAATTAAGCATTGCTTGATACTTAACTAAACTTTGCTTGCTGCTTAATTAAATTATTTGCGTAAATTATTTGCGATTGAAAGTTCTTGAAAACAAAACTTGAGTCTAGTACACTCAAGTTTTAGGAATAAAGTTATAGGAAAATCTGTTATACGTATCAGATACATGAAAGTGAAAGCTCGTTAGAACTCAAAAGTATCGTCAAAAAGCTTGAAATTGCAATAAAAGTTGCAGCGATTTGACTTAACTGAAATGTGTTTTAGAGCTTTCGTGGAAATGAGGTAGATATGGAACAAAAGTTTACAACCTTAGCGCAAGACGCATTAAGCGACGCTGTGCAAAGTGCAGCGGCTGCTGGCAATGCGCAAGTTGACACTCTGCATTTGGCGGATGCTTTACTCCGCCAAGAGCAGGGCGTCGTTCGCGCGCTTATTGCTCAGGCGGGGGCGGACGCGCAACAAATCGGTGCTGAAATTCGTAACGCATTAGTGGCATTGCCTTCATCTACTGGCTCAACTACAACTAAGCCAGATGCAAGTCGTCAGCTTTTGGCTGCGCTAAGCCAGGCAGAAAAAGAAATGCGCGCAATGGGAGACGAATACGTTTCTACGGAACACATGCTTATTGGCATGGTTGCTAGCGAACCAAACGCTGTTGCGGATATTTTCAAAAAGCACAACGTTTCCGCAGACGTGTTGCGTAAGGCTGTGCCAACTGTGCGCGGTGGCGCAAAAGTGACAAGTCCGGATGCTGAAGGCAACTACAAAGCGCTCGAAAAGTATTCTGTTGATATGACTGCGCGCGCTCGCGAAGGAAAGCTCGACCCAGTAATTGGGCGCGATCAGGAAATTCGTCGCGTGATTCAGATTCTTTCTCGCCGCACGAAGAACAATCCTGTGCTAATTGGCGAGCCGGGCGTTGGAAAAACGGCAGTTGTAGAAGGATTGGCTCAGCGAATTGTGGCAGGAGATGTGCCTACGACTTTGCAAAACAAGCGTCTTATAAGCCTCGATTTGGCTTCGATGGTTGCAGGTTCGAAGTATCGCGGCGAGTTTGAGGAACGCTTAAAGGCAGTGTTGAAGGAAATTCAGCAATCGGACGGTCAAATTATTACGTTTATTGACGAAATTCACACTGTTGTTGGCGCAGGATCTGCAGAAGGTTCAATGGATGCTGGGAATATGCTTAAGCCAATGCTTGCGCGCGGTGAGCTGCGCTTGGTTGGTGCAACTACGCTTAACGAGTATCGCGAGCATATTGAAAAGGATTCCGCGCTTGAACGCAGATTCCAGCAAGTGTTTGTTGGCGAGCCATCTGTTGAAGATACGGTGACGATTTTGCGTGGACTTAAGCAACGTTACGAAGCGCACCACAAGGTGACGATTAGTGACGATGCAATCGTAGCTGCAGCAACGCTTTCAAACCGCTATATTACTGGCAGACAGCTTCCAGATAAGGCGATTGATTTGGTGGATGAAGCGGCAGCTCACTTGCGTATGGAACTTGATTCTCAGCCAGAAGAGATCGACGAATTGCAGCGCAAAGTTACGCGTCTTGAAATGGAAGAAATGCAATTAAAGAAAGCGGAAGATGCTGCTGCGCGCGAACGCTTAGAAAAGTTGCAGGAAGAATTAGCTAACTCGCGCGAAAAGCTTTCTGGATTGAAAGCGCGTTGGGATGCGGAAAAGGCTGGCCATAACAAGGTTGGTGATTTGCGAGCGCAACTCGACGCTAAGCGCGTAGAAGCCGACAAATTCACACGTGAAGGCAACTTGGAACAAGCAAGCCGTATTTTGTATGGTGAAATCCCAAGCATTCAAAAAGCTTTGGAAGAAGCGGAGTCTGAGGCCGCTAATGCTAAAAGTGAAGCGAAAGAGCCAATGGTTCCGGATCAGGTTGATGCTGATTCTATTGCAGGAGTCGTTAGCGAATGGACGGGCATTCCTGTTGGTCGCTTGATGCAAGGCGAAAATGAGAAGCTGCTCAACATGGAAAAGGAGCTTTCTAAGCGTGTGGTTGGTCAAAGTGAAGCAATTCAGGCTATAGCAGATGCTGTGCGCAGAAGCCGTGCTGGAATTGCAGACCCGAATCGCCCAACTGGTTCCTTCTTGTTCTTGGGTCCTACTGGCGTTGGTAAGACGGAGCTTGCTAAGGCTCTTGCTGACTTTTTGTTTGACGACGAGCGTGCAATGGTTCGCATTGATATGAGCGAGTACATGGAAAAGGCTTCCGTTTCGCGTCTAATCGGTGCTGCTCCTGGTTACATTGGCTACGAGGAAGGCGGCCAGCTTACTGAAGCTGTGCGTAGACGTCCGTATTCTGTAGTGCTTTTTGACGAAGTTGAGAAGGCGCATCCAGAAGTATTCGACGTTTTGTTGCAGGTTTTGGACGATGGTCGTTTGACTGACGGTCAGGGTAGAACGGTTGATTTTACGAATACGATTTTGATTATGACATCAAACTTGGGTTCGCAATTCCTTGTGCAAGAGGGCTTGGACGATGCTGCTAAACGTAAGGCTGTTATGAACGCTGTTCACGCTGAGTTTAAGCCAGAGTTCATCAACCGTTTGGATGAGCTTGTTATGTTCCATCCGTTGAGCCGCGAAGAGCTTGGTGGAATTGTGGATATTCAAGTTCGTCAAGTGGCTGCACGCTTGAGCGACCGCCGCATTAGCTTGGATGTGAGCGGTTCTGCTCGCGCTTGGCTTGCGGAGCATGGCTATGATCCAGTTTATGGTGCTCGTCCGTTGCGTAGATTGGTTCAAACGGAAATTGGCGATCAGCTTGCTCGATTGCTGCTTTCTGGCGATGTGCATGATGGCGCTCGCGTAGTTGCGGATTGTGAGAATACTAGCGACCATGTGACCCTAAAGATTGCGTAGTTCCTGCATTCTTCAATGTAGTCAAATAAAAAAGCGTGCTGTTTATTGGATTATTTTCCAGTAGACAGCACGCTATTTTGTATTAGGTAATGCACGTGTTTAATTATGTTTCAAAAGTCAACTCAATAGTGTTTAATAGAACGTATGTTCGATAATATTGTGATGTTTGTTTTAATGGTGGTTGCTGTTGTAATAACCGCCATTGTTGTGCTGGCTATTGTTAAGCGCAACTCTGGAACGCAAGGCGCTAATGGCGTAAACCAGCGCGAATTTAACGAATTGCGCTCGCAGTATGAACAAGCGCGCGCTCAAGCTCAAGAAAATGGTAATCAGGCTATACGGTATCGCACGCAAGCAGAGCAGCTTGCTGAACGATTAAAGTTTGTTGAAGCAGAACTTGCTAAAGCGCAGCAAGCAGAGCAATTGCGAGTGAATCGCGAAGAGCAATTGCGCGCAGAGCGAGAAGAACGCGAACGGTTAAATCGTGAGAAAACTTTGAAAGAACAAGGTAAAGTTTTGGAAGCGCTTGCTCCAGTAAAAGACAATCTCGAAGCATTGAAGAATAAAGTTTCGCAGATTGAAGAAGGGCGTAAACAAGAAATGGGTGTGCTGAGCACTCAGCTTAAAGGCTTAAGTGAGCAGCAAACAAGGCTTGACCGCGAAACAAGTTCGCTTTCTGCAGCATTGCGAAATAATAAGGTTCGCGGAGCTTGGGGCGAGGCTCAACTAAAGAATATTGTTGAATCTGCAGGCTTGCTTGAGCATGTTGATTTTGATACGCAGGTTGTTGTAACTGGAGTAAATGGCGAACAGCAGAGGCCAGATATGGTTGTGCATCTGCCAGGAGGCAAAACAATTCCAGTTGATGCAAAAGTTCCGTATGCGGATTATCAGCGTGCTTGTGAAATCCCAGATAACGCAAGTGACGAAGAATTAGCTAGAAGGAGCGAGCTTCTAAAAGCGCACGCTAAGGCTTTGCGAGAGCATGTTAGAGTATTAGGAGCTAAAGCGTATTGGCAGGCTTTTGAAACAGCACCAGACTTTGTAGTTGCATTTATTCCAAACGAAGCATTGCTTCAGGCGGCTCTTGAAGCGGATCCAACGCTTATGGATGATGCTTTTGCACAAAAAGTAGCACTCACTTCACCAGTTACTTTGTGGGCTGTGCTTAAGTCTGTTGCGTACGCATGGCAGCAGCAAAGTCTTACAGATGATGCAAAAGAACTTTTCGATTTATCTAGAGAATTGTACGATCGCTTTGCGGTTCTTGGAGAAAATGCTTCAAAACTTGGCGTATCTTTGGCAAGAACAGTTGCAGCTTACAATAAGTTTGCTTCCTCACTTGAGTCTAGAGTGTTGGTAACAGCGCGTAAACTTCAGAAGTTAGATCAAAGTAAGGTTATTGCTTCAATAGATCTTATAGATTCCGATAAAGCTGATGTTAAAGAGCTGAGCGCTCCAGAAGTATCAGTAGAAGATCGTTAAGCATAAAAACATCAAAGCGTCAAAAATTGAACAGCTCTAAACGCTAAGGAGTGCAAAAATGGCAGAATTACAAGAGGAACGCGCGGAACTTAAGCGCATGCTTTGTGCGGATATGAGTGCGAAACCATTTAGCGAACTGTTTTCTGTTACATTTGCTCAGCGCGGCTCTAAGCTGGTTGGAGATGTTCTTTTTGATGCAATTGAGAAAGCTGGGTATTCGTTAGAACGCGATGTTGACGCTATTGGTGCGTTAACTGCTGCTGCAGTGCCGATGGTTTTTGCGCTTATTCATGCTGCAGAACGTAAAGGAATTGCACTCGACGGCTTTGTTATGGATTTTGTTTTTCCTGCAACAAAAGGTCCGTCAGTTAAAGGCAAGCGAGTATTATTGCTTGACTCTTGGCTTTCTGAAAAATCGTATGTTCAAACTTCTTCGCTTGTGACTTTACGACACGGCAATGAATTAAGTCTTGATTTTGGCATTGTTAATCAGCAAGGCGCGCAAATTCTTGCTATAGTTGCATTAATTGGTGGTGTTGACGCCGACGAACAAGGCATGAGGCATCTTCAATTAGTAAATCCAATAAGTGAGGAGAGTACTAAAATGGCATTTGTTCAAGCTTTCGATGAAGAAGAATTACGTGCAGATGCAGATCACGAAGATTGCTGCAACGACAACTGCTGCGGTGGTCATTGTGAGGTTAAATGCACTGGCGATTGCGCTAACGATGGTTGCACTGAGCCTTGCTGCGAGGATAACTGCTGCGGTGGTCACTGCAAGGTAGAGTGCACGGGTGATTGTGCTCATGACGGCTGCACAGAGCCATGCTGTGAAGATAATTGCTGCGGCGGCCATTGCAAAGTAGAGTGCACTGGCGATTGTGCTCATGACGGCTGCACTGAGCCATGCTGCGAGGACAACTGCTGCAGAGGCCACTGCAAGTCAGGTTGCACAGGAGATTGCGCAACTGACGGCTGCCAAGACTAGCTGCAATTACTAGCTGCCAATACTAAGCAAAAGTATTAAACGGAGCAAAACTCACACATGCACGAACCGAATCCAATTACTTTGGCTGCAAAAGCTTCCGATGAGCCAGAATTTCGACCTATAGGAGTTGGCCCATGGGAAGAAGAACATCCAGGTGAGCCTCGTCCAGATAATCCAGAATCGCCAAATTACGATGCGCGGTTTAGCACTGAATTACTAGACGAAGGCGACCAGCGCAATGTTCTAGACCGCTACCGATACTGGAAAGTAGAAGCTATAAAAGCGGATCTCGATTCTAAAGGACGCCACGAGTTTGAAGTAGCTGTAGAAAATTGGACTCACGATTTCAACATAGGCTCTATGGTTCGCACTGCAAACGCGTTTACTGCGAAAAAAGTGTATATCGTAGGGCCTCATAAATGGAATCGCAAAGGCTCGTTAATGACTGAGCTTTACCAATACGTTGAATGCTGCCCAACTATTGAAACTCTAGTAACTAATTGGCGCGAAAATATAGCTCGAGAAACAGAAGAAGCGCATCAACTTTTGCTTAAAGCACAAGCAGAAGGCAATAAAGAAGCAGAAAAAATCGCAAATATTAAGGAACAAGACGCTAAAAACGCGCGCGTTATAGCGCTAGATATTATTCCAGGCGCAGTCGCTATGGAAAACTACAAGTTCCCTAAACGTTGCCTTATGCTTTTTGGTGCGGAAGGTCCAGGTCTTTCTAAAAAAGCACTAGAAATGGCGGATGACGTTGTTTACATTTCGCAATTTGGCTCTGTTCGCTCGCTAAACGCAGGAGCAGCCGCAGCTGTTTCCATGCACGCGTGGATTGCGCAACATGCAGCACCAAATTGCTGAATCTTAATAAGCGATTAATTAAAATTTCAGCAGCAAGATCTCAACAAAAATATTAATAAAAATGCAATAGCATGTACTCATAAACACTTACATTTTAGGTGTATTTTTTTATTTGTGATATTGTTAATTTATGTTAGAATTTCAACATATTACAAAGCGTTTCGGCGCAAAAACAACGCTTAACGACGTTTCTTTCGTCGCCGAAGACGGTAAAGTCACGGGCTTTTTAGGTCCTAACGGCGCTGGTAAATCTACCACCATGCGTTGTGCGTTAAATCTTATTCATGCCAATAGTGGCACTTCTCTTATTGACGGCAAACCTTACGCAAAAATCGCCTCTCCAATGACGGAAGTTGGAGCAGTTCTTGATGCAAAGTCTGCTCACAGGGGCCGTACGGCTTACAATCACCTGTATTCATTGGCTTTAACTCATGGAATATCAAAAAAGCGCGTTGACGAAGTGATTGATATTACTGGATTATCAAGTGTTAAAACCCGCAAAGCAGGATCTTTCTCGCTTGGTATGAGCCAGCGTCTTTCCATTGCGGCGGCACTTTTAGCAAATCCACACAATCTCATTTTGGACGAGCCAATTAACGGCTTAGACCCAGAGGGCGTTAAGTGGGTTCGCGAATTATGCAAGTATTACGCGAGCGAAGGCCGAGCAATACTACTTAGTTCGCACTTAATGAGCGAAGTTGCACTAACTGCAGATAACCTTGTGATTATTGCTCATGGCGAAATTTTGGAGCGCACAACAGTACAAGATTTTGTTGACGCACATTCTCAGCACGCTGTGCGACTTGTAACTCCAGAAGGCGAAAAACTAAAGTCTGTGCTTGCTCAAAACAATCCTGAATGCAAGATTTTGCAAGATACTCGCACTCCTCAAGACGTTCAAGAAGGCGAGCTTTTTAGAATAACAGGATGTGAGCTTAATCAGCTTGCTCGCGAAATTGCGGATAATCAAATTTTGGTATATCAGCTAAATCAAGAGCACGCATCACTTGAGGAAGCATATTTGGCTCTTACGCATGGCCAGGAGCAGTACGTTACTAAGACTGTTCCTAGCAGCGATTTAAAGCCAGACAGCAAGCAGCATGCAGAGCAATCTAACAATAAGGAGAGTGCAAAATGAGTGAGCAAGTAGCAAATCAACAAGTGCAATCTTCTGAGTCCAACGCACGCCAATCCAACGCGTACAAAACAGGCCGCAGCATGAACGCTCAGCACTTACGCCTTACATTCATGCACACGCTTAAATCTGAGATTGTTAAGTTGCGCGGACTTTCATCCACCTGGTGGTGCATGGCATTAGCTATTGTTTTGCCAGTAATCTTTAGCTTTATTATCGCGATTGTGCAAAAAGCAATGTCTAAAGTTGACATTAAGAATGGAGCAAATCAAGGTAGATCAAGCGCTGCAATTACTGTTGGGCCGAGCAATAAAAGTGACCTTATTGCATCTCAAGAAAGCATTTTCCGCTTAGTTATTAGTTTTGCTTCTGTATTTTTGATTGTTTTGTCGATTTTTGCAGTGCTCGCTGTAACCGCGGAGCATTCTACAACTTCGATTCAGGCTTCTCTTACTGCTGTACCTAGAAGGGGTATGTTTTTTACGGCTAAGTTTATTGCTGTTGCAATCTACGTTTTTGTGGTTCAACTTATTGCAATGGCAGTTTCGTTAGCTGCTGCAGAATTAGCTTTTATAGGAGACAGCACTTCTGGATTATCTGGAAGCAACGCGTGGAAATTGCCTCTTACGCTGTTCCTTGGCTCTCCTGCAATTATGGTTGTTGTAGCAGCAATGGCGTACGGTTTTGGCATGATTTGCAAGTCAACTGCTGGCGGAATTATGTGCGTTATTGGAGCCGTGATGATTTTGCCTAGTGTTCTTAGCATTATTATGTTTGCAAGCAATTTCGCGAAGTGGAATTCAATACTTATACAGCTTTTGCCAGCCACAGCGGTGGGGAAATTCTTGGGCGGCTCACCTAATTCGGGTGCACAGCTTCCACCAAACGCATATATTTTCACATGGTGGCAATCAGGCTTGGTGGTTCTCGCTTGGGGCGTAGTCATGTATGCAATTGGCCACGTTGTTGAAAAGCATCGCGATATTTAAACATAGTAAGTATAAATAAAAAATAAGCCCCGTTCGATTGCAATCATTACTGAGCAAACGAGCGGGGTTTATTTATTGCAACTTTTGCCGATACTAGTTTTAATTCTTTTTGCTAGAAGTAAAGCGCCCACTGCAAATAGCATAACGCCCCGAGCAACCATAGCAATAATAGATGGCACTAATTCTGGCACTAAGCTCATTGTGCATTTTCTTGAGAATCCTGATCGTTTTGTTTCTTTTTAGCAAATTGAGGATGAGCATACTCTGGCCCAATATATGAAGTATCAGGCAATGGTAGCTCGGTAGTAGGCTTAGCATACTGAGGTTGCGCATACTGCTGTTCACAATGCTGTGGTTCAGGATACTGATCTTGTTGCGCATACTGCTGCTCATAGTATGGTTGCTGACTGTATTGCGGATTGTAATATTGTGGCTGCGCGTACGGCTGTTGTCCGTACGGCTGTTGTGCATACGGCTGACCGTATTGGATTTGTTGCGGTTGCTCATATTGTTGTTGCGCATACTGATTTTGTTGCGCGTATGATTGTTGTGCGTACGGCTGCTGTGCGTACGGTTGTTGAGCGTACTGTTGTTGAGCGTACTGTTGATCGTATTGGATTTGTTGTGGCTGTTGAGCGTACGGTTGTTGCTCATATTGAGCATACGGTTGCTGTGCGTACGGCTGCTGAGCATACTGATTTTGTAAGTATTGTGGAGTCTCCTGCTGCGGTTGAATAGGTTGTGCCTTTTGAGCTGGCAAGTCAGTTTGAGAGGCTTCCTCTATTACGTTGGCGTGTAGCACAGGTGCAGGTTGTGGTTCAGTCTCAGGCTTGGCTTGAGGCTCAGGCTTGGCTTGAGGCTCAGGCTTGGCTTGTGGTTCAGGTTCAGGTTCAGGTTCAGGTTCAGGTTGTGGCTCAGGTGTTACTTGCACAGCAGGCTCAGGCGCTACCTTTGTTTCATGCTCTGTCATTTGCTGCGTATCAAGCTCAGGAAATACCTGTGCTTCAGGCTCAGTAGTCACATGCGTTTCAACCGCAATTGTTGCCTGAGGTTCAACTGCCTTAGGTTCTGCAACTGCTTGAGGTTCTTCCGCCAGCTGAGGCTTTACTTCTTCCTTTACCGCTGTCTTTACTTCTTCCTTTACTGCTGTCTCTACTTCTGCCTCCACAGTTGTATTCTCTGTTGTTAGTTGAGGTTCAGGAGTCAATTGTGGCTCAGGCTCATTTAACAATTGAGTATCTACTGCCGCATCTTGCGTTAATTGTTGTATTGAATTTAGCTGAGTCGTTTCATTGTTGACATTATTAGGGATGTGTTCCTGAGCATATGCTTCTGTAGAATTTTGGTATTTTTGTACATTGTTATAAACATATGGAGGTTTGGACACATATGCTGCGTTGTCTCCTATTGCCGCCATATACGCATCTTCGAGTGAAACGCATTCTTTACTCAACTGATATGTAAGTAATTGTTTATCGTTAAAGAATTGCGCCAAATCTGCAATATTTGCATTATTTATAACGAAAGCTGCGCCTTCCTGCACGTCTTCGTTTTTGTGCTCAACTTGCATAATAGAGCATTCACTATGCTGCGATTGCATAATGTCAAATAGCTTTTCTGGTTCAGGAGTAACAACTCGTACAGTGTTCTGAGAATATGCAGTAAGCAAATCTGTCACGCTTGTTTTTTGTAGAATTTTACCATGTGCAATAATAACAAGATCGTCTGCAATAAGAGAAAGCTCACTAATGTTATTAGTGCTGATAAGTACCGCACCACCGCGTTCTGCATAGTATTTGCAGATATCGCGCATCCATCTAACTCCTTCAACGTCTAAGCCATAGAATGGATTATCGAGAATAAGATTATGAGGATCTGCGAGAAGTGCTGCAGCAATCTCAAGTCGTTTGCGCATGCCGGTTGACATTTCTTTAATTTTCATATTTTGTATAGAGCTGATTCCGGCAATATCCATAATCTCCGATACGCGCGTTTTTGGAATTTTGCAATACTTCGCGACGAATGTGAGCTTTTTTATAGCACTAGTATTTCTATAATTAGCTTTTAAATCTAATACTGTGCCGACTGTTTCTATTGGGGAATTGAGTTTTTTGTATGGGACGCCGTCGAATAATGCTTCACCTCCATTGGCTTTTATGAGTCCCAATGCGCAATATAGTGCAGTTGATTTTCCGGAACCGTTAGGTCCAACAAAACCTGTAACTTTACCATCTTCTGCTACAAAAGAAATATTATTTAGTACTTGCTGTTTTTTATAGTACTTAGATATATTTTGTATCTCTAACATAACTAAATCCTACTGCTAAAAATGTAATAAAAAAATCCTATTTGTGTAAAAAATTAAGGACTTCATCTCATAACTGGCTATAAGATAAAGTCCTTAATTTTTCAGTTTTATTTATTTATGCTCAATTGCAATATGAGTTCAGTCATTCTTTACAGTTTCAGCAACGCGAGGCCACAAGGTTGTGCCCCAGTTCTTGATTGTGCGCTGGCGAACCAACGGCAAATCAGTACGGTTGTACACTGTACGCCATGGTTCCCATACTAAGCCGGTCTTTTCTTCCAACTTAATGCGAAGATTGCGCACATTGCCCTTGAACTGAATCGTTGTGCTGAAGTGAGCGGTACGATACTTGCCGTTTCCTTCCCAAGCGCGAGAACGTACGTATGGAGTTCCGTCGATATCAGTGCCGTACTCATCCCAGTAGACGTAGTAGCGAGCTACATAAGCTCCACGGTGATCCAAGGTCAAATAACCGTCACGGTAAGCAGAAACCTTAGTCTCAACATAATCGCTGTTGCTCTGGAGAGTTGCTACTTCGTTATCTTTTACGAAGGAAGTAGTGTAAGCGATTGGAACAGCTGGGCTAGAGGTGCTCAAATTTGCACCTTCCTGAATCAAAGCCTTTAGCGTATCGATATTGCCGGTAATAACCTTTGCTGCACCGTTAGCGCTGCCGCCGAGAATCACTGCAGTAACAGAAGTATTCTGGAGAATGCGATGGAATTCGGTGTTTGGCTTGATTTCTACGCCCTTAATTGCTGCTTCTACTGCAGCCTGGAAATCAGTGCTCTTGCTGGTGGTATCGAACTTTACGTACATTGAGCGACCATAAGCTACGTTTGACACGTAAACTGGTGGGCGTTTGCTGTCAACGCCACGGTTCTTCAAGCTTTCTGGCGTGGTGCATGGAGCAAAGAAATCTGCTGGGCTATCTGGAGCGTCGACGCTTACTGTGTAGTAAGTTTGCTTGAAGTTCACAATTTGAGTCTGCTTCTCACCCTTGTGTACCGCATCGAAATCAATCTTCAGCGGTACGCCAATCTTTGCAAAATCAGCACCAAACTTAGCCTTGAGCTGGTTCATGCTTTGTGCGCTTGCGGAATCATACTGCATACGAGCTGCTACATGATGGCTTGCTGCATATTGTGCATTCCATTTAGAAACTAAACCGTTAACTGCTGAAGTAACGGAGCTCTTGGTTGGATGTTGCACAGTTACAGCACTCTCGCCGCCGTGGAAGCCTGGCAAATCAATGCTCAAAGTTAATGGTGCGCGATTTGCTGAAATCAAGCTTGGCATGTTATCCATCAAATTCTGGTCAGCGCGGAATAATGCACCAGGATACACGCGATCATTGTTGGCCGAAGTTACCGACAAGTTTGACGTTGTATTGGTGATGTTCTTCTTCTGATGCTCAACAACAACGAATTCGCCGTTCTTGTTGAAGCTGTCGCTGGAGAATTTATTGTTAATTGTTTCGCCGTGACGTGCGAGAATATTTGTTTTATCGTAATGCAAATCCCACAAGTAGTTGTTCAGCGAGTCCTTGCTAGCTGCGCAAGATGCAGCTGGTGCAGAAGGCTTTGCGGAAGAATCTGCCATTGCTGGAACTGCTAAGCATTGTGGAATAATAGTCGCGCCCGCGAGCAACAACATTGCTGCATTACGGTAGAACTTTGTGCTCTTCATATGTATCCTTCGATTTTTATTAGATTTTATTTCAAATTATTTTTCAGTGAGATGCCGCAAAATACGTGCTTCAGTGCATATATATGCTTCAGTGCATCAGCTTCAGCTTCTCACATCACATGATTATTACACACTTTTTATTTATGCGATAATTGTTTAAAATAATTTTTTTAAGTTTCAAACAAAAGTTTAAATAATGCTGAAATACCAACACTTTTTGGTTACGTCAGTTTTGTTGTTTCGGCGTGTTGACAGATAAAATGAACGGATTTTACGTATTTTGATTCGTGATAATTTTGTGAAAATATATGCAAAATATTTGTGCAAGTATTATTTAGTGTTACGCATGCGCAATTTTTAATTGCTGCAGTCTCAAAAAATTAATTCCTAACACTTTCTCAATAAAACAAAAATAATCAACAAATAACTCTCATAAAGCTTTTATCCACATTGCTTTTTTCTACTAACGAAGGTCACGTATCACACATATAGTTGAGGTTATGCCTACATTCACACGCGAAGAAATTGAGCATTTGGGCGTTTTGTCCCAGATTGCTTTAAGCGACGAAGAAATCAGTCGCTTGCAAGGCGAATTAAACGTCATTGCAGAATCTATTAATAAAGTGCAGGAAGTTGCTGGCGAAGATGTGCCACCTACTGCAAATCCAGTGCCTTTGGAAGCTTATTTGCGTCCAGATGAGCCTGCTACACCTTTGACTCAAGAAGAAGCTCTTTCGGATGCTCCTAGAAGTGAGTCTGGCATGTTTGTAGCGCCTCGAATTTTGGGGGAGGAATAAAACATGACTAATACTCAAGATTTGGTAAAACTTTCTGCTGCCGATATGGCAAAGGCTGTAAAAGCTAAAGAAGTTTCTAGCCGTGAACTTGTTGAAGCTCACTTGGCAGTCATTGAATCTGCAGAGCCAGAAATTAAGGCATTTTTGCATGTTTCTGCAGATATTGCTCTTGAGCAGGCAGATGCTTTTGATGCTAAGAACGCTAAGGGTGAGACTGAAGGATTGCCTGAGTTGGCTGGTGTGCCGATTGCCATTAAAGACATGATTGTCACTAAGGGCATTCCTACTACTGCAGCATCGAAGATCCTCGAAGGCTGGGTTCCACCTTACGATGCTACTGTTATTGAAAAGCTCAAAGCAGCTGGCATGCCAATTCTCGGCAAGACTAATTTGGATGAGTTTGCTCAAGGTTCTTCTACAGAACATTCTGCTTATCAAACTACTTGCAATCCTTGGGATACTGAGCGTGTTCCTGGTGGTTCCGGCGGCGGTTCAGCTGCAGCTGTTGCTGCATTCGAAGCTCCTATTGCTTTGGGTACAGATACTGGTGGTTCTATTCGTCAGCCAGGTGCTTTAACTGGTACAGTCGGCGCAAAGCCAACTTATGGCGGTGTTAGCCGTTTTGGTGCAATCGCTATGGCAAGCTCTCTCGACCAAATTGGACCTGTTTCTCGTACCGTTCTTGATTCTGCGCTTTTGCAGGAAATTATCGGCGGTAACGATAGGCGCGATTCTACTTCTATTCCAGCTCCTGTTCCTCCAATGGCTCAAGCTGCTCGTGAGGGCGCTCGCCGTGATTTGAAGGGCTTGAAGGTTGGTTTAGTTAAGGAGCTTAGCGGTGAAGGCTTCCAGCCAGGCGTTGAAGCACGCTTTAATGAAGCTGTGCAATTGCTTAAGGATATGGGCGCAGAGGTTACGGAAGTTTCTTGCCCTCACTTCCCTTACTCTTTGGCTGCTTATTACATTATTATGCCTTCAGAAGTTAGCTCTAATTTGGCTCGCTACGACGGTATGCGCTACGGTTTGCGCGTCATGCCACCAGCAGACAAGCCTCAGACTGCTGCAAATATGATGGCTGCAACTCGTGAAGCTGGTTTCGGTGACGAAGTAAAGCGTCGTATTATTCTCGGCACTTACGCACTTTCCGCTGGCTACTACGATGCTTGGTATGGCTCTGCACAAAAAGTTCGTACGCTTATTATTCGCGATTTTGAAGAAGCGTTTAAGAAAGTAGATGTTCTTGTTTCTCCAACAAGCCCTACAACGGCATTTAAGTTTGGCGAGAAGATGGATGATCCACTTTCTATGTACATGAACGATATTGCTACAATTCCTGCAAACATGGCTGGAGTTCCTGCTTTGAGCCTCCCAGCTGGCTTAAGCGACGACGGTTTGCCTGTTGGCATTCAGATTATTGCTCCGCAATGCCACGATGAAAAGATGTACAAGCCTGCAGCAGCGTTGGAAGCAGCGCTCGAAGAGCAGTGGGGCGGTCCAATTTGGAAGTCGCTTAAAGCTGGTTGGCTCGATTCATTGGCTAAGTAAAGTGAAGTAAAGCTTAAGTAAGAAGGATATCTAATGGCTGAAAAACTTATGAAATATGCCGATGCTGTTGAGCAATTCGATCCAGTATTCGGTTTGGAAACTCACGTTGAGCTTTGCACTCGTACGAAGCTGTTCTGCCCAGCAGAAGTATCTTTTGGCGGTGAGCCAAATACTCAGCTAACTCCTGTAAGCCTTGGTTTGCCAGGCTCTTTGCCAGTTGTAAACAAGACTGCAGTTGATTATGCAATTAAGCTTGGTTTGGCTTTACATTGCGAAATTGCTGAGTGGAGCCAGTTCGCTCGTAAGAACTACTTCTACCCAGATATGCCTCGCGATTATCAGATCTCCCAGTACGATAAGCCTACTAATGGCAACGGTTACTTGGATGTTGAGCTGGAAGACGGCACCGTGTTCCGTGTGCCGATTGAACGTGCTCACATTGAGGATGATGCTGGTAAGAATACTCACGTTGGCGGCGCTGACGGCCGTATTGAAGGCGCAAATCACTCTTTGGTTGATTACAATCGTGCAGGTGTGCCTTTAATCGAGATTGTAACTAAGCCAATCGAAGGTGCAGGTAGCCGCGCTCCAGAAATTGCTGGTGCTTATATGCGTGCTATTCGCGATATTGTTCGCGCTCTCAACATCTCTCACGCTCGTATGGAGCAGGGCAATATGCGTGCTGACGTGAACGTTTCGCTCCGTCGCAAGCCAACCGATCCATTTGGTACGCGTTCAGAAACTAAGAATGTGAACACATTCCGCGGTATTGAAAAGACGCTCCAATATGAGATTCGTCGTCAGGCTGCTATTTTGAGCGAAGGCGGCGAGATTTTGCAGGAAACTCGTCACTGGGATGAGGCAACTCAGACCACTGCTGGTGGTCGTGTGAAGTCGGATGCTGACGATTATCGCTACTTCCCAGATCCTGATTTGGTTATGCTTCACATCACTAAAGAGCATATTGAGCGAATGAAGGCGCAAATGCCGGAAATGCCTCGTGAGCGCCGTAACCGTTTGCAAAGCGAATGGGGTATTAGCGATCTTGAAATGCGCGATATTTTGAACGCAGATGCTCTTGATTTGGTTGAAGAAACCGTTAAGGCTGGCGCAAGTGCGGCAGGTGCTAAGAAGTGGTGGCTTGGTGAGCTTGCTCGCGAAGCAAACACTCGTGGCGTGACTTTGGAAGAATTGCCTATTACTCCGCAAGATGTGGCTGAAGTTGAAAAGCTAATTGCAGACGGCAATCTTAACGATAAGCTCGCTAAGCAAACTGTTGCATGCGTTTTGGCTGGCGAGGGTAAGCCTGATGAAGTTGTTAAGAAGCACGGATTTAAGGTTATGAACGACGACGGTGCTTTGGAAGCTGCTGTTGACGCTGCTCTTGCTGCTGATCCTGAAGTTGCAGAAAAGCTTAAGGCTGGAAATATGAAGCCGATGGGTGCAATTATTGGTGCTGTTATGCGTGCAACTAAAGGTCAGGCTGATGCTAAGGCTGTTACTAAGATTGTGATGGCAAAAATCAAAGGCTGAAAAGTGCCGTAAAGGCTGAAAAATTTAATATTTGATAACGCTAATGTATAAACGTAAAAGCGTAATCAATATTCAAAAGTAAGTGCTGCGTACTTGCTGCATACTCAAATCAGATTTGTTTGTGTAGCAGGTGCGCAGAATTTACTATTTATCAACATTGCGAGGCATTTTTCGTCTTCTGGATTATCATATATTATGCGATGTGAGAATTATGCGAAGGGCTTAATTTTCAAAGGCACAATACAAGTAGGTGACTATGCAACAAACCAATGATGGTGTTATTAACTCTCGCGAGTTACCAAAATCTATAGTAATTCCTCAAATTCGTGGAGAGATGGCGCACCTTCGTCCAGCTACGTGCGATGATTTTCAAAGAATGGATGATTTGTGCGCATTTGATGGTGCTGCAGTTATTACTGGAAAGGATGCTAATTCAGAGCGTTCTATGGTTCATTCGTGGGTTGAAAGCTCAATGCAATGGACTAAAGATAGTCTTATTGGTGAAAATCCTTCTGAATCTTGTCGTTTTGCTGGCGATGTTCAATTGCGTCACACTATTGCGTGGGCGATTGTTCCTGATGTTTTGGATGATTCAAATAACGCTTCTGGTGACATTATTGGCATGATTTTCCTTATAGATATTGACGGATGGTCTCGCAGTGCTCGAATTCAAGTTGTTTTAGGCAAAAATTATCGAGGAAGAGGCTATTCGCGCGACGCAATGCCTAGAGTTATGACTTATGCTTTTGCATCAGAGCCGACTGGTCTAGGGTTGCATAGAATTTGGGTTGGAGTTCCGGCAACTAATACTCGCTCACTTTCTGTGTATCAATCTCTTGGATTTGTAAAAACCGGCACTGCGCGAGACGCATTATGGGATGCTCAAAATCAAAAATATCAAGATTTTGTTGTAATGGACACTCTTGTAGATGAATATGATGCCATTCGTTCGCTGGATGCGTTTGGTCTACACGTTATTGAAGAAAATCCTGGTGTAATCGAAGCTTTGAGCGCGCATGAACATTCTGTGGCTATACCTGTGCATCGTGATAATCTTGATGAAGCATGGCCGTACAATGCAAACGTCTCTGAAGGAAGTTCATCAAAAAAAGCTTGGTGGCGCATTATAGGTCGTGGACGCAAACGTAATACGGAAGGTAAGTAATGAGCGCCGAAGATCTCGACAACTATGAAACCGATGCAGAACTTGCGTTATATAAAGAATACCGTGATGTTATTAAGCTTTTTACTTATGTCGTAGAAACAGAGCGACGATTTTATTTAGCCAATAAAGTCGATTTTAATGTGCGTTCAGCAGGTCAGGATGTTTATTTTGATGTTCAACTTACAGACGCTTGGGTATGGGATGTTTACCGCCCTTCGCGTTTTGTTAAAAATGTCCGAATAGTAACTTTTAAAGATGTAAATGTTGAAGAAGTACAGAAAACAGACATTGACATTCCTGAATCTATCGCGTGATGCGCGTATGCTCAATAAGGATATATAGAAATTGCTTACCTAGCACGCAAAGTGTTTTCGTAAAAATTTGATGTATTAAGATGGAGGACAAGTGACGGATACACAATCCCCAAAGGAATCTGTGGTAATTATTGGTGGCGGTCCGGCAGGGTTGACGGCAGCCTGGGAACTCGTTAAGGATGGTGGATCTAGCCGCTACGACGTAACAGTGCTCGAAGCCACGCGTGAATTTGGCGGTATTTCGCGTACTGTGAAGTATAACGGCAATCGTATGGACATCGGCGGTCATCGTTTCTTCTCAAAAGATGACCGTATTATGCAATGGTGGCGTGAAATGCTGCCTCTCCAGGGTGCGCCTTCATATGATGATAAAAAGCTTGGTCGTCATCACGATTTGGAAGCAGGTGGACCTGATCCTGAAGTTGAAGATGAAGTGATGTTGAAGCGTCATCGCGTTTCTCGTATTTTCTGGAATCATCATTTCTTTGATTATCCAATTTCTCTTTCTGCAGCAACCTTGCGCTCTATGGGCTTTATTTTGACAATGAAAGTTGGCTTCAGCTATTTGTGGTCTATGATTCACAAATTGCCAGAAACTAATCTTGAGAATTTCTACATTAATCGTTTCGGCAAGAAACTTTATTCCATGTTCTTTGAGGGCTATACAGAGAAGCTTTGGGGTAGGCATCCAAGCCAGATTTCTGCCGATTGGGGTGCTCAGCGCGTTAAGGGTTTGAGCATTGTGGAAGTGTTGAAGAATGCTTTTTCCAAGCTTTTCCCTAAGAAAAAAGGCAAGAAGAAGGAAGTAGAGACCTCATTAATTGAGGAATTCTGGTATCCAAAGCTTGGTCCTGGTCAGTTATGGGAAACAGTTGAGCGCCGTTGCCGCGAAAACGGTGCTACTGTGCGCACAGACGCAAAGGTAGTTGCTATTAAGCAAGCAGACGGAAAGATTTCCAGTGTTGTAGTTGAAGATGCAAATGGAGAGCGTTCAGAATTGCACGCCGACCAGTTTATATCTTCTATGCCAATTAAGGATTTGGTAGCTGCTCTTGAGCAGGGTGCAGATGGTGACGAAAAGGCTGAAGTTCCAGCAGAAATGCAACGCGTTGCCAAGGGTTTGCCTTATCGCGATTTTGTGACTGTAGGCTTGCTTGTTAAGCGCGTGCGTCTGCGTAATACTACCACTATTCCAACGCTTGGTAATCCTCCTATTGTTCCTGATTGCTGGATTTACGTGCAGGATCCTGGATATAAAGTCGGACGTTTGCAAATCTTCAACAACTGGAGCCCATATCTCGTTAAGGATGTTGATAACACTGTTTGGATCGGTCTTGAGTACTTCTGCGAAGAAGGCGACGACTTCTGGAATATGAGTGATGATGATGCTCGTAAGATGGCTATTGACGAGTTGACTCGTATGCAGGTTATCAATGGTGAGGAAGACGTTCTTGATTCTCATCGTGAGCGAGTGCCAAAGGCATATCCTGCTTACTTTGACACATACGCTCAGATGCCTGAATTGATTGATTATCTTGATGGCTTCGGCAATTTGTATTGTGTTGGTCGCAATGGACAGCATCGTTATAATAACCAAGATCATTCAATGGCAACTGCTATTGAGGCTGTAGAAGATATCCGAACTGGAGAAACTTCTAAGAAGAACGTGTGGTCTGTTAACACTGAAAAGTCGTATCACGAAAAGAAGTAGTAATTAATTCTCGTATAAATTTGAGCGTTTGATTTTAAAGCGCAAATAATTTAGCGATATAGCGTCAATAATACTGGGTGTTACCCATATTATTGGCGCTTTTTGTTTATTCTAATATCGCTTTAAAAGCTTTATAAAAATTGTAATAAAAAATACTAAATACTATGGCGCGTCGCGTTGTACAGCGTCGTATAGCTGTAGTAGCATACATAATGTTCGTTGTTATGTACATATGAATTGTTATGAAATGGCAGCGAGTTCGTGACGGATTTTTCCGTAATCTTCCATGTAAAGACTTGCCGGGGCTCTATTCCGTGTGAGTTAAGGAAAGGTAAAATTGTGGCAACAGGCCAGAATCTTGAAAAAATGAAGCTTTCAGAATTGAAAGATCTTGCAAAACAGATGGGTTTGCGCGGAACATCTACAATGCGTAAGCCTGAGTTGGTGGCTACACTGACGGCTGCTCGTAATGGGGGAGAAGCGCCTGCAGGTGTAAGTGTTCGTGTTCCTCGTGATGTTGTAAATCCTAATAAAACTGCAGATACTAGTACAGATATAGAAGATGCTGGATCATCGAAAGACAATAGTGATTTAGAAGCATTAGAAGTTTTGGTTCCCAATGCTACTTCAGATCGTCGCTATAGAGACGAAGAAGATTTTGGGAATAAAAATTATCGACGCGATGCGAATCGTAATAATACATTCCAGCGTCGTCGTTCCTCAGAAGATCGTAATGATAATCGCGATCGTAGAGAAGATGGTATGGACTCGCATGAGTTGGATCAAATTTTGGCAACATTGCCTGGTGAAGATTCTCATGCAGAGGGTGAACCGCGTCGTCAGCGTGTAGCTTCTCGTGACTTTGATAGAGAAGAACAACAAAATCGTGCTGATCGTTTCCAGCGTCGTATGCGCGGTCGTGCACGTGATTACGATGAGTCTCGTTCAGATTATTCAGATCGGCAGAATCGTTCAGAACGCATGGATCGAGTAGAACGTGAAGATCGTGATGAACGTCGTGCTGAGCGTGGAGAACGTCAAGATCGTAACGATCGCAATGTTCGTCTTGATCGCGATGCACGTGATGCGCGCGATGCTCGCGAAGAGCATGATTTACGCGAGCCTCGTCGTGAAGAGCCTCAGGAAGAGCTCGTGCCAGTAGCTGGAATTGTTGATGTCTTAGAATCTTACGCATTCGTGCGCACTTCTGGTTATTTGCCTGGTCCTAACGATGTTTATGTTTCAATGAGCCAAATTAAAAAATATGGCTTACGTAAGGGTGATGCAGTTCAAGGCTCCATTCGTGCTCCTCGCGAAGGCGATCGTCGAAATCAGCGCCAAAAGTTTGTTCCTTTGCAAACAATCGATAGCATTAATGGAATGAGCGTTGAAGAAGCTCAGTCTCGACCGCAATTTGCTAAGTTGACGCCGTTATATCCGCAGGAGCGTTTGAAGCAAGAAACTACTCCGAATCGCATGTTGGGACGTGTTATTGATTTAGTTGCCCCAATTGGTAAAGGCCAGCGCGGTTTGATTGTGTCGCCACCAAAGGCTGGTAAAACCATTACTCTTCAGAATATTGCAAATGCAATTACTACAAATAATCCTGAAGTGCATCTTATGGTTGTGCTTGTAGATGAGCGCCCAGAAGAAGTTACCGACATGGAACGTACTGTGCAAGGCGAAGTGATTTCTTCTACATTCGATCGTCCTGCAACAGATCACACTACTGTTGCTGAGCTTGCTATTGAGCGCGCTAAGCGTTTGGTTGAGCTTGGCCAGGATGTTGTGGTTTTGCTTGATTCTATGACTCGTTTGGCTAGAGCTTACAATATTGCAGCTCCTGCTTCTGGTCGTATTCTTTCCGGTGGTGTTGATGCTCAAGCGTTGTACCCACCAAAGAAGTTCTTCGGTGCTGCTCGAAATATTGAAGACGGCGGCTCTTTGACGATTATTTCTTCTGCATTGGTTGAAACTGGCTCTAAGATGGATGAAGTAATCTTCGAAGAGTTTAAGGGCACTGGAAATATGGAATTGCGCTTGAGTAGAGATTTGGCTGATAAGCGTCTCTTCCCAGCGGTAGATATTAATGCTTCTGGAACTCGTCGCGAGGAGTTAATTACTCCAGCTGCAGATTTGCCAGTTATTTATCGTTTGCGCCGTCTCTTTGGTGGTCTTGAGGCAGAGCAAGCGTATCAGACTTTGATTCCTCGATTGAAGAAAACTGCTTCAAACCGTGATTTCTTAGCTGCTATAACTCAACAAACTGGCACTGCTACGAATAATTCTTCTTCTACGACTATTGCGTAGTTCTTATTTCGTAAGGAATTAAAATTATTGCCCTTTGGATTATCTACCAAGGGGCAATAATTTTATTTATATTTATATTTATTAATAACTAATATTTTATGCAGCATGTAAAGCTTGTTGCGCAAGTGCAAATTTGCTTATGCGCGCTACGCCTTCTTTAAGTTCTTCTGCTCTTCCAGCGTAAGATAGTCGCACGAATCCGCTTCCTTCTGCGCCAAAGGCTTCTCCTGGTACAACAGCAACTTTTTCTTCATCTAAAAGTTTTTTGCTAAATTCTTCTGAACTTAAACCAGTTGGTCGAACGTCAACAAAAACGTAGAATGCACCTTGAGGCTCTATAAGACGCAATGCATTGCAATTTGCCAATCCGTCTATAACAAGCTGACGTTTTGCGCGATATTCTTCTCTCATTTCGCGCACGTGATCTTGCGGACCTGTTAATGCAGCTACGCCGCCATATTGTGCGGTAGAATTTACAGAAGAATGCATCATTTCTGCAATTTTGCTGGTTTGCTCAATAACTTGACTTGGTGCAAGAATATATCCAATTCTCCAGCCTGTCATGGCGTAAGTTTTCGATAAACTTTCTACAATAATGGTTCGTTCGTGCATTCCTTCAGCTGCTGCAATAGATGGTGCTACAGCATTTCTGCAAGGTTCAGTTTCTGGATTGCTTGCGAATACGAATGGATGGTAGACTTCGTCAGAAATTACCCAAAGATCAAATTCTTGGCATAATTTTGCAATTTTTTCGAGTTCTTCTGCGGTTGTTACTGCACCGGTTGGGTTGCATGGAGAATTGATAATGATGGCTTTAGTGCGTGGTGATATAGCTTTGCGTATTTCTTCTGCATTAATATGCATTCCATGTTCTGGCTTAAGGGCTACAGTTACTGGAATTCCTTCGCACATTAGCACTTCTGCATCGTATGATGTGAAGTATGGAGATGGAATAATAACCTCATCTCCCGGATCTATTACTGATTTAATAGCTAAATATAATCCAATAGTAGCGCCGTCAACGGCTTGAATTTCTGTGTCTGCGTTGTAGTTTAAACCTTTTACTCTATTCGTATAATTTGCAGCTGCCTCGCGGAATTCTGGTATGCCTAAAACGTCTGTGTATTTTGTTTTTCCCTCTCGTAATGAGTTGCACGCGGCTTCAACAATGTGTGAGGAAGCAGTTTCGCCTGGTTCTCCTAGGCATAGTGAAATAGCGTCTGGTATTTGTTCTACACGGTCAAATACATCTCTAATACCTGAACGAGGTATTGAAATTGCATGTTTCGCTACTTTTGCCATGCTGTGCTCCTTTTTGATTGTTGGTTTTGATTTTATAAGAATAATCTTTAAAGGTTATAGGTTTCGTTTATACGCTTATTATGCGAATTGTACAACACTATTACGGCTGATGTTAAAAGAAAAAATTATTTTTAACGTAATAATTTGTATTTTTTATTATTTTTTGAATAAATTTGTTCTTTTTCTGTAAAAAATACTGTACCATAAAAGAGACTGCAATGTGGCGCTACATAGATTCGTTTTAGATTCTCAATTCAGCGTCGACTGGAGAATGGAGGACGTATGGCTGGAAATCCTCATAAAGCTGAAACTAGTATAGCTATGGATTCAACTGATGCAATCATTGTTGATATTCTCGAGCATGATGGCCGAGCGACGTTAACTCGTTTGGCTAAGGCTTCGGGTTTGTCTGTTTCTGCGGTTCAATCTCGAGTGCAAAAGCTTGAGCGTAAAGGTGTTATTACCGGTTATCGCGCGTTAATTGACTATGAGCGTCGTGGTTTACCTGTAAGTGCATTTGTGTCTGTTACGCCACTTGATTTTGGGCAGGAAGCTACAATACCTAACAAATTGCGTGATATTTCTGGTATTGAAGCTTGCTATTCGATTACTGGTAGTCCAAGTTTTATGCTGGTAGTGCGTGTTGCTACGCCAAGCAAATTGGAAGAACTTATTAATACCATTCATCGCATAGTCCCTGTCAGTACAGAAACAACTATGGTTCTGCAAACATATTTCGATTAAATAATATGTGTGATTTTTCTGAAACAACGGTTGACGCGCGCGATACATCTCTTACGACATGTTGCAAAGTTGCTGCCGAGGAGATTATTGTGTTGCGTCAATCTGTTGATAATTTTGATAATGCAATAATTGCGCTGCTTGCTGAGCGGTTTAAAACTACGAAACGAATTGGTGAGTTGAAGGCTGAAGCTGGATTTGCTCCTGAGGATTCTAAAAGAGAGCAGCAGCAAATAGAAAGTTTGCTAAATATTGCGGAAAATGCCGGATTAGATTCTTCGATTGCGTTGAAATATCACGAGTTTGTTGTTACTGAGGCTAAAAAACGTCATCAGCAAATGCAGTTTTGAGATTAGATGTTTCTGTTATTTTAATTGAGCTGAACTATAGAATCACAATCAGTTTGTAGATTTTGAAGATAGATTTTCGCATACCAGTATGTAATGTTTTTGTGCATATGCATAGCTATCTGAGTAATAAAGGCGGATAATACAAGTATGACTATTGCAACTGTTGAACGTTATGCGCATATGCTTGATGCTGCAAGTCGAGGTGGCTACGCATACCCTGCTATCAATGTTACTAGTACGCAAACTCTTAATGCAGCTTTGCAGGGGTTCGCTCAAGCTGAATCTGATGGCATTATTCAAGTTTCTGTCGGTGGTTCTGCTTATTTTTCAGGTCAATCTCTCAATAATCGTGTTGTTGGTTCAATAGCATTTGCAAAGTTTGCGCACGAAGTGGCAGCTCAATACCCTAATATTACTATTGCGCTTCATACAGATCATTGTGCTGAGCGATATTTAGATGGTTGGATTAAACCACTAATTTCTTATGAAACAGAACAAGTCAAAAAAGGCGAAGAGCCGTTATTCCAGTCGCATATGTGGGATGGTTCAACAGTGCCTTTGCAACATAATCTAGACGTTGCAGAACAGTTGCTTGACGCTTCGCAAAAATCTCGCACAATTCTTGAAATTGAGATTGGTGCTGTTGGTGGAGAAGAAGACGGGCATCGTGCTGATATTGACGAGAGATTGTATTCTACGTCTGAAGATGCTTTGCGTGTTGTAGATAAGCTTGGCTTGGGTGAACGTGGCAGGTATATGGCAGCGTTTACTTTTGGCAACGTTCATGGAGCCTATAAGCCTGGCGTTGTAAAACTGCATCCTAAATTATTGCAAGAAATCCAAAAAACTGTATATCAGAACTATCAAAATATTTGTGATACTCGCACCTTTGGCGCTTCTAAAAAGCCGTTCCTGCTGGTATTTCATGGCGGATCTGGTTCTACTGCTCAAGAAATTGCTGAAGCTGTGCGCTACGGCGTAATTAAAATGAATATAGATACTGACACTCAATATGCTTTTACTCGTGCAATTGCTGGTCACATGTTCAGTAATTATGACTCTGTTCTTAAAATAGACGGAGAAGTTGGCGAAAAGAAGTTATATGATCCTCGATCTTGGGGTCGTGAAGCCGAAAAAGCCATGGCTCAGCGTGTAGTAGAAGCTTGTGTGCAGTTAGGTTCTGCTGGTAAAGCACTGAAATAGTAAATTTTTTAATTTTATATATTTCTTTTTCTTATTCGGTAGTGGCATAGAGATAGTCTTAACAGGTAAGAATTGTGCTTATTTGAGCAGCGTTAGCTCAAAAATGGAGGTGCGGCATGCCTGGTATTGTGCTTATTGGAGCTCAATGGGGTGACGAAGGTAAAGGCAAAGCAACAGATTTAATTGGTTCAAAGGTTGATATTGTCGCACGTTTTAATGGCGGTAATAATGCCGGACACACTGTTGTTGTTGGCGATAAATCTTATGCATTACATTTACTTCCAAGCGGAATTATCAGCCCTAATGTTACGCCTGTAATTGGTAATGGTGTTGTTGTTGACCCAGAGGTATTGCTTGAAGAAATTGACGCTTTGGAATCTCGCGGTGTAGATTGCTCGCGCTTGCTTGTGAGCGAAGCCGCGCATGTTATTACTCCGTATCATCGAGTTATTGATAAAGTAACTGAGCGTTTCCTTGGTAAACACAAGATCGGCACGACTGGTCGTGGTATTGGACCTACTTACGCGGATAAAATTAATCGTGTTGGTATTCGAGTGCATGATTTATTTAATGCTGATCACTTGCGCGACAAAGTTGAAGCAAGTTTGCATCAAAAGAATCAAATGCTTGTAAAACTTTATAATCAACATCCTATTGATATTGATGCAGTTACCGCTCAACTTGTGGAGCTTGGCAAACGCTTGAAGAAATATGTTGCTGATACTTCATTAGTATTGAATGAAGCAATGGATGAAGGCAAAACTGTGCTGTTTGAAGGTGGACAAGCCACAATGCTTGACGTCGATCATGGCACTTATCCGTTTGTAACTTCTTCAAACCCTACTGCTGGTGGCGCTTGCACGGGTACTGGTGTTGGTCCTACTCGTATTACGCGCGTAATTGGAGTAGCGAAAGCGTATATTACTCGTGTTGGTGAAGGTCCATTCCCAACTGAACTTTTGGATGAGCAGGGTGACTGGTTGCGTGAGCAAGGCCATGAATATGGTGTTACAACTGGTCGTCCTCGTCGTTGTGGATGGTTTGATTCTGTAGTAAGCCGTTATGCAACTCGCGTAAATGGTTTGACGGATATTGTTCTTACTAAGCTTGACGTTTTGACTGGTTTGAAGGAAATCCCAGTTTGCGTGGCTTATGATGTGGCTTTGTCTGATGGAACAGTTCAGCGTATGGAAGAAATGCCTGTAGATCAATCACTATTTGCTTCTGCGAAACCAGTATACGAGATGCTTCCAGGCTGGAATGAGGATATTTCTCAAATCCATAAGTTTGAAGATTTGCCTCAAAATACGCAAAGTTATGTAAAGCGTTTGGAAGAGCTTTCTCATTGCCGTATTTCTGCTATTGGAACTGGTCCGCAGCGTGATCATATCATTAGTGTTCACTCACTAACTGACTGAAATTGTTTATTATTTTATGATCAACTTAGCAAAACGGCACTTCTCGATTGGGAGTGTCGTTTTGGTTTATGACGATAATTTCAAAAAGAGTGAAAATGAGTAAAATAAGCGGAAAAAATAAAAAAAATAATTGTCGATTATACTTTTTAGTTTTTATTGGTGGTACATGTGGAGCTTTCGTGCGCGCAGTAATTTCTTCTTATGCGCACACGATTCACCAAGTAGACGGACAATCATTTATATTTGGCCAGCTTACTTTAGGGACTTTTTTGTCAAATATGATTGCATGCTTTATTTTTGCTCTTGTTACTGCAATATCTGTTAAAGCTTTAACGCAAGAAAAGCAAACTTTGTATAAATATGCGCTAGGAACAGGCTTTTGTGGCGGATTGTCGACTATGTCTACTTTCGCGTTTGAAAGTGCAATGTCTTTCATGGCTCCACGCATGACGCTTGTTGTTTTGGGCATGCTTTTTTCGCTGCTTTTTGGCGTTTTTATGGCTTTTGTTGGTAATTGGGTTGGAGCAGGAATTGCGAATTGCATGAATAAAAAGCAAAGTCGATCTGTTGCAGAAGCTAATACTAAGGTGATGAAGTGATGAATTCTTTATACGTTTTTATTATGTTTATTTTGCCTTGCTTTTTTGGCGGTTTAGGTGCTGTTTTAAGATGCGCAATGACTAAAAAAATTTCAGCTGCTCATAAAAGCGAAGTTCCAGTTGCAACGCTATTTATCAATTGCGTTGCTTCATTTGCTATAGGTGTTGTGTCTAATGTTTTCATGGTTGCAGCTGCAATATGTGGAGTACGTTTTGCTTATTTGATGATTTTGGGATTTTTGGGTGGATTTTCCACGTTTTCTACTGCAATTTTTGAAGGTGTGGATCTTATTCAAAGAAAGCGCATAAAAGATGGAGTGTTCTTGCTTTTTGCAGAACTTATTGTTCCATTCTTTGCTGCTTCTGTTGGGTATATTGTTTCGCAAATATTGTTACTGCACGTAATTTAGTATTTAGAAGTTAAGTGTTGTGCGCAGAATCGAGTTGTAGTGAAGTTTAAGAATGCATTGAGCTTTTTAAGCAATAAGTTAAAGCAAATATCAAAAACTTTTTGCCAGCTTCGTTGGAAAGTAATATTAGCTGGGATATTTGTCGGCGCTGTTTCTGGTTCATTAGTAGCTTCTTACAGGCTTGGTATTGAATACGGTACGGATTTTGCGCGTTGGATGTATTTACAAATCCGGCATAACGCATGGTGGATTTTGCCATGTTTAATTTTTGCTGTAATTGCAGGTCTAATTATTGGCTGGATGAGTCGTAAAGAAAGTATGGCTTCTGGAAGTGGTATTCCTCAAGTCGTGGGGTATGTTAATCGCGGTTTGAATATGCGATGGCACACGATTCTGCCAGTGCGTTTTGTTGGCGGTTTACTTGGTTCTTTATTTGGATTGTCTCTTGGACGTGAAGGTCCATCTATTCAAATAGGTGCATGTGGTGCTCAGATGTTGTCTCGAATTTTCCGTAAAGGTAGGCGTGACGATATTAAAGAGCATTATGTGGTAACTGCTGGAGCTGCAGCCGGCTTATCTGCTGCGTTTTCTGCGCCACTTTCTGGAGTTATGTTTGCTATGGAGGAGATTCAGCACGGCTTAACTTCAATTGTTCTTATAGGAGCTGCTGCAGCTGCTTTATGTGCTGATTTTGTTTCGCAAACTTGTTTCGGATTGCGTCCAGTTCTTGATTTTGGTCAGATTCCAGATTTGCCGATGAACTTGCATATTTGGATTATTCCTCTTGGTATTTTTGCAGGTTTTGTAGGCTCGATAATGAATCGTTCGTTACTTGGTTTGCAAACATTATACGGATATTTGCCAAAGTGGATGCCTGTTGCTATTGCTTGCTTAATTGCAATACCAGTTGGCTTGTTCCTGCCTGAAGTTCTTGGTGGCGGATCTAATTTAGTGCGACTTTCTGAATATGGAAAAGCAAGTCTTGCAATGCTTTGTTTGCTATTTGTGGCAAAAATGTTGTTTACTTCTACAAGTTTTGGCTGTGGTGCTCCTGGCGGTATTTTTATGCCTATTCTTGCAGTAGGTGCGCTCGCAGGTGGTGTTGCTGCGCGCTGGATTACTAGCGTTTCAGCATTTGGCATTGATACAAAATTTGTATCTGTGTTTGCAGTTTGCGTTATGGCTGGTACGTTGTCTGCATCTGTAAAAGCTCCACTCACTTCGATTTTGCTTACTGTTGAAATGTCTGGAACTATGATTCATACGCTCCCAGTTGCAGCTTCTGCATTTATCGCATTGCTTATTTCAGATATTCTAAAAACTAAGCCAATTTATGGTGAGTTACTTGAACGCTATATGAAAGTTAATAAAGATTTAGTATTGCCATCTGTAAATTCTGTAAAATAGATGTTTTTATAGATAATTTTTGTGCAATATTTGCTTATTCTTAATATTTCCTGAGCTTTTAACCACATTGCATGAATATTGTTGAAAACTCATTGCTATATGCGTTTCAATAGGCGCATGAGTATGAATATGAGTGTAAACAATAAATCAATTGGCGTTAAGCAGATTGATAAGAATTATAACAATGGCGAAGCTGTAGGCGCATTTAGAGATGTTAAACGTTATGTTTATCCTCCTCAAGTTGCAGATAAATCTATATACGAATCTGTGTCTAATGGTGTAAAAATTGCGCCATGTATAGCTGACGATCATACTGTTATGACTCTTTTGCCTAAGAGTTCTCAAGATGTGGAGAGTTTTCAAAATACTGAACGCTCGCAAGATATTTCTATTAAGCATAAATCTCGTGTGTTTAATAATGCTGAAGAAGATAATCTTATTGCGCGTGATTCTTTAGATCCATTGCCTAAAAATATTTTGGTTGGAATGTCTGCTGCAGATGGCATTGGGCTAAGCACTTCTCTATCTATTCTTTCTCGCTATATAAGTGAACAAGGCCATAGTGTTGCTCTTGTAGATGCTGATTTGACTCATGGCGGTTTAGACGTTCTGCTTGGTTTGGAATCAGATGAAGGTCGCAGGTTGCAAGAAGTTGATGCTCCCTTAGGTAGATGCGATGGCTATGTGTTGCGCAATGAGCTATTGCATTGGGATAATGTGGATGTTTTAGCATTTTCTCCATGGCATGGTAAATATCCTGAACCTTGGGTTTTAGAGGCTGCTATTAGAGGTCTAGCTGATGCTGTTGATGTAGTTATTGTAGATATAGGTTCTGGCGAGACTGCTATGAAGTCTTACCGTAATATTCCGCAATTTATTGACAGTGCGACTCTTGCTGCGGTTGAGCTATCTGTGCTTGATTTAGCAAGGTTTAGAGCGTTGCTACAAAAATTAGATACTTTGTGTGATTCTGGCGTAAAGTTCAACAAATTTGCTGTTGTGGGATTGCCTCCTCGTGGTTTAACGCAAAAATCTTATGTTTTAAGTATCGATGAAGCTTCTGAATATCTATCAACTACATTTCTTGGTTCTTTGCAACACGATGCTCGCATGTACACCGACATTATAGGGGGCTACGGTATTCGAAATGTGCCATCTTCAATGAAGGAAACCATGAAACGCATAAATAATTGGCTTATCGGAGATGTTATATCAAATACAAAAAATGCTGTAACTAAATATCGTCGTTCGCAATATCGTCGTTCGAAATACTCAAGAGGTAAATATGATCGTAAATAATATTCGTGATATCGATTTTGGAATTCTGCAGGAATTTGCCAATGACGTAAGAGTCACAGACATGGTTGTAAGCGAGTCTGGTCGTGTGTGGGTAGATTGTGGACAAGGTCTTAAGGAACGCGCAACTCGAGTTCCGCTTAACAACCCTGCTTTGTTAAGAGAATATGCTGTATGGCTTTGTGCACAATTAGGCAAAAGACTGGATGATGCGTGTCCTATTGCTGATGCTTCAAGTACTTCTGGCATTCGCATACATGCTGTTTTAGCGCCACTTGTATCTCAAGGAGCAGCATTGTCAATTCGTTTTCCTTCAATTAATCGTTATGATCTTGTTTCTTTGAGTGATCAAGGCATGTTTCCAAAAGAATTGTCTTGTATTCTAAGCGTTCTAGTTAAAAAGCGAGCAAATATAATGATCACTGGAAGTACTGGATCTGGGAAAACCACACTTATGAAGGCTTTGTTGGCTGCTGCTGATTGCGAAGATCGTATTGTATCTGTTGAAGAAATTAGAGAGCTTGGCGAGTTGACACAAAATCATGTTTCGTTAAGTGCGCGAGAAGCTAATGTAGAAGGTGTAGGAGAAATTGGCTTATCTCAATTAGTAAAAGCAACATTAAGAATGCGTCCGGATCGCATTATTCTTGGTGAATGTCGTGGGGAAGAAATTGCTGATTTGTTGAGAGTATTTACTTCTGGTCATAAGGGTGGAATGACAACTCTTCATGCAGATGAAATAGAGAAAGTTCCCGCTCGTCTTATGGCATTAGGGTTATTGGCTGGGTTGGAGCCTGCAGCTTTATGTGCTTTAGCTGCTGGAGCATTCGATGTTGTTATTCATGTAGAGAGATCCTCTAACGGGTGTCGAATGATCAAAGAACTCGGTATTTTGCAATACGTTTCTAGCGCTTCGTTGCTGTGTGGCGTTCCAGTTTTGCAATTATCTTGTGGAATTGACGGCAGTATTGTCATGAAATTTTTGCCTGCATGGGTTAAGTTTTCAAATTATTGGAATCTGCCCGAAAATATGGCCAGCATATGTGTTGACAGTTCAAATAATTAGTAGTCGATTGTGTTGCTTGGAGCATAAAAATGGATATTGAAGAAGTTCTTGCTGGAATGATTGCTGCATTACGTTCTGGTTCTACTTTTGCAATGATTGTTCACAGTGACTCTAAGTCTCAACAATGTATTTGCAGTAGTGCAGTTAATACAAAAATTATTTATAAATGGCTTTATGAACGTTGTTTTCCAAAGAAGCGCAATATGAATAAGACTCAACGTCGTCAGCTTGAAAAACATATGCATACTGTTTCTGAAAGTCTTATGGCTTCATATGAATTGAGTAATACTCTTGGTTGCGCTATGGCAGAATGTGTGGAAGCTACGGCAGCGTCATATCATGCTCAGAAGCGTGCAGAAGATTTACGTGCTGACGTAGCTGCAATGCCAAAAGCAACAATAAAATTACTTACTGCTCTACCTATTTTGGCTCTTTTTGCTGGTGAATTACTAGGTGGGCACCCTATTTTGATGTTAATTACAACAGTAAATGGATGGATTTTATTAACAATAGGTGGAATATGTTATGGATTGGGTTTGGCGTGGGTTAGTTCTATGTTGCAAATATCTCAGCATGCAATGGATGCTGCTTCTCTGGAAGGATGATTTATGGAGTCCACAAAGCAGCTTTTGTTTATTGTTCCATTGTTTGTTGTAATTGTTTGGCAATGGGTGAGTTTGAAATTAGAGTGCGATTCATTAGATAATCGTATGCGCTTTAACAGTAAAATTATGCTATTTAAATACGAATGGCGTAATTCAAAAGTTTCATATGTAGATCCTCTTCTTGGTTTACATATGATTATTGTTTCACTTCGTAGTGGTGTTGCTATTACTAGGGCTCTTAGTGCTGTTGGGCAAGTGTTTCCTTGCGGTCAAGGCATGTGGCTTTGCTCTGTTTCCAATGCTTTACTTGCAGGAGATACGTGGCATGAAGCATGGTCTTCTACTTATACTAGACAAGATAATTTTGAATTAGAAAATAAATCAAAATTTACTAATCGTAAAAACTTAGATTCTTCAGAAATATTAGCTAGATGGTTAATGACATCTTTAAAAGAATCATGGTGTTATGGTTCATCTCCAGTTCCTGTATTGTCTGCACTTGCTCAACATTATGAGAGAAATATGGCCAATATTGCTAGACAAGAAAGTTCTAGGTTGTCTGTGCGATTGCTGCTTCCTGTTGGATTATGTTTTTTGCCGTCTTTTATATGCATAGGAATTTTGCCAACAGTTATGTCGCTTATGCGCTAGCTTTTTAAAAATAAATTTCTAGAAAAATAAATTAGCTTTTATCCACAATGCAATTTTTTTATTTTCATTCGCAAAACAAGTTGTAATAATATTTCTATCCGAAAATTTCGGATAGTTTGAAGTGAAAGGTACAAGATGATGGTTGGGATAATGCAAAAACTTGTTGCACGATGCTCTGTGTCTATGCTTCAAGTAAATGAACAATTAGTGAATATTGAGTCATGTTTGTGTCAAAAAAGAAAATTGTACGCTGACGGTCTTAAAAATAAGGATTCTGGAGCTGTAACAGCTGAATATGCAGTAGTTATTATTGCTGCCACTGGTTTTGCTGCACTGCTAGTTGCTATTTTGAAATCAGATACGGTTCGCACAACGTTGACAGATTTAGTTAAAAAAGCATTGAAAATCGGCTAACGGCATGCTTTAGCGGATGAAATGAGCTTATGATGCGGAAAGTTATTGTGTGCAAAAGGTTGTTGCGCAAAATTAGTGATTATGACAGAGGGACGGTAACTGCTGAATTTTCTATTGTTTTACCTTGTGCATTAATACTGTTATTTGTATTGATTGGCATAGGTAGAGCAGTTGTATGTACTATGAATTGTCATGATGCTGCTGCGCAAGTTGCGTATTATCTTGTGACTCATAAGGACGATAAAGCTGCCGCAAGTATCGTGCAGTCGGTCGCAGGTCAAGGAGCGTCGGTGAAAATAAGTCGTAGCAATAATATGGCGAATATTGTTGTTAAATGTCCTCTTATTCCTGATCCTCTTCATATTTTGCCGCCTCTAGTGGAAAGTCATGTAAGCCAGGTTTTAGTATGAGTAGGCGCAAGAATTTTGTGAAGCATTCAATAAATTTCATTCATAAGCGATGTAAGGGCATCGACTGCGGTTCTGGCACTATGCTTGGCATTATGCTAGTGATCGCAGTCTGCTCAATACTAGTGCTTTCTGCTATTTTATGTAATGTTCTCGGAGCTAAACATCAAGCTTATGCTGTTGCAACTTCTGCTGCTTTATCCGGTGCTTCTGCGTTGCAAAGGATGGAGGATAATGCGTGTGAGGTTGTTGCGCGTACTGTTGCTTCAAGCAATGCTTTTTTGAAATCTTGCAACTCTACTAGTAATGATGTAACTGTTCGTGTTTCTGTTGGGCTGAATATTCCATTTGCTTCTAACGTGGAAGTTTCTGCTAGAGCAGGACTAGAAGATTGCAATAAGTAGTAAGTAGCAAAAACGAATATAAATATCAGCAGTCGGGTGGCGGCTGCTGATAGTCTTAACTAAGATATATCGGGGAAATAGTTAGGTCGCGGTAGGTTAGGAAACATGGCACTTGCACTGTATCGTAGATATCGTCCTGACACGTTTGATGGTGTTATTGGGCAGGATCAGGTTACCATACCTTTGTCTAGAGCATTAGACCAAGGGAAAATAACGCATGCATATTTATTTTCTGGACCACGTGGATGCGGTAAAACAAGTTCTGCGCGAATTTTAGCTCGCTGCATTAATTGCGAAAAAGGACCAACTTCGCACCCATGCGGAGAGTGCCAAAGCTGTAAAGATTTAGCTACTGGCGGTGCAGGTTCTATCGACGTTGTAGAGATTGATGCTGCAAGCCATAACGGTGTCGATGATGCTAGAGAGTTGCGTGAGCGTGCTGGTTTCGCTCCTGCTCGTGACCGTTATAAGATTTTCATTCTCGACGAAGCTCATATGGTTACACAGCAAGGTTTTAATGCTTTGCTTAAGATTGTAGAAGAGCCGCCTGAGCATGTAATGTTTATTTTTGCTACCACTGAGCCGGATAAAGTTATTGGCACTATTCGCTCGCGTACACACCATTATCCTTTCAGACTTGTGCCTCCAGAGGTAATGTCTCCATATCTTGAAGATATTTGCAAAAAGGAAGGTATTCTGCCGCAGCCGGGAGTTCTTCGCCTTGTTATGCGCGCTGGTGCGGGATCAATGCGAGATACGTTATCTGTGCTCGATCAGCTTATGGTGGGTGCTGTTGATGGTTCAATTTCTTTGGATTCTGCGGTTGCTTTATTAGGTTTTACGCCTAATTCATTGATTAGCGAATTCATTGACGATCTTATTAATCATGATGGTGCTTCGATATACGATGTAGTTCGTCGCGTTATTGTTGGAGGTTACGATACTCGTAAGTTTGTAGAAGATTTATTAGGTAGAGTTCGTGATTTGTTGCTTATGGTATCTGCAGGTCCTAAAGCGGCTTCAAGCTTACTTAATGATGTTTCTCCAGAAGATTTGGAAATATTGAATAAGCAATCTGCAAGCATGACATTGCATGATTTAGCACGTATGGCTCAAACAATTAATGATGCTTTAAGTGCAATGGCTAGTGCAATTTCTCCTCGCATGAATTTGGAAATTTTAGTTGCTCGTTTGCTTGCAGACAGCGAAACTTCAAATACTGTTGCAACTAATTTGCGCATCAATAACGTGCAACAACAAAATATTTCCACTTCTACGCAGAATATTCAAAATAAAGTATCTTCTGGTGCTCATTTCGTAGGTTCTACAAGCAATAAGAAATATGTTTCTGCAGATAGTGAGAATAATAGTACTTCAAATTCTTCACTACCTTCTGAAACTACAGCATCTCCTATTGCTAAAGCAGAAACGCAATCTGCTACAAACACAAAAGAAACGGAATCTAAAAAAGTGTTTTTGAACGATGCGCATAATGCTAATTCAAAGAATGATTCCATGGATACTGATGCAATGTGGGATAAAGTAGTTTCAATATTGCCTGATGACGTACGTGAGTATGTAACTCGTGAGTATGTTCCTACAGTGCAACTTACTTCAGCACAATCAGGTCGACAGCGTCTTATTTTGACTTTTAATGAGCCTATGAGTCAACATGCGTTTGCGCTCGCAGTATGCACTACTTCTCCATATGATGGACAAAAAGTGCCAAAAGTAGTAATGAATGAAGTGCATGAGATATTTGGCACGCAAGTAATGATTGCTCCTGCACCAGTTGCTGCTAATGGTGAACAAGTAGAATCTGTTGCTCGAATGGATCCGCAGAAGCTTGCAAAAGTTAAGCGCGATATTTTATTGCGTAAAACAGGTATATCTGCTGGTTTTAGTAATAAAACTGATTCTGATAGCAGCGGAATAAATAAAAATCCTACTAAAAAAGAATCTTCGGGTTTTAGTGGCGCTGATGGCTCCGCAGCATCAGTAGCTTCTGAAAATACTGCGGATGAGTTAAGTGATGTTGCGAATGCGGATGATGATGTTTGGGCAGACATGTCGTCTATGCCTATGTCGGATGTGATTGCAATGCCAGAAAACTCTTCTTCTGAAGAGTCTTCTTCTAAAGGCTCTTCTATTGAAGATGAGCCTATGAATCATGATGACGAGATTACAATACAGAAGAGTTCGCATTCTCATAACCAAGATGAAGCTATTTCTGGTGTCTTGGATCAAGATAAACTACAGTCTCAAGTTCAGAATGCAACTAATACTTCAGAATTGTCTGCTGAATCAATTCAGACTACTGTTTCTCCTACGAATGGAGCTACTGCTGACGAATGTTCAATGGACGATGCTTCATTAGAATCAGCAACATCTGTAAGCACTGATGAGCTTAAACAAATTTTTGAAGTTAAATCTGTTGAAGAATTTGCTTCCACTGATCCTAAAAATCCTAAAAATGCGATTATGAGCGTTAAGAAAAAGCAAGAGGAGTAGTTTACAGTGCATAATTCATCGTCATATGATGGAGCAATTGGTCGCTTAATTGAAGCATTTTCAAAGCTTCCAGGGATTGGACCTAAAGGCGCTCAGCGTATTGCGTTTTACTTACTTTCTTCCTCGGATAAAGATGTTCAAGAGCTAATAGACGCAATTAATAACATGAAAGAAAGTGTGCGTTTTTGTGATGTATGCGGAAACGTATGTGAGCAGAGTCCTTGCATAGTATGCGCAGATCCTCGGCGTGATCATAGCAAAATTTGCGTAGTTGAAGAACCTAAAGACATTATGAGTATTGAGCGAACTCATGAGTATTCAGGTGTTTATCATGTTCTTGGTGGTGCAATTAACCCAATGGCAAATGTTGGGCCTGGGGACTTAGCAATTACGCAATTACTTGAACGTCTTAAAGATGCAAAAGTTCAAGAAATTATTCTTGCGCTTGATCCTGATATAGAAGGTGAAGCGACTGTTACGTATTTGGCTCGATTGCTCGATCCTCTAGGAATTAAAGTTACTCGCTTGGCAAGTGGATTGCCTGTTGGTGGAGATTTAGAGTATGCGGATGAGATCACTTTAGGTCGTGCATTTTCTGGCCGTCAATCTGTGTAATTTTGAATATTGTTTTTATGTGCACAAATTATTATCAATAAATAGGGCATAGTTGGTAGTCTGATATCGAAGCCATTATTCGGCATATCCTGTGCGTTTATCAATATTGACATGAGCAAGGGGTAAAAATTGGCGCTTATCGTACAGAAATACGGTGGTTCTTCTGTAGCGGATACGGATTCCATACAACGTGTTGCCAAACGCATTCTTTCTACAAAAGCAGAAGGCAATGATGTTGCTGTTGTAGTTTCAGCGATGGGAGATACAACTGACGATTTAATTGATCAAGCAATGAGTGTAAATACTCATCCTCCTGCTCGCGAAATGGATATGCTTATGACAGCAGGCGAACGAATTTCTATGAGTTTGCTTGCAATGGCTATTCATGCTCAAGGATCTCATGCTTATTCTTTTACTGGTTCTCAAGCTGGATTTATGACAGATACTCAGTTCGGAGCTGCGCATATTCGTGCGGTTAAGCCTGATCGTGTCAGAAGAGCTCTTAGCAAAGGCAGTGTTGCAATTGTTGCCGGGTTCCAAGGAATTAACGAAGTTGGAGATGAC
Source organism: Gardnerella sp. KA01000 (assembly GCF_049244035.1). NCBI lineage: Bacteria > Bacillati > Actinomycetota > Actinomycetes > Bifidobacteriales > Bifidobacteriaceae > Gardnerella > Gardnerella sp. KA01000. The sequence continues at coordinate 1,414,017 of NZ_CP058367.1, read as the reverse complement.
ACGACTCTCGGTAGAGGTGGTTCGGATACTTCAGCTGTAGCTCTTGCGGTTGCTTTAGGTGCTGATATATGTGAGATTTACACGGATGTAGATGGAGTATTTACTGCAGACCCACGTATTGTGCCAACTGCAAAACGTATTCCTGTAATCGATTATGATTCGATGCTTGAAATGTCATCTTGTGGTTCGCGCGTACTTGCGTTGCGTTGTGTTGAGTACGCTCAGCGTTTTGGTATGCCTCTTCATGTTAGAAGTTCATTCTCACATAGGAACGGAACGCTTATAGTTCCAAATAATATTAATCCGAACGATTTGCCTAATCTGAGTTAGAAAATACGAAACTAAATATTAATAGATAATGTCAAATAATCTTCGAGCTTAAAGGCGGTAACAATGGTAAACCACGATATTCTTTCGACTATGGGCGATTTATTTCCTGATTTAGGTCCGGAAACTCCTGTTATTTCTGGCGTTGCTCATGATCGCAGTGAGGCAATGATTACGGTTCGCGGTATTCCAGATATTCCTGGTATGGCTGCGAAAGTATTTACAACTCTTGCAAAAGCAAATGTAAATATTGACATGATTGCGCAAGCAAGTGCTTCTACTGGTACAGCAGATATTTCTATTACTGCTCCAGGAGCGTCAATGGAAGCAGTCCGTAAAGTTCTAGAAGAAGCGCATGATGAATTGAAATTTACTTCTATGGATGTCGTTCCAGTAGTAGGAAAAGTAGCTGTTGTTGGCGTTGGTATGAAAACACATTCAGGTCTAGCTGCTACCTTCTTCACTGCGCTAAGTGAACATGGTATAAATACTTTGATGATTTCTACTTCGGAAATTCGTATTGCTGCCATGGTTCCTGTTGAACAAATTGATGAAGCTGTTCGTGCTTTGCATACTGCTTACGGTTTGGACGCAAGCCAAGTTGAAGCAGTGGTGTACGGTGGAAGCGGGCGCTGAAGCAATTTAAATTATTAAATTATTAAATTATTAAATTAACTAAATTGTAGAATTGTAAAAACTGTAGAAATTATACGTACTTACTTTTAGGGGAGTCTCGATGACAATTATCAACGAAAAAGGCGTGAACGTGGCAGTGCTCGGCGCAACTGGCCAAGTTGGTATGGTAATGCGTCGAGTGCTTGACGAGCGCGATTTTTCAATAAAAGATTTACGTTTTATGGCTTCCGCTCATTCTGCTGGCACAGTTTTGCAATATCGTGGCAAAGACGTAGTCGTAGAAGATGTAGAAAAAGCAGATTTGCACGGAATTGACATAGCTATTTTTTCTGCAGGCGGCGGAACTTCAAAAATTTGGGCTCCGAAATTCGCTGAAGCTGGCGCAATTGTAGTAGATAATTCTTCGCAATGGCGTATGCATAACGATGTGCCTTTGGTAGTTGCGGAAGTAAACCCTGAAGATTTAGATACTATTCCAAGAGGAATAGTAGCAAATCCAAATTGCACAACTATGGCTTGCATGCCTGTATTAAAGCCGCTTGCTGATGCTTTTGGATTAAAACGTTTAATAGTTTCGTCTTATCAAGCTGTTTCTGGCGCCGGTCGAGCAGGTGCTTTGCAACTCATGAATGAGGCTCAAGCTGCATTAAACCAAGGAGCAGATAAACTCGTTTTCGACGGTAGTGCAATAGATTTCCCTGAACCTACAAAAGTTGCTCGTACTATTGCTTTTAATGTAGTGCCTTTTATTGGTTCAATAGTTGATGACGGTTCTGAAGAAACTGACGAAGAACAAAAATTGCGCAATGAAAGCCGTAAGATTTTGCATTTGCCAAATCTTGCAGCCTCATGTACTTGTGTGCGCGTAGGTGTTTTCACTGGTCACGGCATGAGTGTAAACGCTGAGTTTGAGCATGATGTAACTCCAGACATGGCTCGCGAAGTATTAAGCAAGGCTGAAGGAGTTGAGCTTAACGATATTCCTACTCCTCAGCTAGCGGCAGGAAAGTCTGCAAGTTATGTTGGTAGAATTAGGCAAGACCAAGCGATCGATGGAAATAAGGGATTGGCACTTTTCATCACTAACGATAATTTGCGAAAAGGTGCTGCACTAAATGCTGTGCAATTGGCTGAAATTATTGCTAAAAAGCGTAATTTCCTAAACTAATTATGGTTATATTGCGCTCGCGATTATGTAAGATTTTGCGTAAACTGGAATTATGTCAATAGCATCTGAAGAAATACAGCAGCAACTCGATCGTATAGTGGCACTTGGGTATCCAGATGTGGCTGATATGAGTGCCGATGCTTTTCGTAAGTTGGCAAATCCTATATTGTGTGCGCTTGAAAATAGTAGTTTAGGTGCGAATATTTTATTGGTTCCTACGCGTGAATTAGTTTCGCCTGAATCGTTGATTTCTCGTACGAGTATTAATCGCATGGCTGGATTCACCACTATGCCTCCGCGAGATATCATAAGTTTTCTTCCCAAAGACGGGTATGAGTTTCCTAAAGGCCCGTTCTATATAGTCGTCGATCCACATACTGGCTCATCGTATTTGAATCGAGAGCCTGATGTCGCTCGTAAGCTTATTGATTCTGATGAACGTTTGCCTCTTACTCTTGAGGAAGGGCTTGCTATTGCAACACAGCATCCAGATTGGCTTGAAAGCAAGAATGGATTTAATTTGCTTGGTTCGCAAAGCGCAGATGGGCGTGTGCCAAGTATATGGATGAGTCAGTGTGCTCCGCGTTTAGGTGCTGTTTGGCCAAATTCTCGTCATACTTGGCTTGGTAATGCATATTGCATGGAAAGATGTGGAGTGTCGTCGCTGAAGTAAGTTAGCGAATTTTGCGCTCATTTAGTAAAATAGTACGAAATATAACGGTAGATAATACAAATAAAGAGAAGTTGAATTTTTATAGTTTCTCATATTGTGAAGGTGCATTGTGGCATATATAACTTTTGATCATGTAGTGAAAGAATACCCATCAGGTTCTGGTGCTGTGCGAGCTTTAGATGATGCCAGTTTTACTGCACAAAGCGGTGAGCTTACAGTAATCTTAGGTGCATCTGGCGCTGGAAAAACTACAGCATTAAATATTTTGGGCGGTATGGATACTGCGACAAGCGGTCGTGTTGTTGTTGGCGATTGCGATGTTACTAAGCTAAAAGGTCGTAATTTGGTTCGCTACCGCAGAGAAGACATTGGTTTTGTTTTTCAATTTTATAATTTAGTTCCAAATTTAACTGCTCTTGAAAACGTAGAGCTAGCTTCGCAAATTTGTGCAGATCATTTTGACCCTGCTCAAACGCTTATTGATGTTGGCTTGAAAGAAAGGCTTCATAATTTCCCAGCGCAACTTTCTGGCGGTGAGCAGCAACGCGTATCTATTGCGCGCGCTCTTGCTAAAAAACCTAAACTATTGCTATGTGACGAGCCTACTGGTGCTTTGGATTATGAAACAGGTAAGGCAGTATTGCAATTATTGCAAGATATTTGCCGAACTGAAGGCATGACAGTGCTGATTATTACTCATAATGCTGCCATTGCTCCGATGGCTCACAAAGTTGTTCGTTTCCGTTCTGGAAAAGTTGTAGACGAAACTGTGCAAGAACATCCTATGGCTATAGCCGATATTGAGTGGTGATTAGGTGGTTGTTATGCGGAAAGTAGCAGCAGTTTCAAAGCAATCTGATAATAAAAATGCCAATAATGGTGGTGAAGTTAAGCGCATGCATTCGTTGCTGCCAATAGTATTTATTAGCGCAATTAGAATGTGGGTTCGCGAATGGCGCCGCTTTTGCGTTCTTGCGGTTATTGCAATGCTTGGCGTTGCTGTTATGACTGGTATTTATGCAGGATGCAACGACATGTTTCTCGCTACTAACGATATGTATGCGAAATTGCATGCTTATGATTTGCAAATCGTATCTACTCTTGGTTTAACTAAAGACGATGTTGCAGCATTACGCGCGTTGCCAAGTGTGAGTGAAGTTGAAGCAGAGCGTTCTTGGAAAGCAACAGCGCACGCAACAGATGATGCAAAGTCTTCATACGCAATGAATTTCGTGCATTATGTAGAATCACAAAAAATCTTAATCGCTTGCATTTGCTTAAGGGCAACATGCCTAAAAATAATAGTGAAGCTGTTGTAACTCAGCGATTTTTACACGATAGTGGATTGAGCATTGGCAATGTGATAGTAGTCAACGTGCAGCAAAATGCGGGCGTTGGAAGTCTTGGTTCTTCTAATTCAAAGTCTAAAACTTATCGTTTGCGCATAACTGGTAGCGTGCTAGATAGCAACGATTTAAACAATCCTGATGGCTATCAATCTAAAGCATTTCGTAACTCTGTGACGTCTAGATACCCAATATTTACTTCTGCTGCTCCTGATAACGTGACTAGCTTGCCGTATACAGCAATGTCGGTGCGTTTGAATGATGCTCAACGTGTCAATGTTTTTTCTAAAGATTATCGTGGCATTGTTGACGATGCATCTGAACAGATTCAGGAACTCGTGCAATCTAAACGCGAAAAAGCTCGACGTAATCAAATTATCGACAAACAAGTTAATTTAGAATTAAAAAATATTATTGCAAATGATCCTAGGCTTCAGCGCGCTCCAAATTTTGTTAAAGAGCAAGCAAAAAAGCAAATTTGTAAACAAATTAAGTCAGAGATTCAAAAACGTGTTCCTCAAGCTCAATGGCATATATCTACTCGCATAGCTAACGATAGTTATGCAAGTTTGCGTTCTGACGTTGCTTCAATACAGTCACTTGGATACGCTTTCCCAGCGGTATTTCTTGTTGTAGCAATGATGATGAGTTTAACTGCTATGGCTCGTATGGTTGAAGAAGAGCGAGGGCTTATTGGTACATACTTAAGTTTGGGATACGGTCGTTCTACTGCAGTAACAAGACATGCTTTCTTCGCGATATTTGCGTGCTTTGTTGGCGGCGGAATTGGCGATATTATGGGTTTTCTTGCAATCCCTTCACTTTTACTAAAAATCTTGCGTGGTTTATACGCTGTGCCAGACGTTAGGTTGAAGTATGACTGGCTATATGGCTCTTTGTGTGTGCTAGCATTTGTGATTCCTGTTGCAATATGCACAATCGTTGTTAGTTGGCGAGAAACAAAGCAAGTTCCTGCAGCTTTGTTAAGACCAAAAGCTCCAAAAGCTGGTTCTCGCGTTCTTCTTGAAAGGTTGCCTTGGATTTGGAAGCGAATGAGTTTCTTAAATAAGGTTACCGTTCGCAATTTGGCGCGATTTAAAGGCAGATTGTGCATGACTATTGGTGGAGTTGCTGGTTGCACAGCGCTTATTGTTTGCGGTCTTGCTTTGAACGATACTGTTGCGACCTTGGGTATTCGCCAATACGAGGGAATTTATCGATACGATATGATTTCTATCTCGGCTCCAGGATCTTTCCAAAATATGAAGAAAAGCGTTGAGCAAGACAAGTCAAACAATAAAGTAGAAACTATACTTCCGGCTTATGTGGGCTCTGGAGAAATAGCTAAAAGCCAATCAAATAAGTCGAATAGTCGTCATGTTGAGGATGCGGAAAGCGTGCAGTTGATTGTTGTAAAAGACACAAAAGCTTTGTCTCATCTTGTAAATTTGCAGGATGTGAACAATAATTTGCAAACTATTAAACTTACGGATGAAGGTCCGTTGCTTTCTCAAAGCGCTGCTGCATCTCTGGACATTACTCGTGGTAGCGAAATTAATGTGACGAATACTAGTTTTAAACGTGCGAAGGTTAAAGTTAAAGCTATTGTTCGTAATCTTATCGGTTCTAATATTTACATGACTGAACGTTGCTACGAACGCTTATTTAATGGTGAAAACAGTAAGCTTCTGAAACATAATGCGTTAATTTTGCGTTTGCGCGGTAGCGATAATAATAAAATTAAATATGCTGACAAGGTTTCTGAACGTGACGGTGTGCTTGCTGTTATGAATATTACGCGTATGAAGCATGCTTTTAGTTTTGATCTTATGAATGCTGTTGTTGCTTTAATCGTAACTTTGGCTGCTGGCTTAGCTTTAGCTGTGCTTTTTACTCTTGCAAGTACTAATATTTCGGAACGTACTCGCGAAATGGCTACGCTGAAAGTTCTTGGTTTTTATCGTAGAGAAGTTCATTCCTATGTGCATAAAGAAATGCTTACCTTAACTGTTATCGGTATTGCAGTTGGATTGCCATTAGGAAGGCTTATTGCAGGATTGTTGACTAGCGCGCTTCGTATGCCGTCTTTGTATTTTGAAGTTGAAGTAGCTCCTTTAAGCTATTGCATTGCTGGCGTTGCAACACTAATTTTTGCGTTAATTGTGCAATGGGCTACCAACCCAGCTTTGGATCGCATAGATCCAGTAAGCTCACTTAAAAGTGTGGAATAGTTGCGCGAATTGTGGAATGCGTAATGAATAGTTAAGGGTTCCTATAAAATTAGAAATTCGTGGCTATTAAGGAACGGAGTTGTAATAATGAGTGAGACTGTGAATAGTGACATTAATGTAGGTTCTAAACAAACAGAATCTACAGAGACGCACAATAGCACATCTTCTCATAATCAATCTTCTAGCGTATCTGCGCAAGAAAATGCAAGTAGCAATACAAACCAAATGGAGCGTAGTCTTACCAAGCGTCATGTGCAATTTATTGCTATTGGCGGCACAATTGGAACAGGTTTGTTCCTTGGTTCTGGAAAATCAATTAGCTTAACAGGTCCGAGTATTGTATTCGTTTACATTATTGTGGGCTTGATTATGTTCCTGCTGATGCGTGGTATTGGTGAGCTAATGTACAAGGATCCAAACCAGCATACTTTTATTAGTTTTATTACGCGTTATCTTGGCAGAGGTTGGGGTAATTTTGCTGGATGGTCGTATTGGTTTGTGCTTGTACTTATTGGTATGAGCGAAATTACGGCAGTTAGTACGTATTGCGTCACATTCTTCCAAACTTTCGATATTGACGTAAGTCATTGGAAATGGCTTATAGAAGTAGTATTTTTAGCGGCTTTAGTGTGCATAAATTTGGTAGCTGTAAAGCTATTTGGGGAAACTGAGTTTTGGTTCTCAATGATTAAAATCACGCTAATTGTTGCTCTTATTGTTACAGCCGTAGTTATGGCTTTAGTTGGTTACCATTACTCTGCAGCTCCTTTGCATGGTGGCGTAATAAGTCCTGCTGGTCACGCTGGATTAGATAATATTTTCAACAATTTTTCGCTTATGCCAAACGGATGGCTTTCTTTCTTAATGAGCTTCCAAATGGTGTTTTATGCGTACCAGCTTATTGAGTTTGTTGGTGTGACTGTTTCGGAAACTAAGAATCCTCGTCAGGTTTTACCAAAGGCTATTAACGAGATTATTGTGCGCGTACTAGTTTTCTATGTTGGCGCTCTTATAGCGATTATGCTTATCGTGCCGTGGCAACAGTTTAAAGCTACGAATGCGGAAGGCGTATTTATGTCACCATTCATTATGGTGTTCCAATACGCAGGATTGCATTGGGCTTCTGCGCTTGTGTTCTTTGTGGTTATTACAGCTGCTTCTTCTGCGCTTAATTCTTTGCTGTATTCTGCTGGTCGCCACATGTATCAGATTGCGCTTGAGTCACCTTCGCCTCTTTTGGGTAAGTTGCGTAAGGTTTCACGCACGAAGGTTCCTGCTCGCGCGATTTTGTTCTCGTCTGCTTTGATTCTTCTTTCGCCAATTATTAATTCGATCCCTGGCATTCATGGTGCGTTTATTTTGTTTGCTTCGGCTTCTTCTGCAGTGATAATCATGATTTATATTTTGATTATGGTTACGCATCGTAAGTACCGTGAATCTGCTGATTTTATGCCAGACGGTTTCGTTATGCCGCATTATAAGCTTTTGAATTCTATTACTATAGCGTTCTTTGCTTTTGTGTATGTGACTTTGTTTATTAGTGACGATACACGAGCTTCTGCAATTGGTGGACTAGTGTGGCTCGTATTGTTCGGCGGATACTGCGCCTTACATCAGCATTGGCAGAATCGCGATTTAGCTGAAGCTTTGGGGAAGTAGGGTACTTCTTTACTTGATTTCTGTTATGCTTGCTGTGTGCGAATTATTGTTGCAGATTGCAGTGCAGAGTATACAGGTAGGTTAAATGCCACGCTTCCTTTAGCTAAGCGAGTGTTGCTTATTAAAGCAGATGGCAGCGTACTTATTTTTTCTGAGCTTGGTGCGTATAAACCTCTTAATTGGATGGTAGCTCCTTGTACTATGCGTGTTTTACGTAAAGAAGATAGCGGCGAATCCGATGCTGGCATTGTTGTAGATGGCTGTATTTTGCGTGTTGCTGCTGCTAAAAGCGATGATTTGCTTATGATTTCGCTTGAGCATGTTTATAGTGATAATACTTACGATTTGGGTGAGGATCCTGGCTTAGTTAAAGATGGTGTTGAGGATCATTTGCAACGTTACTTGGCTGAGCAGATTGAACGAATCGGCGATGGTGCCACGTTGGTGCGCCGTGAATATCCTACGGCTATCGGCCCAGTGGATATTATGGCTCAGGACGCGGATGGTGTACATGTCGCTATTGAGATTAAGCGGCATGGCGGTATCGACGGCGTTGAGCAACTTACGCGTTATTGTGAGTTGCTGAATAGAGATCCGTTACTTAAGCCGGTTAGAGGTATTTTTGCTGCGCAAACTATTAGTCCACAAGCCCGTGTTTTGGCTGAGGATCGTGGATTTACTTGCTTAATATTGGATTACGATGAAATGCGTGGAGTCGAGTCCAACGATCTTCGTCTGTTCTAAATATGTGTTCTAAATATGTAAAAACCCCTCGGGAAGGAGGGGTTTATTATTTATGAATCGCTAGTTAATTTTGTAACAGTTTGCAAAATTACAAATCTCACGAAGCATAAAGAATATCGACTACAAAGTACAGTGTGGCATTTGCAGGAATAGTTACGTTTCCGCGCGCATCCTTCTTTTCTTCTTTACCATAGCCATCTTCTGGTGGAATTACCAAAAGAACTTGGGAACCAACTTTCTTTCCAGTTAAGCCTTTAGTCCAACCAGGGATTACTCCTCCAGCAAGTTGGAAGTCTGCAGGTATGCCACGAAGCCAAGAAGAATCAAACTGATGAAGTTTGCCGTCTTTATCGGCAGTCCAACCAGTGTAATGAGCGGAAACTGTGTCTTTTGCAGTTACTTTTTTGCCGGTTCCTTCAATCAAAGTCTGAGAAACAAGCTTTCCGTCTGGAACGTAGTTATTTTTATCTAAGGTTGGTGCTCCAGATTTATCAAGAGTTACCTTCGGCAAATTTGCGGGAATATTCGTAACAGCTTTGCCTGTTGCTCTAGTTAGAGATTTTGATCGCGAAACCATTGTAAGAACCATAATATATGAAGGATTTTTGGCTCCTCCGCTTACGCCCAAAGCAATAGTCGTATTAATTTTTTTGCCCTTAATTAAAGCGTAATATGGTCGGCTTGTAGAGTTTTTATTAATGGAAATTGAGCAATCAACTTTGCCTTCTTTCCAAGTATTCATAAGCTCTTTGCCGGTTTTGGAGTCGAACACAATGCCCTGAGAGCATACGCGATCGCCTTCTTTAATTGTTTCTCCGTTGCCTCGTTGCAAAACGGCATAAGTATTTTGCTTTACTTTTACAGGCGTTTTCAGCGTTATTTTAGGCTTTTTGCCCAGCTCTCCCGATGCGCTTACGCCTTCCAGCAACTGCATTCCAGCTTTTTGAGCGTTTTCATCAGTTAAATTGTTATTGTCAGAATTTTCTCCGCATGAAGCAAGCACTACGCACATTGCTACTGCGCTAATAGTTGCGAAAGCGCGAAGTAAAAGAGATTTTTGTCCTAATGTTTTGATTTTTTTCATAGCCTCACATTACCGCTTGACGCTGATTTTTACATCAAAACATGCAAGTAATATTAAAAGACTGTAGAATGGTATCGTTATGACAAATATAGAAGATGCTTCTGATACAGAAGGACGACCAATGCGACGACCAATGCGACGGCTCACTTTGCGCAGTAAAATCATGCGCGGCGTTGTAGCTCCATTTTTTGCTTTGCTTGCAGTATTAAGTGTTGTTCTTGGTGTTGCCAACTCAACATTTTGGAAGCCTAGTAATGTGGTTATTGCGTACGCTAAAGTATCTGGAACTCGTTATATTGTCACTGATCCTGGTGTTTTGAATCTTGTAGATAACAGGGTTCGTATTAGTGTCGCTGCTTTGCATACGCGTAAGCCTATTTGTGTTGCTGTAGGTTTAACGAAAGACGTAAGAGGCTGGGTGGCAGGTTCTCCAGTACAAAGAATTACTGGTTTGCGTGATTGGAATAATCTTTCAGTTTCTGAAGTGTCTGGTAGAACCTCTGTGCAAGCGGGTGACTCTGTGGACATTAAGGATCCTGACGTAAAATTCCAAGAATCTAATTTATGGCCTATAGTTACATGCCAGCTTGGTTTAGCGAAATTGGCAATAAATACTGCAGATTATGTTCAATCTTCTGGTTCTGCGTCATACGATCATGCTGTTGCAAACGGCACAATGTCTAAATCAGGCACTCGCTCTAGTAAGTCAAATAGCTCTGATACTGCTTCTTCTGCACTGCGTTCGCAGGCTGCTAGACGTGTTTTGCTAATTGATTTGGGGGATAATGTACCGGAAGCTTCCATAGAATTGCGGTGGCGTCGTAATCAAATTCCAGATTTTGCAACGCCTTTATATTTTGTAGGAGCACTTTTTGCAGTATTAGCTATACTTTCTGCAACTATTTTTGCAATGGCTCCGCATCGTCGTCGTAATAAGCAATTAATAGCTAGCCGTTCAGGAGCGTTGGCAGTAAAGTCTGCACAGCGTGACGAAGTCACCTTTGCTGAGGCGATTTCTGGAACCATGTCTGGTATTTTTGGTCACAAACGACACAAGAAGGATTCTGGAAGTCACGCAAGGCATGGGGGTCATGCACGTCGTCGCAAAGATTCAATGCAAAGCGGCGACTCAAATGGTATGCAAACTCGAATTGCGTCTGCTTCTACAGCGGTTGCATCTACTGATTCTTTGGCTGAAACTACTGTTATTGCACAAGATGAAATGCTTGCGTTTGCCGCGCGCTTTATGCAGCAACATGACGATAATTCTTATTTAGATGACTTAGGCAATGTTGATGATGAATTTAATGATTTGCACAATCAGGATGCTGCGGCAAACGGGGAAGATTTAGCAAATGCGGAAGATATAGGAAATGCGAAATATTCTGGAAATTCAGCAGAATCAGCAAATTCAGAAAATAAGCAATATAAGCGGAATTCTCAGAATATTAAGACTCCGCGAAATAAGAAAAAATCTTACGAAAGCGCGTCGGATGGCAATAGTCTGAACGATCATAAGGATAAGCATCAGCAGCAAAATAAGTATGCACAGCAGAATAACAAGAGGCGTAACCGTCAGAACGATAGAAACAATGCTAATAATTCTGAAAAGTTTGCAAAGAAACGTTTAGAAACGGTCAAGCCTTCAGATAGTAATAGCAAGATTTCACATGAATCTAGTAAGAAAAAGCTTAATGATCACGAAAACTATCGCAACTCAGAATCAAACAAACGTCAAAATTCGTCTAAAAATAGCAACGATAAGCAGTCTCACATGAAACGAAATGGGTTTAGAGGAGACGGTGGTAACGGTCGTTACAGAAAAAATGGGAAAGGCTACCGCGGTAATTCTTCAAGTGAGCGAGGAAATGAGTAAAATGCGTAATACTAATGTCGATATTCACCGCGTAAACAGTAAAAATAGAGGCGTATTGCGCAACAACATAGTCACATTAATAGCATGTGTTGTATCAACGGTTATGGTAACCGGATTATCTGCTTGCGATGGGCAGGTGCCGAAACCTGCTGAAGCGCGTAGTAATCAAGAGTTGCCTAATGTGACTATGCTGCAAGAAAAAGATATCCGCTTGGGGTTGCTTCGCACTCTAGAAAAGGCAAACGACGAAAAAGATGTGGATTCATTATCTCAAGCAGTTTCTGGACCTGCTCTCGATATTCGCACGAGCGAGCTTACGATTGCAAACAAAACTGGAAACTTAGATCCTAAGACCACTATTCCGCGTGAAGCCGCGCAAACTATTGTGCCAACTAATTCTGGTTGGCCAAGAGATTTAATGACTATTACAACTACTACTAAAGATCAACAGTCAAAACGTTTGCTGGTTTTACGTCAACAGAGAGCGCGTTCGAATTATAAACTTTGGGCTGTTGCGCGCTTATTCCCTGGAGTGCATCTTCCTAAATTTGCTGTGCCAAGTATTGGTTCTTCAATGGGTAAATCTAATGATACTGGTTTGGTGATGACTCCAGATGAAGCGGTAGCTGCGTATGCAGACGTTTTACAAAATGGTGAAAACAGCAAGTACGCGAAGCATTTTGCTGACGATTATTTGCGTAAAAAGTTAGTTGAACTTTCTAAAGCAGTGCAAGCTGGAATGGAGCGAAATAAAGGCTCTCAAGAACAAATCTTTACACCAAATCTCAAACAAATAAGCATTATGCGTTCAAGCGATGGAAGCGATTTGGTTGTTGCGCGCATAGATTCTGTGTGGACTCGTAAAGCTGGTGAAGGGCGTGAATCTCGTCCTGCTTCTGATGAAGAAAAAGCATTATTTGGCGATGGTAAAGCAAAAGGTACTATGCGAGTAACTTACGTAAATGTTATTGCTCTAGTAGTTCCTCCAGCTAGTTCTCATATGAAGATTATTCCTGTTGGTGCTGAGCGTCAGCCTATTAAGGTAGAAGCTTTATAAATTTTGTAAGTACAATTTAGTGTGCTTGGAAAAGAGGAAAAATGGTGAGTAGTAAAGCGCAAGGCATGAATCCTGGCGGATTTTCGCTTGCTGGGGCTGTAGATTTAGAAGGCGTAAAGCGTCGCGTAGAAGCTCAAGCTAAGCAAGCTGCTAAAGCTGCATCGGGCTCTACTGGTTCTTCTGCTCCAAAAGCTGGCGGCTATGTAATCGATGTTAATGAGCAGTCTTTTCAGGCGATGGTGCAAACGTCTGTAAGTTTCCCAATTGTTATTTTGCTTTGGCAAGCTAATGACGAGGCCTATTATGATGTGGCACAGAAATTAGCGGATGCTGTTAACGCGCTTGACGGTCGTATGCAGTTAGCTCGTATCGACTCTGATGAAAGCCCAAGTATTGCTCAAGCATTGCAAGCGCAGCAGCTTCCTGCAATTTACGGTTTAATTGGCGGACGTCCTATGCCTATTGCGCAAGGTTTACCTAGCGACGAGGAATTACAGCAGATTTGTGGCACTATTTTGCCGCAATTGGTTCAGGTTGCTGAACGCTCTGGTGTTGCTGGAACTGCTCCTTTTGTGGAATCCTCGGTTGAGAAAAAGTCTGAAATGTCTAAAGACTCAGATCAAGATAGTTCCGGGAATAACTCTGTTGAGAATGTTCCGCCTGCTCATGAGCAAGCTCATTCGCTTGCTATGAAGGGTGATTATGAAGGTGCTGCACGCGAGTATGCAAAAGTAATGGAAGCAGATCCTCATGATGTGCTTGCATCGCGTGAACATGCAAAAGCTTTGTTGCTTTCGCGTAATACTAATACTGATGTTGCTGCGGTTAGAAAGGCTGCTGGCGATAATAAGGATGATTTAGATTCGCAGCTTGCAGTAGCAGATGTAGATATGATTGACGGTCATATTGATGACGCTTTTGGGCGACTGCTTGACTTCCTTGCATCTGGTCATAAGAGTGATGCGGATGCTATTCGTTCTCGTATGCTTGAGTATTTTGCCATACTTCCTGCAGATGATGAGCGTCTTGCGCGCGCTCGTCGCCGTCTTGCAATTCTTCTTTATTGATTATTGCGCGATGACGCTTTTGGGCGACTTATGTAGTATTAAACAAAAAAGCCAAGAACCACAACAATCGTGAGAAATTTGTGTGATTCTTGGCTTTAGTAGCGGGGCATGGATTTGAACCATGGACCTCTGGGTTATGAGCCCAGCGAGCTACCGAGCTGCTCCACCCCGCGTCGGCTACTTTTAGCAGCTCTATCTACGATAGGTGCAAATTTAAATTTGTCAACTTTCGGGCGTGTCTCGCTGTATTTGGTTAGAATTTTACGATTCGTGCACATGAGTGGCATAGACACAATAAACATAAACAAGTGTGGGGTATAATAAACACATGCCTATTAAGATTCCTGAAGGATTGCCAGCGCGAAGCATATTAGATGCTGAGCGAATTTTTGCATTGGAACGCCCAGAAGCAGAACAGCAGGATGTTCGACCACTTCGTTTGTTGATTTTGAATCTTATGCCCAAAAAAATCGAGACAGAAACTCAGCTTTTGAGACTCATCTCTAAGTCTCCTTTGCAAGTCGACGTCGATTTTATGAAAACTTCTACGCATGTATCGACACACGTTAGCGCTGATCATTTAGTAAAATTCTATGAAAATCTTGACGCACTTCGTAACAACTACTACGACGGATTTGTTGTGACGGGCGCTCCTGTTGAGCATATGGAATTTGAGGATGTCGATTACTGGCACGAATTTACGCAAATTCTTGACTGGGCATCAACACACGTCTTCTCAACAATGTATTTGTGCTGGGGCGCAATGGGTGCGCTTTACTATCGATATGGCGTAAAAAAGCATATTCTCAGCAAAAAAGTTTTTGGCGTGTTCCCGCAATATTTGCAGGATGAGTACTGTTTTCTTACAAATGGTTTTGATGAAATCGCTTTACAACCGCATTCTAGAATAGCGAGTGTTGATGTTGACAGCATTTCTGCAGATCAGCGTTTACAAATTCTTACGTATGGTCCCGAATCTGGTCCGGGCTTAGTTGCTACGCGTGATTTTTCTGAAGTTTTTGTGCTAGGACATTGGGAATATGGCAAAATGACTCTTGCGCAGGAATATGAGCGTGACATGTTAAAAGGTTTGAGCAACGTGCCATTCCCTTACAACTATTTCCCTCATGACGATCCAAAATTAGAGCCACTATTTTCTTGGCGTGCGCACGCGAATTTGCTTTGGCGCAACTGGCTTAATTGGGTGTACGAAACTACGCCTTACAATCTTTCTGATATTCCTCATTTAAGAGCTGCTGGAAGGCTTGGAACTGAACGTTCTATAAGGCATGAGCCGGCTTCTCCGCGCTCCGATAATTTTTATCCATTTGACGGCATTAAGTACGGTATGAACAAATAAATTTTGAAGTTGCGTAATTATGTACAAGCAAAGAGTACAATCAGCAATTAGATATATTTTTCGTTTCGTGCCCCGCGCCTTACGAAATATGAAACATATGATCTAGTTGATATATATGCCGCGAGAATGATTGAATTGAGTATGTGAGTGAGCGGCACTGAATTGAGGCGTGTGAACGGATTGCTATAAGGAGGCACTTATGGATGTGATGGTTGATGTTTTACAGAAGACCACGACTGTAGCTTCTACTGTAGCTTCGAATAAACCAGAGCTACCTGATATTAGTGAGTTTTTGCCTCCAGAGATTTTGTTCCAAGGCACTCCATTTGCCATGAACCGAATTGTTATGGTGCGTATTATTATGGCCGTAATCGTTATGATTATTTTTGGCATTGGAGCAGCTCGCGCAAAAGTGGTTCCAGGAAGATTCCAAAGCGTGCTAGAAATTCTAATGGACTTTGTGCGATTTAACATTGTGTACGAAATGATTGGCGAAGAGCGCGGCAAGCGTTATGTGCCAATGATAACAACTCTTTTTATAACAATATTTTTCTTTAATCTTTGCTCAGTTATTCCAGGCTTAAATATGGCTGCAACAGCAACTATTACAGGGCCATTAGTGTTTGCTCTTTGGGTTGTATGCCAATACTTAATAACTGGAATTAGAGAAAAAGGATTCCTAACGTTCTTCCGCGAATCCTTGTTCCCAGCAGGCGTGCCATGGCCAATTTACTTTATTCTTACGCCATTGCAGCTTCTGGAATTGTTGATTGTGCGACCACTTTCGCTTACAATCCGTTTGTTTGCGAATATGATTGCTGGCCATTTGCTGGTGGCCACTTGTCTAGTATTCACCAACTTCTTTGTGGTGGATTCCAGCAATAAACTCCTTGCCTTAGGCGGTGCATTATGGCTGCTTGGTGGCATTCTGTTTACAGTATTCGAAGTAATAGTCGCAGGCTTGCAGGCGTTTATTTTTACCGTTCTTGCATCTGTGTATATTTCGGAAAGTTACCCCGAGAAAGAAGAAAAATCTGCTGTTGCTATTGCATAAATAGGTAAAACTAATTAAAGCTAGTTAAAGCAAACAGATAGAACAGGTTTAATAATCTTAGGGTTTATAACTGGTTACTGTTCCTAAAGAAAGGAAACCAATGAATAGTATCATCGCTCTCGCAGGATTGACGGGCAACCTTAGCATTCTCGGCTTTGCCGTTGCTACTCTTTCCCCTGCTATCGGAATGGCAATGGTTGTATCCAAGGCTATGGAATCCACTGCACGCCAGCCAGAAGTCGGCAACCGTATTCAGTTGTTCATGTTTATTGGCTTGGCATTCATTGAGGTTCTGGGCTTGCTCGGATTCGTTGCCTACATTATGGGAAGCTGAACCGAACGAAACAACTCGTTCCAACGCATACAAGTGTTGAAAGAATAGAAAGGACAAGCCATGGCATATGCAGCCGAAACTAATAAACTGGCGTTGTTCTTGCCGGAGCCTTACGACGTTATATGGTCGCTGGTTGTTTTAGTTGTTCTTGCAGTGTTTTTCTACAAGTTCGTTATGCCTAAATTCCAGGCAATTCTTGATGAGCGTGCAGAAAAAATTGAAGGTGGAATGGCTAAGGCTGCTAATGTTCAGCGTGAAGCAGACGAGTTAAAGAGCCAGATTGAAAACGAACTTTCTCAAGCTCAAACTGATGCTGCAAATACTCGTGAAGAGGCTCGGTCGGAAGCTTCAAAAATTATTGGCGAAGCTAGACAACGCGCTGAAAAGGATGCTGCGAAGATTATCAGTGAAGCACAGCATTCTATTGAGGCTCAGCATAAGCATGCCATGTCCAGCCTCCAAGGAGAAGTATCGGTTCTTGCAGCAGCTTTAGCTGGCAAGATTCTTGCATCCAAATTGGATGACGATACCGTCAGTTCCAAGATTATTGATCATGTGATCGATGAAGTTGGAGACACTAAAAATTCGGATCAAAGCAAGTAAAGTAATGTGCAAAACTGAATAATCGCAAAATAAAATTACGGTTATTTCATTTTGTATTATTTGCGTTACTTCGTTTTTACAGAAACGAGGAGGTAAGAATGCCAGAAAAGGCAGCGCGAGTAAACGATAGTTTGTCGCGTTCTTCGCTTGCTCAGGCCATCTCAGATGCGCACGATGAAGCGCAGCGCATTTCGGACGAGCTTTCGTCAATGATGGACATGATTGATAAGTATCCTGAGCTTTCTGATGCGATTACTGATCCGAATAGGTCTTCGGAAGATAAGTCTCGTCTTATTGACGAGCTTATTGGAGGTAAGGCGCACCCTGTTGTATTGCGCATTATGCATTATCTAGTAGGAACTTGGCACGGAGGTGCCGAAAGCGGTAAAACAGGTAGCTTCGGCGGCGCTTGGTCAGGATTTGAGCGTGAAGCTGGAGAAACATTGGTTACAGTCACTACTGCTCAGCCGCTTACAGATAAGCAAATTAAGCGTTTGATTGAAATCTACAGCGATAAGTTGGGTCATCGTGCATACATTAACCCAATTGTGGATCCAAACGTGCTTGGTGGCATGCGTATACAAATCGGTGATCAAATAACCGATCGCACCATGTTGATGCAGCTTAAGCAGTTGCAGCGTTCTGCGCGAAATGGTGCTTGGACACAGGCAGTGAAGTAGTAAATTAAGGAGAATTATGGCGGAACTATCTATTGATCCCGCCCTGATACGCAAGGCACTCGACGGGTTCGTTGACTCGTATAAGCCTGCAGACATGCCAACGCAAGAAGTTGGCTATGTTGTTACGGCTGGTGACGGCATTGCGCACGTAGCTGGATTGTCCGGCTGCATGGCAAACGAGCTGCTCACATTCGAGAACGATACCTTGGGTCTTGCGTTCAACCTTGATGCACACGAAATCGGCGTTGTTATTCTCGGCGATTTTACAGGCATTGAGGAAGGGCAGGAAGTATACCGCACAGGCGAGGTGTTGTCTGTGCCGGTTGGTGACGCTTATCTTGGTCGTACCGTTGATCCGTTGGGTAATCCAATCGATGGTTTGGGTGCGATTGAGTGCAATGAGCGTCGTATTCTTGAAGCCCAGGCTCCAGACGTTATTCACCGTCATCCAGTCGATGAACCATTGTCTACTGGTTTGAAGGCTATTGACGCAATGACGCCAATAGGTCGTGGTCAGCGCCAGTTGATTATTGGTGATCGTCAAACAGGTAAGACTGCAATCGCAATAGATACGATTATTAACCAGCGGGCTAACTGGGAAACTGGAGATCCAAAGAAACAGGTTCGCTGCATTTATGTAGCAATCGGTCAAAAGGGTTCCACTATTGCTTCAGTGCGTCAAAGCCTTGAAGAAGCAGGAGCTATGAAGTACACCACAATCGTGGCAAGCCCAGCTTCTGATTCTGCAGGTTTTAAATACATTGCACCTTACACTGGTTCTGCAATCGGTCAGCACTGGATGTACAACGGCAAACACGTTTTGATTGTTTTCGATGATTTGTCGAAACAAGCAGAAGCATACCGTTCAATTTCCCTGCTTTTGCGTCGTCCACCTGGGCGTGAAGCTTACCCAGGCGACGTGTTCTACTTGCACTCTCGTCTGCTTGAACGTTGTGCTAAGCTTTCTGACGATTTGGGTGGCGGTTCTATGACCGGTCTTCCAATTATCGAAACTAAGGCAAACGATGTTTCTGCATACATTCCAACCAACGTGATTTCTATCACCGATGGTCAGATCTTCTTGCAGTCTGATTTGTTCAACGCAGGTCAGCGTCCAGCAGTAGACGTTGGTATTTCCGTGTCTCGTGTTGGTGGCGCAGCTCAGGCTAAGGCTTTGAAGAAAGTCTCCGGCATGTTGAAGATTTCCTTGGCTCGTTACAAGTCTTTGGAATCCTTCGCAATGTTCGCTTCTGATTTGGATGCAGCCTCAAAGGCACAGCTTACTCGCGGTGCTCGTTTGACTGAGCTACTTAAGCAGAAGCAGTTCTCTCCTCGAGCAATGGAGCAAGAAGTTGTTTCTGTGTGGGCTGGTACTCATGGCAAGCTTGACGATATTCCTGTGAAGGATGTGTTGCGTTTCGAAAGCGAATTGTTGGATTACTTGGATAAAGGAACCGACATTTTGCAAGTAATTCGCGATACTGAAGACTTCACTAAGGAAACTGAAGCTAAGCTTGATGCAGCCATTGATGATTTCCGTAGGACGTTTAAGACATCTGCTGGCAAACCTTTGATTGTAAAGGATTCTTTGCCGCCGGCTGAAAACCCTGCTCCTGTTGAGAAGGAACAGCTTGTAGCTAAGCCAAAAGCAGACAGTCGCGAGCCTGAGGGGAAGTAGCGTATGTCCTCCCAACTTGCATTGAAATCGAGAATTATTTCCACACAGTCTTTGGGTAAAATCTTTAAGGCTCAGGAAATGATTGCGTCTTCTCATATCGCTAAAGCGCGAGATATTGCGCTTAATGCTAAGCCTTATAGTGACGCAATTTTCGATGCCGTGCAGGCGTTGGTAGCTCATCACGAAGCAAATATTAAGCATCCTATTTTTGGTAAAGAGCATGCCGGCAATCGCGTAGCAGTTTTGGCTCTTACTTCTGATCGTGGTATGGCAGGTGCGTTTACGTCTTCGATTATTCGTGAGACTGAAGCACTTCTTGCAAAACTCGATGCAGAAGGTAAGCATGCAGAACTGTACGTGTACGGTCGACGTGGTGCAACTTACTACAAGTATCGCAATCGCGATGTGGCAGGTACTTGGGAAGGTTCTACTGACCATCCTGACGTTACTATTGCTGAAAAGATTTCCGATACTTTAATGGACGCTTATATGACGCCGGAAGCGGAAGGCGGAGTTTCGGAACTGTATATTGTGTTCACTGAATTTATAAATATGGTGAGGCAAAAAGTTCGTACGTTACGCATGCTGCCAGTTGAGCTGGTTCCTTTGAAGGACGGTGAAGAGTTTTCTATGCATCGTCCTGACTATGAAGCAGCATCTGGTCCTTCAGCAGCGTTGTCGTCTACGAGCGCAGTTTCGGCTCGTGAAGAAGCAGTTAGCCGCAGTAATCCAGAAGCTGTGGAGTATTGCTTCGAACCAAGCCCGGATGAAGTATTGGATGCTGTTTTGCCGAAGTATATTCAGTCTCGTATTCACGAGTGCTTACTTACTTCTGCTGCTTCCGAAACGGCAAGCAGACAGAACGCTATGCATACGGCTACAGATAACGCCCGCAATTTGGTGGATGATTTGACAAGAAAGCTTAATGCTTCTCGTCAGGCATCCATTACTCAAGAACTTACCGAGATTATCGGCAGCGCTGATGCGCTGAATAATGAGGAGGATTAGGAGCATATGGCTGAAAATCAGACCACAGCGCCTCCAGAAGCTGAGCAGGAGGTCGATCCAACAGCTGGTCGCGTAACCCGCGTTCAGGGTTCCGTGATTGACGTTGAATTCCCGGTCGGCTATCTGCCGGATATTTACAATGCTCTCAAAGTCGATATTGCTACCGTTGGTAACACGGAAGGTGATACCGTTCACGAGATCACGCTGGAAGTTGAGCAGCACCTTGGTGATTCGACTGTGCGTGCAGTTGCGTTGAAGCCTACTGACGGTTTGGTTCGTGGTGCTTTAGTGCGAGATACTGGCGGTCCAATCTCTGTACCTGTTGGTGACGTTACTAAGGGTCACGTGTTCGATGTTACAGGCAACATTTTGAATGCTAAGCCTGGCGAGCACATTGAAGTAACTGAGCGTTGGCCAATTCACCGTAACCCACCTGCTTTTGATCAGCTTGAGTCTAAGACTCAGATGTTCGAAACTGGTATTAAGGTTATCGATTTGCTTACCCCTTACGTTCAGGGCGGTAAAATTGGTTTGTTCGGTGGTGCAGGCGTTGGTAAAACTGTGTTGATTCAGGAAATGATTCAGCGCGTTGCACAGAATCACGGTGGTGTGTCTGTGTTTGCTGGCGTTGGCGAACGTACCCGTGAAGGTAACGATTTGATTGGCGAAATGGCTGATGCTGGCGTTTTGGAGAAAACAGCGCTTGTCTTTGGTCAGATGGATGAGCCTCCTGGGACTCGTCTTCGTGTGCCTCTTACCGCTTTGACTATGGCTGAGTACTTCCGCGATGTGCAGAATCAGGATGTGTTGCTGTTCATCGATAACATATTCCGCTTTACTCAGGCTGGTTCTGAGGTGTCCACTTTGCTGGGTCGTATGCCTTCCGCAGTTGGTTACCAGCCAAACTTGGCAGATGAAATGGGTGCATTGCAGGAGCGTATTACTTCTACGCGCGGTCATTCCATTACGTCACTTCAGGCTATTTACGTGCCTGCAGATGATTACACCGATCCTGCACCTGCAACAACCTTTACGCACTTGGATGCAACTACTGAGCTTTCACGTGATATTGCAGCTAAGGGTATTTACCCAGCTGTGGATCCTTTGACTTCTACTTCTAGAATTTTGGATCCGCGTTACGTTGGTCAGGCTCATTATGATTGTGCAAACCGCGTTAAGGCTATTTTGCAGCGTAACAAGGAGCTTCAGGACATCATCGCTTTGATTGGTATCGATGAGCTTGGTGAGGAAGATAAGACTACTGTGAGCCGCGCTCGTAAGATTGAGCAGTTCCTTGGTCAGAACTTCTATGTGGCTGAAAAGTTCACTGGTCGTCCAGGTTCTTATGTGCCAGCAGACGAAACCATTGAGGCATTCACTCGCATTTGCGATGGTGTTTACGATGAGATTCCTGAGCAGGCATTCTCTGGTATTGGCGGCATTGATGATCTTGAGCGTCGTTGGCACGATATGCAGCAAGAGTTTGGTGCGTGATTATGTCGGAGAAGCAAGTAAAATCGCTGCACGTTAGTGTGGTGGCAGCCAGGCATCCTGTTTGGGAAGGTGACGCCAAGTTCGTGGTTATTCCTTCTGTGAATGGCGCTATGGGCGTGCTTCCTGGACATGAGGCTGTGCTTGCGTTGATTGATCACGGTTTTGTTAAGGTTGACGATTTGAAGGGTGTGCGTCACGTTTTTAAAGTGACAGACGGCTTCTTCTCTGTTGATTCTGATCATATTACTATTGCTGTTGAGCATAGTTGTAACGTTGATAAAGACGGCAACGTGCTGCCTAACGCTAAGGTGATTTAAGGTTGCTTTTGTTGCTTATGTAAAGTTTGTAAACTTGCGCAAGTTAAGTAATCTCTTTCAGGGCAGGAGTTTGGATATCCAAGCTCCTGTCTTTTGTTTTTGGCGCGCTTGTAAAGTTTCTGCCGTTTTTCTGCTATTTCGCGACTGTTTCTTTACATGACTGTAAAGTTTCTGCCGTTTTTTGGCGCGCAAACGACTTTTTCTTTACATGACTGTAAAGTTTCTGACGTTTTACAGCCTTAATCCGACCGAAACTTTACTGCGTTGTAAAGTTTCTGCCGCGCAGGGGCGCAAGGTTTGTTAGGATCTTTGGCTTTTTTGGTTTGAGCCTTGGTTTCGGTTTGAGCTTTGGTTTGAGTTTAGGCTTTGGTTTGGGTTTTGGGATTGTGTTGGCGATAGTAGCAGTATCGCGCTCCAATTTGGGATCATCGTTAATTTTGTTTTCAGAATCGCAGTATGCAGTATTTTTCACTTTTGAAAATAGATGCGTATTTTCACTTTCAAAACTGTAATATTTTTTCACTTTTGAAAGTGAGTGCCTATTTGCGTTCGCGTTCGCTTATTTGTTTTCTTGCTTGCGTTCGCGCGAAGGCTCTTTTCTTTATGCATTTTCCGATTGCGTTCTGTTTTTTGTGTTTTGCGGCTTGTGCAAATATCATCTGACTTCGCAAAATTAAAAAATTTTCAAATTTGCGAAGTGGGATTTGCTTAGTTTTAAAGTGCGTAAATCATGTTGCACCGAAACTAGTGGCGTTATGTTGCCGATGCTGGATTCGTCAAATCGCAAAATGTGCTGTAAGTAAAATGTGTTGTAATTGAATATGCTGTAATCAAAATGTATTGCACATAGTAAAATAGTTAATAGTTGTTTTTGATTTGGGTGCGTGTGTTGGCAGGGAGAAGAAATGATTGATAAAGAAACGCAACGTAGGCGTCAAGAAAATTTGGGTCTTGCAATAGCTTCAGGCAGACTTGAAGGCAATTCGCCTTCAAAAGAGTTTCTTTATGACGCAAATCAATATGCTAAAGGTCTTATAACCAGTGACGAATTTGTTGCTAGAATGCGTTCTAGATATGGCGTAATGGATTAAGTTATTGGGTTGTGTGCGTCGTGGAAACAGTTTTTGACCCTTATCTTATTCCTCACACAAGGGTATTGAAGAACAAATCTAATATAAATAATCAGATTGAATTAGATAAATATGAGAACGATGCTGTTCTCACAAGATGTTCTATTTTGTACGAAAATTTGCCGCATGCTGAAGGAACTGTTAAGCAATTGCAGTGGATTCATCATTATCTTTTCCAGGATGTTTACGATTGGGCTGGTCAGATTCGCACTATTGACATGTCTAAAGGCGGTGGCGAGCCGTTTCATCCGCTTGAATATATGGGCGTTGGAATTCGCTACTGCGAGCAAACGCTTAAAAATGATAATTTATTACAAGGTTTATCTATTGACGAGTTTATTAGTAAGCTAAGCGTAAATTACAATAATTTTAATGTTTTACACCCATTTCGTGAGGGCAATGGTAGAACGCAACGCGTTTTTTGGGATATAGTTGCGCGAGATGCTGGATACCATTTCGATTGGGGATTAATAACGCAGCGTGTTAACGACGAAGCTTCGATCCAGGCTAAAGATACTAACAAGACAAAGCTTCTTGAAGATATGTTCCACATTATTACAAAGCCTTTGCAGGTTGAGCTTTTAGCTCAACAGCAGTTTGCTCATCTTGTTGAAGAAGAATACGAATACGCGCCGAATGTGGCTAGTGTTTTGCAAGATAAGGATTACGCTGCGTATAAAACGCGTTATGGTATAGATTGAATCTAGCAATTATGTATCGCTATAGTGTGCAATCTAAACTTGCAAAAATACAAAGTTTGAGTTATCAATAACTTAAACTCACGAAAAAGAAAAGTTTAGGTCATGAATGACTTAAACTTGTAAAAGGTGGATTTTGTTGCGACTTCTGCTTGCGAAAAGCTTTATATTCAAGTAACTGAAAGCATGATGGATGAGTCTATGCGCGAGCGAGAGTTAAAGCCGCTTCGGAAGATTCAGAATAATTATGAAAAGCTGGTTATTACTTTGAGTAAGGCTTTAGATGATGATTACGACGGCATTCGTGTTGAAAACATTGTTGATTGGTTGCTTAAGTAGCGTTGTTTATTTGTTTCTTAGCTAGTTGTTATGGGTATTCATTAAAACGCGTAAATCGTGCTACGCAGAAACGAGTTGCGTTATGTTGCCAGTGCCGTAAATATTTCTATAATGCGTTTTTGCAAAAATTTTGGTATAGATGAATATTTTTTGCACGCTATGCCTTCATTTTGCCAGAATGTAGGTATAGGCGAATGTTTTTGTGTGCTATGCTGCTATTTTTTAAAAATGTCGGTATAGAATGAGACTGTCTGTAAACTATGTCGACATTTTGCTGTTTTTGTTGTTTTGTTGCGGATTTTGACGAGTAACAGAGAGTTTTGACTTAGGGATTGAAGCAAGCGATGTTTAGGAATGTTGTTGCGATTGAGCGCGCGCTTGGAACGGGGATTATTATTTCCAGTAGCAAGCCGATTCCGCAGGGTGTTGAGCAGCGGATTCACGCTTTTGTTGAAGAGTATGAGCGCACTCTTTCGCGCTTTCGTGAAGATTCGCTTGTTTCGCGTATGGCTTGTGCGGAGCATGGCGGCGATTTTGAGTTTCCGTCGTGGGCTGGGTCGCTTTTTGCAATTTACGACGAGTTTTACGATGCCACTCGCGGAGCTTTCGACGCTTGTATTGGCGCGGATCTGCTTGCGCTTGGCTACGATAATTCTGTGCAATTCGTTCCGGAATCTACTGTTAGCGCGAGCGAGAATAGTGGCAGTGTCAGCGGCAGCTGGAGCAAATATCGCCGCGCTTTGCCAGTTAAGTGGGCAGATATTTCTCGAGATGACAGCGGCACAACGCTTCACACAAATCAGCCAGTGCAGCTTGATTTTGGGGCAGCTGGGAAGGGTTATTTTGTAGATCTTGTAACGAATATTCTTAAAGACGAGCTTGGTGACGATTCGCTTTCGGATTGCGATTTTTTGGTAAATGCCGGCGGTGATATGCGCGCTTGCTTTAGCGATGAAGATTACCAAATAAAAGTTGCGCTGGAAAATCCTTTTGATACAACGCAAGCAGTTGGAGTGGCATCAATTGCAAGCGGAGCGTTGTGTGCTTCGTCTGCTGCAAGAAAGCGTTGGAAAGTAAAAGACGCAAATTGCCTTGCAGACAATGCTTTTGAATCTAATTTAATTGCAACTCATCTGATTAACGCTTTAGACGGCGTTCCTTCGCAAAAACTTTCTGCAAGCTGGGCGTATATTCCTGCTAAAACTTGCGCTTTTCCAACTGCTTATGCCGACGCGCTCGCAACTGCGCTTTTTGTTTCGCAAGAAAACGATTTGCAAAAAATTATGCAAACTGCCGGCGCTGAGTTTGCTGTAATCTCGCCAAATTATGCGCTTCGCAAAACGGCCGCCTTTCCAGCGCACTTTTTTGCTGCATAATCGCAAAAAGATTGATAATTATCGTTATCAATATCATTTTTGTAATATTTGCGTGTTTTTTGCGTAGAACTATATCAATCTACATGATATGTCGATATTATGTACCTGTGGGGCCTTTGTAATGGCAAGTTTTAGTTGGGTGCGCTCAATTTGGGGTAGAGCGCGTAGATATGCAGAAATGCGTTAACGCAAAAGGCGTAAAACGCGTGAGAAGTGCGGAATCGCAAGAAGACGCGGAAGAACGCGAGGAGATGTTATGCGCGCGTATGTAAAAGTGCGCCGAATTATTCGTGACTCGGCTGCGCTGATTCTGGCTGTGTGCATGTTGGTAGGTTGTATAGTGAGTTCGTTCGCTACAACTATTCCAGCTTTTGCAACAGATGCGGATCGTTCATATACTAGCTGGACAGAAGTTTCTAAAGCAATTAATAAAGAATTGCTACAAGGTCAATCAGAATACAATAGTGGCAATAATTCTGGAGCTGCAACTCGATTTGAAGCAGCATACAATTCCGTTTATGTTGCTTCTAACATGATTACGGTTGTGCGAGATGCAATCGGGCAGAATAAAGTTCAGGCACAAACTGATCAATTCCAGCAGCTACAAACGCTTGTATACCAGCAAAATCAAGGTTCGCAAATAAGTGCTGTTTCAACGGCTCTTTCAGTGGATGTTGCACAAACTGCATCTAGTCTCGATGCCAACTTAAAAGTGGATAAGCCAAATGTTTATGCACAAAAGTTGCGTGCGCAAATTAAAGCAGAGCGCAAAAAGCTTGATGCTGCAAAAAAGAAAAACCTCGGGCGCAATGGTCGTACGTGGGGTCAAGTTGCTCGAGAAATGAACGTTATTCTCGACAAGTCTGTTGCAAAATACAAGTCTGCAAAAGGTAATAAAACTCAAGTAGCATCTGCAGTTGATTTAATTAACGAAGCCTATTACCAGTATTACGAAAAGCTTGGTTTCGAGAAGAACGTGATGAATGCAATAAGCGGAAGTCGCGTTTCGACTGTCGAGTATCAATTCAAAGAGTGCCGCCAAACAATGAACAACGGCGGAACTATTGAGCAAGCTAAAAAGTTCGTAACGGATCTTAAAGCGATGCTTATTGAAGACGCAGCAAAATTAGACAAAGGCGCATCTTCAAGCGCAAATCCATTTATGCAATTCATAACTAGCTCATTCGGTCAGGCTTTCGTAATTTTGCTTCGTGAAGGTTTGGAAGCGTTGCTAGTTGTTGCAGCAATTATTGCTTACCTTGTTAAATCTGGTCACAAGAATATGGTGAAGTATATTTACCTAGGTATTGCGGCTGGAATTGTGGCATCTCTTGCTGTAGCTGCACTATTCGGCTTGCTATTTAATGGTTCTGGTCCGCAGCAGGAGATTACAGAAGGCGTTGTTGCATTGTTCGCAATGCTTATGCTGCTTTACACGAGTAATTGGATGATTTCTAGATCTTCAGTGCAAGCATGGAATAAGTATATTAGTGAGCAAACAACGGCAGCAGTTTCTAAGGGAAGTTTGGTTTCTTTAGCGTTATTGAGTTTCCTTGCGGTGTTCCGCGAAGGTGCTGAAACTGTAATCTTCTATCAAGCAATCTTTGCAGTTTCAAACGGAGCTGACTCTATGATTTGGGGAGGCTTCATTTCCGCTGCTGCAGTTCTTGTAGTGATATTCTTGCTGATTCGTTTCGCATCTGTGCACATACCAATTCGCCCATTCTTTACTGGAACAAGTGCTCTTATGTCTGTTCTCGTAGTGATTTTTGCAGGCGGTGGTGTGCACGCGTTAATCGAGGGCGATGCTCTCGAAGGAATGTATATTCAAGGCTTGCCAACTAACGATTGGCTTGGGTTCTATCCGTATGTTGAGACGATTGTTGCTCAAATTGTGGCAGCAATTGTTGTGATTTCACTGCTTTGCGTATCTATTGCGCGAAGTCGTGGGAAACGCGCGATAGAAAATAAATAAGCAAAACAACAAATAACCAACTAATAAATAATTAATAAACAACCAATAACAACAATTAAATAAAAATAACTAACAACAAACACAGAAGGTTAGATATGAAGAATAATAAAATGACAGCAATTGCAGCTTTAGCTCTTGCTGGACTGCTTGCGCTCGCTGGATGCGGTTCCAATGGCAATTCAGCTAAAACTGATGCTAAGTCACAAGCAACCGAGCAGAAGTCTGATAACAAGTCTGATGACAAGGGCGGCGATAAGGGCTTTGAGGAGGTTCCAGTTGGTCCTCACCAAGATCAGAACATTGGACCTCTTACTATTGGTGCCGTGTACTTCCAGCCAGTTGATATGCTCCCAGCCGGTATGGGTTTGAAGGCAAGTGAAGCAAGCTTCCACCTTGAAGCCGATATCCACGCTAACCAAAAAGGTACAAAGCTTGGCTACGGTAAGGGCGAGTTCATTCCAGATTTGACTGTGAATTATGAGATTGTCGATAAGGCAAGCGGTGAATCCGTTGGCAAGGGTACTTTTATGCAGATGAACGCTTCCGATGGCCCTCACTACGGTGCAAACGTTAAGCTTGACAAGGCTGGAAATTACAAGCTCGTGCTTTCTATTGAATCCCCAGAAAAGAAGGGTTGGATGCTTCATGTCGATCCTGCTACTGGCGTAACCGGTCGCTTCTGGACTGAGCCAATTAAGGCAACCTTCGACGATTGGAAGTACACTCCTCGTCAGTGGTAGTGATGGCTAGTTAATAATTAGCGATTAATTAATAATTTTAGTAAATAATAAGTAATAGCAAAGGAGGGAGTTATGCTCAGACTGTTTGTGGCAGTTATGCCTGGGCTGCTCCCTCTTGCGCTACTCACAATGGGATTAAGCACATCGCTTACTGTTGGCGAGGGGCGAGATAAGCCTCTAAGCGCACGCTGGAGATTGTATGGGCTGTCTGCAGGCACAGTTGCAGCTCTTATTTTTGCTATACTTCGCGCATCTGTGGTAATTAATCAGCGAAACTTTGTTAATATGCCGGCGTTGTGCATTGCTGTTCCGTTTGATATTGCTGCAATTATTGTGGTTATCTTTTCACACAAAATAGTAAGAAATTGGCGTAATTGCCCGCTTTTAATGCACATAAGTAACGTGATTGGTGCATGTTGTTTAGCGTTTACTGTGTTTTATGCTTTACCAGATGTTATTTTGCAGCTTACTATTTTCGTAGATTCAAGCACTCCGCCTTTTACATCAGACATGTTGCTTCGCGCGCTTGGTTTTGTACTTGGCGTTATTGCTGCTATTTGCTTAAGCCTTATGGTTCGTTCTTTGCGCACTACATCTGACGCTATTTGCTTCAAAATTGCTGTAGTTTTGAGCATGATTATTTTGCTAGTGCAACACATAACTTCACTTTTGCAGATTATGCAAGGAAGCATTCTGCTTTATATGGATGACTTTTCTTTCAGCGTGCTTGTTTGGCTAATTAATAACGCTCCGTTAATGATTATGGCGCAAATTAGCGTGTTTATGATTCCTGCTGCTGCATCCGTAATAATCGGCTTTAAAACGGCTGTAGTTGGTGAAAATGCTGCAGAAATTCGCGCGAAGCGAGCGTTTAAAAGGAAATCTCGAAAGTCTGCGCTCGCAGCTCTTTTGGCTGCTATCACAGTAATACTTACGCTTACTGTAGGCGTATCTATTATGAATATTAAACCAACTCTTACGCCTCCAGAACCGTACGAATTGCACGATGGTGTTGCGACTATTAATTACGTTCAAGTTTCAGATGGTCATTTGCATCGCTTCCAATACAAAGCAAAAGACGGCACTGTTATGCGCTTTATAATCATTAAAAAGAATGGTGGAGCGTATGGCGTTGGCTTGGATGCTTGCGAAAACTGTGGAGATGCAGGCTACTATGAAAAAGACGGTAAGATTATTTGCCGTAAATGTGACGTAGCAATTAATTTGGCAACTATCGGTTTTAAAGGTGGTTGCAATCCGATTCCGTTCCCGTATAAGGCTGGGCATGGCAAAATCACAATTCATACTGCTGATTTAGACGTGCTCAGTTCGCATTTTAAGTAAGGGAGAGTTGCTATGTTTATGATGCGCATGGTTGCTCGATCTCTTGTGCGGCAATTGAAAAAGCGTGTGTTAATTGCGCTCGTAGTGTGCTTAAGCGCGTGCGTTAGTGTGTCAATGCTTAGCGTTGTGTATGACGTTGGAGACAAAATTAACGCAGAGCTTAGTTCATATGGTTCAAATATTGTGGTTCAGCCAAAATCTAGCGCTGTTGTAAATGATTTGTATGCTTCTCGAGAGCAGATTGATACTAATGGTTCTGGGAGTTTAAAGGCTGCGGAAAGTCACGAGTCTACTGCTTCGCTAAAAGAATCTGATGCTGCAAAAATAAAAATGATTTTCTGGGCGTTTAATATCACTAATTTTGCGCCGAAAATAAAAGTTCACGCAAATCTTGAAGCGAAATCTTCTGGCGATTTGGTAGTGCCTATTATTGGAACTTGGTTTAATCGTAAGCTTGCGCTCGCTTCCGGGGAAACAACGGTTGTTGGTGTTAGGGGTTTGCGCTCTTGGTGGAAGATTAATGCAGGTCGTTGGGCAAAAGATAATAAATCTGAAGCAATGGTAGGTGCGCAGCTAGCTGAGCGTTTGCACTTAAAAATTGGTCAGCGTTTGCGTTTGATTCGTGACGGGCGCGAGGTTTCGTTGCGCTTGGTTGGCATATACGATTCTGGCGACGACGATAATAACGCAATCTACGCAAGTTCTAGCGATGCTCAAAGCCTTGCAAATAAGCCGAATAAGGTTGATTCGATTGAAGTAAAGGCGCTTACTACTCCTGAAAATGATTTAGCGCGCAAGGCTGCTAAAAATCCGGCAGCGCTCAGCCAGGAAGAGTGGGAAACTTGGTATTGCACGGCTTACCCGAGTTCGATTACTTACCAAATTGAGGAGGTAATTCCTGGAGCTGTTGCAAAGCAGGTTCGTCAAGTTGCAGCTCTTCAGGGTAACGTATTAAATAAGACGCGAGCTGTTATGGTTTTGATGACTGCGTTGAGTTTAATTGCTGCGGCTGTTGCTGTGGCGAATCTTATGGCTGCTTCAATTTCTGAGCGTTCCGGTGAGCTTGCATTGCTTAAGGCTTTGGGTGCGCGTGATGGTGCTGTTGCTCGTCTTATGCTTATGGAAACTGCGGTTATTGCGTTTGGTGGAGCGTTACTCGGCATGGCTTTGGGATTTGCAGTGGCGCAGATTATTGGTTTTACAGTGTTCGACTCTGCGATTTTGTTCCGACCGATGGTATTTGTTCTGGTGTTCGTGCTGCTTGCGTTGACTGTGCTTGCTGCTGCAGGCTCGTCGATTCGTTCGATTTTGAGTGTGCGTCCTGCGGAGGTGCTTCATGGCAGGTAAATCTTATATGACTTCCAACAATTCTATGTTTATTACCATGCTATTTAGCGCGGTATTTCGTAGAAAATCGCGTGCTTTGATGGCTGTTATTGCAACGCTTGTTGGTGCTGCCACGCTGTTTTGTTTAGCTGCAATCTGCCTTGTTGTGCCTCAGCAAATGAGCGATGAAATGCGTGCGTATGGAGCGAATATTATCGTAACTCCAATTGAGGGCGAGTGGAAAAACGGTATTGATCGCGCAATGGTTTTGCACACAAATGATATGGTTCTTGCAAAAGGTGCTATGCGCTCTGCTACGTATCGTTACGAAAACGTGCGTATTAACGCAGCTCCGTATGTTTTAGCAGGAATAGACGTTCGTCCAGTAAAGTCGCTTAATAAGCATTGGAATGTAGACGGCTCTTGGCCTAGCAGTGGAAATGTTATGGTTGGGCGAGATGTAGCTCTTGCGATGGGCTTAAAAATAGGTTCTCGAATTGCGATTGCGTATAGATCCTCGGATAATACTGCCGGCTCGCATAAGCCAGCAGAGAAGTCTGAAAATAAGGCTGCAAATAAATCTGCAGATAAACCAGCGCAAAATTCTGTTGCAAATTCTTCAGAAGAATCTGCACAAAATTCATCTCAACAAAAGCTCGTTGAAGGCAGAGTCTCAACAGATATTATGGATACTCACGGCACAACTTTCCGAGTTTGTGGCATTTTGGACACAGGCGGCGCAGAGGATTCCATGTTATATGCGCTAAACGCAGATGTAAATTCTCTTACAGGAGTTAAGCGTGGTACGGATGTTATTGCTTACTCGTCTTCTGCTCCTAGTGTTGATGCTGTTGTGAGAAGTATTAACGACATGACTTCTATGCGTGTGCGTGCTCAGCAAGTTACTAAAGTTACTGCTGCTGACACTGGTATTATCACTATGCTTCGCAGCCTGTTCTGCATTGTATCGCTAGTTGTTCTAGTGTTGATGATGGTTGGTGTGAGCACTACTATTTCTTCGATTGTGCAGCAGCGTCGAAATGAAATTGGTTTGCGCAAAGCTTTGGGTGCGAGCGCACGGAGTATTGGCGTGGAGTTTACTGCTGAAGCTGGATTATATGGCTTCGTTGGTGGCGTTGCTGGTACCGCAGTAGGGTATGTGTTTGCTCGTTTGCTTGCAGCAATGGTGTTCTCTAGAGATTTGGGCGTGAATTGGTGGCTTGTTGCGTTCTCGGTGGCGTTTAGCATTATTGCATCTTGCGTTGCTGCGTTGCCGCCTGTTTTGCGCGCTTCAAAGATCGATCCTGCGATTGTGCTTCGAGAAGAATAATTTTAAGCGTAAATTTAGAGATTGTTTAAGATTTGAGTTAAGGATTTAATATGACAGAGAATATAGAAAATAAGTTGGAAGGCGCGGAGTCTAAGCCAAAAATGCTGTTGACTTTGGATCATATTTCCAAGATTTACGGATCTCTTCGCGCGGTTGACGATTTGTCGCTTACTGTGCCAGAAGGTGAGTGGCTTTCTATTGTTGGCTCGAGTGGTTCTGGCAAAACAACGCTAATGAACATTATTGGCTGCATGGATTCTCCGTCCAAGGGTTCCGTGTCTTTGCAAGGTCGCAAACTTGAGGATTTGAACGCAGGTCAGCTTGCTGACGTTCGTAAAAACGTAATCGGTTTAGTTTTTCAAAAGTTTTATCTTGTGCCGCATTTAACGGCAGTTGAAAACGTGATGGTTGCGCAATACTATCATTCTGTTGTTGACGAAGCTCAAGCAATGGACGCTTTGGATCGCGTGGGCTTGAAGGATCGCGCTCATCATTTGCCAAGCCAGCTTTCTGGCGGCGAGCAGCAGCGTGTCTGCGTTGCTCGCGCGCTTATTAACTGTCCGAAGTTGCTGCTTGCGGATGAGCCGACTGGTAATTTGGATGAAAAAAATGAGCAGATTGTGCTCGATTTGTTTAAGCAGCTGCACAATCAAGGGACTACGATTATTGTTGTAACTCACGATTCTCTGGTTGCTCAATGCGCGGATCGCGAAATTATGCTTAATCACGGTGTGCTTGTTGGTGAGCGTTGGAATAATGAGAGTGCGCGCAAAGCGTACGAGGCGATTGGTGGCAAGCCTGCGTTTACGAGTGCTCACGTTGATGAAAGTGTTGTGGAAGCTTTGCAAGACCATGAGCCTACTAAGTCGCCTAAATTAGCGAATTTAGATGATTAGTTGCGCAAGATTTTAAAATATACAAGATTTAAAGGCGATGATTTTATGATTTCAGATAATATGTTTCACGATGTTTCACGCGATGATTTGAAATCCAAAAAAGTTGCAAAAACCGTTGCTACGCTTGCAATTGTAGCTGCATCTTCTGCTATGTTGTCGGCTTGCGGTGAACCTAGTGCTGTGCCAATGAATGATGAGTTTGCAGGAAACTCTGGTCAAAGCTCGGATGATGGTGGTAATCCTTCTGGAAAGTACGATGCTGGCGCTCAGCAATCTAAGTCTTCAGCTCAAAGTGAAGATTCTGGGGATTCTAAAAACCAGTCTAAAACTGATACTGGCAATTACAAAGATGGTGACTACAAAATCAAATCCACGTATGGTCCGGTTTCAGAAGACAGTTTTGATGTACGCTTAAGCGTTGCAAATGGAAATGTTAGCGATGTGCAAATAACGCCTCATCCGTTTACGCCGATTTCAAGAGGTCATATGGATGCATTTTCAAAGGCTATACCTGGAAAAATTGTTGGAAAGTCGTTGAAAAATTTGCATATTTCGGTTGTTGCTGGAGCAAGTTGGACTAGCGATGCCTTCAACAAAGCGCTTGATGTTGCTCGCCAAGAGGCCTCAATTCAATCCGTGCAATAAATGTACTCAAAAGTTAGTGCTCAACGTAATGGTAGATTGCCAATAAGTTTAAATCCTTAAAAATCGCTTTTATCCGTAGGGTGACCTTGTGGGCGCTTTATGACTCGACACAAAATCACTAATGCTAAGACACCATTTGCAATTCCGTAGTAATAAATCCAAGGAACGTGAATAAGCCCACAAATAAAGCATGTAATAATATTTGTTAAATTATTTGAGTAATTGTTAAGTATTTGCTTATTTTGCAATTCGACTTTTTTGCGTTTTAGTGCGACAACTTTGTTTTCTTCGGCACTTTCGCTTTTGTCGTTTTCTGAGCCGTAGCTGTTTTTAACATTGTTGTCATAGTTATCGCAATTATCGCAGCTATCGTAATTTTCAGTATCGCAAGCCTTTTTGCTGCCTGTGCTCTTAAGTTCACTATCTCTACTTATACTGTTAGTGTTATCGCTATCAAGCTCAGCTATATTATTTGTGTTACTTGCATTTTCGCCTTCAAGAACATTCTTGCGCAAGAAAAAATATGCATAAGAATACATTGCAACAGAAAGAAGTCCTAAAACAAGCCACAAAACAAAAAAGCCAAAACTACGCATAAAAGCAGCTGCCGAGGCAAACGCCATCGCAGCTACTTCTGCGGAGTGCAATACTACTAATCGTTTTGTCATATAATCCTGCTGCAATCATTATTGAAAATGAGTTTTCAACGCAACCAAAAGTCGCATACTGTCACTTATTATAATCACATTTGACTTACATGCATTACTTGTAATCATTTCTTGCTACACAATTTGCTCTATTTTGTGCGCACTTATAAAGTAAAATATAAGAAAAGTAGCGTGAAATTGCAAGAAAGCCATTATGCCAAAAACGTATGCAATAGTAGATAACGATCCATTAGTTTTAGCGGTTATGCGAAACGTGCTCAGCAAGCTTTTGCCAAGCGAGTACGCGTGCAAATGGTGCGTAAAATCTGGAGCGCAAGCTTTGGAATACTGCCAAGTAGCAAAAACTACTCCGGATTATATTTTGATTGATATGTCAATGAAAGACATGTCTGGAGTAGACGTAATACGCGCAATTCGTGAGAAAAACAATAGCATTATTTTAATTGGTATGACTTCGTATGACTGCAGATCCTATGCTTCGTCAGTAGCGCAAGTTGGTGGGCAGGCAATGGTTGCTAAAGACAATTTCAAAGGTTTGGCAGAAGCTTTGCAATATTGCGATAATCAGCACGTGTATGGCTGCCGTTGCGTTAAAGACGTTGCTTACGATTTTGCTACACCGCAAGAATCTTTTATTAGGCTTTCTAAATCAAGATCGCGTAGCGTTTTGCCGCCTCAAGAACTAAAAATCATGGATCTGCTTGCTAAAGGCTACACAACGAATCAGATTGCGGCTCAACTTGGTCTTATGCCAAACACTATTAACACGCATATTCATAGAATTTACAAAAAATTGCATGTTTCTAACCGAGTGCAAGCAATATCCGCATTTGCTGCAATGCAAAATCGTGAGCAAAATAGCAATCTGTCGTATGCTTATAATTCGCCGCAGAATCATCCGAATTTTTTGCAAGAAACGGATAGTGCATGTTAATGAACACATTTTCGCGCGTTATTGAGTTGGTTAAAAGCTGGAAAATTCAGCGAACTTTATTCATAATATTGGCGATTCTTGTAGTATCAATGGACGTGCAATCTTGCAATACAGCTGGTTTGTGGCACAATCCATTACAATCTGCGTGCCAATACGTTTGGATGTTTGCAACTTTTCTTATGATTGCTTTTCCGCGTCAAATATCACTCGTAACTCCGATTTTTTATTGCGTAACGTTAGCAGTACCAGGCGTAAATGCAACTTGTGTGCTTTTTGCGCTGCTCGCTGGCATGCTTGTTGCAGGCTTTTACGATTCGTGGAAGTATTTGCTTTGCGCTTACATAGTTTCGCTTAATATTATGTACTTTGCAAAAATGGCGTACATTCCGCTTACTTTTCCTTGTTTTGTTCTTATTTCTATGATTTGTGGCTACGCTTTGCACAAATATTTGAACATGTTGGAAGAAAATAATCGCGCAAAAATGGATATTGTACGAAGTAAGTTCCAGTCTTATATTGCGTCTGTTGCGTTGCAATTGCATGACGATGTGAACAATGAGATTACTGATATTACGTTGCTTGCGACAGATGCTTTATATGTTGAGAACAATGAACATACAAAAGAATCGTTAGAGCAGATTATTGAACATTCGCGTAATGCACTTTCCAAAGCGAGACTTGTTATCAGCCTGCTTGAGCAAGCTGAACAAAAGTATGATGATTCTTTAGATTCAAATATTGCTAGTACGCAGTTTGTTTATGGTTCTAATAGCAATGATTGCATGAATTTGACTGATTTTTTATGCAATATTCGTGCGCGTTTACAGGCTGAACGGCAAATTTGTGAGCAGCTTGGGTACTATGGCTCTTTAATAGTGGTTGATAAAAGTTCGGGGAGTGGTGATTTTGCTGCATCTGCAACTGTTAGTACTGAAAAAGCTCAATGTGCTATTCGCATGTGCAGTGAGTTGCTTACTAATATTCGTAAGCATTGCAGTACTAGCGTTGACTTTTCTATGAACGTTACTGTTGATGAGCGAGAATGCAAAATAATGTGCATGAATTCGTTGTCGAATAAGTTTGGTGGAAGGCTTGTTTTTGGCAAAGGGTTACTATTCCACAAAAAATCTGTGGAACGTTTAGGTGGATCTTTAAACGCGCAAAAAGATGATGACACTTGGCTGGTCAATGTTGTTATTCCACTAAACTAGCAGCACTTAAACTCTCGAGTTATCGTGGCAGTTTTTGCGAATTTTGCAATTTTTGCCACGATAACGTGTGATTTTTGTGTTTTATAAGTCTTGTAATACAATTCTTTTATCTTCTGCAGACTGCTTAGATGACTTATCGTCTTTCTTAAGAGAATGCGCATATCGAATAAGACTTCTTGCAATAAAGAACACTAATACGCATATAACAAGTGCAATAAGAATGTCAATTATTGGACCAAATAATGCATAGCTCATGATTCATCCTTTCTTTTTCTATATTCGTTTATGAGTGTTCGAGCTGTGTCAACATCGTATTTATCGTCAATAGCAAGACTCTTTACTAAAAGAACGAACGGGTCTTCTGGTTCATTGTCGCTTATGCGCAGCTTTTCAATGAGTCGGTTAAGCCTGATTCTCATCGTTGGGTAAGAGACTTGATACATTTGCGACATTTCTTTTAACGATCCAGACGATAATACAAAGTTCTTTATAAACGACATATCTTCGTCTGTGAGATTAGCCATCCATTTTGGAATATGATCCATATCACCCCTTTCGTCAACCTATAAAACTTTAATTAAATTAAACTTTTATTAAAAATATTAAAGTTGTTGTATGAGTTTGTCAAGAATAAACATGAGAGATATGACACAAAGCGGCATTTTTATGTCGCCAAAATTGTCGCTTTGTCGCCAATGGATACAAAATTTAGTCATTTTGCTTAGAGCTAAGAACGTTCAATAAGTTTATAATTTCATCAAGTTCGCTTGAAAATGTTATTCCTTTTGTATAACTATATTTTTTAAGCAAGTTATCGTGGCAAAAATTGCAAATCTAACAAAAACTGCCACGATAACGTGTATGACATAGCAACGAAACAGCATTCTGCATTGCAAATTAACCGCTTACTTGCATCTTCTGTGCAAAGCTTCGTCCAAATACTCGATTAAAACGTGTCCAAATACTCGATTAAAGCGCAAGAAAGCACAATGACTATTTCTCTACATGAAGTGGAACATGTACATTAATAATCCACGAATCGCCATCTTCAATAACTTTAAAAGTTCCGCCAACTCGTTCCGCAAGCATCTTATGAAAACGCAGTCCATATCCTAATTGCAAGTTAGCAAGAACGCCTCGTTGCGCACTATTTATACACGTAATATGACATTCATGGTCATTAAGCATTACATTCATGGCGTATTCTTTAGGTTTTGCAGCATGCTTTTTTACATTCGCAAGCAGTTCTCGGCAAATATACTCAATCTGAGCACATTCTTCAAAAGGCAAATGTGCTGATCTCGAATTTTCAGTAGCTAAATCACTACTCAAATCAATGGAACCAATATAGCCAAGCTTTTCAAATGACTTTTGTTCACCGTCAAATAAAACACGTAAGCCTGTGCAAAAATCTTTATAACATGTAGTCGATTGCATAACATCGCCAGTGCCTGCAGTTGCAGCATTGTCAAGAAGAGAAATAATATTACGTGCTCTATGAACAGTTGTAGTAGCACGTTGAAGAATCTCTCGCGAATTTTCATGCTCTTGTTCATGAGTTGTTTGAGGTTCAATAGATTGTTGAGCCATCATCATAATGCTGGAAAGCTCATTAGTTACTTCATCGTGCATGCGAATTGCTGCAATAGTGGCATATTTTTGAAAAACGTTGTAACGCTGTGCAAATAACTGTTCCTGCTGTTGGTGAATAGTGGAAATATAGTATTTTACGATTGCGCTAGAAATAAGAGTGATAAGAAGCCACCACGCTAACACATAAGCGTTTTGAAAATCGCAGATAATAAAGAACCATGAAGAAACTCCGCAAGAAGAAAGCACAGTGTACCAAGGTTGAGTAATTACAGCTATTGCTAAACAAATCAATATGGTAAGCATCATAGATGAGTAGTTGATATTTGGCGCAATAATTACCAACGGCATCCAAATAAGCACAATAAAAGATGCTTTACGAGGCCATATTGCAATACATAAGCAGATTACAATCCATACTATTTCAACCGTAATTGCATGCCAATTAGAGTAGTAATGAAGATTATTATAGGAACAAATTTCAAGAATCAAAGTACAACTTATGATTGCGCCAATTCCAATTTTCTGCCAGGCATCATGCGGCAAAAAATTGATCATACGCGTTAATAATTTCATAACTACCTACTTTTACATGTTAATTTCTTACACGTTATATGTCATGCGAATATTTTGCGAGCGCAGCGAGCGCTTGCATACGACTTTTAACTTGAAGTTTTCCATAAATACGCCGTAAGTGCGTGTTGACTGTTGAAACTTTCACATTAAGCTGATCTGCAATCTCTTTCGTAGAAGATCCCTGTTTGCACAAGCGCATAATTTCCGATTCTTGAGGAGACAAAACTGAAGTCTTCGGAAGTTGAGAAATCATATTGAATGATTCTTGCGGAGTGTGAAAATAGTCAATATATTGTGGCAATTCTGGGCAACCGTAGCTTGTTGTGCGCGATTGAATAGCTGCAACTATGTCTGCTAAATTGTCTTTATGTACTAGCGCTTGACCACCCGACTTAGCAACTTGCAATACGTATTCATCCAGCATGTAGGAAGTAATGCCAATCAAAACAATATTGCTATTGCGCTCGCGAATTGCCTTAATTACATCAACACCACTCATTTCTCTCATTGACATATCTACTAAAAGTATGTCAGGAGTATTTTCTGTAACGCAACGATGAATAGCTTGTTTTGCAGAAAAACACATCCATGCACAAACAAAGTTTTCAGGCAAACGACTTTTCAGAAGAAGTTGCATATATCGCAATACAAGCGTGTCATTATCAACAATTGCGTAAGTAGTGTTCATACAATATATGGTATCTTGTTTTGGAATCCGCTTATCAAGAGATGTGCGATTGTATTGTTTTTCTCAAATTATCAAGATTGTACACATTAAAGTGCCATACGCTAGCACTTTCCGTTGGCACACTCCATTCTTCGGTTTTACCATTCGCAGTAAAGCGAATTATTTGAGTTGTTGGCTTATTTATAACTTCAAAATTAGTGAGTTGATTCCACGGAATGCGATGAAGATGCTTATCGTCTAATTTAGCTAGATTACCCGAGCCTAAAATGGTATTCGGATTAACAACAATAAACTCATTATTAGTGGCAGCAACAATACGCGCATCAACACTTTGCGCTACATAGAATAATTTAGGTAACAAAAATAGTTTGAGTAAATCTTTCCACCAAGGGTCGTATTTCATGGTAAATACATACGTCTTATCAACTGAAAGATTGTGATCTTTAAAGTACTTGACGATATCTTCTTCTCGTATACCGCGCAAAGGATTGGTCATAATAAGCACCTCCTTGTGATTCTTGTTTTGTAAATTACCAACATACTAACGTTCAAATTTTATCTACACAAATAGGCGTACTTATTTTTAACGATAGCGTTTTTAGAAAA
This sequence comes from Gardnerella sp. KA01000, assembly GCF_049244035.1. NCBI lineage: Bacteria > Bacillati > Actinomycetota > Actinomycetes > Bifidobacteriales > Bifidobacteriaceae > Gardnerella > Gardnerella sp. KA01000. The sequence continues at coordinate 1,373,549 of NZ_CP058367.1, read as the reverse complement.
CTTTTTAAAACTTTTACGATTAGCAGTTTGTATGTTCTCAACAATCAACATTTAAGAACATTTCCGTTTTGGAACCATTCTTAAATAAAGACATATTTATGGAGTTATCGTGGCAAAAATTGCAAATCTAACAAAAACTGACACGATAACGGATGTGTTTGGGTTGATTTTTGCAGCATAAAAATTTCTACTGAGCCCAAAAATAACAATCACAAGTATTGCCAATTTTACTGTGTCACTAAATATAGTTACAGCTGATTACATGACAGTATTTTTTTATTACACTGAGAGCCATTGCACAATTTATTTGTACAGCAAAATAACGTTTTAAGGAAAGGAATTATGCGGTGAAGCGCTTAGCAAAGACAGTGTTAAAGAAACTCGGTGGTTCTGTTGGTATTGCATTTCAATTGGGTATTGCGCATGGCAATGTCGTGACCAGTGGGGTAGGTGAATCATTATGAAAAAGCAAATTTTGGCTTATTTTAAGCGACTTATCAAACGAGAAGCTACTTATATGCCGTTGACATTTATTGGCTTGCTTGGAATTTTTGCAATATTTAGTGGCAATACAATTGCTTACATTTCATCTCCAAATAGGTGGATTGAAACATTTGTTTTTACACTTATTGTTGCTTTTGCACGTGCCTTCATACCTGATGATCGTTATTGAACAATTTATTTCATAAAGATTAGCGAAATGCACACAGCACTTCGCTAATCTTCTATTTCATATTTTCTAAGTTATATTACGGTAGATTTTAATCCTATTTAGTTGTTTTTTATTTATCAGTAACTTTTTGGTTGCTGTCTAGGATGCTAATATGCAATATTCATAGATTACATTAAGAAGAAGGAATATCATGAGTCAAGATTTTGGAGTAAAAAATTGGAATCCATCTGCTGCAGCAAATACTAGTGACGATGACGATGAGCTTTCTGAAGAAGATTTTGATAAATTGGCTGCAGAGCTTGAGCAATTCTTTACCAAGTATGTAGTGTTAGAAAATAATAAGTTTGTAGTTCATGACGATGCGATTATTGCCGATGGTTATGGAGAATATTTAGAAGGCTTTCACATCTTAGCAGAAAAATTCACTGCTGGTCTTGAAGAGGACAGATAGCGTAAATTAACCACGATAACGCGTATAACATAGCGACTGTGCAATTAAAGTTATACGATACAGTCGCGTAATCAGTTAAAAAATATTGCCTGTTCATCAACGATATTGATTAACAGGCAATATTTTCAAAACAACAAAATTTGGCAAATAGCCTAAATTTTGTGGCTAAACCATTTACTATTTTGTTACGTCAAGAACTACTAAACGTTGTCCGCCATAAGTTCTGGCATCAAGACAGGTTTGAATAAAGTAAGCAGATTTAGGGAATTGCTCAACATATCCTTTGAACTGGCTTAACAATTTATCCGCGCTGCCTCCTCCTTCAAAGTCTTTATAATCTGCCACTTTATAGTCTTTGCCGTTTAATTTAACTGGTGTGCCCTTTTGAAGTTTCTTTAATAACATTCCTGAAGTATTTAAACGGTCGACGACCATGTAGTGACCAGTAATGACTTGGAACCAGTCGTCTTGAAGTGTCCAATGATAAAAAGCATCTTTCACGTAGGCCAACTTATCAGGATAAGCGTCCCAAATAACGGGTTTAGTTTCACCTAGTGCTTCAAAAGTTCCTTTTTCGCCTTTCACAAAAGCCTCAGGAACGTTCTTTTCTGAAGGTTTTTTGATTGATTTTGAATGTTTTTTAGTTGACTGATGGGTTATTTTCGTAGACGCTGAATTGTTTGCTTTGGAGCTACCGCAGGCCGCTAGCCCCACCAGCGAACTGAATAGCACTACAACACAAAGTACTTTTTTATAAGTCATTTTCCCCATAACTGACCTTCTTTCTTCGTATAGATGTGACTAACAACTGCTAGGCATCCTTATCAATTTGGATTCCAAACTTGAGCGCCTGCTCAGTTCAGCCCAAAACGCTTAGTTTAAACGGAGGATGAATTGATAGTCACTGCTGATTTTTGCATAAAGGGATTAACAAAACCAGTTTCTTTTCCATAGTGTACCATAAAGGCTGAGGGGGCTCATGTTACTTTCTAATTTTTCAGTTTTTATGTATACGATATTTTGGTTCAATAATTGACTTAGATAAATTAAATTGGTTAACTAATTAAATTAATTAGTTAACCAATCGAACAGTCAGTTAATCAAATAAACAATCAATTATGCGACTAGAAGTCCCAATCGTCGTCGTCGGTTTCAACAGACTTTCCCATGATGTAGCTGGAGCCAGAGCCGGAGAAGAAGTCGTGATTTTCGTCGGCAGCAGGAGATAGAGCTGCGAGAATTTCTGGGCTTACGTGAGTTTCTTCTTCGCTGTACTTAGCAGGATAGCCAAGATTCATCAAAGCCTTGTTAGCGTTATAACGAACGAAGTCAAAAACGTCATCGTGGAAGTCAAATCCTTCGTAAATCTGACCAGAATACTCAACTTCCAAATCGTACAAAGTATCGAGCAAGTTCATAGTGAACTTTTCAAGATTCTTCTTATCGTTCTCGCTTCTAAGCTCCAAACCGCGCTGGAACTTGTAACCAGAATAATAGCCGTGAATCGCCTTATCGCGCAAAATCAAACGAATCATATCGGCAGTGTTCATCATCTTTCCGCGAGAAGCAAAATAAAGCGGAAGGTAGAATCCCGCGTAAAGAAGAAGTGAAGAAAGCATAGTTGCAGCAATCTTGCGTTTAAGCGGATCTTCGCTCTCGTACTCGCAAAGCACAGTGGTGACGCGCTGCTGCAAAACATCGTTGCCAACAGCCCAACGGTAAGCTTCGTCAATTTCCTCGCTAGAGCAAAGAGTAGAGAAAATAGAGGAGTAGGAGCGCGCGTGAATCGACTGCATAAAAGCAATATTCGTGTAAATAGCCTGCTCGTGCTCAGTGCGAGCGTGCTCAATCTGGCAAAGCTCGCCAATAGTTGCCTGGCTAGTATCAAGCAAAGTCAAGCCCGTAAAAACGCGAGTAGTGGTCTTGCGTTCAAGATCGGTGAGGGAACGCCAAGAAGGAATATCGTTGCTCAGCGGCACTTTTTCAGGAAGCCAGAAGTTAGCAATAAGACGATTCCAAACGTCCAAATCCTTGTCGTCAACAATATTATTCCAATTAACTGGGCGTACACGCGATCCGTGATGGTAGCGGTACTGAGATGGTGTGATAGAAGCTGCCATCATAGCGTCATCTGCGATTACGCGATTTGTGCCGAAAGGCTTATCGAGGCTACTGCGCAATGCTGTTGGATCGAGCGCAGTTGTATCGAGTTCTGTCATAATTACTCCTGATCTTGTGTTTACGTTTTACAAAATTTTTAAGTTTTTTTATTTAATTTGGAAATATCTACGTAGCTAAAATTTTTATCACTACTACTTATAGTGTGCAGCTTACGCAACCTTCAATTTCCGTACCTTCCAAAGCTTTCTGGCGAATACGAATGTAGTAAAGAGTCTTAATGCCCTTGCGCCATGCGTAAATCTGAGCCTTATTCAAATCGCGAGTAGTCGTAGTGTCTGGGAAGAACAAAGTAAGCGACAATCCCTGATCCACATGCTGAGTTGCTTCAGCGTAAGTATCAATAATTGCCTTCCAGCCAATCTCGTAAGCATCCTTAAAGTACTGCATATTGTCGTTCGTCATGTATGCTGCAGGGTAGTAGACGCGACCAACTTTGCCCTCTTTACGAATCTCAATGCGAGAAGCAATTGGGTGGATTGAACTCGTGGAATGGTTGATGTAAGAGATTGAGCCAGTTGGAGGAACAGCCTGCAAATACTCGTTGTAAATGCCGTCGCGCAAAATCTCGTCGCGCAGTTGCTCCCAGTCTGAAACACTTGGAATCGCAACATTGAAACGAGCAAACAAATCGCGAACCGCTTGAGTGCGAGGCTCAAGAGAACGACTTCCATCAGTGTATTTATCGAAATAGTTGCCTTTTCCTGCAGGCTTAGCGTAGGCACTCGTTTTAAAGCTTGCAAAAGCGTGTCCGCGCTCTACAGCCAAAGCGTGAGAAGCCTTATAAGCGTGGTAAGCAACAGTCATAAAGTACATGTCTGTAAAGTCAAGAGCTTCCTCGCTTCCGTACTGCATGTGCTCGCGAGCAAGGAAACCGTGCAAATTCATTTGACCCAAGCCAATAGCGTGACCTTCTGCGTTTCCGCGACGAATCGAAGGTACAGAATCAATCGAAGTATGCTCAGAAACAGAAGTGAGCGCACGTACCGCCAAATCAACGCTTGCACCCAAGTCACCATCCATTGCCTTAGCAATATTAAGAGAGCCGAGATTGCAAGAAATGTCGCGGCCAACGTGACTATAAGATAAGTCAGCGTTATAAGTGCTTGCTTCCTGAGTTTGCAAAATCTCGGAGCACAAGTTGCTCATAGTAATGCGACCCTTAATAGGATTTGTGCGATTCACAGTATCCTCAAACAAAATGTAAGGGTAGCCAGACTCAAACTGAATTTCCGCAAGTGTCATAAAGAATTCGCGAGCGTCGATGTACTTCTTGTGAATGCGAGGATTTGCAACCATCTCGTCGTAATGTTCAGTAACAGAAATGTCTGCAAAAGGCTTGCCATATTCGCGCTCAACATCGTAAGGGCTAAACAAAGCCATCTTTTCTTTGCGCTTAGCAAGCTCAAAAGTAATATCTGGAATAACAACGCCTAAAGAAAGCGACTTAATACGAATCTTCTCGTCCGCGTTCTCGCGCTTAGTGTCGAGGAAACGCATAATATCTGGGTGGTGAGCGCTAATATACACAGCACCAGCGCCCTGACGAGCGCCAAGCTGATTAGCGTAAGAGAATGAATCTTCCAAAAGCTTCATAACAGGTACAACGCCACTCGACTGATTTTCGATGCGCTTAATAGGAGCGCCAAGCTCGCGCAAATTCGTAAGCAAAAGAGCCACGCCGCCGCCTCGTTTAGAAAGTTGCAAAGCAGAATTAATTCCGCGCGCAATAGACTCCATATTATCTTCCAAACGCACGAGGAAGCAGCTCACAGCCTCTCCGCGCTGAGCTTTACCAAGATTCAAGAACGTTGGAGTGGCTGGCTGGAAGCGACCTGCAAGCATTTCGTCCAAATAGTTGAGCGCTGCTTTTTCGTCGCCGTCTGCGAGTTCCAAAGCGACTGCAGCTGCGCGTTGAGCGAAGTTTTCCAAATACTGTTTGCCGTCGAAAGTCTTTAAAGCGTAAGAAGTGTAGAACTTAAAAGCACCTAAGAATGTGCCAAAAGTGTGGTGAGCGGCTTCTGCATGCTCGTAGAATTTATCGAGAAACTCATCGCTGTATTTGTTGAACACGTTGCCGTTGTAGTAATAGTTGTCAATCAAATAGTTCAAGCGTTCGCGAGTTGAAGCAAACTTCATGCTGTGTTCTTGCACGTAATCCGAAACGTAAAGCTTTTCTGCTTCCTGATCTTTATCAAACTGAATGCCTTTTTCTGGGTCAAAAAGACCGAGCATAGCGTTAAGAACGTGGTAGTCGCGGCTGTTGCGAATGCGCTCTGCTGTTGTGCTGGCAGTTGTGCTTGCAGAATCAGTGTGATCAAGATTAAGCGAAGTAGATTCGTTCATCGGATCTGTGCTATTCATGGGGTTTGTTCCTTTCTTCATGCGTTATTTTTGTTTTTCAAACGCTGTTTGTTTTGTTTCTTTTACTTATTTCGTTTATTTCGTTTGTTCTGTTTCTTTGAGTTGTTTTAAAAATCTCGGTATCCCATGCGCTACTTTTTCTATATCTTCTGCAGTTCCCGTGAGTTCAAACGAGTACATATTTGGGATTTTGCACTTTCCTGCAATTTGACCGCCTGCAGCGCAATATGCTTCTCCAAAATTTGTATTTCCGGAAGAAATTACCCCGCGAATAAACGAACGATTTTCGCGATTATTTAAGAATTTGCGAACTTGCATTGGTATTGCTTTCGCAATATTTCCACCGCCGTAAGTTGGAACAATCAAAACGTACGGTTCGCGCACGTTTAATTCCGGCTCTTTAGGGCGAAGTGGTATGCGGTACACGTTTACGTTATTGCTTGGAAAATCGCAATTTTGCACAAATCTTAACGTGTTTTCGGAAACTGAGGAAAAGTAGACTACAGCTCCGATTGATTCGCCTTGTGCGCGCGATTCAGGCTCGCTTTGTTGTGTTATATTTTCTTGCTCACACATTTCTTATGCTTCTTTTGCTGCCTCTGCGGAAGTTCCGAGTTTATCCGCAATTTGCGCAATTAGATCTGGACGGTACCCACTCCAGGATGCGTCGGGAGCAATGACTACTGGAGCTTGACGGTATCCGGCATTTCTTAACTGTTCGAGTGATTCAGGGCTTTTTGACAAGTCTACTGTTTCAAAGTTCACGCCAAGTTTTGTGAACTGTCGCTTAGTTGCATCACACTGTGGGCAATGAGGTTTAGTAAACACTGTGATAGTCATTTCAATCTCCTCTGGTGATGGGGGAATTTTGCAATTCCGTGTTGTATCGACAAAAGCCAAGTAGTTAGCTTACTCTGAATAAGCACTATTTATAGTGGTGTGTCGACTGTGTAAACACTATATATAGTTATTATTTAAAATAGCTAAAAATAGCGTGTTTGTAAGCGTGTCGTGTTTTATGAAGTGAATATGAGCTTAGTTTTAACGATTAAAAATGTAATCTATTTCACAGAATTTATATTTGGAACTACTTAACTTGCATATTGTTAAGCCTTGTGCATATCCGCCTATAAAATTATTAAGTGCGTTTCTTGAAGGGGCGTAACGCAAAATAAAAAGTTGTGCATTTTGTAGATAATGCAGATTGCTTGGGTGCGCAAAGCATGCGTGCAAATAACAAAACAAGTACAAGATAAGAGGTGTCATTATGACTCAAGCTCAGGCAAATATTGGTGTTGTTGGTTTGGCTGCCATGGGTTCGAATTTAGCGCGTAATCTTGCGCATCATGGAAATACAGTAGCTGTTTATAATCGTCATTATTCGCGCACTGAAACTTTAATGAATGAGCATGGCAGTGAAGGTGCTTTTGTGCCTTCAAAAACTGTTGAAGAATTTGTGGCTTCTCTAAAGCGTCCGCGCACCGCAATAATTATGGTAAAAGCTGGTGCTCCTACTGATGCTGTGATTGAAGAACTTGCAAATGCTATGGAGCCTGGAGATATTATCGTCGACGGCGGAAACTCTTATTTTGAAGATACGATTCGCAGAGAGCGTGACATTCGCGCGCGTGGTCTTCATTACGTTGGTTGCGGTGTTTCTGGCGGCGAAGAAGGTGCTTTGCGTGGTCCTTCGATGATGCCTGGTGGCACTGAGGAATCTTGGAAGACTCTTGGTCCTATTTTGAAGTCTATTGCTGCTGTTGCTGAAGGTGAGCCTTGCGTAACACATATTGGTACTGACGGCGCTGGTCATTTTGTGAAGATGGTTCACAATGGCATCGAGTACTCGGATATGCAGCTTATTGCCGAAAGCTACGATTTAATGCTTCGCGGCTTGGGCATGAAATCCGACGAAATTGCAGACGTGTTTAGCGAGTGGAATAAGGGCGAACTTGATTCTTATTTGATTGAGATTACGGCTGATGTGCTTCGCCAGAAGGATGCTAAAACTGGTAAGCCTTTGGTTGAGATGATGGTGGATCACGCTGGCATGAAGGGCACTGGTACTTGGACTGTACAGTCTGCGCTTTCTCTCGGAATACCAGTTACCGGTATTGCTGAAGCCGTGTTTGCTCGCGGACTTTCCAGCCAGGTTGCTTTGCGAGAAGCTGCTGAAAGCCAAGGTTTGACTGGTCCGGATGTGCATTTTGATTTGAACGATGCTGAGCGTAAGGCGTTTATTGAGGATATTCGCCAAGCTTTGTACGCTTCTAAGATTGTTTCTTATGCTCAGGGATTCGACGAGATTGCTGCTGCTGCAATTGAGCATGATTGGAAGATTGACCAGGCTGCGGTTGCTCGCATTTGGCGTGGTGGATGCATTATTCGCGCTCAGTTCTTGAACCGCGTTTCTGAGGCTTTTGAGTCCGGTGAAGCGAGCGTTTCTTTGCTTTTTGCACCGTACTTTAAGGATGCTATTGAAAAGTCGCAGGCTGCTTGGCGTCGTGTTATTGCGCGTGCAGTTGAGCACGGGGTTCCTGTGCCAGCATTCTCTAGCTTGCTTGCATACTACGATGGATTGCGTTCCAAGCGTTTGCCAGCTTCGCTTATTCAGGCTCAGCGTGATTTCTTCGGCGCTCACACTTACGGTCGCATTGACGAGCCAGGCGTATTCCACACTTTGTGGGCAGAGCCTAATCGCCCAGAAGTAAAGCAAGATTAAAACAAATAATATTTAGAGATAACAGACCTTTGCATTATTATGCAGAGGTCTGTTATTTATTGTTCTGAGTATTATGCATGTTGCTAGAAAGCTATACAAGTTACTTAATAGCAGCTTGCAAAGTTTCCGCGGTGGTTAGCCAAGAGATTTCGTCAGTTCCGTTTGCAAAAGACGCAGGATATTCTGGATTATTATCACCAGAAAGTACATTCATTAAAGCAGCGCCTTTTTCTACTCCGGCAGTCAAGAACCAAGTGCGGTGGCTGTGAGCCAGCACAGGAACTGTAAGAGACAATCGCATTGGCGGAAGTTTAGGGGAGTGATTTACTCCAACAACAATGCGATCGCGATTATTAACCTGCGGTAATCCTGGGAAAAGTGAAGCCATATGCGCATCCGGCCCCATGCCAAGAATTGCTAGATCAAACACTGGCTCTTTGCCAAGTATGCTCACGATTTCTTCCTCATAGTCGCGCGCTGCAGCGTCTAAAATAGCGTCATTTTCAGCGTCGCTGGCTGCTACAATTTCCTCCGCATTACGCTCATCTGCAGGCATTTCGTGAATATGAGATTCTGTCAAAGCTTTGTTAGAAGTAAGTAAGTTAAGAAACATTTCGCGAGCCTTGCGCGCATTGCGATCCTCGCTATCATAAGCTACGAAACGCTCATCTGCCCACCAAATATGCACTAAATTCCAATTAATTGCTGGTAAAAGCGGGTTATTAGCAAGCATTTGGAACATGCGTATTGAATCTGTGCCACCAGTAAGTAATAAATGAAATGGTTTATTGAGATTTTGCACATCATTCTGTGATTCCATAATAAGCGTTACTAGACGTTGGGCTGCAACGGCTGCAAGCACATCGCGATTATCGTATCCGTAAATACTTGCGTTATGTGCAAAAGTAACTTCATTATTTGTCATAGTTGTTCCTTTTATGCAATTAAAAATATTTCACGAATTGTTTCACGTAATGTTTCACGCATTTTCTGAAGGATTATCTCGCACCAGCTGCGCATAAATTTCGTCAGGATCAATGCGTCGCAATTCTTCGCTTAAGCAATCATCCAGAGTGCGAATAGGAAGCGCAATAGGTTGTGCAGCCTGTCCAGGCAGGCTAATCAAAGCTTGATCTCCGCCAGCAGGGCGAGTGAGTGACAATGTGCCATCCTTGCGTTCTAAAGTTACGGAAGTAATAGCTTGAGCTTCAGGATTTTCAACTATTTCTACAGGAACGTGCAAGCTACTCTTAATCCAAGCTGCTAGTAAATGCAGAGATACGTAATGAGTAGGACCCACAACCTTCGCGCTAAGAATAGGCAAATGTGGAGGTTGATCGAGCATAGAAGCAAGTAACGCGCGCCAAGGAGTTAAACGCGTCCAAGACAAATCTGCATCTTGCGGAGACCAGTTTTTACGCAAGTTTTGCACAGTTTTAAGAGTATCGTCTGCTCGCTGTGCGTCAGTAATTCTGCTACTTGCCATAGCTCCAAGCAAATCGTGAGCAGGATCTTCCGGAGCGTTTGTTGGCCACCATGCAACAACCGGTGCATCTGGCACAAGTAGTGGAATGACAAGCGTATCCGGATGACGAACTAAACCGTTGTGCGGATACAAAATAATAATTTCGCCAGCTCCAGCATCTGCCCCAAAACGTACTTGAGCATCGAGATTCGGCACAACCTCACCGCGCTCAGCAGCGTGCTCGCTAGACCAATCTCGAACCATTGCAATAACTCGGCAAGGATGCTCGCGGCTAGCTGTGTTTGCTGCATCAAGTGCATGCTCTAACTCTTTAAGAGTTGTATCAATAAGCAAAGTGAGCACTCGACCAGTAGCAGATTCGCCGTGCTCTTCGTGCAATTCGTCGATTTTTGCTGCAATTTTGCTTGTATTAGTATCAGGAAGGTTGATAATCATGGCAGCCTCCAATGGCGATTATCTCGAGCAAGCATAGCATCAGCTTCTGCTGGACCCCATGTTCCAGCGCGATATGGTTGCGGTTGTGTGCCAAGCGAACTCCAGAATTCCTCAATAGGGTCAAGAATTTTCCAACTTAAATCTACTTCTTGCGTAGTTGGGAATAGCGGTGGTTCGCCAAGAAGTACGTCAAGAATCAAGCGCTCGTAAGCTTCAGGGGAACTTTCAGTAAAAGAGCGTCCGTAACTAAAGTCCATAGAAACGTCTCGAACTTCCATAGCAGTTCCGCCAGGGACTTTCGCACCAAAGCGCATAGTAACGCCCTCGTCTGGTTGCACTCGAATCACAATAGCATTGCTACCAAGCTCTCGAACTGCAGTAGACTCAAACGGCAAATGCGGAGCACGCTTAAAAATAACAGCAATTTCCGTAACGCGCTTGCCTAAACGTTTTCCGGTTCGCAAGTAGAACGGAACTCCAGCCCAACGGCGAGTATCAACGTCAAGTCGCACTGCAGCGTACGTTTCAGTAGTGCTTTTAGGGTCGATTCCTTGCTCTTCCAAGTATCCAACAGCTTTGTAAGAGCCTTGCCATCCTGCTGCATACTGTCCTCGAGCAGTATTGGCAGCCAAGTCTTGAGGTAGTCGGATTGCGGATAGAACTTTCGTTTTTTCAGCAGTCAAATCGCTAGCGCGGAAACTTACAGGCTCTTCCATAGCAGTAAGCGCCATAAGTTGAAGCAAATGGTTCTGAATCACGTCACGTGCAGCACCGATTCCGTCGTAGTATCCGGCTCTTCCGCCAATGCCAATATCTTCAGCCATCGTAATTTGCACGTGATCGACGTAATTTGCGTTCCAAATCGGCTCATACATTGCGTTAGCAAAGCGGAAAGCCAGCAAATTTTGCACAGTTTCCTTGCCTAAATAATGGTCAATTCGGAACACAGAATTAGGATCAAAAACTTCAGAAACGACGCGATCCAATTCTCGTGCGCTCGCTAAATCGTGGCCAAAAGGCTTTTCAATAATTACGCGTCGCCAAGCATGCTCAGAAGAGTGCGAAAGACCTGATGCTGCAAGCTGTTGGGCAACAACTGGGAAGCTGGAAGGCGGAATAGACATGTAAAAAGCGTGATTTCCGCGAGTACCTCTGTCTCGATCAAGTTCGTTCACTGTTTTGCTTAAACGCTCAAACGCGGACGCATCGTCAAAGGTGCCGCGTACGAAACGTATGCCTTTAGCGAGATTAATCCAAGTTGACTCACGAAATGGCGTTCTGCAATGCTGCTCAATATTTTCGCGCACAAAGTTTACGAAATGTTCATCCGTCCAATCGCGTCTCGCAAAACCAGTTAAACCAAATCCTGGAGGCAAAAGCCCGCGATTAGCTAAATCATATACTGCTGGCATAAGTTTTTTGCGTGCTAAATCGCCAGTAATGCCAAAAATTACTAGGCTGCACGGACCCGCAATGCGAGCTAAACGCAAATCACGTGGATCGCGCAAAGGATTCGTCCAAGTAGATACGCTTTCCCCAGCGTCTTGCAAATCACGTAGTGTCCTCAACTCAGTCATAGATACTATCGTAATATTTCGTAGCTATTTTCACCACGCAAAACACAATTTATTATGCTTAATAACAGTATTAAAAAGTTTTAGCGCGTTATAACTCTAATTTTCAGCCGCCGCATACAGCTAAACGAATCATCTTCGCGTATTGTGGACCGCCAATTGGAGTTAAGTGAACTCCATCGTCAGTCAAATATTCCGAGTGACCATTACTCAAACCATGCCAGTCTATAATGCCAACATTATGATGAGTTGCTGCGAACTTGCGTAAGCTATCGTTCGTTGCATCCTGCCAAGGTTGCGGAACTCGTGTGGTAACGAAATAAACAGGTCTACCTTTTGCGACATCAACCATGTGTTGAAGCACGCTATCGTCATGAGGAGGACCGTTGGTTCCAAGAGCGAAAATCACCACATCTCCAGCGTGTTTTGCCGAAATATCTTTCTCGTATTCATCAGCTCCGTGGAAAATTTGTCTACTCACTTTTCCATCTATATAAGCGTTAGGCATAACTTGCATCAAATATGGTTTAGCGCCTTCAGTAATGGAATCTCCAACCATAGTTAAGTTTACGGAACAAGTATTGCGTCGTTTGTCGATCCGCGTATGAGTAGTAACAAGATTTCGTGGAACTTTTTCTGCAATAGGGAAGAGAATACGATACTTCGATGGTGTAGGTGGAAGAGACTGTTTTACTACATTCTTTTGCACACCTTTTGGAACTGCTTTTTCTTTTGTTTCTTGCTTAGAATTAGTTTTGTCAAAAGCAGTAGGTTTTTTATTTGACGATGAAGATTGCTCTACTTGTGCTGTCAATTCTGGGCGAAGCTGCATTGACCTATGCTTGGCTATATCCTGCCAATTTACTGGCAAGATAATTAACGACACAATAATTATGCAGCACAAAGTTAGTGAGACAGAGCGAATAAGCTTAAATAATTGTTGATCTTTTATTGGCTTTTCAAATAACTGATACAAGCATTCTGCAAGTGCAACTATTACTAGTGCTTGCAAGATTTGCTCTCCTGTAGAAATAGCAGTTGTTCTATTTGCTGGGTTGAATAATTCAAGAACAGGGAAGTGAACTAAATAAATTGCAAAAGAGCGTCTGCCGATATAGGCGAGTGGAGTCCATGCAAATATTCTTGAGCAAATATTATCAGTTTGCGTGCAAGACCATAGTATTAGTGTGCAAGCGGCTGCTGTTATTGTGTATCCGCCAAAAACAAATACTGAAGATGTGCCTTCTGCATACACGAAGCAGTAGCACAACACAATTGTTGCCAATAACCCAACGCAAGATCGCTGCCATGCACGAAGTGGATTATAAAAAACAGTTTTTGGCTTATTGAATGCGTTATTTGGAAGTTCTTGTATATCTGGAGTTACGCCATTATCTGATAAATCAATTTGTAATCCTTTACGCAAGTCAGCAGGTATTCCATCTTCAATAAACTCTTTTTCTTTATTTGCGCAGGATTTATCTGATTTTTTCGTTAGTGCTGAATTATCTACACTACTGTCTAACTTAACTGATGAAGCTAAGCTGACCGATATGTTCTTTTTGCCCATTAGCAAATGTAATGCATGAATAAGCCACGCGTGGAATGAATGTTTGACAAACCAAGCACCGTACATTGCTAGCATTGCACCCATTAAGAATTCTGATGCTCTCGTATCTAGAGAATAGTAGACGCGAGCTGGAGTTGTGTAATTGTTAAATAAGTAGGCAAAAGTAAAAGTAAGAATAGAAGAAAGTATGGCTAAGCCTGCTGTGATATACATGCGTATTAGCTTGCTACGCACGAATTTAATAAGTGCAGCAAGGATAATAGGCCATATAACAAAAGCCTGCATTAAAAGTCCGAGATACCAAAGATGTTTGATAGGAGAAGGTAGTCCGGACTGTTCAAAATATGAAAGTTTACGGGCAACATACATTATATTGCTAAAGAATCCGGAGCCTGAAAGAGCATCCGCTTGTAACTTTGGTAGTAGACTTGGCGAAAAAAGCCACATAATTGGTGCTGTTATAGCGATAATTCCAAGTGTTGACGGCCAAATTCTTTTTACGCGCTTTAGTAAATACTCCCAGTAATGCTTGATTCCTTGAGTATTTTTATTATTATCTCCGATATTTTTTGTATTTTTTGCGTTTTCATCTGCGTTTAAATAGCGCAGAACTGATCTCGTACAAAAATATCCTGCCAATACCAAAAATAGTGTTACTCCAAGGAATCCTCCCATAAGAAGGCTTGGACGCATATGAAAGCATACAATACCAATAATTGCTAAAGCTCTTAAACCGTCTATTGCTTTATTTCGCTTCGAAACAGTATTTGTAGGTAAAGTAGATGATTGTTTATTTTCAGCTTTTGCGCTATGAATAGTTTTTTCTACGGTATTATTTGCGTTTGCTGAAAGATTAGTTGAGGTCGTTTTACTAGCATTTTTTTCTGCAGGAACCTTCTTTGTTTTGAAGGATTGATCTGCTTGTGAAGCAGTGGAAGTGTTCACGCATCTCTTTTTTGTCATCTTGCCTACGCTTCGGTAACCATACTGGTATGTATGCAACATATCGTGTGTAAAACGTAGCAATAGTAACTGTGTATTAAGACACTTTTATAGCTTAAAGCGTGTCTTGTTGCTATGCCTAGGATGTGCTAGAAATATGTGATTTTATGCTACTTCTGTAAGTGATACAAAACGTTTATCATTTAACGAAATTTGTTAACAAAATTTTGTTTTATATGCTCTATTGCTGTCGTTCGTCGGTGCGCGCTAAAGTGAGATAGAACAGTTATATGAATTGTTATTAAAGTTATCAAAGGAGCCAATATGGCAGAAACTTTTAACGTTGTGGTAGAGATTCCACGCGGTTCTAAGAACAAGTATGAAGTGGATCACGAAACTGGTCGCGTATTCTTGGATCGCACCCTTTTCACAGCTATGGGTTATCCAGATGATTACGGTTATATTGATGGCACTTTGGGCGAAGATGGCGATCCACTTGACGCTCTTGTTATGATTCCAAATTCTGTGTTCCCAGGATGCGTTGTTGAGTGCCGCGCCGTTGGCTTGTATCACATGGTTGATGAAGCTGGCGGAGACGACAAGGTTTTGTGCGTTCCAGCAGACGTTCGTTTTGACGACATCAAGGATATCGATGACGTGAACGAGTATCATAAAGCTGAAATCAAGCACTTCTTCGAGCAGTACAAGGCTTTGGAGCCAGGTAAGGAAGTTCTTCCTGGTGACTTCTGGGCTGGTGTAGAGCAGGCTGAGAAGGAAATCGTCGCAGCTCGCAAGCGCTTGGAAGAAAGCGAAAAATAAGTTTCGCTTTTAATGAGTAAAACAATAAAGATTAAAAGCTAATAAATAAAACGTCGAAGACACATACCGTGTTTTTCGACGTTTTTATGTAAGTGCGTGCTGCTTTCAAAAGTAAATTAAAATGTAACGTTGCATACGCTTTTAAATAATTTTAAGCAGCTACTAGCATTCCAAGGCCTGCAATATACACGAGCATTCCTGAAAGCATTATTGGCAATATAGAAATGGCGATATCGTGCGAAACTATTCCAGTTT
Organism: Gardnerella sp. KA01000; assembly: GCF_049244035.1. NCBI lineage: Bacteria > Bacillati > Actinomycetota > Actinomycetes > Bifidobacteriales > Bifidobacteriaceae > Gardnerella > Gardnerella sp. KA01000. Next base: position 1,358,080 of record NZ_CP058367.1, on the reverse strand, counting down.
CGTATTCTTCATAATTGTTGCGAACCCACAAATATGAAAGTCCTGATAGCGCGATTAGCATAAATATGCACAGTACTATAACGAGTATTCCACCGTCTAAATTGCGAAGCGATGGCATAAAGCTAATAATTGACGGCAAAAATAGCCAACCCGGAAGTGCTGCACAAGCAATACTTGCAGTAAGCGTGTGCGAAAGATTTCGTACTAAATTTGTGCGATTCTCGCGCAGCATTTGCCTCAAGAATGTTACAAATGTTGCTGCTACAAGAATTAGAGCAAAAGATACAGCCCAGCGTTCGTAAGGGTGAATTGCAGCAATGAACTTACTCATCGACACAGTTTCGTTATCAATAATGACGCTTTTTGGTAGCCATCCCTTTAATACTCCGGTTGCAAACCATGTAGAAGCAATTCCTGCGCATAATGCAATAGCTCGGTCAATTACATTTCCGTGCAGTGGCCACAACGCTATAAATGTAAGCATTATGATAAGGCATAATATAAGTGTTATTTTTGCTGTTGCGATTGGCAATATTGCTGCAATTGCGAGAAGTACTACAACAAAAATTTGGCTTACAAACATCGCTAATGCGTTCATGCTAGGTATACGGGTATGTTTTTGAACATTTACGCAAGAATTATCATTTTTCTGCATCTTATTATTGCAGATACGTGTTTCATTGCTCATACACACTCCCTAGTGCTGTAAGTTTTATATTTATAAAGCGTAATATGTTCATAAAATATTAACAAATTACTTTGTTTATTTACTAATGTAGCCTATAACCTGCACTGCGCTTTATTGTGTTGATATTTTTTATCTTTAGAAGATGCAAGTGTTGCAGTTGTCGCTATTTTTCGCAGTATGGTTTACAATTCCTGTAAAGGCTGAATTTGCTACTACATCAATTGTTTGTTGGAGGCATCATATGACTGATATCACATTGATGACTTCGTGTGCTTCTCCTTCTTCAGTTTTACCTTCACTTACTTTGTTATCTCATAAAGTGCGTTTACTTTCTTTGGATACGTCAAGTTTGGCAAAACTGCCCGCACAAACCATTCTTTTGCTTGATGCGCGTGAGGATTTAGCTCTCGCTAAATCAATGTGTTCTTCTCTGCGTGTTGCAAATATTACGGTTCCTGTCATATTAGTTATAACTGAGGGTGGTTTTACTGTAGTAAATCCTTCGTGGAACATTTCTGATGTTGTGCTTACTAATGCTTCTCCGGCAGAAGTAGAGGGTCGTTTGCGTTTGGCTTCTTTGCAACACGGATCTTCTGATGATTTGTTTGTGCATTCGCAAGGCTCTGAAATTGATGATTCTTTCAATTCAGACAATGGAACTATGCGTTCTGGAGATCTTGTTGTAGATATGCGTAGCTACACAGTGAGTTTGCATGGTCATCCTGTTGATTTAGCTTATAAAGAATTTGAATTGCTGAAATACTTTGTGCAGCATCCGCGCAGGGTGTTTACTCGTGCTCATTTGTTGCAAGAAGTATGGGGTTACGACTACTACGGTGGCACTCGTACTGTAGACGTTCATATTCGTAGGCTTCGTGCAAAACTTGGTGTTGAATATGAACATCTAATTGGCACAGTGCGTAATGTTGGCTATCGCTTTGATCCTTCGGAGTCTGATGAGAATAGCGAAATTTCCGAAAGCAGTGTTGAAGATGATTCTGAAAATGATGCAGATAAGCAGTCTGCGCAATAATGATTTATCGAAGCTCTAATATGCGAGAATCAAAACAAGCGAAATTAGCTCGTATTTATGCAGAGTACGATTTATTGTGCAAAGAAATACCGGAGCCGAAGTGTGCATTAAATTTCAAAAATCCATTTGAGCTACTAATCGCTACTGTATTAAGCGCGCAAACTACGGATAAGCGCGTGAATATCGTGACGCCTGAACTCTTTTCTATTTTTCCCAACGCGAGTTCCTTAGCTGCTGCTCCTGTATCTCAAGTTGAGTCAATTATTTACCCTCTCGGATTTTATAGAGTAAAAGCACAGAATATTATTTCATTATCTGCATGTTTGCTTAATAATTTTTCTGGTATAGTGCCATCAAATATGGAAGATTTAATATCGTTGCCGGGTGTTGGTCGTAAAACTGCCAATGTTGTTCTTGGCAACGCATTTGGATTACCGGGGTTTCCTGTAGATACTCACGTAATACGTGTTACAGGTCGTCTTGGTTGGCGTAAGGTTCAGAATCGTCCAAATCCTGTTGCTATTGAGCGCGAAATAACTGCTTATTTTGCTCCTAAAGAGTGGACTAATCTTTCTCATAGACTTATTTTGCATGGCAGAAAAATTTGCACTGCTCGGAATCCAAAATGTGTTTCATGCCCTTTAAATACAACATGTCCGTCGGCAATTATTTAAAGCGTGTTGTTTCCAATTCAGATATTGATATAGACTGTAGGTTATGTCAAGAACAGGCAAATATGCGTATCGCACTTCCAGGTCAGCTCATGCTCGCACTAATGCAGACTGGATGCCATGGGTTGTGTTTGTAGTTGTGTCTGTAATAATGAGCGGCATTTTGTGGTGTGGATGGCAAATATACCAGGGTCATTCGCCTTTTGCTGCAATAATGCATCCAGCTAGTAACTCAGTGCTAAAAGTTGGTTTACGTACTGCTCCTGAATCTCTTGATATTAGAAACGACGACAGTGACGCTTTACAGCAAGCTTTAATTGGTAATGTTTACGAAACTCTTGTTAAACGTGGCGATGATAATAGTTTGCAACCAGGTCTCGCGAAGTCATGGGATATTTCGAAAGACGGCTTAACATATCGTTTTAATTTGCGTCAAGGTGTGCGTTTCTCTAACGGTAGTGAGATGACTTCGACTTCCGTATTACAATCTTTGAAACAAGGCATCACAAATAATTATCCTGGTTATAGCGCACTTACAAATATTAAAACTGTTAATAATCCGGATGATTACACTTTAGTAATTACACTTAATAATCCAGATGCGTTACTTTTACGTCGTCTTGCTGGACGTGTTGGCATTGTCTATGACACAAAATCGATGATCGACTATGCAAGTGCTGCTCTTGGCACAGGTCCTTTCACTGTAAGTGACTACAATAAAGGCAATTCTTTAGTATTACTTCGCAACGATAAATACTGGGGAACCCCTGCTTCTTGTGCAAGTATTACTTTGCAATATTTCAATAGCGATACTGCTCTAGCTGAGGCAATGGAAAAGGGCAATATTCAAATGGCAGTTCCGCTTGAAGGTAACGAAAATAAGCGTCTTGCTGCTGTTGCTAATACGCAAATGGTAGAGGGTCAGAGCACAAGAGTGCGATTTATTGCAATAAATACAACAGTTTCATCGATTTTCTGCGATGAGCAGGCTCGTAAAGCTGCGAGATACGCTTTGAATGCGCAAACTGTACTTGCAGCTGATGGCAATGGTGGTGTTCCAGTAGGAGGACCTATTGATCCTCTTTCAACTGGTTATGAAGATTTAAATGGATTGTATCCTTATAATCCAGGCAAAGCTGCTCCCTTGTTCCATTACTTTAGCGCAAGCTATTTAGGAACTATTAATTTTCTTGTTCCACAGGGCGAAGGTGGAGTTGGGCGCGAGCTTTCAAAACAGATTAGTTCCGTGAGCGGTTTTAAGGTCAATCTTGAAGAAGTTGATCAACAAACTATGCGTAAGCGTATTAGTGAAGGTAAGTATGATCTTGCGCTTACTACGAGCAATCGTACTTTAGATGAAGGCATGTTTGCAGAAAGCGGTTCTCCGTTCGTTTTGCAAGACGCGCGTGCTCAACAAGCTTGGGCCGATGCGGTTCATTCTAAGAATGCAAACGAATATGAGGCAAATGCTCGTGCATATGCGCGCGAAGTAAGCAATAATGCTGCAGCTCACTGGTTATATGCTCGAAAGAGCATTATGGCTGTAAAGTCTAATGTAAGCGGCTATACGAAAAATATGACGGATCAGCTTCTGCCATTGCAGAGCGTAGTGGTGAAATAGAAAAGCGTAAGATTTGCGTTGTCGCGCTGAGTTTCTAATATTCAGTTCATGAGTGAACAGGATAATAACACAGTAAAGCACGCACATTTAACGCCTCTTCCTAACAAAGTTGGCGTTGATGGTCTTGAAGACAAGTGGCGTAGCAATTGGGACGAAGCTAAAACTTACGCATTCCATAATTCTCGCGACCGTAAGGCCGTATATTCTATCGATACTCCACCTCCAACCGTTAGTGGCCACTTGCACGTAGGTCACGTATTCTCTTACACGCATACGGATGTCATTGCGCGATATAAGCGCATGCAAGGCTTTGACGTGTTCTACCCAATGGGTTGGGATGATAACGGCTTGCCAACAGAGCGCCGCGTACAAAATTATTACGGTGTGCGAGTGGATACTTCGTTGAAGTATGACCCTGATTTTAAGCCGCCTTTTGAAGGCACTGAAGGTAAGAAGATTGAAGCTAAAGATCAGGTTCCTGTAAGCCGACAGAACTTTATTGAGCTTTGTGAGCGTTTGACTTCTCAAGATGAGAAGCTTTTTGAAGCATTATGGCGCAGACTCGGCCTTTCTGTAGACTGGTCGCAAACTTATCACACTATTGGCGAGCAGCCTCGCCGAGTTGCACAAAAAGCATTCTTGCGCAATCTTGCTCGCGGAGAGGCTTATCAGAAGGATGCTCCTGGTTTGTGGGATGTGACTTTCCAGACTGCAGTTGCACAAGCAGAGCTTGAATCACGCGAATATCCTGGTTTCTATCATAAGATTGCGTTCCGTTTTGAAGATGGTACGCCAATTTATATTGAAACTACGCGTCCAGAATTGCTTGCTGCATGCACTTCTTTAATTGCAAATCCAGAAGATGAGCGTTACAAGAAGTACTTTGGTCAGGAAGTTTATTCGCCACTGTTTAAGGTGAAGGTTCCGATTTTGGCGCATTCTGCTGCTCAAATGGACAAGGGTGCTGGCATTGCAATGTGCTGTACTTTTGGTGACGTAACAGACGTTGAGTGGTGGCGCGATTTGAATTTGCCAACTCGACCAATTATTCAGCGTAACGGTCGCATCGTTATGACGACTCCTGATTGGATTACAGATGAATCCGGCCGTGAAATGTTCGAGAAAATTGCCGGCAAAACCACGTTCTCTGCTCGTAAGGAAATTGTTGAAGCTTTGCAAGCAGCTGGAGACATGGAAGGCGATCCAAAGCCAACAAAGCGTATGACGAACTTCTACGAAAAGGGCGATAAGCCTTTGGAAATCGTCACTTCTCGCCAGTGGTACTTAAAGAACGGTGGCACAGACGAAAAGCTAAACACTGAGCTTATTGAGCGCGGCAAGGAACTTAACTTCCACCCAGACTTTATGCGCGTGCGCTATGAGAATTGGGTTCACGGCTTGAATGGTGACTGGCTTATCTCTCGCCAGCGCTTCTTCGGTGTGCCATTCCCACTTTGGTATCCAGTAAACGAAAATGGGGAGGTGGATTACGAGCATCCTTTGACGCCTAGCGAAGATCGTTTGCCAATCGATCCAACTATTGACGTTCCAGAAGGATTCGATGAATCTCAGCGTAACCAGCCAAATGGCTTTACTGCTGAGCAAGACATTATGGACACTTGGGCTACATCTTCCTTAACTCCACAAATCGTGACTCGTTGGGAAGAGCCAGGTGAGGAAAATCAAGCTCTGTTTAAGGCTACTTTCCCAATGGATTTGCGTCCACAAGGCCAGGATATTATTCGTACTTGGCTGTTTAGTACTGTTGATCGCGCACATCTTGAAAACGGCTGCTTGCCTTGGAAGCATGCTGCACTTTCTGGCTGGATTCTTGATCCTGACCATAAGAAGATGTCTAAATCTAAAGGCAACGTGGTTGTGCCAAATAAGCCAATCGAAGAGTTTGGTGCTGATGCTGTGCGCTACTGGGCAACTTCAGCAAAACTTGGCTTGGATGCAACTTACGACGAAGGCCAAATGAAGATTGGCCGACGCTTAGCTATTAAGCTTTTGAATGCTACTAAGTTTGCGCTCGCAATTGGTCGTGAAGATGATGAGCATCAGGTTCTTGAGTCTGCTAGTGCGGATTGGGATTTTGCAGACGTTACGGAAGTTTTGGATCGCTCTGTTATGGCAAAGCTCGCATCCGTTATTCGTACCGCAACTGATGCGCTTGAATCTTACGAGCATTCCAAGGCTTTGGAAGCAATCGAAACATTCTTCTGGGAGTTCTGCGACGACTATATTGAGCTTGCAAAGAATCGCGCTTACGGTACTGCAGAATCAACTGGACGCACTCCAAGCGAAGCTGCTGTAAAGTCTGCTCGCACAACTCTTGGCCTTGCACTCGATGCTTTGGCTCGCTTGCTTGCTCCTTACTTGCCTTACGCTACTGAAGAAGTGTGGAGCTGGATGCATGACGGCGAAGGCTCTGTGCATCGTGCTAGCTGGCCATGCGCTAAGGCGTATGAGGCTGCTGCAAACGGTGTTTCTGCAGATACTTTGGCTTACGCGGGTGAAGCTTTGGCTACTTTGCGCAAGATTAAGTCTGAAGCAAAAGTTTCTATGAAGACTCCTATTTTGCAAGTGACTTTGAACGTAGCAGAAAATGCTTACAAGGCTGTCGAGGAGACTTTGGATGACGTTGCTGAAGCTGGACGCGTTACTGGAGAAGTAAATCTTAACGCTGTTAAGGCAGCAGTTGCTGGAGATTCTTCTGATTCTGCATCTGATTCCGCGGAATCTGATGCAGCTAACGTAAACGTTTCTGTTGCTCAAAGCGAACTCGGCGAAGCTCCTGCAAAAAAGAAGTAGCTGTAAGTAGTTGCAAGTAATCGAAAATAATTAATCGCAAAACAAAAGCGCTGGAAGTCAATCTTCGACTCCAGCGCTTTTTGTGTATTGTAATCGCGAAGCATCGCGCGGTAACGCTAGACTGTAAACCATGAATCCAGAAAGCTTAAGTGAATTAATTGAAAAAATTGCTAAAGATTTAGTAGCAAGCGGTAAAGCTGGCAGTCTAACAGAAGATTTGATTCCTGCTGCCGAAAAACTTGCAGTTATGCGACCAAAGGATCGCGCACACGGTGATTGGGCTACGAATGTTGCTATGCAGCTTGCTAAAAAAGCTGGTATGAAGCCTAGTGATTTAGCCGAGCTTTTTGCTGAGAGTTTGCAAGAAGCGGAAGGTATTGCGTCTGTAGAAGTTGCAGGTCCTGGCTTTATTAACATAACGCTTGATTCTGCTTCTGCAGCGGCAGTCGTAGACGAGGTCTTAAAGCAAGGTGCTGATTTTGGCAAAAATACGCACTTAAGCGGCAAAACTTTGAATCTTGAGTTTGTTTCCGCAAACCCAACTGGTCCAATCCACATTGGTGGAACTCGCTGGGCTGCAGTTGGTGATTCCATGGCTCGAGTCTTGGAAGCGAACGGCGCAAAAGTTGTGCGTGAATACTACTTCAACGATCATGGCGAGCAAATTAACCGTTTTGCAAAGTCTTTAGTTGCTGCAGCTCATGGCGAAGAAACGCCTGCAGATGGTTACAAAGGCGCGTATATTAACGAAATCGCAGACGCTGTTATAAAAGAAGCGCAAGCAGACGGCGTTGATGTTTTTTCTTTGCCAAGAATTGATCTTGGAAAAGACGAGGAAGGTTTGCCTCTTGGCGAAGGCGATTCCGAGCAGCGCGAAGAGTTCCGCAAGCGCGCAGTGCCAATGATGTTTGCCGAAATCCGTAAGTCCATGCGCGATTTTCGTGTTGATTTCGACGTGTGGTTCCACGAAAACAGCCTGTACGAGGATGGCGAAGTTGAGCGTGCTATTGCAGATTTGCGTTCTCGCGGAGACATTTTTGAAAAAGATGGCGCAACTTGGTTCGAATCCACTAAGCATGGCGACGACAAAGATCGCGTAATTATTAAGTCTGACGGCAATTACGCTTACTTTGCTGCAGATATTGCGTACTATCGCAACAAGCGCCATCGCGAACAGAATCCTGCGGACGTAGCGATTTACATGCTTGGTGCGGATCATCACGGCTATATTGGCAGAATGATGGCAATGTGCGCGGCTTTTGGAGACAAGCCAGGCGAAAACATGCAGATTCTTATTGGTCAGCTTGTAAACGTTATGAAAGATGGCAAGCCTGTACGCATGAGCAAGCGCGCAGGAAACGTTATTACGATTGACGATTTAGTTGATGCAATTGGTGTTGATGCTTCACGCTACTCGCTTGCTCGCACAGATTACAATACGAGCGTTGATATTGATTTGGATTTGCTTGCTTCTCACAGCAACGATAATCCTGTGTATTACGTGCAATACGCTCACGCACGCAGCTGCAATGTGGCTCGCAATGCTGCGGACGCTGGAATTACGCAAGATGGTGCTGATTTAAGCTTGCTTAATACCGAGGCTGACGGCGAAGTGTTGGCTGCTTTGGCTCAATGGCCTGCTGCTTTGGCTCAAGCTGGCGATTTGCGCGCTCCTCACAGAGTTGCGCATTACCTTGAGGATTTGGCAGCAAGCTACCACAAGTGGTACAACCTTGAGCGCGTTGTGCCAATGGAGTTAACCGACCCTGAAAATCGTTTGCCAGAAGCCGAGCGTGAAGCTCAGCGCATTGCAAAGTGCCCAGAGCCAGCTCGTGCTGCAGCTCGCTTAAAGCTTAACGCTGCTGTGCGCACAGTTATTGCAACTGGTCTTGATTTGCTTGGAGTTTCTGCTCCAGAAAAGATGTGATTTTGCTTATTTTATATAAGATTTAGAGCAAAGCTATAGAGCATTTTTGATTACATAGGACGTTGGTGGTTTGCCAGCGTCCTTTTTATTTTTTATTAGAGACACGCACGAATTATAAGTTTCTATCGATTAAGTACATGCAATTTATTAATATACCCTCTAATATTATTTTCGCTTTAAATCCACAAAATTACAAAGTAAGAGATTTAGCTGAATAGTATATAAATACAAATTTATCCTTATGGGAGGTGTAAGCATGAGCGTCACAACACAAAGTGTCAGCACAGATAGTGCCCCGAAAAAAAGGAACTTGACCATTATTGAGTCCGCGTACGTGGCGGTCATGTTGTTTGGTATGTTCTTTGGCGCAGGAAACCTGATTTTCCCTGTGTTCCTTGGAGCTAATGCAGGAAACAATTCCGCTCCTGCAGCATTAGGCTTTATTATTACCGGCGTTGGTTTGCCATTGCTTGGTGTTACGGCTCTTGCGATGAGTCGCGCAAACGGTCTTTTTGAACTTTCTAGTAAGCCGAGCAAAAAATACGGCATGTTCTTTACCTGTGTGCTGTATTTAACAATCGGACCATTCTTTGCAATTCCTCGCTGCGCAACAACTTCGTACACTGTTGGTTTGGAGCGCGTTGTTCCACAAGACGGAAACGGTCAATTGTATTTGTTCTTGTTCTCTGTGGTTTTCTTCGCGTTAGCATTCTTCTTTGCTATGAAGCCTAGCGGAATACTTACATGGGTTGGTAAAGTTCTTACGCCGATATTCCTGGTTTTCTTAGGTATTCTGGTATTTACTGCACTGTTTTCTCCTGTAAGCGGCGCTTCTGCGGATGCTGCTCCTATAGGGAAGTATGTTAATGAATCATTCTTTACAGGATTCTTAGATGGCTACAATACAATGGATGCTTTAGCTAGCTTGGCTTTTGGCATTATAGTTGTTAGTACTATTCGATCCTTTGGCGTAAAAGACCCTAAAGATGTGGCAGTGAATACTGTGCGATCTGGATTCTTTAGCTGCTTGCTTATGGCGTTGATTTACGTCGCAATTGTTGTTGTCGGTGTGCGTAGCCGTGCACTGTTTAAGCCTGCTGAAAACGGTGGCGTAACTTTGGCGCAAGTTGCACGCTACCATCTTGGAAACGTTGGTTTGCTTGTTCTTGCTGCAACTGTTACTCTTGCATGCTTAAAGACGGCAGTTGGTTTAATTGTAAGCTGCTCGGAAACCTTCTCTAAGTTATTCCCTAAGGGTCCTAGCTATCGCGTTTGGTCTGTGTTGATTACGCTTGTTTCGTTTGGCCTTGCAAACTTTGGTTTGAGCACAATCATCGAATATGCAGTTCCAGTATTGATGTTCTTGTATCCACTGTCAATCGTATTGATTCTTTTGGCTTTGTGCGGTCGACTTTTTGGAAATTCCAAAGTCGTGTACGCTTGGACACTTGGTTTTACTGGTGTTGCAGCTGTATTTGACTTTTTGAATAGTTTGCCAACAGCTTTGCGCAACGCATTGCATATGAACGATATGTTGGTGGTTGCTCAAAACTGGTTGCCGTTCTCGGAATTTGGCATGGCTTGGGTTTGCCCTGCTGTTGTTGGATTTGTTGTTGGCTATGTCCGCATGGTTTTATTTGAAAACAAGGACATGGAAGAGGTGGCTCGTCTAGCTGCTGGTCCAGATCTTGAAGGCAGTGTTGCTAGTAGCGATGATTCTATTACTGATGAGTCATAGTCTTGTGCGTAATTCTCGAGAGTAATATTTACTTGTATTGAAAAAGCCTACAGTATGTTTTCGCGTACGGTAGGCTTTTGTTTTGGTTATTTGTTAAAAAAGATGCGCAAGTGTGACGATCAGTTAGCTGCCTACGTGGGGACAAATTGTCCCCTGGTGTATATTGGTGATAGCCTGCATGGTTTGAAGTTGTGTTAGGAAACGCTTGCAGGAAAGATTGATGTGATCTATATAGACGAGTAAGTAACGGATATACAATATATAAAGGCTAGTCAATATAGATTTTTTCTTGTACAATTAACATGAAAGAGATTAGCATAAAAGGTTGACAAGCCATGAAAAAACTGACAAAATCCTTGACAGACAGACAGACAGACAGACAGACAGACAGACAGACAGACAGACAGCATAGTTCTGTCTCTTTTCACGTAGACTTTTTTAATTGGCAGAAATACATGCCTGATGGATAGGTATGTGTTTCTGCCTATTTTTATTCAATTTTTCAAAACAATAAAAAGAACATTATTAGATTAATAAGGAGGAAAATATGAAAACATTAGTAAAAAAGACAATGGGTCTATTGATGGCAACATTAGTAGCATTTGGTGTAATGGCTGGAACTACACAGGCATTTGCGGCTGGAAGTAATGTAACAAGTGAATATGATCAAGTTGCAAAAGATAAGATTGTAGGAACAATTACTATAACAGATGCATTACAAAATGCAGGTAAGGATGTTAATAAAGACGGTAATCTTTACTATGAGGGTGTTGTTTCAGGATCTGTCGAAACAAGCGATCTGTTAGAAGGTGCATACCAAAAATATATTAAAGACTTTAAGGGGAAGACTGATTCTCATGGTAGAGCTTTTGAGAATTTGGTTATGTTTGATAAGGGACAAAATTTCCCAACAGCTAAATATACTGTCACTTTCCCTAAAAATTTCAACGTTAATTTAGAAAAGGTTTCTTGCTCTGCAAACACTTCTATGATTAGTGAAATCAAAAAATCATACGATAAAGACGCCAATTCGGTAACTTTTACTTTTAGTCTTGGAAACTGGAACGACTACAAGGGCTTCTTTAATCTATACGAAAATGAAAGAAAAGCAGGTATGACAGGGCATCCTATTTCTATCAGCATTCCATATTCTGTAGAAGTTAAAGACGATTCTGTTAAGAATTTAGGACAGATAACAGCTGAAGGCAAATGTGAATTATTTTATAAGAAGTTCATTTTCCAAAAGCAAATTGTTGATATTAAGACTAATAAGGCAACCGTTAATGTTGTGCGCTAATAGGAGTATTTTATGAAGAAAGTTTTAAGCATACTATTTTCAGCGTTGCTCCTTTCCACATTCTCATCGGGTGTAGCGCATGCGGAAGTGGCTGAAGATTTTAGCTCCATGAAATCAGGAAATACTTGGATTGAACTTGAAGAAGCGAATACAGATATTTTTGGCGATTCAAAAATTGCAGCCGTCCCTAAAGGTGTTTTGAAACCTGAAGGAACTAAAATTCGTGATGCAATTAAAAAAATAGGTGGTCAGGATGCTGTTGATCAAACTCAGTATTTTAGCTATTCAACAGGCATTCATTCAGATGATGGAAAACCTGCACTTTCTCCGCTTTTGAAGATGCTTAAAGAGTATAAGCCTGAAAGTGCAACGGATGATCCAGCTGTTCCGATGACAGATAATCCAATGTTTTATGGAGATCTTTCCTATAATGATGACACAACGTCAAAAAATGTAAAGATTTCTGCTGGTGATAATCTGTCAAGTTTGAAATTAACGCTCTCAAACATGAACTGGTTATCTCAGCCGATTTTCTCTGAACTTTCTGGTCATGACATGTATAGGAGCGAAAAGGCTAACGGAACATTACGCTTTTTAACGGATTCACAGCTTGTTTACACCATCAAGTTTCCTAAGGGATTTGATATATCTAAAGCAACGGCAACATCTGATGCATCTTCTGATTTGCTAACGCTCTCCACTTCTGTAAGCGGAGAAGTTAAAACCGGTATGACACTTACCGTTACGCTAAGAAGAAAAGGTGCTGGAGAAACGTTCTTAACGGAAGACCAATTTAAGAATGAGTTAAATTCTCTCAATACAATCTCTGTATCTATGAAGGATATAGCTATTACTAAAGATGCCGTGCAAGGTAAGAATGTTGTTACTGGTTCCATCGGTGGTTTCCTTGAGTATATGAATGTTGGAGGATCCACCTATGACGAAGTTAGACAGAATAAAGGTCTGACGTGGACATATATACATTACTTTGCAGCCCCTCAAGAAGCTAGCGGTAAAGATAGCAATTTAACTGCTAACGACAGTCAGTATAAAATCCAATATACATTTAATGTTGTTAAGCCTGCTCAAAGCACGGTTACTTTCAAGGACGGCGATAAGACGCATGCAACTGTGAAAGTGGAAACTGGTAAGGCTATTGATACTGATGCGTTGACTGATGAGTCTATGCCGAAGAATCCAACGAAGGCCGGTTATACCTTCAAGGAATGGAATACAAAGGAAGACGGTAAAGGTACTGCGTTTACGGGAGCAAGCATAGTTAATAGCGATATGACTGTGTATGCTATTTACACGAAAGATCCTGTACCAACTCCGGATCCAACTCCGAATCCTCCGGCACCAAATCCGGATCCAACTCCAAACCCACCAGCTCCAACACCGGAACCAACGCCTAATCCACCGACTCCGGAACTTAAGCCAAATCCTCATACACCGGCTCCTGGGCCTGAAACGCAGCCAGAATCTACACCGACACCGGATTCTGAGCCTGAATCGCAGTCAGAATCTGTGTCAAATACTCCTGTAAAGAAGCATGGTGAAATTCCTAAGGCGGGTGAATCAACAACTCTTCCGTTCGCATTAACGGCATTAGGGCTTGGTGTTGCAGGCTTAGGAATTCTTCGCAAAAAGAGAATGATGAAAGAAAACATCAAGTAATTTTTGCCGATTGCCCTAACACCTATTGGGTGTGACAAAGCCTACCGTGCTTGTTTGCGGTAGGCTTTTGTTTAGGTTATTTGATGGAGATTTTATGCGACTTTCGACTTGCGATCAGAAGTTAGTTGCCTCGTGGGGACAAATTGTCCCAAGCTCGGAGGCTTGCGACTAGAAGTTGCCGCCGTTCCAACCCCAGTCAGTAGTTGCAGTGTAACGAATATAAGTGCGATCCTGTGGAATCCCAAGCTCTCGCTCTAAAGCTGCCATAATCTGCTCAGTTAACTTTTCCCAAGCAGACCCTGGCACGCTGGAACCAAACACGTTCACCTCAACGTAAGCTGCAGGCTTGGAATCGTCTCCTGCAAAATAAATCGGCATATTGTCCTCGAATGGGCACATGAGCCAATGCTCGCTTTTTCCTGGAACTGCGCTAATTGCTTTGCCATAAGCAGTTTTTAATGCGTCACGCTGGGCAGGTGTTGTGCTTACAGAAACATGAGTATGAATAACTGGCATAATCGCTCCTTTGCTAAATTTAGTAAGCTTTATTACGTAACAATTATATGTTATTTGTTAGCAGCCGCGTGTTTAATGGATATTATGAAAAAGCTTATTGAACAGGTTGTAAAGTTTGGAATTGTGGGCATTATTGCCCTTATTATTGACGTTGCGCTACTCAATTTATTAATGCTTGCGCACTTAAATAATGTGGTTGCGGGTACGATTTCTTTCGTAATCTCACTTATCTTCAACTATATTGCCAGTATGAAATACGTCTTTAAACATCGTGAAGATATGGCAAAGTGGATGGAGCTTCTGATTTTTGTTATTTCCGCAGTCATAGGTTTGCTTATAAACGATTTGATTATTTGGGCTAGTACGTTAGGAATGGCTGAAACTTTACGCGGATCTGCAGTATACGTTTTGCGCACAAATATAGGAAAACTTGTAGCTACTGTTGTTGTTGCTGTGTGGAATTTTGTTATACGAAAGTGGCTGCTCGATGATACTAAATCTCAACAGCCTGGGTATGTTGCGCAAGAAGATACTAGTTTTGCTCACCGCTTGGGAATGTGGTCGCTTAATCATACAAAAAACCGCAAGTAATTGTTTTAATGTTTTAAACAGAAAGTAGAACGCAATGCCAGCTACGACAATTCATTTTGTGCGTCATGGAGAAGTTGATAATCCAAATCACGTGTTGTATGAGCGTCTTCCTGGATTTCATCTTTCGGCTCGCGGAGTGAGGATGGCGCAAGCTACAGCAAAATATATTGCCACTGTTCCGCAAATGCGCGGAATTACTGCAATTTATTCGTCTCCTCTTGAGCGGACTCGTGAAACAGCGCGTGAAATCGAAAATGCTTTGCGCAATATTGCAGATTCTGCCTATGTAAAAGCGCACTGTGATGAAGATTCTGCGCAATCTTCTGTGCAATCTCAAGAAAGCGACATTATTTTAGATAAACGCTTAATTGAAGCTGGAAATAATTTCCGCGGAAAACGCATAGGCTACGGTGAAGGCGCGCTGTGGAAAAACGACAATTGGAAGCTTGTTGCGAATTTGTGGAAGCCAAGTTGGGGAGAAAGCTACCGCAGTATTGCTACTCGCGTTGGTGATTTTGCGCGCGAGCAGGTTCGTAAGCATCCTGGTGAGCAAATCGTTGCAGTTACTCATGAGTCGCCAATCTGGTCTTATAGACACCTACTGGAAACCGGTCACGCTGAACATAATATGCTTCTTCGTCACACGGCTTTAGCTTCGATTACTTCTATTACTTACGATTGTGAGACTTTGCGTGTGCTTTCAATTACGTATGTTGATCCTGCTGGGCGAGTGAAGTAAGTAACATATAATGCGAAGGAGCATTGAAATGGTTAATTCTGTTGATTCTGTCAAAGATTCTGAAGATATTAAAAATAATGAAAAAAGTATGCTAATGCTGAATGATGCAGCGCAATCTGCCGCAAAACTAACAGAATTATGGCCATTGACGGAAGCGCGACACTTAGATAACGACGCAAAATATGCGGAAAATCTTGAGGTGCGCTCAATGCGAGCAATAGCACGAATACTCACGAATCTTGACGTTACCGTTCCGGATGCTGAATTTGTGTATGAAGGCGCGGATGAAATTCCTGGACGTCCGCAAGAAATAGTAGACGCGCTACTTGCTGCCGCCGATGCTTACGACAATATGGATTCATGCTATGAGCCTAACTATGATGAAGCAGAAGAAGAAATACTAGAAAATAGTAATAATATAAATTCTATTTTTAGTAAGATTGCATCTCATTCTGCCGAAGATTCTAATGCAATAAATGCAGCAGCCGATACGTTAAATGTTGAAGGTAATTGGAGTATTAACAATATCGACTTTGCAATTAATTATGCGAAACAAATGGTTTCTTGTTATGAAAATAAATCATTGGAAACGCAAAAAATTATTGTAGTTTTAAGCTTACTAACAAATCTAATTAAAAAAACTAACGAGATTTGCGAAACTTTACCAATCTTCTTATATATTAACGAAATATGTGAGTGTGCTGGTTTGCCGCGAATGATGTTCAAGGATGCTCAATGGCGTGAGATTGTTGATTGTGTGCGCAATTCTAGTGATAAGTGTAATTGTGATATAAGTGCGTTGGTCAATTTTATTTCGCCGCTGCTTATTTCAGAGTGGGAAAAGCATCGTGAAGACGTGCTGTGGGATCCTGAAGTTGCGAAGAAGCTCGCAAAAGAAGAGGATGATAGAAAGTCCCGCGAGGCTCTTGCTGCGAAGTTTGCGCACGTTGAGGGTAATAAAGAATCTACGCAGGCGCTTGATTAGTTTTTAGGTTGACTTATGTTTGATGCGAATGCTGCACGTCCGTAACGCGCGGCACAATGGAACCTATGACTGATATCGAGGAAACTCAAGAAGTTGCTAATAATGCAACAAAATCCGCAAAGCCTGAACTTCCAAAGAATGTTCGCGTGCGTTTTTGCCCTTCGCCAACCGGTACACCTCACGTAGGTATGGTTCGTACCGCGCTATTTAACTGGGCGGAGGCTCGCCATACTCACGGCAAATTGCTGTTCCGTATTGAAGATACCGATAATGAGCGCGATAGTGAGGAAAGCTACCAGCAGATTATTGAGGCTCTTCGTTGGCTCAATATTGATTGGGACGAGGGCATTGATGTTGGTGGAGATAACGGACCGTATCGCCAGTCCCAGCGCATGGAAATTTATAAAGACGTAGCACAAAAGCTTTTTGAAGCAGGATACGCTTATGAATCCTTCTCTACTCCTGAAGAAATTAAGGAGCGTAATATTGCTGCTGGTCGTCCTGCTGAATTTGGTTACGATGGCTACGATCGCAATCTTACGGAAGAACAGAAGCAAGCTTTCCGCGACGAAGGCCGCAAACCTGCACTTCGCTTGAAGATGCCAAATGAAGACATTACTTTTAACGATTTAATTCGTGGCGAAATCACCTTTAAAGCTGGATCTGTTCCAGATTATGTGATTGTGCGCCCGAATGGCGATCCACTTTATACGCTTACAAACCCTGTTGACGATGCGTTAATGGATGTGAACGTTGTTTTGCGCGGTGAAGATATTCTTAGCTCCACGCCTCGTCAGATTGTGCTTTACCGTTACCTTATGGAGATGGGCATTGCTAAGGAAACTCCACTTTACGGCCATATGCCTTACGTTATGGGCGAAGGTAAGAAGAAGCTTTCCAAGAGAGACCCTGAGTCCAACTTGTTCTTGCATAGAGATAACGGATTTATTCCAGAAGGCTTACTGAACTACTTGGCTTTGCTTGGCTGGTCGATCGCTCCTGATCGTGACGTGTTCACTATGGACGAAATGATTGAAAAGTTCGATGTGCGAGACGTTAAGGCAAATCCTGCACACTTTGACTTAGACAAGGCGATTTCCATCAACGCTGAGCATATTCGTATGCTCGATCCGCAAGATTTCTTGAACCGTTCTGTGCCTTACTTGCATAAGGATGGCGTAGTTAGCGCAGATAATTGGGATGCGTTAACTGACCGCGAGCGTGAAGTACTCACAGCTGCAGCTCCTCTTGTACAGCCTCGCGTGCGTTTGCTTGGTGAAGTCGCTGGAATGGTTGGAAGCCTGTTAAGCGAAGATGGCTACATTGTTCCAGATGACGACGCTCGTAAACAGTTGAAGGAATCTGCAGGCGAGGTTCTTGACGCTGCGCTCGCTGCTTTGAAGGGTGTTGATGCCGCTGATTGGCACACTGATTCCTTGCATGAGCTTTTGAATAAGAAGCTTGTTGAGGAAGCTGGTTACAAGCCGCGCTTGGCATTTGGTCCTGTGCGAGTTGCACTTTCTGGCCGTCGCGTTTCTCCGCCACTGTTTGAGTCCATGGAAATCGTGGGCAAAGACGTGACTTTGGCGCGTTTAGCTGGATTGCGTGAGCATTTGTAAATCACCAATAATTTATAAGCTCAAATAAAATTTGAACAAGGTGGGAACGTGGCACTATTGCTACGTTCCCGCTTTTTTATTTGTTTTATGTTTCGTTTAATATATTTTCGACACGCCGCGGTTGCGTATTGAGTTGTTATGTTGTAAAGTCGCTATTTGTTGCGTCAAGAGGCGTAGCTGATAAATGAAAGCCCCCGTCGTCTAGCGGTCTAGGACTACGCCCTCTCACGGCGCCAACACCGGTTCAAATCCGGTCGGGGGTACGAAGACGGAACGGTCCCAAGAGCCGCGAAGCCTGCCAATTGGGGTATGGTGTAATTGGCAACACAGGTGATTCTGGTTCATCCATTCTTGGTTCGAGTCCAGGTACCCCAGCGAATAGCTCTCGTAGAACGAGGGCTTTTTTGTTATCTATCTGTATTCCTGCGATTTGCCTCAGCGCGCGACCTTTTCTTTACGCGGCTGTAAAGTTTTGGTCGGATTAAGGTGATAAAACGGCAGTTTCTTTACATGCGTGCTCAGTTTTTGCCGTTTACCGCGCTTGTACACGCTTATCCCGTTTACTACGCTTGCCGCACGCTTCTTATGCAGCCTTAAAATCAAAAACCCCGGTGCGTGACCGGGGTTAGAGAAAGAAGAGAAGAAGAGAGGTTTAAGTTATTAAAGTCAAATTCAACTACTTGCTTGTAGTTTATTTCCTTTTGATGTATATATAATAACCACCTTATGCTGAGTGCAGTAATGCGATTACCTGTGAATTGTCTGTGAATTTGTAACTATTTTACTGAAATTGCACGTTTTTATCGCTTTTGGGTTATTTCTTATCAGTATTTGCTTAATTTAGTATTTTTGAATGTAAATAATTTATGTAAACTTGCGAACAAAATTGAGTGAGTCGCGGCATATCTGCCGTATGCTTAAAGTATGACTGATTCTGCACAATCCGAAGCTAATGCATCTGCGGCACTTCCTTTATCTGTTTCGGCGCGTTTAGGACGTTTGCAGTTCCATCTTTCTGGTAAATTCCGAGTGCTTCAGTGTGCAGATGTTCAAGATGGGTTACGTATTTCACAAGACACCATTCGACTTATTGCTTCTGCTTGCGATGCTGTGCGACCAGATCTTGTAGTTTTTAGCGGAAACCAGATTGCAGGTTATGAAAAAGTATTTGCAAAAACTTTTCAGCGTAGACGCTGGCAGGAATCTTCCAATATTTCGTCTTCTGATAAGAAGCAATTGGTTGATAAAGTGCACGAATTCGTTGCTAAGTTAATGAAGCCGTTAGAAGATCGCAGTATTCCATGGGTTGTTACTTATGGTAATCATGATTTCCAGTGCGGTCTAAATAATGAAGAGCTTGATAAGATATATCAAGATTTTCCATGTTGCATGAATCGTAGTGCTTCTAGTACATCTTCTGCAAGTGCTATGCAATCGACAAAATGTGTGTTGCCAAAGCAGATTATTTTTACATGCGAGCCTGGTACTTTTGCCTTACCTGTTATGGATGAAAAGCATGAAAAGGTTGTTTTTTCAATAGTTTTAGTTGATTCTGGAGATTATGCTAAATCAGGCGGCTATGGTAGCCCTTCTAAAAAAACTATCGAGTTTATTTCTGGTCTTTCTTCTTATTTGCCTGAGCATATTTGCGTTTTTCAGCATTTTCCATTGCCGCAATATTATCGTGTTCTTCGCGAAGTTCCGCAAGAACTTGCTGCGCGCGAACATGCTATCGAGGGGTATCGTACTTTTGCTGGCCGCTATTATGCTCTTGACGAAAAACATGTTCTGCCAGATGGGTATTTAGGTGAAGGAATTAGCTGCCCTGACGTCGATAGTGGCGAATATGCTGCTTTGCTTGATGCCGGAGCTTTTGCGCTAATTGCCGGTCACGATCACCGCAATTCTTTCGCAGCTAAAGATCCCGAGAGTAATATGCTATTTGTTGCTACTCCTACATGTGGTTTTGGATCTTACGGTCCTGAACCTGCTAAAAGAGGCGTGCGCTTGCTCGAATTTGATATTCGTCATCCGTTTGAACCGCGTACGCAAATGCTTGAATTTGGGAATCTTGTTGGCAAACCTTCTTCCAAAAAAGCCTATACTTATGCTCTTACAGCTGAGTCTGAGCATGAATTGCCAGAAGTAGATTTATTGCGTAAACCATCATTGCTTACTAGATTGATTCGTCGATGGCGTCAACGATCTACGCGCTAATTTAATCAGTTTTAATAGATTGCATGAGCGCGTTGGCAAATATGCCGGTATTATAGTGAATAGTGTTTTAGCGCGAACGAAAGAGGTAAATGTGTCCGCACACAATACGGCTGAACAGAACAACAATAGTGGCATTGACGCTGCAGATGTGTTGCATGTAGAAGGTGGTAAGCCGCTTAATGGCACTATTAAAGTGCGTGGCGCAAAAAACTTTGTTAGCAAAGCTATGGTTGCAGCTTTGTTGGCACCAGGTAAGTCTGTTCTAAAAAACGTTCCTGAAATTCGCGATGTTCATGTAGTTTCTGATCTGTTGCGTTTGCATGGTGTTGACGTTGAGGTTAATGGGCCTGAAGGCATTGTGACAATTGATGCCACAAAAGTGCAGCTCGCAGATGTAGCTGACGTCGACACTCTTTCTGGTTCGTCTCGTATTCCAATTCTTTTTTCTGGTCCTCTTCTTCATCGTCTTGGAGAAGCGTTTATTCCTGCGCTTGGAGGATGCAATATTGGTGGTCGTCCAATTGATTTTCATCTTGAGACGTTGCGTAAACTTGGTGCAAATGTAGATAAAGATCATGAGGATGGTATACATATTACTGCACCTAATGGCTTACATGGCACTAAAATTCATTTGCCTTATCCTTCTGTCGGTGCAACCGAGCAGACTTTGCTTGCAGCGGTTCTTGCAGAAGGTCGTACAGAGCTTTCCGGAGCTGCAATTGAGCCAGAAATCATGGATTTGGTAGCCGTTTTGCAAAAGATGGGTGCGATTATTTCTGTAGACGTTGACCGTACTTTCCGTATTGAAGGAGTAAAAGAGCTTCAAGGATACACTCATACGTCATTAACTGATCGCATTGAAGCAGCTTCTTGGGCTTCTGCTGCTCTTGCAACACACGGAGATGTGTTTATTAAGGGCGCAACTCAGCCAGAAATGATGACTTTCTTAAACGTGTTCCGTAAAGTTGGCGGACAGTTTGATGTTACAGATAAAGGAATTCGTTTTTGGCATCCGGGTGGGGATTTGCATCCTGTTGCTATTGAAACCGATGTACATCCTGGTTTTATGACTGATTGGCAGCAGCCTCTTGTTGTTGCGCTTACTCAAGCGAAGGGCTTGAGTATTGTGCATGAAACTGTTTATGAAAATCGTTTTGGCTTCACGAAGCCACTTGTGCAAATGGGAGCTATGATTCAGCTTTATCGTGAATGCTTAGGTTCGCTTCCTTGCAGGTTCCAGCAGCGCAATTACAAGCATTCTGCAGTT
This sequence comes from Gardnerella sp. KA01000, assembly GCF_049244035.1. NCBI lineage: Bacteria > Bacillati > Actinomycetota > Actinomycetes > Bifidobacteriales > Bifidobacteriaceae > Gardnerella > Gardnerella sp. KA01000. The sequence continues at coordinate 1,336,680 of NZ_CP058367.1, read as the reverse complement.
ATTTTCGGGCCTACTCCGTTGACTGGTCAAGATATTGACGTACCTGATTTGCGCGGAGGCTTTAGTCATTTAATTGCAGCTCTTACTGCTCAAGGTCCGTCGAATGTGCGCGGAATTTCGCTAATTGATCGAGGATATGCAGATTTTAGAGGCAAACTTTTAGCTTTGGGTGCTAATATCGACTGATATATTCTTCTACTTCTTCTACAAAACGTGAGTTTTGTAGGTTTATAAGCTTTTATCCACAATGCTATAAAAAGCTTTTTTACGCATAAATTTATCGGTACAGTAGTCGCAACTGTAATTCAATTACTCAAAAAATTAACTGAAATATTTGATGAGTAGTTGTAGTTTTCAATATTGCGGAGGCGTAACGATGGTTTGTGTAGGCGGACGCTATCAGCTGCTTGGTGAGCTGGGGCGTGGTGGCACTTCAACAGTCTTTCTTGCTGTTGACACCGTTTTGCACAAGCAATGGGCTGTTAAAGAAACGCTTTTGCAAGGAGACGAAGAGTATCAACAGCATATTATTCAATCCTTACGCGCTGAAGCGAATGTTTTAAAGGAATGCGATCATCCAGCTATTCCGCGAATTGTTGATTTTTTTGAAGAAAATGGTAGAGCTTATGCTGTTCGCGATTATGTAAAGGGGCGTTCTTTAAAATCTATTGTAGAAGAATCTGGATTGCAAAATGTTGAAACTGTTCTTGATTTAGGTATGCAACTTTGCTCAATACTTTCTTATTTACATTCGCATTATCCGCCAATTATATACGGTGATCTTAAGCCTTCTCAGGTTATGATTTCAGAAGATGGCACAGTCCGTTTGGTTGATTTTGGTGCTGCAACGCAATTATATGCAAACGGGGGAGTGCTTGATTTACGCACAATAGACCAGTGCGACGCTCGATTTGCTACTAATATTTTTACTGCTCCTGAAATTTTGAATGAAAACTCTGCAGCAACTACTTCAAGCGATGTGTATTCGATTGGAATGACATTGCGTTACGCATTATTGCCAACTGAAGTGTCTAAAACAGACGTGCAATCTGCTGTACTATTGCCTCACGAGAATCGTGAAGTAGTAGAACAATTAGTGTCCGTGCTCGCAATAGCTACAGCTACTAAACCATCTCATAGATATAAAGATTGCGAAGAAATGTTTTCTGCACTGGAAGCGTGTGAGCATACAGAAAAACATTCACAACAATGCGACACCTCTACGAATGTATTGCGACGTAAACAATGCAAAAATAGTTCTAAGCCTGGAAAAAAGCGCTATGCAATTACGGCATTAATTGTTATAGTGCTAGTTTTTATAGTAATTTTATTCAACTGCTTAGGTTTATTTGTGGGGAATGCTTTTGTAAATCGAAATAAGCAATCTTTTAATGGTGAGCCAAGTAGTAAAAGAATTGAAGCAATACGCAAAAATAATAAAAGTTACGATTCTTACATGCAATTAGCTGAGCGTGAAAGCAATTCGGATATTGCGTGTCGATATATTTCTCATGCAATGCAAGTGCAAAATAGCATGCGCAATAAGAAATATATAAGCAAAATGTCATTTAAACCTCTCCAAATTTTATTGCAAATTCAACTTGCAGATCAGCAATGGAGTGTCAACGAAGAGCAATGTTTTGTTGGTTTGATTAATAAATACGAGCAAAACTTGCGTCCTGTAAATAAAGATTGGTCGAATATTTCTATAGAAATAGGCAAAGCGTATTGGTACTATTTTGCAGGATTTTCTGGAAAAATTTCGCAAACAGAACGATTATCTCGTATGCGAGTAGCAAAAGTATGGTTCCAAGAGGCTCAAAAATATGAGAAGGATGCGAATGAAACGTCTTCGCAAACTGTAGAAACTAATTCTGATGACATATCGCATACTGTTTCAAATCAAAAATGTTAAGCGCGTACATCGCTATTTCTGACGCTTATGCGCAACTTGTTGATGTTTCTAAAGATTGTGCAAGCGTAGAAAGATATAAAAATTATGTGAATCAATTACAGCAGTTAATGCAAATTGTTGAGAAAGATCACGGAGACGTCTTATTCGTGGATACTGGAGAACTAGTTTTGCAATCAATTCATTCGTGGTTGCCAATGTTCCTAGAAAGTGGATCCAGTAAACAAGAAATTCAGCAAATGTGCGACAAGGCAGAATATCTTCTTAAACAAGCGCATGTGTCAAATGATGAAGCTGTAAGTAGAAAGAAAAACGCAATCGACAGTGTCAAAAAAGTTCAAGACGAAATTAATCTAGCTTTTTTGCAAAAGAAATAAAAGAAATAATAAAAAAGGGGGGAATAAATGTGTAAACAAAGAAATTTGGGGGATATGTGTTTTTTCAAGCGACTTAAATGCGGTTGCGCTCGCATTGGTGTCTATATTGGGATTATTGCATTTATTAGTGTTGCTATAGTTGCTGCATTATTGCCACTTAATTCTATTGCGTATGCGAAAAACAGCTATAACGCAGCCAAAGGATTGCATATAGCAAATGTTTCTGTTATGACAAAACAGAAAACTGTTCGCACTCAAGGCGAGTACATGTTTACTAAACGTTCTGCTTCGCTACTTATAACTTTTGATGGATTGGACGCTTCGGAAATTAGGAACGCGCATAAAGCTACTGTTAGCGTTGGAAGATATCAAATAGTGAGTGCCAAAGCTGATTTAGCTAAGATTGAGGCGGTGTCGTCGCTAGTTAATATTCGTTATAAGATCCGACCTCGAGTATTAGGAATAGTAAGAGTTGAATTGCAAAAAGAAGGAATATATGATTTGCAAGATATCTCTATAAGACTTGCTGCTGTAACAATGCATCCTAAACGCATATGGGGAGGAGTTGACTCTAATCCTCATGTTTCAAAGCAAACTAACTATATTTCTAATGAAAATAGACTTTCTGGCAACAAATTGTGCTCTCGTAAGCCAATATTAAGCATTCCTGATTCAGTTTTGAATGCCTCAGATTTAACAAAAGATAACTCTTATAGCAAGCGTTCACGATATATTGTTATTGATAAAATTGCTCCTCGCTTGAGTGTTAGCTATGATAACAACGCATCGTATGAAGGCAAATATTTTCGTAATAATCGAGCTTCAAGAATATTAATACAGGATGATTCGTTCGTTTTCTCGTATTTGCTTCATGATTCTTATCCTATTGCGAAAGTTTTTGCTGATGGTAAACAGGTTATGGTACTTACAGCTAAAAGCTTTAAAAACGATGGCGTGCATACAAATATGTGGTATGCTGATGTTTCTTTTTCGGGGGATGCTTCTTGGGATGTTCGCTATTGTGTTGAAGATCTATCAGGTAATGTGAGTTCTTCTATCAGTAATAAATTCATTATTGATACGCTTGCGCCAACTGTTTCTATTACTGGAGTGCAACAAGGCGGAGCATATTCTCATGCTGTAGTTCCAACATTAGTTATAAAAGATCGTTGGTTAAAACCTGAAAGCGTAACGTATTCGCTGAGAAGAATGCGATATGCTAAGGAATTGCATTCTTTTGTGCCTAAAAAAGCTGATTCGCAAAGCGTAAGTGTGCAATACGCAGGTTTTTATAATGGAACTCAAGACGATGACGTGTATCAACTTCAGTGGAGTGCTAAAGATTTAGTAGATCATGTTATTTCTGGTAAGTTGCAATTTTCTATAAATAGAAGCGGTTCATCATTTAGTATAGATAGTTCCACTAAAGCAATGAATCGTAAACAATTGCAAAATGCTAAAGATATTCATATTGAAGAACTCAATCCTAGCGGATTGGCAAGTCCTGCAAAAATTAGTGTTATGCGAGACGGTGTAGAGAAGATTTTGTCAAAACAGGATTTTTCTGTAAACAGTCGCATAGATCATGGCTGGCAACGATTGACTTACACTATTTTCAAACGGAATTTTGCCGATAATGCTCATTATCGTGTACGTGTTATGTCAGTAGACAAAGTAGGAAATCATTCTTGTAGCGAAAGTGCAGTTAGCAAAAAAGAAGGAATGTTGCAATTTGCACCAGCTTCCGTGCAATTTACAGTAGATAATCTTGCTCCAATCGCAACAGTGTTTGATATGCAAAATAATTCTACTTATCGCACTAATAAAGAAGGAAAAACTTTACGTATTAGTGCAAAAGATAACATAGCATTGCAATATGTAACAATCGATGTTGATGGTAAAACAAATCGCATTTGGAACGGTAAAGATGTGAATAAATCAGTTTTATCTACAAAACTAAAACCAGACGGTTTTACTCATGACGTATTAGTAAAAGCTGCAGATTATGCGGGAAATATAACAATTTTGCAATATAAAAATGTAAAAATTGTTTCTATTGCAAATAAGCTTGTAAAAAAATCTGAAGCAGATAAAAAATCTAAAAATAGCGAGAGTAAAGACACTGATAGTTCTGATGATGGTTCAGATGATGGCTCCGACAATAGCTCCGATAACGATGATTGGATAGCTCGTTCGCAAGTGAAAAAATCGGAAAAATCTTTTGAAAATGCTGATTCCTTTAAACGAAACTCGGTAAATTATATAGGAATTGTGGCTTATATTTGTGCTGGAATTATAGCAATTCTTTGTGCTGTATTAGGAATTAGCATTATTTTTAAAAAGAAAATTAACGTAAGTAAGCTGTTTTAATAGTTTTAATGGTTTTGATAGTTTCGATAGATTTGATAGGCATTGTGCAAGAAAATAAAAAGCCCACTGCGGTGGAATGAATGCAGTGGGCTTAGTGGAGCTAATGGTAATCGAAACCACGACCTCTTCGATGCGAACGAAGCGCTCTACCAACTGAGCTATAGCCCCAATGTCTAAGACAAATCATCTTACGACAACTCTGCACACTGTACTACAAAGCTTGTATAAAAACAACATTTCTTGTAGTGCAGCGTGCTTGAGTGTCGTAAGTTAAAATACTAGTTTATTTGTTTTCTTTATTAAGTTTTGCTGTTTTCTTTGCTTTGTGTGCTTTGTATAAACCAATAAAAGTTGGCACAAGCGAAATAAGCAAAATTGCAACAATTACTAATTCAAAATTCTTCTGTACGAAATCAATCTTGCCGAAGAAATATCCAAGAAATGTGAAAAGCGACGACCAAATGAGACCGCCTAGTACAGAAAATGGTGTGAAGCGTATCCAACGCATTCCAGAAATTCCGGAAATAAACGGCATAAAAGTGCGTATGAATGGGAAGAATCTACCCAAGAATACTGCCAGCGGACCCCATTTATCAATCATTTTTTCGGTTTTTGCAACTCGTTCTGGAGTGAGCGCTTTTACTTTCCCAGATTCTACAATCTTTCGTCCGAAGAAATGACCAATAAAGTAATTGCACTGATCGCCAATAATTGGGGCTAGCCACACTACGGCAAGTAATAGTGGAAGTGGAAGCGCGCTATGACCTGTTTGAGCGTCAGGAGCTGCAAAAAAGCCTGCTGCAAAAAGAAGTGAATCTCCTGGGAGGAATGGGAAGAATACTACGCCTGTTTCAATAAAAACAATGAGAAAAATAAGGCCTAATGCTGGAGCTGTGCCCATTGCAATCCAACTTGCAATAGCTGAGCGTGGATCCTTGAGTAGGTTAACAATAAAATGAATAAATCCCATAATGTCCTGTCATAAATTTTGCGTATTTAGTGACGCTTGTTAATTAAAAATCAAGCGAAACAACTGTTATTTTGAGCCTAGCAGTCGCCATAAACGGTTGACACTTTTTGTGCACACGCTATCAGTTAATTGCGTTATAACATACAATAATAATTAGTAATGTAATGTTGCATGGTTAAAACTTGAGAAATTGCTTGGCGATTAAAGATTGGCAGGAGAAGTAACGCATGAAGTTAAATGATGAGCATGATGGTGAACATCCACAAAGTTTTGCTCCGCTAAGGCCTAGGAAACGTTCTGCTCGCGTAATCAATGCTAATGAAGTTCCGAAAAAGAATGATGATTCGAAAAGCAAAATTCCTGACGAATATGTAAACATTGGTTTGCCGGAAACAGACTTATCGATTGCTGATTTTTCTCGTAAGCATTCTAATCCAAAGAATTGGTGGATTTATTTTGGCGTTCTGCTTGTTGCTATTGTTATTCCGTATTGGATTGGTCGCACTATGGCAGCTCGTCATACTTCGTGGGTTATTTCGCATTGCTCTGGATTATCTTCGCAAGGTGTTGTTTTTATTTCGTGGGTAATCACAGTGTCTGCTTTTACAAGTCTTGCTATGGCGTTAATTGACACTCATCGTTGGATTTGGCGGATAATGTTTGCTGTTTTTCTGGCTTTAGAACAACTTATTGCCGGATTATGCATGCTAAACATGAGCTTTTGGTATTCGACGTATGTGGTTTATGGTCACGCTTCAGGTTTAGCGAATGCGGCAAATCTTGGCATTATTTCTGCAGGTATTGGAGTAGCTGTATTTGCTGTCATTTTTGTTGGTTTGCTTGTCATTGTTCCTAAAACCTCGGCTTTGAATGTTCTTACGCGTAGTTGGGCGTCGTTCATAATGTTTTATGCAATTGAGGTTTTGGCAATATTAGCGGTTATTTTTGGTGGTTTTTTGACAGCAATGTAATATTTAGATTTTGCGAAAATGAGTTGTTTGCAAGTGGTTGTACAATAGATATTTGGCGTGTAACGCCCGCGGATTGAGAGCGCTACAGCAGAAGGTTGTGGCACCGCGCAGTGATATTAAGGAGGACGCCGTGGCATTAACGGCTGAAGATAAGAAGAACATTATCAACGAATACGCGACGCACGAGGGTGACACGGGTTCCCCAGAAGTGCAGGTCGCTTTGCTTAGCAAGCGCATTGCTGACCTTACTGAGCACTTGAAGGAGCACAAGCACGATCATCATTCTCGTCGTGGTTTGTTGCTCATGGTTGGTGATCGTCGTCGTCTTCTCGATTACTTGAAGCGTGTTGATATCAACCGTTATCGTTCTTTGATTGAACGACTCGGCTTGCGTCGATAGTCTTATTGCCCGGGCTTAAGCTCGGGCTTTTGTATTATTTATACGTTTTGCTTAATTGTTAAATGCATAAATTGTTCACTCATGCGCAATATTTGGGGAAAGTGTAGTGGGCAATATTTAAAATTTATAACTAAAAAGTAATTTATAACTAAAAAGAATTAACAAATAATTCAACACATAATTGAAAATTGAAGCATAACTTAATACGGATGATTGAAGTAACCGAAACAAAAAACACTACGAAATATTGACGTAACGCAAGTGTTGCAAAGAGTGCAAATGTTCGCATATAGGTAATAATGCGAAGTCGTCAATGTTATTACGCATGTTGGTTGATTAGGTAAGTTAAGAAAAGGAGGAACCCGTGGAGGGTCCCGAAATTAAGGCTGTAGAAGCCGTTATTGATAATGGTTCATTTGGTAAGCGTACGCTACGCTTTGAAACTGGTCGACTTGCTCAGCAAGCAGATGGTGCTGTTGCCGCATATTTGGATGACGATTCCATGATTTTGTCGACGACGACTGCAGGATCTAGCCCGAAGGAAAATTACGACTTCTTCCCATTGACTGTTGATGTGGAAGAAAAAATGTATGCTGCTGGAAAGATTCCAGGTTCGTTCTTCCGCCGTGAAGGTCGTCCTTCTAACGAAGCAACGTTGGCATGCCGTATTATTGATCGCCCGTTGCGTCCATTGTTCCCACACACTTTACGTAACGAAGTGCAAGTTGTTGAAACAATTTTGGCAATTAATCCAGATGATGCTTACGATGTTATTGCTTTGAATGCGGCGTCTGCATCTACTATGATTTCTGGCTTGCCATTTGAGGGTCCAGTTTCCGGCGTTCGTTTGGCTTTGATTGATGGCCAGTGGGTTGCTTTCCCACGTTGGAGTGAGCGCGAGCGTGCAGTATTTGAAATTGTTGTGGCTGGTCGTGTGATTGAAAATGGCGATGTTGCTATTGCAATGATTGAAGCTGGTGCTGGTAAGAATGCTTGGAATTTGATTTACAATGATGGTCAAACCAAGCCAGATGAGCAAGTTGTAGCCGGAGGTTTGGAAGCTGCAAAGCCATTTATTAAGGTTATTTGCGATGCTCAAAATGAGTTGAAGCGTATTGCAGCTAAGGAAACTAAGGAATTCCAACTCTTCCCAGAATATACTGACGAACTTTATGCTCGTATTGACGAGATTGCTCATGCTGATTTAAATGAAGCTCTTTCTATTGCTGAAAAGCTTCCTCGTCAAGATCGTATCGCTGAAATTAAAGAAGGCGTGCGTGCTGCAATCGCTGAAGAATTCACTGATATGGACGAAGCCGAAAAGGAAAAGGAACTCGGCAATGCGTTTAAAGAATTGCAGCGTCAAATTGTTCGCCGTCGTATTTTGACTGAAGATTATCGTATTGATGGTCGTGGTTTGCGCGATATTCGTACGCTTTCTGCAGAAGTTGATGTTGTGCCTCGCGTGCACGGTTCTGCACTCTTCCAGCGTGGTGAAACCCAGATTTTGGGTGTGACTACTTTGAATATGCTGAAGATGGAGCAGCAGGTTGATGCGCTTTCTGGTCCACAGACTAAGCGTTATATGCACAACTACGAAATGCCTCCATACTCCACTGGTGAAACTGGTCGCGTTGGTTCTCCAAAGCGTCGTGAAATTGGTCACGGTGCTTTAGCTGAGAAGGCTTTGGTTCCAGTATTGCCTGGACGCGAAGAGTTCCCATACGCTATTCGTCAGGTGTCTGAAGCTATTGGTTCTAACGGTTCTACTTCTATGGGTTCCGTTTGTGCTTCTACGCTTTCTTTGCTTGCTGCTGGCGTGCCTTTGAAAGCTCCAGTTGCTGGTATTGCTATGGGCTTAGTTTCTGGCGATGTTGATGGAAAGCATATCTTTAAGACTTTGACTGATATTCTTGGTGCAGAAGATGCATTTGGTGATATGGACTTCAAGGTTGCTGGTACTTCTGAATTCATCACTGCTTTGCAGCTCGATACGAAGCTTGACGGTATTCCAGCTGATATTTTGGCTGCCGCTTTGCAGCAGGCACATGAAGCTCGTACAACGATTCTTGAAGTTATTAACGAGTGCATTGATTGCCCAGCTGAGATGAGCCCATTTGCTCCACGCATTATTACAACCACAATTCCTGTAGACAAGATTGGTGAAGTAATCGGACCTAAGGGCAAGATGATTAACCAAATTCAGGAAGAAACTGGTGCTGAAATCGCTATTGAAGATGACGGTACTGTTTACATTTCTTCTGAAGGCGGCGAAGCTGCTGAGAAAGCTAAGGGAATCATCGATTCTATTGCAAATCCTCGCGTGCCAAAAGCTGGTGAAACTTTCACAGGCAAGGTTGTTAAGACCACAAGTTTTGGAGCTTTTGTGAATTTGACTCCTGGAACTGACGGTTTGCTTCACATTTCACAGATTCGCAATTTAGCAAATGGTGAGCGCATTGACACTGTTGAAGATGTGCTGAAGGAAGGCGATAATGTTGAAGTTATCGTACAAAGCGTAGATGAGCGTGGCAAGATTTCTTTGGCTATTCCAGGTTTTGAAGATCAAGAATCTTCTGCTCCAGCAGTGCGTGAAAATCGTTCCCGCGGTTCTCGCGACGATCGCGATTCTCGTGATTCTCGTGGCGATTACCGTCGTTCTCGCCGTGACGATCGCGATAATCATGATCGTGCGGATCGTGCAGAGCGTCCTCGTCGCCGCATGCGCGATGATCGTGACGATCGAGATCGCATGGATCGAAATGACCGATACGCGGATCGCGATAACCGTTATGATGACCGCAGCACTCGTCGCGACGACCGTCGTGCGGATCGTGATGACCGTTACAGTGATAACGATTTTGATGAGCGTCCTCGTCGCCGCATGCGCGATGATCGTGACGATCGTTACGAAAATCGCGACGATCGTGAAGAGCGTGCAGACCGTGACGACCGTGAAGATCGTTCAAATCGTCGAGATTCAGAAAATCGTCGCGTATCTGATCGAAAGCCGCGTTATGCAGCTGATGACGATCACTATGACGAGTATCGTTCGGCTCGTGAAGAGCGCGCAGAGCGTCCTCGTCGCCGCGTGCGTCGCGATTTTGATCCATTTGAGGAAGATTAATCGCGCAAATAGTATTAAAGCAAAATTATTGCTAGATACTAAGTAAAAAATAAATATTCGTAGAAATGCCTTCAAGCTGCGTTTGCGTTTGGAGGCATTTCTTTTAGATAGCTATTTAAATGTTTTATGTAATCTGTGCAATAAAATAAAATATAAAAAGTAGTAAAATATTGTGACTGCGTAAAGTAGCGTAATGCAATAATAAATACTTACGGAAAATATAAAACTTACAAAATAGGGGTGAAATATGGTCATGCATCGCGCATTAGGTTCGTTTGATACAACCGCTATTGGTTTTGGCGAAATGCCATTGACAATAGAAAATAATCTTGGTCACGATATGGGAATTAAGACAATTCACGCAGCTCTTGATGCAGGTTGTACGCATATTGACACAGCTTGGGCATATTACTGCTCTGGCGGCGAGGAACAAACTGGTGAAAAGCTTGTTCGTGAGGCTTTAGAAAGCTGGAAAGGCGACAAATCTTCTATTTTAGTTGCAACAAAAGTCGGTCACTTCCGTAACTTTACTGACGGACGACCAACGTGGGGTAAGGATGGTAAGCCAGAGCATTTGATTCGTCACGCTAAAGAGTCTGCAATGGCTTTAGGCGTTGACACTATTGACTTGCTTTACTTCCACAGGCCAGATCCGGAAGTTCCATACAATGAGTCTATTGAAGCAATGCAACAGTTGCTTGACGAAGGTGTGGCTCGAGAAATCGGTATTTCTAACGCTTCTGTAGAGCAAATCGATATTGCACGCAATATTTTAGGAGAAAAGCTAGTAGCAGTGCAAAATCAATATTCTCCAGTTCATTTAGAGAATGAAGATACGTTGCAATATTGTGAAAAGCTTGGAATTGCTTTTGTTTGCTGGAGTCCTCTTGGTGGATTCCGTCATCCTTATGACGAGCATCTTTTCGATCCATTCCGCAAAGTTGCAGAAAATCATGGCGTAAGCTATCAGCAAGTAGTTTTGGCTTGGGAACTAGCTAAAGGCGATCACATATTCGTAATTCCTGGAGCTCACAGACCAGCTACAATTTTAGATAGTTTGAAAGCTTCCGATTTGCAATTAAGCAATGAAGAATTGGCTTATTTAGGCTGAAAGAAAACAATAAAATGCAAGAAACAAGCGTAACTGGTATGCCGTTGCCTCACGAAGATGAGGACGGTACGCCAATTCCTGTGACTATTCCGGTGGCTTTAGGAACTCACACTCATGCAGTTTTTACTACTAGATTGGGTGGAATTTCTGAAGGCTCATTTGCTTCACTTAATTTAGGCGGACGCGCAGGAGATAGTGAGGAGGCTGTAGCAAGCAATCGCGCAGCTTTACAAAAAGCTTTGCAAGCTGACTTGTCGCTTGTTGCTCAAGTTCATAGCAGAGAAGTATTTGACGCAGATAGTGTAGTAGATTCATGGAATACTTCTTACGGCTTTGATGCAACAGGTTTTGCGGATTCGCAATTGAGAATTGAAGCAGATGCGCAAGTTTCAACTGCGTGCTCGCTTGCATTAGGAATGTTTGCTGCAGATTGTTTGCCAGTTTTACTTGCGGACGACGAAGCTGGAGTAATCGCTGCAGCGCATTGTGGGCGAAAAGGATTGATGGCTGGAGTGCTTGATGCTGTTATCGAAGCAATGTGCGAAAAGGGAGCTGAGCGTTCTCGTATAACAGCAGTGCTCGGTCCATGTATTTGTGGAGATTGCTACGAAGTTGGTGAGAGTATTGCGCGCGATTTTGAAAAACGTTACCCGCAAACTGTAACAAAAACTCGTTTCGGTGGAATCGGTATTGATATTGCTGAAGCTGCTCGCATTGATTTAGCACTCGCAGGAGTTGCGAATATTGTTGACGCTTTGCCGCGAGTTACAGCTGCAACGCAATATTTATCTGAAGATGAGGAATTGCGTACGATTTGCGAAGTAGATGGGGAAGGTGAATCTTTGCCAGAACGTTTGCAAAATTTGCAAAACCCAATGTGCACTTTGGAAAATCCACTCTGGTATTCTCATCGACGTGCTAGTTTAGCTGGAAAATCGCATGAAGGTAGACTTCTTGCTTTAGTAATTCGCGACAAATAATCACATATGCTATATAAACAGTACTGTATTTGAGCTAGGTAGTAAGTGCAGTTGTGTGAGCTTAGCAAAAACGTGCGCAACACACGAGTGTTTTTTGCTTGTAAGTGATAGCGTTGATTCTGATGGTGTAGCACAGCGTTTTGTGCAGCTGTGTGGGGGCTTGTGAAAGGAATATTATGGTGGCTGATTTATTCCCAACCGCGTTGCGTGGGTACGATAAAGACAAGGTAAATGAAGCATTTGCAAACTATGAGCGTACTATTTCTCGTCTGCGTGAACAAGTGCGTTCAAGTGATGAATCAATTTTGCAATTACAAGCGCAATTGCAAGAAGAAAAAAATAATGTAAAACGTGCCAAAAGCGGAAATACTTTTGCGTCTTTAGGTGCAAATGCGCAACAATTGCTGGCATCTGCAGAGCAAACTAGTTCTCAATTGCTTGAGCGCGCTAAGCAAGATGCTGCATCAATTAAAAAGAATGCACAAGCACAAGCCGGAACTTTGCTGAACAATGCAAAGCTGGATGCTGCACATTTAATGCAAGAAGCACAAACTAAAGCAGACACAATGCTTTCCAATGCCACGCAAAAGTCGACACAACTTATGCAAGCTGCGCAAGAAGATTCTGCACGTTTGCGCGATACTACTGCTAAAGATGTGCAAGCTCAAAAAGACGCTGCAGAATTAGCTTTACAAAACGCTCAAGAAGAACATACAAAGCGTATGGCTTCAGAGCGCGCGCAACAAGAAAGCAGTATTTCGCAACTTAAGTCGGAAGCTGCTCAAAAAATTGCTGAGCAGCGTGCGGCTGCAAACGAAGAGATTGCGCGTGCTAAGGCTGAAACAAACGATCAGATTGAATCTGCTCTCGCTGAAGCAAATAAAAAGCTTGCTGATATGCGCGAACACGCTTCGAAGATGATGGCTGACGCACAGCGCAAAGCTGGCGAAATTACGGATGCTGCTGCCGCTAAAGCTCAAGAAATTGCAGATGATGCTCAAGTTGAACGTACGCGTACGTTAAGCCAAGTTAGTGCAGAAGTTGAGCAGATTCGCGCAGATATTGCTGCTCAACAGGAGGAAGCTACAAAGAAAGTCAATGCCTTGCTTTCTGGCTTGAAAGAGAAAGAAAGTGCAGCTCAGGAAGAAGCAGATGCTTTGGTTGCTCGCGCAAAAACTGTTCATCAAGAAGCTGACGAATATGCAGCGCAAACGCATCAGGCTGCGGATAGTCAGGCTGCTGATATTGTGCGCAAAGCTATGCAGGAGGCGACTGCTCAGGTTGAAGAGCGTAGAGCTGCAGCACAACAAGAGCTTGATGGCATGACGACTCGATTAACCCAATTGCAGCATCGTGAGGCAACTATTACGCAGCGAGTTACGGAATTGCGCTCGCTGTTTGCGAATGCTTTCTCTGGATTTGATTTTGGAGATGCTCAACAAAACCAACAAGTTGCGCAAGCTTCTGACGATAATGAGGATTCGGCGAATGCTCAATCTTCTGCGGATGCGAAGCAGGCTCAGCGAGATGTTCAAGCTGCGTTGGCTGAATCTGAGGAAGCTAGTGAAGCTAACGAGTCTCAAGAAAACCAAGACACAGATAATCAATAAAGAAAATATTATAAAATTTGTAGATTGGCTTAAGTATCGTACGTTAGAATGTGCTGGTATTTGAATAAATATTTGAAATAAATATTGATAATTAACAGGAAAGGTAGCATTGTGACTGAAATCACTGCTCTAACTGATGAAAAATTACAAGGTTTGCGTGAGGATTTTGACGCAAATCCTTTAAACCGTTTAGCTATGAATGGTGTGACTGCTGCTGGTATTGATAAAGTCGCGCGTAATTATGATCGTGCGCGCTTATTGCAGCGTCGTTTTTCTACCATTGTTGATAACGGAGATGCAACACATCAGGATCGTTCTGGCCGTTGCTGGCTGTTTAGCTCGTTGAACGTGGCTCGTTTCATTGCGAAGAAATCCCTTGGATTGAAGGAATTTGAGTTTTCTCAGAACTACGCAATGTACTACGACAAGCTTGAGCGAATTAACTACTTCTTGAAGGATGTTGCTGCTTTGGTGCGTGCAGGTGAGCCTTCAGATTCTCGTTTGATTCAGCATTTGTTGCATGACGTTATGGGCGATGGCGGTCAGTGGACCATGGCTATGAACGTTTACAAGAAGTATGGTGCTGTTCCTAAGGATTTGTTCCCAGAAACCGCTTCTTCTAAGAATACTGGTGCTATGAATACGCAGTTGCGTGCGCTTTTGCATACTGCTGTTGCTCATATGTATGCGAATGCCACTGAAATTGATGAGATTATTGCGGATGCTACTGCTGCAGGTCACAGGATTTTGACAATTCACTTGGGTGAGCCACCTAAGAGCTTCGATTGGGAGTGGACTGATGGCGACGGCAAGTTCCATCGCGATGGTGAGATTACGCCAGTTGAGTTCTGGAAGAAGTACGTGAATGCTGGTCTTGAGGATTATGTGTGCTTGGTTGACGATCCTCGCGCTGAACATCCTAAGGGCAAGAAAATTGCTATTGAGCACTTGGGTAATGTTGCTGGCGGAGACGCAACCGAATATTTGAACGTGCCAAACCAGTTTATGAAGGATTGCGTGCGTAAGATTTTGGTTGAGAAGGGCATTCCAGTGTGGTTTGGTGCCGACTGCCATCCTATGATGGATCGCGAGAATGGCGCTTGGGCTACTGATTTGTTCGAGTATGGTCGCGTTTATGGCGTTGATTTTGATTTGGATAAGGAAGCGCGTGTGCGTTTTGCTGATTCTGCCATGAATCACGCTATGGCTTTTGCTGGTGTGGATGTTGCTGACGATGGCACTACTACTCGCCGCTGGCGCGTTGAGAACTCTTGGGGCACTGATATTGCAGATAAGGGTTACTTTACGATGAGTGACGATTGGTTTACTGAGTACGTGTATGAGGTTGCAGTGCCGAAGAATCTGCTTCCGGAAGAATATCGCAAAGCCCTAGAAGAACCAGCAATTGTTTTGCCGGCGTGGGATCCAATGGGCGCTTTGGCTTAGCTTAAGCGCATTGGGCGCTTAAGCTAAGCCAAAGCGCCGCGCTCACTATTGCGAAAAGCACAGTGTGCTTTTCGCGTGAGCGCGGCGGTGCTTGCATCTTTATTCAAGATGCAAGCACCGACCACATCAAATGTGGTTGTGCTTTCAACGCAAGCTCGGCGGTGTTCTCGTCTTTATCTTAAGACGAGAACACCGACCACACCAAGTTAGGTTAACTCTTTGCGCAAGCGCGGCGGTGCGCGTTTTGTTTTATAGGATGGTGACAAATGTCTTCTGCAGCTGAGCAGCGTACTTCCCGCGCGGTAAAGAAGGAGGTTGAGGAGGGGCGCAACCCTCTTAACTCTGCGAAGTTCCAGCGCTGGGAGGACCAGGTTGGTGTGGATCGCATTATTAACCGCCGCGTGCTTGAGCTGGAGCCGCTGCCGACTCCTGCTCAGGTGCTTGGCGAGTTGCCATTGTCGTCGTATGCGCAGGATATTGTTGCGCAGTCGCGTGATGAGATTCGTGGCTGTTTGAATGGCGACGACGATCGCCTTCTTGTTATTGTGGGCCCGTGTTCTGTGCATGATCCTAAGGCTGCTCTTGATTATGCGAATCGTTTGGCTAAGTTGCGTTCGGAGCTCGAAGATGAGCTTCTTATTGTTATGCGCGTGTATTTTGAAAAGCCGCGCACAGCTCTTGGCTGGAAAGGTTTGATTAACGACCCGGATATTGATGGAACGCATGATATTCATAAGGGTTTGTTGCTTGCGCGTAAGACTTTGCTCGGCGTGTTGGATGCTGGTTTGGCTGCTGCTACTGAATTTTTGGAGCCGACTAGCCCTCAGTTTATTGCGGATGCTGTGAGCTGGGGTGCGATTGGTGCGCGTAATACGGAGTCTCAGATTCATCGTCAGCTTGCTAGTGGTCTTTCTATGCCGGTTGGTTTTAAGAATGCTACGGATGGTTCCGTTTCTGCGGCTGTAAATGGCTGCTTAGCTGCGAGCCAGCATCATACGTTCTTTGGTATTGATCATCTTGGTCGCGCTTGTGCTGTGCAGACTCTTGGCAACCCTGATTGTCACGTGGTTTTGCGCGGTTCTAGTAAAGGTCCTAATTATGATGCTGCGTCGGTTGCTTCTGCTGTTGCTTCGATTCGTTTGCGCTTGGGCACTGGTTGTATGGCTTCTAACGGCGTGGTTGTGGATTGTTCGCATGGTAATTCTGGCAAGGATGAGCGTCGCCAGATTGAGGTTGTGCGTGAGATTGCAGATCGTTTGGCTGATGGCGAGCAGGGTATTAAGGGCGTTATGATGGAGAGCTTCTTGCAGGGTGGCAATCAAGATCCTGCTCCTCTTAGCGAGCTTGAATACGGCAAGTCTATTACAGATCGTTGCATTTCTTGGGAAGATACTGCCAATTTGCTAAGAATTTTAGCTAAATCTGTAGCAACTCGCCGTAGAGCTTAGAGATTAGAGATTGTAGTAAGATAATCTCAATTAATTTCTACTTGGCTTATATTCCTTACTGTATTTGCCGCCTATTTTTGCATTATATTTTGCGTACAAGGGAGTGTGTTGAAATGTATAACAAAGACTTGAATAAAGCTAATAAAGCGAATAAAGGTTTTATGTGTAAAGCATTACCGGTGGTGCGTTATATATTGTTAGCTTTGATTTACAACGGTGTGCTTTTGTTGGCTCTTGCATGGTATCGTGGCACGCATAGCGCTGGGTATACGCTTGTTACGTTTTCTGCTTTGTGGTTTAGCGTTTTTATGCCGTTTGTAACTGGAATTGCTTTAATTGTTTTTGCTAGCGGATGGCGTCGCATTGTTGGTACTTTAGTTTGTGTGCTTCTTATAGCTGGATTTTTTGCTTTTCTTGCTTTGCAGGATCAAATTATTGCGTTTTTCAATGTTCCTGTTGTGAATCCTTGGTTTGATTTTACGTGCGGAGCATTGCTGAAGATTGCGACTTTGACTTTTGTTATTATGACTTTAGTATGCGTGTTTTTGGTTAAGAATAACGATAAATGCGTAAGTAGCGAAGTAAAAAAGGATGATTCTGCTAATGCCTAGTACTGAGAAAATTACGAAAGTCGCTGTTGTCGGTGCTTTAGAGGAAGAAGTTGCACATATTGCTAGCGCGCTTGAAAACGTGACTCACGATAAGTCTGCAAGTCTTGATGTATCTTGCGGCACTCTTGACTCGGCGAATGGCAGTAAAATCGAAGTTGCAGCTACGGTTGGCGGAATGGGCTTAGTAAATGCTGCTGCAACTGTGCAGTATCTTATTGACACATACAATCCTCAAGCTGTAATTTTTTCTGGAATTGCAGGAAATCTTAATAAAAATTTGCATACGAACGATGTTGTTCTTGGAAAGACTGTAAAATATCTCGATACTGATATGCGTCTAATCGGTCAGTGGAAGCCGTTTGCAAGCGAATTTCATTCGGATGATTACTTGCTTAAAGTAGCTAGCAATGTATTAACTGACATGAAAATCACGCATATTGCTGGAACGATTGCGTCCGGCGGATATTTTGTTGATTCGCAAGAAAAAGTTGCGGAAGTAATTGCAGCTACTAAAGCAGATGCAGTTGAAATGGAAGGTGCTGCTGTCTTGCATGTTGCTGCTCGTAATGACGTTCCTGCGCTTATTGTGCGCGCAATGAGTGATAATGCAGACACTGAATACGAAACTTTCCGCGCTTTCGATATTTCCGAATACGCGGACACTGCTGCAAAAATTACTGTAAATATAATTCGCAATTTGTGACATTTCGACACGCCGATGTAGTCGCCGACCTTCATTTTGCTTAGGTCGCGTCAAATATAACGCCAAATACCGCCGTTTTTGATACCCACTTTATTTTTGCCGGTGAGGTTTTACCCACCTGTTTACGATGGTTGCGTTAATAAAAAAAGATAGGGATTAATTAAGAAAATGCGCCCAATTCGCAATACGGCTATAGGAACGCGAAAATGTGGTGGGGCGCAAGGCAATTCTTCGCGAAAGGAAAGAAGAATATGCGTAACGATATGAATAAGTCAAATATGAATAAATTTAATATGAATAAAAGCGCACTTAAGTTCCGTAGTATTGCTGCTGCGGCGCTCACTTTCGGCTTGTGCGCAACTTGCGCTGCTTGCGGCGACAATAGTCCAGCGGGCAGCAACAACGCAACCGGAGCGCAGAATGCAAAAATTTCCGGCAATTTCCAAGGCTCGGGTGCTTCTTCCCAGCAGGTTGCAATGGAAGCGTGGATTGCAGGATTCCAATCTAAAAATCCGGGTGCAAAAATTGCCTACAATCCAACCGGTTCTGGTGCTGGTGTTACCACTTTTATGACAGGAGCCACGGCTTGGGCTGGTTCAGACAAAGCGTTGAGTAACGACGAAGTTGAAAAGTCTAAGTCGGTTTGTGCTCATGGAACTACGGCTTTCGACGTGCCTGTGTATGTTTCACCAATTGCGATTATTTTCAACCTTAAAGGTGTTTCTGATGCTGGCAAGCATATTAATTTGGACGCTTCGACGATTGCTAAAATTTTCGACGGAAAAATTACGCGCTGGAATGATGACGATATCAAGAAGCAGAATCCTAAGCTAAAGCTTCCAGACACCCCGATTACTGTTGTTCACCGCTCCGATAAGTCTGGCACAACGCAGAATTTCTTAAGCTATGTGAAGGATGCGGCTCCAGACGATTGGTCGCACGATCTTAGCGAAAACTGGCCAAATAGCGTCGGTCAAGGCGCAAAGGGAACTTCGGGCGTTGTATCTACTATTCGCATGGCGAATGGTGCGATTGGTTACGCTGATTTTTCACAGGTCGGTAAGCTCGGCACTGTTGCAGTGAAAGTGGGGGATACTTACAATGAGATTTCTCCGGAAGCTGCTTCTAAAACTTTAGCTGATTCTGAAATTGACGCAGACGCTTCTGCAAAATATCCTAATCGCGTTGTTATGAAAATTAATCACAATACGCAATCTAAGGGCGCTTATCCAATTGTGTTAGTTTCTTACGATATTGCTTGCCCGGTTTATAAAGATGCAGGAACTGCTCGATTTGTGAAGTCTTGGCTGAGCTACGTAACTAGCGCGGAAGGGCAGAATGCTGCTTCTTCTGCTGCTGGAACAGCTCCACTTCCACAAAATTTGGTAAGCAAAATTAACGCATCGATTAAGTCTGTTAAAACAGGAAAATAAAAACTTTACAAACTGGTATTATGAACGTATCGGTTATAAAGGAGAATGATTGAGTTCTACGAAAAATGCGAAAGCAGTCGCGAATAGTGCAAACGAAACTGCTAAAATTTCTGAGAGCAATAGAAAAAATTATGTTGGCACTCATCTTGCAGACCGTCTTTTTAAAGGCGTGGCTGCAGGCTGCGGCATGCTAATTTTGCTTGTTCTTACGGCAGTTGCAGTATTTCTGCTGTTTTGTGCTTTGCCGTTAATAAGTGGAAATCACGATCAAGTAAGTCATGTGTTTGCTGATTTTACTGGTGGTAAGGCACATGATTTTATAAGCTATGTGTCTCCGCTTATTTTTGGCACAGTGCTTATGTCTGCGCTCGCGCTGCTGTTCGCATTTTTTGTGGCAATTGGTATTGCTCTATTTATTTCTTATTATGCACCTAAAAAAATTGTTCTGCTTTTCAGTGGAGTAATTGATTTGCTTGCGGCAATTCCATCCGTAATCTATGGTTTGTGGGGCGGATTGGTTTTGGTTCCAGCTATGTATCCTTTCTGGGATTGGGTTTCTAAACTTTTTGGCTGGATTCCGTTATTTTCTGGTCCGGCGGCTAATCCTTCTCGTTCTGCTGCTACAGTTGCATTAGTTTTGGCTGTGATGATTTTGCCGATTATTACTTCTATGGCTCGCGATATTTTCCAGCAGGCTCCGCGTTTGCAGCAAGAAGGTGCGCTTGCGCTTGGCGCTACAAAGTGGGAGATGATTAGATTAGCGGTTCTGCCGTTTGCAAAGTCTGGTATTGTGTCGGCTTCTATGCTTGGGCTGGGTCGTGCTTTAGGCGAAACGATGGCAGTTTTGATGATTTTGTCTCCTGGATTTACTTTTGGTATCAATATTTTCAAGGCTTCTCAAAATCAAACTATCGCAGCAAATATTGCAGCGCAGTATCCGGAAGCAAACGGACTTGGCGTAAGTGCGCTTATTGCAACCGGCTTAGTTTTGTTCGTTATTTCTTTTGCAGTCAACTTTATTGCTCGCAAAATCACAGGAAAGGCGGGCGCATAAATGGGGAATCAAATTAATAATATTGAAGTGCTTAGCGAGAATACTTTTGCCGAAAAGTCTGTCGAAAGTTCTGTTGAGAATTCCGCAGAAAATTCCGCAGCTCCGGTTATTGACTTCAACAAATTCCGCCCAACTCGCTCACACATAGCTGCGCGCAAACGTAAAGACATGCTTATGCGCGTGCTGATTTTCTTATCTTTTGTTGTGGCACTTATTCCGCTTATTTCTTTGCTTTTAACAACCATTATTAATGGTATTAAGCGCTTGAATTTTGATTTTCTCACTCATAACATGACTTACGTTGTGGGCGGAAATGCTACTGGAACTGGCGGTTATGGCGGAATTTTGCACGCGATTATTGGAACTCTTGAAATAACGCTAGGAGCTATGGTTATTTCAATTCCGATTGGTTTAATGTGTGCTGTTTATTTGGTTGAGTATTCTCGCGGAAACAAAATTTCGCGCATAATTAATCTGCTTGTTGACGTTATGAGTGGTATTCCGTCTATTGTTGCTGGCTTGTTTGCGTTTTCAATGTTTGCTTTTCTTGCTGGCCCAGGTACAATCAATGGTTTTGAAGGATCTGTGGCTCTTTCTCTTCTTATGATTCCAACAGTTGTGAAGTCTTCTCAAGAAATGCTAAAAATTGTGCCTAACGATTTGCGCGAGGCATCTCTTGCTTTGGGAGTTACTCAGCAGCGCACAATTACAAAAATCGTTTTGCGCACTGCTCTTCCGGGAATTGTGTCTGGATGTATTCTTGCGGTTGCGCGCGTTATTGGTGAAACTGCGCCACTTCTTATGGCTTCAGGCTTTATTGCTTCAACGAATCTCAATTTATTTGACGGGCAAATGACGACTTTGCCGGTGTACGTTTACCAAGAATATTCCAAACTTTCTGCGAATTGCCCAGCTAATGCGCCGACTTCTTGCATAACGTCAATTCCGATGGAGCGCTCGTGGGCTGCAGCTTTAACGCTTATTGTGTTGGTGTTGTTGCTAAATATTTTGGGGCGAATTGTAGCTCGAGTGTTTTCTGTAAAAGCGAGATAAAGCGAAATAAAGTAAAGCAAAGCGAAGCGAAATAAAGCAAAGCAAAACGAATTAAATTTTTAGAAAGTGAGCATAAAATGGGTCAGCGAATTGATGTGAAGCATCTGAATATTTATTATGGCGATTTTCTTGCTGTAGAAGATGTGAATATTAATATTGAGCCAAATAAAGTGACGGCTTTTATCGGACCTTCCGGATGTGGAAAATCAACAGTTTTGCGCACCTTAGACCGCATGCACGAAATCACTCCGGGCGCGCGAGTAGAAGGACAGGTGCTTCTTGAAGGCCGCGATTTATATGGCAAAGATGTGGATCCTGTGGCTGTCCGCCGCGATGTTGGCATGGTTTTCCAGCGCCCAAATCCTTTCCCAACAATGTCTATTCGCGAAAACGTGCTTGCTGGAGTTCGTTTGAATAATCGTAAAATTGCTAAGAGTGATGCTGACGATTTAATTGAGTGGGCTTTGCGAGGCGCGAACTTGTGGAATGAAGTTAAGGATCGCTTAGATAAGCCGGGTATTGGTCTTTCTGGCGGTCAGCAGCAGCGACTTTGCATTGCTAGGGCTGTGGCTGTGCATCCGCAAGTTTTACTTATGGATGAGCCTTGCTCAGCTCTTGACCCTATTTCTACGTTGGCTGTAGAAGATTTGATTAATGAGCTTAAAAACGATTACACGATTGTGATCGTGACGCATAATATGCAACAGGCTGCGCGTGTTGCAGACTACACTGCATTCTTTAATTTGAAAGCTGTCGGGAAACCAGGTCATCTGGAATACTTCGCAGACACGACTACTATGTTCAACAATCCGCGCAACGCTGAAGCTGAGCGTTATATTTCCGGTCGTTTTGGCTGATTTGTTATATACTTTTTTGATTTCGGTGTATTTCCTTGGTCAGCACGTGCGCGTAAGGTCAGAGCTGTTCGGTTGTTCAAAGGTTTCGCAATTTTCATAATTTTATGTGAGATTTTGTGATGCCTTCGTTCATTCGACGAGTCGCAGTAACCTCTGCGTGAATGCCCAAATGTAATTGCGTACGCGATTGCTCAAGTGCTTTCGCCGCGCTTTTCTGGTCTTTTGCGCTTGTAAACCAAGGAACAGAGAGTTTATGGAAAAGTTCTTCCATCTCAAAGAAAACGGCACGAATGTATCAACGGAGATCACTGCAGGTCTCACTACATTCTTCGCAATGTCGTACATTATCATCGTAAATCCAAATGTATTAAAAGAAACTGGTATGCCATGGGGTGGCGTGTTCTTAGCAACAATTATTGCTGCTATTATTGGCACGCTTGTTATGGGCTTATTTGCTAACGTGCCTTATGCTCAGGCTGCTGGTATGGGCTTAAATGCATTCTTTACGTTCACAGTCGTAAAAGGCTTAGGCTTTAGTTGGCAGCATGCAATGTGCATGGTGTTCTTATGCGGTTTAATTAACATTATTATTACCGTTACTAAAATTCGTAAAATGATTATTCGTGCCATCCCGACTTCGTTACAACACGCAATCGGCGGTGGCATTGGTTTATTTGTGGCTTATGTTGGCATGGTGAACGTTGATTTGATTAAGTTCACTCCAAAGGATGACAAAGCTGCAAAAGTTGCGTCTCATTTTGGTGCAGCTCCTGCAATTCCAGGTCTTGCTGTTTTAAAGAACCCAGTATTGTGGTTGTTCCTCATTGGATTGCTTTTGGCAATCGTGCTTACTGTGTTGAATGTTCGTGGATCTTTGCTTATTTCCATTGTTGTTACTGCATTAATCGGTATTCCAATGGGACTTACAACCATGAGCAATTCTGTTTCAGTTTCAGAAGCTTTTAATAATTTGCCAACTACTTTCTGCGCAATATTTAGCGACAAAGGCTTCTCAACGCTGTTTGCAGACCCTTCGCGTGTTCCGCTTGTTTTGATAACGATTTTTGCATTCTCAATGTCTGATACTTTCGACACCTTGGGTACCTTCATTGGCACTGGTCGTCGTACAGGTATCTTCTCTGAGGCTGACGAAAAAGCTCTTGAAAACGGATCCGGTTTTAGTTCCAAGATGGATCGCGCTTTGTTCGCTGATTCCATCGCAACTTCTGTTGGTGCAATTTTCGGTACTTCTAATACCACTACTTATGTAGAGTCTGCTGCAGGTATTGGTGCTGGTGGTCGTACCGGTTTGACTTCCGTAGTTGTGTCTATTTGCTTCGCGCTTTCTATAGTGCTTGCTCCTGTAGTTTCCGCTGTTCCTGCTGCTGCAACTGCCGGTGTGCTTGTGGTTGTTGGTTGCATGATGGCAAGCTCTTTGAAGGAAATTGCTTGGGATGATATTTCTGAGGCAATTCCTGCATTCTTCGCTGCAGTGTTCATGGCATTCTCTTACAACATTTCTTATGGTATCGCCGCCGGCTTTATCATGTACTGCTTGGTGATGACTTGCAAGAAGCGTGCTAAAGAAGTTCATCCAATGCTTTGGATTGTTTCTTTGCTGTTCTTACTTGATTTTGTTGCTAATGCTGTGCTGTAAATGTGCATTTAATGTAAGGGTGCATTTTACAAGTAGTGAACTTGTGAAACAAAAAATATAAAAGTAAAAATTAAAAAATTAGAGGGTATGTAAATTACATGCCCTCTTTTTTATTTCTATAATATTTCTCTTGACATTGTCCTAACAGCGTATTAAAATTACCCAACGTAAACCACAGACCGTTGGTGGGATCGCGAGATTCCTGAAATTGATGTGTCATGCCAGCACAGGTTGAGCGAGGATTTATAGCGGATCTCGTTATGAGTCGAAAATTTAGCACGCTTTAGTGCTTCTTATGTTGCTCTGCCAGTGCGCAGGGCTTTTTTTATTGCCCTGTTTAATTAAGCTTGATGCGTTTCTTTCACCTACGGCCAATTTAGGAAGGAACGCCATGAAGAGGCCCGAAAAGGAAGCGGTAGTTGCCGAGCTTACGGAACTTTTCCGTAATGCAGACGCTATCTACCTCACCGAGTACCGCGGGCTTACCGTTCCGCAGATTTCTACTCTGCGCGAAAAGCTAGGCCGCGATACTTCCTACTCTGTGGCTAAGAACACGCTTGCTCGTATTGCTGCTAAGGAAGCGGGCATTGAAGGTCTCGACGAGCTTCTCGCCGGCCCAACTGCAGTCACCTTCGTTAAGGGTGATTTCATTGAGGCTGCTAAGACCTTGCGTGATTTTGCCAAAGAGAATAAAGCCCTCGTCATTAAGGGCGGTTTCGCAGATGGAACCGTTTACGATGCCGAAGGTGCAAAGCAGCTCGCCGACTTGAAGTCGCGCCCACAGTTGCTTTCCGAAATGGCCGGCGCGCTCAAGGGCACCATGTCCAAGGCCGCTTGCCTGTTCAACGCATTGCCAACCAAGGCAGTTCGTACAATCGACGCTTTGCGCGAGAAGCAGGAAAAGGCCGCTTGATTCCCTTGCAGCTTGCTGCATGAGACCAACCAAATATAAAAATGTTATGGTCGTAAGGCATAAAGTATGCCCGGCCAAGTAAGAAAGGAAGCCAATTATGGCTAAGCTCACTAACGAAGAGCTTCTTGAAGCTTTCGGTGAAATGACCCTCGTTGAGCTCTCTGAGTTCGTCAAGGCATTCGAAGATAAGTTTGATGTCGAAGCTGCTGCTCCTGTAGCCGCTGTTGCTGCTGCTCCAGCTGCTGCTGGTGCTGCTGAGGAAGAGAAGGACGAGTTTGACGTCGTTCTCACCGCTGCTGGCGATAAGAAGATTGCAGTCATCAAGGCTGTGCGTGCTTTGACCAGCCTCGGCTTGGCTGAAGCTAAGGCTCTCGTGGACGGCGCTCCAAAGGCTGTTCTCGAGAAGGCTAAGAAGGAAGATGCTGAGAAGGCTAAGGCTGCCCTCGAAGAGGCTGGCGCTTCCGTTGAACTTAAGTAGTTCTAACTTTTTGTTGCTTTGCGCGTAACGCAGTTTTATGCGTGTGTGCATAGTGAAAATTAGGCGGTAGGATTATTCCTGCCGCCTTTTTTGTTGCGTCCCAACCTTTTCTTTACTCGCGCGTAAAGTTTTTGCCGCTATTTCGCACGCAAACGACCTTTTATTTACACCGCTGTAAAGTTTTTGCCGCGTGTGATACGCGAGAAGCGGGTTGTCGGCGTGTCGCACAAGAGTGGCTATATTGCAACGGTTTTGCGGCTGGTTGGGGGAGTATTCAAGAGTTTCCTGAGAGTTTTCTGAGAAAAATCTTTAAAAACCTTGAAATTGACATTTTTACGAAAAATAACGCATAATACTGTATTTTTTATTCTTGAAAATAGTTTGACTGAAATATTTTTATAAAAATATGAATGTTTTTTGTTAATGAGTTGTGTGTTGGCTCTTGACTTTTTCGAACGGGGGGGGGTATGTTAATAGCAAACGCCGGTCGGTCCTAGTTTGACGGGCGTGTGTGGCTCCGTTTGGAGTTGCACAGCAAATTTTTCTTCGTGTACCTAGCACGAAGGAGAAGAAGAAAGGAAATTATTATGTTGAATAAGAAGGCTATCGCCGCATTTGCTGCTGGCGCCACCCTCCTCTCCGGTTTCGCTTTTGCTGCCCCAGCAATGGCTGATAGTGCGAATTTACCTCAAACAGCTATTGAGAATGCTAAGAAGCAGGAAAAGGCTGATGCAGCTGAGTTGGCTAAAAAAGTTGAAGAGAACAAAGCTAAGGAAAATAAGGCAGTTTTAGATAATCTCGATAAGTCCAAGGCTTTTGACAACTTCCTTAACGGTTCCGAAAAGGGAGACATTGTAAATGGTTCTTTGGGCACCTTGAATGGTCGTGGTGCTGCAGAGGTTTCAGCAGCTAGGTCCAAGGCTAATGAAGCTACTGCTGCTTTGAATGCTTTGAAGGCTAAGTGGGCTGATATGTTGGCTCAGGCTGATTATCTTGACGCTGAAGGTGAACATGAAGCTGCTGCTGCTTTGCGTAAGGCTTACTACACTAATGTTCCATTCTTAGATAGTATTTCTGCTGCTACTAAGAATGAGAAGGAAGCCAAGGATGAGCTTGCTAAAGCTGAGAAGGCTTACAAGGAAAGTAAGGAACGCTTTGCTAAGTTCTTGAACAATCTTGGTGGCAAGAAGGCTGATGTTAAGAAGTCTGATAAGAAGTCTGATAAGAAGTCTGCTGCTAAGACCCCAGTTGCTGCTGCTCCATTGGCTAAGACCGGTGCTGCTGTAGCTTTGGCTGCTGTTGCTGCTTCCGTGCTTGCTGGCATGGGTGCTGCTCTTCGCAAGATTCGTCACTAAGCTGTTAGCACATTAAGTGTGTTGATTGTTTAATGATTTGTGAGCGTGCTGTATGTAAGTATGGTGCGCTCACTTGTTAAATCTTTCACTCAACGTGCCGTAAATACTGTTCAGTGTTTTGCGGCGAGTTGCTTGTAGGCTGTTTCATAATTTTACTGTTTTGCCAGATCTCTTTCTTGACAGTGGGATTGTGGTATGGTTTGTGAGTG
Organism: Gardnerella sp. KA01000; assembly: GCF_049244035.1. NCBI lineage: Bacteria > Bacillati > Actinomycetota > Actinomycetes > Bifidobacteriales > Bifidobacteriaceae > Gardnerella > Gardnerella sp. KA01000. The sequence goes on along the minus strand of NZ_CP058367.1, from coordinate 1,309,635 downwards.
GGACTGTTGAGTGTAAGGCTGGTTTATTTTTAGGGAGATAGGCCAGTTTATTAAGGGCTTGGGTTTAGTGCTTTTATTTGGTACTTATTCTCCGAGCCCTTTTCTTTGTATTTACGTACTTATTTACTTACTTGCTTACCTACCTATCTACTTAGACACTTACTCTTTTTGCTTTTCCTATTCTTTCTTATACTTGAATCATTAAAGGAAAATAAATAGTTTTCTTAGTTATTTAGATTATTTTGCTTATGGATAGGTGGTGTTTCATGTTACAGACAGAGCAACTTATAGATAAGCTAAAAGGTAAGGGTGTTACTTTTCAAAAATGTACAATTAAGGATGCTATTTCATTTTTGAATGAGCATAATTATTATGTTAAGGTCACTGCCTATAAAACCAATTTTCATAAGCATAATGGTAAATATGTGGGTCTTGATTTTATGGCTCTAAAAGATTTATCTACTATTGATATGTATTTACGACGTTGGATTATTAGTGCAAGTCTTAGCGTGGAACATTCTTTAAAAGTTAATATATTAAAAAATATACAAGAAAAAAATATTGATGAATTCAGTATAGTAAGTGAATATATCGCAAAGTATCCACGCATTATAACAGAGCTTAATAACAGACGTTCTACTGCGTATGTAAAGACTATATTGGGTAAATATACTCACCCCAAGTATCCTATATATGTTTTTCTGGAAGTGATTCCATTTGGAGAATTTGTTAATTTTTATAAGTATTACTGTTCAAAGTATGAATATAATGAATTTAATTGTACATTGTTGGATAGCATAAGGAATATACGAAATGCTGCCGCTCATAGCAATTGTATTATTCATGATTTAACGAATAAAGATGGTTTTTACAATAGTTATTTAGCTTCTAGACTTGTTGAATTATTGCCTGATATAAGAAAAAGGACTATTCAAAACCGATTAAAAAATAACTGTGTGCAAGATTTTATTTCGCTGCTTATTGCGGTGGATGATGTTATAAAAAGTGAGGATTTGAAGAATCATTGTTTACAGGAAATCAAAGAATTGTTTGACGGTAGGATGATTAGTAATAGGGACTTGTATAAGTCATCTACATCAGTGCAACAGATGTATACTTTTTGTAAAGAGATTGTATATAATGTACAGCCATCATAGTAATTTATTAGATACGATTTGAAAACGAAAGTTTTGCGGGCGATGCATTTATGCGTCGCCCGATTTTTTTTATTTGCTGGGTTATAGGCCAAGAAGCGGTATTGTTTTTGTATGAACGTAGAGGAACTGCCGCGCGCGTCATGTAAAAGTGGGTTGTTGGCGTGTCGCGGGGGAATGGCGGTTTTGCAACGGTTTTGCGGCTGGTTGGGGGAGTATTCAAGAGTTTCCTGAGAGTTTTCTGAGAAAAATCTTTAAAAACCTTGAAATTGACATTTTTACGAAAAATAATGCGTAATACTGTATTTTTTACTTTTAAAAATAGTTTGACTGAAATATTTCCGTAAAAATATAAATGTTTTTTATTAATGAGTTGTGCGTCTGCTCTTGACTTTTTCGAACGGGGGGGGGGTATGTTAATAGCAAACGCCGGTCAGTCCTAGTTTGACGGGCGTGTGTGGCTCCGGTTGGAGTTACACAGCAAATTTTTCTTCGTGTACCTAGCACGAAGGAGAAGAAGAAAGGAAAATATTATGTTGAATAAGAAGGCTATCGCCGCATTCGCTGCTGGCGCCACCCTCCTCTCCGGTTTCGCTTTTGCTGCCCCAGCAATGGCTAATGTTAACGTTCCAGATTGCCCAGTAAATAGGGAAGAATGGAATCTTAAGAGCAAGAATGAGTCTATCGCTGCTCTAGCTCTTGATGAGTACAATACTGCTAAGGCTGCTATTCCAGCTGTTCCACAAGAGCCACAAGAGCCAACTAAGGCTGAAGTTAAGGCTTTGTACGAAGCTGATGGCAATGCTGGCAAGCTTAAGATGAAGACTCCTCTTCCTAATGGCACCAAGCCAGAAGATGCTGCAGCTGCTCAGACATATGTAAATCTGAAGAACAAGTATGTTGAAGACAAGGCAACCTACGATGCTAAGGTGACTGATGCTAATAATGCTCATGCCAAGTATCTCAAGGCTTTGGACAACGTTAATAACTGCTCTAACCCAGATCCAACTGAGGATCAGATTAAGAGGGCTCTTATTAACAAGGTTCGTCTTGCTAAGATGAACTTGGACAATAAGGATGATGAACTTGCTGTTGCTAAGAATAAGTTCAATGATGCTTATAAGGCTTTGGTTGCTGCTCTTGCTGAGTTCAATGCACGCGTGAATGCTTTCAATGATGCTCAGGAAAAGCTCAATGCATTCTTGACTTCTGGTACGAATGATTCTGCTACCGAGACTCGTTTGCGTGATGCTGTGGACCGCGCTAAGGCTCATCTTGTCCGTGCAATGAATGCTCTTGACAAGGCTACTGCCGACTATAATGCTGCTTTGGCTGCTGCCAAGGCTGCTGTAAAGGCTTATAATGAGGCTTTGGCTCTTTACAAGGCTGTTTACAATGAGGCTGTTGCTGCCGGTGTGAACCCATCTTTGTTGCCACCAGTTGTGACTTCTGATCCTTTGGCTCCAACATTCCCAGCTGTTCCTGGTTTGAAGCATGCTTATGCTTCTGCTATGAGCGGTAAGTTTGGTAAGGAAGTTCAGGCTGCTGCTAAGCAGGGTCAGAAGGGTAAGGATACCAAGGCTTCTGCTCAGCAGAACAACAATGCTAACGGTGCTGCCGCTGGTGCTAATGGTGCCGCTGCTGCTGGTTTAGCTAAGACTGGTGCTGCTGTAGCTATGGCTGCTGTTGCTGCTTCTGTGCTTGCTGGCATGGGTGCTGCTCTTCGCAAGATCCGTCACTAAGCTAAAAGCTGATTCAGCGATGAATCATTTGGGCTTTAGCTTATTGGTTGATTGCTGAGTCGGTTTTACTGTGAATTACTTAGTCTAGTGTGCTAAAAGGTGCGCTAGACTAAGTGCTTTTATAAAAATTTTGTGCTTGGCACGCTGTGTAGATCTTTTAGTTTTATACAGCAATTACTTGGTTTGCGTTTGCTTGTTGATATGGTTTGCCAAATTTCCTTTTTTACTATTGATTCAGGCTTCGTTAACCGATTAATGCTGAGCGCTTTGCGTTGTTGCTTTCCGCTAGGGACGGTTGGCAATATCGCAAGTTTCGAGGCTCGGGAGTTTCTTCCGAGCCTTTTGTTATTTTTATGCTTAAAATCAACAAATACTAGCGCAATATACACAAAGCATGACACAATAGTAGGTAGTATGTTTTTTGAAGGGAGCAGATCACGTGAGTGAGCGACAAACCGTGCAGCGCTGGATGATTACAGTTGGTGGTGTCGAGCAGGCACGTGTGGGTGCAGGTCAGTCTGTAGAGATTGGTCGAAAGCCTATACGCCCGTTGCGTGAAGATGGTTTCGCGCGCGTCGACATAGTAGATAACAAACGTTCTATGTCAAAGAGGCATGCGCTGCTAATTGTAGACATGCGAGGCGTGGCAACAATACGAGATTTGCATTCAACTAACGGTACGTATTTAGTCAGCGAAAATGGTGATTTGCTGCGTCTAGAGCCTGATGTTGATTTTCAGCTTCCAGATAACTTAATGCGCATGCAATTCGGTGATGTTCCTGTTGATTTTGTGCGTGTAGAAGAAGAATCTGCTGAAGTTGAAAAAGATAACGCAGTGCGTAATCTGTTCTCTTATGCTACAGATGAATCGCATGATGAGCCTGCAGCTTCAGATTTATCGGTAGACCAAATTCTTGATTTGCGCGCTGGTGAGCCAACAGGTGTTTTCCATGCTCAATCAGTTTCGCATCCTGGGTTGTCTTGGAAACAAGGCATGCAAAATCAAACTCAGCTCAATGATGATTCGCAAACAGATGTTGCTCCAATCAATCATGATGTAACTTTGCCTGTTATGCGAGAGCAGCAGGAGGCTCCTGTAGAGCCGCGTAATTTATTTGCAGATGCGCAAGCAATTCAGCAAGAAAGTGCGACTAAAGAAGAACCTTCTCAACAAGATTCTGTGGTTTCTGCAGTTGATTCGGTTTCTGCAGTTGATCAAGCTGATTCGGTTGCTCAGGTTTCTTCGGTTACGCCAGTTAATTCGGAAACAAATGTATTGCAAAACGAAAGTTCTCAAGAATTTCCAGTATCTCCATTAAATTCAACTGAAACTTTTGCTGAAAATATTGTCAATACTTCAGCTTTTAATAGTGCAAATACAGGTTCTAATAATCTCGATATTAACAGTTTTGGCTCTACAAATCTCGGTACTACAAGTCTCGACTCTAATAATCTCGATATTAACAATTCTGATGCGGAGTACACACCTGCATTTGAGCCAGGCTCCGTATTTGAAAAAGTATCAAAAGGCGAATTTGACTCTCAAGAAAATGTAGTGGAAGCCGGCGGATTCACGTCAAAAGAAGCTGAAGAAAGTAGTGATTTTTCAAAGCAATTTGAGATGGCGCAATATTCGCAGTTGCTTCCGTTCTTGGCTGCAAACACTGGGTTATACGATGACTTATACGCGTGGCTCGCAGCTCAAGGTAATTCTGAAGTAGATGCTGCACTAGCTAGAAACAGCGGTTATAGTGCATATCGCAAAGCTATTGAACAGTAAGCAAGTAGGGTGGGAATATGAGTGATACAAACAACGTGGAGCAGGATTCGTCAGAGCAAGTTTTTACTGATGCAGTAGTTGAAAATACTACGTCAGAGGATGGTTCTTTAGAAAAATCTGGCTCTAATAATACGAACAGCGCTCGTACTAACGCTTTACAACATATAGTTGAGTGGAAGCAGCAATATCAGGCTCAGCTATCTCCTTCTCCACTAGAAGATATAACGCAACTTGCTGCTCAATTAGAGTTGACGCATGCTCATCCTTCCGGAATTGCGCAACTTTTTGCAAGCGGAAAAGTAACATTAAAATCTTTATTCCGGGACGCTGGAATGTTGCGAGCTGCTGGGCGAAGGCTAGATCGAGTTTTTGAAGATAGAGACGCAAAAGCGCACGAAAGTGGTGTTTCCGAGCTTTCTTTAATAGTCGGTGTTGCATCGTGGAATGGCAACCATGTGCCTGTTCTTACGTATCCTGTGAAAGTTGTTCGTGACACTAATCAAGATGAAACCTCCGCCACTATTTATTTCTCTGGAAGTGTTGGGCTGAACAATTCGCTTGTGTCGCGTTTAAGTGAGCGTGGTGTTCAACTTAGGGAAGATGTTTTATTCGACGGATCTCAATATGAAAGTGGAACGCCAGAAACTTCTGTAGTGTTTGATGCTATTTGTAAGCAAGCTCGCTCAGCTTTTCCAGATTTTGATATTGAGCGCGATATTATACTTGGCTGCTTCACAGATGCTGGTTCGCGTTTCGTAGCAGAAAGTGAACAAATTATTAACGCTTTGCAATCTGGCAATGTTGGGAATGCAATGATTGACGCTATGGCTGGCGATGATCGAGCTATTCATAAGCTTCAGTCTGCAAATAAGCCAGAATATAGTCCTTTCGACGCAGATCCTCATAGCGAATGCGAAGTTGGTGAAGTAGATAACGTTGTGCGTTATGCAGCGGAGCTTGTTGCTTCTGGAAACTCTCTGTTCGTGGATATTGATTCGGGATCGGATTCAGCTGCGATTGCTGCTGCGATTGCTTCTCGTTCTGTGATTGCAGGACGTTCTGTGTTGTATGTGCCTAATGTTGTTGAACAGCAGAGGCGTTTCCGTTACACGTTGAATACGCATGAAATTTCCTCATTAGCATTAGACGTTGCGGATGGTCATATTGCTAAGCATGTCGATGCGCAGTTGATTGCAGCAGTTGGCGCTAGACATAGTATTGCGACTTCACGATTTGAGCAGGTTGCAGATGAGTTGGTTGGAGTGCGTTCTCGCCTTACTCGTTATTTAGGTGATCTTCATGGTATCAACGAAACTTGGGGAGTATCTGCATATCAAACAATCCAGAATCTTGCAGCAATTGCAATGTTCCCAACCCATCCGTCTACGCATGTGCGTTTAGATGTTGCCGCAGCGCACGCTATGACCGGTCATATTGAGGAGTGGTCGAAGAAATTCCACCAAGCCGATGAACTTGGAGAGTTTAGGATAAATCCTGAAGATACTCCTTGGTTTGGCGCGTCGATATTTGACGAAAATGAAGCTATATCTGTATATCAGCGTGTTGTAGACGTGCTTCTTAAGCTTCTTCCAGCAACTCGAGAACAAGTTAAAAGCACTGTGCAAAGCTGTGGTTTCCCTGTGCCAACAACAGCTCGTGAGTGGAGTCGTCAAGTTACAGTTCTCAAAAATTTGCGACGTGTACTTGACGTATTCCAGCCTGAAATTTTTGAGCGCGATTTAGATGCAATGATTGAAGCGAGTAAGCCGAAAGCTCAGCGTAAAGCCGAAGGCACAATTATGGGCTTCTGGGAACGTAGACATCATGTTCGAGAAGCGCGCAGCTTGCTAAGAGTTGGAGCTAAAGTCGATGATTTGCATGAGGCATTAAAGATTGTTGCGCAGCAAGCAGCTCAGTGGCGTACTTTCGTGCCTCACGGCGGATGGCCTGTTTTGCCGCCAAAATTGGATGATATTGTAAATACTCAAGAATTATTAGCAAGGCATTTAGTTGCTCTTGATGCAGTGTTAGCAACAACTCTTAAGGGCGCAGATCTTGAAAATATTGAATTTGCGCAGCTCGAAGCTCGTTTGCAAGATTTACATGACGACAGAGCATCTCTAGATACTCTCCCTGGTCGTTGCAATTTGGAACGCGAGTTCAGCAAAGCGGGCTTATCTGATTTAGTCAGCGATTTGCGTCGTCGCAACGTTACAGGTAATGCAATTGACGGTGAGTTGCAATTAGCTTGGTGGACTACTGTTTTTGAAGATATCGTTAATTCTTCTGCAATTATTTCTCACCAAGATGGCTCAGCAATGCAAGATGCTTCTGATCGATTCGTGCAAGTTGATACAGAACATGTGCGTTCAATCGGTCCAATGGTTCAGCAAGAAGCTATGAGGCATTTGTGTGATTTATTGTTCTCGCATACGCAAGAAGCTAATCAGTTACATACTATGCTTGCCGGAAACCGTTCTGGAATTACTTTTAATAAATTATTGCGCAATTATGCGGAACTTGTTTTGGCTGCGAAACCAATACTTGTAGCTATGCCATCTACTCTTACTATGATGACTCCATTGAGACCTATTGCAGATACTGTAATAATTGATTCGGCATCTCATATATCAAATATTGAGTTGCTATCTATTTTGTCTCGTGCTCATCAAGTAGTAGTTTTAGCACATAAGCAAACAATAAGTTCTGAAAGCTTGCGTTCGCTTATTTCATTACTCCCATCTGTAACAGTAGTTTCTAGAGCAACAAGGCGCTCGCTTCGTTTAGCGCGATTCTTGGAAGAACATGGTTACGGAAAGTTGCGTCACGACGTTCCTGTTGAGCGTTTGCAAGGCAAAGTTCGTTTGCATCAAATTGAAGCAACTGGAGTTCCAGTAATGTCTTCTGGGCTTATTGAAAGCAGCCAGCGTGAAATTGATGAAGTAGTTGAGCTTATTCGTCAGCGCGCAAATACGTTTACGGTTGTTCCTTCAAGCTATGTGCTTGTCGTAGTTACGTTGACAAACGTGTTCCGTAGTCGTTTGGGAGCGGAGTTGAAGTCTTTGTCTATTAAAGACGAAAACATGGCTAGATTCTTGCGACATGTGAGACTTTTGGGCGTTAATGAAGCTTCTGGAGCAATAGCAACAGATGTAATTATGTCGCTTTGCTATGCAAAGACATCTCATGGCAGACTTCTTCAGCAGTTTGGATTGCTTGAAGAAGAAGGTGGAAGCAGTATGCTTCTTGACGCTTTGGCTCTAGCTCGTCGTCATCTAGATATTGTTAGTGCGTTTACATCTAAAGATATGGAAGATGAGCGTTTGCACCAAGATGGTCCAAAGCTTTTGAAGAGTCTTTTGCAATGGGCTGAGAAGTTAAGTGATAAGCCGCTTCGTCCAGAAGATGCTAACGATGTTGAAGCGCAAATTGCTGCAGAAGCTGCGCAAAGGAATGTGCTATTTACTGATTTAGCTGAGCGTATTCGCTCGCGTGGATTAAAAGTTGCAGTCAACTATGGCTTCGATAATGGCGTTAGAATTCCTCTAGTAGTTGGACTTGCGGATAAGCCATTTGCTGTTGCTGTGCTTACGGATGATGCGCAATTTATGAGCGTGCAATCAACTCGTGAACGTCATCGCATGATTATTCAGGATTTGGAATCCTTGGGCTGGTCAGTTATGACAGTGTGGAGTGTTGGAGCTTTTGTCAATCCTGAAAAAGAGGTTGATCGTGTTGTTTCTCGTCTCGGGGAATTGTATGGTGACAACGAATGAGTAAATACGATCCCAATAGAAGATCTCCCCGCAGGTCGGTTAGGGTTGTTCGTGAAGGCTCAGAGCTTTTTGATGCAGATGGCGTTAAACTCGAGCCTTCTGACGAGCTTACTTTGCAACAGCGCAATCAAGACGACGATAATCGCATTTTAAGCGAATTGCCGCCTCACTGGGCTGTATTTTCCGAGCGTATGAGTTGAGCTTGAAATACGCGAGAAGTAGCAGAATGATTTATTCTTGTTGCTGACTGGCTATTATCGCTAATTGCTAGTAATTACCGCTGATTTCTACTAATCGTGTACGTATTCCATGACGGCAATCTCATTGTGACAATTTCATGGCAATAATTGCCAAAGAGGGGTTTGCAGACTGAGCTTGTAATAATCGCAACGCATCTGCAGCAGGCATAGCAAGAGTGGTAGTATTCTGCTGATTTTGTGAAGCTTGAGTGCTTTGAGTTATTTGCATTACCATAACATTATGAACTACGCTAACATAGCGTTCGTCAATTTCTGCAATATTGTTTTCTTCAATATCGTGGTTTTTGTTTTTATCGTTATTTGTCACAGTGTTGCTTTTGGATTTTTCGCTGTTGTGGATTTCTGCATTTTGAGAGTTAGAAATTTCTTCATCTTGCACAGGCTTGCTAAAAGCTAAATCGATTTTTTCGCCAGGAAGCAGTGTGTGATCTGCACTAGCTAAATGAATGGTAATAGAAGTGAATCCTTTTGGAATGCGCGGAATTTTACTTAATAGTGTTTGCAAAATTGGCATGCCTTTACGTATTTCACATGTTGCAACAATAGAAGCATTCGCGCTTATATTATTGGATAGCGCTTGATTAAATACTTTATGCTTAGGCACTCGAACGTATGCAATATCGTTTACGCTAACGCGTGAACCTTGCTGAATATTGTGTTTAGCTACTGCTATGACTTGAGTCTCTTGTGAATCAATAATAGTTGACACAACGAGTAAAGCCATCATTCCAGCACATAGCACAATAATGATTTTCCGCACGAAAGCGCGTTGCCTTCGCTGCAATAACGCACTATTTTTTGCGTTATTTTGAGATTTAAATAAAGAAAAATTTATGCTCATACTTGCATTTTGAAATATAAAAAATGCAAGAGCAAGAAAAATTGCGCACTGTGGATAAAACCTATTAGCGCGCAATATTTAAACAATAATTAATATTTATAATTTTACAAAATCATTTATCGGTTCGATAAAAGCCTTTGCCTTTAAAGTTGATTGGAGGAGCGGAGTACACTTTGTGCACTGCATCTTTCCCGCACTGAGGGCAAATGGTAATAGGGTCATCTGAAAATGATTGATGTTCTGAAAAATCGTATCCGCATTGCTTGCAACGATAATGATAAGTAGGCAAAAGTCCCTCCGAAGTTACACGAGCACGTAAGTAGAAACTTACTGTTCCTCCACATATCCTAGTACATACTATGACAGTTATTATAGGTGTTAAATTTGCTTAGTGAATGATTGCGGCACAGCATATTGTGTGATGGCGCGTGCAATAATCCCACATTTTGGCGACACGCCGAAATGTTTATGTTGCTACACATCCTATGACTTCCTTATATTAATAGTTATGGGTTATGAATCGGTGAGTGCGGTACTCGTATTAGTCATCCTCGTAGCCTTATGGTTCGGGTGGTTGCCTAAACGCACGGTTAACGGCATGAAGTCTATGCTTGAACATCGCGAGGATAGGTTTTCACCAACACTTCATCTTGTAGGTGAGTGGAGTACTGCGCGTATTTGCGACGGTACTAGTATGTTGGCAAAAGGGGCTTGTATGCAACCGACACAACAAAAACGAACATTAACTCCTGAATATATTGCGCGCATTCGCGCTGCTAGGCGTGCTGCGATACGCCGTCGTTGTGTGTTGGTAGTTGCGCTTGCTGTCTTGACTTTTGTCGTATTCTTAGCAGGATGCTCTGGTATATTTTCTCCAGTTTTTGCTCTTATTCCTGGAGCTATGTTGGCAGTAGTGCTTTATTTTGGAGCTCGTGCTTCTAAGCATGCTCGTGCTTGGGAGGCGCGTATTGCAACAATGCGCGCTGCTTCGAAACGCAAAGCTGAGGATGAATTATGTGAACGCCGCAATAGTGCTGTTATACGTCAGTTGAAAGATTATTCTTCTGCATCTGATTCTGATTTTAATGGAGAAATCAACAGTAGTGATGCGATTTCCCAAAACGACAGTGCTGAGTATTCTGTATCTCAGACTGTAGTGCCTGTTCGAAATGGCGCATCTCGTGACAATACTGAAACTTCGGTTATGGAGCAGAGCGAAATTCGTGTTGCGTTACATCGTGCGGAGCAAGAGCGCAATGCAGCGTTGCGTGAGCGTTCGTATAAAGAAGAATCTGAATCTAAAGAATCTAATATCGTTGAAGCGGAAAATAAAGACGCATACGATTCTTCTAACGCTTCTGTGGTTTCGGAGCAAAACTATCAGTCTAATCAAGATTTAATTTCGTTCTCGCTTGATTCACAAACTAAGTCTGATTCAAGTAATGCTAATTTGGCATCTCGTACTCCAGAAAGTTTGGAAATTAAATCAACTAAGCAAGTAGTTAAAGCTGTACCAGTTGCTAACGCTGATAGTGCTGCTGCCGCTACTAATTTTGTTGCTGCAAACTCTTCTCAGTTCCACGAAAAAGAAAAAGTAAGCGAAGTGGATGCTCCAGAAAGTTCTGAAGACTCACTTGGTGTGGCAAATTTGCATGATGTTCTTGCTCGTCGCAATGCCTGATTTAAGAGTTTTCTAAAAATTTTCTTAAAAGATTAGCACTCGAGTTGTTAGAGTGCTAAATTCGCGCTATTATGAGGCACAGAGCGTAAGTGCGGTTGCGGACGTGATCGTCAGCCTCGTCGGATTGTTTCTTGCGTACGAAATTAATATCTCTTATGAAAGGGGTGGCAACAGTGTCGATTAAGCTCACACCGTTGGAGGATAAGATTATTGTTAAGCAAGCTCAAGCGGAAACTCAGACTGCTTCTGGCTTGTATATTCCAGATAATGCCAAGGAAAAGCCACAGCAGGGTGAAGTTCTTGCCGTAGGTCCTGGTCGTCGTGACGATAAGGGCGAGCGCATTCCTATGGATGTTAAGGTTGGAGACAAGGTTCTTTATTCCAAGTACGGCGGAACTGAAGTGCATTACGAAGGTGAGGACTACTTAATCGTGTCTTCTCGTGATGTGCTTGCGATTCTTGGCTAGTATTTAGCCGGTTGAAACAATAAAACTTACGCTGGAAATGACGGAAACGTTATTCCCAGCGTTTTTTATTGCGGTACGTAAGAATGTGCCGTGAAATATTTGGATAGCTGGCAGAAACTTTACGCGGTTGTAAGGTTTTGGTTGGATTTTGGCTTGGAAACGGCAGAAAGTTTACATGGCTGTAAAGTTTTGGTCGGATTAAGGCGATAAAGCGGCAGTTTCTTTACATGCTTGCGCAATTTTAGTCGGATTTTCGCTATTGCACAGTTAAGGTATGTGTAGAGTATGATGGAGAAGTATGACATACAAACACCGCAATATTGTAGATACAATTCCTAGCTACAAGCAGGGTAAGCCAGCTCCTAAATTGGACGGCATTCGTGCGTATAAGATTTCTAGTAACGAAAATCCTTATGAGCCTTTGCAAAGCGTAAAAGAAGCAATCTCAAATCGCGCGCTTAATGTAATAAACCGTTATCCTAATATGCGTGGCACAGAAGTTGTTGAAGAACTTGCTAAGCGTTTTGGTGTGACTGCAGACGAAGTAGTGCTTGGTTGCGGCTCTACGGAAGTTATTACGCAGCTTGTTGACTTGGTTGCAGGTCCGGGAGATGAGGTCATATATCCTTGGAGAAGCTTTGAAGCTTACCCGATTATTGTAACGGGAGCTGGTGCTACAAGCGTTCAGATTCCTAATCGTGCCGATGGTTCTCACGATGTTGACGCTATGATTGCAGCTATTAACGATCGCACGCGTTTGATTATTTTGAATAATCCTAATAATCCAACTTCTGCTTCACTTAGCGAGAAGGAAGCTCGCAAGGTGTTAGATGCTGTGCCAAGCGACGTTCTTGTACTTATTGACGAAGCTTATGTGCAGTTTAACACAGCAAAAGGCACTGCAAATGGCATAAAGCTGTACCATGAGTATCTAAATGTAGTTGTTGCTCAAACGTTCTCCAAGGCTTATGGATTGGCAGGTTTGCGCATTGGTTATGGTATTGCTCCGGCTGAAGTCGTAGAGGGTATGCGTAAAGTTGCTGTGCCATTTGGAGTGTCTCAAATAGCGCAGGTCGCAGCTTTGGCTTCTTTGGAAGATGACGCAAGCAAGGAGATGAGTACTCGTGTTGCATCTCTTGTTGCTGAGCGCGAGCGCATTGTTGAAGCTTTACGCGAGCAAGGCTGGAATATTGAGGATGCGTACGCAAACTTCTTCTGGATGCCATTTGGGGCAGATACTGAGAAAGTAACAGAACATTTTATTGCTGCAGGATTGTCTGTTCGCGCTTTTGCTGGTGAAGGTATTCGCATTAGTATCGGCGAGCGCGAGGCTAATGACAGAGTTTTGACAGTTTGCGAAAATTTAAAAAAAGAGGGTTTTTCGCTAAATAACTAGCTTTTTTGCATAAAAGTTTTGCTTTCGGCGTGTCTTAATCTTGCATTAGTCGCGATTTCGTGGCAAAATAACAAAGTTGCCGTTTGAAGTTCACTTCTTACGGAGACTGCTGGCGGGTTTCCCAAGTGGTCAAAGGGAGCTGACTGTAAATCAGCCGCTTCGTGCTTCAGTGGTTCGAATCCACTACCCGCCACGCCTCGATAGCTCAGTGGTAGAGCACTTCCTTGGTAAGGAAGAGGTCGTGAGTCCGATTCTCACTCGAGGCTCTCTGGCGGGGTAGCTCAGCTGGCTAGAGCGTACGACTCATAATCGTAAGGTCAAGAGTTCGAGTCTCTTCCTCGCTACAACGGCCAGTAGGAGACTGGCTGGCCAATAATGAATTGTAGAGGTGAACGAAATGGCAAGCAAGAGCGCCGACATCCGTCCGGGCATTACGATGGCATGCACGGAGTGCAAAGAGCGTAATTACATCACGACGAAGAATCGTCGCAATACGCCTGATCGTCTTGAGTTGAACAAGTTCTGCCCACGCTGCGGCAAGCATACGCTTCATCGCGAGACTCGCTGAATTTTCAGCTTCCTGCGCTCACGATTTCGGCTTGTTTAAGCTTGTTGCTAGTTGCGCAGATTTTATTCTTATTACCCCGCTTAATGCGGGGTTTTTGTTATTTATTGCTGTTAATATTTAAACCATGAGTATGCAAGCATCTTTAGTAAATAATCCATCATTTGCAGATATAACAACTGTTGGCGTAGGTGGCAAAATTGCGCGTTTTATAGAGCCAAAAAGTCGCGTTGCTGTTATTGAAGCGGTAGAAGATGCTGATGAAGCTGGTTTGCCTTTATGTGTTATCGGTGGCGGCTCTAATATGCTTGTTAGCGATGAGGATTTCAACGGCGTTGTTGTGCGAGATGCTAGACGTGATATTCATGTGCTTGATGAAGCAGCACCTTCAGAAGATGGCATTGATTTGCAAAGTGGTGCTCATTTAGTGCATATCAATGCTGAAGCTGGTTGTAATTGGGATGATTTTGTTTCACATACGATTTCTCTTGGCTTAGAGGGTGTAGAAGGTCTTTCTGGCATACCTGGCACTGTTGGGGCTTCTGTTGTACAAAATATTGGCGCTTATGGTCAAGAAGTATCTCAAAGTGTTACTTCCGTAGAAGTTTGGGATCGCGAAACAAAATCAACTATGGAGTTGCAAAAGGATGCTTTAAATTTTGGGTATCGCACTTCATTGCTTAAAAAAAGCATGTACTCTTCAGTAGGAGTCCCTGCGGACTCGTATTTTCCCACTCCTCGTTACGTTGTACTGTCTGTTACTTTTTGTTTGAAGCATAATTCAACCGGCGTTGTTTCTCATTCGCAATTAGCTAATGCTTTGCACGTAGAATTAGGCGAGCGCATGCAAACAGCAGCAATACGTCGTGAAGTTTTGCGCGTTCGTGCTTCTAAAGGCATGCTTGAGGATGCTTCTCGTTACGATAAGCTGTGGATGCGTGGTACAAAGTGTGCTGAAGGTGTTGAATTTGCTTTGCGATTGCAAAGTGAAGACTATGTTACTGGTGAATTTTTAGAGGGCGATAATATTTACAGTGATCGTCATAGTTGCGGTAGTTTCTTTATGAATCCAATACTTAGTACTAGTGAAGCCGATACTTTGCCAGAAGATGCTCCTAAATTTGATGCAATTATGCAAGATGGATCGCATGGTATAAAAACTTCTGCAGCTTGGCTTATTGACCATGCTGGATTCCATAAGGGTTTTAGGCTTATAGAAAATGGGAAACCTTCGCCTGCAGGTCTTTCTTCATTGCATACTTTGGCGCTTACCAATCGTAATAATGCTTCTTGTGACGACATTGCAAATTTGGCAAAAACTATTATCCGTGGTGTGCAAAGTAAGTTTGGTGTAACGCTTATTCCTGAACCTGTTGTAATAAATATTTCTATAAACTGAAAATTTTACGAATATAATATGTTTTATGCAGTAATATATAAGTTTATTGTTTAAATTTTCACAAATAATAAAGGAACACACGGTAAAACTACCGTGTAAGCAATGTTTTGTGTAATATTTACCTACATTATCTATATAAATTTTTTATTTAATTACATTTACAGGAATAAATAAAGAAAATTAAGTAGAAATTTTATATAGGTGAAGTCGCAACTGTTTCGCAAATTTATTAATTCGCTTCTGATTGCGGCATACCTTTATACCTATACCTCAACGAAAGTGCGTTTATTATGCAAATATGGAGAAAAAAGTCTGTTGAACAGACTATCGCTGAGACTATGGATGGTGAACGCCATCTTAAACGTACATTAAATGCTTGGGATTTGGCAGTTATGGGTGTTGCTGTCGCTGTTGGTGCCGGTATTTTCTCTGTCGGCGCTCAGGCTGCAGCATTCCATGCTGGTCCTGCTGTAATTATTAGCTTTATTATTGCAGGCATTGTATGCGGTTCTGCTGCAATGTGCTACGCAGAATTTGCTTCAATGATCCCAGTTGCTGGATCTGCTTATACGTTTACATATACTACAGTTGGTGAGCTTATTGCTTGGATTATTGGCTGGGATATGATCCTAGAAATGCTGATGGCTGGCTCAGTAATTGCAAAGTATTGGGGCGTTTATCTTAACGATTTAATGAAGCTTTTCGGTTTGAATATGACCACCAGTTTTAACGTAGGTGGTTTCACTATTGATGTTGCTCCAATTATAATCGTTGCATTCTTTACAACTATGCTTGTCCTTGGAACTAAGCTTTCTGCACGCTTTGACGGCGCTTTAACAATCTTGAAGATTGGTATCGTTCTGTTCGTGGTTGTTGTGGGCTTCTTCTACATTAAAGCTTCCAACTTTACGCCATTTGTGCCACCTGCAACTGACGCTGCAAGTGTAAAGGGAATAGAAGTCTCTGGGGTTATGGCACAGCCTTTGTGGCAGTGGGTAACAGGCATGCAGCCAGCTGTTTATGGCGTTCCAGGTATTCTTTCTGGTGCTGCACTCGTGTTCTTCGCGTTTATTGGTTTTGATGTTGTGGCAACCACAGCAGAAGAAACTAAGGATCCACACAAGAACATTCCACGAGGCATTGGTCTTGGATTGTTTATTGTTACTGTTCTTTACATCCTCGTCGCAGTTGTAACAACTGGTATGGTTTCCTATAAGGATTTGGCAAAGCAAGCCGCTCCTTCGCTTTCTACAAGCTTCGAACTTGTGGGTGCTACTTGGGCTGCAAAGATTATTTCCCTCGGTATTGTTATTGGTTTAACAACCGTTGTGATGGTGCTTTTGCTTGGTCTTACGCGCATTATCTTCGCTGTTAGCCGCGATGGTCTGCTCCCACGCAGCTTCTCTAAAGTGAGCAAGCGTGGTATTCCTGCAAGACTTCAGATTGTTGCTGGTATTGTTGTGGCAGTCGTTGCTTCCACTCTCGATATTGGCATTCTTTCCGACATGGTGAACATTGGTACGCTTTCTGCATTCCTGCTTGTTTCTGCTGGTGTGCCGATTATGCGTATGCGCAGACCAGATTTGCACCGTTCATTTAGCGTTCCTGGTAATCCATGGCTTCCGCTGTTTGCAGCACTTTCTACATTCTGGCTCATGCTTAACTTGTCTGTGCTTACGTGGATTCGTTTTGCAGTGTGGCTAGCAATTGGTTTTGCGGTGTACTTCGGTTACTCTTACCGCAATTCTTTGCTTGGCAGGCAGTTGCGTAAAGCTAAGCAGCTCGGTGTTCCGGTTGAAACTTTGTTTGCTCAAGATGCCGCTGCTGCAGCGAAGGTAGCTGAAGGAGAAACAGAGGAGCAGGCTCGTGCAGAAGTTCAAGCTGAGGCGTCTGCTGCGGCCTCGCAAAATAATCAAAATTAATAAATTATTTATTTAGCAAGAAGTCGGCATACGATTATATTCGCATGCCGACTTCTTGTGTTATAGACTTTTCAAAAATGTTCTATAATAGAAAAGTTGCATAAAAGCAGAAAGGAGGGCATTATGCCATATGTAATCGCAGAGCCTTGCGTTGATGTAAAAGATAAAGCGTGTGTAGATGAATGCCCTGTAGACTGCATTTATGAAGGTGATCGAACGCTTTATATTAACCCGAACGAGTGTGTGGATTGTGGAGCTTGCGAACCGGCTTGCCCAGTAGAAGCTATTTTTTATGAAGATGATTTGCCAGAAGGCTGGGAGTGGTATCGCGATGCTGCGGTTGATTATTTCGACAAGCTCGGAGATTTGGGAGGAGCTACAGATGCTGGAGCTTCCGGATGGGATGAAGCTCGCGTTGCAGCCTTGCCTCCGCGTTCAGATAAAGCAAGTAATTAATCATTTGAAAAAGTATTGTTTAATGTGGCGCGAGTTCATAATCCAATATGAGCTGCGTTGTTGCCGTATTTTTTGCGAACGGCATCTAAAGCGTGTTCTGCGTGACGCAATCTAGTATTTTTATTCATTGCGGACATGCTGTTTTGTGTAGGATTTTTAGATTCGCGAGTATTTTCCTCCAGAATATCGTTTAGAGAAGGCTGAAGTGAAACCTTATTTGTTGGCACAAGATTATTCGCTGTAACACCAGCTAAACGAACTGGGCTTAAAAGCTTTGTATTATTGCCTCCAAGAATGTAATTATGCACAATTGGATTAGCTTTAGAAAGCAAAACAACGACATGCTCGTAAAACTCGTGTGTTGAATCAGTTGCGTTTTGCAAAGTAGAAGATCTAGTAACATAATGCAAGTCGCCAAAGCGTAGTTTTAACGTTATAGTGCGTGCCATAAGTTTTCTGTTTCGCAACTGTTGAGTTACTTCGCTGCAGCATTGCTGTAGTAATTGTTTAACAGCATTCTCGTCCGTGGTATCTGTATCAAGAGTTCGCTCACTTCCAATGGATTTTTCAGGGGTATGTGCAGTTACAGTGCGCTCGTCTATGCCCCTAACTGATTGATATATCATTCTTGCTAAGATTTGCGAACCTGTTATGCGAGTAAGCGTTGCTTCGTCAACATTTTTAAGCGACGTAACAGTAGATAAGCCCCAATCCTCAAGCTTATGTATTAAAGATGAGCCAATTCCTGGTATTGCGCGCAATGGCATTATTGATACAAAATCTTCATTGCATTTTTGCGGAATAAGAAGCATTCCATTAGGTTTTGCATTAGTGGAAGCCATTTTTGCAATAAGTTTATTGTTAGCAATACCAACTGAACATGTGATATGATACTTTTCAAATACTTCTTTTCGTACCCAAGTTCCAATATTTACAGGCGATTTCCACTGTAATAAAGCCGATTTAACATTCATATAGCATTCGTCAACAGAAACTTTTTCAACTTGATTAGTAATATGCAAAAAAATATTTTCAAAAATACTTTTGGAAACGCTTGAATAATAAGGAATGTCAACTGGCAAGAAAACTCCTTGTGGACAAAGATTTCTAGCTTTAACAACGGGCATAGCGGAATTAACGCCGTAAGCGCGCGCTTCGTAACTTGCTGCAGAAACAACAGCACGATTGCCTGTGCCAATAATAAGCGGCTTTCCTTTAAGCTCCGGATGTCTTGCAACTTCTAAAGAAGCATAAAATGCATCCATGTCGACGTGAAGTATGTTACAACCTGAGGTGTCGTGCCCCCAATCACGTTTCGCTGCTTGTACTCTCGGTGCTGTACTCATAAGTTTATAATAGAACAAACGTTCGATTTCATGGAAAAAATTTGTGGATTAAACTAATGTTTTTGTAAAAAAGCGTATGTCGGATCAATATTCATGTAGGGTTGTTGCTATGAAGCAATTTGTCGTCAATCTTTTACATCGCATGCCTGTGCTGCTTATTATCGTCATTGAGGCTTCAATGGTGTATACAGCAACTTCTGTTGCAAAAGTAGCTTTTAGCCAATTGGATCCTCTGTATGCAGTGTGGTATCGAGTAGGATTTATGACATTGTTGCTTTTGGCTTGGAGAAGACCATTTTCTCGCAGCAAACGTAGTCTTTTACCAAAAACGCTACGAGAATGGGGGATTGTTGCAGCTGTTGGCGTGTCGTTAGTTGCTATGAACACTATGTTCTATGTTGCTATTAGTTGCATGGCTGTTGGCGTTGCGGTAACCATAGAATTCATAGGCCCCTTGCTTGTAGCTGTTATTACAGGTCATGAATGGCGAGAGCGTGTGGGAATTGTGATTGCTGTTTGTGGCATTATGCTGTTAGCTAGTGCTTCTATACATAGTTCAGTAAGCCCACATTTTCTAATTGGGTTATTCGCCATTCTTGTTGGCGGTTCAATGTGGGGTCTATATATTGTTTCAGGTCGCATGTTGGCAAAAAGTTCACACGCTATTGATCGTGTAAGTGTTGCAGCTCTTATTGGTTGGCTGCTGCAGTCTGTTGTTCTTGCTGTTCCTGCAGTGCAGCATGTTATTTCGCCTAAACCAGAAGCTACTTGGGCTGCTCGCCCTGGTGGTTCTTTTGCTTTACTTGCGTTAATGTTGGTTATTGCAATATGCGCTTCTTTCTTCCCAACTTTGCTTGATCAGGTTTTATTGAAACGTGTTACTTCTGCAAAATACTCTGTTATGCAAGCGTTGTATCCTGCGATCGCGGTTATTATTGGAATGGGATTTGGTGAAATTCCAACATTGACTGATATTGCAGGAATAATTCTTGTTATGTTTGCTGTAGTCGTAACGTTTTCTGGAGATCATAATCCTGTGTAGCACTGGATATTGTTATATTAATGTTATCTTAAAGTGTGTCGCCAAGCTTGTTTACAGTCCTTAAGAGGTGCTATAGTGTCAATCTGTTGCTGTTATGTACAGTAAACAAGTGGAGTCATGCCTGAGTGGCCGATAGGGGCACCCTGCTAAGGTGTTAGTCGTGTAAGCGGCTCGAGAGTTCGAATCTCTCTGACTCCGCGGGTTACTCCGGATTGCTTTTCGCGGTCCGGAGTTTTTGTTTTTGTTTTATCAATTACGTATAGAAAACGTGCAGTATGCAATTAAAATACGCTTATTTTACACTTTAGAAATAAAAAATAATATATCAAAAGAAGAAATTGTGGATTTGTGAATAGCTCCGTAATTTTACTCAAGCTTTTAACCACAATAGTAAAAAAATATTTACTCATACTTTCTTTAAGCTCATAGTTGACTCATGAATGCTTATTAAAAGTGTTCAAAATAATATTTAAAGGGTTGGGCTAAAGGAGATTTTTATGAAAAAGTATGGAGGGAAGCATAATAGTGCTCGTAGCGATAACAATATGCGCGCTAGTATGAAACGTAAAACTATTCGTAGTCTGTCAGCATTTTTTGCTTCTATTTTTGTAATTCCTGCTATATTCTGCACGCAGTCAGCTTTAGGTTATTATGATGAACCTGGTGTATTTTATAAGGTTTCAGACAAAATAGAATGGCTTAAAGATCATACTCTTCGCACAAAGCTTGGTCCTACACCAAGTTATTGGGGCAAGAAACATATATCTTATTGTATTGAATCAAGTGTAGATTTTGGTCGCTCATCAGGTGATTGGAAGCAAGAACTCGACAAAGATTATCGCATTGCTGCAGAAATGATAAAAACTTCTAGTAATAATGACGATTTGCTTACTCAAACATCTATAGCTTTCGCAATGCACGATCATTTTGATCTTAAAAAAGATGAGTGGAAAAGAGCTGTAGATAATGGTTTTGAAAAAATCTCTACTGAGGATTTGAAAAAAACATCTAAGAAATTGTGGGAAGAAGCCGAAAATAATACTCCTATGAACTTAGAAGTTAATCAAGAGTATACTTCAGGAAAGCATGCTGGAGTTGTGCATGTAAGGGTGAAAAATATCAAGGGCTATGCTCTTAAAGATGTTCCTATTAGGCTTGAATCTGAAGATGCTTTAGTTGAGTTTAATGATGGTAAACAATCTGTTGAATTAAAGTCAAAAGATGAAGTAGTGAATATTCCTTGGAGTTCTAAGAGGAATGGTACTGCCATCGTTAAAATTGGATTTTTAGCTCCTAAAGCTGAAAGATATTATTCACCTGAATATCAAGACGAGATACGTTCCATAAACGATGCTGAATATAGTGAAAAACTTGCTTTCGGAGTAAAAGACAGTTTCCAGCCGACTCTTACTTCAAAAGTTGCAAAACATGAGCTGCATGTGGGCGAGAAGGTTGATAGCACGGTAACCAGTGGAGTGTTGGCAAAAGATAGTTGGTTAAATGGAGTTACTTTGCGTGCCCAAGGATATTATTTCGTTGGATCTGCTAAAGATATTTTGCAAATTAGGCAACGTAACAATGGCGAATCTGCAGTTCAATACCTGAAACGTATTAGAGCTTTGCCAGATTTGCGACAGGTTGCTGCAGCAAAAGCTGACTTTTCTAAAGCTAACGAAAGTGTGAATGCTAAGGCTAAACGCGCAAATGGCGATATTAGTGCATCAGATTTGAAGGAAGCTGAAGATTACAAAGTCGCTGATAATGAAGCTGGTCTTTTTGGCACATGGGTTTGGATTATTTCTCGTGATGCGCAGAAAAAAGAAGATGCAGATAAATTAGATGATGAAGTTGTGAAAGTATTTGGTTCTGCAGATTCTACTTCTGTATACCAAGCAACTATAAGTTCTGATGTTGTTACAAAGCAGAAAATTGTTGGTATTGGCACAGAAATTGTTAGTGAAATCACTGTAAGAGGTCTTCCGGAAACATATGGATCGTTTAAAGGTAATGAAACATATGGTTTTAATGCCGACAAGAAGGCACACATTCGCGTTTGGTGGGCTGGAGAAGGCAGTGAAAAAAGCACTAAAAAAGATAATGAAAAATATATGCCGGGATCTAAAGGTGAAGCAGCCGAGCAAGAGCCAAAAGAAGATGCGCATCATCATTTAATTGGTAATTGGGAGGTTCCAGCAGTAAATGGAGTTTATAAGGTTGGTAATGGAAGCATTACAATGCGCCCTATTGCTGGAGTCAATAAATCTTCTTCGGATCCGAAAGTTTTGAAAGATAATGTGCATATTCGCGCCAATAAAAATAGTGAGTCAGGATGGTATGTGTTTGTTTATGATTTTCCTGGTTCTTCGCGCGCTTTAGCTCATAAATCTGCGTATAACGGATTGTGGAGTCGTGCCTTAGTTGAACCGAATGTTTTAACTACTCCTGTATCTGTTACAACTAGAGTAAGCGATGAAAAGGTTAAGGCTGGTGAAAAGTTCCACGATAATGCTCGTATTACTGGCACGTTGCCAAAAGGCAGTTACGTAGTGTTTAGTGCATACGAGTATGAAGATGGTAAGGAAAATAAGAGCGATTGTGACGGAGCTAAATGTAACGATGCTAAGGATGGCGACGCTAAGAATAGTGAAACTAAAAATAGCGGTACAAAAAACAGTAATTCTGAAACTAAGGAAACTAAGGAAGCTAAAGAAACTAAGGAAACTGCAATATCTGTTGAAATTGAGAAAAAAATGCCTCAATCTCGCGTAAATATTACAGATAAGCAGGCTGAAGAAAGTAAGAAGTCTTCTATTTCTGTAAGTTCTGCAGATATTACATTAGATCATGAAGGAACTATTTATTGGAAAGCTGAAGTTTACGATGCTCAGGGTAATCCTTTAGCAACTCATGTATTGGGTGTAGAAGGAGAGACTGTGCAAGTTTCCGGCGGCGAGGATCGTTCTAAGAATGATAAGAATGATGGAAATGATGAGCATGATGCAAATGATGAGAAAAATGAAGAAACTTTGAGTAATGAAACTGATGGAAAAAATAGTAATGAAAATAAGGAGAATGGTAAAGAAAGCAAAGAAAAAGTAGAAGAAAATCATAGTAAAACTGGTAGTGATGAAACGGTTAACAGTGATGATTTAACTGATTCAAAAAATGATGGGAACGATCATACTTCCAATCAACATGTCGGTACGAATAGCAACGAAAATGCTAGTAAGAATTATGTTAATCAAAGTAATACAATTCCAACATCGCTTGCTGTTACTGGCGCTTCTTCGGTAACTGTGATACTTCTTGCTGTTATTATGTTAACCTTTGCTTCAGGTTTATCGTTAGGTCGTTTTTCAGCTATAGTTCCTAAACATGGGAGAATGTCTACTGGGGCACGGCATAGCGAAATTCCTCCAATGAGGCGTAGATTAGTGCAATAATATGTTTTGATATAGAATATTTGACGCGTTAGTCTATTGAGATCTTTTTGAAGTAGATTAACGCGTCATTTTGCAATAAATAATACGATGATGCATAATATAGATACAACGATTTATTGTATTAATTTGTATATGATGTTATAACCTTTGTGTGGTTATGTAATTGATAAATCGGAGTAATGATGAAAAGTTATGATATTGATAAAGAAAAACTGATAGTACGCATGCATCGAGTACAAGGTCAGCTTGCAGCAGTCAATACTATGATTGAAAACGATGCGAAGTGTCAAGATGTTCTTATGCAGCTTTCCGCTGCAACTGCTGCTTTACATTCTTTAGCAGTGATAGTGGCAAGGGAACATGTCAATAAAGAAATACATGAATCTGTAAAAATTGGTACCGAAGGAGGTGCCGATGCAGCAATGGAAGATATTTCTGGTATCATTGACAGGTTATTGCGTTACGAAAAAGCGTAGTATTGGTAGTATCTAGTGATTAATTCGCATAATATTCTGCACACTGTTCGTCAATTGCAATCGCAGCCTTTCGAGGCTTCTTTCGTAGAGAAAAAATCAGAGTTTATTGGATGTATTTGTCATATTGACAATCTTGACGATGCTGTGGAATTTATGCAATCAGTGCGTTTTAAGAATCCTAAAGCTCGTCATGTTGCTTATGCTGCAATTTGTGGCTCATCGAAAGCTCAATTGCGTGAGCGCATGAGTGACGATGGTGAGCCAACTGGGACAGCAGGAAAACCAATATTAGATGTACTTAGATCGTCAAATTTAACAGATTGTGTAGTAACAGTAACGCGATATTTTGGCGGTATTTTGCTTGGAGCTGGTGGTCTAACCAGAGCTTATGCGCGTGCAGCAAGTATGGCAGTAGAATCTGCGCAAATAGTTGATATTATTACGTGCACTCGTTTTACTTGCAAGTTGCAATATCAACAATTGCGAATGTTGCAGCATATTGTAAGCCAAATGGAAGGCATAATTGACAACGAAATTTATGGTGCTGAAATTTCTCTTAATATTGCTATTCCAACTTTAAAATCACAAGAATTTCTTGATATGGTTCAGAATGCTTTTTCTGGAAGCGTTGTGCCGGAAGCAGATGGTACTCTAAGTAATAAGCTGATAGATACTAAGCGTTAAAGGTGATTTCATGGAAAAGACTAATGAAAAAACAAACACTACTGACGATTCATCTTATGAACCTTTAACTGCTGTATATGAGCATTTACGACATAGCGAAGATTCAGCTGAGCTTCATGAATTTGCTAGGAGAGAATTACCGGATCGATCAGATCAAGCGGCATTTTCTAGAGCCACTTCCTTGCTTGAAGCAGTTGCAGGTAATATCAATACTCCAGAAGAAGACCGTATTTATTTAGCTACAGAAATGCCTTTTCCAAACATATTAGTGAAACTTTCTGAAGATTCTGCTGATAAAGTGCGTTTGGCTGTTGCTGAAAATAAAAATGCTAAAAATTGGTTAGTTGGAAGACTTACTAAAGATTCATGTAATGCAGTTCGAAATGCTGCATTATGCAATCCAAAAGCTTCTTGGAAAATGCGTTTAGAGGGTGCGCAATCGGATGGCATAAGTGCTGAAACATTGAAATATTTGGCCTCCCTTGGTGTTAGTGCAGAAGAAAACGCTCCAACTGTATTAGCTTCCATGGTACGAAGAGCTGTTGCGTTAAATCCTGGTGTTCCACAAAATGTGCTGCAAGAATTATGTAACGATAAATCTGAAGATGTATCATCAGCGGCGCGCAGTCGTTGCTAACGCGAATAATGGAGCGTATGGATAATACAACAGATGAAGAAGTAGCAATGAAGCCATTACACCGTCTTGCTGAATTAATGGGCGTTGGCGTGAGTTTTATTGGTTCAGATAATCAAAAACACGAGATTCAAGATAACGTATTAGTTTCGGTTTTAGGCGCATTAGGCGTGGACGCTTCGACCAATGAGGCAATAGAAAAATCTACAAACGACGTTTTAGCGTATCGACATGGACGCATTATTGCGCCAACTATTTTGCACACTGTTGGCAAATGTGATGAAGTTACAGTTAATACGGGAATATTAGAATACCCAGTTGCAACATTGACATTGGAAAATGGTGAACAATATAAAGGCGATTTAACTATTGTTCCTAACGAAAATGATGTTGCATACCCTGTAAATGGAAAATTTGTTGCAACATCTCTTATAAAAATTCCTGAAGATGTGCCAATGGGTTATCACACATTGCGTGTGACGGTTGGTGAGCGTCAAGAAGAGGCAACACTTATTAGTGCTCCAGAAAGCATTGATACGCTTAATTCCTTGGAACCAAATGGAGAACAGCTTTGGGGATGGATGGCACAACTTTACTCAATCCGTTCTTCAAAGTCTTGGGGCGTTGGTGATTTTGCTGATTTGGCGACTCTTCTTACTGAAGCTAAGCAAAAAACTGGTGCTGACTTTGTGCTAATAAACCCAATGCATGCAGGTGAGCCTATAACTCCGCTTACTCCATCTCCATACCTGCCGGTTGCTCGAGGAATGGTAAATGTAACGTATATTCGCCCAGAAAGTATTCCTGAGTACGAAACGTTAAACGATAAAACTCGCAAAGAAATTGAAAAGCTTCATGGACAGGTTGAGCCGCTTAACAATGACGCGCAAATAATAGACCGTGATTCCATGTGGCGTGTAAAAATGCGTGCATTGTGGCTGATTTTCAAGGCTGGTATGTCTGAAACTCGCGCTCGCGTTTTTAATGAGTTTAAGCAGGAGATGGGTGACAGGCTTGAATCTTATGCTACTTGGTGCTTGTGCTATGACAAGTGGGGTGCTCCAAAGGGTGACGATTGCTGGGAGAGGACTCTTACTAAGGATTCTGATCAAGTTCGCGAATTAGCTAATCGTTTCCCAGATACTCTTGAGTTTTATCGTTGGCTTGAGTGGGTTGCTTTTACGCAATTGCATGATGCTCAAGTTGCTGCTCGTAACGCTGGTATGAAAATCGGCATTATGTCTGATATGGCTGTTGGCGTGCATCCTGCAGGATCTGAAGTTTGGTGGAATCCAGAGCGATTTGCTAACGGAGCTACTGTTGGTGCTCCGCCTGATTACTTCAATCAGCAAGGTCAAGATTGGTCTCAGCCACCTTTGCATCCATTTGAGCTTGAGCGTACTGGTTTTAAAACATACCGAGATATGGTTCATGGAATGTTTGCTTCAGCAGGCGCTGTTCGCATCGACCATATTCTTGGACTTTTCCGCTTATGGTGGATTCCAGAAGGTTCAGCTCCAAGTGGCGGTGCTTATGTTTACTACGATGCTGATATTATGCTTGGCATTTTGGCAATTGAAGCCGCTCGCGCTCACGGTGTAGTTGTTGGCGAAGATTTGGGTGTTTTGCCTGCAAATGCTTTGGAAGTGTTGCGCAAGAAGGCTGTGCTTGGTTGCACGGTTGAATGGTTCGAAGAGCGTGACGGCGAATTCCGCACTCCAGACAAGTGGCGCGAAATGACGCTTGCATCTGTAAATACGCATGATTTGCCTCCTGCTGCCGGCTATTTGCGCTATGAACAGGTTAATATTCGTGAGCGTTTGCACTTGCTTACTGGTTCTGTTGAAGAATTCCGCGCTGGCGCTGAGGCAGAGCATCGCGCTATGATGCGAATGTTGGTCAAAGGTGGTTATTTGGATGCTCAGTTGCTTGAAGATGAGGATGCTCATACTCAGGAGATTATTGAGGCATTGTATCGCGCTTTGAAGGATGCTCCTTCGCGTTTGCTTGCTGCTTCTTTGGTTGATGCAGTTGGAGAGTATCGTACGCAAAATCAGCCTGGAACGAATGACGAGTATCCAAATTGGCGTATTCCGTTAGCTGATGGTGAAGGCAATCCTGTGTCTTTGGACAATATGTTTGATTTGCCTAGAGTGCGGTCGCTTTCAGCAATTATGAACGCGTGACGTTTTGCGATTCGTTTTGCGATTCGTTTTGCGATTCGTTTTGTAATTCGTTTTGTAATTCGTCGCAGCCTTATATAAAATATACATTTGCAAGTAGTCGCCACTTGGCGATATACTTGCAGATTGTTGTGTTTCCCTAAGGGGTCCTTCAAAGCGCTTTTCCCACTCGCCATCGAGGACTTTCAGGGAGCCCACGGATTATGAGTAAAATATTTTCTATAAACCAAGAAAATATACGCTCGAAACACAATAGAGAAAAGGTACGATTGTGAAGACTTTCACACCGAAACCAGCAGATTTAACTCATGACTGGTACATCATCGATGCCACTGACGTGGTACTTGGTCGTTTGGCCTCTCAGGTAGCAATCTTGCTGCGTGGTAAGAATAAGCCAACGTTTGCTCCTCATGCTGATTCTGGCAATCACGTTATTATTATTAACGCTGAAAAGATTGCTTTGACTGGCAATAAGTTGAGCAAGGAACTGTATTCCCACTCTGGTCGTCCAGGCGGCCTTCGTCGTGATAGCTATGCAGAGCTTTTGGAGAGGAATCCAAAGCGTATTATCATGACTGCCGTTAAGGGCATGCTTCCAAAGAATCGTCTTGCTAAGGTGCAGCTTGACCGTCTTCGTGTGTTCACCGGCGCTGAGCATCCGCACACTTCGCAGAAGCCACAGGTCTTCGAGATCGCTCAGGTCTCTCAGCAGGCTAAGTGAGATCAAGGAGAATAGATATGGCAGAAAATAACAACTCCGCGGTTCTTGAGAACGAAGAAGAACTGACTAGCTACACCACTGAAACCAATGCTGGTGCAGGCACTGGTACTTCCGCCATCGAGCCAGGCTATGGCACTGGTCGTCGTAAGGAAGCTGTTGCTCGCGTGCGCTTGGTTCCTGGCTCCGGCAAGTGGACTATCAATGGTCGCACTTTGGAGGAGTACTTCCCATCTCGTTTGTTGCAGCGCGAAGTGAATTCACCAATCGTGTTGCTCAAGCTTGAAGGCAAGTTTGATGTTGTAGTCCTCGTTGACGGTGGTGGTACCACTGGTCAAGCTGGTGCTATTCGTTTGGGTGTTGCTCGTGCATTGAATGCTATCGATCGCGATGCAAACCGTGTTGCTTTGAAGAAGGCTGGCTTCTTGACCCGCGACGCTCGCGTTGTGGAACGCAAGAAGGCTGGTTTGCACAAGGCACGTCGTGCACCTCAGTTCTCGAAGCGTTAAGTTTCGCGAATTTATATTTGCAAATGGCTCCTGGTTTTGCTGGGAGCCATTTTTTGTATTTTTTATTATTTATTAAATTAAATTAAATTTGTTGAGTAAATGTTATAAATAGTGTGCAACTAGCCGTTAAAATTGACATTCTAGAAAAATTTATCTATTAATCGAACATAAATCATTACAAATAAGAACAAATAACGAACAATAGAGGATAAAGCTCGCTCATAAATAGCGCAACTCGCTTCAAAGATGCGAAAGTACAGCAAAGAGGCTAAATTGTGACTTGTATCACATATTTAGCGGTGAATACTAAATTAGTCTGCTCATAAGTCTATTGATACCGCTGGTGGAACTATCGAGGAGGATACTCATGGTTGAGGCACAACACCAAGCCGAGACTGGCAAAACTGCTAGTGCTGATGACGTTGCGTTAGCTGCTCAAAATGAAGTTGATCAACTTGTTGAAAAAGCAACTGTCGCTTTGAATGAGTTTGAAAAGCTTAATCAGCAGCAAATCGATCATATTGTTGCTAAAGCTTCAGTGGCAGCGTTGAATAAACATTTGGTTCTTGCAAAGATGGCTGTTGACGAAACAGGTCGTGGCCTAGTAGAAGACAAAGCTACAAAAAATATCTTTGCATGCGAACATATTACGCATTATCTAGCAGGTCAAAAAACAGTTGGTATTATTCGCGAGGACGATGTTCTCGGAATTGACGAAATAGCTGAACCGGTTGGTATTGTTGCAGGCGTAACTCCAGTTACTAACCCAACTTCTACAGCTATTTTTAAGTCGCTTATTGCACTTAAGACTCGTTGTCCAATTATTTTTGGATTCCATCCTTTTGCGCAAAGGTGCTCTTCTGAAGCAGCTCGAATTGTTCGCGATGCTGCTGTGGCTGCTGGTGCGCCAAAAGATTGCATTCAGTGGATTGAGCATCCTTCAATTGAAGCTACCGGTGCATTGATGAAACATCCAAAGATCGCAACTATTCTTGCAACAGGCGGTCCTGGAATGGTTAAGGCAGCGTATTCTTCAGGAAAACCTGCTCTTGGTGTGGGTGCAGGAAATGCTCCTGCATATGTCGATAGTGACGTTGATATTGTGCGCGCTGCAAACGATTTGATTCTTTCAAAGCATTTTGATTACGGAATGATTTGTGCAACAGAGCAAGCAATTATTGCGCATAAGGATGTGTATGAGCCATTACTTCGCGAATTGAAGCGCAGGAAAGCATATTTTGTTAATGCTGACGAAAAAGCTAAGCTTGAACAATATATGTTTGGGTGCACTGCATATTCTGGAAATACACCAAAACTTAATTCCGTTGTTCCTGGTAAGTCTCCGCAATATATTGCACACGAAGCTGGATTTGAAATTCCAGAAGATGCTGTGATTTTGGTTGCAGAGTGCAAAGAAGTTGGCGAAATGGAGCCGCTTACTATGGAAAAGCTCGCTCCTGTACACGCAATGCTTCGTGCAGAAAATAAGGAACAAGGCTTCAAGATGTGCGAGCAGATGCTTGTACATGGAGCTGGTCACACTGCTGTAATTCACACAAATAATCAAGATCTTGTGCGCGAATATGGTGTTCGCATGCATGCTTGCAGAATTGTTTGGAATTCTCCTGGATCTCTTGGTGGTGTTGGAGACATTTACAACGCGATTGCTCCTTCGCTTACTCTTGGATGCGGATCTTATGGTGGAAATTCCGTTTCCGGCAACGTACAAGCTATAAATCTTCTTAATATTAAGCGTATTGCACGAAGGAATAATAATATGCAATGGTTCAAGATTCCGGCTAAAACTTATTTTGAGCCGAATGCTATTCGTTATTTGAGGGATATGTACGGCGTTGAGCGCGCAGTTATTGTGTGCGATAAGGTTATGGAGCAACTTGGCGTAGTCGATAAGATTGTTGATCAGCTTCGTGCTCGAGATAATCGCGTTAGCTTCCGTATTATTGATTACGTTGAGCCTGAGCCAAGCGTTGAAACAGTTGAGCGTGGGGCTGCAATGATGCGTGACGAATTCCAGCCAGACACAATTATTGCTGTTGGTGGTGGTTCGCCAATGGATGCTTCTAAGATTATGTGGCTTATGTATGAGCATCCGGAGATTTCTTTCGCTGATTTGCGAGAAAAGTTCTTCGATATTCGTAAACGCGCATTTAAGATTCCGCCTCTTGGCAGCAAAGCTAAGCTTGTTTGCATTCCAACTTCTTCCGGAACTGGTTCTGAAGTTACGCCTTACGCTGTTATTACAGATCACAAGACTGGATACAAGTATCCTATTACGGACTACGCTTTGACTCCAACGGTCGCAATAGTCGATCCTGTTTTGGCTCGTACGCAGCCGCGTCGATTGGCATGCGATTCTGGTTTTGATGCCTTAACTCATGCTATGGAAGCTTATGTTTCTGTTTACGCAAATGATTTTACGGATGCTATGGCTTTGCATGCTTCGAAACTTATTTGGGAAAATCTCAACGATTCTGTGAATTGCGAAGATTCTCAGCGCAAGGTTGAAGCGCAAGAAAAAATGCATAATGCAGCTACTATGGCTGGAATGGCGTTTGGTTCTGCATTCTTAGGAATGTGCCACGCTATGGCTCATACTATTGGTGCTTTGTGCCACGTTGTACACGGTCATACAAACGCAATTTTGCTGCCTTACGTTATTCGCTATAACGGTCAAATTCCGCAAGAGCCAACTAGCTGGCCAAAGTACAACCGCTATATTGCTCTTGAGAGATATCAGGAGATCGCTAAGAATCTCGGTGTAGATCCTGGTAAAACCCCTGAAGAAGGCGTTGAAAATCTTGCTCGTGCTGTTGAAGAGTATCGAAATGAAAAGCTTGGAATGGACGCTTCGTTTAAGGCTTGTGGCGTAGACGAAGAGTACTACTGGTCGATACTTGACAATATTGGCATGCGTGCTTACGAAGATCAGTGTGCGCCTGCAAATCCTCGTATTCCGCAAATTGAGGATATGAAGGATATTGCTATTGCTGCATATTATGGTGTTTCTCAAGAAGAAGGCCATCGCATGCGTTTGGAGCGTGAAGCGGCGTAATTATTTGCGTATTTAGTTAATAATGGCAGAAGCTCAACTAATTGTAGTTTCTGCCATTTTTTGTTGGAAAATAGCCGACACGCCCGGTTTTTAATAATCGAAGGTTGATGGTTTAATTACTTAGTTGCCTGTTTTAAGGCTCGCATATTGTAATTAAAAAAAGCGAGCGCGGAAGCAAAAACTTTGAATCGAAATCTTTTTGTATGAATAGGTTTTTGATGCCGCGCACTGATGTGGAATTACCCTAGGGGTTTATTCTCGCCGGTGCCCTTGAATTCAGGTTGGTAAACAGTAAACGAATCGCTAGAAAGGGCGGACGGCAATGGCGGGACAGAAAATCCGCATCAGGCTTAAGTCCTATGACCATGAGGTCATCGACCAATCGGCGAAGAAAATCGTCGAGACGGTGACGAACGCGGGCGCCACAGTAGTGGGTCCGGTTCCTCTGCCGACCGAGAAGAACGTGTTTGTTGTTATCCGTTCTCCTCATAAATACAAGGATTCTCGCGAGCATTTCGAGATGCGCACTCATAAGCGCCTCATTGACATCGTAGATCCAACGCCAAAGGCTGTGGATTCTTTGATGCACATTGACCTGCCTGCGGATGTAAACATCGAGATCAAGCTGTAGGAAGGGGGAGAAAGTAATGTCGCAGAATAAGAATCGCACTGCATTGCTCGGCCGCAAGCTGGGTATGTCGCAGGTTTGGGATGAAAACGGCTTCTTCGTCCCCGTAACTCTGGTTGAAGTTGCTACTAACGTAGTTACCGCTGTAAAGACTGTAGAGTCTGACGGTTATTGCGCAGTACAGCTCGGTTATGGCCAGATTGATCCTACCAAGGTGACTAAGCCATTGGCTGGTCATTTTGCAAAGGCTGGTGTAACTCCTCGTCGTCACCTCGCTGAGGTGCGCACCGAGAACGCAGCAGATTATCAGCCAGGTCAGGAATTGACTGCTGAATTGTTCGCTGAGGGTTCTGAAGTAGATGTCACTGGCACTACCAAGGGTAAGGGCTTTGCTGGCACTATCAAGCGTTGGGGCTTCAAGTCCTATCGCCGTACTCACGGCTCGCACAAGAACGAACGTCGCCCAGGTTCTGTGGGCGCTTGCGCAACTCCAAGCCGCATTTTGAAGGGCAAGCGTATGGCTGGTCGCATGGGTCATGTGACTTCCACCGCGCTTAACCTCACAATCGTTTCTTCGGATGTCGAGAACGGCATTCTCGCTATTAAGGGCGCTGTTCCAGGTCCTAAGGGCGCAATCGTTCTCGTCCGTTCGGCAGTGAAGGGAGCCTGATAATTATGGCAAACGTAACTCTGAACGTCACTGATACTAAGGGCAATGCAAGCGGAACCGTTGAAGCTCCTGCTGAAATTTTCGGCATCTCCAACGAAGACGTTTTAGCTCACGGTCCACTGGTTCATCAGGTCGTAATCGCTCAGCTTGCTGCTGCTCGTCAGGGCACCCATGCTGTGAAGAATCGTGCTAATGTTTCCGGCGGCGGTAAGAAGCCATGGAAGCAGAAGGGCACCGGTCGTGCTCGCCAGGGTTCCATTCGTGCTCCTCAGTGGGTACATGGTGGCGTTGTTCACGGTCCAGTTCCTCGTAAGTACGATCAGCGCACCCCGAAGAAGATGAAGGCAGCTGCTCTTCGCTACGTTCTTTCGGATCGTGCAAATGCTGGACGTATTGCTGTAGTTGACTTTGGTATTAAGGATGTTCCATCCACCAAGACAGCTGTTGCAGCACTTACTCCTGTGACCAATAACCAATTCACTACTGTTGTTCTTTCTCGTGAGAACATCAATGAGTGGATGTCTGTACGCAACATTCCAACTGTTCACGTGATCTTCGCTGATCAGCTCAACACTTACGATGTTGTTACAGCTCAGTACGTCGTCTTCTCCAAGGAAGGCTTCGAAGCCTTCGTTGCTGCTAAGACCGAGCCTGTCGTTAAGGAGGCCTGATTTAAATGGTCGCAGTCCATAACCCAGCACATGACGTAATTCTTAAGCCAGTTGTTTCTGAAAAAAGTTACGCAGCTTCTGATCGTGGTCAGTACACTTTCGTAGTGGCTCCAGATGCTAACAAGGTTCAGATCAAGCAGGCTATCGAAGAAATCTTCAAGGTCAAGGTGACAAACGTTAACACTTTGAACCGCGCTGGCAAGTTGAAGCGCTCTCGCACCGGTTTCGGCCGTCGTGTGAACCAGAAGCGTGCTATTGTCACCGTGGCTGAAGGTCAAACGATTGACATCTTTGGTAACTGAAGGCTAGCCGAGAAAAGTAAAGGAATACTATATTATGGCTATCCGCGTTTATAAGCCGACGACTGCAGGCCGTCGTAACGCTTCGGTTTCGGATTTTGCCGAGATCACGCGTTCTACGCCTGAAAAGTCGCTGGTACGCAAACTCAGCAAGACTGGTGGTCGTAACTCTTACGGCCGCATGACTTCTCGCCATCGCGGCGGCGGTCACAAGCGTCAGTATCGTCTCATCGACTTCAAGCGTTGGGACAAGGATGGCGTGCCAGCAAAGGTCGCTCATATTGAGTATGACCCTAATCGTTCCGCTCGCATCGCTTTGTTGCATTACGCAGACGGTGAGAAGCGTTACATTATCGCTCCTGAAGGCGTTGCCCAGGGTGATGTTATTGAGACCGGCGCTCAGGCTGATATTAAGCCAGGCAACAACCTGCCTCTGAAGAATATCCCAACCGGTACCGTGGTTCACGCAATTGAACTTCGTCCACTTGGTGGTGCGAAGATTGCTCGTTCCGCTGGTGCCGCTGTTCAGCTCGTCGCTAAGGATGGTGCTTATGCGCAGTTGCGTATGCCGTCTGGCGAAATTCGTAACGTGGACGCTCGTTGCCGCGCTACTGTTGGCGAAGTAGGTAACTCCGATCACGCCAATATCGAGCTTGGTAAGGCAGGTCGCGCACGTTGGCTTGGTCGTAGACCAATCACCCGAGGCGAATCCATGAACCCTGTGGACCATCCACATGGTGGTCGCACCCGTGGTGGTAAGCCACCAGTTTCTCCATGGGGCAAGGGCGAGGTTCGTACACGTCGTCCAAAGAAGGCTTCGAACAAGATGATTGTTCGTCGTCGCCCGAATGGTAAGAACCGCAAGTAAGGGAGTGTCGAATAGATGACTCGTAGCATCAAGAAGGGCCCTTTCGTCGACGCCCACTTGCAGAAGAAAGTCGACGAGCAAAACGACAAGGGTACGCACAATGTCATTAAGACTTGGTCGCGTCGTTCGATGATCACTCCTGATTTCATTGGACACACCTTTGCCGTACATGATGGCCGCAAGCATGTGCCGGTATTCGTTACCGAAGCCATGGTTGGTCATAAGCTCGGTGAGTTCGCCCCGACCAAGACCTTTAAGGGTCACGTGAAGGACGACAAAAAGGCACGCCGCTAAAGGAGAGTTAGGACACATGGAAGCTAAAGCAATCGCTCGTCACGTCCGCGTGACGCCGCGCAAGGCTCGCCGCATGGTCGACCTCATCCGAGGCAAGCGTGCAAGCGAAGCTATTACCATTTTGAAGTTTGCTCCTCAGGACGCATCATTGCCGGTGCGCAAGGTTCTTGAAAGCGCGATCGCTAACGCTCGCGTTAAGGCTGAAAAAGCCGGTGAACCATTCCGTGAGCAGGACTTGGTCATCAAGGAAACCTATGTGGACGAGGGTGTAACGCTTAAGCGTTTCCGTGCTCGTGCACAGGGTCGCGCTGCGCGCATTAACAAGCGCACAAGCCATATCACTGTTATCGTCTCGCTTAAGGAAGGAGCCCGCTAAAGATGGGTCAGAAGATCAATCCTTTCGGCTATCGCCTGGGCATCACCGAGAATCATCGCTCTAAGTGGTTCTCTGACTCCAACAAAGCTGGCGAGCGTTATCGTGACTTCGTCCTTGAGGATGACAAGATTCGCAAGGAAATGAGCCATGACCTCGAGCGTGCTGGCGTATCTCGTATCGTTATCGAGCGCACTCGTGATCGCGTTCGTGTAGATATTCACACTGCTCGTCCGGGTATTATCATCGGTCGTCGTGGCGCTGAAGCTGAGCGCGTTCGCGCAAAGCTCGAGAAGCTCACAGGCAAGCAAGTACAGCTCAACATCTTCGAAGTGAAGAATGCTGCACTTGACGCTCAGTTGGTTGCTCAGGGAATTGCGGAGCAGTTGACAAACCGTGTTACATTCCGTCGTGCTATGCGTAAGGCACAGCAAGATGCAATGCGTGCAGGTGCCAAGGGTATCCGTATCAAGCTCTCCGGTCGCCTTGGTGGCGCCGAAATGAGCCGCTCTGAGTTCTATCGCGAGGGTCGCGTTCCACTGCAGACTCTTCGTGCCTTGATTGATTACGGCTTCTTTGAAGCTAAGACCACATACGGCCGTATCGGCGTAAAGGTCTGGATCTACAAGGGTGATATGACCGAGCGTGAGTTCGAAGAGCAGCAGGCTCAGCAGGGTAAGCGTGAAGGTCGTCGTGGTGGCGATCGTCGTCCACGTCGTGGCGCACGTCCTGCTAACCAGCAGAAGGCTGCTGAAGCACAGGCTGAAAAGCCAGCTGAAGCTGCAGCTGCTGAAGCTCCTGCCGCAACGGAAACGAAGGAGTGAGCAGATGCTTATCCCAAAGAGGACTAAATATCGTAAGCAGCACCGTCCTACCCGTAGCGGCATGTCTAAGGGTGGCACCGAGATCGCTTTCGGCGATTTTGGTATTCAGGCGCTGGCTCCGGCTTACATCACTAACCGACAGATCGAGGCAGCTCGTATCGCAATGACTCGCTACATTAAGCGTGGCGGTCGTGTGTGGATTACGATCTTCCCAGATCGTCCATTAACCAAGCACCCGCTTGGTGCGCGAATGGGTTCCGGTAAGGGTGCTCCAGAATTCTGGATTGCCAACATCCACCCAGGACGCGTAATGTTCGAGATCGGTGGTGTTTCTGAGGACATCGCTCGCGAGGCTTTGCGCCGCGCTATCGATAAGCTCCCAATGAAATGCCGTGTTATTGCGCGTGAAGGCGGTGACATCTGATGCCAGTCGGAACTGCAGACTACACCATCAAGAATTTGAACGAGAAGACAAATGCTGAGATCGAAGGCTTCTTGAAGAAGTCTAAGGAAGAGCTATTTAACTTGCGCTTCCAGGCAGCAACTGGTCAACTCGAAAACAGCGCTCGCCTCAAGGCGGTCAAGCACGACATTGCCAGGATGTATACTATCCTGCGTGAGCGTGAACTCGGCATCAGCCAAGAGCCTGGCGCCACTGAGGTCAAGGAGAAGTAAGCATGGCTGAGAACCAAGAGCGCAACTTCCGCAAGGTTCGTCGCGGCTACGTCGTGTCCGAGGCCATGGACAAGACAATCGCCGTTGAGCTGGAGCAGCGTTCGACACACCCGCTTTACGGTAAAGTCGTTCGCTCCACCCGCAAGGTCAAAGCCCATGATGAACACAATGAGGCACATATTGGCGACCTCGTGAGTATTATGGAAACTCGGCCACTGAGCAAGACCAAGCGTTGGCGTCTCGACTCGATTATCGAGCGCGCCAAGTAAACAAGTTCGGCAAGGCTCCGCGCTTCACCTGTGTCTGCTACTGTGGTAGACACAGGTGAGTGGGGAGAACCAGCTCGGCTAAGGAGAATCAATGATTCAGCAGGAAACGCGGCTTCATGTCGCCGACAACACGGGTGCTAAGGAGTTACTTGCCATCCGCGTGCTCGGTGGATCGAAGCGACGCTATGCCGGCATCGGCGACATCATCGTCGCCTCCGTCAAGGACGCGATCCCTGGCGGGTCGGTCAAGAAAGGCGACGTAGTTAAGGCTGTCGTCGTCCGTACTGTCAAGGAACATCGCCGTGTCGATGGTTCCTATATTAAGTTCGATGAGAACGCCGCCGTAATTCTCGGCTCCGGTCGTGAACCAAAAGGCACTCGTATCTTCGGACCAGTCGGTCGTGAATTGCGCGATCAGCGCTTCATGAAGATTGTGTCCCTTGCTCCGGAGGTGATCTGATATGGTAGCCAAGATTAAGTCCGGCGACCAGGTGAAGGTCATTCGCGGCAAGGATCGCGGTAAGGAAGGCAAAGTAGTTCGTGTACTAGCCGATGACCGTTTGATCGTAGAAGGCGTTCAGGTCGTTAAGAAGCACGTTCGCGCCACCCAGCAGGGTCAGCAGGCGGGCATTGTTTCGGTTGAGGCTCCAATCCATCGCTCTAATGTGATGGTTATTGATCCAGAGACCAAGCAGCCTACACGCGTTGGCGTGATTGTTAAGCAAGAGGCTCGTGACGGCAAGGTTAAGACCGTGCGCGTGCGTGTCGCCAAGAAGTCCGGAAAGGAGCTGGCATGACCGATACTACAGTTGAGTTGCCGGCAACTCCGCGCTTAAAGCAACAATACAAGGATGAAATCGTACCAGCCTTGGAGAAAGAATTCGGCCACACTAATCCTATGCAGGTGGCTCGCGTGCAGAAGGTTGTCGTCTCTATGGGCGTCGGCGCTGCAGCTCGTGATTCTAAGCTCATCGAAGGTGCGATTAAGGATCTCACTTTGATTGCCGGCCAGAAGCCAAAGGTAACTAAGGCAAAGAAGTCTGTCGCTCAGTTCCATTTGCGCGAAGGTCAGGCTATCGGTGCTTACGTAACTCTTCGTGGCGATCGTATGTGGGAATTCTTGGATCGTTTGCTCACTCTGGCTTTGCCTCGTATCCGCGATTTCCGTGGTATCAATGGCAACCAGTTTGACGGTCAGGGTAATTACAACTTTGGTCTTACGGAACAGTCTATGTTCCATGAGATCGATCCTGACTCGATTGATCATCAGCGTGGTATGGACATCACCGTGGTGACTACCACCAAGGACGATGTGGAGGCCAAGTCTTTGCTTAAGCACCTCGGTTTCCCATTCAAGGAGAACTGAAATGGCAAAAACCGCTCTGAAAAACAAGGCGGCCGCCAAGCCGAAGTTCAAGGTACGCGCTTATACGCGTTGCCAGGTTTGTGGTCGTCCTCACTCCGTGTATCGCAAGTTCGGTCTGTGCCGCATCTGCCTTCGTGAGAAGGCTCATCGCGGTGAGTTGCCGGGTGTTACGAAGTCCAGTTGGTAAATATCGACGCTGAAGGTCCACTGCTTGAAGACAAAGTTCTCATATAGAGGCGGTGGAAACCACGGCGAGAAAGGGCGTTAGCCCACATGACAATGACAGATCCAATCGCAGACATGTTGACACGTCTGCGTAATGCGAGCGCGGCAAAGCACGATACCGTGGAAATGCCGTACTCCAAATTCAAGGCGAATATCGCCGAGATTCTGAAGCACGAAGGCTATATTAAGGACTTCGCTGCTAAGGAAGCTAAGGTTGGACAGACGTTGGAAATTACGTTGAAGTATGGCTCCAATGGCCAGCGTTCTATCCAAGGCATCAAGCGCATTTCTAAGCCAGGCTTGCGTCGTTACGCAAAGTCTGATGCTTTGCCAATGCCTCTTGGTGGCCTCGGTATTGCTATTATCTCGACCAGCTCGGGATTGTTGACTCAGAAGGAATGCCTCGATCGAGGCATTGGCGGCGAAATCGTCGCCTACGTATGGTGAGAAAGGAGAGCTGAAGATGGCATCGCATATTGGTAAGCTCCCCGTCGACATTCCTGCAGGCGTGGAAGTAAAGATTGAAGGTCAGTCCTTCAGCGTCAAAGGCGCTAAGGGTTCTGATTCTTATGAAATTCCAGAGGGAATCACCGCAGCAGTCGCTGACAATCAGATTGTTCTGACTCCAGTTGACGATTTGCGCCCAACTCGTGCAAAGCATGGTTTGGCTCGCGCAATTGTTGCTTCTATGGTGAAGGGTGTGCATGACGGCTACACCAAGACTTTGGATATTGTCGGTACCGGTTATCGTGCAGTGATGAAGGGCAAGGGCATTGAGTTCTCGCTCGGTTATTCTCACACTATTACCGTTCAACCACCGGCAGGTATTGAGTTCGAGTTGCCAAATCCTAACCAGGTAATCGTAAAGGGCACCGATAAGCAGACTGTTGGCCAGGTTGCTGCTAACATTCGTAAGCTTCGTGCTCCAGAACCTTACAAGGGTAAGGGTATTAAGTACACCGATGAACGTATCCTGCGCAAGGCTGGAAAGGCTGGTAAGTGATATGAGCGTTAAGATTTTCGGTAAGGG
This sequence comes from Gardnerella sp. KA01000, assembly GCF_049244035.1. Lineage (NCBI taxonomy): Bacteria > Bacillati > Actinomycetota > Actinomycetes > Bifidobacteriales > Bifidobacteriaceae > Gardnerella > Gardnerella sp. KA01000. Next base: position 1,269,896 of record NZ_CP058367.1, on the reverse strand, counting down.
TACCAAAGTCGCACGTTTGCGTCGTCACGCCCGTCTTCGTAAGCACATTGCCGGCACATCTGAACGTCCTCGTTTAGTTGTTTCCCGTTCTAACCGTCATATGGTTGCTCAGATTGTGGATGATACCAAGGGAATTACTTTGGTAAGCGCTTCCACTTTGACTGCTGACTTCGCTGGTTTCACTGGCACGAAGACTGAAGCTGCAACCAAGGTTGGCGAATTAGTAGCGGCTAAGGCGAAGGAAGCGGGTATCACCGCTGTAGTCTTCGACCGTGGCGGTAACAAATATCATGGTCGCGTCGCAGCAGTGGCTGAAGGCGCCCGTCAGGGAGGTCTGGCACTGTGAGCGACAACGAAAAGGAAACCCAAGTGGCTGAAGAAACTCAGAACACTCAGGCATCCGCTGAGGAGCGTAACGATGATCGTCGTTCTCGCCGTAACAAGGGCGAGGGTAAGCGCGGCGAACGTCGTAATCGTCGTGAAGAAAACCGTGGCGAAGAGCTTCTGGATCGCGTAGTTACTATTAACCGTGTTTCCAAGACCCACAAGGGTGGTCGTACCTTTAGCTTTGCAGCACTTGTTGTTGTTGGCGACGGTAAGGGCACTGTTGGTGTTGGTTACGGCAAGTCTCGCGAAGTTCCAGCTGCTATTGCTAAGGGTCAGCTTGACGCTAAGAAGCATATGTTCACTGTTCCACGCATTCGTGGTACCGTCACTCATCCAGTGCTCGGTCACGATGCTGCTGGTACTGTGTTGCTCCGTCCAGCTGCTCCAGGTACTGGTGTAATTGCTGGTGGTGCTGTGCGCGCTGTTATGGAATGCGCCGGCATTACGGACATCCTCACCAAGTCCATGGGCTCTGCAACTGCTGTAAACGTAGTGCGTGCTACTGTGGACGCTTTGAAGAAGCTCGAAGAGCCAGAAGAGATTTCTGCTCGTCGTGGTCTTTCTCTTGAGGAAGTCGCTCCTGATGCTTTGCTCCGTGAGCGTGCTGCCGGCATTGCCGAAGCTCGCAAGGCTCGCGAAGAAGCTCAGGCCGCCAAGGCATCTGAAGCAAAGGATGGTGAGTGATGTCAAATTTGAAGATCACTCTGGTGCATGGTTTAGTTCATACAACTGAGCGCCAGCGCGCGAATGTTCATACGCTCGGCCTTCATAAGATTGGTCACAGCGTAGTTCGCGAGGACACCCCCGTCAATCGTGGCTTGGTTATGGCCGTTCGCCACTTGGTGAGCGTCGAGGAGGTCGACTGATTATGGCTAACGAAGAACCAATGCTGCATATGCACACGTTGCGTCCAGCTCCAGGAGCTAAGAAGGATCGCATCCGTGTAGGTCGTGGTGAAGGCTCTAAGGGTAAGACCTCAGGTCGTGGTGATAAGGGCACAAAGAAGCGTTATCAGGTTCGTCCTGGCTTCGAAGGTGGCCAGCTCCCACTGTACATGCGCTTGCCTAAGTTGCGTGGCTTCAAGAGTCCTTTCAAGAAGGAATTCCAAGTCGTCAACGTTGCAGATCTTGCTGAACTTTTCCCAAAGGGTGGCGAGGTTACTGTAGCTGACCTTATTACTAAGGGCGCTGTACGTGATGGCTATCCTGTAAAGGTTCTTGGTGATGGTGAATTGACTGTTGCCTTGACTCTTAAGGGTATGAAAGCTTCTGCTTCTGCTAAGGCAAAGGTTGAGGCTGCCGGCGGCTCCATCAGCGAAGAGTAGTTAAAGGCTACTTAAAGCTTGATGCAGTTATAAATCTGTGATAGTCCCTCTAGCATTGTCTAGAGGGACTATTTTTATCACCAAAACTCACCAATAACCTATTTCAGTAGGTACCGTGGGTTAAACTATTGCCTCAGAGTTTGTTTTTTGCACTGTTGCGCCTAGGAGTGCGCGAAAAAAGGGAGGAAGACCCAGGTGAAAACGTTAATCCAGGCCTTCAGGACGAAGGAGTTGAGGAACAAGATCCTCTTCGTCTTCGCTATGATAATTATTTATCGTATTGGTTCATTTATTCCGATTCCGGGTGTGGACTATAAAGTTGTGCATGCTTGCACTGTTAAATTAGCTTCATCGAGCGAGAACTTTATTGGGTTAGTTAACTTGTTCTCAGGTGGCTCGCTGTTGCAGCTTTCTATTTTTGCTTTGGGTGTTATGCCTTACATCACTGCTTCCATTGTGATTCAGCTTTTGCGCGTGGTTATTCCTCGCTTTGAAGCTCTTCATAAGGAAGGTCAGTCTGGAGAAACAAAGCTTACGCAGTACACGCGTTATCTAACTATTGGATTGGCAATTTTGCAATCTACTACGATTTTGGTAACAGCACGTACGGGTGCTTTGTTTAATTATCAGTGCGGAAATAATATTATTCCAGACGGAAGCATGTGGAGCCTTATTGTCATGGTTTTGATCATGACTGGCGGTACTGGTCTTATTATGTGGATGGCAGAACTCATCACCGATAAGGGTATCGGTCAAGGCATGTCTGTCTTAATCTTTATGTCTATTTGCTCTGGCTTCTTGCCAAAGCTTTGGGAAATTGGTTGGGGCACCAACGGTTCTAATGGCGATTGGAATAAGTTCGCTATTGTTGGTGGCGTTTTGATTGTTATCCTCATATTTGTTGACTTTGTTGAGCTTGCTCAACGTCGTATTCCTGTGCAGTATACGCGCCGCATGATTGGCCGAAAAATGTATGGTGGCTCTTCGACTTATTTGCCATTAAAGGTGAATATGAGTGGTGTTATCCCACCAATCTTTGCTTCGTCAATTCTTGCTGTTCCTACTCTTATTGCCCAGTTTGGAGATAAGAGCAAGGCTTGGGTGAATTGGATTGAAGCTAATTTGGCTAATTCCACTTCTGCTTGGTATATTGCGTTTTACACAGTAATGATTGTGTTCTTCTGCTTCTTCTACACAGAGATTACTTTTAATCCTGATGAGACTGCAGATAACATGAAAGAGTATGGTGGCTTCATACCAGGCATTCGCGCTGGTAGTGCTACAAGTCATTATCTTAGCTATGTTATGAACAGGTTGAATACTGTCGGTGCTATTTATTTGCTCTTTGTTGCATTGATTCCTACCGTTTTGATTATGGCTTTGCATTTGAATACAAAATTGCCATTCGGTGGTACAACAATTTTGATTATTGCTGGCGTTGGTTTGGATACGTTGCGTCAAGCAAAGGCTCAGACTGAACAATTCCAGTATGCTGGTTTCTTGTTCAAGCATGATGAGCAAAAGCAAGTATCTAAGTAACTACAGTTAGCGAGCCAAGGAGATGAATATGCGATTACTAATTATGGGTCCACAGGGCGTTGGAAAAGGCACTCAGGCCGCTTTGTTAAGTGAACATTATGGCATTCCAGCGATTTCTACTGGTGATATTTTCCGCTATAACCTTAAGAATCATACTGAGCTTGGAAAACAGGTTCAGGGATATCTTGACAAGGGCGAGTTGGTTCCAGATGAGCTGACTAACAACATTGTTAAGGATCGTCTTGCTCAAGATGATGCAAAGAGTGGTTGGATTCTCGACGGTTATCCTCGCAACGCTTCTCAGGTTCAAGCTTTAGATCGTATGTTGGAAGAGCTTGGCACTCCTCTTGATCACGTTGTGGCTCTCGAGGCTGAGCGCGATGTTTTGCTCGAACGCATGCAAAAGCGTGCAGTGGAGCAAGGCCGTTCTGACGATACTCCAGAAGTAATTGCTAAGCGTTTGGAAACGTATGAGAAAGAAACAGCTCCATTGCTTGATATTTATGATAGCCGCGGTCAGTTGGTTGAAGTAGATGGCGTTGGAGATATTAAGGAAATCAATAATCGCATTGTTGAATCACTTAATTAAGTAGTGCGTTTTTAAATTTAAAAAGTAAGATGCGTTCTATTCGACACGCCGAGTGTTGAATGGGACGCATTTACTGTATTATAGAAGATTGGCGTGTCTTCGGATGCGCAAAGTAGTATGCCCAAGGAACGGAACGAGGCTCATGGCAAAAGACGGTGTGATTGAAGTCGAAGGCACGGTAGTAGAAGCACTACCAAATGCGATGTTTCGCGTTCAGCTTGAGAATGAGCACATTGTTTTAGCTACGATCTCTGGTAAGATGCGTAAAAATTATATTCGCATTCTTCCTCAAGATCGTGTAGTGCTAGAGATGAGCCCTTACGATCTGAATCGTGGGCGTATTACGTACCGTTATAAGTAAGGTACAAGCAAAGGAAAACCATGAAGGTCAGCCCTAGCGTGAAGAGGATCTGCGAAAACTGCCGCGTGATCCGCCGTCACGGCCGCGTCATGGTGATCTGCATTAACCCACGTCATAAGCAGCGTCAGGGCTGAGCAGATTTCCATCGCGGAATACAAAGAATAAGGCGCTAAGTCACAGCAGAAGCTGAACCCTGGGTGCGCAGGCCCAGGCCGCATTTAATTTATATTAATGCGGAAGACTTGGTGCACGACCTGCGTAACAGTAAAGGAATTACAATGGCACGTCTTGCCGGAGTAGATATTCCCAATGAGAAGCGCATTGAGATTGCCCTCACCTACATTTTTGGTGTTGGTCGTACTCGCGCTAAGGAAACGCTTGTCGCGACCGGTGTTAATCCGGACACTCGCGTCAAGGATCTTACGGATGAACAGCTGATCACCTTGCGTGATTATCTTGAGGCCAATTACAAGATTGAAGGCGATTTGCGTCGTGAGATTGACGCTGACATCCGTCGTAAGATTCAGATCAACTGCTATCAAGGCCAGCGTCATCGCAAGGGTCTTCCTGTGCGTGGTCAGCGTACCAAGACTAATGCTCGTACTCGCAAGGGTCCGAAGCGTACTGTCGCCGGGAAGAAGAAGGCCACCCGATAGTAGTCGGTGGTCGGCTCTAGGCCACGGATATATTTCCATCGTCTAGACATACCAACTCATTCGTCATTAGGAAACGAGGGTCAATGGCAGCTGCAAAGCAAGCCTCGCGCAAGCCGCGTCGCCGGGACCGCAAGTCGGTGCCGGTTGGGCAGGCGCATATTAAATCAACATTCAATAACACGATTATCTCCATTACCGATCCATCCGGTGCAGTCCTTTCTTGGGCTTCCGGCGGTGATGTCGGCTTTAAGGGTTCCCGTAAGTCGACTCCTTACGCTGCAGGTATGGCTGCTGAGTCTGCCGCACGCAAGGCAATGGAGCATGGCCTCAAGAAGGTCGACGTGTTTGTTAAGGGTCCAGGTTCCGGTCGTGAAACCGCTATCCGTTCCCTCCAGTCCGCGGGTCTCGAAGTTGGTTCTATTACCGACGTTACCCCGCAAGCGCATAACGGCGTACGTCCACCAAAGCGTCGCCGCGTCTGAGCACTCTTACGAATCCATCCATCCAACCCGCTTATGGGCGGCGAGTGCACCACCGACCAGAAGCTGAAAGGATACCAAAGTGCTTATCGCACAGCGTCCGACACTTACCGAGGAATCACTGAATCCCCAGCGTTCTCGCTTTACTATTGAGCCGCTGGAACCAGGTTTTGGCTACACTCTCGGCAATTCGCTGCGTCGTACCTTGTTAAGCTCTATTCCAGGTGCTGCCGTTACTTCGGTTCGCATCTCTGGAGCTCTGCATGAGTTTACGACTCTGCCAGGTGTTGAAGAAGATGTCACTGAAATTCTGCTGAACATCAAGGGCATCGTGCTCACGAGTGAGTACGACGAGCCTGTAGTGATGTATTTGCGCAAGAATGGTAAAGGTGAAGCCACTGCTGGAGATATTACTCCTCCAGCCGGTGTTACTATTGCTAACCCTGACTTGCATATTGCTACACTCGCAGAAGATGGTGAACTTGAAATTGAGTTTACTGTTGAACGCGGTCGCGGCTACGTGCCAGCTCAGATGAACAAGCAGGAGAACAGCGAAATCGGCCGCATTCCTGTGGATTCGATCTACTCACCAGTTTTGAAGGTGAGCTATAAGGTCGAAGCTACCCGCGTGGAACAGCGCACGGACTTCGATAAGCTCATCCTGGATGTGGAAACCAAGCCAGCTATTACACCGCGTGATGCAGTTGCATCTGCAGGCTCGACTTTAGTTGAGCTTTTCGGTCTTTGCCGTGAGCTTAACGTTGATGCTGAAGGTGTTGAAGTTGGTCCAGCGCCAACTCATGATGAAGCTGATTCTCAGTTGGCTATACCGATTGAAGATATGAATTTTACTCAGCGTAGCTATAATTGCTTGAAGCGTGAGGGTATTCATACAGTCGGCGAACTGGTAGTTCACACTGAGCAGGATTTGCTCGATATTCGTAATTTCGGCATGAAATCCATCGATGAAGTTAAAGAGAAGTTGCAGGCAATGGGTCTGTCTTTGAAGGCTTCACCGATTGGCTTCGACGCCAATAATCTCGAAGGTGGCACTTTCTTCTCGCCTGAAGACGAGTAAGTTCCGCCTGCAATCGTCGTAACGTTCGGATGTTCGGGTTGATGCCCACCTGAGCGATGCGACAATAAGGAGTAATAATGCCTACACCGAAACAAGGCCCTCGTCTGGCTTCTAGCCCGGCTCATGAGCGCCTGATGCTGGCCAATATGGCGACCAGCCTCTTCCAGCACGGTCGTATCGTAACGACGTTGCCAAAGGCAAAGCGTCTTCGTCCGCTTGCTGAGCGTTTGATTTCATTCGCTAAGCGTGGCGATTTACATTCGCGTCGTCGTGTGTTGCGTGTAATTCGCAACAAGTCCGTGGTTCACGTGCTTTTCACTCAGATTGCTGAGCAGATGAAGCAGCGTGAAGGTGGTTACACCCGCATCGTGAAGATTGCTCCACGTCGTGGTGATACCGCTCCTCAGGCAATTATTGAGCTCGTGACTGAGCCAGTAAGCCCAAAGAAGGCTGTTGTGAAGGAAGCTGAAGCAGCTACTAAGGTTGCAGCTAAAGAAGAAGCTGCCGAGTAGTTTATATTCCAGCTTTACGCATCGGTAAAGTGAATCTTAAAGCAAGCGTTTAATCGCTTCTTAAAGAATTGCTAAGACGAGTCGAGGTTAGTTCCTCGGCTCGTTTTTTATTTGTATTATTATTAAGTTATGCCGAATATTATTGATTTGTTGCGCAACGATTTCTCTACCTTCGCTCAGCGCAAGTTTAATGCCGTGGATGCGCTGATTTTGTGCGAGCTATCTTATATAAATATGCCAACTTCCGTGCCAAAATATTGCGATAATCCAAAGAATATTTCGACTGTATCTATTAACGAATTGCTTAGAATAGAAGACTATTCGTCAATGTTTGCTTCTGGGGCTCCTAAAGTAGATAAATTCCGTAGGAAGCTGCTTCTTGCTGTCGCTTCCAGCCCTAGGTATAGGGGAATTCGCGTAGGGGAGTATCTTGAGAGGTTTGATGAATCAAATATTGACGAATCATTAGAACAGCAGTTTGCTGGAGTTACTTTTGATCTTAGCAATTGCGAGGGGATTGATAATCCTCATACTCTTGTTGTTGCGTATCGTGGCACTGATAATACGCTTGTTGGGTGGAAAGAAGATTTCAACATGGCTTTCCGCTGCCCAGTGCCAGCGCAAGAATCTGCTGCTGAATATTTGACTTCTGTAGCGCAAAGATATAGCAAACGTTATTCTAATAAAAACTTCTTTAATAAACTTTTTGCGAACAAACTTTTTGCCCGCTTTTCAAAATCTTCCGTAGACTTGCAAAATAATAATTCAAATATTATTGTTGTCGGTCATTCAAAAGGTGGGAACATGGCTGCTTATGCGGCTATGCGCTTAGATGCTACAAGTCAAAAACTAGGTGACCTTGTATCAAAAATTTATTCTATGGACGGCCCTGGTTTTGCGTCTGATGTAGTGGATACAAGCGTTTTTGCGAATGTTTCAAGTCGTATTGAAAAAGTAGTTCCGCAGTCTGCTTTTATTGGACTGATTATGGATACTGGGGTGCCGTATAAAGTCACGACTGCCGATTCTATTGGCTTAATGCAACATTTTGGCATGTATTGGCAAGTTAAGAATGGCGATTTTGATTACTGCGATTGCGTAACGCCGCGCGCGCTGGCAGTTTCTAAGGCAGCGAACGAGTGGATGATGAATTTGCCGTTTGAAGAGCGCAAGCGCAGGATTGACGCTGTTTATAAGATTTTTAGTAATTTGGGTTACCCAACTTTTGATGAAATGTCTTTGCATTGGTCGGAAGTTGTTCCTAAATTATTGAAGGTTGCGATGCATATGGATTCAAAGACTCATGAGCTGATTCGTAGTGTTATGAGCGCTTTTGCGCTTGTGGGCGGTTCGGATAAGAAAAGCTAGTGTAAAGTCTGTTTGGAAAGGTTTTTAAATGCGACTTCGCTTGGATTTGGCTTATGACGGCGGCGGATTTTATGGTTGGGCCAAGCAGCCTACTTTGCGCACTGTTCAAGGTGATATTGAAGCAGCATTGCATATGGTTTTGCGCGTCCCGGAAAATGATCCTACTGAATCGTTGCGTCTTACTGTTGCTGGTCGTACGGATACTGGCGTTCATGCATCTCATCAAGTGTGTCATTTAGATATTTCAGATGAAACATTGCAGCGTTGCATAGGGCATACTGGTTTAGATGGTGTTAGTGCGTTGGAGTATAGGCTGAGGCATGTGCTTCCGCAGGATATTGTTATACACAAGGTTAGTGTTGCGCCTTATGGCTTTGATGCTAGATTTTCTGCGCTAGAGCGCACATATGTGTATCGTATTGCTGATGGATATTGCAAAGCTAAATATGATCCTCGTATGCGCGGCTTTGTTTTGCGTTTTGATTCAGAGCTTGATATTGATGCTATGAATCAGGCTGCGCGTCTTATGGTTGGTTTGCATGATTTTGGCTCATTTGCTAAGCCGAATCCTGGCGGAACTACTATTCGCGAAGTTAAGCAGGCTCGATGGCACAGAGTTGGGTCAAAGGATGCGCAGAATAGTACTGGATTTGTTCTTCCTATTGAACAAAGTTTGCTTGAATTTACTATTGTCGCTGATGCTTTTGCGCACAATATGGTGCGTTCTCTTGTGCAAGCTTGTGTGCAAATTGGTTGCGGAAAACGTTCTGTTGATTGGTTTGAGGAAAAGATTAATGTTCCTCTTCGTGAAGGCTCGACGGGTCCAATTGATCCTCATGGATTGACATTGGAATATGTAGCTTATCCTCCTGATGAGGAGCTTGCTTCTCGCGCTGAAAAAATTCGCGCTCGCCGTGATTCGTCTGAGTTATAACGTTTCAACGCACCATGGATTTTATATTCGCGGCATGGTTTACAATTGAAAAGTTGCGTTTGTGCGCGCTTGCAGTGCGACAAATCGCAAGTGGATGAATGTCCGAGCGGTCTAAGGAGCACGCCTCGAAAGCGTGTGAGGGTAAACTCCTCCGCGAGTTCGAATCTCGCTTCATCCGCGAATTAACCAAGCCTAAAGCATGTAAATTGCTTTAGGCTTTTTTAATTCGCCGAGCTTGCGTCAATAAAGACGCAGGCAGGGCAGACTAGTGTATTTCCGCGCAAGCTCAGCAGCAAGCGCGTAATCCGCGCGAACTTTCTCTCGTGTTTGGAGCGTTTTGTTTTGGAAATTGCTCCAAACGTGCGCAACTTATCTCGCGTTTGAAGTCAAGTCCTGTTTTGTGTGTAAAGGGGAATGCCGTATAGGCTAAAAGCACTAAGTTTAAGTTTTACTTCAAAATAAGTTTTGCATCAGTAGGATACCCAAGCTCATAAGCTCTTAACAGTCTAGATGTGATTAATTGCACAATTGCATTTTTAAGAGTTTGTTGGGCGCGCATTACAGAATCGTTATCATCGCTTTTTGCAGTAACGTTATTCTCGGATGCATTATTATTTTTTGACGTAATCGTTATTATTTGATTAAAAGCAGCTAGTTCTTCTCTAGCGCAATCCATGTAAGCTATAGCGGTAATCGGCAGATCTTTTCCGTTTACTGAATCATGTGTTTTTCCGCTTTCTAACGTCTCTTGAGGAATATCGTAAACTTTTTTGCGCAAGTCTGTTCCTTCTCCTGCAGCTCGCATAAGAGTTTGAGCATTTGTCGACGCCATATCGCTGTATTCCAATGCAATATTTTGCTCTTTTCGCGCTGCTAGTGTCTGTAAAATAAAAGCAAGTTTGTCTTCAGCTTCTGCAGCTTGAGCCAAGGGCTGATGTGTCCATTTGAAGTTTTTGTAATGATTTATTACTTCTATAAGATTCGCGTATGAATCATGCTCCATTTGTTGCGCTGTTGTAGTTTTTGTATTTTCTGAGCTTTCGTTTCCGCTTTTATTGCTTACATTATTTGAATTTTCGTCACTATTTTTCTTTGAAAGCATTTCCCATTGAGCTTGCGTGCTGTATACAATACTTTCGCTTAATCTTCCTGGGCATTGCTGAGCGACAGTTTTCCAATATTTCGCTGCAGTTTCAAAATCCTTAAGGGATGTGTTATTCTGGTTCTTCTTGATTTCGCGCTGCCTTTTTTGCGCAAGCCTGTATGCTTTAGCACATGCATTTTCTGGAGCTGCTGTGTGAACTGTATGCTCGACATGAATGTTTTGCAATGTTCCGCAAGCTGTTAGAAGTGGAGATATTAAAACGCATATAAGAAGCACGAGTGCTCTGGCAATACTGCGTTTTACTTGTTTGTGCATATCATTTAACAAAACATAAAGTGTCTGCATAATCTACTAAAATAGCCACTGACTGTGACCAATATCGATTTATTAATTTGGTATTTGTTCTAAGTCTGTAACAATTAAAGCTAACTGTTGTTAGAAGAAAAAAATAAGTGTGCTCTAATAGTTACAATTAATAATCATAAATTAATGCGTTATAACGAGAGGACGTGCGCGATGGAATTGGATTTGGCGGGAATGCATCAGCTTGCGGCACAGCAGGGGATTAATGCCGAGGAGCTGGACGAGGCGCTCGCCGAGGCCTTGCGTCTTGCGTATATGAAAACCGCTCATCCTGCAAAGCATGTGCGAGTTGAATTGGACGAACGTGCAGGTTCGTTCACTGTGTGGGCTAGGGATGAAATTCCTGGTAAACCTACTGAAGATAACCCGTATCCAGCCCCAACGCTGGGAGAGGAGTATGACGATACTCCGCGTGATTTTGGTCGTTTAGCTGCTGCGACGGCTCGTCAAGTTATTAGTCAAATTTTCCGTAAAGCTGAAGATGACCGCGTATTTGGTGCGTTTTCTGGTCAAAAAGGCAAACTTATTAACGGCATCATTCAACAAGACGCAAAAGATAACACTAACATCCACGTTGCTGTTGGAGATGTTGAAGCTATTTTGCCGCGTCGCGAGCAGGTTCCAGGTGAACGTTACCGCCATGGTGAGCGTATTCGCGTATATGTCGTAAATGTTGCGCGTGGTCTGCGTGGTCCAGAAATTGTTGTTTCACGTTCACATCCTGAATTAGTTCGTCGTCTTTTTGAGCGAGAAGTGCCGGAACTTGTTTCTGGAGCAGTTTCTATTATGTCGATTGCGCGCGAAGCCGGTGCTCGCACAAAGATTGCTGTTAGAGCTAATACTGAAGGTGTGAATCCAAAGGGTGCTTTAATTGGTCCTGGCGGTTCACGCGTGCGTGCTGTAATGGAAAACTTGGGTCAAGAGAAGATTGATATTGTGGATTGGTCATCTGATCCAGCAAAGTTTGTTGCTGCTGCTCTTTCGCCTGCTACTGCTACACAAGTGCAAGTAGTGAGTGAAAAGAATCAAACTGCAGTTGCTTTTATTCATGATGCTCAGCTTTCTCTTGCTATTGGTAAAGAAGGTCAGAACGCTCGTTTGGCTGCAAAGTTGACTGGTTGGAAGATTGGTATTGAGTCTGCGGAAGAGCATGCTAAGAAGGTTGCTGCAGCTCAAGCACAAAATGCTCAGCCTGCTTCAGTTGATTTGAATAATAACGCATCTGCTGCTGAATAGATTGTTAATTGAGAAGTGCTAAATATTTTTTAGATTGATATTTCCGCAATGTTTAGCACTTCTTGATTGTTTATATTGCTAGTGGTGTGCAAATAAAGTAGTCTCTCGCGTGGCATTTAGCGACACTCGAGCCAATCCAACGTTTCGAGTATGCTAAAAGCTGGAATCTGGGCGAAAGGCAATCGCCATCGTCCGGCGGGAGACGAGGTATAAGATCATGGTCGCACGATGATATATCGCACGATAATAAATAATAAGCTCGCAATAATGTAAAGTGGTCGCGTGTACTAGCGCTGCCACAGACAGAGGAGAACACTGAGTGGTTAAAAAGCGCGTGTATGAACTGGCCAAAGAATTTGGTGTAGACAGTAAAACCGTGTTGGAGCGTTTGAAGAGCATGGGCGAATTTGTTAAGTCTGCTTCTTCAACAGTTGAGGCTCCAGTAGTCCGTCGTTTGCAAACAGCGTTAGCATCTGACGGAAATAAGTCCGAAAAGGCATCTAGTGCAAGTAAGCCTGCTGCGCCAAAAGCTAAGCCTCAAGCTAAGCCGCAGGCTAAACCTCAAGCTAAAGATTCGTCACACAGTGATTCTGTAGCTGGCTCTTCTGCTAACCAGCCTGTGCATAACACAGCTTCTCATTTTGCTCCAAAGCCGGGTGCAAATCATACTCGTTCAAACAATACTTCGCGTTCTAATGCGTCTGCCGGCGAAAATAGAAAAAATGATCGCCGCAATGATAATCGCGGCGAATCGCGACAGCAAGCTCAAGGTCAATCTCACTCAGATCGTTCACAGATGCCTCCTCGCCCTCGTCCGCACCAGAATGCACAAGGTGCAGGCGCATCTGCTCCACGTCCTGGTAATAATCCGTTTAGCCGTAAGCAAGGTATGCGTGCTCCTACACCTGGAGATATTCCACGTCCTCATCCGATGTCTCGTCCTGGCGCTGAAAATGGCCGCGGTGGTCGTCCGGGTCAAGGTGGCTCTGGAGCTCAAGGTTCGCGTGGTGAACGTGCAGAACGCGGTGGTCGCTCACGTGGCGGTCGCTCTGGTCAAGGTGGCGCACGCTCATCGCAGTGGTCGGGTCAGCGTCGCGGTCAAGGTGGCGCAGGTGCAGGCTCTGGTGCATCTTCTCGCCCATCTGCAGAATCTCGTTTTGCGTCTCAAGGAGCTAGCTTCCAGGCTGCTGCAGCGGGCGCACCTAATGGTGGTCCATCGCGTGGTGGCGGTCGCGGTCGTGCAGGAGCTGCAGGTGCATTCGGTCGTCAAGGTGGTAAATCTTCTAAGGCTCGTAAGAATCGCTTGGCGAAACGTCGTGAATACGAAGAGCTTAAAGCACCAGTGATTGGCGGTGTGCGTATTCCTTCTGGTAACGGCGCTACGATTCGCTTGCGTCAAGGCGCAACTCTTTCTGATTTGGCAGAAAAGATCGATGTAAATCCAGCAGCTTTGGTAACTGTTCTCTTCCACTTGGGTGAGATGGCAACAGCTACACAATCTTTGGATGAGTCGACATTCCAAATTTTGGGTGAAGAAATCGGCTGGAATATCAGCATTGTTTCTGCTGAAGAAGAAGATAAAGAGCTTTTGCAGCAGTTTGACATCGATTTGGACGAAGAAGAGCTGCAAGAAGATGACGATTTGCAGTCTCGTCCGCCTGTAGTAACAGTTATGGGTCACGTCGATCACGGTAAAACTCGCTTGCTTGATACCATTCGTAAGTCGAATGTTATCGATCGTGAAGCAGGTGGCATTACTCAGCGCATCGGTGCTTATCAAGTAACTGTAAATCTTGAAGGAAAGCCTCGTAAGATTACGTTCCTCGATACTCCAGGCCACGAAGCGTTTACTGCTATGCGTGCTCGCGGTGCTGAGCTTACAGACGTTGCAATTCTTGTTGTTGCAGCAGACGACGGCGTAATGCCTCAGACTGTTGAAGCTATTAACCACGCTCAAGCTGCTCATGTGCCAATTGTTGTGGCTGTGAACAAGATTGATGTTGAAGGTGCTAACCCAGATAAGGTTCGCGGTCAGCTTACAGAATACGGTTTAGTTGCTGAAGATTACGGTGGAGACACCATGTTTGTGGATATTTCTGCAAAGCAGGGCACGAATGTCGATAAGCTTCTTGAAGCTGTGTTGTTGACTGCTGACGCTGAGCTTGATCCTAAAGCAAATCCAAATATGGATGCTCGCGGTGCAACTATCGAAGCTCGACTCGATAAGGGTCGTGGTGCTGTTGCTACTGTTCTTGTGCAGCAAGGTACTCTTCACGTCGGTGATTCCATTGTTGCTGGCACTTCTTATGGTCGTGTGCGCGCTATGCTCGACGAGAACGGCAAGCATTTGCAGGATGCGGCTCCTTCCACTCCTGTTCAGGTGCTTGGTTTGACTTCTGTTCCAACCGCTGGCGACTTGTTCTTGGTTACTTCGGACGACCGTTCTGCTCGTCAAATTGCTGAAAAGCGCGCAGCTACAGAGCGTGCAGCTCAGCTTGCTAAGCGCCGCAAGGTTGTGTCTCTTGAAAGCCTTAAGGAACAGTTCGCTAAGTCTGAAGTTGACATGCTGAACATCGTTATTAAGGGCGATTCTTCTGGTTCTGTTGAAGCTTTGGAAGATTCCTTGATGAAGATTGAGGTCTCTGAGGAAGTTGGCATCCAGGTTATTCACCGCGGTGTTGGTGCAATTACTCAGAATGATGTGAACTTGGCAACTGTCGATAAGGCTGTGATTATTGGCTTCAACGTGCGTCCAAACCGTCAGGTTGCTGATTTGGCTGAGCGCGAAGGCGTGGAGGTTAAGTACTACTCGGTTATTTACAAGGCAATCGAAGATATCGAAGCTGCTTTGAAGGGTATGCTTAAGCCAGAATTTGAAGAGGTTGTCACTTCTCACTCTGAGATTCGCGAAATCTTCCGTTCTTCCAAGTTCGGCAATATTGCTGGTGTTATGGTTCAAGATGGCGAAGTCAAGCGCGGTACGAAGTGCCGTATTTTGCGCGACGGCGTTGCTACAGTCAACGACTTGGAGATTTCCAGCTTGCGTAGGTTTAAGGATGACGTGCAATCCGTTAGCGAAGGTTACGAAGCTGGTATTAATCTCGGCAGCTTTAATGACATTGAGCTTGGCGATATAATCGAAACCTTTGAAATGAAGCAGATTGAGCGCAAGTAATTATGGCAGGAACGAATCCTAGAGCTGCACGTATTGCAGCATTAATTCAGCGCGTAATCGCTTCCAATATGGAATCGCATTTGCATGATAAGCGTTTGGCGAGTGTGACTATTACGGAAGTGCGTGTTACGAACGATTTGCAAATTGCAAAGGTTTACTGGACTCAACTTGGTCACGAAGGCAAAGAGCAGGGCGAGCGTCAGCGTGCAGCACAAGCTTTGCAGCAGGCTCACGGTCGACTGCGCTCTTTGGTCGGTGCAAAAGCTGGATTGCGTTTGACTCCTCAATTGCAATTTATTTATGACGAAGTGCCGTCTGAAGCGCACGAAATTGAGGATATTCTTGTTGCAGCTCGTCATCGTGATGAAGAATTAGCTAAGTTGCGTGAAAATGCTAAGTATGCTGGTGATGTCGATCCGTATAAGAAGCCACGCGAAGTTGAAGAATCTGACGATGATTTCGATGACGACGACGATTTTGAAGAGGACGACTTTGAAGACACGTCTGAATCGTCTGACAACAATTAAATCTCAAAGCAAACTCAATGTGAATCGTATAGTAGCTAGATTTAACTTATGTGCATACCAGATTCAGGATTACTGCTTGTAGATAAGCCTCAGGGCGTTACAAGTCACGATATTGTTGCATGCGCTCGTCATTTGTTGCATACAAAACGAGTTGGGCACGCAGGAACGCTTGATCCTATGGCAACAGGATTGCTAATCATAGGTTTTGGCAACGCAACGCGACTTTTAAATTACATGTTGGGGCATGATAAAACCTATGAAGCAGTAATCCGCTTAGGAGAAGCAACTACTACTGATGATGCAGAAGGTGAAATTCTTCCGGATGACGCATTAAATATAGGTCCGGGGGTTCACGTCGCTAATAAAGACATGTCTTTTGAAAAGTCACTGTCTTTTGAGCGAATTAAGCAAGTTGTTAGCGAAAATTTAGTAGGCAAAATTATGCAAGCTCCTACTGCTTTTTCTGCTATTAAAATTAATGGTCAACGCGCTTATGATTTAGCGCGCGAAGGAAAATCAGTAGAGATTGCTCCTAGAGAGATATTTGTTAGTGATTTTTCAGTGAGCAATCCTCGAATTACTAGGGGAGTGAGTGGGAAACTCGTATGCGATATATCTGCAAAAGTTTCTTGCAGTAGTGGAACATATATTCGCGCTTTAGCTCGTGATTTAGGTCGCTTACTAGGAGTTGGTGGACATCTTACTCAGCTTCGTCGCACTAGCGTTGGTGATTTTTCGGTTGCTGATTCGCGAGTTCTTAAACTTCGCGCTCAAATGCGAGAATTTACTGATCGCAATGGAGTATTGCAGCATCGCTCAAAAGCAGTTCCTAGTGACGATTTTGACGCAAATAATATGCTTCCTAAAATTTGCTTAAATATGATGGATGCAGCTTCGCATTCGCTTCCAACTTTAAGCATTGATGAGAATCAAGCTAAAGACTTACGTTTTGGTCGCTGGATTGAGCTTAAATCTGGCATAAATTACGAAAATTATCCGGCAATAGCGTACGTTTCAAACGCAAATAATGCGGAATGTGACGTTGTTGCAGTAGTTGAATTGACAAAAAATATAAAAAGTAATCAAATCAAACCAATTGTGGTATTTCCGGCAAGCGAGAAGACTGGTAAACTAGATAAGTATTTAAAATAACGAATTGCGTATTTTGCGTAGTTTGCTTGAGTAATGCTTGAACGCGGATAGTAAGGATATCATGAAGGTCATCGACATTCGACCAGATGCCAACGGCATGATTAATTGGCCAACGTTAAGTGCAGAGCGTAAAGCGGTTGTTACCATTGGCGTATTCGACGGTATGCACAAAGGTCATCGCGAGGTTATTCGTCGTACTGTGGATCTTGCGCATCGTCATGGAGCGTTTTCAGTAGTGATTATGTTTGATCCGCGTCCAAGCGTAGTGCATGCTAATCCTGATTTATACGATGATTTTGGCGACGTTAATTCTAAACTTCCGGACGATCCGGATGCTCTTACAAGCGTGCGTCAACGTTTGCGCGTGATGTCACAGTTGGATGTTGATCATGTTGTGATTGTGCGCTACAGCCTTGCTTTTGCTGCAAAATCGTACCGTTTCTTCTTAGGTCAGCTCGTTGGAAAGCTTGGTATGCGAGCATTAGTTCTTGGCTCTGATGCTGCGCTTGGTGCTCGTCGTGCTGGTGATATTAAAGCAATTCGTGAGTTGTCTCAAGCAACTGGAGTTTTTGAGCTTATTGAAGTAGAGGATTTGGGTCCAGATGACGTTCGCGTGCCTGATCCTATTGTTCGTGAAGTTCCACAGGAGCCTGGAGATCCTAAAGATCCTTCTGAGGGCATGAATAAAGCTGAATATCGTGCTTGGAGTAAGAGCATGCCAAATAAGAAAGTGCGTGCTTGGAGTTCTACAAATGTGCGCTGGATGTTGGCTACTGGTCGAGTCAAAGAAGCGCGTGAAATTTTGGATCAGCCGCATCGCGTTGAAGGAACAGTAGTTCATGGAGACGAGCGTGGGCGCGAGATTGGATTCCCAACAGTAAATCTTGGCGAAAAAATTGAAGGCTATGTGCCAGTTGATGGCGTGTATGCAGGCTGGGTTGTTGATTTAGATGCTGACAATAAGAACGATGTCAGACCATCGAAAAATGCTGTTCCAGATGTGAGTGTTTTGCGTCGTGATGAGCTTCATTTAGGCGTTCATTCTCCGTGGCGTTGGCCTGCTGCGATTTCTATTGGAACTAAGCCAACATTTAATAAAGATGGCGAAGAAGATGCAGAGCGCACTGTTGAAGCTTACGGATTGTTCGACGATTGGAAAGACTTGTACGGGCATCGCGTTTGCATTGAGTTTGCTAGTTTCTTGCGTCCGCAACAGGCTTTTGACTCAGTTGACGCGCTAAAAGATATGCTCAAAGCTAATGTTGAGCAAGTGCGCGAGATTACAGATGCTGAAGCTGAAGTCTGATTTTGATATTTGCGCTTAGTTGTTTTTAGTTGCGATTATTTTTGCTAGCTGCGTTTAACTCATAGCCCAAGTGCTTTTAAAATTGTGTTTGCTAAAGCATAAAATATACTTATGATAAACGCATCAATCAATCTTGAGCAAAGTGAAACATATAATCGCGCGTTTGGAGCTATTGTTGGTCTTGCTATAGGCGATGCGCTTGGAATGCCAACTCAAAGTATGAGCGCTCAAAGCATACGCCGTTTTTATGGCGGTCCAATTACAAGGTTAATGGATGCTGTAAGTCAGCAGCCAATCGCGCCAAATATGAAAGCAGGTTCCGTAACTGATGATACGGAGCAAGCTTTTTTACTTGCTGAACGCATAATCGCAGATAATGGCAATATTGACAACAACAAGTATGCGCAAAATCTTTTAGATTGGGAAGATGCAATGCGCGAAAAAGGTTCCTTGGATTTGCTAGGACCGTCAACTAAGTCAGCTTTAAAAGCGCTTGTAAATGGAGTAAGTCCTGAAGAAACAGGCAAATTTGGCACAACTAATGGTGGTGCAATGCGTGCAACGCCAATTGGCATTGCTTTCAAACCAGGTGAATCTCTCGCTAATGCAGCCAGAAAATCATGCTTAATTACTCACAATACGACTCAAGGAATTGAATCTACAACTCTTATTGCTGCGGCAGTAAGTTTAGGTATTGAAGGTTGTGAGAATCCGCTTAAAGAAGCAATAAAATTCGTAAAATCGCTTCCAAAGTATGGCAATTGGAGCGCAAAAGCAAGCGTTATAAGTAGGGTCGAATTTTTCACTAAAAAAGCTGAAGAGTTGAGTTTCGCATCTGTTAGTGACGAAGAATTTGCGGAAATACTCCAAAATGATTGTGGTACAAGTGTTGAAGCTAATGAATCCGTAGCTGCAGCTTTCGCAATTGCAACTCGCTTTGCGAATGAACCAACCAAAGCTGCGTGTTTTGCAGCATCGATTGGCGGAGATACTGATACGATTGCTGCAATGTGCTCTGCGATGTTGGGTTCACAGTATGGGTTGCAAGTATTCGATGAAAAAATACGAGAACGCGTTTTAGAGAATTTGCGAATTGAACACTGCTATGACGTAGAAAAGACAGTGTATGATTTGTGCTTAATGAGAAAAAATTAGAAGATTGAGAAAAGTAGAGAATATGCTGCATAGTAGCTTTCAGAGGCGATTGCAATGTACGAATCAAACATAAGCTTGAATGAAAAAGCAAGTTTGGTAGTGCCGCAGGTAATCTCACTTGGCCAAATTATCGTAGATGTAACTATGAAAGTTAGCTCTGTTCCTAAGCCTGGTGAAGACATATTTGCAAACTCTTATAGTATGAGCGCTGGTGCAAGTTACAACATGCTATTTGCTGCAAGTCAAATGGGAGCTAAAGCGCAATGGGCTGGCGTTTTGGGTGAAGGCTATTTTGCAAATATTATTTCTAAAGCTTTAAACGAAGCGCATATTTCGCATATTGGCACAAAAAATTCCATGCTTGATTCAGGATTTTGCATAGCTCTTACGGATAAAAGCGCAGAGCGAACTTTTATATCTACTAAAGGTGCAGAAACTAGTGGTGACGAGCATGCTTTTGACTTAGTAAACCCAAATCCGCAAGATGTTGTGTACATTAGTGGATACACATTTGTGAGTCCTATAAAGCGCGCGCTTTTGCGGTTTATGTTAAGAACATGCGGTTCAATTAGTAGTGCTTCAAGTAGTGCTTTAGAGAGTTCTTTTGATAAACACAAGCGCCGGTTTACAGCGATTTTTGATGCGTCTCCAATGATTGCAAATATTTTAGATGAAGATTTAAAAGCTTTGATTGACTACGCGCCAATTTGGTTGTGTAATGCTAGAGAAGCTGAGATTTTAGCAAAAAGGCTTAACGCTTGGGGAAATGACGAAATCGAAGATGATTGCAGCGAAGATGCTGACGAAAGCAAAGTTGCTGATAGCAAAAACTTTAATGACAAAATAAATAATCAACTTACAAAACGAAAGATTGAGCGTTTACAGCGTGCGTTAAAAGCTCCGCTCATCGTTCATGCAGGATCTCACGGAGCTTGGGTGTGTGATTTAGGTAAAGAAGCCGAGCATATTAAAGGATTTCAAGTAAAAGCAGTAGATACGAATGGAGCTGGCGATGCTCATACTGGCGTACTTGCGGCTTGTATAGGCTACAAAATGACACTTAAGCAGGCTGTTTTATGCGCGAATGCTGCAGCTGCTATTGCTGTCACAAAATATGGGCCTGCAACGTGTCCTACAAAAAAGGAGATAGAAGATTTTATTAAAACAAATGTTTATTAACACCAACATTTAATGGATTTTCTTAAATTATCTACAAATCTATAAAACAAAATCAATATAAAAAGAAGCTAGGTGAAAAATGAGTAAATCTCAAGTAGGAGAATCTAAAACTCAACAAGCCACAGACTCGTCGAGTCAACATTCCTTAAGCATTGAGGAACAAGGCATAGACACAATCAGTGAAAGCGAACGTAAAGGAACGCCATCAAGCCTATTCTGGCCGTGGTTTGCGTCAAATATTTCTGTATTTGCAATGTCGTACGGAGCGTGGGCGCTTGGTTTTGCAATATCCTTCTGGCAGGCAACGCTGATGACAATAATCGGCGTAATTGTGTCATTCCTGCTGGTTGGAGTGATTTCAATAGCCGGCAAACGTGGAAACGCGCCAACAATGGTATTGACTCGCGCAACGTTCGGTGTACGTGGAGCAAACATTCCAGCAGCACTAAGTTGGATTGCAACGCTCGGATGGGAGATTTCTCTAGCAATAACTGCCGTTCTTGCAATGGCAACAGCCGCAGAAAAGATCGGCTGGGGTAGTGGTATGAGTGTTAAAATCGTGAGCACAATCATCGTAGTTGGATTAATTGTAATTGTTGGAATTTACGGCTACGACTTAATTATGAAGTGCCAGCAAGTTATAACAATTGTAACGGGAATAATCACTCTTGGATTCTTCGTACTAGGCTGGGGACACATAAACTTTGCTGCGATTGGTCAAATTCCAAACGGATCTCTTCCTGCAATGCTCGGTTGCTGCTTCTTCGTTATGACTGGCTTCGGCATAGGATGGGTTAATGTTGCTGCTGATTACTCAAGATACTTGCCTAGAAAATCTTCAAATAGCGGAATCGTTTTTTGGACTACTTTTGGAGCGTCAATTGCAAACGTGTTCCTAATTTTCTACGGTCTTCTACTCGCAGCTTCTAATATGAAATTAGCTCAAAACGTTGGAAACGACCCGATTGGAGCAATTGCGGCAATCTTGCCAGCGTGGTATTTGATTCCGTACACGATTGTAGCGGTTCTAGGACTTATGTCTGGAGCAATTATGGACAATTATTCAAACGGTCTTGCGTTGCTATCTTTTGGAATATGTATTCCTAGAACTGTTGCAGCAATTATTACTGCAATTCTAACTACTCTTGGTGTTGTTTATGTCACGTTCTTCTCTGACACATTTATTGGACCATTCCAAGGCTTCTTAACAACTTTGGGAGTGCCGATGGCTGTTTGGGCCGGAATGTTTACTACGGATGTGCTTGTTCGCAAAAAAGATTATTGCACTGAGGACTTGTATAAGCCGGAAGGTCGTTATGGTGCTTGGAATGTTAAAGCTTTTGCAATTCTTTGCGTTGGAACGATTGTTGGATGGGGTTTGGTCGTAAATTCTGCAGCGAAATGGCTTACATGGCAAGGTTATTTGCTTTGGTTTGTTGGCGGAAAATCAAGTAGCTGGGCTGGTGCAAACCTGGGTGTAATAGTTGCGTTACTAATTGGCTTGGCTGGTTCTTTAATTTTCCAGCGCAAAGATATTGCTAAGCAGGAAGCGGATTTGCCAACAAGTGAAGTAGATTTGTCGACAAGCGAAATTGCAGAATAAAAATAAAAATAAAAAAGGATATTCGTATGAAAGGATATTCAAATGATTAAAGAAGACGAATGGTTAGTTGTAATCGACAGGCAGCGCGTTTTTTGCGAAAGTGACTGGTCGACTTGGGCATGCGCAGATCACACCTACGATTCAACAACCGGAGCTTTTACAAAACTTGCAAAAGCCTACGGTAATCGAGTAATTTACACGCGCTATGTAGCACCGCTTAAGCCAGAAAACGCTTGGGTTGACTATTTTAAAGATTGGCCACAATTCCTCGTAAAACCTGACGACCCAATGTATGACTTCACTCCAGAAACAGCAGAACTTGCGGAAGGTCACACTGTAGTTACGTGCGAAACTTTTGGAAAGTGGGGTACGAAACTTAAAGCCGCATTAGGCGAATGTCACAAAATAACAATTTGCGGAGTCGCAACAGATTGTTGTGTACTGACAACCGCTTTAGCTGCAGCAGATAATGGCGTTGCTGTGCGTATCGCAGAAGATGCTTGTGCAGGAAGCACGCCAGAAAATCATAAGCTAGCTCTTAAAACTATGGAGCTTTTTACGCCGCTTATAACAGTGTGCAGCACAAGCGAAATTCTTTAAAGTAGTAGCACTTGGGCATTTGCTTAGCTTATAGCCCAAGTGCTTTTAACGCTTCTCGCACTGTATTAACTTCAATAACTTCTAATCCTGGAATACTAACGCTTTTCCGCATATGGCAAACTATTGCGCGCTTATATCCTATTCGCGCAGCCTCGCGCAATCGCGGCTCTATTCTTGGCACTGGGCGAACTTGACCAGTTAAGCTCATCTCGCCAATTGCGCAAGTTTTAGGAGTTACTGCTTTCCCGGCAGCAGCACTAGCTAAAGCTGCTACAATTGCCAAGTCGCAAGACGGCTCCTTTGCCAACGCTCCTGCAATAGTAGATACGTACAAATCTTTTGCAAGCAAATTAACGCGTCCGTGACGATACAAAACTGCTGTAAGCATTGCAAGACGGTTAGAATCAACACCAGAAACTGCACGGCGAGGAGTGGGCAGAGCCGATTGTGTTACAAGTGCTTGTATTTCAATCGGCAGGCTTCTGTGTCCTTCAAGTGTAAAAGTGACGCAAGTTCCGTCGTTTGTGCCATCTTGCGCATTTTTACCTTGATTATTGTTTTCTGTAGAAGACAAAAACAGTCCGGAAGGATCTGGCACTTCCTCAATTCCTTCACCGCTCATATCGAAGCAGCCAACTTCGTCTGTAGGTCCAAAGCGATTCTTTACAGCTCTTAGCATGCGTAGTGCTGTTTGTGTATCGCCCTCAAATTGACATACTGTGTCGACTAAATGCTCAAGCGTACGCGGCCCTGCTATTGAACCATCTTTTGTAACGTGCCCAACTAAAAGTATCGGAATATTGTTAGTTTTAGCAACGTCGATAAGTGCGCTCGCAACTTCTCTAACTTGTGTAGAACCGCCTGTAATGCCATCTACTTCTTGTGCGGAAATCGTTTGTGCAGAATCGACAATAGCAAGCGTAGGATGATGCGTTTCAATAAGATCTAGTACAGTGTCAAGATCGCCTGTTGTTGCAAGTAATAAATAATCGTTTACAGCGTTAATTCTAGACGCGCGCAATTTAACTTGTGCTGCTGATTCCTCGCCGGAAATATACAATACAGGGGGAGTGTTGCTTTCTTTTGATTGTTTAGATACGTAAGCTGCTGTTTTTAGAAGTAGTGTTGATTTTCCGATACCTGGCTCTCCTGCTATAAGAGTTACGGAGCCTGGCACAAGTCCTCCGCCTAATACGCGATCGAATTCGCTAAAACCAGTGTGAATGCGCATTGCGTCGTCTGCTTGAATTTCATTAATTGGTTGCGCGGATGTTGCTGAATCGAGAGTTGAATATGCGATATTGCGATTAGAAGTAGTTATGCTATCTGGTGAATAGGTGCGCGATGCTGTTGTTGTGCGCGATGCACGTGTTGTACGAGATAATCCGCTAACTCGCGCCTCTCTAAACTCGTTCACTGTGCCCCATTCGCCACATTCAGGGCAGCGACCGTACCATTTTGAGCCGCTCCAACCGCATTCGGAGCATAAATAGTGAAGAGTAGATTTACTAGCCATATCTCGACGCTATACGCTTTATTAGACAATCATATTTTGTATTTGTTTTTGATTGTAAAGCGCTTTTGCGTACTAAAAGCGTCATCGCGATGTGACATAATGCAAGTATGTCGAAATCGAATGCTTCAAGTATGAATGCTTCAAAGATGGGTGCGTTGAATATGAATTCCTCAAGTGTCAATAATTCATCACACAGCAAGTTATTAGTTGTGTTGACTTCAGCTGCAGTAATTGTGGTTTTGGCTCTAATTTCAGCATTTATGTGGCCAGGTTGGGCATTGAATCACGAAAATGTTGCGAGCAAAAATCATATGGTAATGCCTAAAACGCCTTCTATACCATCGAAACCTTTGCCAGCATCTTCTACAGCATTGCTTAAGGCTATGCCAGATAGCGTACTTGATTTCGCTCGTGTTGACGCTATACCTAGTGCAACTTGGACTGAATCGTCGCCTTTGGAGGAATATTCTGTTAAGTACTCAACTGGTCAGCCAGATGGGGAAGTGTCTGTAACTGTTGCTCAATGGTCGAATCGCGATTCTGCGAACAAGCAGTATGAAGCGTTAGTTGATGGACTTAAGGGTTCTGATATCGCAAGTGGAAAAATTCAAGTTTCTGGTAAGACTTCCGGTAGCTATGTGTTGCGAAATGATGAAAATGATAAATCACAGGCTAGTGCATTGTGGCAGAATGATACCGCTGTTTTTGAAGTGAACGGCGCAAAGCAAGCAGTAGAGCGTTTTTATCACAGATTCCCAATGTAAATGTTGTAAAAAATGATGTTCTTTGTAATATCACTCCACAAAGTCGTTAAAACGGTGTAACATTAGGCAAGTTGCACACTTTACATAGGAATGGAGGCTTCAGATGGGTTCTGTCATCAAGAAGCGCCGCAAGCGGATGAGCAAGAAGAAGCACCGCAAACTGCTGCGTAAGACTCGTCACCAGCGCAAGTAATTTTCTTACTATGCGTTGATGCGTGTCTGAACGTTTAGGCACGTAAGACTTTTTTGAAGCGTCGGTTTTTCCGGCGCTTTTTATATACAAAAAAGTAGAGCCCGCGTTTGCGGACTCTACTTTTCGATTAGTTTCGCTACTTATTTGGGTTTGTAAGCGTGCGAGGACCGTTTGGATCGCCAACAATCACCGTGTCAACCATGTTCAAGAACAAGCCGTGTTCCACAACGCCAACAGTTTCAATCAAATCTTTCGCCAACTCCTGCGGATGCTCAATGCGCTCCATGTGCAAATCAACCACGAAGTTGTTCTCGTCGGTGCGCACTTCCTTGCCGTCAGCATCAAGACGCAAAACTGGCTTATATCCGCGCTTTTCGAACTTACGAATCACCTGCGCGGAGCCAAACGGAATCACCTCAACAGGAAGCGGGAACTTGCCAATCGTGTCGACTACCTTACTTGCGTCAACAATCCACACAATGCGGTCGGAATTAATAGCCACAATCTTTTCCCAAAGAAGAGCTGCGCCGCCGCCTTTAATTCCGTTGAAATTCTTGTCAACTTCATCAGAACCATCGATTGTAACGTCAATGTGATCCACTTCGTTAATGTCGAGAATCTTAATGCCGTAGCCCTCTGCCTGCTCTTGTGTGCGACGAGAAGTGGTGACTCCTGTGAAGCTCAAGCCTTCTTCCTTAACTCTGCGGCCAAGCTCGTCAACTAAGAAGCGCACTGTAGAGCCGGTGCCAAGACCAACCATCATTCCATTCTTTACAATCTTTGCGGCTTCAATGCCTGCTGCTTTTTTAAGCGCATCTTGTTGTGCTTTATCCATTATCCCTGCTTTCTTGTTTTTGTTATTCCCGAGTTCGCCGATGAACTTCCATCGCTATTTGCGGGAGAGGCTTTGTGTTTTTATGCGTGCCTCATTTTCGTACATTTCCATATTAACCTTTGCCAAGATTTTTAGGGCTATGTGCATCTTAGTTGCGTCGTCATTCATTCACGGGATATTCGTGTGGTAGAGATTTGAGATTTTTCGCACTGATTGGATGCTTGCATGTTTATGAAGTTTTGCAGTTGCGCTCTGCCGACGTTGAGTATTTATTGCTTAGAGAACACTAGCGTCATTGCTACTGCATGCGTCACGCCAGGCACTCCTACCACACCACAGAACACTAGCGGTTTTACTAGTAGTGAGGGGTGGGTGTTGCTTGGTCGAGCAATATAAAAGCGGAACGATAGTAATAATCGTGATGATGAATACTATTTTTGCAGAGAAAGTAAGTAAAAAACTAAACTTAACTACGCAACCGCTAAGTCTAAGTAAGGTATAAGAGCGGAGCGCTGCGAGACAAGTAACACCCACTACTCACAGCCACATATAGAAATCCGCCAGCCAAACACCACACTAAACGAATTGCAAAAATAGCTATGAAAGGTAGAAGGCAGTTGGAGATAAATGCAAGGTGCCGTCGGGCTCTACGTAGCCGCTTACGTTGATTGTGCCGGAAATAAAACGCGCCTCGCCGTTAAAGCTTGGGCTTGTGTTTGGCGGGGGAGTAAACTGCAGCACGCCAGAAACACTTAATCCTTGAACTGGTTTAGATGTAGTTTGCGTAACATTTTGCTCTGTTTTTGGAACTTCTTGAACAATAGTTATAGCGTCTTGCTGGTGCATATCTTGTTTATTTTCTATTGATAGTGCATCTTTTTCGCTATCTTCTAACGTTTCACGCTTTGTTTCACGCGTTTGTTCAGGCTTCGTTTCACATGCTGCTTCTTGCGCTTGTTTGCGTGCTGATTCATTTGCAGATTCAGTTAGATCACTAGCATTTTTACTATTTTGTGCAGAAAAATCAGGATTAATATCTTCGCCAACTGTGCGTTCAAGATGATATTCTGCATTGGAAATTTTGCCATCTAAAAGCATTTTCGCATCACTTGGCACATTCGTACCTTTTGCATATTCAGAAGCAAGAAGCGACTTCCAGCCTTCTAAAGGCAAGTATCCGTCCTTCAAACCATTTCGGCAATCTTCCGCATATCCACGCGCTAATGTATCAACTTTTTCGTTTCCTTCGTTTCCTGCGTGACCCTTAACCCACACGAATTTTACGGCGCCTTCGCGCTTAGTAATTTCCGCGTCGATTGCTCGAATCAGCTCGGCATTTTTAACAGGTTCATTTTTAGAGTTTTTCCAACCGTTCTTTTTCCATCCGTGAATCCACGTAGTTGCGCAGTTTATAGCGTATTGTGAATCACTTTCGATTGTGAGCAGCTCACTTCCAGGATGTGCTCGCAAAGCTTCCAAAACTGCGCATAATTCGCCAATTTGATTTGTGCCATTAGTTGCGCCTCCAGCATCTGCATTGCCTGTGTGATGGTGTTCGTTAGAGCTACCAGACTCGTCAATGTGATCTGCCCACGCCCAACCCATTGAACCGTTTGGGTTTCCGAGCGCGGAACCGTCTGTCGAAACAACAATCATGACAAAACCTTTCAAAAATGCGCCGGCTGCATATTGCAACCAGCGCAATTAGTAGATTCTTTATTTACGCAAGATTATTACGTTACGCTAAAGCCTTGTCGACTACAGCAGTAGCTTCCTCAAGCACCTTGTCAAGTGCTTCTGGAGAAACGAAGGATTCTGCGTAAACCTTGTAAATATTCTCGGTACCAGATGGGCGAGCAGCGAACCAGTTGTTCTTAGTCGTCACCTTCAAGCCCCCAATCTTTGCGCCGTTTCCAGGAGCTTCCGTAAGCTTTGCGGTGATATCTTCGCCAGCAAGCTTGGTTGCTTCAACATCGTCGCCGCTCAAAGCTGCGAACTTCTGCTTCTGCTCAAGCGTGGTTGGGGTATCAACGCGCTTATACCAGCTTTCGCCAAAGCGAGCAACCTGATCCTGGTGAAGCTGAGCTGGGTTCTTGCCAGTCTTTGCAGTAATTTCCGCAGCGAGCAAATCAGGAATCAAACCATCCTTATCGGTGGTCCACACGCGACCATCTTTGCGCAAGAAGCTCATGCCGGAGCTTTCCTCTCCGCCGAAAGCAACTTCGCCGCTAAAGAGTGGGTCAACGAACCACTTGAAGCCAACAGGAACTTCCACAAGCTTTGCGTTAATAGAAGCAGCCACGCGGTCGATCAAGGAAGAAGACACAAGCGTCTTGCCGATAGCAGTATTCTTTGGCCAATCCGGACGAGCACCGCCGAACAAATACTCCACGCATACCGCAATGTAATGGTTCGGGTTCATAACGCCCCAGTTAGGGCACACAATACCGTGGCGATCAGCATCTGGATCGGTGCCGCCAACCAAATCGTACTTATCCCAAGCGCCAGCGTTAAGCTGATCAACTAAGCCCTTCATTGCGTAAGGGGAGCTTGGATCCATACGAATCTTGCCATCGTGGTCAATAGTCATGAATCGCCAAGTTGGATCAACTTCTGGACGCACAACGCCGATGTTCAAACCGTACTTTTCGTTCATAAGTGGCCAGTAGTTTACGCTTGCGCCGCCGAGTGGGTCAATTCCCAAACGCACGCCGCTAGAGCGAATCACATCGAAATCAATAACGTTTGCCAAATCGCTAACGTAGTGTTCGCGGTAATCGAAGCCTTCAACCAAATCAGACTTGATTGCTTCCTCGAAAGGTACGCGCTTTACGGACTTGTAATTGTCGAGCAATTCGTTTGCACGAGCTGCAATTGCGTTAGTTACTTCCGCAGGTGCAGGGCCGCCTGTTACAGGATCGTACTTAAAACCACCGTCAGTTGGTGGGTTGTGTGAAGGAGTGACGACAATGCCGTCAGCCAAGCCGTCGCCGCTAAAACGCTGAGTGCCGTCGGCTGCGCGATTATGCGTCAAAATAGCTTGAGAAACAACAGGAGTTGGCACGAAATCTCCGCGAGAATCCACGCGAACGTGAACTCCGTTAGCAACCAAAACCTCAATAGCGGTTTTTTGAGCAGGCTCAGAAAGAGCGTGCGTATCGCGACCAATATAAAGAGGACCAGTTACGCCAGCTTTCTTGCGATATTCAGCAATAGCTTGCGTAATTGCCACAATATGAGCTTCGTTAAACGAAGTTTTCAAAGCAGAACCACGGTGACCGGACGTGCCGAAAATCACGCGCTGTTCTGGAATGTTGGAATTTGGAACTTCATCATAGTAAGCGCCAACCAAAGCGTCGACGTCGACTAGATCTTCTGGGGTGGCGGGCATTCCCGCATTTTTTGCTACCATAATTTTTTATTTTGCCACAGCGCTTGTATTTTATTTATTTTCTGGCACTCTTACGCACAATGCTTGCTTGTCAACAGTGAAGCGCAAATGTTTTGTATATCCCAAAATGTCGCCGTCTACTTGCACTGGAGCAGATTTTTCTAATTGCACTTCTGCGCTAAAACCTTGCGTTTGGTCAATTCTTGAGCCTGCAGAAAGCGAATCCTGCTGGAGTGCGCGCCCTGTTAGCGTTTGATGTATTACTCCTCGGAACAAATTAGCCCAACCAATTAAACCGCCAGAAGTGTCAATAATCTCAAAATCAAGCACACCATCGTCGTATGCTGCTTCTGGCATAAGCGAAAACATAGGAATTTGACCGCAATTTCCAGCCATAAGTGTGCGGAAAGTCAATCCTTTTAGCACACTTTCGTCGCCATTTGAACGCTGTAAGGTAACGGTTGCGCGATATTTTGGCATAAACAAATGCTTTACACCAGAGACAAAATAAGCAAGCCAACTAATATTCTTTTTTAAGTTTGGATCAGTGTCGTCAATCATTAACGCGTCAAAACCAATGCCTGCAATAATTAAGAATGCGTGTCCATGATCTTCTTCTGGATTGTCGAGAATCGTTACGCGCCCAACGTCAACCTGCCTAGAGCCGTGAGAAGTTGCAACACGCAGCGCAGCATCCACGTCGTTTACTGGAATTCCCATATTTCTAGCAAAAAGATTGCCGGTTCCAATAGGAATAATTCCCATCGCATGACCTTTACCGCTTACTGCGCTCGCAACAGTACGAACCGTGCCATCTCCGCCGACCGCTACTACTACGTTAGCTCCGTTTGAAAGCGCTTCTAAAGCGCATTCGCGTCCATCTTTATCTAACTGTGTATCAATAATTTCGTAGGTTAAATTGCGTTCTTTGCAATAATTTTTAATACTTTCGCGATACGATTCTGCTTGTGGTTTTGAAGGATTAAGTATGAATGCGTAATGCACTGAGTCGCCGTGTCGTTGAGCAAGTTTTTCTGCCAAATGATGACGTTTTAAAGCGCGCGAAACAATCATGATGACGAATGGTGCGAGTACAAGCGCGAATACAATCATCATAAGAGCAATAGTCGCTTGAATAGGCATAGTTGGCATACCTCCTATTCTTGCACATTATTTTTCCTACAATACTAAATTTTGCGGCATATTGCGAATATTTACGTTTTTTACACATTTGTGTAGTATTT
The DNA here is from genome assembly GCF_049244035.1 of Gardnerella sp. KA01000. Lineage (NCBI taxonomy): Bacteria > Bacillati > Actinomycetota > Actinomycetes > Bifidobacteriales > Bifidobacteriaceae > Gardnerella > Gardnerella sp. KA01000. The sequence goes on along the minus strand of NZ_CP058367.1, from coordinate 1,239,325 downwards.
ATTGTTTTTATAAATATCGTTTATTGCTTGTATTAGATGTTTATTAGTTACTCATTAGGTGTCGGCTAGTTGCTAGTTAATTGTGCATTTTGCTGCTTTTGCTTGTTCTTTGCTCGTTTTTTAACGTGTATTATTCGCATTAATTCTGTACTAAATATTTAGCTAGTTATATAGCTAGTTATGTAACCAGTTATGCTCTCATGTTTCGCTAATACTAATTTCGTGCGTCGCTAGTGGTAAACTGTGCAAGCGTGTCTGTCGCATACAATTATTGAGCAGAGGTTTTGAATATGGCTGAATTACAGCAAAATTTTGAGGGAGATGAATCCTTCAATATTACATCTAGTAATATGCCTGATGATGCTAGTGACGATACTGTTGCTTTTATGCAGGTTCCTCAAAGTCATGTAGAAGATCAAATGGCTGATAATTCTGTTAATTATGAGGGAACTCTTGCTGATAATTTAGGCGAAGTCGCCGATGAAGAAGATACTTCTGGAGACATTGTTGACGATATCGTTGAAGATATTGCCGGTAATAAGAAGAATGTGTTTGGCAATAATGCTACATCTTATGGCATGTATGCAAATGCAACTCCTGCCGATTCAACTGCAACCGATTCATTTAGAGTAGTAGAGCCGAAAGCAAAGAAACATCGTGCGAACCGTTCCGCATTGGCGTTGATGTATTCGCTTCTTATTTTTGTTATTTTGTTAGCTGCAGCATTTTTTGCACTTCATTTGTATTTCAACAATCGAGTTGCTCCAGGTGTTGATTTTGGTGATGCTTCTATTACGCGCAATCTCACTGGCTATCAGGAAGATTCTGTAAGCAAGACTGTTCAGAATGCTGTGGATCATAGCGAATTAGTAATTAGTGACGATCAAGGCAATAGTGTTGATGCAGATTTGAGTCAACTTGGTGTCAAGATTGATAAGAACGCAACTGTAAAAGCTATTATGAATGCTAAGCGAGATAATTTATTTACTCGTATTATGCCTTGGGTTCATCAAACCGTGAGTTTGAAAGCTGTACGTGATGATTCTGCTTTGGATTCGTACTTATTGCATAAGTTTATTCGTGAGAAGGATCGCGCTGTACCTTATAGTGCAGTTTTCGACAAGGATTCTGAATCTTACAAGGTAGAGGATGGTATACCTGGTCGCACTATAGAAACTATGTCTGTTCGTGAAGCAGTAAAAAAGTTAATTGCTCACCCTGGTAAAACAGTAAAAGTTTCTGTTACATCTCGACGCACTGACGCTCCTATTAAGCTTGATGCAGCGCAGAAACTTGTAGATGATTTAAATAAACTTCTTGAGAAAAAAATCACGTTTAATAACGGTGACGGTAAAGATTTTACGGTTCCAAAAGAAGCGATTGCGTCTTGGATCAGTATAAAAGCAGATACGACTCGCCGTAAGCTTTCTTACACAATTGATGCAGATAAAGCAGATTATTATTTGTCTCAAGTTCTTCCAAAAGAGCTTAATCAGCAAAAGATTAATCAGGAAGATGCAGTCAATAAAGAAGGCAAGTTTATTTTCACAACACTTAAAGGTTCTAATGGTGTTGAAATTAGCTATTCCGATAGTATTGCGAAAAAGGCTGTAGAATCTTTGCGCAATGGCAATGATTTCAAGATGTCTGTTCCTTCAAAAATCACTAAGTTTACCGTTGAAAAGAAGCTTGTTGAAATGCGCATTGTTGTTGACAAAACAACCCAAACGGCTTCTGTTTATAGGAATGATGAACTTGTAAAAACATTCCCTGTTTGCACAGGTAAGCGCGGTGCCGATGATTCAGCTTCTGGTACATTCTTTATTTACTTGCGTTATGCTTCACAAGATATGCGCGGTAGGAATGGCGATGGATCTCCTTACTTCTCTCCTGGAGTGCGTTGGGTTAGCTATTACCATGGTGGAGAAGGTTTCCACACTGCTTCTTGGAATTATAAGGGTATTGCAACTGGCGATGCTGCAAATCACGGCTCTCATGGTTGCATAAACATGTATGAGCAGGATGCTCGCTGGATTTTTGAAAATTGCCCACGTGGCACTATTGTGCAAATTGTTGGCACGACTCCGGATGGTCCGGTACGCGAATGAGCGAATCTGTGGGTAACTCACTTAACAAAGATGAACGCGCCGAAGGACTTTCGCTTTCTGCGCGTTCTAATCTTGAGTATGTGCAAAGCCCACAATCTACTCCGCAATTAGTGGCGTCTAGACGGATTAGCAGTGCGCCAATTCCTGTGCATGTGACGGCAACATTGTTTGACGCTCCTTCTAAAGCTGAGCGTATTGACAATAAGCCATTGCTTGTGCGTTTTGGTCGCAGGCTCATTACGTCTATTGTCGGCATGTGGATGCGTCTTGCTGGTCGTGTTGCTCGTCGTTTTAGCTGGTTTCCAAGTGTTGAGCCATATATTGGGTATGGAACGCATAGATATGCTCGCTTGATTTGCAGAACTGTGTATGCTCCAAAGCTTGGTCATCATTCTGCTCTAAAACGCGGAATTTATGCGATGCTTGTTGTTCCTGCTGTGCGTGTGCGCGTGGCTTTGTCTATTGACGGTATTCCTGTAGAAACAGCTCAAATTGGCGATTCTGAAATATACGATAAGCCTGAAGGTTCACGCGATGGTAGTGCAGAGTACTGTATTTCTGACCGTGCAGGGTATTTAGATTTAATTACCGAACGCGCTTTAGAGCCTGGTCGTCACGTTGTTTCGTATTCTGTTAGTGACCGTGAGCCTGTAAAAGCGAGTTTATTTGCTATTGATGCAAATGTTCCTGTTGGTGTTATTTCGGACGTTGACGACACTATTATGGTTACTCAAGCGCCTTCGCCAATTCGCGCTGCTTATAATTTGCTTATTATGAATCCTGCTCATCGTTCGCCAGTTGCTGGAATGTCTGAGTTTTTCCAGTCTTTAGAGCGTTTGCGTGACGATATTCCATTTTTCTATCTTTCTACTTCTCCGTGGAATGTTGAGGCTTCAATTCGTCACTTTATTGATCGCGAAAAGTTTCCTGAGGGTCCTCTTCTTCTTCGTGATTTGGATCCGCGTCCTAAAACTTTTATTCCAAACGGACCGCAGCATAAATTAGAATTTGCAACTCAACTTATGGATGATTTTCCTGGCATGCGTTTTGTGCTTATTGGCGATGATGGTCAAAAGGATCCTTTAACGTATGCGAATATTATTCGTAAGCATCCAGGTCGTGTGCTTGCAGTAGGTATTAGGCAATTGCGTAAGCGTGCTACTGTTGAGGATTTTCGTCGTAAATTATCTCGTGATTTTGCTGTTGCTTTAAGTGCATCTAAACGTGCGTATGTTTTTTCGGATGCTCTTGATACTACGTGTGAAGATGCGCAAGAAATTCCTACTATGGCGATCGAAAAATTAAATAATGCTAACGAGTTTTCTGGTGATATTGATGATTTTGATGATGCTCAAATGCGCATAATTGAAGCAGAAGGTGCTGCTGGTACTTTGCAAGGCGTGCCATTTTTTGCAGCTCCTCAAGGCAAAGATTTAGCTAAAGTAATGCTTCCGTTTATAGAGGAAGCGATTGCGAAATAGTATAAAATAATTGCAAAATAATTTTGTAATATTAAAGAATTGCAGAAAATATTTCGTTACTAATATATAAGAGCTGAAGAAAATACTTAATGAAAATTAAAAGAGGTGTAGCTATGAATAATCAAGATTTTGCAAAGCCAAAAGCGGCAGAACGCATACCGTCGGCACGTGAATTCCATGGCGACACTTATATAGACGAATATGCTTGGATGAAAGATCGCAATAATCCTAAGCTTATGGAATACGTCAATAGTCAAAATGCTTATACTGAACAGCGTGTAAAGCACTTAGCAAACTTGCGTTCTACATTATTTGACGAGTTGCGCTCAAGAGTTCAAGAAACAGACATGTCTGTTCCTGTGCGCATGAATAATTACTGGTATTATGTGCGCACTGAAAAAGGCAAACAATACGCTGTGCAATGCCGTATGAAAGTCGAAAATAGTGACGATTGGAATCCGCCAACTATCGACAATTCTGCAAAACCTGGCACAACTGATGGTGAAGAAATTTTATTTGATGCAAACCTTGAATCTGAGCACTCTGGTGGCAAGTTCTTTAGAGTCGGTGGAATGGATTTGAGTACCAACGGTTTGAGAATGCTGTACGGTGTCGACACTCAAGGTGATGAACGCTTTAACTATTTTATTCGTGACTTTTCTACAAAAACATGTTCTTGGTTGCAGTTGGAAGAATCGTGGGAAAATCTTGCTTCTGCTTCACTTTCTCCAGATGGAAAATGGATGTTTTATGTAAAGCTTGATGATGCTTGGCGTCCTTATCAAGTTTGGAGGCATAAGGTCGGCACTAAAGTTTCCAGCGATGTAAAAGTTTTTGAAGAAACTGACGAGCGATTTTTTGTTGACGTGTATGAAAGTTTTGACGAACGATACATGATGATCAGTAGTAGTTCAAAGACTACATCGCGTGTGCTCATGCTTCCTTTGAGCAATCCTGAGGGCGAATTCCGTATGGTTATTGAGCCGGTTGAGGGAGTGGAATACGATATTTCTTTCGCTTGCTTCGAGAATGCTGGCGAAAATGGTGAAGATATTCCAATTGCGATTGTGTGCCATAACGCTAAAAATCCTAATTTTGAAATTGACATTATTGATATGAGAGGAAATTCCGGAAAGTTTGATGAGCATGTAACGTATAAGCTTTCGGATGGAGTATGTGTTGCTTCGGGTTCTCCTTATGGTTGCGAGCAAGGAGATGCTTGGCAAAAAGGTGCCGGAAGTGAGCCTATTACAAAGCCTTATAATTCGCCTCAAAATCCTGAAATATTGCAAAATGCAGTTGGATTGAGCATAAGCGGATTGTCAATGTACAAAAATTATGTGGCACTAGCTTACCGTTCTCAAGGTTTGCCGCATTTGGCTGTAATGAGCAAGAAGCGCGCTGTTGAAGATTTTTTGCAAGCAAAACCGTGGCGTTTTTGCGAAGTGCGACCGCTTTCTTCCCAGCTTGCGAATCAATTTACGGATCAACCTACGGATCAATTTTCTTCTCAACTTACGGATCAACTTGCGGATCAAGCGCAAGCCGAATCACGTGCTGCGCTCGCAAATATTTCACAAGAAGAAATCAACAATAATCGCTTATTTAGTATTTCTATGACTGGAAATCCTTCGTACGAAGCTCCGCATATGCGTTACGCTTTTGGCAGTTACGCAACTTTAGGTCAACTTCGCGAGTTGGATCCTTTAACAGGCGAAGATGTGCTGCTCAAGCAAGGTAAAATTTTAGGCGAATTTAATGAGCACAATTATGCTGAAAAGCGCGTTTGGATTACTGCTCGAGATGGTGAGCGTGTGCCAGTATCGCTTGTGTGGCGTCCGGATAAAATTTCTCAAACTGACTCAATGTTTATTACTGGTTATGGAGCGTATGAAGTTAGTTCAGACCCTACTTTTTCTGTCGGTCGCTTGAGTTTGCTGGATCGCGGCGTGTTATATGCGCAAGTGCATGTGCGAGGCGGTGGCGAAATGGGTCGCGCGTGGTATGAGCAGGGTAGGCGCGTTAATAAAAAGCATACTTTTGAAGATTTTGTTGATGCCACGCGTGCTTTGCAAAATGCTGGTTTTGCTTCCGCTTGCCATACTGTTGCAAACGGTGGTTCAGCGGGAGGCTTGCTTATGGGTGCTATAGCAAATATGGCTCCGGAATGTTATGCAGGAATTGAAGCAGACGTGCCTTTTGTAGATGCCCTTACGTCTATGCTCGACTCTTCTTTGCCGCTTACTGTAACAGAGTGGGATGAGTGGGGCAATCCGCTCGATGATTCTGAAGCTTATGCTTATATGAAATCGTATACTCCTTACGAAAATGTGCCTTGCGCAAAAACGGAAGATGTTCGCAAAAAGTTAGCTGATTTTCCGAAAATCTTAATCACATCGTCTATTCACGACACGCGCGTGCTTGTTACGGAACCTTTGAAATGGCTCGCTAAATTGCAAGCTTCTGGGGTTGATGCAATTGCTCGTATTGAAACTGACGGTGGTCACGGTGGCACTTCTGGCAGGTACAGGCAATGGCAGGAGTTAGCTTATGAAAACGCATGGTGCTTGCATGTTATGGGAGTAAATAGTTAGTCGGAAGCGGCAGAAACTTTACTGCGTTGTAAAGTAAATGTCGTTTGTGTGCTAAAAGGCGGCAGAAACTTTACTGCGTTGTAAAAAAACGGTCGTTTGCATGCTAAAAAGCGGCAGAAACTTTACAGCGGCGTAAAGTAAATGTCGTTTCCTCGTCTTTCGTGATATCATAGGTCAGGTGATGTGCGTTTTTCGCTTACGTTTTTCGTTTGCGTTTGCGCTCATCCGCATACAGGTAGTTCAATGGAGATATCTACTTATTGCTTAATGAAGGGGTAGAGCAGCAATGGCAACACTCAGCGTTGACAGTGATGAATTTTCACTGCAACATACCGCATTGTTTAAGCAAGTTCCAGCTGATCAAGTAAAAGAATTGATGCAGTATTTGCAAGAATCGACATTTAAAAAAGGTTCGGCAATTTTTAATGAAGGCGATACTGACCATCGAATGTACTTGCTTGAGCGTGGAAGAGTAAAATTAGTTCGTCATTCAAACGACAATCGTGTGCAATTGTTAAGTATTCACACTCCTGGCGAAATTCTAGGCGAAATTCCCGTTTTTGATCCTAGCGGCGGTCCTCGTACAGCTTCAGCAATATCTATTACCAACAATACTAGAGTTTTATGGCTAGAAAATGACGTGTTATTCCATTGGCTAAACAATCACCCTAGCGTTGCAGTAGATATGCTTCAAGTGCTTGCAGCGCGCATGAGAGCAAATAATGAGCGAATTTCCGACTTAGTTTTTATGGATGTTCCTGCTCGTTTAGCGAAGACTTTGCTGAATTTAGCTTCAAGATTTGGCGAGCCTATGAGCGATGGCTTGCTTGTGCCGCATGATTTAACGCAAGAAGAGCTTGCGCAACTTGTTGGCTCTTCACGCGAAACAGTTAACAAAGCACTTATGGATTTTGCAAACAGAGGCTGGATTATGCGCCAAGGCAGGTCAATTATTATTTATAAGCCTGGCATGCTTATTCGTCGAGCTGAGCGTTAAAGTGCGAATGTTTATGATGCCAGTTTTCAAGTAGAGGCAAACCTTTAGAATAGTACGCATGCCGAAAAAGAATTCACTGACTGTTCGCCGTGTGCTAGCACTGTTCCTTACCTACATCACTTTGTGTGTTGCAGGAGGTGTTGCAGCAAGTATTATGTTTGTTCCTGGCGTAATGAGCGTGAATAGCATAGTGAAAACAGTAGTACCTTCACTTCGCGTTGACGGCATCGATTTTGATGTAACTGCTTTGCCGCAAAAATCGCGACTTTACGCTTCTGATGGCAAAACTATTATTGCAACTTTTTATGCTCAAAACCGCACTGTAGTGCCGCTCCGACGCATATCGCAATATATGCAGCGAGCAATGGTTGCTCGTGAAGACCGTCGATTCTTTGAGCATTCCGGCGTAGATATGCAAGGTGTTATTCGCGCATTCGTGCAAACATTCGTTAAAAAGGGAGATATGCAAGGTGGCTCTTCCTTAACTCAGCAATATGTAAAAAATGTGCTTATGATTAAAGCTCGCGAAAATAACGATCCTTTAGCTGAGTATCACGCTTCTGAAGGCACTATTGCTCGTAAATTGCGCGAAATGCTTATTGCAATTCAAATGGAGAAAAAATACTCTAAACTTGAGATTTTGCAGGGATATTTAAATATTGCGCAGTTCGGTAGCAATAATATTTACGGCGTAGAAACTGCAGCTCATCGCTACTTCAATACGAGCGCTGCAAAACTTAATCTTGTGCAATCGGCAACTATTGCTGCAATTACAAAGAATCCTTCGCGTTACGATCCTTCTATTGAAGCAAATCAGCCTGAAGCGCAAAAGCAGCGCAATATTGTACTTGATTTAATGCTTCGTCAAGGTTTTATTACTAAGAGCGAGCATGATTCCGCTGTTGCTATTCCTCTTAAAAGCACTCTTAACATACAGAGGGAAGTTTCTAAGATTGGATGCCAAGCTGCAGGTGATGCAGCATTCTTCTGCGATTATGTAACGAAGAAAATTTTGCATTCTCGCGAGTTTGGTAAAACTGCTGCCATGCGCGAAAAGTTGCTTACTGAGGGTGGTCTTGATATCTACACAACTATGGATTTGCGCGCCAGCAAGGCTGCTATGAAAGCTGCTAGAGATACGATTCCTGTAAACGATAAGAGCGGTTTTGAAGTTTCAATTGCGGCAATTAAGCCTGGAACTGGTGAAGTTTTGGCATTTGGCAGCAATCGTATTTATGATGCTACGGATGCTGCAAAATCAGATCCTACGCATACGGCTTTGAACTATGCTGTAGATGAGCGCGATGGTGGCGGTCTTGGTTGGCAGATTGGTTCTACGTGGAAGCCAATTAATATGGTTGCATGGATGCTTGCTGGAAAGTCGATTAATCAGCCTCTTCGCACTTCTATGCTTTACAACAATGCTGATTTTAATTGCAGCAAATTCCGCGGAGTTGGTAGTTGGTCAGTTCAAAACTCTGGTGGTGGCACAACTAATCCGGAAACTCCTTTGCAAGGTCTTGTGCGCTCGCATAACACCACTCAGGCTTCTATGGCTCAGCAAATTAAGCTGTGCTCAATCGCGGATGCTGCTCGCATACTTGGTTACCATAATTCGCCTCTTGGTCAGGAAAGTGTGTATTCTTCTAACTCGCTTAATCCGCCTATGACGATTGGTTCTGTGCAAGCTTCGCCTTTAACTGTGGCGAATGTGTATGCAACTATTGGCGCTGATGGCGTGGCATGCGATCCTATTGCTATTAAGCGAGTTGTTGACAAAAACGGTAAGCGTTTGAAAGTTCCTAGTGCGCATTGCCATCAAGCAATTCCAAAGGGAATTGCTCAAACTGCTGCTTATGCGCTGAATCAGGGTGTTGTGCAACCTGGCGGCGAGGCTTCAACTACCCAACTTGATGGTGGTCGCAAGACTTTCGCAAAAACTGGTACTAACGAACAGTACTACATGACTACAGCTGGTTTTGTGCCGTATCAAGTTGCTTCGTTTGTGGCAGTTGGTAACGCCGAATCACAAAAAAGCTTTAATGGCATGACTATTAACGGTCGTACAATGGCAGCTTGGTATGGTATGTATATTGCAACGCCAGCGTGGAAACAGTTTATGAATGACTATTTGAAAGCTGCTAACATTCCTGTTGACAACGATTATGGCAAGCCTGATCCAAAGTACACTGCCGGTGGAACTCTGCCTGGCATGCCTAAAAATACTGTTAAAACTGATCAGCAGAAGCGAGATGAAGACGCTAGAAAGCAGGCAGCACAAGAACAGCAGGAAGAAGCTAAGAAACAAAAGAACACGCAAGATCAGTACGGCACTGCTCGTCGCGACGACTATAGTAATTCAGAAACTGATAATTACTAAATGGTATTTGTTAACTCGTAATTGCTAGTTAACTTACTAAATACTAAGTTGTTTTGTGCTGTTCCTTACAAATAGACCCTTACTTATGCTACTTGATTGTGAGCAAAGTAAGGGTCATTTTTAGCGCAAATACGCACTGTACTAGTTCAAATCCGCACCAACTGCGTCTGTAACATGCTCAAAGCCGTCGCGTTTCAAAAGATCCGCAAGTCCGCGTTTCAGCGTTGTGATTTGCTGCGGTCCTCTGTACATAAGTGACGTAATAAACATAACCAAATCAGCGCCTGAGCGAATCTTCTCATATGCTTGCTTTGGCGTAAATACTCCGCCAATGCCTGCAATAGCAAAACGTTTACCAAAAGCTTTGCGCGTGCGTCGAATAAGCTCGTTGCTTGCGCTGTAGGTAGGACCTCCAGAAAGTGCTCCTTGCCAATCTTCCGGAACATCAAGTCCTGCGCGATTCTTTTGCAAGTTCGCAATACTTACTCCGTCAACTTTATGTTCGGCAAGTACGTCAAGCAAAGATTTGAACTGTTCCCAACCACCGTGCAAATTAAGCGGCATCTTAACTAACGTTGGCTGAGGTCGCTTAATAGTGTCAAGATCGGTGAATAATTTGTCAAGTGCTTCCGGCTGACTAAATGGTTCACCCACACGCGTGTTCGGGCATGAAATATTTACTTCAATTATTGAGCTTTTTCCGGCTGCACGTTCCATAGAAATATGGTAGTCTTCAATTCCTTCTTCCAAGTCGCCAACTAAGTCGTCGTTTGTGCGCGCAATAGAAATAGACATATTCATAGACTTTGCGTGCGTCCAGGCTTTCTCGGCTCGTGCAACAACGGCTTCGCTGCCATCGTTTGCTAGTCCTGCGTGTACAAGAATAGAGTCATATTCTGGAAGGCGATGATACCAAGGTTTTTGATTTCCTTCGCATGGTCGGCTTGTGGTAGAGCCAACTGTTTCAAATCCAAAGCCGGCGTTGTCTAGTACGGTCGCCATTTGGCAGTTTTTATCTAGTCCTGCACTTAAGCCAAACGGGTTTGCAAAATCCACACCCATAACGTTAGTTTCTAGCACTGGGTCTGTGTAGTTAAGCATTTCGCGAAGAAGCCACATTAATCCAGGAGTGCGCTCGCTAAATTTGCAAAAATTAATCATGCGATCATGCGCTTCGTCTGGAGGAATGTTAAAAACAAAATGTGGTTTAATAATGTGTTTGTATGAGAATGTAAAAAGGTCGGTCGTTGCTTTATTGACGACATTGTGCAATGAGTGTTCAGAAACGTAATACATATTTATATAGTAGGGCATTATTGTTATATGCGCTATTACTTAGTGTATTTTGTGCGTTTTCTTTCTTGCCGTAGTTTGTGCGTTTTCTTCCTTAGTACGCGTTCGTTTTTGTGCGATTTTTCATAAAACTTGCTTTGCTTGACAACAAAATGTGCGTTCTTTTCGTTTTAATGCCCTGAAACGCTCAATTACGTTTGTTTTTTGCGTTTACGTGTGCGATAATGTTCGTATGATTTCTTCACAGCGTCAACATTTGATTTTAAGCCGTCTCCGTACGCGCGGTGCTGTTCGCATTACTGCGCTTTCTAAAGAACTGAACGTTTCTGCTATGACGGTTCGCAGGGATATCGCAGAGCTTTCGGATCGTGGGCTTTTAAAGCGCGTTCACGGTGGCGCAGTAACGACTAATACTCTGCTTTCGGAGCCGCTGTTTTCTGTAAAGTCGCAAATGGATATTGGTTTGAAGGATGCAATTGCGCGTTTGGCTGTGGATTATGTGTCTCCTGGAGATGTGATTGCTATTGGCGGCGGTACCACTGCTTATGTGTTTGCGCAACATTTGCTCGAGTCGCGCAGGGCTTCTGGTATTACGATTTTGACTAATTCGATTCCTGTTGCGGAGCTTGTGCAAGCTTTAGAGTCGAAGGATGTCGAGGTTATTGTTACCGGCGGCGTGATTACGCGTTCCAATTCGCTGGTCGGTCCTATTGCAGATAAAGTTGTTGCTTCTCTTCGTGTGAATACCGTTTTTCTTGGCACGCATTCTGTGTCTCTTCCTCGCGGATTCCTTATGCCAAATTCTTTGGAAGCTGCTACGGATATGGCGTTAATGGATATTGCGGATCGCACGATTATTTTGACGGATCATACTAAATGGAGTTGTACGTCGCTTTCGCTATTTGCTCGTTTTGATCAGGTTGATACTGTTATTACCGACGATGGTTTGGATGCTGACTCTCAGCTTCGTACGCGTGAGCTTGTGAAGGATTTGGTTTTGGCACCTGTTATTGATGAGCGAGATGTTCTTGATGCGTCTAATGCTGACGATTTAGTGAGTTCTGGAGATTCTGACGATTTGCTTGATTAGTATTTTTGCGAATATTTTTGCAAAGTTTAATTTTGCGCGCTGATGATTTTAATGCCCGAGTGAGTTGTTTACTCGGGCATTTTTGGTTTTTCTGTTTGGTTTTGCTTCAAGTGTGTCGATGTTTAAACAAATTTTGCTATGTTTAAATAAAGCGTGCCGATGCTTAAATATTGCGTTTTTTTGTTGTTTTTATAAGGCATTTAAAGAAATCGCAAAACTCAAACCTTAAAGAAAGCTGAAAAAACGTTAAAAAAATCCAGTATATGGCGTGTCGCGTAATTTTTATTAAAAAATACAGAAAAATGTCGTAAATATTTCTGCTTTTCAATGAATATAACGAATATTTATCAAGATTTTTGTATTTTTGATGCTGAGAAACCTGAATTTTAGTGTTGAGTTTTCTGAGAGCTTGCGGTAAGTTTTAACTCAGTTACCGGTTGAATCCCTAGTTCACTGGTACGAGCGGGAAACCGCAAATGGCAAATTTTTCTTCGCATACCCTAGTGCGAAGGAGAAGAAGAAAGGAAAATATTATGTTGAATAAGAAGGCTATCGCCGCATTCGCTGCTGGCGCCACCCTCCTCTCTGGTTTCGCTTTTGCTGCTCCAGCAATGGCTGCATGCCCAGATCCTGCTCCATTCAAGAGCGCTGCTAAGACGTCTGCTGATGCTGCTTACAAAGCTTATACTGATGCTAAGGCTGTTCTTGATGGTATGACTGTAACTCCTAAGCCAGAACAGCCTCTAGTTGTTATTACTACTTGGATTAATTTAACTCCTGATGCTACTACTGGTTTGATTGCTCTTAAGCCTACTGCTGCTTCTGCTGCTCCGTACGATGTGTATGTAAAAGCTAAGGCATATGTTGATGCTTTCAATGCTAACGTTACAGAGACTAGGGCTAAGGAAGCTCAGCAGACTAAGGTAAATGATCTTCTTGCTAAGTATCTCGATGCTAAGAACGTATTGGAGAACTGCGCAGTTCCAGATCCAACTGAGGATCAGATTAAGAGGGCTCTTATTGACAAGGTTCGTCTTGCTAAGATGAACTTGGACAACAAGGATGATTTGCTTGCTGTTGCTAAGAAGAATTTCAATGATGCTTATAAGGCTTTGGTTGCTGCTATTGCTGAGTACAATGCTCGCATGGATGCATTCAGTGCTGCTAATGGAAAGCTCAATGCATTCTTGGCTTCTGGCGTGAATGATTCTGCTACTGAGACTCGTTTGCGTGATGCAGCAGATCGTGCTGAGGCTCATCTTAAGCGTGCAACTGTTGCTCTTGCTAAGGCTAAGGCTGCTTATGATGATGCTTTGGCAAAGGATTTGGCTGCTGTAGCTGCTTATAATAAGGCTTTGCAGACTTACAAGGATGTTTACAATGAGGCTGTTGCTGCTGGTGTGAACCCAGCTTTGTTGCCACCAGTTGTGACTTCTGATCCTTTGGATCCAAAGGTTCCAGCTGTTCCTGGTTTGAAGCATGCTTATGCTTCTGCTATGAGCGGTAAGTTTGGTAAGGAAGCTAAGGCTGCTGAGGCTGCTGCTAAGCAGGGTAAGGATACCAAGGCTTCTGCTCAGCAGAACAACAATGCTAACGGTGCTGCCGCTGGTGCAAACGGTGCCGCTGCTGCTGGTTTAGCTAAGACCGGTGCTGCTGTAGCTATGGCTGCTGTTGCTGCTTCTGTGCTTGCTGGCATGGGTGCTGCTCTTCGCAAGATCCGTCACTAAGCTAAAAGCTGATTCAGCGATGAATCATTTGGGCTTTAGCTTACTGGTTGATCGTTGAGTCGATTTTACTGTGAATTACTTAGTCTAGTGTGCTAAAAGGTGCACTAGACTAAGTTTTTTTATAACAATTTTGTGCTCTGCACGCTTGCATTCACCGCGTTCGTCCTCTTTTTACGCCGCTGTAAAGTTTTTGCCGCTTCTTCCAATTCCGCGCTTTCTGTTCGCACTTTCTGTTCGCGCCGCTGTAAACTTTCTGCCGCTTTTTCGTGCGTATCCGACTTTTTCTTGACAATGCTGTAAAGTTTTTGCCGTTTTTTGGCGCGTAGTCGACCGAAACTTTACGCCGCTGTAAAGTTTCTGCCGTTTTATCGTGCGCATCCGACCGTTCCTTTACTCCCATGTAAACTTTCTGCCGCTACCTGCCAATTCCGCACCTTCTTTCCGTACCTTTTATCCACAATGCAAGAAATTTATTTACGCACGAATAAGGCTTTAATAACCTTGCATTATGAATAATTTTTATATAAACGATTTATTTTCGAATAGCGAACAAAATAAGTGTTGCTTCGCCCCGAAAACTAATGCTGAAAGAAAAGCAGTTCAAAGGTCGGCGCAACGTGGAGAAGCTGTGCGCGTGTACAAAAATCTTTACATGCGTAAAGAATATTGGAATAGTCTTTACGAAGCTGAAAAAATACGTCATATTGCGTTATCTATTATTGAATCGCACCCCGATTGTAAATTAACAGCTTCGACTGCCTCGGCACTTCTTGGGTATCAAGTTTCGAAAGATTATGACAGCGAAAAAAATTGCTATGATAATGCTTTTCTTAGCAAAAAGAAAAATTGTGTGGACGCAAGAGATACTAAAATTTATATTCGAAGCAACAAGCGAAAATCAAACAAGTATAACAATCAACTAAAAGTTATTCCTTCCGTAGGTTACGAACAGAATGGTATGAGCGATGATGTCCGCATTTTAACGCGTGAGAATAACAGTACTGGACAATTAATAAAGCTTCCGCATGCAAGCGATTGCGTGACTGAAGAAATAAAAAGTCACTTGGTAGATAAAAGCACTATGTTGTTTGACGTTGCTAATAATTACTCATTTAGATTTGCTTTGCCTATTTTCGATTCAGCAGCGCGAGATAATGTGAATTTAAACAGAGTGATCGAAATTTGCAAAAGCCGATACTGCGATTGCAAGAATAACTTGAGTGGCGTCGATTGTAATAGTGAGATTGCAAATAATAAAACGTGTGCGAATAGCAGTTTACACAAAAACCAACGTCATTATACAAGGGATTACGCTTATTTGGATGACTTGCGAAACTATGCAAAAACGAATGGTGGGACTAATTTTTCATTGTCTTTTAAGCAAATTTTTGAGTGTGAACAAAAAAAGTTGGCTAAATTATGTAAGCTTTGCTTCTTTGCAAATGGTCTTAGCGAGAACGCTGGTGAATCCTTAGCTCGGGGAACAATGATTAATTTAGGATTTATGATACCAGAATTACAGCGTGAGTTTGAGATTCCACATGTAAATTTGAAGTATCGTTGCGACTTTTTGTGGAGCCTGAATAATGGGGAGTTGATTGTTGGGGAGTTTGACGGGTATTCGAAATACTACATTGATACAGATGATGCGCAATATAAGAATGTGAATCTTAATTCTTCAGAAGACAATAAAAATTTATTCGAATCGCGAAACCAGAGTGTTATTCATAAGAATATCGACAAACAAGCGGAACGTGAGGTATTGCTTATGAAGGAATGTGGCGTAAATAAAATCGTGCGCTTTAATTACTCGGATATCCTTGATCCTAGGAAGCTTGAGAAGAAACTTGCAGCTGTTGGAGTGCCTAGAATTATTGGGAAATAGCCGATGCGTGCGTGTGCTGCGGAACTTTGCGCTTGATTCCGACCAAAACTTTACACCGTTGTAAAGTTTTTGCCGTTTTTTAGCACGAAAACGACCTTTTCTTGACAACGCTGTAAAGTTTCTGCCGCTTTTTAGCACGAAAACGACCTTTCCTTTACTCCCGTGTAAAGTTTTTGCCGTTTTTTGGCGCGTAGCCGACCGAAACTTTACGCCGCTGTAAAGTTTCTGCCGCCTGACACCATCGTTTAAGCGCGTAACTCTCGTCGTCACGAGCGTGCTGTAAAATAGCAAAGTTGTGTGCGGTTTTGGTGCTTGTCATCAAACATATCGCGCATATTTTGCAAACACACTCCTGCTGTGGAAGGTCCACAGCCGATAGTCCGAAGGAGGTGGGTGATGTCTGCACATAAGTATGAACTGATGTTCATTGCAAATCCTGAGCTGGATGAGCACGGTCTTAAGAAGTTGACCGAGCAGTATCTTGAGCTTGTCACCAACGAGGGCGGTTCCGTTGACGGTACCGATTACTGGGGTCGCCGCAAGTTTGCCTACGAAATTGAAGGCAAAACTGAAGGTAACTACGTTGTGGTGAACTACACTGCCGAGCCATCTGTAAGTGACGAACTTGACCGTGTTTTGAACCTTAACGAATCTGTAATCCGCACGAAGATTCTTCGCAAGGACGCTAAGTAAAAACTAGCAAAACTAAGTAAGCTCTAGTGAATTAAATAAAAACTAGTTAAGTTAAATAAATACGTAAACAACCGCGCATAAGTTGCGCACAAAATTGCCAGTAATTGCTAACTAACATGCGATTACGAGTAAAGCGAGAAAGAAAAGGCACGATATGGCAGGTGAAACAATTATTACCGTCGTGGGAAATCTCACTTCGGATCCTGAATTAAGGGCACTTTCCAACGGTGCTTCTGTTGCGAGCTTTACCATTGCATCCACACCTAGAACGTTTAATCGTAATACGAATCAGTTCGAGGATGGGCCTGCATTATTTATGCGTTGCTCAGCGTGGAGAGACTTGGCAGAACATTGTGCAAACAGCCTTTCTAAAGGCATGCGCGTGATTGCTCAAGGCAGGTTGTCGCAGCGTTCGTATCAAGCGCAAGACGGCTCTAATCGCACAGTTGTTGAACTTACAGTTGACGAAATTGGTCCATCTTTGCGTTATGCAACTGCGCAAGTTAACCGCCAAAGCTCTTCAACAGGTTTTGCTGGTGGCTCGCGTGCAGCAAATGCTGCTGGTGCAGGTTATGCTGGCGGAGCAAATTATGCTGCTAGCCAGACTGCTTCTCAGCATGCCGCAAGTTCTTCAGCGGCTGATCCGTGGAGTGCTGCTGCGCCAACAAACGATAGTTTTTCAACTTTCGGCGCCAATTCTGATTTTGGTGGCGATTCTGAAGAACCTGAGTTCTAGCGTTTTAGTTGAGCTATAGATAGCGTATTTATTTGTTTATTTATGCACTTATTTACGCGCTTACTTAATCCTTATAAATACATCATCAGTTACATGTTATGCGAACAAAAAGCATAACGGATTTGAGAGAGGACATCTTATGTCACGCAAAAGGCCGCAACCACCGGTCAAGCCTTTCAAAAAGAAGCCAAATCCTTTGAAGGCTGCCAAGATTACTGAAATTGATTATAAAGACGTTGCTTTGCTGCGCAAGTTCGTTTCTGACCGCGGCAAGATTCGTTCCCGTCGTATCACCGGCGTAACCGTGCAGGAACAGCGCAAGATCGCGAAGGCAGTGAAGAATGCTCGCGAAATGGCTTTGCTTCCTTACGCCACTACCGGTCGCTGATTGAGAGGATAGGAATATGGCTGAAACCAAGGTTATTCTTACCAAGACTGTTGCCAACCTCGGTCACTCTGGTGACGTTGTTGAAGTTAAGGCTGGCTA
This sequence comes from Gardnerella sp. KA01000, assembly GCF_049244035.1. Lineage (NCBI taxonomy): Bacteria > Bacillati > Actinomycetota > Actinomycetes > Bifidobacteriales > Bifidobacteriaceae > Gardnerella > Gardnerella sp. KA01000. The sequence continues at coordinate 1,221,854 of NZ_CP058367.1, read as the reverse complement.
TGCACGCAACTACCTGATTCCTCAGGGTCTTGCTTTTGCATGGAACAAGGGTGCTGCTTCCCAGATTGAAGCAATGCGTCGCGCTCGTCTTGCCAAGGCTGTTGCCACTCGTGAAGAGGCAGTTGCAGCTAAGGCTCAGATTGAAGGCACCGTTGTGGAGCTTTCTGCTAAGGTTTCCGAATCCGGCAAGCTTTTCGGTGGCGTTTCTGCCGAGAAGATTGCTGCCGCTTTGGCTTCCAAGGCTCAAGTTGAGGCTCGCGCAATTAAGGTTGCTACTATTAAGACCACTGGTGAGTTCCCAGCAACCGTAACGTTGCATCCGGAAATCACCGCTTCCTTCACTGTTAAGGTTGTGGCTGAGTAAGTAGCTTTGTGAATTTTACAAAACATGTTGCAGCAAGCAGATTCGTGCTTTTAGTGGTTTCTTGCTTGTAATACATGTGGATTGAACTTAAGCATTAGCTCTGCGTTTGCGTTGTATTGAGTTTTCTCATTGCGATGCTGCGCAGAGTTTTTTTATTGCTGCGCGCTGGTCGGTTTTACATTTCTATTCCCCGCGCGACCTTTTCTTTACAAGCTTGTAAAGTTTCTGCCGTTTTATTGCCTTAATCCGACCGAAATTTTACACTCGTGTAAGGTTTCTGCCGTTTTTCTGCCATTTTGCGACTTTTTCTTTACAAGCGTGCACAGTTTCTGCTGTTTTATTGCTTTAATCCGACCGAAACTTTACACTCGTGTAAGGTTTCTGCCGTTTTCCAAATGTGAATGTGTTGTAAGTGTCACGTGCGTAACGTAGTTTTTTAAGTTTTACTCGACTAAATTAGAACAGTTGGAAAATTGCGAAATTATAAAGGAGATGCAAACTGTGCTGGAAAGCAAATATGAACTGGCTGACGAGCTTAGTATGAACGCAAAAGCGCAAGATGCCAACATATCTGCTATTCGCAATGACGAAGAGTATGCTTGTAAAAATTCCGTAAGCGCAAGTCTTGAAAACGCAATAAAATACAGCAATCACAAAGGTTATGGCGAAACTTGCGCGAAGGTTATTCTTTTTGGCGAACATTCCGTGGTTTATGGCCATTCTGCAATAGCTTTGCCGCTTAAAAACTTGCGTATGCGCGCTGTTGTAACTAGTTGCAATGAATTTTTAGCACCTGCTTCGTGTGAATCTTTATCTTCTACATCAAGCGAATCTTTAGCATCTACGACGAATCTCGATTCACATATAACTCTTTCATGCCTTGACTTTACTGGCAAACTTTCCGAAATTCCTACGCGCTTTAATAGCATACGAACAGCAATCCGAGCGTCGCTAGAGTTTGCAGGGTGGAGCGGTGAGAGTTTGCACATTTTTACCGAGTCTGATTTTCCAGCAGAACGAGGTCTTGGCTCGTCTGCGGCTGCTGCTGGTGCTGTAATTCGTGCGATTCTTGACTATTACGGCGTTTCAGCTAGCAATGATGAGATTTTTAAGTTGACGCAGACTGCTGAGTGTGTGGCTCACGGACGTTCTTCAGGCTTGGATGCCACTGCAACTGCTGCTTCCTGGCCTGTGCGTTTTAGTCGTGGCTGTTTTGATCGCATGGAAATTAACATGCGCGCGTGGCTGGTTTTGGCGGATTCTGGATGCAAAGGAATGACTCGCGAAACAGTTGAAGCTTTGCGTTCTCGTTTAGAATCGAATCCTGTTGAAGTTGGAGCGCAGCTCAATAAATTGGGGGAGATTGCGGCTGTTGCAGAAGATGATTTGGCGTTTGGCCGTATTGAAAATATGGGTAAGCAAATGACTTTCGCACACCGTATTTTGGCGGATTTGGGCGTAAGTACTGCAAAACTTGACGCCTTGGTAGATGCTGCTTGTCAGCATGGCGCGTTGGGTGCAAAACTTACCGGTGGAGGTGGTGGAGGATGTGTCATTGCGCTGGCTGATAGTGAGGATGCTGCTAAGCGAGTGAGTGAAGCTTTTAAAAATGCCGGTGCTTGCGATACGTGGGTTGTAAATATAGGTGATTCTGCAATAAATTGAATCTTATTTTTACTTGAAATGTGGCATAAACTTTACAGTTCTTTAAAGAAAAGAAGCTTGTGCGCACTGTTTTGCTAAAATATTGCTTAGCACATTAACAAACGAGAATTACTTATCTGCCGCAAAAGGAACAGCATGCAAAATGTTGAAATTCAGCCAAAAATAACGTTTGACGCTAGTCTTTCACCCAACTCAGCTTTTGCTAAAGCAAACGCGAATATTGCGCTGATTAAGTATTGGGGTAAGCGCGATGAAAAGCTGATTTTGCCTTATACTTCCTCGCTTTCGCTCACCCTTTCGGATTTGTCTACAACTACAAGCGTAAGTTTTGCGAATAATCTTGAACAAGATACTTTTACTTTAGATGATGAAAATATTTCGCCGTCTTCCAAAACTTTTCGTCGTGTAGTCGCTATGCTTGATTTGGTGCGTGAAATTGCAGGAATTTCAACGAAAGCAAGCGTTATTTCGCATAATATTGTGCCAACTGCTGCTGGTCTTGCGTCGAGTGCGTCTGGTTTTGCAGCTCTTGCGTCTGCTGCCTCGTACGCTGCTGGATTAAACCTAACTCCACGAGAACTTTCTAGACTTGCAAGACGTGGTTCTGGTTCAGCTTGTCGTTCGATTTTTGGAGGACTTTCAATTTGGCATGCAGGTTGCGACGACGAAACGTCTTATGCAGAGCCTATTGAAAACGCACAAGTTGCGCTTAAAAATTTAAACCTTGCTATGATTGTCGTCACTTTGGACGATAGCAAAAAGCCGATTTCTAGCCGAGAAGCGATGCGCAGAACGGTTGAAACTTCGCCAACGTATATGCAATGGGTTGAGCAGTCGAAGGACGACCTTGAAATTGCTAAAAACGCAATTCAGCGAGCAGATATTGAGCAATTGGGTGAGGTTGTTGAACGCAATGCTTTTGGAATGCACGAAACTATGCATAATGCTGTTCCATCGGTGAATTATTTGACTAGTAGCACGCATATTGTGCTTGAAGCGGTTAAAAATATGCGAAAAGATGGTTGGCTGGTGTGGTCTACGATGGATGCTGGTCCGAATGTGAAGGTGCTTACTTCTGGAGATGATGCTTATCGTGCGATGTGTCAGTTGCGCTCGCGAGTTGAAGATGGTTTGCGTAATTCTAGCGTTTTTTGTAATACAGAATATTGCGAGCCGAAATTTGCGATTGCGCTGCCAGGTGACGCTGTGACGGTGAGTACGAGTTTAAAATAGGCGGATAATATGACTCAAGTGCGCTCTAGTGCCCCAGGAAAGCTTTATATTGCGGGCGAGTATGCTGTTGTTGACGGCTGTGCTGCAATTGTTGCTGCTGTTAATCGTTATGTGACGGTTAGTGTAAGCGATGAAACTTTAAACGAAGAGTTACGCGAAAATTTGCAGAAAAATGCGCCTAGTAGCAGAAATTATTGTGGTGTGATTACCTCAGATGGCGAAAAATATAAACCGCTTCTTTGGTCGCGTGCATCCGACGGAAGTATTGAAATACAAAACGACGGAAAATATGCTTATGTGCTTGCAGCAATGAGTGTAGTTGACGCTTATGCTAGTGAGGAATGTGCGCCAAATATTAACCGAAAAAGTTACAATGTGCATATTTCTAGCGAACTTGATGACGCAAAAACCGGTAGAAAATACGGTCTTGGATCTTCTGCTGCGGTAACTGTTGCGGTTATTCGCGCGTTGTGCAAATGGTATGATTTGAATCTTTCGACTCCAGAAATTTGCAAGTTAGCGTTAATTGCGTCGTCGAGTGTTAAAAAATCCGGAAGCGGTGGAGACGTTGCTGCCAGCTCTTATGGCGGTTGGATTATGTATCGCGCGTATAACCGCGAGTGGCTTGAAGCTGAGCTTACGCTAGTAAAATCCGGATGCTCTGATTTCGGTGAGTTGTTGCACAAAAAGTGGCCGCGCCTGGAAGTTAAGCGTTTAAACGTAGATAAGTCGCTAAAACTTTTAGTCGGCTGGACTGGTTCTCCTGCGTCTAGCGCAAAGCTAGTAAGTAGCGTAGAAAGTAGCGTTAAAACTAGTACGGAAAGTAGCGTTGAAAGTAACGCTGAAAATAACGTTGAAAGTAGCGTCGAAACTAGTGCTTTTGACAAAAAAATTAAATCTTTCACTTACGAAGATTTTTGCAAAGAAAGTGAGATTTGCGTGCAAAAACTTGCGCGCGCAATTGAAAAGTTTGAAATAAGCGAAATCTATAGCGGTTTTGCTCAAAATCGTGCGTTGTTGCAAAAATTAAGTGCTCTTACTGGAACTGTTATCGAAACGCGTGAACTTACAAAATTTATTGAAATTGCGACTTGTGCCGGTATTCCTGCAAAAACTAGCGGTGCAGGCGGAGGAGATTGCGCAATTGCGCTGTCGACAATTTATGACAATAATGTAATTGAAACTATGAAATCTACTTGGGAAGCCAATGGAATAAAGCCATTGAATATTGATGTTACGGAAATTTTTGGAACTGGTAAGCCTTCTGAAAATATTGTATTAGACGCGTTTGCTAAGCGTAACGAGCTTAATATGCAATCTGCTCAATCTTGCATAATACAAAACCGAAAAGACGCGCATATTGCGCTTGCGGACAAGCAGTATAAAACTCGTGCAGATTCAGATTTTGACAAAGTGCGTTTTGTGCCGAATGCTTTGCCGCAAGTCGCGCTTGAAGAAATTGACGCTAGCGTGAGCGTGCTAGGAAGCGAAGTATGCGATTCTGTGCATTGGTGCTCGCCGATATATATTAACGCAATGACAGGCGGAAGTGATGCTGCTAAAAAAGTGAATGCAAGTCTTGCTAGAGTTGCTGCAAAAAATTCTGTTGCTATGGCGAGTGGATCTTTGAGTGCTGCTCTTCGAGACGAAACTTTACTCAGCACTTTCAGTGTCATAAGAAGCGAAAATCCACACGGATTTGTGATGGCAAATGTTAGCGCTGGAACTAGCGCGTCTGATGCATTGCGTGCTGTAAACATGATTCATGCGAATGCGTTACAAGTGCATTTAAATGCTGCACAAGAGTTGGTTATGCAAGAAGGCGATCGCGATTTTCGAAATTGGTTGCGCAATATTGAGTCTATTGTCAGTGCGTGCGAAGCTCTAAAAGTGCCTGTGATTGTGAAGGAAACTGGATGCGGAATTTCTGCTAAAGATGTTCAGCGTCTTAAAGATGTTGGAGTGCGCACTGTAGATGTTTCTGGTCGTGGTGGAACTAATTTTGTAACAATAGAGAATGCTCGCAGGAACTTAGGCGACTGTGATTATTTGGCTGATTGGGGTCTTACTACTGTTGAGTCGCTGGTTGACATACGCAAGTGTGATTCGTTAAAAAATATGGAAGTTTTCGCAAGTGGAGGAGTTCGCACGCCTTTGGATGTTGTGCGCGCGTTGGCTTTGGGTGCTTCTGCAGTTGGTGTCGCTGGCGAGTTTTTGCATACGCTTATGCATGAAGGTGAGGACGCGCTTTCTTTGCAAATTGATAACTGGAAGAAGCAAATTAGGGTGATTATGGCGCTTCTTGGATGCAAGACAGTTAAGGATTTACAAGAAAAGACTGAGTTTGTGCGTGCGGATTGTCTTGGTAAGTGATATACTTGTGTAGTTGTGCGTTCAAGCGTGCTTATTTGTTTATGCAATGTGCGTAAGTAATTTGCGTAAGTAGTTCGTGTGTTTGAATGACGCAAGACTTGCAAGTCAAAGAAAATAGGAGTCCATTATGGCAGCTCGTTGCGCAGTATGTGGCAAGGGACCGCAGACCGGTTTCAGCGTTTCACATTCGCACATTCGCAATAAGCGCACCTTCCGCCCGAACCTTCAGCCGGTTCGCACCACCATTGATGGCGAAAACGTTCGCCTTCGTGTGTGCGTAAAATGCATTAAGGCAGGCAAGGTTCAGCGCGTTGAGGCGTGAATCGCGTGTTAAATGTAAGGCCCTGAGCAGTGCTCGGGGCTTTTTTGTATTTGCATATTTTTTCGCGCGCACGTTATATTCCTGATTGCGGATGATTTATAATCGAAATATGCTAAATACGCCCACGAACTCAGCCAAAATGCATACTTCGCTTTCTGCGATAATCAGCAATAAGCGACGCGTTTCTGCATTAAAATCTTTGGGCATAGTCACAGTTGAAGACGCGTTAACTTACTACCCGTTTAGAGTTACAAGTCCACTGAGAATTGCGAACTTAAAAGATGTAAAAATTGGCGAAGAAGTGGCTTTCTATGCGCAAGTTCAGTCAATTAACGTTGTGCCTATGAACGCTCGTCGCGGTTTTAGAATCGAAATTAACGTTTTGCAAGATATGCAAGCAGTAGCTCAACTTATTTATTTTTCTAAAAATCGTCAATACGCTCAGTGGCTTTCTGCAAAGATGCATGTTGACGAAATGGTTGTTGTTGGCGGCACGTCTAGTGCTTTTAATGGTAAATTGCAATTTACGCATCCTCAAATTTTAACCGTATCTGCTGTAGAAGAAAGCGATAGCTTACATCAATCTCGCGATACTGTAAGAAGTGTGGAAGATGGTTTGGCGCGTATGAGTGCTCCTATGCCCGTGTATCATGCAAATTCGCGAATCTCTAGTGAGCATATTCACGAAACTATACTTTCTATACTTTCTGCACTTTCTAAAGATTCTGAAGATTTCGCAGCTTCCGCAGCTTCCGCAGATTCTAAAGATTCCGCAACTTGCACTACTGAATCCCTGCAAATCCCAAACATTACGCCTGAATCAGTGCTAAAAAAACGTAACCTCATGACTAGAGCGTCAGCAATATACTCAATTCATAATCCGCAATCAGTTGACGAATTTTACAAAGCTGTTGACTCGTTGCGCTATGAAGAAGCTTTTATTTCCCAAGTAGCTGTATTGCGATCTCGTGAAGATTCTAAAGATAATCAAGCAAAATCCTGTAATAATTCTCTTATAAGAAATGAATTTGTGGAAAGTTTGCCGTTTGAGCTTACTGCAGGTCAAAAAGATGTAATTGATGAGATTGTACGTGACATGCGTGAGCGCCATCCGATGCGTCGCTTGCTTCAAGGTGAAGTTGGTTCCGGAAAAACAGTTGTTGCGCTCGCTGCAATGCTTGAGGCAGTTGGATCAGGATATCAGGCTGTGCTTGTGGCTCCTACTCAAGTTCTGGCGTCTCAACATGCCGAAAATTTGCGCCAAATGATTGCGCGCGCGAATCTAAAAGTGCCTGTAATCGTAGTAACTGGCGGCATGAGACTTGCGGATCGCAGACGTGCGCTAGCGAGTGTTGCAAGTGGGGAGCCTTCGCTTATTGTTGCAACTCATGCAGCGTTCTCGTCGACTTTTAAGCCGACTAATTTAGCTTTGGTAATTATTGATGAGCAACATCGTTTTGGTGTTGAGCAGCGCGATGTTTTGTTACGCAAAATGAGTGTAGATCCGCATGATAGTGCTGAAAAGTCTTTTACACCGCATCTTTTAGTAATGACTGCAACGCCTATTCCGCGCTCTGCTGCTATGACGTGGTTCGGTGATTTGGATGCTTCATATTTAACTGAATTGCCTGGAGGCAGAAAACCTATTCGCACTTTTGTTGTACAAGAATCGGATGCGAATACTATGGCGAGAATGTTTGCGCATATTCGTGCTCGCATTGATGCAGGTGAGCGTGCGTATGTTGTTTGCGCGCATATTGATGATGATTTTAATGAGGATTCTGGTAGGGATTCTGGTAGGGATTCTGGTAGGGATTCTGGTAGTGCTTCTGCTAGGGATTTTGATAGCGATGAATCTGAAGGTTTTGAAGATGTTTCGCAATCTGTGCAATCTAATCAATCTGAAGAAAATAGCGCAGATTCTTTGCGTAAACTTCACACAGTTAACGGCATTTTGAAGCGGCTTTCAGCTTTGCCGCAATTTAAAGGCGTTACTTTTGCTAAGCTTACTGGTCGCGACGATGATGCTACAAAACGCGAAACGATGGAACATTTTGCACGCGGAGATGTGCAAGTTCTTGTTGCTACAACGGTTATTGAGGTCGGTGTTGATGTGCCTCAAGCGAGTTGCATTGTGATTTTTGACGCGGATCGTTTTGGCCTTGCACAATTGCATCAGTTGCGTGGACGTGTTGGGCGTGGTGGCACGAATTCTTGGGCATTTTTGGTTGCGCAAACTGAGGATGGAAGTCTTGCTCAAGAACGTTTGCAAGTTGTTGAAAATTCGCTAGATGGTGCCGTAATTGCTAAAAAAGATTTGGAATTGCGCAATGTTGGCGATGTTCTTGGCGATAAGCAGTCGGGTGGTCGCTCGAGTTTGAAGATTTTGCGAGTTGTTAAGGATGCAAAGATTATCGCTATGGCTCGTGAAGATGCGTTGGAGACTTTGCAAAAAGACGCTCATCTTGTTTCGTTGCCGTATCTTGCAGGTGCAGTGCTTGATTTTACGAGAGGCGGAAGTACGCAAATCGTAAGCAATTAAAATTCTAAAGTTCTGAATTTGCTCGCAAAATATCTTATAAAATTAAAATATTGTATGAATAAAATATCCTATAAAGAAAAGTATAAAGAAAAAATTATTGCATATTTATGCACTTAATTTAGTAAAAAATACTGTAAGAAACTATTTTTAATTGATAATTAATATCAACTTTTGTTAGATATAATATAAAAAAACAACAAAATTACATAAATTTACGTGCATATTATGAGAATTGTGAATATCCTAGATAGTAGGCATCATTTGTAATCACAATAGAGATGAGGCGACAATGACTGAACGTGAACAACAAATCTTGACTTGGATTCAACAAAACTCGATGATTAGCCAGCAGGAACTTGCAAATCTCGCAGGAATTACTCGTTCAGGTGTGGCCGCTCATATTTCCAATTTAATTCGCAAAGGCTATTTACGAGGTAAGGGATATATTGTTACTCCTCCAAGTTATGTGACTGTTGTTGGCGGAATTAGCATGGATGTTCTTGGCATTGCTTGCGGAGATTTGATGGATTACACGTCTAATGCCTCCCACGTGCGCTACATGCTAGGCGGTGTTGGAAGGAATATTGCAGTCGCGTTGGAGCGTCTTAATATTCGCACAAGCATGGTTTCTGTGTACGGTGGCGATCACAACGGAGAACTTTTCCGCATTGATGCTGCTGCAAACGGCTTAGATATTGGTTATGCGAAGCAACTTCCTGAGTCGATGACTGCTTCGTACATGTATGTTGGTGACGCTTCTGGTCAGCGTTTGCTTGCTTTAGACGATATGAGTATTTACGATCACATGACTCCTGATTTTTTGCGTGAGCGTATGTCTATTATTGAAAATGCTGATATTTTGGTGTTGGATACTAATATTCCGCAAAAGTCAATTGAGTGGCTATGTGACCGTTATCGCCGTCCTATTGTTGTTCGTGCAGTTACGGATGCAAAAGCTCCTCGAGTGCTTTCTAGATTGTCTCGTATTGACACTCTTATTTTAGATACTGCTGAATCGCAGGCTTTAACTGGCATTAATGCTGTTGACGAGCGTTCTGCAATTCGCTGTGCGAATGTGCTTTTAAAGCGTGGAGTAAAACGTGTATTTGTAAATGCCGGTCGCGCAGGAGTTGCTTATGGTGTTGCAGATGAGGGAGTGTCGTTCTATCCTGTCCCAGTCAAGCGCGTCCAGAGAATGATGCTAACTCGCGGAAATAGCAATGTTGGTGTTAAAGCAGTCGGCAACGACAACGGTTCTAGCGATGCTGCTACTGCGGCGCTTATTTACGCGCGATATAACGAATTTGATTCTTCAAAAACTGGCAGATTTGCGGTTGCTGCTGCAGCTTTGAATACTGAATCTATGCAGCCTGTACATGAGTCGTTTAATCCAGAACTTATTTCTCAACGCATGACGAATATTCATGAGCATGCTTAATTTTGCGTTCTTACGCGAAGTGCATTCGTCACGATTTGCTTCCAAAATACATGTGTTTATGAAGGAGTTAGTATGACTTCCATCATCCTAGATTGTGACCCTGGTCATGACGATGCGATGGCAATTTTATTAGCTGTTGGCAATCCTAATATCGATTTGCTCGGCGTAACTACGGTTGGTGGAAATCAAAGCCTAGAAAAAGTAACATACAATGCTCGAGCAACTCTAGAAATAGCTCATGCAACTAATATTCCAGTTCATGCCGGATGCGACCGTCCTATGGTTCGTCCTCTAAAAGTTGCTGCTGCTGTTCATGGAGAAACAGGATTAGACGGAGCAAATATTCCAGTGCCAACTAAACCTTTGGATAAAGGGCATGCTGTTAACTGGATTATTGACACAATTATGAGCCATGAGCCTGGCACGATTACGCTTGTACCAACCGGACCTCTTACGAATATCGCTATGGCTGTGCGATTGGAGCCTAGAATTGTCAGCCGCGTTAAAGAAGTAGTTCTTATGGGTGGTGGCTATCATAGCGGCAATTGTAGTGCTGTTGCTGAGTTTAATATTAAGACAGATCCTGAAGCTGCGCATGTTGTGATTAATGAAAATTGGCGAGTTACGATGGTTGGCTTAGACTTAACTCACCAAGCTTTGTGCACTTTAGAGATACAGAAGAAAATTAATTCTATTGGAACGCCTGTTTCCAAATTTGCTTGCGATCTTATGGATTACTTCCGTAAAGCTTATAAGAATAATCAAGATTTTGTTGATCCTCCAGTGCATGATCCTTGCACAGTCGCTTATTTGATCGATAAAAGTGTTATTAGCACAAGGCGTTGCCCACTTGATGTTGAAATAAACAGTGACTTAACTCTTGGCATGACCGTTGCAGATTTGCGTGGCACTGAACCTTCTGAAGAAGAATGCCATACGCAAGTTGCTACAAAACTTGATTTCGATAAATTCTGGAATTTGATTATAGATGCGATTAAGCGCATTGGATGATTGTTGGTGACTTTTGAATGACGTTTGAATGACTTTACGTAATTAAGCGGAGGTTAGATTATGGTTGAGGTTGAATCTCCAACATTTTCTACGCGTATGCTAGATAAGGGTGGACGTTCCGTTTTGGCGTTAATGGTGGCGTTTCTTGCTGCTATTTTTGCGTTCCAGCTAAACGTTTCTATGCTTTCGCCAGTATTGACGACGATGTCAAAAGAACTTCATACTACAGATACTCAAATCGCTTTAACGCAAACAATATTCTTTACTGCTGCAGCATTATTTTCGCTATTTTTGCCGCGATTGTCTGATCTAATTGGGCGTAAAAAAGTACTTTCCGGAATTCTTATCTCAACTCTTTTTGGGAGCATTATTTCTGCGCTAGCTCAAGACGTTAATATGCTTATGCTTGGGCGTATTTTGCAAGGTGCTTCCGGTCCTGTATTGCCAATGTGCTTAATTATGTTGCGCGTGCGCGTACAGCAAGAAAAAAGTTACGCAAAATTGATGGCAATATTAAGTTCTGTAAATGGCGGTATTGCTGGATTTGATGCTTTATTAGGTGGTTGGCTTGCCAGTAAATACGGATTCCGTTCTGTTTTCTGGATTATGGCTTCAATCGCAGCTATTGCTGTTATTATGATTATTGTTTTAGCTGATGAATCTCGCTCGGATGCTACTAGCAGAATGGATTGGCTAGGAGTTGTAACGCTCGGAATTGCGTTTCTTGCAATATATCTTTCTATTAATGAACTTAGTAATAAACTAGCTAAATCTAACTGGCTTATGGTGCTTATTCTTGTGCTTGTTGCTGTGCTGTTTTTCGCAATATTCTGGAAAATCGAAGTTTTAAGCGCGACTCCGCTGGTTTCTACAACATATATGAAGCAGCGTCGCACATGGGGTTTGCTTTTGTGCACTTTATTGACAATGACTGGCGTGTTTGCTTTGATAAATGGCGTTGTGATAAAGCTTGCTAACGATAGTAAGTTTGGTGCAAATATTGGCACAAATATGGTAAGTTTCGTAACTCTTACTCCTTACGCAATTATTGGACTATTGTTTGGCACTATTTCGGGCGTGCTCGCTGCAAATTACGGGTACAGGCTTGTGTTGCGTATTGGAATTGCGTTTAGCATGATTTGTGTTGCTTTTGGTGTGTATGTTGCTTATATGCCGTCTGTTTGGGCTTTAGTGCTGTTTTCAGTGTGGGTAGGCGTGAGCTATTCTGGCATGGCAAATATTATGCTTAATGGCTTGGGTATTGTGCTTTCTCCAAAAGATAATCCGGGATACTTGCCGGGTATGAATGCTGGAGCTTTTAATTTGGGAGCCGGCTTAAGTTTTGCAATTTTGTATGCTGTGATGACGAATGTTGCGTCTTTAAGTGGCGTAACATGCGGATACGCTGCCGCGATGGTTGCCGGCGTCGTTTTGCTCGCTTTTGCGCTCGCTTGCTCGTTCTTAATTCCAGATCCTAAGGCGGCGGATAAGTAATATTGTAAAGTTTCTGCCGTTTTTTGGCGCGTAGCCGACTTTTCCTTTACACAGCTGCACAGTTTCTGCCGTTTTTTGGCGCGTAGCCGACCGAAACTTTACACGTACGTAAAGTTTCTGCCGCCACGTGCGTGTCTGCAGGTTCCAGCTAAGCTATAAGTATGCACATTATTGCTGGACGTTTTAAATCTTTGCCGCTTACTTCAGCGCAGTCGTGTACAAGACCTACTACAGATCGCACAAAAGAAGCGATATTTTCTAGGCTCGATTCGTGGGATGTTATGCACAATGCGCGCGTACTTGATCTATTTGCTGGCACGGGAGCACTCGGAGTTGAAGCGCTATCTCGTGGCGCGCGTGAGCTTGTTTCTGTTGAAGCAAATTCGCAAGCAGCTGCGCTTATACTTCGTACGTCGAAAGCGTTGCAGAGTTCAAAGGCTTGGGATTCTGCGCTTTCTATGAGGGTTCTTCGAAAGCGCGCGGAGCAGTTCGTTGCGGATTATAGTGGGGAAGCGTTTGACTTGGTTTTTATTGATCCGCCTTATGCTTACGAAACTGCGGATTGCGAAAGTTTATTGGCTTCGATGATTGCGAGCGGAGTTGTGAGCGTTTCTGCAGATACGTTGATTGTGTTGGAGCGTAGCGCGCGAAGTGTTTTGCCGACTATGCCTGAGGGCTGGGAGCTGTTTGATACGCGTAATTACGGAGAAACTTCCGTGTTGTTTATTCAGCCTTCTCGCGACTAATTTATTTTTCGGCTTCGTTACAATCTGTTTTCGCACTCAGGCTGTGGCGCGAGTTTTGGGGGATTTCTCTCCTCGCAGGCGCGACGACCTGCTTTCGCGCAGCATTGTGCGTGCGGCAGCAATACTGTTGCCGGAGTATTTCTGGCTTTTGTTGCTAGAGTAAGTTTTTGCGCGGATGATCGCCAGAAACTTCCCATCCGAGCGACATAAGTGTTTTTCGATCCGCCTTATCTATCTTGTGGCAGTCCAATTTTTCAATCAAATCAGGTCGAATTTCGCTTGTGCGAGATATAGCTTCATCTCGACGAAAACGATCAACTTTGGCGTGATTTCCGGAAGTGAGTATTTCCGGAACGCTTATACCTCGCCAAGTAGTTGGACGCGTGTATTGATGGTGTTCCAAGAGTGCGTCCGATCCTGTGTACGACTCTTCAACAATCGACTCAGGATTTCCCATAAACCCAGGGATTAAGCGTGTAATTGCCTCAAGCATAACGCTTACTGCAACTTCTCCGCCATTTAGCACGTAATCGCCAATTGAATACTCGCGTACGTCAATTCCTTGCGCGCGGTAATATTCTGGAATCCTAGCGTCGTAGCCTTCGTATCTGCCGCATCCAAACACCAAATGATTTGCGTTGCTTAATTCCGTTGCGTCTTTTTGCGTAAATAGTGGGGCAGAAGGGTTCGGGAATATAAGGATTGGTTTAGTTGAGTCTATTTTATTAGGTGCGATTTTTGCTTCTTCGCAACTATCACACGTATCGCAACTATCGCACGTATCACACGTATTTTTTACTTCAGATTTTGGCAAGTTAAGCAGCTCGTCTAAGCATTCCGCCCAAACTTCAGGCTTCATAACCATGCCAGCGCCACCGCCAACCGGCGTGTCATCAACCGATTGATGCACATCGTGAGTCCATTTGCGTAAATTGTATGCGCGAATTTGCAATAAACCATTATTTTGTGCTTTGCCTAACAAACTTAGGTCTAGCATGCGAAAATATTCTGGGAATACGGAAATAATATCGATGTCCATCATAAGGCACTCTACTACGAAAACTACAAAACTACAAAAGCCCCGGAATTAAACCGCCAGGAGGATCAATAGTCAAATACCCGTTTGCAACATCAACTTCCGGCACAATAGCTTCAACAAATGGCACGAGCGCTGTTTTATTCTCTTCGTCAATCGGATGATCTAAACGGATTTTCAGTAACGATTGCGCGCCGTCGAGCACATCCACGACTTTTCCAATAACTTTAGGAGTAAGCCCAAGCTGATTTTCTTCGCACAAACGCGCTTGCAAACCGACCAAATCCTTAATATACCAAGCATTTTCAGCAGCAAGCTCTTGCGCATCTTCTGCATGCACATACAATTCAGTGCCATTAAGTGCTTCCGCATCGTTGCGATTTTGTGATTCTTCGAATAGTAAAATCCAACGATTTTTGAACGTTCTTGCGTTCTCAATAACGAACTCGCGCTCGCCGTTTGCAGTGCACAATATATTTCCAGGCTCAAAACGTTCATAAGGCTCATCTGTAAAAATTTGTACAGTGACTTCACCTTTTAAACCTTGGGCTTTACCGATACGACAAACCCTCAGCAGGTCATTACGACTTTGCTGAGGGTTGTCAAAAGATTGTTGGTCTAATGCCACGTTCATCTCACTTACGTACGTCCATAATGTCAACGCGCACATTGTGGTTGCTCAAAGCTTGCACAACAATGCGAATTGCATTAGCGGTACGACCATTGCGTCCAATAACGCGACCGATATCTTCAGGATTCACGCGTACTCGAAGCAATTCGCCGCGAGCATTTTCGTGAGAACGTACCGACACGTCATCTGGAAAATCTACGATGTTCTTAATGAGATGTTCAACAGCTTGAGCCAGCATGATTACTCAGCCTTTTCCTCGGCTTCGGCAGCTTCAGCTGGGGCTTCTTCGGCTTCGTTTGCAGCGGCTTCAGCTGCAGCCTTAGCCTTAGCAGCGGCTTCAGACTTAGCGGCCTTCAGCTTCTGAGCTTCAGCTTCAACAGCTTCAACGCGAGCCTGTGCGTCTGGGCCAGCTTCAGAAGTCTTCAACGTGCCTTCAGCGCCGTCGAGACCCTTGAACTTCTGCCAGTCGCCAGTAATCTTCAAGAGCTTCAACACTGGTTCGGTTGGCTGCGCGCCAACGCCAAGCCAGTACTGTGCGCGCTCAGAATCAATCTGAATCATAGATGGCTGCTTGTTTGGATCGTAAACGCCGATCTCTTCGATGGACTGACCGTTGCGCTTGTTGCGTGAATCAGAAATGACTACACGGTAGAAGGCATAGAACTTCTTGCCCAATCGCTTAAGACGAATCTTGGTTGCCAAAATGGCTCTCCTTATAACTAGAGTCGTGGAATTTCGTTCGGGTGTGGGGCACTCCTTGCGAGCTTCCACATGTTCCTCACGTGATCGGGAAGAGGGCGCCGATTCACGCGAATAACTTATCTATTATGCCTGCGCGCTTGGACGTTTTTATCTAGTGATTGTAGGTCGATTGCTGCGATGTAGGCTAGGTGATCAGTGCCGTCAACAACTACATTCTTTTGCCATAGTGCGTTAGATTTACAGTTTTTTGCGCAAAATAGCACATGGTCAAGTGTAAGATTTGGCCACTTAAGCCATGTAGGCCATGTGCGTAGACGCTTTCCAAGCGAAAGTGCAACGTCTGTAAATCCGTATTTCAAAAGCGAGCGAAAGCTTGGGTGGTCGACTGTGGAATTAAGATCGCCAGTAACAATAGTAAGAGTTGCTAAATCGCAAGTTTTCGAAGTGGATTCGTCAACGCAATAAGTAGAATCAATAGTCGCAAGTGCGCGAATTCCATTACTCCAAGCAGCACACCCACGCATCGGTGACTTTGGATGTGCAGAAGCAAATTTCACTACAACTTTTTCAGTTGCACCAAAATCTAAGCAAGTTGTAACGCGAGGCACGCTTGCAGCTTCAATTTTTACGGAATTATTGCAAGTAGAAATCGCGGAATATTGCGTAAAAATAGCGTTGAATCCGCCGTTATTATGCTCACTTTGCGCACCTACGCACGAAGTTGGGAAAATTTCGTATATTCCAAGTTTCTCAAGATTTTTTACTAAAGACTCGCTTAATTCTTGTAAAAGTAACGTATTTACGTGATATTTTTTCGTTATTTCTATTATTTCGGATGCGCTCGCTTTTCCGTATCTGCAATTAAGAGTCATCACGCGTATTTCTTGATGCCGTTTCTTGCAGCTTTTGCGCGACGACCTGCTTTCGTGCAACCTACGTAATTTTGCAAACCAGTACGGCGTATGCGACTTAAGCGAAATCAAAAATAGCACAGCGTACGCAATACATAAATATCCGTAAGATTTCGCGTAAGATTGCGCTAAATTAAGCGATTTCGTCACTTTTTCTGCGCAGCATGTATACAGCAAAAAACCGCCAAAATTACACAAAAACAGTGCTCCCATAACGTAAGTTGCAAGTGGAAGCAGCGCAATAATATACGGAAGTGGGTTATATTTATCCGCACCTGTTGGCAGCCAACGCATCAACTGCCACAAAAGAAGCGGCACAAATATAACCCACAAAAACGCCAATACTAAAATCATCGACCGAATAAGCCAGCTAATCCGCCGCCAAAGTTAGGTGGCAGTTGATTATCTTGATTTGCGTCTTCGGAATTCATAAGTTCCTTAAGTCCTTCAGGAAGATTCTGAAGATTTGGTTGCTGCGGCTTTGCAAAAGCAGAACCTGCAACATCGTCGCTAGTAGATTCGCCAGAAAGACGCTCACGCAACGCGCGCTCTTCAGCTTCCCTGCGCATTGGATTTCCGGACTTTCCGCTCTTCTTCTTGCCTTTCTTATCTTTGCGCTTCGACTTACTGCCGGCTCCACCGAAGCCAGGAATTCCGCCCATGCCAGGCATTCCAGCGCCTCCGCTCATTCGCTTCATCATTTTTGCAGCCTGCTCGAAACGTTGCAAAAGTGCATTAACTTGCGAAACGCTCACACCTGAACCAGCAGCAATTCTCGCGCGGCGAGATCCGTCAATAATCTTTGTATTTCTACGCTCTTGAGGAGTCATAGAGCGAATAATTGCCTCAGTTCGGTCAATTTCCTTATCGTCAAACTGCTCAAGCTCCTGACGGTGAGCTGCCATTCCAGGCATCATGCCCAAAAGCTTCTTCATTGAGCCAAGCTTACGAACTTGCTGAAGCTGCTCCAAAAAATCATCCAAACCAAAGCTGCCTTCAGCTATTTTTGCAGCAGCCTTGCGCGATTCTTCTTCGTCGAACTGCTTCTGTGCGTGCTCAATAAGCGTCAAAATATCGCCCATATCGAGTATGCGTGAAGCCATTCGATCAGGATGGAAGATTTCAAAATCCTTCAAACCTTCACCTGTAGAAGCAAACAAAATCGGCTTTCCAGTAACGCTTGCAACCGAAAGTGCAGCACCGCCTCGAGCGTCGCCATCAAGCTTAGAAAGCACAACGCCAGTAAAGTTCACGCCATCGTTAAAAGCTTGAGCAGTGCGAACAGCATCCTGACCAATCATTGCATCAATAACAAACAGCACTTCTTGCGGTTGCACGGCATCGCGAATATTGCGTGCCTGCTTCATAAGCTCTTCGTCAACACCCAAACGACCTGCGGTATCAATAATCACAGTGTCATACATTTTTTCGCGCGCATAATTAATAGAATCGCGCGCAACTTTAACAGGGTCGCCTTTAGTGAACCATGGCAAAGAAATCGCGCTTCCACCTGTTTGCACACCCTTTTCTGGAGCAAATACAGGAACTCCTGCGCGCTCGCCAACAACTTGCAGCTGTGTGACTGCATTAGGTCGTTGCAAATCTGCTGCTACAAGCAAAGGAGTATGACCTGCATCCTTTAGCCAGTAGCCTAGCTTTCCAGCAAGCGTAGTTTTACCTGCACCTTGCAAACCTGCAAGCATAATTACAGTTGGAGGGTACTTCGCAAAATTAAGCTGCCTATCTACACCTGCGCCCAATACTTGCGTAAGCTCGTCGTTTACAATTTTCACAACTTGCTGAGCTGGATTTAAAGCGTGCGAAACTTCCTCACCAAGAGCGCGCTCGCGAATTCGAGCAGTGAATGAGCGTACTACTTCCAACGCAACGTCTGCATCGAGAAGTGCGCGACGAATCTCGCGAATTGTGCCGTCAATATCGGATTCTGATAGCTTGCCTTTGCTGCGCAAATGCTTAAAAGCATTGGAAAGGCGGTCTGTTAACGAACTAAATGCTGCCATAGTTTTCCATTCTACCTGTTGTTGCTAACGTAACTTTAGTGCAATTGCTAACTAATACTTTTGCGTTACTTTCGTTTATTGCAAATGCCAAGATGATCCTTGCGAAGTATCGACAATTACAATTCCTGCGTTATTTAACGCGTCGCGAATAGCATCTGCAGTAGCAAAATCCTTTGCTTTTCTAGCATCTGCTCTAGCTTTAAGTTGCAAAGTAATTAAAGAGTCCAAAGCTGAGTATTCTTTGCTTTCCTTGCCATTTGAGCCTTCTACAGACGATTGATTATCGTTCGAAGCCCACGTTTTTGCGTAAGGATCCAAGCCCAAAGTATCTAACATAGCTCGCACTTGCAAAACAGCGAGATATATGAGCTTTTGTACGCTTTCGCTTTGTGCTTGTGAAGAATCTTTGCTGCAGTCGTCAATAAGAGCATTTCCTTGACGAATTGTAGTAAATATTTCTGCGATTGCGCCAGAAACGTTAATGTCATCGTTCATAGCGCGAGTAAAATCTTCTGGAAGCTCGTCTGCGTTAACAGAGTGCACTTCTTCGCAAGTTGGCTTCTTGTCAAGCAATCTGCCAGCTCTCTCAAGGAAGTTCATAATGCGATCGTAAGCCGATTTTGACTCCACCAAAGCTTGGTCGGACCACTCCAGCATTGCACGATATTGCACTGCTCCCAAAGCATAACGCACAACCCAAGCCGAATTATTTGCCAAAACTACTGGTACGGAAAGTCCATTTCCTAAGGATTTGGACATTTTTTCACCTTTTGCGGTAACCCATGCTGAATGCATCCACACATCAGCGCTTTCCCAGCCAGCAGCACGCGTTTGTGCCATTTCGTTTTCGTGGTGAGGGAAACGCAAATCCAGGCCGCCTCCGTGAATATCGAAATCCTCGCCAAGATATCGATGGCTCATAGCAGAGCATTCAATATGCCAACCAGGGCGTCCCTCGCCAAAAGGAGTTTTCCAGCGCGCATCCGGCTGATCGAAATCGCAAGGTGCTTTCCAAAGTGCGAAATCCCTAGGATCATGTTTGTCTGGTGAAGCATCTGCAGGATCTGTTGGATTGTAAATATCGTTTTCAGCAGCGTCTACGCTTGGACCCTTTGCGTCTGCAATAGCTGCGGCTTCGTCTGCGCAAGTTTCATTTTGGTTCTGATTTTGGTGCGTTAATTCGCCGTAATGCTCCCAACTTGGCACGTCAAAATAAACATTTCCAGTAGGATTTCCGTCGCTGTCATTAATAACATATGCGTGACCGCGCTCAATCAAACGCTCAATCAGCTCAACCATGTCTGTAATATGACCTGTTGCGCGCGGCTCAACTGTTGGTGCAAGTACTCCTAAAGTATTGTAGGATTTTGTAAATTCGCGCTCGTAAATATATGCTCGTTCCCACCAATTTTGCCCTGATTCATTGGCTTTTTTCATAATTTTGTCGTCAATATCTGTGACGTTTCTAACAAACGTGACTTTGTATCCTAAACGCAGCATCCAGCGACGGATTATATCGAATGCGATCGCTGCGCGAATATGACCAATATGCGGAGAACTTTGCACTGTGGCGCCGCACACGTACATGCCTACTTGACCAGGCTTTTTAGGTACGAAAGTGTTCGTTGAATGTGAAGCCGTGTTGTATAAGTGCAGGTTTTCTGCGGCTTTAGTAACTTTTGCAGTCTCTTCGTTCAAACTCTTATTAAGCATAATTGCTATTATAAATGCTTCTTTATACTCAGAGTGACTTCGAGAAGTTGCATTTCGTACGTCGGCTCTTTAGTTAGCGATACAATTATTGCGATTTGGTTTTAGATTTAGCTTTAGTAATCCAATTAGATTCATATCTATTACTTATCTATTACCTAGCTGTTTTTATTTTGTTCGTTACGAAAGGAATATCATGGCTGAGATTTCATCTGCTCTTATGACGGACATGTATGAATACACTATGCTCGACGCTGCTCTTAAAGACGGCACCGCAAATCGCAAGTGCGTTTTTGAAATTTTTACGCGCCACTTGCCTCAAGGCCGTCGTTACGGAGTTGTTGCTGGCATGGGCCGCATTTTGGAAGAGTTGCAAAAATTCCATCTTTCGGAAGATGATTTACGTTTCTTAAGTGATCGCAAAATTGTTAGTGCAGAAACCATTGAATGGCTGAAAAATTTCCGATTCCGCGGTAAAATTTCCGGTTATCGCGAGGGTGAGATGTTCTTCCCTAACTCGCCAATTTTGCAAGTAGAAGGCACTTTCGGCGAGTGCACTTTGCTTGAAACTCTTCTGCTTTCCGTTCTCAATTACGATTGTGCTGTGGCGTCTGCTGCAGCTCGCATGGTTTCTGCTTCCGCAGGACGTCCTTGCATGGATATGGGCGGCCGCCGCACGAACGAATATTCTGCAGTTGCTGCATCTCGTGCCGCAGTAATTGGCGGTTTTAAAGGTACTGCAAATCTGTTAGCTGCAAAACTTTACGGTTTAAAGGCAATCGGAACTGCAGCTCACTGCTTCACTCTTGTTCACGACACTGAGCGTGACGCTTTCACTTCTCAAATTGCAGCTCTTGGCAAAGGCACTACGCTTCTTGTTGACACTTATAATATTGAGGAAGCTGTAAAGACAGCCGTGGAAGTTGCAGGTCCAGATCTTGGCGGAATTCGTATTGATTCTGGAGATTTGTGCGCTCTGGCTCGTCGCGTTAGGAATCAGCTCGACGAGTTGGGTGCTAAAAACACAAAGATTACAGTTACTAACGATTTGGACGAGTATGCTCTTGCTTCCTTGCAAAATGCGCCTGTGGATTCTTACGGCATCGGCACAATGCTTGTAACCGGCTCCGGCGCTCCAACTTGCGCAATGGTTTATAAGCTTACTGAGCGTGAGGGTGCAGATGGTGTAATGCAGCCTGTTGCTAAGCGTTCTAAGAATAAAGCGACTGTGCCTGGACGTAAGTTGGCGTATCGTTCATACGATTACAGCAGCGATTCTTGCGGTGTAGCTGATTGCGAACACGTGATTTCCGGTTCGGAAGTTGCGCTCGCTCAGTTTAAGCCTAAGGATTCGTGGGAAAATCTGCTAGTTGATTACATGGTCGACGGTGAAGCTGACGAACAGTTTATGGGTCACGATGCGATTATGCGTGCCCAGGATTATTGCGCTTCTGCTTTGCGTCGACTGCCTTTGGCTGCGCAAAGTTTGATGCGCGGAGATCCTGCAATACCAACAGAAATTCAAGTACTGTAAATTGATTTTTTTAAAACTAAACTTTACTAAATAACTAAATAAGATTCGCAAAAGGATCGCAAATAATTTTCGCAAATAATTCATGCGTAAAGATTAGCGCTTCCGACAGCTTTTTGAGTGTTTGTTGCGATAATGCTTTATGCTTGGTTTTGCGAATAAAATTCAATTAAATTTTAGTGCGCTACGAAATTCGTTACACAATGCGTTACGAAAGGATGCGAGATGTTTTCATCTTTAGAAGCAGATAATGCGTTAGATGCTGTTATGGAATCTGGTTCGCAATCCACAGATCCAGACTCTGGTTCCGGCACAAGCACTTCTGTTCTAGAACGTCCAGAAGTTGACGAAGATGCTCGTCTAGATGACGGTGGTAATGCAGATCGTTTTGCGCACTATGTGTCAAAAGACAAAATTGAAGAGTCGCGCTTAACTGGTCGACCAGTAGTAGCTTTGTGCGGTAAAGTGTGGATTCCTCGACACGAAGCAAATGACTACCCAGTTTGCCCTGAATGCAAGCGCATATACGAGGAATTAGGAAAGTTTAATTTTTAAGTAATTATGTTGCGTATTTAAGCAATTTATATTAAATATCAGCGTTACTTCTATCTTTAACGATAAAAGTAACGCTATTTTATTAATATATTTTTGTTCTGAGCGCAATGGGTGATAATCTAAGAGCATGACTATAGCTGTGTGCCCCGGCTCGTATGATCCAGTCACTGCCGGCCATTTAGACGTAATACAACGTTGTACGCATCTATTTGATGAAGTACATGTGCTAGTTGCGGTAAATGCTGCAAAGACTCCGTTATTTCCTGAATCTGAGCGCGTAAAAATTATTCAAGAAGCAATAAATAATTTGCCGCAAGCTCAGAATAGTTTCAATCGCAATTGCAAAATAGTAGTAACTTCAACAGCTGGTTTGATTACTGATTACTGTACAAAAGTTGGTGCTACAGTAATCGTAAAAGGCTTACGTCAAAACGGTGATTATGAGGCAGAACTTGGAATGGCGCTAGTGAACCGCAAATTAGCAGGTATCGAAACACTTTTTCTGCCTGCTGATCCTGTGCTTGAGCATGTTTCAAGCTCTGTGGTTAAAGATGTTGCTCGTCATGGGGGAAATGTTACTGGCATGGTTCCAGATAACGTAATACCCTTATTAAAAAAGCTTTTTAATGAACAATCATTAGGCGTAGATAATAATTCATCTATGCTGAACAATTGAACAGGAGAGTAGAAGATGACAAATAAAAATGAACTTACTGACGCAACTTCTGGATTATCTAGTGAAGGAGACGACACAATGGAGCGCGAAGTGCAAGTTGATCGCAATCAAAAGCTTCCATTGCATCCGGTTCTTGCAGATGAAGAAGATGCTCAAGACGGCGTTGTAAATACAACGCAATCCGACGTGCGAAGTGCGCGTGAAGGCGACCTATTAGTTGATGCAGATGCTGACAATACAGAAACGTCATCTGTTGCGGCAGTTGGAAGTGTTTCTGCTGCGGAAGATGTGCGAGATAATGGCGCTGATAGTGCAAAGCATAACAATAAAGATAGCAAAGCAGCTTCTTCGCCAGCATCATTTTCTCCTTTCCCTCTTCCAGATTTACGAGAAAGAGAAGACGGTGGTGTTATTGATTTTGAAGAAAATGAATCTGAAACTTCAAAAGTAGCTGCAGAAGCAATAAGCGATGAAGTGCGCTCAAAGAGTCGCGCTGAATTTACAACAGTTTACGACATTATTGATGCAATGGAAGCAACCCTTTCGGAAGCAAAGAATGTTCTGTTTGCTGCAGGAATGGTAAAAATTGATCGCGATGAGTTCGTTGACCAGTTAGCGCGTTTGAAAGATATGCTTCCTGTGCAATTGGAGCGAGCTTCTGCATTAATGCGAGAAGCAGAGCGACGTTTGCGTACAGCGCAAGCACAAGCAAGCTCTATTGTTTCCTCAGCGCAATCTCAATCTGCAGAAATAATTGAAGAAGCGCAAGAGCGTGCTCAATTCTTAGCAGGTCAAGAAAACGTAACGGCTTTAGCAAAACAGAAAGCTCGCGATATTCTCGCTACTGCGCAAGCAAAATCAGACAAGCTTACGCAAGGTGCGGATCAGTATTGCGCAACTGTTATGGAAGGCTTAAAGCAGCAGCTAGATAAATTAGAGCAAGACGTGCAAGCGGGTCAGCGAGTGTTAGAAGATCGTCGCCGAGCTGCAGCGCACGTACAAAACGACATTAGCTCATCATTGTATGACGATGATGAAGAGGAAAGGAATTAGTAATGGCTTCGCATCCATCCCAATCACCATGGGCTGTTCCAGTAGCGCAAATGGCTGCGCGCGCTGGTAGTAGCATGTCGTTGCATCGCGTATTTCCGGCGCCGGAAGGCATTGGAGATTACGTTATTGGCGTAAAGCCAGGCAGCGATGTTATGGTTGATGGCGATTTTGATGCTGTGGTTGACGGCTTAATGTTTCAGGGCAGTATTACTGCTCCGGTGCATGCAGAATGTACTCGATGCTTGATGCCGCTTCGTCGCGATTGGAAAGTGGATGTGTGCGTATTCTTCCCATATGCTGACTCGCGTTCTAATCGTTCTGATAATCGCAATACTCGTGGCGATGCGGATGAAGCTGAATCGCAAATTTGGGATGAAAATGACGAGTCAGGCAATGTGTATCCGCTAGTTGCGGGTGGCGATTTTGCGGATATTGAGGCTCTTATTCGCGACACGATGGTAAGTGAGTTGCCGTTGCAGCCGTTGTGCGAGCCGGATTGCCGCGGACTTTGCTCTCAGTGTGGCGAAAACTTAAACGAGCATCCAGATCATCATCACGACGTTACGGATATTCGTTTTGCTGCTTTAGAGGATTTGAAAGCTCAGCTTGAGCAGAATGAAAAGCGGCATTAATTTTAGCGAGTTGTAAAGTTTCGGTCGTTTTTGGGCTGAAAAGCGGCATAAACTGCGCGCGCTTGTAAAGTTTCTGTTGCGCTAAAGAGAAATTAGGTTGCGCAATTTGTACGGCGCTTGCTGTAATATACAGAACGCTTAAGCTCAATCGATTGAACGAAATAGAGGAAAGAATTATGGCACTGCCTAAGTACAAGACCTCGCGTGCTAATACGCATTCGCGTCGCGCTAATTGGAAGGCGTCTGCCGTGCAGACTGTGACTTGCCCGAACTGCGGTTCTCAGGCATTCCCACACATGGCTTGCCCATCTTGCGGAACCTTCCGTGGTCGTGTTTACCGTGAAGCTATTCGCTCCGAGCACACCAAGTAGGTTTTATTAACAGAAACCCTGCCATCGACGGGTGGCAGGGTTTTTCTTTTTCTTGCGTATTGTGGCTGTGAGGGGTGGGTGTTACTTACGCGCGTCGAGTGCGTGCCAAGCGATTTCGGCTGCTGCGAGTTGCGCTTTTCGTTTGCTAGAGCCACTTCCGACTCCCAGCACTTCGTCGCCATCCTTATGCGCCAAAACCGCGCGAGCTTCAAACACTGGTGCGTATTCTGGCCCAGAAACAGCCATTCGATACTCTGGATCTTCCAAACCCATATCGTGAGCTTTGACTGTAAGCGAAGTCTTCCAATCGAGAGCTGGTCCTTCAGTTAGCACTTCCGCCAAAGTGTCGTCAATCAAACGATGCACAACTCTGCGAGCTTCATCAATTCCATGCTCAACAAAAGTTGCGCCAATAAGTGCTTCAACAATATCGCACAAAATTGAATCTTTATTATTTCCGCCCTGCTCCATTTCTCCGCGACCGAGAAGAATATACGCGCCAACATGCAGCTTTTCGCGCGCGACAGCAGAAAGCGCCCATTCAGACACAGCTTTCGCTCGCATCTTTGCAAGCTGACCTTCAGTCATGTCTGGATGTGCAGAAAACAGCGTTTCCGTAGAAACTAACTCAAGCACAGCATCGCCCAAAAACTCAAGTCGCTCATAATTTCGTGTGCCAGGATGCTCGTGCGAGAACGAGCGGTGGGTGAGTGCTTCTACCAAAAGATCCGGCGAAATAGTTGTGCCTAAAGCGTTCAAAAGTTCCTGCGTTGGGTCTCCAGGACGTGTTTCATCGCCATCTAATCTCAAAACTCCATCTTCGTTGTGTTGCGCATGTGAGTTGTTTTGATTATTTTGATTGTGTTTGCTCTGCATATTTTGTTGATTGTTCTGAGTTTTCATAGCACGTATTATTATAGTCCTACTACCAACACAAGCGCTTTTAAGCTTCGTGTTCGCATTTGCGATCGCATTTTTCCATATTCCTTCTATATCCTTTCGTATAAGTGTTCAGCTATATTTGTGGATTATGCCTACGTATGATTTGGGATTAGAACGAGTTTCGCTAGAATTTGCTACAAAAACGATTTTTACAGACGTAACTCAAGGTGTTTTTGAAGGCGACAGAATAGGTATTGTTGGAAAAAATGGTGACGGAAAGTCAACGCTACTTCGGCTACTTGCCGGTACAATGCAGCCTGATTCTGGTCGCGTTACGAAGCGCGGAGGGCTTACTTTTGGCATGTTGGATCAGCGCGATCCATTGGACGATAACGCAACTGTGCGCGAGGCTGCTCTTGAAAATCGCGAAGATTACGAGTGGGCTGCAGATCAGCGTTCACGCGAAATTGTAGAAGCGCTTCTTGGTGGCATAAATTTGGAAGCAAAAGTAGGCACGCTTTCTGGAGGCCAGCGCAGGCGCGCAGATTTAGCAAGATTATTGTTGCACGATTGGGATATTTTGGCTTTGGATGAGCCTACGAATCATTTGGACGTTGTGACGATTCATTGGCTTGCGGAGCATCTTCTTCACCGTTGGCAGGACGGTCAAGGTGCGCTTTTGATTGTGACGCACGACCGTTGGTTCTTGGATGAGGTTTGCACTTCGATGTGGGAAGTGCACGACGGCGTAATTGATCCTTTCGAGGGTGGTTACAGCGCTTATATGATGCAACGCGTGGAGCGTGAACGCCAAGCGGATGTGCGCGAAGAGCGTCGCAGAAATTTGGCAAGAAAAGAGTTAGCTTGGCTTTCTAGGGGTGCTCGTGCGCGTTCTACTAAGCAAAAATTCCACGTAAAGCAAGCGCGTGAGCTTATTGCAGATGTGCCGCCGCTAAGAGACACTCTTGAATTGAAGAAAATGGCAACTTCGCGTCTTGGTAAGCAAGTTGTTGATTTAATTGACGTTACGCAAATTTTCGACAACGCTCAGCAGCTAAAAAATATCGATCCGGATATTGTAGAAAACGCATCTTTAGGTGAAGATAATGCAGAAAAATCAAATAAAGTCGATATTGTAGAATCTGCTTTTGCGCAACCAACTCACGTAGGAAGCGTTACTATTGCTGTTGACGAGAGTCAAGAAAATTCTTTTGAAAATACTGCGGAAAATACTTCTGAAAATACTGCTACGAGCGCGCAAAACATTGCAGAAACTTCAGCTGCATCGCGCAAAACTATTACTGGACGCATGATTTTAGACGATGCAACTTGGCTTATAGGCCCAGGCGATCGTTTTGGAATTGTGGGTGCGAATGGAGCAGGAAAATCAACATTATTAAGCATTATTGATGGATCTCTAAAGCCTACGCTTGGACACGTAAATATCGGCAAGACTGTAAAATTTGCTGTGCTTTCGCAGCGGCTAGAAGAGCTTGAAAAGCTTGGAAAATATAAAGTAAAAGAAGTTTTAAGTCGCTATAAGCCTAGCTATATTATCGATGGCAAAGAAGTGACTCCAGGTCAGCTTATGGAAAGGCTTGGTTTTAAGCCCGAGCAGCTTATGACACCAATTGCGGATCTTTCGGGCGGTCAAAAGCGCCGTATGCAGTTGCTGCTGATTTTGCTAAACGAGCCAAATGTGCTGATTATGGATGAGCCTGGAAACGATCTCGACACTGACATGCTTGCAGTTATGGAGGATTTGCTCGATACTTGGCCCGGCACTTTGATTGTTGTTTCGCACGATCGCTACTTGCTTGAGCGCGTAACAGACCAGCAATTTGCGCTTATTGACGGCAAAATTCGTCACCTTCCAGGCGGTGTAGATGAGTATTTGCAAATTGTAGAAAAGTTGCAGCGCGATCACGAAAATAGCATTAGTGCTGCGAGTACTGTGAATGCTTCAAGTACTGCAAATTCTACAACTAAAGAAAGTTCAGAAAGTACAGTAGCTGAGCCAAAACTTACAGGCAAAGCCTATCACGATGCTGCAAGGCGAGTTTCTGCAATCGAGCGAAAACTTTCAAAGCTTGAAGAAGAAAAGTCGCAAATTGAAGCGCAAATGGCTGCGCACAACCCAAGTGACTTTGTTGGGCTTCAATCTCTTAACGAAGATCTCCAAAAAAACGAGCAAGAAACCAGTGCTCTTGAGGATGAGTGGATGGAGCTTTCTGAGCAGCTTTAGTACAAAATTGCTGCGCGCTAAGAAGAAGAAATAGAAGATAACAGCCACGTGCTAAATTTGTGAGGTATGACTCAAATCAAGGATATGTTGGAATCTGTAAAACCAATTCGCGTTGACGGTCGTGATGTTGACGAGCTCCGACCTGTGCGCATAACACGTAAATTTACTGATGTTCCTGAAGGTTCTGTGCTTATTGAGTGTGGCAATACGCGCGTAATGTGCACTGCAACTTTTACGGTTGGTGTGCCTCGTTGGCGTAGAGATTCCGGTTTGGGTTGGGTAACTGCCGAATATTCTATGCTTCCTAGGGCAACAGCTGAGCGAACTGATCGCGAATCTGTGCGTGGAAAAATTGGTGGTCGCACTCACGAAATTAGTCGTCTTATTGGTCGCTGCTTGCGCGGTGTAGTCGATATGAAAGCGATGGGTGAGTGCCAGATTCAAATTGATTGCGACGTGTTGCAAGCGGATGGTGGAACTCGTACTGCTTCCGTAACTGGAGCTTATGTAGCTTTGGTAGATGCGCTTAATTGGGCAGAAAAGAATGGTCATATTCGCTCTGCTGCAAATGTTATTAAGGATTCTATTTCCGCTGTTTCTGTAGGCGTTATTAACGGCACGCCTATGCTTGATTTGCCTTATGTTGAAGACAGTCAAGCTATGACAGATATGAACGTAGCTATGACAGGTTCCGGCACTTTCATTGAAATTCAAGGCACTGCAGAACATCGTCCATTTAATCGCGACGAATTAAATACGTTACTTGATTTGGCAACTAAAGGTAATCGCGAATTGCAAGCTGCTCAAAAAGCCGCTTTAGCAAAATAGAAGAGATTGAAGGAGAACGGGCGTGAAGCTTATTGTGGCAACACATAATGAGGGAAAACTCGTTGAAATCAAGCAAATTTTAGAGGAGCAATTGTCGAAGCTGGCAAACAGTTTCGAGTTAGTAACTGCAGGTTCTCTTGGCTTGCCTGATCCTGTGGAAACTGGCGTGACTTTTGAACAGAATGCTTTGCTCAAAGCGCGTGATGTTGCTGCAAGAACAGGTTATCCTGCTATTGCAGACGATTCGGGTCTTATCGTCGACGTGCTTGGTGCTGCCCCTGGTATTCTTTCTGCCAGGTGGAGTGGTGTGCATGGGGACGATAAAGCTAATAATGAGCTTCTTTTGCGCCAACTTTCTGATATTCCAGATCAATGTCGTACTGCTCGTTTTCGTTGTGCTGCAGCTCTTGCTATTCCGGATGGGTGCAGTGAGGTTCCTGAAGGCAGTGTTATGTCGCATTCTCACGGCTTTGAGACTGTTCGAGTCGGAGAAATGGTTGGTCACTTGTTGCGCGAGGTGCACGGAACTAACGGTTTCGGCTATGATCCGCTATTTGTGCCAGATCTTCAGCCTATTCGCGATGGTGTGCAAATGAAAGGTTTGACTAGCGCGGAGCTGACTCAAGAAGAAAAGAATGCTATTTCGCACAGAGGTAATGCTTTGCGCGCACTTTTGCCGGAGTTGCAGGCATTATTTATTACTGAATAAGCGAAAAATTTCGTGCGCGAGATGGGACTTGAACCCACACGTCGTAAGACACAGGAACCTAAATCCTGCGCGTCTACCATTCCGCCACTCGCGCATAGACTCATATAAATAATCGAGCGAATAAAAACAAATCAAAAGTATTAATACACTCGAGCGAGTCAGAGAGCCGCTTGACAGAATCGAACTGTCGACCTTCTCATTACGAGGGAGACGCTCTACCGACTGAGCTAAAGCGGCATGTTGCCCGAGACGCATTCGCGACTCGCGCACAAATCAATTACTATATATCATATTTTTAAATTTGTCCAATTTGGCGCGCCGCAAATTATCAGTGTGATTGTGTTCATTTTTGTGTTAAGCTTCGCGTGTTTCTGTCTGCTTTTGTGAGTATCTTGTGAATTGGACTATAGTGACGATTGCTGTCACGTAAGTTGAAGAAATGAAAGGACCTAGAAATGGCCATCAATCCGCCAGTTGACGCCGTAAAAACCCCAGAGTGGGCTGCATTGCAGAAGCATTACGACGAGTTGCAATCAGAAGGCGTTTGCCTGAAGAAGTGGTTTGCCGAGGATGCAAATCGCGTGGATAAGTTGAGCTTCGAAGCTGGAGATCTCCACTTCGATCTTTCTAAGAATTTAATTAAGCCTGAAACTCTTAAGCTTTTCGCAGACCTTGCAAAGGCAGTTAAGCTTGACGAGCGCACTAAGGCAATGTACACTGGCGTGCACATTAATAATACAGAAGATCGTGCAGTTTTGCACACTGCTTTGCGTCGTCCTGCAGAGGATGCTGGCAAGTTCATTGTTGACGGTCAAGATACCGTTGCAGACGTGCGTGAAGTGTTGGGTCGCATTTACGATTTCGCTAACGAAGTTCGTTCCGGCGCTTGGAAGGGCGTTACCGGCAAGAACATTAAGACCGTTGTAAACATTGGTATCGGCGGCTCTGATTTGGGTCCGGTCATGGTTTACGAAGCTTTGAAGCCATATGCTGACACTGGTATTAGCGCTCGCTACGTTTCTAACATTGATCCAAACGATATGGCAGAAAAGACCAAGGATTTGGATCCAGAAACCACTTTGTTCATCATTGTTTCCAAGACCTTCACTACTTTGGAGACTTTGACCAACGCTCGTACCGCTCGCACTTGGTTGCTGAATAAGCTTCAGGAGTGCGGTGCTATTGACGGAAGCGACGCAAAGAAGGCTGAAGCTGTTGCTAAGCACTTCGTGGCTGTTTCCACCAACCTCGAAAAGGTTGAAGAGTTCGGCATCAACCCAACCAACGCTTTTGGCTTCTGGAGCTGGGTTGGCGGTCGTTACTCTGTGGATTCCGCTGTTGGCACTTCTTTGGCTGTTGTTCTCGGCCCAGAGCGCTTCGAAGAGTTCTTGAAGGGCTTCCACGCAATCGATACTTACTTCGCTGAGACTCCATTCGAGAAGAACGTTGTTGTGCTTCTCGGTATGCTCAACGTTTGGTACCGCAACTTCTACAAGGTTGCTTCTCACGCTGTGCTTCCATACGATCAATACTTGCACCGCTTCCCAGCTTATTTGCAGCAGCTCACCATGGAATCCAACGGTAAGTCTGTGCGCTGGGACGGCACTCCTGTAACAAGCGAAACCGGCGAAATCTTCTGGGGTGAGCCAGGTACTAACGGCCAGCACGCTTTCTACCAGTTGATTCACCAGGGCACTCAGCTTATTCCAGCTGATTTCATTGCTTTCGTGAACACGCCAAATCCTACTAAGGATGGCGATCAGGATGTGCACGAGCTCTTCTTGGGCAACTATCTTGCACAGACTAAGGCTCTTGCTTTCGGCAAGACTGCTGATGAAGTTCGCGCTGAAGGCACTCCAGAGGAGATTGTGCCAGCTCGCGTGTTCAAGGGCAACCGTCCAACCACGTCCATTTTCGGCGATGCTTTGACTCCATTTAGCTTGGGCGAGCTTATTGCTCTCTACGAGCACATTACCTTCGTTGAAGGCACTGTGTGGGGCTTGGATTCCTACGATCAGTGGGGTGTGGAGCTTGGCAAGCAGCTTGCAAAGCAGATTACTCCTGCAATTTCTAAGGATGATGAAGCTTTGGCAGCTCAGGATGCTTCTACACAGAGCTTGATTCGCTTCTATCGCGCTCATCGCAAGTAAGATAGTAGTCATATAGGCAATCGTTTTTAGCGATTGTTGATTTATAAGCCTCTTGGCGTTAATTCGTCAAGAGGCTTTTTTGTTTAGCATCTGTCGCTGAGTTTTGTAAGTTTCAAATGCATCGCAATGTGTTTTGCTGCATGTTGACACAACTGCAACAATAATTTATAATGAGCACGGTCGGTAGGTAAGGCTACCACGGGGATACGGGTTGCTGCCGCAACACAGTGGAGACACTGCACGCTGGTTAACAGTCGTTGTCGAATTCAAGGCTTCGACTAATGCAACGCCACCGCCCTGCGAAGCTGAAGCTTGAACGACGTGGCACGCTTAATATGCGTTTGTGTGTTTTGGTGCGCCTCTGTTCTCTTGTAAACCTCCGATTCAATGATGAAGATTTGCGCCGGCAGCGCACTAACTTAAGGAGGTGATTTGCCGTGAAACATGACAGTAAAAGCCATAATTCTAGTACTCGTACTGATGAAGGCTCCGACACTATTGGCAGTAGTAGTTCGGATGTTCCTCCTGAATATATGAAGCCGGCAATCACCGAATTTAGGTTGCAAAACTTGCGAAATATATAACTTACGAAATACAACTTACGAAGTATAATTTACGAAATATAATTTGTGGAGTTAAAACGTGAGTTCTAGTTATTTGCGCCTGTAACGTAATCAATGGTGATACGGCTACGCAAGAATTTACGAAAATCTAAATAGAAATTCGCATAGAAATCTCAATAGATATCTGCGTAATAAATGAATAGAAATAAAAAATACACGAAAGTGAATCCACTTATTGCCTATTCGAGGACTTTATTATGACCGTATTTACAACTTCGCGCAAAGAAAGCGCAGGCGCGCAAGTCGACGAGAACACTCGTTTCTGGTCGGATATTATTGTGTGCGTTGGCATTATTGCCGTTTTTGGCGTAACTGCCTTCCTTATTCAGCGCATAAATCAACCGATTGGTCCAAGTGGCATACCATCTAAGGTATCCACGGACTTAATCAATCTGCCTTACTACACTTTGCGCTCAGTATTTCGCATGCTGATCGCATTAGTTGCATCTCTTATATTTACTATTGTTTATGGCTCTATTGCAGCTCGCAGTCGTAGGCTTGGCAAGGTGCTTATTCCTCTTCTAGATATTTTGCAATCAGTTCCAATTCTTGGCTTCCTTTCGGCAACTGTCACGATTTGGTTGGTAATTTTCCCTGGATCGATGCTTGGTGTTGAAGCCGCTTCGATTTTTGCTATTTTTACGAGTCAAGCATGGAATATGACTTTTTCGTTCCACCGTTCGCTGCTCAGCGAGCCAAAGGAACTGGATGAGGCAGTTCGTAGTTTGCAACTCACGCATTGGCAACGTTTCTGGGTGCTAGACATGCCTAACGCAATGATTCCTCTGCTTTGGAATTGCATGATGTCTGTTGGAGGCGGATGGTTCTTCCTTACAGCTTCGGAAATGATTTCCGTAAATAATCACACTTACGCTCTTCCTGGCATCGGTAGTTTTGTGGCACAAGCTGCTGCTGAAAATAAGCTTGGTCTTATTTGGTGGGCTATTGTGTCGATGGTGATTGTTGTTTTGGCACTTGACTTCTTCTTGTGGAAACCGCTTACAGCTTGGGCTGAGCGTTTCCGCATTACGCAAAGCGCATCTGATAATGAGCGTCACAGTGCTATTTTGACTCTTATTCGTCACTCTCATGCAGATGAAGTTATTAGTAAACTGTTTTTGCCAATTCGCGAGTGGCTTGAAAAAGTAACGCGCCCATTCGGTCGCACAGGCTCCAAGTGGCCTCACAAGGCTGCTCAGCATAAGCTTGGTGATTGGGTATTTAACGTTATTATGCTAATTATTGTGGCTGCTGGCGCTGCCCATATGCTTTACTTTGTGTATACAACTGCAGGTTTGCATGAGTTTATTACTGCAGGCATGCTTGGTGGCATCACTTTTATACGCGTTGCTGTGTTGATTTTAATAAGCTCGCTTATTTGGGTTCCTGTTGGTGTTGTAATCGGCATGAATCCTAAGATTTCGCGTATTATGCAGCCTATAGTGCAAATTCTTGCTAGCTTCCCAGCAAACTTCATCTTCCCGTTTGCTATGGCTTGGTTTATGGCTTGGCATATTGATCTTGGTTGGGGAAGTATTATTTTGATGGCTCTTGGTACGCAATGGTACATTCTGTTCAATGTTATTGCAGGTGCTAGTGCTATCCCTGATGATTTGCGTGAAATGACGCGCAGCTTCCGCTTGGATCGTACTTTGCGATGGAAGACGCTTATTTTGCCGTCTATTTTCGGTTCATGGTGCACTGGCGGTATTACAGCTGCAGGCGGTGCATGGAATGCTTCGATTGTGTCTGAGATTGTGGAATATGGAAAGAATCACATGGAAACTCAGGGTTTGGGCGCATATATTACTAATGCAACCACTTTAGGAGATTCTGCGCGCACTTTAGTTGGCGTAACTGTTATGAGCTTGATTGTTGTTTTAAGCAACCGATTATTCTGGTCGCCAATGCAACGTATTTCCGAAAAACGTTACGTATTGAATTAAATCGACTAATAAAATTTACTAATAAAATTTACTAATAAATCGCTTAAAATAACAAAATTTTATGAAAAAGATTGGCAAAATTATGAATACTTTAAAGAGCAATGCAAAAAAAGTGCAATCCTCAATTACAAGCGATATTATCGACGCAAAGCACATCAGTCAAAGCTTCACTTCTGACAGTGGCACTACTCAGCACGTTTTGCACGATATTTCTTTCACCCTTCGCGAAGGTGAAATCGTAGCAATATTAGGACGTTCTGGTGCTGGAAAATCAACTTTCCTACGCACAATGGCTGGTCTTGTGCAGCCAACAGAAGGCACAGTAACATATCGCGGACGCGAGCTGACAGGCCCAAACCCAGGGGTTGCAATCGTATTTCAAACCTTCGCTCTTATGCCGTGGCTTACAGTACAAGACAATGTGGAACTTGGTTTGCGCGCTAGAGGCGTTAGTAAAGAAAAGCGTACTGAGCTTGCTTTAGCTGCAATTGACGCAATCGGTTTGGACGGCTTTGAAACAGCATATCCTAAGGAACTTTCCGGCGGTATGCGTCAGCGAGTTGGTATTGCGCGCGCGTTGGTGCTACGACCGGATGCATTGTTTATGGACGAGCCATTCTCTGCTCTCGATGTGCTTACTGCAGAAAACTTGCGTCAGGAAGTTCTTAAGCTGTGGTCTAGCGAGGAGCGAGATATTAAGTCTGTGCTTATTGTGACGCACAATATTGAAGAAGCTGTGCAAATGGCTGATCGCGTTGTGGTTCTTGGATCTCATCCAGGTCACTTAATTGCTGATGTGAATGTTGATTTGCCTCGTCCTCGAGATAAGCACAGTGCTGAATTTGAAGCGATGGTTGATAATCTGTATGCTATTTTGACTGGTTCTGCTCCAGAAAGCGCTGCAGAGCAAGACGCTTCCGAAGATGCTGATTCTCAAGATCAAGCAAATAATGCAACTAATGAAGATGCTGAAGATAACGAAGCTGCAGCAATTGCAGATATGCTTATTCAGCGCCACCATGACGATGAAGATGAAGATAAGCAAAGTGAGGATGAAGCTGAAGCAGGTGAGGCAAAGGCAGAGCCTGTGGCTGTTCATTTGCTTCCAAACGCTACACCAGGTGGTATGGCTGGTTTGCTTGACGTGATTTCTGAAAACCCAGATGGCATTGATTTGGCTGATTTGGCAGCTGATTTGTCGTTTGAGATTGATGATTTGTTCCCACTTGTCGATGCGGGCACGATGCTTAATTTACTTACTGCAGAAAACGGTCATATTACTATTACTTCTGAGGGTGAAGAGTGGCATAATGCCGATATTTTGCACAGTAAGCAAGTTTTTGCTCGTCTTGCGATTGAACATGCACCTCTTGTGCACGCAATTGATCAAGCTTTGAGTAGGAATCGTAACGGAAAGCTTCGTGGCGAGCTGATTTTGGATTTGTTGCGCAGTAAGCACACGGATGCTTTGGCACGTCAGCAGTTTGATATTGCAATTAGCTGGGGTCGTTACGGCGAGTTGTTTGATTATGACGCTGATGATGACGAGTTGACTCGTACAGTTGAAACTGCTCCTCTCGATGGAGTTGTGCGCTGAAATAGTGCGGAATAGTGCGGAATTATGCTCAATAATGTCCATTATTGAGCATAATTTGGTATTTGTATGCTTTCGATAAAGGGATGCCGCATAGTTCTTTTATCTTTTAGGTCTAGTCGCTTCTTATTTAAGATTGCGCGGATCGGAAGCCCCCTAAAAAGCGAACTTTTTGGGGAAAGAATTGCGTAGCACATTTGTTGCTAACGCTTACTATGCGTCGATATGCGGCGGCGATGGAGGAATATTATGGTAAATGCTGTAGAAGCATTTGATGCTAAGCATCTTAAGGCTGCTGAAGAAATTCCAGCTTTCCGTCCTGGCGATACCGTTGATGTCAACGTTAAGATTCAGGAAGGCAACAACACTCGTATTCAGACTTTCACCGGCGTTGTGATTGCTCGTAAGGGTGCTGGCGTGCGTGAAACTTTCGTTGTTCGTAAGGTGAGCTTCGGCACTGGTGTTGAGCGTCGTTTCCCACTTCATTCTCCAGCTATCGATTCGATTAAGCTGGTTCGTAGCGGTCGCGTTCGTCGCGCTAAGCTTTACTACTTGCGCGCTTTGCGTGGTAAGGCTGCTCGTATTGCCGAGCGTCGCGATAACTCTGCTAAGTAAAATGGAACTTATGTGAAGGGTATTTGTTATGACTGATGACACGCAAATTAGCGATACTCATATCGTTTCAGTAGCGGGTCATGGTATAGATCCTTCACCGGTTCCACCAGAGCCGGAAGGAGATTTACCTTCCGGCTCTCGCATGTTTAAGCGCAAAAATAGAAAAGGTAAGCATTTTGCACATTCTAAGCGTGCTAAAAATGACCGCCTAACTTTGCGCGATGCTATAACATGGTTCGGTATTCCAGTATTAGTAGTGATACTTATTCGTGTGTTCCTATTTGGAGCTTACACAATTCCTTCTGGCTCTATGCTAGATACTATTCATATTGGCGATTATGTTATTACGACTAAGCTAACTCCGCGCTTATTCCCATTAAAACGTGGAGATATTGTTGTTTTTGAGGATCCTGCACATTGGTTGAGTGGTGAAAATTCTTCCGGTGCTGTTGGCAAGGATTTAATTAAGCGTCTTATTGGTTTGCCTGGAGATACTGTTGAATGTAAAGGCGCTGGGCAGCCTATTGTTGTGAACGGTGTTCCAATACGAGAATCTTCCTATATTCGTCCTGGTGTTGACCCGAGTGCTTTTCCATTTAAAGTAAAAGTTAAAGCTGGTCACGTGTTTGTTTTGGGCGATAATCGTTCTAATTCTGCGGATTCACGATATCATCGCAATGATGGCGATGACGGTTTAGTTCCGATTTCCAAAATCGAGGGCGTTGCTGTGTTTAGATCGTGGCCGCTTGATCGAATTGGTCTTTTAGACGAACACCATGATGATTTTAACAATGTGCCTGATCGTCCTGCAAAATAAAAGTATTAGCGCAATGAGTATTAACGAAATTATATTAGCGCGACTTATATCAACTGATTTCAATTATGCCAAATAAATCATCCAATATACCGCTTATTCCATCGTTTAAATATGAGCAAGATCTGCTTTGCGAAGGCTATGATTGGGTGATTGGTCTTGACGAAGTAGGAAGAGGCTCTCTTGCAGGTCCTGTGATGGTAGGAGCTGCAGTTATTGGAATTAAACAAGTAAAAGAAAACTATATGCCTGAAGGCTTAGCTGATTCTAAATTGCTTAGTGAAAAGCGTCGAGAAGAGCTTTATGAACCGTTGCAAAAATGGTGTACAACTTGGGCAGTCGGGTCTTGCACTAACACAGAAATTGATGAGTGGGGTATTAGCTATGCGCTTGGTGTCGCTGCGTTAAAAGCAATTTCTAAAGTTGAAGAAGATATTAAAAAGTTAAGTTTTAGCGTAAATGCGGATACGCGTGCGAATTCAAACTTTCGTATTGCCGCAATATTGGATGGACCTTGCGATTATATTGACAAAGTCGCAAATACTTTTGACGCTCCTTACGTTCATGAGCCTGTAAAAGTTCATACTTTAGTAAAAGCAGACAGGCAGTGTGCGAGCGTAGCTGCAGCTGCAGTTTTGGCAAAAGTTACTAGGGATAATCTTATGGTATCTCTTGCTAAAAATCCGCAATATGCAGCCTACGATTGGGCAAGTAATAAGGGTTACGGTTCTTTAGCTCATCGCAATGCCATTAAAAAAGTAGGTCCTAGCGATTTGCACAGATTGTCTTGGCATTTATAAGCGAGGGTGCATATGGCAAAAAATGAAGCAAAACGCGTGTCAATGATCGATGTTGCGCACGCTGCTGGTGTAAGTCATCAAACTGTTTCTCGCGTTATTAATAATTCTCCTGATGTTTCTGCTAGCACGCGAATTAAAGTTCTGCGAGTTATTGAGCAGCTTGGGTATTATCCGAGTAATTCAGCACGCGCATTAGCAACTAAGAAATCGCGTACTTTAGGGCTTATCGTTGGTGCAGAAAATAGAACATCTCGAAACATTATTGCTCCTATAGAAGCGCAAGCAAAATCTCGTGGTCTTTTTCTTTCTATTAGCATGGTCAACGAAACATTATGTGAACAAAGTGATATTCAAGATTTATGCGAGAGTTTTGAAGAGCAAAATGTCGACGGATTAATAATTGACGCTCCAACAGATGCAATATTTACGTCACTGTGTCGTACGCGTATTCTTAAGCCGTGCGTATGCGTTACTGCTACTCATGGTGCAATAAGCGCGCATGAAGGCATGAATATGTTGCGTTCTCATAGCAACGTTGAGTATTCAATGATTGGTATTAATCAATCTCGCGCAATGAACGATATTGTGTCACTTATTGCGCATTATGGACATCGAAATGCCATTTATATAGCAGGTCCTTCGCAATGGAGAGGTGCTGCAACGCGACTCATTGCATGGCGTTCACTTTCAACTGCTCAAGGTATTCATTCGCATATTGTGCAATGTACTTCGTGGAAGTCTTCTGAAAGTTACGCGCGAATGAATCATATGATTGAGAAATTTGGCATAGATGGCATTGCATTGCCGACTGTTATTGTTGCTTCAAGCGATGAGCAGGCAGTAGGAGTTGTGCGTTCCTTGTATGAGCACGGTTTGAAAATTCCGAGTGATATTAGTGTTGTTGGTTTCGGCGATATTCCGGCAATAAGTGATTTTTTCCCACCTCTTACAACTGTGAGTCTCGATATGCAGCAATTAGGGTCGTTGGCAGTGCGTGAAGCTTTGAGATTAATGAATCATGGGCCTGAGCCAGCATTCCCAGATATGTCTCATGGAGTTGGGCAAATACCTGCTGGCTTAAAATTGCGTTCTTCTATTGGTGCCGTATTGAGATAATTTTGCGATTGTGAAAAATTGCATTAAAAATTATCGAGAATAGAATTAAGAATGGTATTTTTAATTATTTTTTTGATTATTTAAATATTGCGTGAAACAGTTGTGAAACAACTTTATTTTCTTAATGCTAATATCTGGCAAAATGGCTTAAAATCAGCATAATTACGCGGATGCCGGCGTGTTGATGGTGTGTGTGAAGCGTAATCTTAACATCAGTTGGGAGTGTGTGGTTTTTGAATAAATATGGAATAAAGAAAAGGATCAGGAGATGATAAATCGCTGCTTTGCGTTCGTGCCAGGAATTAAGCATCTAGTTATTTTAAGGTCGGCGTGTCTTGCGATTTCTTATCTTGTAAACATAGCTTTTGTCTACGTTTGCGTTGGGATGTTGTCTCCAGTATTAAGACCTGTTCGTTCTACTGGAACTTCTTTAATGAGTTCTGTTGAATTTACGTCTTACATTATTGCTTTAGCTGCTATTATTTTGCTGAAATATGCAGTTTTTTACTGGTCGTGTACTGTTTGTGCAGAAATTGAGTCGCGAATAGCTATGCGTTTGCGCCCTAAAATGTTGCACGCAATGTTATCTCTACGTTCTGTAGATATTGAAGATTCTCATGACATTACTTCTTTGCGTGTAAATGAAGATATTTTTGCAATACAAAGTTTTGTTGCTTCTTTAGTTCCACAAATTATTGCAGCTATTCCTGTTCCTGTGGTTGTTTCTGCAGCACTATTTACAGTTAACCCTGCTATAGCCGGGATTTGCGCATTAGCTGCATTGTTTAATGTCGCTTCTCTTATATTCTCGTTGGCACTAAGCCCAGTATCGTGGCGTTGTGTAAGTGCGTTATTTGCCTATGTTATTGCTGGACTCGCAATTGTTGCAACTGTTTGGTTATCTTCCGTTAAAGGTGTAGGTCTTGCTGCAGCTCTGTTAACAATGCCCTTGTTAATGTTAAGCGTCCAGCCACTGAGAATTGTTGGTAAGAATATGCATGTAGTTAAGCATGCTGTTCATGGTTTGGACCATGTTGAAGCATTGTTAAAAATGGTTACTGATTCTCCTGCTCCAATAGCATTTAGTGACGATGGTTCAACATTATCTTTGCCTGATGGCTCAACCAATATTGCTTTGCGTATGCGATGCAATATTTCGGAAAATAATGCGAATACTAATGAAGCTCAGCGTTTATCGATAATTGCAAAATCTGGTGAATTGCAAGTTATTCCAAGTAAATATCATCATGTTATGCGTGAGAAAATACTTTCTGGTACAGGTTTTAACAAATCTGCTGACATATTGCTTTCTTATAGCGACCGTTATGATATTCATGAAGACGACGTTTCTCCATTTGTAGTTTCTGAAGTATTTGACGCAAACGATAGTGCATCTTACTTGTCGTTGAATGATGCAAGTTCTGCAGCTTTAGCAGATATTGTTACTATAGTTAGCGAGCGAAGTCATCTATTTTCCACAACATTGCGAAAAAACTTACTTTTGGCTGCTCCAACAGCTACGACTACTGCGATGTGGGATGCATTGCGAGCTGTGCGAATAGATGGCGTTGTTTATGCCGATTACGACGGTCTAGATATGCCAATAGATAGACTTTTTAATAATCCTGAAGCATCCTATAATTCTGAAGATTTAAAGCGTCGTGTTATTCTTGCTAGAGCAATTTTAAGACACACTAAAGTGTACGTTTTTGATTATTCCCAATGTGATATTAGCAATCATGAAGCTGAAGAAATTGTTAAAATATTGCGTCGCATAGCGCGTTATGCGAATGTAATAGTGTTAATGCCAAATGATGCTGGAATTAGCGCAACTGATGAAATAGCAACTGTAGAATCGTATCGTCATGTTGCTAATGATAGTTCTAAAAATATTACGCAACTAAATCAATTAAACGAATCTCAGAACTCGCAAAACTCACGAAACTCGCAAAACGTTGAGCAAGCTCAGCAAGATCCTAATAAAAACAAGCATATTTCTTCTATTGCAAGTATTGCTTACACTTATGAAGTGAGAACAATCTCAAAGTTCAAACGTGCTATTTTTGCTTTTATATCAATGTTTAGTACTGCTCTCAATCTTGTTTCTGCAGTATGTATTCCTGTTGCTATTGTTTCAGCAATGTTTGCTGTTGCAGGACGTCCAATATTTGGTTTTGTAATGCAACAGTGTGTGCTTGTTGCTGTTGCTTGTATGGCAGTTCGTGCATTAACTCTTGTTACAACATTTGCAGGTGTAGATATGCATCACGAACGTTGGCATAAAGCTCATATCAGCATGAATGTTGGAATGATATTTGCAGTTGTGCCGCTTATGGTTGTTTTGTACTATTTCGATGCGAATTTGTCTTATGTAGCTATTGCTTCGTGCGTGTTTATTATGTTTATTGTTCCTCGATACTTACTTATACGCTCCAAGCATATTGCAAATAAAGTGCGCATTGAACAACATGAAGTTGAGAATGAAGTAAGTGATATTGAACTTGGTATCGATGAAGTACTTGCATTTAGGCAAGGTGAGCATTGCGTTAATCGAATGGTTACTTCAATGCATAAAGTTTCTCAACAAAGAATGCGTTTGGCTCGTAAAAGTGGAGGCATGTCGGCACTTGTTCTTGCTATATCGTTAATTAGCATTTCTGTAGCAGCACTAGTGGTTTCTCACACTATCCATCCAGTTCCAGCTAATATTCCAGCATGGAGCACTGTTTATGCTGTTATGGCAATGGTTTTGCTTGTAATTATGATTCAGCAAGTTGTAGATGTTGTTTTACAAAGAATACCGTCTGTTATGAGAGTTAAGAGCAGTAACTAACTTTAATTTAAAAAATATAGAATATGCATAAGTTGGGTTGGGGGCTGAACATGCGTAATCGTGGTAACAAGAGGCAGTTTCTTGCGCTGTTTTGGATGCTGTTGTTTGCTGTTTTATGTGGGATTGTTATTGGCTTGTTGCTTCCTAAAATAAACAGTAACGTTGGGAAGATTACAGGAGAATATGAAGCAAGCGGAGAAGCTGCGCAAGCATTGAAAAAATTGCGTATATCTAAGCCTTATCGTTACGGGTACGAGCGTCAAGTATTTGGATATCGTACTACTGACGATGACGGTAACGGATGTGACGTTAGGGAAGATGTTTTAGCGCGTGATTTACAAAATGTGAAATACAAGTACGCAGGATCTTGCCAAGTGCGTTTCGGCTTGTTGCATGATCCGTATACTGGCAAAGATATCAACTTCGTGCGTGGGCGAAAAACTAGTGCCTTAATTCAAATAGATCATGTTGTTGCATTACAAAATGCGTGGGAATCTGGAGCATGGAAATGGAATCGTGCAAAACGATTAAAATTTGGCAACGATATGATGAATCTACTCGCGGTTGAAGGAGCTGCTAATCAAGAAAAAGGTTCCGCGTCCGCAGCTTACTGGCTTCCTTCAAACAAAACCTTTAGGTGCGAATATGTTGCTAGGCAAATAGCTGTTAAATATAAATATGGTTTAACTGTAACTCGCGAAGAAAAGCAGAGTATGGAAAGCGTATTGCATAACTGTTCTGCACAGAAATTGCCAAAGTAAGGATTTTGCTCAGTCTAGCATCCTTAAAAGCGACTTAGTAAGCGTTTAATAAGCATTTAGTAATGATTATGGGTGTGATCGTGCATTACGTCGTGATGCTCTGCTGAATGAGGAATATGCAAAACGCGCATGCGGTCAATAGCTCTACGCGCAAGATTGTGAGCAGAACCTGTGCCTTCGCCCTTGACTCCAAAAATAACGATAAGAGCCATAATTCCCGTAATAATAGCACTAATGCGCAAAGTCCATTGAACTCCAAAAATACTAGCAGCAACATCGGCAGCGTGACCTGTGCCAGAATGGTGAAGAGTTGTCAATACTGTCATTGTAACTACTAAAACAGGTGCTCCAATAGCG
Organism: Gardnerella sp. KA01000; assembly: GCF_049244035.1. Lineage (NCBI taxonomy): Bacteria > Bacillati > Actinomycetota > Actinomycetes > Bifidobacteriales > Bifidobacteriaceae > Gardnerella > Gardnerella sp. KA01000. The sequence continues at coordinate 1,178,564 of NZ_CP058367.1, read as the reverse complement.
CCCCAAAGCTGACGCATAGTATTAGTTACAGCCGAACCGTCGCCAAGCTCTTCCTTACGCAAACAATTAAGTGACCACGTAGTTATTGGCATAAGCAAGAATCCCATGCCAATTTGGCGAGTAAACTGCCAAATGGAAATCCACCAAATCCACGTATCCATGTCAATAAGACTCATCATTACAGTGCCAAAAAACAGAATAATAGAGCCTGCCATAGCAACTGGGCGCACTCCAAAGCGATCTAGCATACGACCACCAAAATACTGCGAAATAGCCATGCCGAACGCTCCAGGAAGCAGAATTAAGCCGCTCATAGTTGCTGAAAAACCACGATCAGACTGAATATAAAGCGGAATAAGCACCATAATTGAGCTGAAAGCAAAAAATGTAAGGCAAGCGCAAATAGTACCTACCATAAAGTAGCGGTTTTTAAGCACATTAAGACCAAGAAGAGGAGTGTGACCGCGTTTTTGCGCTCGCAACTGCCTTATAACAAACCAAGCAATTCCAAAAGCACCAATAATCATAGGAGCCCAAGATAATGGGTGGGAAACTCCGCATCCTTCAATATTAGTGAATCCAAACATGAGTCCGCCGAAGCCGATAACCGAAAGACCAACCGAGAAGAAATCAGCATGCGCGTTAAGATCATGTTCTCCAAAATTATGCAAGAAAAATACTGCTAAAACGACGGATAGCGCTCCGATAATAGTAAGAGAGCAGAAAATAGAACGCCATCCATTAATATCAGTTTGCAAACCGCCAATAGTAGGACCGATTGCTGGAGCAATACTCATAGCCATGCCAACGCTTCCCATTGCCACACCTCTGCGAGTAACAGGGTAGACGGAGAATACGGTAATTTGTAAAACAGGCCACATTACGCCAGTGCCAATAGCTTCAAGAGTTCTGCCAACAAGTGCCATCATAAAGTCGCTACTAAGCCATGCAAGTACGGATCCAAAAGTAAAAAGCGACATGGAAGTAATAACAATTTGGCGAGTAGAAAAGCGTCTTGTTAAAAATGCTGTAAGTGGAACCATAATTGCCATAATCAGCTGGAAAATAGAAGTAAGCCACTGACCAGTTGTGACGCTTATGCCAAATTCTTGAACTATTGTTGGCAATGCTGCAGTAAGTTGTAATTGTGCGAAATTGCCAATAAATGTAATAAACGTAAGAATAGCAAGAGAAATTAAAGCAGGACGTGTAAGACGATTGTTATTGTATGCTTCTTCGCCTGTTAGCGCATGGCTGAGATTTTGGCTTTTATTAGACAGCCATGTTGAGTGCATCAAAATAAAACATCCTTTTTATTCTTAAACGTAGTTTTTCTTAAGCATATTTTTAAGCATAGGTGGCAAAAGTCAATCGACTTAAGTCTATTCTCTTATCTATTACAACGAAAAATTGTAAGACTTAATTTGCGCAAAACAATAATATCTAGACTGATTCTAATCAGTAGCTGTGGTAGGAAAGCCAATGATTGTAAGCGCCTTGAATGGAGCCATAACGACCATTGCAATAATTCCAGAACCAGCGGAGCTGAGTTTGATAGTTAGTAGCCCAATCAGCTCCGGCAGAAGCCATTTTTCCGCCTGGCAAAGCTTGAGGTAAACCGTAAGCTCCAGAAGGATTCATTGCGTTTACGCGCCAGCCAGATTCATGAGAAATAATAAATACTGTTGCAGTAAAATCAGCTTCACTATAACCGTTAGAAATAAGCCAATCGTGAGCCCATTGTTGCATCTCGCCAGCAGGAACAGTCGTGCCGATAGAAGCAGCTAAGCCAAGTCCGGCAGAAGAACCGCCAGTTCCAACAAGAATAACCTTATCTTTTGGAGCTTTTTTAACATAAGAAGCAAAAATATTAGAGGAAACTATTTTTCCCTTAGTTCGAGTAACTATTTTTGCTGTTTCCATTACGCCGTTAGCGCCTTCACTTTGCACCTTCTCAGTACCTTTTGGAAGTGCAGCAGTTTCCTTTTTAACGACGTTAAACGCGATTGGGTCGTCGGAATTTTCTAATTTTGCGCCTGCACGATTAATAGTAATAACAGTTGATTCGCTAACTTTAGTTGTAAGAGATGGAGTAACAACATCGTGTGGCTCAAGAGTGATATCCCCGGCATCAAGAACGGATTTTACATCAGTGAAATTATTGCCCAAAATAGTACGATGATGACCATTTATAACAACGTTAACATATGAAGTTGCGCTATCATGCAACATGCGACGGCTAGCACTACGAGAAACTTGCGAAGAATCGGTTGCCGAATAAGAAGTAACCTGAACAGCGTGACCTTTAGACGAAGTGTAAAAATCTCGCGAGGCAAAACCAAGTATCACCAAAGCAATGAAGCCTAAAATAACCGCGCTAACTCTAGCCCACTGTCGTAAACTGAGTGAACCAAGCGTAACAGTATGCTTACGGTGACTGGCCATAACCCTCCTTATTCCTGCAATTACTCTATTGATACTTGCAAACGCTCGCAACGTAGAGTAATAAAACTAAAATGTATGTGCAAAACGTATATGCAAAACCTCACATATTGTATCTCATGGCATAGTCTATAAATCAGGATTCAGAATCATTAGATTCGTAAGATTTAGCTTGTTCAACCAAATCTTCTAAATCAGAAGCTAGTAATGCTCCAGCTTGTCTATAAATAACTTCGCCGCGCTTAATAACCATTACTGTTGGAACAGCTTGGATTTGAGCAGCTGCAGCAATCTCGTTGCTTTTGTCAATATCAACTTTTACGAAAGGAATTTCGGGATATTTTTCACTGACCTTCTCAAAAATAGGACCAAAAGACCTGCATGGACCGCACCACGTTGCCCAAAAATCGACAACAACTATTTCATTTGTCGAAGCAATCTTCTCAAAATTTTCTGTAGTAGCATGTATTGCTGCCATATTACTCCCTCAATATTTTGCGTATTTGCTTTATTGTACGTGCCGCCTTGCATAAATGTTGTCGATAGTGCGCTTATCTGTCGTCTTGCGGCACTAGGCTAGGAGTCATGCTTGATATCCAATTTATTCGTGAACATGCCGACGTAGTTAAGGAATCGCAGCGCAAGCGCGGTGAATCCGTTGAGCTCGTCGATGAAGTATTGCACAACGATGACTTGCGTCGTACTGCTCTTAAGGCTTTTGAAGAGGCTCGCGCTGAGCAAAAAGCTATTGGTAAGAAGGTTGCAACAGCTAGCGCGGAGGAAAAGGTTGCGCTTATTGCTGAAACTAAAGAATTAGCTTCGAAGGTTGCAGAGTACAAAGCTGAATCCGAAAAAGCTACTGCCGACTACACTACAGCAATGTGGAAGCTTTCTAACATCGTTGAAGATGAAGCTCCAGAAGGCGGAGAAGACGATTATGTTGTAGTTAAGAAGGTTGGCACACCTCGCGATTTTGCGGCAGAAGGTTTCGAGCCAAAGGATCATTTGACTCTTGGAACTGGCGTTGCTGGAATTGATATGCGTCGCGGCGTGAAGGTTGCAGGATCTCGCTTCTACTTCTTGCGCGGTGCTGTGGCTCGCTTGCAAATCGCAATGCTTACTATGGCTGTTGATCAAGCCGAAGAGCACGGTTTTACGCTTGCGATTACGCCAACGCTTGTGCGCCCGGAAGTAATGCGCGGAACTGGCTTCTTGAATTCTCATGCGGACGAGATTTACCGTTTGCGCGAGCCAGATGATCAGTATTTGGTCGGTACTTCCGAAGTTGCTTTGGCTGGTATGCATGAGGATGAGATTCTTGATTTAAGCAATGGTGCTTTGCGTTATTGCGGTTGGTCGAGCTGCTACCGTCGTGAGGCTGGTGCTGCCGGAAAGGATACTTCTGGTATTATTCGCGTGCATCAGTTTGATAAAGTTGAGATGTTCGTTTATTGCAAGCAGGAAGATTCTCGCGCTGAGCATCAGAAGTTGCTAGGCATGGAGCAAGAAATGCTTGCTAAGGTAGAAGTGCCTTACCGCATTATTGATACTGCTGCAGGTGACCTTGGTTCTTCTGCCGCTCGTAAGTTTGATTGCGAAGCTTGGGTTCCAACGCAAGGACGTTACCGTGAGCTTACTTCTACTTCTAACTGCACTGAGTATCAGGCTCGCCGCTTGAATGTGCGTGAACGTATGGAAGATGGTGGAACTCGCCCAGTTAGTACGCTTAACGGCACTTTGGCTACTACTCGCTGGCTTGTGGCTATTTTGGAAAATCATCAGCATGAGGATGGTTCGATTGATATTCCGAAGGCTATGCAGGCTTATATGGGTGGCAAGGAAGTCATTGAGCCAACTAAGTGGGAAGCGTGAGTTTGCTCGTGCACAAACACGGCGTTTGTTTCAAAAAATCGTTTAATTAACTACAAAGCCCGGGAAATTACCTGGGCTTTGTTTTTTAGTTGATAAGTTTTTTGAATCTGGGTGTTGTGTGTTGCGTTCTATACGTGATGATATGCTTACCACTTGTGCGTTAAAAGCGGCAATTTGATTGCTTTCGCGCGCAAATGGATGGGTGTCCGAGCGGTCTAAGGAGACGGTCTTGAAAACCGTTGTAGGGAAACCTACCGCGAGTTCGAATCTCGCCTCATCCGCGAATTAACTAAGCCTAAAGCATGTGAAATTGCTTTAGGCTTTTTTAATTCGCCGAGCTCGGGAAATTAGCAAATTGCGGCAGAAACTTTACAGCGGTGTAAAGAAACGGTCGGTTGTGCGCGGAATAACGGCAGAAACTTTACAGCAGCGCACAGTTTATGCCGCCTACGCACCAAAAAACGGCAGAAACTTTACGTGGGTGTAAAGAAAAGGTCGGTTGCGCGCGAGAATCCGATCAAAACGTGCGCTCGCTCGATTTTAGCGCGCGGAATAATGACGCTCTTGAGAAGTGATTGCGTCAAGGAAGAAGTTCGCACCTTCGCGGCAAGACGTGCTGCTTTCGAAATCTTCCGGAGCGTAAGGCGCAACGCTTTCAAACATCTCCTCGTAATCAGCAACGCTTAAACGCACGCGCGAATCAAGCATATCCGCATGCTCGCGCGCAAACAGCGCATTTCTAAATCCTGGCGCAATCGTGCCGCTGAAAAATTCACCAACAGCGCCGGAGCCGTAAGAAAATAGCCCAATCTTATCGCCGCTTTTAAGTGCAGTAAGATTACTATTTTCGCAAGTAAATTCGTCTAACTCAAGTAAAGACAGCAATCCCAAATACAGGGAACCCGTATAGATGTTGCCTACGCGATGGCTGTACTTCGTGCTGGTTTCATAGCGCGAAAGTAAGCGATTGCGCGACGACTCGCTTAGGTTGCTATTATCGCAAGAATCCATCGCAGCCTTAAGCGCCTTCAAACCCATTTTCGTATACGGCAAGTGGAAGCATAACCCTGCAAAATCATTGAAATTACAACCGTTTTGCGCACAATATTTTTGCCACACGTCGCAGAAAAATTGTATGTATTGCTCAGTCGAAAACTTTCCGCGAGCAAGCGCAGTGTCTTGGTAAACAGGTCGCCAAAAGTCCTGAATATCAGCGGATTTCACAACGCTATCGTCGTTAATTTTAAGCACGTGCGGATTCGCGCTCACAAGCATTGCTACAGCCCCTGCTCCCTGCGTTACTTCGCCAGGTGTAGCAAGACCGTAGCGCGCAATATCGGCTGCAATAACAAGCACTTGCGGATTTTTTTCGGCGTGCGCGCGCACGTAGTCACATGCCATCATCAAAGCCGCGGTGCCGCCGTAGCAAGCTTCTTTTACTTCAATAGAGCGCACCCACGGCGTGAGTTTTAGCAGATTTTGAACGTACAGAGCACTCGATTTACTTGCGTCGACGCCGCTTTCTGTGCCGACGATTAGCATTTTGAGGCGATTGCTATCGATGTGGGGTAGCAGTGGGAGGGCAGCTTGCGCGGCGAGAGTGACGATGTCTTGGTGATTTGGTGGCACAGATTGTTCGCTTTGACCGATTCCGATTGTGAATTTGTTAGGGTCGATTCCACGGTGTTCCGCCAGTTCTTCGAGGTTTAGGTAATAGTGCGGCGTTGCGAAGGAGATGCGGTCGATGCCGACGGCAAGGGGAGTGGTTGCGGAGGTTGTGGTTGCTGATGTTTCGGTATTTTGTGTGTTCATTTGTCCTAAAATTCCTAAATTTTTCTTAATTTTTCTTAATTTTTACTTGATTCTCGTAACTTTTGAAGTAATTGCATAACTTTTTCTGTAGTTCTTTCTGCAGGGCTAAGTTGCAAAATATCATGCGCGATTTCCGCGATTTCCGCACCTTTGGCACCTGCTGCAATTGCTAGGTTTGACGACTGTAATGCCATATGACCTGCTTGAATTCCAGGGCCTGCTAGTGCGCGAAGAGCCGCAAGATTTTGTACCAAACCGAGCGCGGCAAGCGTGTTTCTAAAGTCGTTTGCGTTTTTGTAATTGCCGATTTTGATCGCGAGTTTTGCCATTGGAAGCGATGAGATTGAGCCGCCAACAATGCCGATCTGTAGCGGAATTTCAATACTGCCATGGAGTATGGTTTTTCCGTTTAAAGTTTCGGTGTTCCACTTTGACAGTGGTAGGTAGCGACCGGAGCGCGCCGCCCACGCGTGTGCTGCCGATTCTAGCGCTCGCGTATCATTTCCTGACGCGAGCGCGGCTCCTGCGATTCCGTTTAGGATTCCTTTGTTGTGCGTGGCGGCGCGCGCAGGGTCGCTGGCGGCAAGCGCGCTCAATGCCGCGATTCGGCGCGCAAGGCGTTTTCCTTCGCTCTCTCGCTCAGAGTCTTCCAGCCGCCTGGATGCCAGTGCTTCAACCGGTATATGCACTTCTGCTGTGGTGGCAACGCGGCTGGTGTTTGTGAGTATTGCCACTAGCGCCTGCACGCCGAGCCAGCTCTCCAGCTGGGCTTTGACGGCTTCGCCCATAGTGTTTACTGTGTTGGCGCCCATTGCGTCGCATGTGTCTACGTCAATCTCGAGCTTTGCGAAGCCGTGCAAAGCTGAAGCGCGGCATTTTCGCGCGCCGCCACCCCTTTTACTCATTGATGGGTGTGACTCGTTTGCAATGAGCAACAGCTCTGCAACCTTTTCTTTATCTTCAACGATTCTGCTCAAGCGCGCCGCCACGCTCCCGTCTGCGTCCTCAAAAGCTATTTGCGCTGTAGTCACGTATTGTGGGGAACGCGCAATAATTCCGTATCCAACGTCAGTCGCCGCGTCAAATCCAACGTCAGTCTCCGCCGCAATCCGCGCCCCATTGCACGCAGCTGCAATCACGGACGGCTCTTCGGTTGCAACCAGCACGTCCCGCATTTCGCCGTTCACAATCAGCCCACGCACAACGCCAACCGGCAGCGTATACTTTCCAATTTGATGCTCAATCATATGATTTGCAACGTCTGCAGGAATTGTAGTATCAGAACTTTCCGCAAACTGTTTAAGCAAAAATGTTGCATCAGCATCGTTAATTGCGCCCTCATTTTGCAAGGTTTTTATGCGATTTTCCACGCTTAATTCGCGAAAAGCAGTCATCGAAATCACCTCATGATTTGTAGACTACGAATGCTTCTGATCGCTTCGCATTCTGACTTAGTTGTTTTGCAGTCTGACTTTATTGTTTTACATTTTGGCTTGATTGTTTCGCATTCTAATTTGCATAGAAACGCCGATTCCGCCGCCGACGCACAGCGCAGCAACTCCATTTAACTTATTGCTATCTCGCAAAGCGTATATAAGCGTCGTCAAAATCCTAGCTCCGCTAGCGCCCAGCGGATGACCGAGTGCAATTGCTCCACCGCGTACGTTTAGTTTTGACTCGTCAATATAAAGTTGCTCCGAAACGGCAATGCTTTGCGCTGCAAACGCTTCGTTTATTTCGAATAAGTCAATGTTGTCAACGCTGCTACCGGTCGCATTTAGCATGCGTTCCATCACATGTTTTGGAGCATATCCCATTAAATCTGGGTCGATTCCGCCTTCTGCGAATCCCACAATTTGCGCAAGATATTCAATTCCGTGCGCTTGCGCGTAATCTTTGCTCATAAGCACTAGAGCTGCAGCTCCGTCGTTAATTCCGCTTGCGTTTCCGGCAGTTACAGTCGATTCGTGCTTGCAAACTTCGTGCTTGCAAACTTCGTTCTCGCTAATTTCGTTCTTGCCAACTTCGCAAGTCGCGCCCGAAGTTTCTTCCGATGCTTTAAAAAGCGTGCGCAATTTCGACAACTGCTCTAAAGACGTATCTTCGCGAGGATGCTCGTCTTGAGTTATAACAGTTCCGTTTGCAAGCGTTACTGGCACAATTTCAGAAGCAAAATCGCCTCGTTTAATAGCGGCAACAGCTTTTTGGTGAGATTTAAGTGCAAAAATATCTTGTGCTTCGCGAGTGATACCAAATTTTGCTGCAACATTTTCTGCAGTAACGCCCATTGCGTCGCCAGTAAAAGCGTCGTTTAAGCCGTCTCGTTGCAAACCGTCAATAAGCGCAAAATTCCCGTATTTGTGTCCGCTAAATCGCGAATTAGTTGCGTAAAACGGTACGTTGCTCATGCTTTCAGTGCCGCCTGCAACAACAACTTGCGCATCTCCCATAACGATTGCGGATTGTGCTAAACGCACTGCTTTTAAACCGGATCCGCATACTTCGTTAATTGTCATTGCGCAGCTAGAAGTATCTAAGCCTGCTTTTAACGCAATTTGGCGAGCAACGTTTTGTCCGCTGCCTGCTTGTAATACGTTTCCAAAAATAGCTTGATCCACGTCGTGTGAGCTAATTCCAGCGCGTTCTATTGCTGCTTTTGCTGCGATTGTTCCTAAATCAACTGAGGAAAGCGAAGATAAGCTGCCGCCGAATTTGCCAATAGGCGTACGTACAGCGCTTGCAATCACCACATCAGTCATATGTTTAGCCACCTAATCAATTGTTTGTTGCAATACGTGTTGAAGTATACCAACCGGACTACTTTATCGTATTTTTCGACAAAATTACCATTTGCGAAAAATTTTTCTCGTTTCCTTCACAATTAAACGTGCTTCAGTGAGTTCGCTCACCCGAATCCGGCATAAATTTTACAGCGTTGTAAAGTAACGGTCGTTTGCTCGCCAAATAGCGGCAGAAACTTTACAGTCGTGTAAAGTAATGGTCGGCTACGCGCCTGAATCTGGCATAAACTTTGCGCTCGTGTAAATTAAGGGTCGTATTTTCCCAAACCTCCTGAAGCTTTGCGCCAGTGCTTCTGCGAAAAGTGGTTTTGTAGCTTTGCGCCTGTGCTCTGCAGACGTTGCGTCTGTAGCTTTGCAGTAATGCTTTGCTAACGTCGATTACTTATTGCTTAGTGAACTTTAGCAATAATGCTCTGCAGACGTTGAGTATTTATTGCTTAAAGAACACTAGCTTTGCGCTGCTGCACACACTACACCAGGCACTCCTACCACACCACAAAACACTAGCGGTTTTACTAGTAGTGAAGGGTGGGTGTTGCTTGGTCGGAACAAATATTCGTGCGGTGAGATTTGAGATTTTTCGCACTGAGCGCGGCGAACGTCAGAGCCGCAGGCTGCTGATTCGCCAAGGGAAGAAGAAAAATCGAAAAATCTCTGCGATAAAACGAGGTTATTAATGGTTAGCACGCAGAGTTTGGGGGATTTCTCTACGAGCGCTAAAAGAGGACTGATGGAGCAACATTCTTTAAAGAAAGGCGAACACAATAAACGCCTTTAACAGTCAAGGCGACTGAAGGACGGGACGCGCGAGGAGAGAAATCCCCCAAACTCGCGCCACGGCAAGCAAGAGCGGAGCGCTGCGAGACAAGTAATTCCTATATCACACAACCACTTCAGAAACCCGCCAGCCAAAAACCAGTCCCCAAAACTCGCGCCACAGTAAAAAACTCGCGCTTCGCACTCGCTACTTACGGAACGAAATCGACCCATCAACAGGATCCATCGCGTCAACAATCGCCAGCGAATCCAAGTCATATCCGGCTTCACGAAGCGCATCTCCGCCACCTTGGAAGCCCTTTTCGATAGCGATTCCAATGCCTGCAACGCTAGCTCCAGCATGATTGCAAATGTCGATTAATCCTTGTAGAGCTTTGCCGTTCGCCAAAAAATCATCCAAAATAAGCACGCGATCTTCCGCACTTAAATACTTACGTGACACAATCACCGGAAACTCGCGCTGCTTTGTAAAAGAAAATACCGTAGATACGTATTGGTCGCCATCGAGATTAATTGACTGAGCTTTCTTTGCAAAAACCACAGGAACTCCACCAAAATGGCGTGCTGCAACACATGCGATTCCAATACCAGAAGCCTCAATCGTAAGAATCTTAGTAATATTTGCGTCGCGGAAATGCTCAGCCCAAGCGGCTCCCATATGATCAAATAAATTCACATCGCACTGGTGGTTCAAAAAAGCGTCTACTTTTAATACATTGCCTGGTTTTACGATACCATCTTGGAGAATGCGTTCTTCCAATTCTTGCACGATGCGCCCCTTCTTACGAACAATTACTTGCAGTACGCTCAAGCATACCCACGTTCGTGACACAATACGAGTAAAAACGACTGCAGCATGTGGTAAACCTGATTAGATACGTGCGCAATTAAAACGTGGGGGCGTTTTATTGCTGAAGCTAAAACGTAGGTAATTGGCAGCATCAATGGAGTACAAGTATGAGCGTAAGTATGGGCGCAAGTATGAATGCAAATATGAGTGCAAAAGATAGCGATTATGGATATGTAAGTGATTTGTTGGGGAATCCAGTTGATTCGTTCGATTCTGACGATCATTTTTACGAGAATGTTGCGGATGCGAATGATTATGCCAACTACAGTTACGACGAGTATGCTGACGCTTACGCTAAAGAGCCTGATTTTACGCAGCAAGAATATGCGTCTGATCAAGAATCAGTGCCTCCTCAAGAAGAAGTGTCTCCTCAAGAATCTCAAGAATCTCAAGAATATTCCCAAAATTCTGCACATTCTAGAGTTGCAGTTGACGCGCAAAAACTACTCGACGGCTTAAATCCGCAACAATCTCAAGCAGTCCAATACGACGGACCGGCACTGCTTATTGGAGCAGGAGCTGGAAGCGGCAAAACGCGAGTTCTTACGCGAAGAATAGCTTGGATATTAAGCCAAAAAGGTGCCTGGCCAAGCCAAATCCTTGCTATCACGTTTACAAACAAAGCTGCTGCCGAAATGCGTGAACGTTTAAGCAATCTTATTGGCAGCGAAGCAAATACTATGTGGGTTTCGACGTTCCATTCTGCATGTGTGAAAATACTTCGCAGATCAGGACAGTATATTGGCTTAAAATCAGGCTTTTCTATTTACGATACTTCCGATTGCGAGCGATTAGTAAAAATTATTGCAACAGAGCTTAACGTTGATATTAAGCGTTTTACGCCACGCAGCATTTTGGGCAAGATTTCAGATTGCAAAAATAGTTTAATCACTTGGCGTGAGCAACTAGACATGTATGCTAACGATTACAAGCCGGGTGTTGCAGGTCAACAAATTGCGCACGCTGGCAATTCTGAAGCTGTTTACGCAACTATTTATGCGGAATATCAGCATCGTTTATCTCAAGCAAATGCGGTTGATTTTGACGATTTAATTATGCGAACTGTGCAACTCATGCGCGAAGTACCAGAAGCTGCGCAATATTACCGCCATAAGTTCCGCTATATTCTCGTAGACGAGTACCAGGATACGAATCACGCTCAATACGAGCTTATTCGCGAGCTTGCAGGAGTGGATGTAAAACAAAATAGTGCGTATGTAAAGCAAAATAACGCAAATGCATCTCAGCAAAATAGCACTCCTGCATCAATCACAGTTGTAGGTGACTCCGACCAGTCGATTTACGCTTTTCGCGGAGCAGATATTCGCAATATTCAAGACTTTGAAAAAGATTTTCCAAACGCTACAACTATTATGCTTGAGCAAAATTATCGCTCTACGCAAACTATTTTGGATGCTGCAAACGCAGTTATTTCGCATAATCAAGGACGAAAGCCTAAAAAATTGTGGACGGCATTAGGTAAGGGTGCTCCAATTACTGGTTATGCAGCAGACAGTGCTCAACAGGAAGCAGCTTGGGTTGCGCAAGAAATAGCGCGATTAGCAGGTGAGGAGGGTGTTGCTTATTCGGATATGGCGATTATGTATCGCGCTAATGCACAGTCTCGTTCGCTGGAAGATGCGCTCGTTAAAGCAGGTCTTCCGTATCAACTTGTTGGCGGCACGAAGTTTTACGAGCGTCGCGAAGTAAAAGATGCGCTCGCATACTTGCAATCTATGGCAAACCCAGATGACGATGTGAATATGCGCCGAATTTTGAATGTGCCTAAGCGTGGGCTTGGAGCGCGTGCGGAGGCTTTGCTAACGCTTTACGCTCAAACACAAGGAGTTAGCTTCTGGCAAGCTTTGGAGCATTTGGAGTCAATCGAAGGCATGCCAACTCGCACTGCAACCAAGCTTAAAGAGTTCCGTGAGCTTATGCACAATTTAATTACTTGTATGCAAAACGATGACTCGAAACCTTCTAAAGTTATTGACAGCATACTGAACGACAGTGGTTTGCTGGAGGATTTGCAACGTTCTGAAGATCCTCAAGATGCCGCTCGCGTGGATAATTTGTCGCAATTGCAGTCGGTTGCAGCTGAGTATGAGCAGAATACGCCGGATGCTAGTGTTGCTGGATTCCTTGAAACGACGGCGCTTGTGGCTGATTCGGATCAATTGCCGGATGAAAATGAGGACACTGGTAAAGTTACGTTGATGACGCTTCACACAGCTAAGGGCTTGGAGTATCCGGTTGTGTTCCTAACTGGCATGGAGCAGGGAACTTTTCCGCATTCTCGCGCTTTGGAAGACGATGGCGAGCTTTGCGAGGAACGTCGTCTTGCTTATGTTGGTATTACTCGAGCTAAGCAGCGTTTGTATGTTACTCGTGCTGCTGTTCGTGCGCAATGGGGGCAGGCTCAAGATATGCTTCCAAGCCAGTTTTTGGATGAGATTCCAGATAATTTGATTGATTGGAAGCGCAGAGAGTCTGATGTTGAGCGTTGGGGCGCTTCGTCTAGGCGCGGCGATGATTTCGATAGCGATTTTGATAGTGATTTCGGTGGCGATTTCGGCGGCTGGGATGACGATTATAGCGATGCGTTTAGTGAAAAAACAACTTATGGTGGAAGCAGTTACGGTTCTGAAAAGTCGCATGGCTCTAAGTCTTACGGAAGAAATAAATCGTATGGCTCTAAGTCTTACGGCTCTTCTTACGGAAAGTCTTATAGCAAGTCTTACGGATCTTCTTATGGCTCGTCTTACGGCTCGTCTTATTCTAAATCGAATTGGTCTAAGTCAAGTGCAGTAAAAACGCGCAAAGTTACTGCAAAAACTGCGACTTCAACAAGCGCAACAAAAGTTGGTTCAACTTCTGCAGTTATGAATAAAAACAATCATCTAAATATTCAAGACTTCCAAGTTGGCGACAAAATTACTCACGATACTTACGGCTTAGGAACCGTGTTAGCAACGCAAGATAAGGGCAGAAACTCAATTATTACAGTCGATTTCGGCTCCGATGGAGTAAAGCGACTAATGCTTAGAGTTGCACCAATCGAAAAATTGTAAAATCTTTTATTTATGCACTTTAATGTAAGATAAATTTTTAACAAGGACGTGGCGTTTGCTGGTGTGAGCGCTGAGAAGCGTGTTGCATTAACGAAAATGTGACACTAAAAAATAAAAACATACATTTCATGAGGTATAAATTATGAAAAACAAATTATTCGCATCAATTCCTGCAATTATTTTCGGTTTGCTTATTGCCGTTGCACCATTGACGTTTGCAAAGCCATGCTCAACCGGAGGCATGCACAAAATGCATATGATGATGCAACCTATGGCATGCTACTACACAGGTCGTGCAGCCGTTGGAATTGGTTTAGTTATTGCAGTACTTGGAATTATTGCGCTATTTGTTAAAGAAAATGTTCGCATTGGTTTAAATATTGCTGTAGTTGTGAACGCTTTGCTTATGCTCGCTGTTACAACATTCCTTATTGGCGTGTGCAAGAGCCCAATGATGCACTGTGCATCGGTTATGCGTCCAACACTGATTGTTCTGTCTGTGCTCGCATTAGTGTTCGCAGCTGTTTCCGTGTATTTGGATAATAAAGAAAATTAATAGTTCAAATAGTTCGAAAAGCTTAACAAAGCAAAATTATGCGCACTATTACGCTAAAGCGATTGCCGCTGGAAAATCTTAAACGCAAGCCATTGCGCACGGCTGCACTTATTGTTGTATCTGCGTGCTTGTCTGCAATATTTTTCGGCGGCTCGCTGATTTCTATGAATCTTGAACGCGGCTTGAACAGTATGCGAGAACGCATGGGAGCCGATATTATGGTTATCCCTCAAGGTACGCATACTAAAGCAGAAGCGCTGCTTACAAACAGTGGTTCAAGCACTTTTTATTTCACTAACGATATTGAGAATTTAGTAAGACGCTCTCCGGGTGTGCAAAAGGCGAGTGCACAAACGTATATTTCTTCGCTTTCTGCAGGATGTTGCGCTGAAAAATTACAAATTATTGGTTTTGATCCCGATTCTGATTTTGTTATAGGTCCTTGGATTTATTCTCAACACAAGCAGAAGTTACAAAAAGGCGAGATGATTGCTGGCGCAAATGTAATCGTGTCTTATATGAATACTGTTCGTCTTTTTGGACACCAATGGCCTGTAGCTGCGCAGCTTGCAAAAACCGGCACAAGCATTGATAATTCAGTGTTTGTGCGACGCGAAAGTGTGCCGCAAGTAGTTGAGTATTCAACGAAAGTAGGGCATACCGCTATTCCAAAGGAATATGCTAAAAAAGCAGTTTCTGCAGTTCTTGTAAAAGTACAAAAAGGTTACAGCGCGCAAGAAGTTGCAAAAAATATCCGCAAAACAACTGGTCTTTCAAGCATTGGCATAGTTTTTCCGGGCGGAATTACAGCAACTACGCAAGCTAATCTTGGTGTTTTTACTCGCACGTTGACTTTTATAATTGCTGCGTGCTGGCTAGTTGGATTGCTAGTTTTAGTTGCAGTGTTTTCAACATCTGTAAACGAGCGTAAAAAAGAGTTTGCTTCTCTTCGCATACTTGGCACAACAAGAAATATGCTTTTAGGTGTTGTAGTTAGAGAATCTACGATACTTGGCTTAGTTGGTGGCGTATTGGGTGTTGCGTCTGCAAGTCTTATATTGTTCCCTTACAGTTCTCTTATTTCTGAACAATTGCAGCTTCCGTATTTGGAAGTGACTGCTCTACCAGTAGCAGTGCTTATGTTAGCGTCTGTGCTACTTGCGCTTGTTGCAGTTGTTGTAGCTTCAGCGCTTACTACATTGCGTATTGCTATGCGTGAAACGTATTTGATACTTAGGTCAGGTGAGTAAGTATGGAAGATAAGAGTCAAAAACTTCCAAGTAATGAGTTTGATATTTTACCTGTTGTTGAACTTACTCGTGTAACTCGCGAATTTATGCGCAGAAAGCACAAATTTTTTGCAGTAAATAACGTGAGCTTTGTGCTAAATAGCGGCGATTTTGTGGCAATCGTTGGAAAGTCAGGTAACGGAAAATCTACTTTACTAAATTTGATTGCTGGGTTATTGAAGCCAACGCATGGAAGTGTAAAAGTTTGCGGCGAAGAGATTTCTGAACACACTTTTAGTGATGTCAAGATGTCTCGTTTGCGCGCATGTGATATAGGTTTTGTGACGCAATCGCAGACGCTTTTGCAAAATCTTACTGTGCATGACAACATACTTTTACCTGTGCAAATTGCAGCTAGTACTTGTGAAGTAAGTAAGTCTGCTGAAAGTAAGTCTGCTGAAAATAAGTCTGAAGTAAGCGAAGATTCAAATGAGACTCGCGCGTTAGAACTTTGCAAGCAATTGCATATTGAAGATTTACTGTGGTGCTACCCAAGTGAGCTTTCGGGTGGTGAAATGCGTCGCGTAATGATTGTGCGCGCGCTAATAAACAATCCGAAGCTCCTTATTCTTGACGAGCCTACTGGCGATTTGGATTTAGAGCATACTCGCATAGTGGTGAAAATGTTGCGCGAGGCTGCAAAAAATGGTGTGGCAGTGCTCATGGTAACTCACGATGTTGAGGCTGCTCGTTGTGCGGATCGCACATACACAATGGATGCTGGCTCCCTTCGCTAATTTATTCTTACGGGTGTGTAGAATTAGAAACGATGCCTATTTTGTGTAAGCATCATCTGGAGCCTTAGCCCATCAGTGGGTCGGCGCGCGGTAGTTATGGCGTTATTTCAACGTTTTAATACTTGCGCGTTCGTGTGTTAGCACGAAGAAGCACTGGAGAGGCCGGCTCAGCGTGAATAATTTTTAGGCGATTTTGCGATCGACTAAAAACTTGGTTCGCGTTCCGTTCAGATAACGACAGAATTAAAGGATTAGTTATGACTAATATTCAGCGTTCTCGCCGTCAGGTGCGTCTTTCTCGCGCCCTCGGCATCGCTTTGACCCCAAAGGCTCAGCGTATCTTCGAGAAGCGTCCATATGCTCCAGGTGAGCACGGTCGCACTCGTCGTCGCACCGAGTCCGATTACGCAGTACGTCTTCGCGAGAAGCAGCGTCTTCGCGCTCAGTACGGCATCTCCGAGAAGCAGCTTCGTGCTGCTTACGAGAAGGGTACGCACACTGCAGGCCAGACCGGTGACGCAATGCTCACCGATTTGGAAACTCGTCTTGATGCTTTGGTTTTGCGCGCAGGCTTTGCTCGCACCACCGCCCAGGCTCGTCAGTTTGTTGTACATCGTCATATTTTGGTTGATGGCAATCTTGTTGATCGCCCATCTTACCGTGTGAAGCCAGGTCAGACCATTCAGGTTCGTGCCAAGAGCCAGACCATGGTTCCATTCCAGATGGCTGCAGAAGGCGTTCATCGCGACGTTTTGCCAGCAGTTCCTGGTTACCTCGATGTGAATCTTGCCTCTTTGAAGGCTACTTTGACTCGTAAGCCGGAAGTCGATCAGATTCCAGTTGAAGTCAACATTCAGTACGTCGTCGAATACTACGCTCGTTAATTCGCCGATTTAATTCTTAAGGACATACCGCTTGACCCCTGCTATGCGATTGCGTGGCAGGGGTCAATGCGTTTTTGTCGATTTCATCGGTTTGTTTGGTGTTTTCGACAGTTATGTACCGCTTAGTGCAATAATGGAGCTATGTTGCTGCATCTTTATTTAGTGCGTCACGGACAGACGCTATTTAATCGCTATAATCGACTGCAAGGCTGGTCAAATTCTCCGCTTACTGAAAAAGGTTTGAAAGATGCGGACACGGCTGCAAAAAAGCTAGAAAATATTGCTTTTGCTGCAGCTTACTGTTCGGATACTACTCGTGCGCAAATCACAGCACAACGTATTCTCGATGCAAATGAATCTGCCGGTAACGTGCGCCCGACGCTTATAAGCGACATGCATTTTCGCGAGCAATGCTACGGCTATTTTGAAGGTCAAGATATGCAAATGGCTTGGTGGGCTGCAGGAGCGCCTCACGGAGCGCACACTTATAACGAAATCGTTGAAAAATTTGGGCTTGCGGCAACGCGAGACATGCTTAAAGAAGCGGATCCTTTTCACGATGCCGAGTCAGATATCGAATATTGGACTCGTGTAGAAGAAGGTTTTGCGTTAATCGCTTCAAATTCTTTGCTTAACGATGGAGATAATATTTTGCAAATTTCGCATGGCAACACTCTGCTAAGTCTTATGCACCGTTTTGCGCCTGCAGGCTACGATTTAAGCGAACGTCCTCAAAACGGAAGCGTAACCAGACTTGATTTTGACACTACCAAACCTATTGATAATGCCATTACTATTCGAGGCTATAACGAGTAGATTCTACTGTTTAACTTTGTTATATGCGTCTTTACCGTTCGTTAATCTTAAGTCATTGCGAAGGGTTTTAATACGTAGTTTGATTTGCTGTTGTATGGCTTTTGATACTGCGAAATCTTAGGCAAAATGGTATAGAAAGAGGTTACGATGAGCGTTGGAGACATAGCTGCTCTTATTGCTGCGATTGCGTTTGCCGTGCTTTCTGGCTTTTTGATTTATCCGTTAATCAGATTAGGCAGATTGTTTGATCAGATTGCGAAAACAATTAAAGAGTCGGGTGAGCATGCGATGCCGGCAATCGATGAGTCTGTTACAACTATTAAGCAAGTTAATAAGACTCTTGACGACGTAAACGCTGTTTCAGGAGCTACTCGCACAACCGTTACAAATATTAGTGCTCTAACAGATTTGTATGGTGCTTTCCTTGGAAAACCGCTCGTAAAAATTGCAGCTGCCGGTTACGCTCTAAAAGATACTGTTTCTTCTTTCTTCAATAAGCCGACTGTGCCAACAGACAAGAATAGTGCCAATCGTAACGCTTCAAAAGAATCCTCTGACAAGAATGCAACTA
Organism: Gardnerella sp. KA01000; assembly: GCF_049244035.1. Taxonomy (NCBI): domain Bacteria; kingdom Bacillati; phylum Actinomycetota; class Actinomycetes; order Bifidobacteriales; family Bifidobacteriaceae; genus Gardnerella; species Gardnerella sp. KA01000. The sequence continues at coordinate 1,160,083 of NZ_CP058367.1, read as the reverse complement.
ATAATGCAAGCAGGGGGGAGTAATGTTCAAGCGTTTATTTTGGATGTTTGTTGGCATTGTAATTGGTGTTCTTACAGTTACGAAGGCTCGTGCATATGTTAAAGCAAAAATGCCGTCTTCTGCTAGTCGTTTTATATTTGATGAGGAACCGAAAAATATCACATTGCGCACAGTAATGGGATTGTTTAAAGATTTCAATACTAGCCGTAAAGAGCATGAAGCTGAGCTTAATTCTCGTTATGCTAATCGTAGAAATAGGGAATTTTAAATAAAAAACGAGTTTTTCATAATTTCGTTACTTTGCTAAGTTTAGTTAAGTTAAGTATTGAAGTACTATATTGAATGTTTGCATGATTGCGTCGTGCGTCATGCGGCACGATTTCGTGTGAGCGTTGCATGTGGCTTTTGTTTGTGACGGTTATTTGTGACGGTTTGCGTGGGTCTTGCTAAAAATTACACAAGGAGTTCGTACGTATGCGCACAGCAGAAATTGCAAAGCGTTATCTTGACTATTTTGCTAAGAATGGTCATATGGTTGTTCCTTCGGCTTCTCTTATTTCGCCGAACCCAACTACGTTATTTACTATCGCAGGCATGGTGCCGTTTATTCCTTACTTGCTCGGAGAGCAGACGCCTCCTTCGCGTCGTATGGCTTCGAATCAGAAGTGCGTTCGCACTCTAGATATTGACGAAGTTGGTAAGACTACTCGTCACGGCACTTTCTTCCAGATGGTTGGTAACTTCTCGTTTGGCGATTATTTTAAGGAAGAAGCTATTCACTACGCTTGGGAGCTTTTAACTAGTCCTCAAGATAAGGGCGGCTACGGTTTTGACCCTGAAAAGCTTTGGGTTACTACTTATACTGACGACGATGAAGCACGCGCAATTTGGAAGAACGAAGGCTTCGACCCAGAGCATATGCAAGTTTTCGGTATGGAAGATAACTTCTGGACTACCGGCGGCCCTGGTCCTGGCGGCCCATGCTCCGAAATCTACGTGGATCGCGGTCCTAAATATGGTCGCGATGGAGGTCCGGCTGCTGACGAATCTCGCTTTATTGAGATTTGGGATTTGGTTTTCGAAAATTACCAGGTAGATAACGTCAAATCTAAGACTGATTTGCATATTGCTGGCGAACTCGATCAAAAGAATATTGATACTGGCGCTGGTTTGGAGCGTTTGGCTTACCTTATGCAAGGTAAGGAAAATATTTACGAAACTGACGAAGTTTACCCAGTTATTGAAGCTGCAGAAAGGCTTAGTGGCGTAAAGTACGGCGATAATAATGATGCTGACGTGCGTTTCCGCGTTGTAGCAGATCACGTGCGTTCCGCTTTGATGATTATGAGTGATGGCGTGCGCCCAAGTAATGTTGGCCGTGGCTATGTGCTTCGTCGTCTTCTTCGCAGAACTGTTCGCGCAATGCGTATGCTCGGCGTTCAAGATCCAGTTTTGCCAACGCTGTTCCCAGTTTCTAAGGCTGCTATGGAACCAAGCTATCCAGAGCTTAACGATACTTTCCACGAGGTTAGCGAAGCTGCTTACGGTGAGGAAGACGCGTTCCGTCGCACTCTTGAAAAGGGCACAACTATTCTCGACTTGGCTGTTGAAAAAGCTAAGAAAGAGCACAAGGATGACCCTATGGTTGGCGGCTCCGACGCGTTTACTTTGCACGATACTTACGGCTTCCCAATTGAGCTTACTCTTGAGATGGCAGCCGAGCAGGGTGTTAAGGTCGACGAAGCTAAGTTCCGCGAGCTTATGAGCGAGCAGAAAGGTCGCGCTCGCGCTGACGCTTTGAAGAAGCGTCATAACGTGGACGTTAGCGTTTACGACGATATTAAGAAGTCGCTCGAAAAGCCAATCGACTTCCTCGGTTACACTGACTTCTCAAGTCGTTCAAACGTTTTGGCAATTGTTGAAGCAGGCAAGGGTTCTGTTAAAAGCGTTACTGCTCCTGCAAACGTTGAGGTTATTCTCGATCGCACGCCATTCTATGCTGAGCGTGGCGGTCAGATTGCAGATCAGGGTGAGATTATTTCCGACGACGGCGCAATTTTGGAAGTCGACGATGTTCAGCGTCCAATCAAGGATTTGATTGTTCACAGCTGCCGACTTACTGAAGGTACCTTGAGTGTTGGTGCTCCAGTGAACACGAATATTGATCAGGTTCGCAGGGCTGCGTTGGCGCGTTCTCACACCGCTACTCACACTCTTCACAAGGCTTTGCGCGAAGAGCTTGGTCCACAGGCTACTCAGCGTGGTTCTGTAGTTGATCCAGATCGTTTGCGCTTCGACTTCCAGTGGCCAAAGGCTGTCGATAAAGATGCGCTTTCTCGCGTTGAAGCTCGCGTAAATGAGCGTATTCGTGACGATTTGCAGGTAGTTCCTAAGGAAATGCCAATCGACGACGCTTTTAAGCTTGGAGCAATGCACTTGTTCGGCGAAAAGTACGGCGATGTTGTGCGCGTTGTTGAAATCGGCGACGGTTGGAGCCGTGAGCTTTGCGGCGGTACTCATGCTAAGAGTACTGGAAAGATTGGTATGGTAACTATTCTTTCCGAGTCTTCTATTGGCTCTGGTGTGCGCAGAATCGATGCTCTTTGTGGTGAAGCTGCGTACGAGTATGGCGCTCGTGAACACACTTTGGTTGCGCAATTAGCAGACATGGTTAACGCTCGTCCAGACGAGTTAGCTGAACGTTTGGAATCTTTGCTTAACAAGATGAAGGATTCTGATCGTAAGCTTGCATCTGTTTACGAAGCTCAATTAAATGAAGCTGTACCAACATTAGTTGATGAAGCAAAGAATAGTAACGAAAAAGTTAAGTTGGCTCTTAAGAATGTTGGCAACTTTGGCTCATTCGATGCTTTGCGTAAGACAGTTCTAGATATTCGCGCTCGTTTAGGTGAAGATGCTCCAGTGGTTGTTGCACTTGCTGGTGTTAATGAGGACGATCGTCCAATGATCGCAGTCGCTACAAACGAAGCTGCTCGCGGTCTTGGTGCTAAGGCTGGCGACTTGGTGCGTACTGCTTCCAAGGTGCTTGGTGGCGGCGGTGGCGGCAAGCCAGACTTCGCTCAGGGCGGTGGTACAGACGCTTCTAAGATTGATGAAGCTCTCGAAGCTGCGAAATCAGAAGTAGCTAAGCTCGCCTAGTGCGTGTCTTACAGCTTAAAAATTTACGAATCATACCAAAAGCAACACGAAATATGGTGTGGTTAGGTATTGATTTAGGTGACGCAAGGGTCGGACTTGCACTTTCCGACCCTGGTCTCACCTTTGCACATCCTATTGGTAATGTGCAAGTGTTTGGAGATTCCTTCCGTGCTATAGATGAAGTGCTTGAAGTTATTGAAGATAACAATGTAGAAAAAGTTGTTATAGGCTTGCCTTTGCAACTCGATGGCACTGAAGGAAAATCTGCTAAAAAAGCTCTGCGCTGGGGGAAGAATCTAATAAAACGCATGCAAATATTGCATGATGAAAAAGATTGGGCATTGGATTATATACCAGAAGTAGTTTGGAAAGATGAGCGTTTGACAACAGTAAGTGCTCATCGTCAGCTTTTGCAAGCAGATCTTTCTACTAAAAAGCATCGCCCAATGGTGGATCAGCAGTCGGCAGTGTTGATTTTGCAGTCTGCTCTCGATTCAAAATATGCGCAACAAAACTAGTAAAAGTAAATGAACAAAAGTTAGAAAGTAGAAGAGGAGTGTCAAATGTCTGATAGTTTTGATGAGTTCTTTGACAATCATGCACAATGGACTGAGCATGATGATTCTCCTTCATCGTCTACTTCTAACGGTTCAGATTCGTCAGGAAAATCTCGCAAACGAGCAAAAGCGCGTCTTGCTGCAAAGAAGCGTAAACGTCGAGCAAAAGCAGTTTTAGCTATATTGATTGTGTTCGTGCTATGTGTTGTTGGTTACGTTGGATACAGTGCTGTGCGTGCGTGGCGTTTGTCTCAGAACAGTGAAGCTGTTGCAGATTGGCCGGGTCCTGGTTATGGATCTGTTGAGTTTACAGTCGATACTGGCGAAGGCGCTATTACAGTTGCTGAAAAACTAGTGAAAGCGAATGTTGTTAAATCGCAAGCTGCATTCACTTCAGCTGTTTCTGCAAATAATAAAATTTTGTATCCTGGCGTTTACTCACTGAAAAAACATATGGCTGCTATTGATGTAGTTGATATTCTTTCAGATCAAACAAAAGCAGGCGGATTCCTTGATGTTCGTGCAGGGGATCACGCAGCAGACGTTTTGCAAAAAGCTTCAACATTATCTGGAATAAGTTTAGATAAATTCAAGGCTGCGTTAGCTGATGGCGCCGCAGGAATTCTGCCTGCTGAAGCAAACGGTAGCGTTGAAGGCTGGCTAGAGCCTGGAGTTTATAACGTAAAAGCTATGAAAAGTGCGGATGCTATTCTTTCCGCAATGATAAAAAAGCGTATTGAAAAACTTGATTCTCTTGGAATTCCTAAAGGTAAAGATAGAGAAAAAGCCTTAATTATGGCGTCTATTGCTGAAGCTGAAGTGAATAATCGCGAATATTATGGCAAAGTTATTCGCGTAATACTGAACCGTTTGGCAAAAGATATGCCGTTAGGAATGGATTCTACTGTTGGTTACGGCGCAGGAGTAAAACCTATTAAACTCACGCAAGCAATGCTTGACGATGCAAATAATCCGTATAATACACGTATTCATAAGGGTTTGACCCCTACGCCTATTGGCATTGCTGGCGACAGCGCGTTGCTTGCAACCATTAAGCCTCAAGATGGTCCATGGCTTTACTTCGTCACTACGAATTTGAAGACTGGTGAAACGAAGTTTGCGGATAACAAAGACGACTTTTTGAAATTCCGCGACGAGTACAAGCGCAATAATCCCGAAGGCAACTAAACTAAGCTTATTTTTGTTTGCTGTGGCGTGAGTTTTGGGGGATTTCTCTCCTCGCACGTCCCGTCCTTCGTCGCTTTGGCTGTTAGAGGTTTTGCTGTTTGCTTTGTTCTTAAGGAATGTTGCTTCCTCAGTCCTCTTTTATTGCTCGTAGAGAAATCCCCCAAACTCTGCGTGTTTAATCGTTAATAACCGTGTCTATCGCAGAGATTTTTCGATTTTTCTTCTTCGCTTGGCGAATCAGCAGCCTGCGGCTCTGACGTTCGCCGCGCTCAGTGCGAAAAATCTCAAATCTCTACCACACTGATATCCACACGACTGAATGGTGCGAAATTAAAATATTAAATAAAAATATAGCTTTTAACCACATAGATGTGTTGAGGTTGTAACAGTTTCGCAAGTTTTCGTAATCTGCTTTAATGAAGCAATTAATTATTACGATACTATCGGTGCTACCAACGCTCACATGTTTAATTTCAGTTTGCGCAACAGACATAAAAAGTCGCGTAGTGCCAAGACTTTGGGTTGTTATTGCAGGAATTTTTCAATCTTTTGCGAATCTCATATATTCGATTATTTTATTTAGAAATATTAGCGTGCTTATTTTCGGCTGGATTTCTTGCGTAATTATTTTTGTAATTTACTGGAGTATGCGAAAAATTTCCGCAAAAAATGCTATTGGCTTCGGAGATGTTACGAGCGCGTCAATGATTGCGCAAGCCTTGGTATTATTCGGCTTTGACTGCTTAATTTACTGGTTTGCTTTAGTTGGAGCAGTTGGCTTACTTTGGCTTTTGCTATGGAAAATTTACTGCAAAATCTGCTCTCCAACCAACGCATCAATACCATTCGTACCAGTAGAAGCAATATCTGCAATACTCGCAGCATTGCTGTCAATAACAACCAGCTCAATACTTGGTAGTTAGTAGAGTAGAGTATTTAGACGCGTAAATTACTTGAGAATGGAGAAATGGCATGCTTAGATGGCAAACGGCAGGGGAGTCGCACGGTGAAGCGTTAGTAGCCATGATTGAAGGTTTGCCAGCTGGCGTGCACATTACTAGCAACGATGTAGTTTCGGCACTTGCTCGCCGTCGCCTTGGTTATGGTCGTGGAGCGCGTATGAAGTTTGAGCAAGACAAAGTGCGTCTTTTAACTGGAGTTCGCCACGGCGTAACGCTTGGTTCTCCGATTGCTGTAGAAATCGCGAATACAGAGTGGCCAAAGTGGACCGAAGTAATGAGTGCAAATCCTTTGGATCACGAGGTTGAGCAAGTTGGCAGAAATGCTCCTTTGAGCCGTCCTCGCCCAGGTCATGCGGATTTAACTGGCATGCGCAAGTACGGTTTTAATGATGCTCGCGAAGTTTTGGAGCGTTCGAGTGCTAGGGAAACAGCTTCTCGTGTAGCTTTGGGTGCTATTGCTGATGCGTTTTTACAGCAGGCTTTGGGTGTGCGCACTGTTGCGCATGTTATCGGCATCGGCGGCGAATACACTAACAAAAGTTCAGTTTTACCAACACCAGACGATGTTGCCGCTCTAGATGCTTCTCCAGTTCGCACTCTCGACAAAGATGCTGAAGCTAAAATGATGGCTCGCATCGACGAAGCAAAAGCAAATGCAGATACGCTCGGTGGAGTAGTGGAAGTGCTTGCTTACGGTATGCCTGCAGGAGTTGGCACATACGTTGAGTCGGATCGTCGCTTGGATGCAGCTCTCGCGAGCGCGATTATGGGAATTCAGGCTATTAAAGGCGTGGAAATTGGCGACGGTTTTGCAGAGGCAGATCGCCCTGGATCGGCCGCGCACGACGAAATGGTAACAGGCGAAAACGGGAAAATTAAGCGTCTTACTAATCGAGCTGGAGGAATTGAAGGCGGAATGTCGAACGGCGAAATTATTCGCGTGCGCGCTGCAATGAAACCAATTCCGTCTATTCCACGCGCTTTGTGCACAGTGGATGTGCTTACTGGCGAAGCTGCTCAAGCTATTAATCAGCGCTCAGATTTCACTGCTGTGCCAGCTGCTTCTGTAGTTGCAGAAGCGATGGTAAGGCTTACTTTAGCTAAGTATGCTTTGGAAAAATTCGGCGGAGATTCTTTGCAAGAAACGCGCCGAAATGTGGAGTCTTACGTAGCTTCCTGGCCGGAGAATATGAAATGAGCAACACTAAACTTCCGCTAGCTGTTATTATTGGCATGCCTGCTGCTGGAAAAACGCGTGTTGGCCGTGAAGTTGCGCATCTTATGAATCTGCCTTTTTATGATACAGATGACATGATCGAGTGCGATATTGATATGTCAATACCGCAATATTTCGAGGAATATGGCCAGGATGCTTTTCGTGAAATAGAAGCTCGCATAGTGCGAGAGGCAATTTTAGGAGATACATCTGCAGAAGATTCTACAAAGGGAATAGTTTCGCTTGGTGGCGGTGCGCCTATGCGTGAAGAAACTCAAAAAGTTTTGCGTGAGTATATGCGTAGTGGTGGTCGCGTTGTGTATTTGCAAGCAAATGCTAAAGAGGCTATTGAGCGCGCAAGCTGGAATAATAATCGTCCTATGTTTTCTGGAGAAGATGCGCAAAAGCGTTGGATGGAATTATTTGAGCAGAGAGATCCTGTTTTTAAGGCGGTGTCGAATATCCACATGCAAACAAAAGGTTCGACTCCGTATATGGCTGCAGAAAAATTAAGGAATATGATTATGCAACGTATTGTGCACGTAACAGGTGAGGGAATTGAACCATACGATGTGCGAATTGGTGACGGTGCAATGCAACTTCTGCCGCAAATGCTTGGAACTAAGCCGGTTAAAGTGGCGTTAGTTCACACGCAACCTGTTCAGCGTCATAGCGACAAAGCTCGAACTATTTTGCGCCAATCTGGTTACGAAGTTTTCGACATGCTAATTCCGGATGCAGAAGCTGGAAAAACTATTAAAGTTGCAAGCGGATTGTGGGCTAACTTGGCAGAAGCTGGTTTTACTCGTTCGGATGCAATTGTTGGTTTAGGCGGGGGAGCAGCAACGGATGTCGCTGGCTTTGTTGCTGCAACTTGGATGCGTGGAATTCGCTATGTAAACTGCCCTACTTCGCTTCTTGCGATGGTTGACGCGTCTACGGGCGGTAAAACTGGTATTAATACGGATGCTGGAAAGAATCTAGTCGGCAGCTTTTACACTCCAGCTGGCGTTTTAGCAGATACTTCTACGCTTGCAACTCTTCCAAACGATATTCTTATTGAAGGCTTGGGTGAGGTTGCAAAATCTGGTTTTATTCGCGACGGTGAAATTTTGAAGATTCTTAGCGATGCCAATAATGCGAAGCTTTTGCGTGAATTTAATGGGGATGATTTAGAAAATAATAACGAACTTCACGAACTGCTCGTGGAGCTTATTGAACGTACAGTTAAAGTAAAGGTGTATCACGTATCGAGCGATTTAAAAGAGCAGGGTTTGCGCGAGTTTTTGAACTACGGGCATACGCTTGGCCACGCGATTGAGCAGATTGAGCATTTCCGCTGGCGTCATGGAAACGCTGTAGCTGTTGGTATGGTTTTTGCGGCGGAGCTTGCGCAAATTTTAGGATATTTGGATGCGGGAGACGTTGCGTATCATCGTTCGCTTTTGGATTCGCTTGGATTGCCAACTTCGTGGCAGTGTGCAAAAGATGCGGATGCTGCTTTTGAGTGCGTGCTTAACCTTATGCATCGCGACAAAAAAGCGCGCGGCAACATGCTACGTTTCGTAATTTTGGATGGTATTTCGAATCCTATTCATCTTGACAACCCGCCTATTGAAGCAGTTAAAGAAGCTTTCGAGCGCGTTTATAAGCAAAATTAATTAATCTTGCGAGGTAAAAATGGAAAATCAGCATACAAAAAAAGTGCTTGTTGTAAACGGACCGAATTTAGGTCGTTTAGGCGTGCGACAGCCGGACGTGTACGGTAGCGAGAACTTTGAAATTTTGCGCGAGAAATGCGAAAAGTGGGGTGCAGAACTTGGGTTTGAAGTAGAAGTGCGCCAAAGTGACGACGAAGCTCAAATGGTTCACTGGATGCACGAAGCTGCCGATACTCATACGCCCGTTGTTATGAATCCTGCCGCTTTTACGCACTACAGTTACGCGCTCGCGGACGCGGCTCACATGGTTTTGGATGCTGGAGTTCCGTTAATGGAAGTGCATATTTCTAATCCTGCTGCGCGCGATGCTTTTCGTAAAATTAGCGTAATTAGTCCTGTTGCAACCGGCACTATTACAGGCATGGGATTGTACGGCTATAAGCTCGCTTTGGAAGCTGTTGCGCATCTTGTTTGATTTTGTTCGATTTTTTGCGAATCAACACCCAGCGTCGAGGCTCGAAGATACTATGGAGTTCCATGGTTAGAAGACAACATGGTAACTCTCAGGAGCATATTACAAAGCATATTTTTGTCACTGGTGGCGTAGTTTCGTCCCTCGGAAAAGGCCTTACAGCATCATCTTTAGGCCGACTTTTACGCAGTCGCGGATTGCATGTATTACAACAAAAACTCGATCCTTATATCAATGTTGACCCGGGTACAATGAACCCATTCCAGCATGGTGAAGTCTATGTTACGGAAGATGGTGCAGAAACAGATCTCGATATTGGTCATTACGAGCGATTCCTCGATGTTTTCTTAAGCCAGAAAGCGAATGTTACAACTGGTCAGATTTATCAGTCTGTGCTTCGTAAGGAGCGCGCTGGCGAATATTTGGGTCAGTGCGTGCAGGTTATTCCGCATATTACTGGTGAAATCAAGTCGCGTATGCGCGCTCAAGCTTCCGACGATGTAGACGTTATTATTACGGAAATTGGCGGAACGGTTGGCGATATTGAGTCCCAGCCATTTTTGGAGGCAGCTCGCGAAGTTCGTCGCGATTTAGGTCCTGAAAACTGCATGTTTGTGCACGTTTCTTTGGTGCCTTATATTGCTGCAGCTCACGAATTGAAAACTAAGCCAACTCAGCATTCTGTTATGATGCTTCGCTCTCTTGGCATTTCTCCAGATGCGCTTGTCTTGCGTTCGGATCGTCCGCTTAATCAAGGCATTAAAGACAAGATTTCGCTTATGTGCGATGTCGATGCTGAAGGCGTTGTGAACTGCGTCGACGCTCCAAGCATTTACGATGTGCCGAAGATTTTGTTCAACGAAGGCTTGGACGCTTACGTTGTGCGCGAACTTGAGCTTCCATTCCACGATGTTGATTGGAACGAGTGGGAAGATTTGCTTGAGCGCGTGCATCATCCAAAGCATGAGCTGAACATTGCAATCGTTGGTAAGTATATTGATTTGCCAGATGCGTACCTTTCTGTTACTGAAGCTATCAAGGCTGGCGGTTTTGCAAACTGGGCTAAGGTAAACGTGCGCTGGGTTGCTGCAGACAAGTGCGAAACTCAAGAAGGTGCGGCTGCGGCTCTTGACCAAATGGATGGCATGGTTATTCCAGGCGGCTTCGGAATTCGCGGTATTGAAGGTAAAATTGGCGCACTTCGTTACGCTCGCGAGCACGGTTTGCCAACGCTTGGTCTTTGCCTTGGCTTGCAATCTATGGTTATTGAATACGCTCGTCACGTGCTTGGACTTGAGGATGCTAATTCCACTGAGTTCGAGAAGGATTGTGGCGATCCAGTAATCGCAACTATGGAAGAGCAGAAGGATATTGTGGCCGGTAAGGGAGATATGGGTCACACAATGAGACTTGGCTCTTACCCTGCAACGCTTGAAGAAGGCTCTATTGTTGCTGAGCTTTATGGCACTACGCATGTTACTGAGCGTCACCGTCACCGTTATGAAGTGAACGTGGCATATAAGGATCGTTTGCGTGAAGCCGGCTTGCGTATTAGCGGTCAAAGCCCAGATGGTAATTTGACTGAGTTTGTGGAGCTTCCAAAGGAAGTTCACCCATTCTACGTAGCAACTCAAGCTCATCCAGAGTTTAAATCTCGCCCAACTAAGCCTCATCCACTGTTTGCTGGCTTGGTTGCGGCTGCTCTTGAGCATCAAGAGGCTTCTCAAAATAGCAAGGAAGATAAGTAGACTTAAGTAAGATTTAAGTAAGGCTTAAGTAAAGCTTAAGTGGGACTTAAGTAAGAATTAAGTAAATAGAAATAAGCGGTAAGACTTGGTTTTCCTAAGTTTTGCCGCTTTTTAATTCGTAAACGACTTTTTCTTTACAGCGTTGTAAAGTTTCTGCCGTTTTTTGGTGCGTAAACGACCTTTTCTTTACACTTGCGTAAAGTTTCTGCCGTTTATGTTTTATTAGATTGTGATAAACATTACGTTTTGCACGTAACACGGCTATACCAAGAAATCGCATTACGCGGTAACCTTAGATAGGTGATAATTGAGTGGGGAGAGTGCAAAAGTAGCGCTTTGGGGAGCAGCTTTTGCCAATTAATACGTACCGCGCGCAGGTGTGCGTTAAGTATGGAGGTGTAACAGGCTTTATGAGCGATACTAGCAATATGAGCGATGCTGGCAATATGAATGATACTGGCGTTACTGGCGATCCAAGCGTTGCAGCAAGTGATGGCAATAATTCAGCAAAAAATAAAGCTGCAGACGTTGAGATGAGCCAGTATGTGGCAGATCGCGCTCGCGTAAACGAAGAGAAAATACGTCAAGACGAACAGATTGTTGCTGAATTTGGCGATTACAATTACGGTTGGCATGATTCGGATGCTGCAGGTGAGGCTGCGAAGAAGGGTATTGACGAGTCGGTTGTTCGTGCAATTTCCGCTGACAAGCACGAGCCGGAATGGATGCTAAATCTTCGTTTGCAAGGTTACCGCGCATTTTTGCAAAAGCCGATGCCGGATTGGGGCGTGGATTTAAGCGGTTTTGACGCGGATGATTTTAAATACTACGTGCGTCCGGTTCACGATCAAGCGAAAACTTGGGACGATTTGCCAGAAGATATTCGCAAAACTTACGACAGGCTCGGCATTCCGGAAGCTGAGAAAAAGCGCTTAGTTTCAGGCGTTGCAGCACAGTATGAGTCGGAAGTTATTTACAATTCGATTCGCGAAGACTTGGCTGCGCAAGGCGTAATTTTTGTTGATACGGATACAGCAGTGCAAAAGTATCCGGAGCTTGTAAAAAAGTATTTTGCAACTGTGATTCCAGTTGACGACAACAAGTTTGCGGCTCTTAACACAGCGGCTTGGAGTGGTGGCTCGTTCGTGTACGTTCCAAAAGGCGTGCACGTGGATATTCCGCTTCAGGCTTACTTCCGCATTAATACGCCGAACATGGGTCAGTTTGAGCGCACGTTGATTATTGCAGACGAAGGCTCTTACGTGCATTATGTTGAGGGTTGCACGGCTCCAATTTATTCCACGGATTCTCTTCACGCTGCAAACGTTGAAATTGTTGTGGAAAAGCATGCGCGCGTGCGATACACAACCGTTCAAAACTGGTCAAATAACGTGTATAACTTGGTAACTCAGCGAGCTTACGTGCGCGAAGGCGGCACAATGGAGTGGGTTGACGGCAACATCGGCTCCAAAGCTACTATGAAGTATCCTGCTTGCATTCTTGCTGAGCCGTACGCAAAAGCAGAAACTATGTCTTTGAGCTTTGCTGGACGCGGTCAGTATCAAGATACGGGTGCGAAAATGATTCATTTGGCTCCGCACACGAGTTCAACGATTGTTGCTAAGTCGATTTCGCGCGGCGGCGGACGTTCAGCTTACCGCGGTCTTGTGAAGATTATTAAGGGCGCGAAGGGCTCTAGTTCGTCTGTTGTGTGCGATGCTTTGCTTGTTGACGATTTTTCGAGGTCGGATACTTATCCGCATGTTGACGTGCGTGAAGACGACGTTTCAATGGCTCACGAGGCCACTGTTTCCAAGGTTTCGGAGGATCAGCTTTTCTACTTGATGAGTCGAGGGCTTGAAGAAAAAGAGGCTATGGGCATGATTGTTCGCGGCTTCGTAGAGCCGATTAGCCGCGAACTTCCAATGGAGTACGCGCTTGAGTTGAATCGCTTAGTTGAGTTGCAAATGGAAGGATCCGTGGGCTGATGAGCGAAGATTTAAAAGAGAATTTAGGCAATAAAATGACGGAAAAAGAAATTACTATTCCTGTAGCAGATCCTAATGATCCGTATGCGGTTCCTGCGGCAATGCCTTCTAGCGCAGACAAATCCGTGCGCTCGTTCAACGTGGAAGATTTTGCGATTCCAACGCGTAAGCAGGAAGATTGGCGATACACTCCAGTTGAGCGAATTTCCGAGTTTTTCGAGCGTTTTGAACCATCTAATAGCATTCAAGTAACGCTTGAAGGCGTTGGTGGAGCTGCTTTGGATGATTCTTATGTTGGAAGCGACGGTTCCGTAAGTTTGCAAGTAAAGCCGCAAAACGAGGCTCCTCACACCGAAATGAAGCCTTCTGATCGCGCGGCTGCAGTTGCGTGGAATGCAACGAAACAAGCGCGCGTGCTTCACGTATCTGGCGAAATTAAAAAGCCAATCGTGCTGAAAATTCAGGGTAATAATGTTAATGCGCTTGACGCACTGCACTTAGTAATTGAAGCGGATTCTCGCTCGAATGCTGACATTATTATCGAACATACCGGCTGCGCGAAACTTGCAGAAGGTGTGGAAATTATCCTCGGAAAACACGCGCACGTTTCTACTACATTTATTCAAGAGTGGGATTCGGGCAGCAAGCACGTTGGAAACCAGCGTATTCACGTTGGGGAGGGAGCTTCGCTTCGCCACACGATGGTCACTCTTGGCGGAGATGTTGTGCGCATTCGCATGGATCAGGATTTTGGCGGCGAGCAGGGCGATTTGAACATGCTCGGCATGTATTTTGTGGATCCGGGCGAGCATGTTGAGCATCGCACGATGGTTGTGCACAATTATCCGGAATGCAAGTCGCGAGTAGTGTACAAGGGTGCTTTGGAAGGAAAGGGCGCGCATTCAACTTGGGTTGGAAACGCGCTTATTAAGCCGGAAGCTCCTGGCACAGATTCGTATGAGTTGAATCGTAATTTGGTGCTCACTCCTGGAGCAATCGCTGATTCTGAGCCGAATTTGGAAATTGAAAACGGAAATATTATTGGTGCCGGTCACGCAAGTTCAGTCGGTAGATTTGACGACGAAGAGCTTTTCTACTTGCAATCGCGCGGAGTTAGTGAGATTGAAGCCAGAAAGCTTGTTGTGCGTGGATTCTTTAACGAGCTTATTGAAGAAATTGGCGTTCCGGAAATTGTTGATCACTTAATGAAGGCAATTGAGCGCCGTCTTGCAAGAACGGAAGAATAGGAGAAAAACATGTCAACTTTGGAAATTAAGGATTTGTACGCTTCTGTAGAAACAAAAGAAGGTCGCAAACAAATCTTAAAAGGCGTAAACCTTACAGTTAATTCTGGCGAAACTCACGCAATTATGGGTCCTAACGGATCTGGAAAGTCTACTCTTGCATACACTTTGGCAGGGCACCCAAAGTATGAAGTCGATTCCGGTCAAGTTCTTCTCGACGGCGAAGATATTTTGAAAATGACTCCTGACGAGCGCGCAAAAGCCGGACTGTTCCTCGCAATGCAATACCCGGTAGAGGTACCGGGCGTATCTATGACGAACTTCCTTCGTACTGCAAAAACTGAAGTCGAAGGCAAAGCTCCATCTTTAAGAAGCTGGGTTAAAGAACTTAGCGAGGCTATGAAAAAGCTTCGAATGGATCCAAAATTTGCGTCGCGTTCTGTAAACGAAGGATTCTCTGGCGGCGAAAAGAAGCGCGCGGAAGTTTTGCAATTAGAGCTTTTGAAGCCGAAGTTTGCAATTTTGGACGAAACTGATTCTGGTTTGGATGTTGACGCGCTTCGAATTGTGTCTGAAGGTGTGAATCGCGCCAAAGAAAACACCGGTTTGGGCATTATGATGGTCACGCATTACACACGAATTCTCAAGTATATTAAGCCGGATATTGTGCATGTTTTTGCGCAAGGTCACTTTGTAAAGACTGCAGGACCGGAGCTTGCGGACGAGCTAGAAGAAGAAGGCTACGACAAGTATTTGCCGGAAGGTACAACCGAGTCGGCGCTGGCTTAAGCGCGGTTCAAGTGCAGTTTAATCTATCTGTATATTCGTAAAAATAGCGTTAAAATAGCGGTTTAATATGACTACAGTGACTACAGAAAATATTATGCGAGAATTTAGCGATTTGCGCTCGCAGTTTCTGATTTTAAGTCGCACGGTTCACGGCACTTCGCTTCACGATACTGTGCACGGAAAACCTTTGATTTACTTGGATTCTGCAGCTACTTCGCAAAAGCCGCAAGTTGTAATCGACGCTGAAAAAGAGTTTTACGAAACAATTAACGCTGGTGTGCACAGGGGAGCGCACGAGTTGGCTGCACTTTCGACGGTTGCGTTTGAACAAGCGCGCGCGAAAGTTGCGTTGCTTGTTGGAGCGTGCGCAGATGCTGGCAGCGAGGAAATTATTGTTACTCCGGGAGCTACGGGCGCTCTTAATCTTCTTGCAACTGCTATTGGTAACGCTAGTGCGAAGGCGAGAATTTGCAAAAAAGACAGTAGTGATCTGGCTGATTCTAAAAGTGATTTCCGCAAAAATTTTGCGCTTCAAGAAGGCGATGTAATAGTCGTATCTCGCGCGGATCACCATTCTGTTTTGCTTCCATTCCAAGAGCTGGCTCTTCGCACGGGGGCTGAGCTTCGCTGGATTGATGTAACAGAAGACGGTCGCGTGCGCACGGATGCAGATTATTTGCGAACAATTATTGACGAGCGCACGAAAATCGTTGCAGTTACGCATATTAGCAACGTTACTGGCGCTATTACGGACGTTTCGTCGATTTGCAAGCGCGCTCACGAAGTCGGCGCGATTTTTGTGCTTGACGCATGCCAGTCAGTTCCGCATATTCCAGTTGATTTTCACGCATTAGACGTTGATTTTGCGGCATTTAGCGCGCATAAAATGTATGGTCCTACAGGAGTTGGATTCTTGTATGGTCGTCGCGAGCTTTTGAATGCGCTTCCGCCTGCGAATTTTGGCGGCTCAATGGTGGAGCTTGCTTGGCTTAACAAGCCGGCGCAATACATGGATGCGCCTTACCGCTTTGAGGCTGGAACTCAGCCTGTTGCGCAAATGGTTGCGGCAGGAGTTGCAGCGGATTGGCTGCGCGCGTTGGATATGAACCGAGTTGCAGAGCATGAGCAGGAAATTGCTGTAGAATTGCTAAAATTGCAAGATGTTCCAGGCGTGCGCGTTTTGGGTCCGACTGATTTAGAGAATCGAATTGGCACAGTTGCTTTTGAAGTTGAGGGCGTGCATCCGCACGATGTTGGACAGTTTTTGGACGCGCAGGGCATTGCGATTCGCGTCGGGCACCATTGTGCTCAGCCGATTCACCGTCATTTTGGTGTGTACGCTTCGAATCGCGCGTCTGTTGGTGTTTACAATACAGTTGACGAGGCTCGTGCGCTTGTTGAAGCAGTCTCACACGTTCGCGCCTACTTTGGCGCATAATATTGTTAGCGAGCGAGTTGGAGAAGTTAGCGAGTTAGTCAATCGAATCGGCGAGTCAACGAGTTAGTGAGTAGGTAAGGAGAGCGTATGTTTGATATGGGTTTTGGTACAACAGGTGCTGGTTTTGCAGATGCGGCTGGTGACGGCTTAGAAAGCATGTACCAAGAAGTAATTTTGGATGCTGCGCGAAATCCGCATGGCAAAACTCATTTCGAAAGTACGGACGAGCTCGCACAAGCGGAATTGCAGGAAGAATCTCAAGAATCTGCAGGAAATACAAAATCTGCCGAAATTACCTTAAATAATGCTCACGAAAGTTGCGTTGCAGCTGGCGAAAACTCTGCTTTAGGTCAATCGCACCAATTCAATCCAACTTGCGGCGACGAAGTCACAATGCGCGTGGAGCTTTCACGCAGCGCAAATAATGACGAAACTCCAATAGTATCAAGTATTAAGTGGGATGGTCATGGCTGCTCGATTTCGCAGGCAAGCCTTTCAATGATGGTTGATTTAGTCGAAGGAAAGTCGGTTGACGAAGCTTTGCGATTAGACGCGCTTTTCCACAAACTTATGGAATCTCGCGGCGAAGGTTTTGAAAATGAAGAGGACGAAGATGCGCTGGAAGATGCAATGGTTTTGCAAGGCGTATCGCGCTACCCAATGCGAATTAAGTGCGCGCTTTTGGCGTGGGAAGGCTTAAAAGATAGCATTGCAAAGGCTATGAAAGAACTATAAAATCTTTATGTAACGTAAAAGCAAGGAATATTATGGCAGAAAATCAATCAGCATCTGAGGTGACGCATGAAACGCATCCTGCGAATTTAAGCGCGAATGACATTGGACGAGTTACAGAAGATGATATTTTAGACGCTTTACACGATGTTGTGGATCCTGAGCTTGGCATTGATGTGGTTGATTTGGGCTTGGTTTATGGCATTGAAATTGATGAGCTTGGGCGCGCAATTATTACTATGACGCTTACTACTCCTGCATGTCCGTTAACTGAATTGATTGAGGATGAGTGTGCGAATGCGCTCGCAGGCTTGGTGGAAGAGTTTCGTATTGATTGGACGTGGAAGCCGCGTTGGAGCGTTGAAAACATTAATGAGGACGGTCGCGCGCAGCTTGAGGCGCTTGGCTACAATCTCAACAGTTTGCAAGCGAGTTTTGCTGCAGGAATGTACGGTTCTGGCGTAGTTGGCGATGCGTCGATGAGTGCCGGTATTCCGCCAACTGTGTGAGTATTTGGTTGGTGTGCTGTTTTGTTTTGTTGTTTCTGTTTTGCTGTTTTGTTTTGAAAGCAACGTATTGCACAAGTGGGAATTATGGGCGCTGAAATAAAAGCAGTTAGTGCAAGCGGTATCTGTGATATTCGCGAAATAAGTGATGTGCGCAAAAATAGTATCAGCGAGTATGCTTCGCGCGGAATGACTGACGTTGTTTTCGACTTGCAATTGCTTGTAGATTGGGATGTGCGCCGCACTCTGGATGCAGATTATCCGGATTTTATTGGGGAAGTGCTCTTTAGTTTCGAGCCGGAATGGGGTTTTGAGTTTCACGAGTCATTGCGCGAGGCTGGGTGGAGCAGAAAGCAAGCGATGGATTCGTTTGATGAGCATCACGGACCGGCAGTTACGTGGCTATATCGCTTGTATTTTGAGCGTTTCGAGCGTGGTTTTGCTGGCGAGCGCGCGGATGCTTCGGCTGTGGCACGCGAGTTGATTGCGAGCGGCGTGCGCGTGTGGGCACTTGGTAACGCTTCTTGCGATTGGTTAAACTGCGCGCGCAAAACTTGCCCAATACTCGGTGAGTTAAACGGTGTTTGTGCATCTTACGAATCGCATTCGCGCAAACCTGACGTAATGCTTTACCGCGCGTTTTTGCAACACGCCGGTCTTTCTGCTGCTTCCACGCTTTTTCTCGAAAGTGATTCTCGCGCCGCTTCTGCAGCGTCGTTGCTTTATTCTTAAGCTGCGCGCGTGCGCGACGACCTGCTTGAGCGCTGCGATTTAGCGCACGAAAGCAATTCGGAGCGCCGAGCTTGCTCAGGGTTGAAAGCACAGTCTGCTTTCAACGCAAGCGAGGTCTGCCTTCGTCTCGATTGACGAAGGCAGGGCAGGTTCGCGTGGCGGTGCTTTAGAAACTAGGTTGTGATTGGCGTGCGTAACGAATGAATCCGGCGCTCAAGCACTTTATTGCGCGCGCTCGGCCGCTTCGAGCGAATCGTAGCCATACATGCGCACAGTATTCGCAATTATCATTTGCGTAAGATTTAGATTTTCCGTGCGCAAATTATTTACAAAACGCTGGTATTTTGCGAAAGTTGCGTCAGAATATGTGCTTAATTCGCCTCGCAAATACGTTTCAAAAGACGTATTTTCTGCCGTATCCTCGCTAGTTTTAAGCACGCGCATCGCAAGACCTAAATGCGGGTAGCGATTGCGAAAATCCGCAGCCCACTCGACTTGCGTTAAAATAATCTGCTCCTGCGCGCTTTTTCTAGGCTCCAAAATCGGCTTAATATAAGGCTTAATCGTGCGCTCAAAAATTTCCGGCGCAGTCGACTCCATCATTCGCGCATACTTTTCCGTAATCAAATTGCGTCCATCGCTATTCGCGCGCTCAAGATCCTGTTTATAAGACTCCTGCAAATCAAGCGGCCACGCCAAAAATTGACTCATGCGCATAATGCGAAAAGTTGGCCAGTTTCCTTGGCAATTCGCGCGTCCGCCTTCGTTTTGCGTGAGCTGGAACTGATCCCACTCGAGTTTAGTGATTTCTTCCGCAAGCTTTTGTGTTCTCGGATTTTGCGTTTTCGGAAGATTTTGCGTTTTCGGATTTGCTGATAAATCGTACATCATAAGCTCCTTAAGCACGCCGCACGCGAATTAATATGCGCTTCAACATACGGCCGTTGCCATTCCAAAAAAGTTTCGTCGCAATCGCTTAAGCCCTCGTATTGCAGTTCGCGCACAATATCCTCGCAAATGCTGTCAATTATTTGCGAAACTTGCTTTTGCGCAAGTCCAGCGCCCTTGCCGCCTTCGCCAAAACCGTCTCCGCCGGAGCCGTCTCCGCCAAAGCAAGCAGCGGAAGAAAGTTGCATTATCGACTCAAGTTTGCTGCACACTTCCGGAAGCCTAGAAGCCATGCGATTGCTGAGCTTGCGCAATGCTGCAAACTGCCACTTGTAGTACGGCAAGTAGCCTGCAGTTACGGGATTGTTGAGCAAAAACACGAGTGAAGCGGTTGCGCGCACGAATTCGTTGATAGAAAGACACGCTGCGGAAGCGTCTTTGCGTGCTAGCATTCGTGGAACATTGTATTGACCTGCTTGAGCCATCATGCCAAGTCTGCGCGAGATTAGTGAGATTCGCACGTCGTCCGGCATGAGCTTGAAGCTTTGGCGCGCCTTTGAGAACTCTCCAAGAGGGTCCGCGAAAATTTTGCCATTCGTCGCTGCTGCAAGCGTTGACTCGCTTAGCGATAGCCATAAGTGCGGCTCGTTTTGGCTTGGAGCGGTGGGGAAGCCGGTTAGATTTTCAAAAAATTCGCTTATGCGAAATACTCCGACGCGCTTGCTGCTTTCGCATGATTTAGCGCGCGGTGTTTCGTTGCGAGAGCCAAAACCGGCGTATTTTCGCGGAAGTGCGTCGTAAGCAGTCTGCAAATCCGCGCCGATTTCCGCGTAATCTTCGTCGGTAAGCCATAAGCAGAATCCTGGTCCAAAATCGTGATCGCGCGAAATCTCGTCGTCAAAACCGTAACATTCCGATCCATGACCAACTAATCCTGCAGCTATGCGGTTTTTGTATTTCGCAAATTTTGGCTGATCAAGTAACGGCTTTCCGTAAGTTTGCCAATATGATTGCGCTAATTGCATGCCAGTTTTTATATTATGGTTTGCTGCGTTCTGGTTTGCTGCGTGTGAGTTCGTTGAGTGTTGTTCTGTTATATCTTGGTTTGCTGATTCTTGAATTTCTGTAGATTCTTTCGTAACTTTTTCTGCCAACTCGCGCGCCTGCCGCAAATTTTCTGCCGTAATCGCGTAAGATTCGCTATCTTTTCCGTAGCATCTCGCAATCAAATCAAGTGCCTTACTGTAACTTTCCTCAGCCTGAGCGTACTCGCCGCGCGCGCACTGTACTTGCGCAAAACCTGCCAATGCAGAAGCGTAGTGCGGCTGATTTTCGTTATTCCCCGCGACGTACATGCGAACGCTGGTCGAAGCGTGTTCAAAAGCGGAGTCAAGAGTTGCGGATTTGCTGTTTGTGCTGGTGTTAGGATGCGAGCACTCCTGTGAGCACTCCTGCAACATTGCAAGCGCAAGATTCGTGTGCGTAGCGGCAATATCGATGTCGCGCTCAGGATCCGTGCTCGTATTTTGCAAAATTTCAAGCGCATGATTGAGCTCCTCAATTGCATCATGAGTGCGACCGGTTTCGCTGTAAAGCATCGAAAGATTGTTGTGAAGCGCGGCAAGCTTGCGGTTTTTAGCGCCGAGCGTTTCGGTGGATTCGTTAAGAGCTTGAGTGTAAATTTTTTCGGCGCGATCGTAGCTGCCTGCCGCGCGAAGGCTTGTGGCGGCGTTAATTAGCGTGGTTGTGCCGGCTTCGGTGCCAGCTAAATCCATCTTCTTTGCCAAATCTAGCGCCTTATCAATGATTGGCTTGTTTTTTGCGTGCTCTCCGCGCGATCTATAAAATCCCATGAGTTCGTTGAGAACTGAAAGCTGCAGGGGATTGGCTTCGGCAAGTTTTCGCAAAAGATACGTCTCGATCGCGTCAGCGCCCGCGTGATTCGCAAACATTTCGTCAAGCTCGTTATAAAATTGCGCAGCGTTCTCCATCAAAGCCCCCTTGCTATTGCGCTTGTTCACAATCAATCGACTTCAACTTTACAGTCATGTAAAGAAACTGCCGTTTTTACGTCAAAAACCGGCAGAAACTTTACAGCCGCGCGCAGTTTATGCCGCCTTCGCGTCAAAAACCGGCAGAAACTTTACACACGTGTAAAGAAAAAGTCGTTTGCGTGCGAAATAGCGGCAGAAATTTTACAGCCTTGTATAGGAAACGTCGGAATTGCGGTGGGGGGGGGGTGATTCTGGAAATCAAAAGTCGGGCTGGCGGGATTTGAACCCGCGGCCTCTTCGTCCCGAACGAAGCGCGCTACCAAACTGCGCTACAGCCCGATGCTGAAACTCGCGAAAGCATATGCGCATAAAAGTTCTAACAACGTCCGTAATGTTACAGGTTGGCTAATACAAATTATTGTAAAGCGTGTGCAAGTTGCGCAAAGTAAGTCCCGCGCAAGTATATTGCGTACAAGCTGCGGAATTCCTTTGTAAACATATTACAAATTATCGCTACAGCTTCTGTGTAAACATATCGCAAATTAGCACTGCAAGTCGCGTATAAAACCTGTATTACCTACTGGCTACAATTAGCGTTTATGACTGACACCAATACTGCAATGTCTGCCGCGCAAAGTGCCGCAGAATCTGCCGATAAAAATGCAGCAGAAAACGAAGCAACAGATACCGTCAATGAAATTGACACTGTTGAACATGCCGAAATGTTACTCGCTCAAGACGAAGCAATCGCCAAGCGCGTAAACGAAGGCGCAACTCTGGATGAAGCAATCGACCCAAGCAATAAAGAATTTGGACCGCAAGCTCATCCTGAGCAGGTACAGATGCGCGTTGCTAAGCGCGCAATGATGCTTAAGGAAGGCGTGCAGCCTTATCCTGTGCATCTTAACGTTACGGATACTATCGAAAAGGTGCGTGCTGATTTCGATGGCAAGCTTGAAGCTGGCGAAGAAACCGATACTGAGGTTGGTATTGCAGGCCGCGTGCTTTTCTTGCGTAACGCTGGCGGCTTGTGCTTTGTTAAGCTTTCTGCCGGTGACGGTACTACGATTCAGGCGATGGTTTCCAAGAAGGAAATTGGCGAAGAATCCATTAAAAGCTTCAAGCAGATGGTGGATTTGGGCGACCACCTTTACGTGCGCGGTCGCGTGATTTCTTCTAAGACCGGTGAGCTTTCCGTATTCGCAACCGAGTGGGCGATTGCAGCTAAGGCTTTGCAGCCGCTTCCGGCTTTGCACAAGGAATTAAGCGACGACACTCGTACGCGTAAGCCATATATTGGCATGATTGCGGACGAGAAGATTCGCGATATGGTTCGCAGGCGTTCGCGCGCTGTGGCTTCTCTTCGCCGTACTTTCGACAGTCATGACTTCTTGGAAGTCGAAACTCCAATGTTGCAAACGGTTCACGGCGGTGCTGCTGCTCGTCCATTCACAACTCACATGAACGCTTTCGACATTGATCTTTATTTGCGCATTGCTCCGGAGCTTTTCTTGAAGCGCTGCTTGGTTGGTGGCATTGAGCGCGTGTTCGAAATCAACCGCGACTTTAGAAACGAAGGCGTGGATGCAACTCACGCTCCAGAGTTTACAATGCTTGAGGCTTACCAGGCTTATGGCACTTACGATACGATTGCTGCTCTTACCAAGGAGCTGATTCAAAAGGCTGCACTAGACGCTTTCGGTTCAACTAAGGTGACTTTGCTTAACGGCGAAGAGTACGATTTTGGTGGCGAATGGAAGCAGATTACCATGTACGGCTCGCTTTCTGAGGCTTTGGGCGAGGAGATTACTCCGGAAACTTCTGTTGAGCATTTGGGCGCGATTGCGGACAAGCTTGGCGTTGAGCGCGACGAAGTTGAGAATCACGGCAAGTTGGTTGAGCACTTGTGGGAGCACTTCTACGAGGATAAGCTTTACGCGCCAACGTTTGTGCGTGACTTCCCAGTTGAGACTAGCCCGCTTGTTAAGGGTCACCGCACGAAGCCTGGAATGGTTGAAAAGTGGGATTTGTACGTGCGCGGCTTTGAGCTTGCAACCGGCTATTCTGAGCTTAACGATCCTGTTGTGCAGCGCGAGCGCTTTGTTGCTCAAGCTAAGGATGCTTTGGCTGGCGATGTTGAGGCAAT
This sequence comes from Gardnerella sp. KA01000, assembly GCF_049244035.1. Classification (NCBI taxonomy): domain Bacteria; kingdom Bacillati; phylum Actinomycetota; class Actinomycetes; order Bifidobacteriales; family Bifidobacteriaceae; genus Gardnerella; species Gardnerella sp. KA01000. The sequence goes on along the minus strand of NZ_CP058367.1, from coordinate 1,136,663 downwards.
GGATATTGATGAGGACTTCATTGAGGCTCTCGGCGTCGGCATGCCTCCTGCTGGCGGCATGGGCATGGGAATTGATCGCTTGCTGATCGCTCTTACGGGCGCAACTATTCGCGAAACAATTACATTCCCACTCGTAAAGCCTCTTCGCTAGTTGACGCAAAGTCAAAGTTAATGTAAGTGTTAATGCAAGTAGTCGTATGAAACGAATAGACTAGGTAATTATGACATACAAATTAGTATTGCTCCGACATGGTCAGAGCGCATGGAATAAGACCAATCAGTTCACTGGTTGGGTTGATGTACCGCTGACTGAGCAGGGTGTCGAGGAAGCTAAGCATGGTGGCGAGCTTCTTAAAGAGAAGAACGTTCTTCCAGACATCGTGTTCACTTCTTTGCTTCGTCGTGCTATCAATACCGCGAATTACGCGCTTGATGCAGCCGACCGCCTTTGGATTCCAGTTCGTCGCAGCTGGCGTTTGAACGAGCGTCACTACGGTGCTTTGCAAGGCAAGAATAAGTCTGCAATTCGTCAGGAATATGGCGATGAGAAGTTCATGATTTGGCGTCGCTCTTACGCAACTCCACCTCCTGAGATTGATCCAAATGATCAGTATTCCCAGGCTAACGATCCGCGTTATGCTGGCGAACCAGTTCCAGAAACTGAGGCTTTGGCAAACGTCGTGACTCGCGTAACTCCTTACTGGGAGTCGGATATTATTCCAGAGCTTAAGTCCGGCAAGACTGTAATGATTGCTGCTCACGGCAACAGCTTGCGCGCAATCGTTAAGATGCTCGATAACTTGAGCGAGGAAGAGATTTCCAAGGTGAACATTCCAACCGCTATTCCTCTGCTTTACGAGTTGGATGAGAACTTCAAGCCAATCAAGCCTCGCGGTGAGTATTTGGATCCAGAAGCTGCTGCTGCCGGTGCTGCCGCTGTGGCTGCTCAGGGTCAGAAGTGAGATTCTGATTCGCTGGCTTTGGAGCGCTTAAGTTAGTTTTGAGAGCTTAAGTTAGCTTTTAAAATAAAAGTAGGTTTGCAATTAATTTGCAAACCTACTTTTTGTTTACTTTTATTTTCATGCGCGCTTTGTGCAACTTGAAATTGCGTAGCGTGTTTTGCTGTAACCGCGTTACGCTACAACAGTGTCTTTATCTGGCTCTGGCTTCTTGGACGGATCGAATCCGGAAACAATAAACACAATTTGCCTTGCGACGGCAACGCAATGGTCTCCAATTCGCTCAATAAAGCGGCTAAGCAGAACGACATCAATTAACTGCCTGCGCGTACCCTTCCAATTTTCGCCTTCTACCAGCTCAAAAATCTTCTCGTGCAATTTGTCGAGCGCATCGTCGCCAGCAATAATAGTTTCCGCAATTTGCACGTCGCGATTTGCAACCATGGTCGTTAAGCGACCTGACAGTTCGCGCAAGAAATCAACCATTGCAACAATAGTTTCGCGTCCTTCTTGTGCAATAGCAGATTCAGGCCAGGTTCGTCTAGTAATTTGAGCGATATGACTTGTTAAATCTCCCATGCGTTCAAACGTTGCAGCTAATCGCATTGTAGCTACAACTTCGCGCAAGTCCGTTGCCACAGGGTTTTGGCGAGCAAGCAAAGTCAAGCATTGGTCAATAGTGTTTGCTTCTAAAGCGTCTAAGTCTGCGTCTTTATCGATAACAGTTTGAGCAGCTTCCAAATCCGCGTTTAAAAGCGCGCTTCCAGCATCGTTCATAGCTTTTGCTACAAGTTCTGCCATGCGTTCGATGTTTGAAGCAATTGCCTTCATTTCTTCGTTGAAAATTACTCGCATGGTGCGTCCTTTCTCAGTGCTGTGAGTTTATTTGAACGCCTAGTTTGCACGTCGCTATAAGTCAGGCATCCTATGTAATTATAGACGACGCTGGTAACGAAGCGACCGAAACTTTACGGCGGTGTAAAGTTTCTGCCGTTTTTGTGGTGATTTTCGACCGAAACTTTACAGCCGTGTAAAGTTTATGCCGCTTTTTAGTTGCATAGTTACAAAAGCGCGCAAAGTATGAGATTATAGGAGTATGCCTCAAGGTTCTTCTGCGGTTGTGATCGTTGTATTTGTTGCTTTCGGCGTGCTTGCGTTGTGCGTTGTGCTTTCGTTGTGTGTGTTGATGTCGGATTGGTTTTCTACAGTTTGCCGTCTTTTTAAACGAGCGTTTAATTATATTCGTGGCGCAAAGTATGACGAAAGCGACGACATAAGCGACGACATAAGCGACGATTCAAGCGACAACGCAAGTGACGATATCAGCTACGACGCGTCCCAAGTTTTGGCAATGCTCGACATGCCAACTGTTGTAATTGATGCCAACAATGACGTAATTCGCGCAAGCTCCGAGGCTTATTTGCTGGGTGTTGTTAGCGATGATTCGTTATGCCAGCCTCGCGTTCTTCAAGCTGTTAATTCCGTGCGAGCTTCTGGCGGATTCGAGCGCTTCTCTTTGGTTACTTCGACACCTGAGCGTTATGTGTCAATAACTGTAAATCCTCAAGAGTCAACCACTGTTTCGCGCCCTAATTGGCTTACTGTTACGGCTGGAAGCATTGGAGGCGGTATCGTAGTTGTAATTATTGAGGATACGAGTGCAGCTCACCGTTTTGCGCAAACTCGCGACGACTTTATTTCCAACGTTTCTGAGCAGTTAATGCGATCTACTCGCAACTTAACTCAGCTTACGAAAGTTTTGCAAAACGAACAAGTATCTGCGCAAAAAATTAAAGATATTGCGCAAATTGCCGGTAAATCTTCCAAGAAACTTGAGCACATGCTTGAAGATTTGTTGTGGCTGGTTCGCGCTCAAAATCCTATTGACTTAGATTCTGCGCAAGTATTTTCTTTGAATGATGTTTTGTCGTATGTGCAAAATCAAGTTGCTTCATTTGCTAAGGATTGTTGCGTACGCGTTGTGTCAAAAGTCGATTCGCGTTTGTGCGTGCGCGGTGAAATTTCGCAAATTCAAGCTGCAGTGCGGAAATTAGTTGAGAATGCAATTACGTATTCTCCAAAAAATTCTACAGTTTCGCTATCTGCGTCACTATCGACAGATGGTCAATACGCTGTGATCCGTGTTGTAGATCGCGGAGTTGGCATTGATTTGCAAGATCAGTCGCGAATTTTTGAACGATTCTATCGTGCGAATAATCAAAATAGTCAAAGCCAGGATGGCGTTGGTTTAGGGCTTGCAATTGCCAAGCATGTGGCACTTACGCACCACGGAAATATTACTCTTTGGAGTATGCCGGGGCAGGGTACTACCGTAAGTTTTGCGCTACCAATTGCAAATAAATAAGCAGCAAATTAGTAAGTTAGAAAATCAGTAAGTTAGCAAGCCAGCAAATCAGCAGTAAATAATTCAGCAAATCAGCAATAAACTATTTTCCTAAGCGCCTGTAGTCCCAGCGGTCAAAATGTTCCCAAATTAATAGCAGAACGCCAATAATTGTTCCCGATGCGCAAAACAACACAGGAAACCAAGTTGTAATATGCAGTAACGCAACGATAAGCGCAATTATTGTTGCGACTAGCCACGCGATCGTTCCTATAGCAAAAACCTTTCGCAAATCAACTCGCAGCGGTTTTGGTGCTGCTTTTCGTGCATCAGGATTAACTATAGGTGCAAATTTCATACTTCCAACCATACAACTTACCGAAGTCTAAGTGTGACGAGTGCAGCTTAAGCGCGAAAATTAGCGGATTTAGGCTGTGTGCGTTTCTTACATCCTAACCACGTTGTAACCTTTCACATAGAGGATTGAAAGAAAGTCAGTTGGGGGTGTGGCGTTTGTGCGCTGCGTTCCACGTTTAACATAAGAAAGTGATTAGTATGAGACATGCTGCACATGGTGCCACAAAAGCAAAGAGGCATGGAGATTCGCCGCTTTCGCTGTTTGTAGCTCAGCGTGGCGCGCATGGTGCGCATAGTGTGCGTGGCATGCGTTCTGTTCAAGCTAATCGTGTTAGTGAGCGTTTGGCTGCGGTTGCTACTAGCAATGGTGCTGTTGTAGAGCTTCCAGAAGCTGTTTCTGAGCGTTTGCAGGAGCTTGTTCCTCAAAGCAGGCGCGCGCTTAGGTTGTCTAAACTTGCTAATGAGCGTCGTCGCAATGTAATACTTTCGACTTCTCTTGTTGCAATGGTTGGTACTGTTGCAGCTACTATGGCTTTAACTAAGGTTAATAGTTTTGATTCTCGCGCTTCCGAATTTGAGCCATCTATGACTGCAGTTGGCGACGCATCTTCAACAGTTTCGCGTTCTAGCCAACGCGAGTCTCTTGATCCTATGGCAACTATTAATAACGCTGTTGACTCTATTGAGAATGCTGCTAAAAAATCGCATAATGCGAACTCTGCTGATGCTGCAAATGGCGCGAATGAAAGTAGTTCTGCTCGCTCGAATTCGAAGCATGAAAACTTAGCCGATAAAGTTGCTAATTCGGTACAACCTGGCACTTTTTCTACTATATCTTCGAAGTCTGATTCGTGGAATTTAGGTTCTGGTTCAGGCTTTAATATTGCAGAGATGTCACGTTCTGCTGCGAATAATCCTAAGGTTGCTTTGTTGATAGATAAAGACTTTGATGTTTTGCCGAAGGGCTTTAATCCAAATCATGCAACTGGTGATACTGGTAACGCGTATGAGTTCAGCCAGTGCACGTGGTGGGTGTATGTTCGTCGCCATCAGTTAGGTTTGCCTGTTGGCTCGCATTTTGGCAACGGAAATATGTGGGCTGATTCTGCGCGCAATCTTGGCTATTGGGTAGATAATTCCGCTCGTCATGTTGGCGATATTATGGTGTTCCGCTCAGGTCAGGCTGGTTCTGATCCGTTCTACGGACACGTTGCAGTTGTTGAAAAAATTAATTCAGACGGTTCTATTGAAACTTCTGAATGTGGTGCTTCTTACCAAGGACGAACTTTCTCGCGCAAGTTTGACGCTAAGGAAGTTTCTCAATATCAGTTTATTCATTACTAAAGTTGTACTACTGAAGCTTTGTTACTAAAGCTGCTTTATTAAAATTAGTTTGTTTATTACTAAAATGAGTTTGCTTGTTACTGGCGTTGCTAATTTCTCTCGTATGTAATGCCCCGATGATATACTGCAAAAAGTATGCTAAAACAAAGTAGAATTTTCTCAGTTTTTGTATCAGCTGCCGCTGCAGCTTCAATGCTTACTGTTATGGCGCCATTCGCCATGGCAGAATCTTCGCATGAGCTTTCCGAGTCAGCTGTCACTTCTACGCGCGCATTTCCAAAGGTGACGAATGTGCGTCGCGATATTTTAACTGAATCTACTTCTACTGATGTCGACGCAAATTCTCATTGGGGTGGCATAGAAAGCTTGAATGTACCTCAAACTAAGACTCCTAGCGAACAAGCTGCTGAAACGGCACGCCGTGCTTTTGCTGGAAATGCTACTGCAAGCCGTTCTGGTTTCCGCAGTGGTGTTGAACAGGTTCCTCTTGCTTCTGTAGTTCCTCCTGATGGTAAGTCTGTTGCCTCTCTTTTGAATTTTGCTACTCAATTCTTAGGCAAAGTGCCGTATCGCAGCGGTGGCAATACTCCTACTGGATGGGATTGCTCCGGTTTTGTGCAGTATGTTTTTGCTAGTGTTGGTATTTCTTTGCCTCGTACTTCTGGAGCGCAGGCAACTGTTGGAACTCCAATCCCAAGTTTGGCTCAAGCGCAGCCTGGAGATATTATCGCGAATGCGCAGCATGCTTCTATTTATGTTGGCAACGGCATGGTAATTAATTCGCAGCTTGCTGGCACTAAGTACGATCCTATCCGCTACGTGTTCCCAGGCGGGTACTCTATTCGTCGCATTCTGTAGCTTCTATAGTTTCTGTAGCTTCTGTAGTTATATATCGCAAAACTGCCAACACTCAATCTAAAATTACGCTACAATAGTACTTACAAGTTGTGCGCGAGTGACGCTGCTGTCGCGAGTGCAAGTATGAGGAGGTTGGCAATGATCCCAGAAAAAGCTGTATTGGTTGGAGTTGACGGCTCACACGCGAGTTATAAAGCGGTTTGGTGGGCTGCAAATTACGCAAAGCATGCTGGGTTGCAATTGCAAATTGTTTGCGCTTATTCGTTGCCAAGTTATGCTGCTGTTTCTTTTGATGCCACCTACACTGCGATTGGTGACGATAATGCAGCTCATCACGATGCGCAAGAAATTCTATCTAAAGCAAAAGCTGTTGCTCTTGAGCAGGGAGTTGACGCGACTACGCTAATTGTTACGGGCGATCCTTCTTCGGTTTTCGTGGAACTTTCTCGTAACTATCAGCTTATTGTGATTGGTAATCGTGGAAAAGGTGGCTTGGCAGAGCGTTTGCTCGGCACAACTAGTTCTTCGCTTCCAGCTTATGCGTATTGCCCAATTGTGGTTGTGCCTTACACTGACGATGACGGTCAGCGTATTCACTTGAATAATACGATTACGCGTGTGGCTGTTGGCTCTGACGAGTCAAAGTGGGGGCTTAAAGCTCTTGAAATTGCGGCTGATTTGGCGGATAGCTGGCATGCTGAGCTTGATGTTATTTCCGCAGTGCCAAGAGTGCAAGGTGCTGAGGGCGATACTGCTGTTATGGGATCGTACATGGAGGATCTTGAGGAGCGCGTGAAGCCAATTTTGCAGCGTTTGCCGGATTTGCAAATTCATCGAACTGTTGTGCCTGGTTCTGCCGTTGAAGCTTTGACTCAGGCTAGTTTGAATCATGATCTTGTGGTTGTTGGTTCTCGCGGTCGCGGTGGCTTTACCGGTTTGCTGCTTGGTTCGATTAGCCAGGGATTGTTGCAGCATTCTTCGAGGCCTGTGTACGTTGTGCCGCGCAAGTATGTGGAATTTAGTGCAGCTCAGGTTGCAGCAGCGCAAAAGCAGCATTCTGAAGCGTCTATTGACGATATTTCCGGAGTACATGAGGTTGATGTGCCGAAGGCTGGTAAAGAAGCTGCTAAGGAGATTGAGCAAACAATCGATCCGCTGCGTTAGCGCGAAAGCATGTCGTTACGTGCGCAGTCGCTCATCTGCACCAGTAACGAAAAACGGCAGAAAACTGTGCGGCTGTGTGCAGTTTCTGCCGTTTGCCAGCCGGATTCCGACCAAAACTTTACAGCGGTGTACAGTTTCTGCCGCCTACGCGTTGTGCTGCGCTCAAGCATGTCATCGCGACCGCGTTTTGGAGCGTTTGGAGCGTGAGAGCGTCTAATCTTGCTACTCTTGCGGCTCCGCTTCAGTATTCTCGCGCTTTTTCAGCATAAAACGCGCGCGCCTGGCATCTCGCTTAGCTTTCTTTTCAGCGAGCTTCTCTTTGTTCATCTCGATTGCGCGCTTGTAAATCTTAAGCAGCTCAAGCGCTTGGCTCTTAAAATCGTTATTTTTCGAATACTCGAGCACGTTCGCCTTAAGCTGAGCCTGCTCAGCTTCGCTCATATTCAAAACTTTACTAAAAACAGTCTTAAAATCTTCCTTAGTATCCCACTGATACCCGTTTTGACCGCTAATAATCTGCTTCTCATTCGGCACATCATGCTTTACAAGCGCAAACAGACCGGAAGCCATTGCCTCTAGCATTGAAAGTGAGTGCATTTCGGAAAGTGATGCGGTTGTGTAGTAGTCCATTGCGTGCAAATACTTTGGAATTTCCGTGTGAGCAATAGGCCCAAGCAAGCAAATTCTGTCGTCAAAACCATTATCTGCCACGCGCTTGCGCAACGATTCCAAATCAGGACCGCCGCCAATAACAAATAAGCGCGCTTTTTCGCGAGGAAAATCGCAATACATAAAGTTGTCAATTAATTCTGAAATATTTTTTTCAGCGCCGATTCTACCAACGAAAACAAACAGCTTAGTAGAGTCAGAAACGCCATATTTTTCGCGGAAAGCTTTGCGGAATGCAAGTCGCTCAGGCGTTGGTAGGAACTTCTTATATTCCACAGCGTTATTCAGCACAATTACTTTTTTATCAACCTTCTGACGGTCAATATATGCCTGTGCTTTAGGAGACATGCTCGTAATAATTGTGGCATTTTTCGAGAATCGCATAAAATATTTCGCCGAAATATTGCGAGAGAACTCAGTAAAATGCTTTAAGCCAATGTAAAACAGGAATTTATCGTATTCTGTGTGAAGCGTGTAAATAACGGGAATATGCTCTTTTTTTGCTACTTCCAAGCCGATTTCGCCAATGCCAAATTCGTTTTGAATATGAATGACATCCGGCTTAAATTTAAGAGGAAGTTGCTTTCGCATGTGACCAATCGGGAGCGCAACGCGGTATTTGTAAAGCTTTTTAAGCAATATGCCCGGAACGTAAACAACTCCATCTTCAAGTTTGGTTTTGCGCTGTTTTTCGGAGCCGACCGTGACTACTAGCACTTCATGACCAAGCTCTTCATACATCTTTTTGAGCATATAAGACTGTGTTGCGACGCCATTTATGTACGGTGGATACGTTTCGGTAAAAATAGCGATTTTCAAAGTTTCCTCCGGTTGCATACATGCATGCGTAGCGTCATTATTGCGCAAATATCTTGTGTACTCAATTGTGCCACACGTGGTGAATTTTAGTGTGATTTTAGTGCGATTTTAGTGCGATTTTTCGCGACTTTTGGCGCGACTTTTGGCTTATTCTAGCGGCGAACCGTAACGTTTACGCTAACTTGCGCGCCTTTTTCGAGCGTATGCTTAACAGTACAACCCCTGGAAATGTGGCGTTCCATGCGCTCTTTTAGTGCGGACGCATCTTCCTGGCTGAGTGCAGGTTTTGCGCAAGTTGCGTCAAGAGTGACATCTTCTTGAAAACGCAAGTACGTGCCTTCTTCCGCGTCGTACGTGCCGTTTACTACAACTCGTGCTCCAGCGCCCTCGCCAATAGCGTGTTCTGCAGCGTACTGGCTGCTAAGAGCTGTGCAACCAGCTAAAGCGATTTGCATTAATTCAACCGGGTTGAACATGCCTTCGCCGTGACCAAACTTCAAGCTCACACCGTCGTTGCTGTGTGCTTCCCAAGTGCCGTCCTCGTTGCGCTCTACCCATAATCTTCTAGACATTTTTGCTCCTTTGCTGTAGTCGTTTTTGTTCATGTTATCGTAAGGATTGTAACTTTGTGCTCAATTGTCGAATCTAGCGTTTTGCGTGGTAGGCATATGGTTTTACGAGCGCAATTCTTTAAATTTATTAGCGCTTTGTTAACATGGCAGCATGGCTTTAACAGAAGAAGAACTTGCAGCAATTCGCGCGCGGGTACCACAAAAACCGCTTTCCAGCATCCCAACTCCTTACGAGGATTTAGTGCGAAAAATCCTCACGGAAGGCACTCTAAAATCAGATCGCACAGGCACTGGTACGATTTCGCTTTTTGGCCAGCAAATCCGCTTCGACATTAGCAAATATTTCCCGCTTATCACCACGAAAACCGTGTTTTTCAAAGGACTTGCGTACGAGTTGCTTTGGTTCCTTAAGGGTTCGAGTAACGTGCGTTGGTTGCAGGAAAATGGCGTTCACATTTGGGACGAGTGGGCGGACGAAAACGGCGACTTGGGTCCTGTTTACGGAGTGCAGTGGAGGAGTTGGCCGGCGCCAACCGCGGAAAATCCAAACCGTACAATTGACCAAATCGCAAACGTGCTGGATCTTATGAAGAATCACCCGGATTCTCGTCGCATGATTGTTAGCGCTTGGAATCCTGCGGAAGTTGAGCATATGGCGTTGCCGCCTTGCCATTCGCTTTTCCAATTTTACGTTGCTGACGGCAAGCTTTCGTGCCAGCTTTACCAGCGCTCTTGCGATATGTTCCTTGGCGTGCCGTTTAACATTGCGTCTTACTCGCTTTTGACGATGATGATGGCTCAGCAAGCAGGTCTTGAGCCGGGCGAGTTCGTGTGGACGGGCGGCGATTGCCATATTTATGACAATCACGTTGAGCAGGTGCTTGAGCAGCTTTCGCGCGAGCCGTACCCGTATCCGCAGCTTGAAATTCGTAAGGCGGATTCGATTTTTGACTACGATTACAGCGATTTTAAGGTGGTTGATTACAAGCATCATCCGACGATTAAAGCACCGGTTGCGGTGTGATTGATTGCAAATTATTTTGCTTGATTTTGCTTGATTTAGTTTAATTTTTAGCTTGTTTTAGCGTGTGAGGTGCGTATATGGCAAACAGCGTGTCGCATAATTTCCCTGTGCGACTGATTTGGGGCGAGGCTTCTGGTTTGGACGGCAAGCCCGGCGCTATGGGCGTAAACGGAGGCATGCCGTGGCGACTTTCGCCGGATTTGCGCTATTTTAAGGCGATGACTATCGGCTGCCCTGTGATTATGGGTCGCGGTACATGGGATGCGATGCCTCCGAAATTCCGTCCGCTTCCGGGTCGCGAAAATATTGTTGTTACGCATAATCCTGATTTTGTGGCGGATGGAGCGCGTAGTTTTACTAGCATTGACGCGGCTTTGGATTACGCGCGCGAATGGCTGGAAAATAGGGAAGCGCTGGTAGTTGCGGAAAGCGCATCTCAAGACTTGCCTCAAGACGGACGCGCAATCTGGGTTATTGGCGGAGCTGCGATTTTGCGCGAAATGCTTGCGAATTATCACGCAGACGCAGCTTACGTAACGCAAATTGATGCGAAAGTTGCAGCGGACACATTTGCTCCGAATATTCATGCATTAGTTGATGCAGGAAAATGGCATGTTGCGCGCGAAGGCGAGTTTGAGGAAGCGCCGCTAAAAGTTGGTAGCGAAAGCAATCCTGCACGATACCGGTTTATGGTATATGAGCCTGCTTAGTAAACGAGAAATCGCAAAGTAAACGAGACAGCAAAATAAACGAGGAAGCATGACTGAAGAATCAAGCAAAATCAAGGTAGACGCACGTCACCCATACACTGTTATGACGGTTTGCACAGGTAATATTTGCCGCTCGCCAATGGCGGAAATTGTGTTGCGCAACGAGTTTCAATTGAGGGGATTGGGCGACGTTGTTGCTGTGCGTTCCAGCGGTGTAAGCGACGAAGAGTACGGAAATCCGATTGACCGCCGCGCGCAAAGGGAATTAACTAAGCGCGGATACAGGCTTCCTGCTTCGCATTTTGCGCATCGAATTGAAGCGGATGAGATTGCGGAAACGAACCTGTTTTTGCCTATGACGGCTTCGCATATGCGTTCGCTTTTGCGTTTGCTGCCGGCGCAAAAACGCGAACTTGTGCACATGTACCGCGCGTTTGACCCGTCACTTCCTAAGCCTCAGCCGGGTCGCGAGATGTTGCTCGACTTGGCAGATCCGTGGTACGGAGGTCCTCGCGAATTTGAGGTTGCGATGGATCAGGTTGAGCAGTGCGCGCCTTATATCGTCGATTGGGTTGCCACGCGCATTGAGAGGGCTTGAAAGCGGCAGAAACTTTACGTGTGTGTAAAGTAATGGTCGTTTGCGCGCCAAAAAGCGGCAGAAACTTTACGTGCGTGCGCAGTTTATGTCGCCTACGTACCAAAAAGCGGCAGAAACTTTACAGGCGTGTAAAGAAACGGTCTCGCAAGCTGACCAAAGTAGATAGTTAAGTTTGCGTCGCGTTTTCTCGCGTTTCCTCATATTTGCGGACATAGTTGCGAATATAGTTTAAATTTGTAGATATAGTTTTACAGGCATCAATTATCGCTCTGTTACTTTTAGTTGGGAGGATTTATGGCAGGTTTGGCTGTCGAAGACGTGCGCGCTCGCGTGCAAAACGCCTGGAATGACGTAGTTTCCGTGCTGAATAAGAAGATTTCACTGGCTGCGGTGTCGGCTAAGGGCATTGCTGGCGAGCATATGCGCAAGTCCGCGCAATACGTGGCTGGGGTATTGCGTGAGGTTGGTATTGACGCGCGCGTCGAGCAGTCTACGAATCCGGACGGCACTCCAGGAGCTTTCGAAGTGGTCGGCTCGCGCATCGTAAACCCAAGCGCGCCAACGGTTTTGCTCTACGCGCATCATGATGTGCAGCCAGTTCCAGATCCATCTGAGTGGGAAACCAACCCATTTGAAGGTACCGAGCGCGACGGTCGCCTCTACGGACGCGGCTCAGCCGACGACGGCGGCGGAATCGCAATTCACTACGGAGCTTTGCGCGCACTGAGCGACGATTTGCGCGTAAATATTAAGGTTTTCATCGAAGGCGAAGAAGAAATGGGCTCGCCAAGCTTCATTCCTTTTATCGAGTCGCATAAAGCCGAATTTGAATCAGACGTAATTATCGTTGCCGACTCCGGCAACTGGTCCGCCGAAATCCCAAGTCTTACAACGAGTTTGCGCGGAAATACCGACGTGGACGTGAAGGTTAAAGTGCTCGGCCATCAAGTGCATTCCGGTCAGTTTGGCGGCCCGATTTTAGATGCTTACACGCTCGCTTCCATGCTTATTGCCTCGCTTTACAACGAGGCTGGCGACCTGGCAGTGCCTGGAATTGAAGCACAGGAGCCGGTTGGCGGTTTGCAGCGCGATTTGGACGAAGCGCAAGTGCGTGCCGACTCTTCCGTGGTCGATTCTTATAAGCTTGCCGGCACCGGTTCTCTCGCAGCGCGCATGTGGACTAAGCCGAGCTTGACGGTAATCGGCATGGACGCACATCCTGTTGAGGGCAGTTTTAATGTGATTGCGCACGAAACTAAGTTGCGTCTTTCGCTTCGTACCGCGCCTTCGCAGCGTCCGGAAGAAGCGCAAAAAGCTTTGTGCGACTTCTTGGTATCTCACGCGCCTTTTGGTGCAGAAGTTACTGCAGAGCCGATTGATAACGGCATGGGTTGGGCAATGGATCCGGATGCTGTTGCAACGAAGGATGCGCTCGCTTCTATGCGCGATGCTTTCGGCGTGGAGCCGGTAAATAAGGGCGAGGGTGGTTCGATTCCGTTTATTCCGGAGCTTCAGCGCATCTTCCCGAAGGCGCAGGTGCTGGTGACGGGTCCGGAAGATCCTAAGTCCAATGCGCACAGCCCGAACGAGTCGATTTCGCTTTCTGGTTTGCGCGGAAATATTGTGACGGAAGCGCTGCTTTTGGATCGATTGGGCGAGTAATTCTGGCTAATTTTGCGCGCAGGCGGCATAAACTTTGCAACGCTGTAAAGTTTATGCCGCTTTTTGCTGCGTAGCCGACTTTTTCTTTACACGCGCGTAAAGTTTCTGCCGTTTCCTCCGCGTCTGCATGCGTCTAGTCTGTTGAGTAATCTGCAAACATGACATGGAATCCATTTGCAAAGAAAACTGCCAATAATGAGGGCGCGTCTACTCCTTCGTTGCAAAAGAAAGTAGCGGATGCAGAATCGTCTGTAGCGACGAAATCTCGCGAAAAAAACGCGCCGACTCCTAAGCGCAACGCTGCTCAGGCGCAAAAGCTTCGTCCACTAGTACCAGCAGATCGCAAGGAAAGCGCAAAACGCGCGCGTGCTCGTCTTCGCGAATCTGAGAATTTGCAATACAACGCAATGCGCACTGGCGATTTGGCGCATATGCCAAAAATTGAGCAGCTTCCGTGGCGTGTGTATATTCGCGATTACGTGGATGCTCGAATTAATATTGGCGAGTTTTTCATACCAGTTGCAGTGCTGATTATGATTTGCTTGTTTGCGCTATCTAAGTTTGTGATTGTTTATTTTGTTTTTGCAGTGTTCTTGTACGCGTATTTGTTTGCATCTGTAATTGACATGTTTGTTATGTGGCGTAAGTTGCGCAAGGAGCTGATTCGTCGTTTTGGTGATGTGGCTGTGTCGCGCAAATCGCGTTCCGGCATGTACGCATTCAGCCGCGCTATGCAGCTTCGTCGCTGGCGTTTGCCTAAGCCGAGTAGCGCAAAGCGTGGTAACTGGCCGAAGTAAGTGCAAAAGTAAGTGCAAATTTATTAATATTTGCACAAGCTACTATTATTATTTGGGATACTCAAAATAACGCGAATATTATGGGGGAAACGCATGGCACAAGATAAAGCACAAAGCAAATCGCAAGGCGCGTCGAAGGGTGCGACGCAAGGCATGAAGAAGCCTAAGAAAAAGCAGGGCATGTTCTCGCAGATCATACGTATTTATAAGTACACGCATTCTGACGATAAGCAGCTGCCTCTGTGGTTGTCTTGCGCGTTTGCTGCGCCGATTTTGGTTGCTGTAATTCTTGGAATTGCATCTCGTTGGTCCATTTTGATGTGGATTATGATGCTTATTACAGCGGTGATGCTTGGTCTGCTGCTGTTTACTGTTGTGCTTACGAAGCGTGCAGATAAAGTTGGTTACGCAAAGTTGGAAGGTCGTCCGGGTGCGGCTGCCGGCATTATTTCTGCGATTAATAAGGGCGGTTTTACTTTTCCGCAGCAGCCTGTGTGGGTGGATGCGCGCACGAAGGATGCGCTTTGGCGAGGCACTGGTTTTAACGGAATTTTCCTCGTTGGTGAGGGTAATTACGAGCGTTTAATGCATGCTATGGATCGACAGGAGCACGCTATTAAAAGCGTTACTGCCGGATCTAATATACCTGTATACCGTATTGCTGTTGGTAATGGCGAAAATCAGGTGAAGCTTAAAGAATTGCGCGGAAAGGTGTTGCGCTCGAAGACGCTACAGCCTGTGAAGCACAAGTTTGCGTTGTTCGATAAAATTCATCCGAACCGCCGATTCTTCCTTACTAAGACGGAGCTTGCGATTTTGAATGAGCGTTTGCGCACGTTGCAAAGCAAGAGTGGATTTGGCATTCCGAAGGGAATCGATCCAACGCGTCCGCAGCGCATCAGCCGTCGTGCAATGCGCGGTAAGTAAATTATTCTTGCGACGGATTGGCGACAGTTACTTTACGTAAATGTGAAGGAACTGTCGCTTTTTGGTGAGATTTCGACATTTTCTGTACACAGCTGCACAGTTTCTGCCGGGATTGCGCGCGCAGGCGGCATAAACTGTACGCGGTTGTAAAGTTTCTGCCGTTTTTTGGTGCGCAAGCGACCTTTATTTTACACGCGCGTAAAGTTTCTGTCGTTTTTCGTTACTGGTGCAGATGGGTGACTGCGCGCGCTGTGCTGCGCTCAAGCAGGTCGTCGCGCGCACAAAACACAACCGAATTCCCAATAAACTACCATGCAAACCTGCCCTGCCTTCGTCAATCGAGACGAAGGCAGACCTCGCTTGCGTTGAAAGCACACTGTGCTTTCAACCTTGAGCAAGCTCGGCGCTCCGAGTTGCTTTCGCGCGCGCTGTGCTGCGCTCAAGCATGTCGTCGCGCCCGCGTTTGGAGGGTTGGCGTCTACGCGCTGCCGTACAATCGTCAATCGACACGGGTGCTCTGTGTTGTCTCGCTTATGTAAGCGTGAACATTCAGAGCTGAGAGAAAACCGCTTGAACGTGAATCCGGGTAATACCGGCGCACGGAGGTCTGTTTTTCCCGTGCCTGGAGAGGTGTTGCAAGGTTTCTTTGTAACGCAAAGTATTGCATGTAACGCATCGCAATGTAACGCGTTTGACGCACAGCATCGTAATGTACGCATGTAACGCAAAATATTGCATTGCGCACAATGTAACGCATTGCAACACGTAACAAGAAAGGCACATTTTTATGTCAGAAGAAAATTATCAGTCCAACATGCAGTGGCGTGTTGCAGACATCGCAGTTGCTTCCGTAATTGGCGTTGTTTCTGCTTTTATTTATTGGGTTGTTGCCATTTTTAGTGAGGTTCCATGGACTGCGCTAAACAGCATTCTTCCAGGTTTTGCAGGTCTTATTAACGGTCTTTGGCTCTTCGCTGCTCCTTTGGCCGCAGTAATCGTGCGTAAGCCGGGTGCTGCTATTTACGCTGAAGTCGTAGCTGGCGTGCTCGAAGCTTTGATGGGCAATCAGTGGGGTGGTGCTGAAACCTTCGCTATTGCAGTGGTTCAGGGTCTGTTTGCTGAAATTGCGTTCATTATTTTCGCTTACAAGAAGTGGAATTTGAACACAATGATTCTTTCCGGCGCATTGACTGGCATTGGTTGCTGGGGTTACACCTTCCTCGGTAAGTTGCAGGCTGTTAGCGTATTCGGCAAGTATGGTCTTCCATACTTCGCCAGCACAGTGGTTTCCGGAATTGTGTTTGCTGGTGTTTTAATGTGGTTCTTGTATGTGGGAATCGCTAAGACCGGCGCGTTGGATCAGTTTGCGTCCGGTCGCGAAATACGCGAAAAATAGCGAATAACGTATTCGCAAAAATTAAAAATCTATCATTGCCATAAAGGATTTACTATGCCTGATGCTGTTAAATCGCAAGAATCTGAAACTTTCCTTCCATCAGCTTCAAGCGATTGCAATAGTGACAGCAGCGCTAATAACGCTAATAAAGCTAGCAAAGCTAATAACGCTGAACTTCGTTTTGAGAATTGGGGTTATCGTCATGCTTCCCGTCGCGCTTTTGCTGTGCGCGGGTTGGACCTCACAATTAAGGCGGGGCAGCGCGTGTTGCTGCTTGGTGCATCAGGCATCGGTAAATCCACGATTTTAAGCGGCGCGGCAGGTCTTATTGGCAATGATTTTGTGGCGAAAAATAGCGCAAAAGATAGCGTAGAAAATAGCGAAGATAGCGCAAAATCCCAGCAAACCACTCTCGTCGAAGATGCCGATGGTGGTGTGAGCGAGGGTTGCGTTTTGGTTGACGGCGTGCCGGTTCGACGTGCGCGCGGTCGTGTTGGTTTGGTTTTGCAAGATCCGGATGCACAGGCGATTTTCCAGCGTTTGGGGGATAACGTTGCGTTTGGTCCGGAAAATATGAACGTTCCGCGCGGTGAGATTTGGGATCGCGTGCGCAAAAGTCTTAAAGAAGTTGGTTTGGATGGCTTGCAATTGTATCGCTCAACTTCGCATTTAAGTGGCGGTCAGATGCAGCGTTTGGCGCTTGCTGGCGCGCTCGCTATGCAGCCGAGTGTGCTGCTTTTGGACGAGCCGACTGCGAATTTGGATCCGGATGGCACGCAGCAGATTGTTGGTGCTGTGCGCGCGGTTTTGGATTCGACGCATGCCACGATGGTGCTTGTGGAGCATCACGCGGAGCCGTGGATTGACATGATTGACCGCGTGGTTGTGCTTGGGCTTGAGAATGATGAAGCTGCGAACGGAAAAGATGCGAACGGCGAAACCGTTCATAGCGAAACCGTTCACGATGACGATATTGCGCGCGCGGCTTCTTCGCGCACGGTGATTGTGGCGGACGGCACGCCAGACGATGTGTTTAATCGCACCGATTTGGACTTTGAGGATCTGGGTATTTGGCTTCCGGAACGCTACAAGAAAAACGTAAAATCTTCTGCAAATGAATCTTTCATAAGTAATTCTTCCGCAAATGCAGAATCTTCTGAAAAATATTACGAAAACTGCAGTCCAGCAGAAGGCTACGGAGAAGTGCTACTTTCCACGAAGGACCTCGCAATCAGCCATAATAGCGAGCCGATTGCGCGTCACATCAATCTTGAGTTTAAAGCCGGGCAGATTACGGCTTTGGTTGGCGCGAACGGTGCTGGAAAATCAACGCTTTCGCTCACTTTGGCTGGTCTTTTGCCGGCAGTAAACGGCGAGGTTGTGGCGAGTGATGCTCTTGCTCAAGGCGCGAATGGTACGGATCCAATGAAGTGGAAGTCGCCTGATTTGGCGAAGCGCATTTCGTACGTTTTTCAGAATCCGGAGCATCAGTTTGCGTGTGGTTCGGTGTTGGATGAGGTTATGTTGGGGCCGCTTCGCACGGGTGTTTCGGCGGATGAGGCGCGCGCGAAGGCTCAGGAGTTGCTGAAGCGATTCCGTCTGGCTCGTTACGCGAAGGCGAATCCGTACACGCTTTCGGGAGGTGAAAAGCGTCGTCTGACTGTGGCGGCGTCGCTTGCTGCGGCTCCGCGTGTGCTGATTTTGGACGAGCCGACTTTTGGGCAGGACCGCAAAACTTGGTTGCAAATTATTCGCTTGATTGCAAGCCTTCGTAGCGAGGGTGTAAGCATTATTGTGGTGACGCACGACCGTGAGCTGGTTGAGGCGTTGGGTGCGCGCTTGGTTGAGCTTGTGCCGGATGCGAAAGCTGAAGCTGCTGAAATGAGTGCTGCTGAAGCGAGTGCTTCCGAAGCGCTTTCCGCAACTACCGGCGCAACAGACATTTCGCGTATCAAAGTGAGCGCTGTAAACAATCGCGACGAGGAAGCGAAACTTTCAAGCAAATCGCCGCTTCTTGCGTCAATTAATCCAGTATTTCGCATTTTTGGAGCGTTCGCGGCTTCGATTCCGCTACTTTTTACGCTTGATTGCGTTTCTGCTTCGGTTGCGTTGCTGCTGGAATTTGTGATTTTTGCGTGCATTAAGCTTCCGCCATGGCGTGTGATTCGCCTTTCGTGGCCTGTGTGGGTGGGCGCGCCGACTTCCGCGCTCACTGTGTTGCTATACGGCAAAAGTGGCGGAAATACTTGGTTCCAGTGGTGGCTGATGCATGCTACGGATCGTTCGGCTATGCTGGCTGTTGCAACTTCGCTTAGGATTTTGGCGATTGGCGTGCCGTCGATTGTGATGGTGATTGGGCTTGATGCTACGGATTTGGCTGATGCTTTCAGCCAGGTGTTGCATTTGCCCGATCGATTCGTGTACGGCGGTTTGGCTGGAATTAGGCTGTTTGGTGTGCTGCAGGATGATTGGGCGGCACTGACTGCGTCGAGGCGTTCGCGCGGTTTGGGTGATGAACGTCGCGTGAGGGCGTTCTTCCCGCAGTCGTTTGCGCTGCTTGTGCTTTCGATTCGACGTTCGACGACGCTCGCCACTGCTATGGAAGCGCGCGGTTTTGGGGGAGTTGGTGCGCGTTCGCACGCTAGGGTGAGTCGTGTGCGTGCACGCGACTGGTGGATTTTTGCTGTGTGCGCGATTGTGCCGTCGGTTGCTGTTGCGGCTGCGCTTTACTTTGGCACCTTTGCCTTCCTCGGTGGCGCGTGATGGCTGCGTGCGCGATTGCGTGCGCAGGCGGCATAAACTGCGCGCTCCTGTAAAGTTTCTGCCGTTTTTTGCTGCACAGGCGGCATAAACTGTGCGTGCCTGTAAAATTTCTGCCGTTTTTTGGCGCGTAGGCGACATTTATTTTACATGGCTGCACAGTTTTTGCCGTTTTTTCGTGCGTAGCCGACCTTTCCTTTACACCGCTGTAAAGTTTCTGCCGCTTTTTGCTTCGCATCCCCAGTCACAATTTAATTTCTAAAGCACAACCATACTAACCTGCCCTGCCTTCGTAATAAAGCCGCAGGCAGACCTCGCTTGCGTTGAAAGCACACTGTGCTTTCAACCCTGAGCAAGCTCGGCGCTCCGAATTGCCTTCGCGCGCGCAATGCTGCGCTCAGGCAGGTCGTCGCGCATCCTCACTAGCGTGTATACTTTCTCGAGTTGCGGGCTTGTAGCTCAGTGGATAGAGCGTCTGCCTCCGGAGCAGAAGGTCGTGGGTTCGAACCCCATTAAGCCCACTTTTGATTTTCTACTTTCCCTACTTTCCCTACTTATCGTCGTAGTGGCCTCTGCAGGCGTAGATTATAATCGAGTCATCTGTAAATGAGTAAACGATTCTATCCTTATCGTTTACTCGTCTACTCCAGCAACCGGAATAGTTTCCTTTGAGTGGTTCAGGCTTACCTTTTCCGTCTATTGGATTCCGCATAATCTCTTTAATAATATTGTTGAGCTTTTTGCGAGTTTTATTATCGCTTTCCCAATAGAGATAGTCGTTCCAGGCATCTGGAGTCCAAGCAATCTTTCTCATTGTTTGAACCCTACGTCCTAATCCATTATTAGATTGTGCTCTTCGAGCTTGATGGTTCCATTTCTCACACCGTCAATCTGCGATTTCAAATATGCTTGATTTGACGGTTCGTAAAACGGATCTAGCGAAAAATCTAGCGGTATCCTCTTTTCGCGACCAATCGTTTTAATAAACACGTTCAGCGCGGCGCTCATAGAGATTCCGAGCTCCTTGCAAACTCGTTCTGCGTTGAGTTTGTCTTCTTTCTTTGCTCGAAAGTTCACGTTTACTATATCTTTTGTTGCTGTAGTCATTTTGGACTCCTATGTCTATGGTGAATTTTGTACTTTTTCTCATACTCTCATATAAGTATACAATAATTCTATATAATGTAACGTAAATATCATTAATTATGCAAGCAATTATTGATGATTTTAGCGCGCGACGACCTGCCTGAGCGCTGCGATTTAGCGCGCGAAAGCAACTCGGAGCGCCGAGCTTGCTTAGGGTTGAAAGCACGGTGTGCTTTCAACGCAAGCGAGGACGTGAACGCGGCTAATCTGCGCGAGCGACACGACCTGCCTTTTCGCTTGGAGCGTAGCGCGCGGCTGCACAGTTTCTGTCGCAATTCCGTCATTTCGCGACATTTATTTTACGCGGTTGCACAGTTTCTGTCGTTTTTTGGTGCGTAGGTAACATAAACTGCGCACGCCTGAGTCGTTTCGGTCGTGCCTGTCTACTCGTTGCTTTTCCTGTACTGTTTTGTAGAATAGTTGTATATGCGCTGATGCGTTTAAACGATGCGTTTATATGTGATTTGCGTGATTTTAGTAACTTAGTGATTTGTTTCTGTGATTTGTTTCTGTGATTTGTTTCTGTGATTTGTTTCTGTGATTTTGCAGTGTTGCTTGTGATTTATGGATCTTGTGTTAGAAGTTACGTTTTTGTTGCACTGCGCTAGGTTTTACGTACATTTTTAGGAGGGGTTTTATGGTAGAGCAGAATAAAAATTTAATTATCGCGGACGCTAGAAGTGTGCCAGTTAAAGCGCTTATAGATGCTAAAACGATAAAAGAGAAGATCTATAACATTCGCAATCAAAAAGTTATGCTTGATTTTGAGCTTGCTGAAATATATGGGTATGAAACGAAAAATTTCAATAGACAGATTAAGAATAATATTGAAAAGTTTGAGGGCGAAGATTTTATGTTTCAGCTAACTGCTGACGAGTTCAAAAACTTGATGTCGAAAAATTCTACATCAAGTTGGGGTGGTCGCAGAAAGCTTCTATATGCTTTTACGGAGCAAGGTATTTATATGCTCATGACTGTGTTAAGAGGCGAACTTGCCATAATTCAGTCGAAAGCGCTTATTAGAACCTTTAAGCAAATGAAGGATTATATTGTTGAAAACAGGGATTTTATTGGCGCGAATGAGTTAGCGCAGTTGGCGATTCAAACGAATCAGAATACTAAAGATATAGCGGAAATAAAATCTCAAATGGCAACAAAGGAAGATTTTAATAAGGTAATGGATAATTTTATTAATCCAAATACGCATAAACATTTTCTTCTTATGGACGGCAATAAAATAGAAGCGGATCTTGCGTATTGCAAAATATATAAATCAGCTAAGAAAAGCATTTACGTTGTTGATAATTATATTGGTCTTAAAACTTTGGAACTATTACGGTTTGCTGGTGAAGGGGTGGGAATAGTAGTTTTTAGTGATAATTCTAGGAATAAGAATATGCTTACGGAAAGCATGTTGGGAGATTTTGTAAGCGATTATCCTGGTGTTGATTTGAAGTTTAAGGCTGCTGGCAGAAAGTATCACGATAGGTATGTGGTTATAGATTATGGGACGGACGATGAGGCTGTTTACGTTTGTGCGCGACGACCTACTTTTGCGCTTAAAGCGTAGCGCGCAAAGGTAATTCGGAGCGCTGAGCTTGCTCAAAGTTGAAAGCACGGTGTGCTTTCAATGCAAGCGAAGACGTGAGCGCGCTGTAACGCGCGAGCGACAGGATCTGCCTTTGCGTTTGTATCATGTGATGTTTGATGAGTTGTTAAAGAATCCTGAGTTGGAGTTTTAGGGTTTTGTGTACGCGACGACCTGTTTGAGTGCTGCACAGTATATATAGCAGCACGGCATATAGCGACGAAGCACACAGTATATATAGACGAATCATATAGCAGCACGGCATATAGTGACGAATCTCACACGCCACACAGCAGCGAAGCACACAGCACACACAGCATATACCAGCACTGCATATAGCGGTGCGATGCATGCGCTATAACAACATGTAGTACTTTGGGTTGGGAAAGTGGTCGGTTTTTAGACACGCCGAAGACGCGATTTTTGCGTTTTGTCGTCGGAAATTATTCATTATAAATGCGTTTTACAGTAGATTTTTTAGCGATATTCGTGAATTATAGAAATTTTTTATATGCACGAATATAACACGTGTTTTGCTTGAAATCATTCATGGGGGGGGGGGTATAAATATTAGAGGCTTTTCAGCAACCATGCTTGCATATAGGGCATACAGATATGTTATACTGACTACCTGTGGTTAGCTCTGTCTATGGCATTTGCAGTAGTATGCGTACAAGGTTTTAGTACGCTAAGCATTGGCATCGTATGCAGGTTGAGTACGTGAAGTCTTAAAGATTAGAGAGTTGGAATTTGGGATATACTGCGGCTTGTGCGGCGGTTGAGGACCAGGAAGGCGAGAAAATGTTACCAGCAAAGTTCCGTGGATTCGCATCACGCGTGGGTCGTCTTGCGTCGCGCGCTTTGGTCTGGCGTAAGACCAGCGCTAACGACGCCGTTCGTACTTCCAGCACCGCAGTTATTTCTTCCACCAATGCCAATACTTTCGGCACTGCCAGCACTTCTTTCGACAATGCAGTCACTTCCAGCAGCGCAGCTACTTCCGGCAGCGTCACCATCGCTCGCGCAGCACGCCCATCTCACACTCTTCGCCGCGCGCTCTTCGCAATGTTCGTAGCCGCCGCCACCATAGTAACCATGCTCATAGTGCCGCCGGTAAAAGAAGCTAATGCAGCTAATGTTAGTTGGGATTACATTGGTAATGGATATATTTCTCCTAACTCTGTTGCGAGTTATGATGTATATAGGGATTTCGGTGTTCAGCCGCCAGATATAAATACAGTAACCGTTAATGGAAAGAAAACAACAACTATCACTTGGAATGTTCTTTTTAATGCCACTTCTTGCAGAATTAAAAAAATTGCGAATCCATTTCTAGACTGTGATGAGGAAGCTGCTGAGCATACTTATGGTGGTAGACCTGACTTTTATCTTATTCTCCCTGCGGATCTTAAGGACAATACTATTAAGATTACGCGTTATAGAACTAGGAGTGACGGTCGACATCCTGTTAAGAGACAGGATGGTGGCTATTCATTTATTAATACGTACTCTTGGGAGACTCGAGGCGAAAATCAATCACCAGGTGATTTTAATGGTGGAAGCAATGAAACCAAATTGCCTGGTGATAAAGGATACGATGGCCTATGGGATAATTCTATTTCACAATGTGGTATGGGTTCAAACAATGCTTGTGAAATTAATACATGGCGTAGAGCTGGTAAATTTGGCAGAATTCTTAAATCTTGGGAACAAGATAATGGTGTAGATGCTATTCGCTGGATTGTTTCTGCTGAAGTTAAAGATGGAGTGAATCCTTATGACATGCCTTTCCTTGCTGGCTGGATTTCGCTTAGAGGTGACAAGCATAAGTTTACAGCTTGGGGTCCGTATGATCACGATGGTGATGGCATACCAGACTTGGAAGAGTTTAAGTATGGTTTAAATCCTAAAAATGATGATGACATCCAGTTCCCAAAGAGGTCTAAAGAGGACGCTGTTTACGGTGAAGTTACTTCCGTGAAACCGTATATAAATACTGGTGAGTGGGTTGGTGATTCTTATAACGGCAATTTTAAATATTATAAGGACATGCCAAATCATGGAGGCAGAACTACGTCTGAGATGATTCCAACTGATGCTGGAATAGAATTTACGTTTAAAAAGAATGAAATTGGGAATAGGGAGATACTCCCGTCTGGTGTTACTAAGGCTAGTAGTCCTAATAATATGAAGCCTGGTCAGGCATATATTAATCCAAGAACAGGCGAAATTAAGTATAGTCCTAAGCCTTCTGATAGAGGCAGAACCATACATTTTGATGTTCAAATAAACTATCCTGATCCTAGACCTAACAATTGTAAAATGAACAATTCAATTGTGAAGGTTAAAGGCGTTGATATACACGTCGTTTCGCAAGCGTCCCGGTATAACCCTGAATATGAAACATTGAAGAATGTGGAACCTACGTCATCGAATGCTTTTACTGAGCGTCCTAAGAGCGTGCGACCAAATGGCAAGTATTGGGTTAAGGAAGGCCCATTGCCCGAGGGAACTACTTTTACCTTAAGGCAATATAAAGGTAATGGTGGAAAGGGTGGCAACATTGGTGACCCAGTGCTTAAGTGGTCACATATTGAAAATGAAGATAAGAAAACAGGTAGAGTACATTTTAAGCCAGGTAGAAAAGAAGCTGGACTGAAGGGGAAAACTCCTGTTATTGTTACGTATCCAGATGGTTCTACATCTGAGGATTCTGATGCTGCTAACTTCAATGGCGGTAAAGGTGTAGTGTACGCCAGTGTGGAGGTCAATAAGCTTCCAGTTGGCGATCAAGATATGCATTTGAATATTCATAATGGAAATAATGAATATAGTCTTGCTGGTGCTCCAATCAGAGACTCTGATATTTTGCATTATACGAACAGCATGCCTATTAAGCCTAATTTAGTACTTGACTCATGGTCTAATGTTCAGCCTGGTAAAATTGTTTTCCGAACATTGTGCAGTGAGGATTCTACAGCTAACCGTAAGTACACATTTTTATCTAATGAAAATCAAGAATTTAATGGCTTGAAAATTGGTAAGCCTGTACAATGGGAAAAGCTCAATATAGCTAAAAAAAAATTGCAAAGATAAGCAATGTGATGCAAAAAAATATTTGTACACTGATGATAGTGATACAGCTGAGCGTTCTCGAGCTGTTATTAGTGGAACGCCTAAAAATAATGGCAATTTTACGTGTGTTGTATTCGCGTTGCATGCGGGTAGTAATACTCTCAATAACCTTGATAAGCTTGCAAAAAATCATCCTGAACAGTTAGCTATGTTTACTAGTCTTACTTCTAAAGATATAGCTTCGCGCACATTCCGTTTCCAAGTGCACCCAATGGCAGAAATGTACAATCCTAAGTACGAGACTTCTACTGTGCAGGCAGGTAACTTTGATAAGAATAATAACGTTTCTAAAGTTCCAAGAAGCTTCAGAAATGCTAATGGAGTTACGAATAATCCTAGCTATGTGAAGAACAATGCACCTTTGCCAGATGGAACTTGGTTTGAGCCTTCGAATCTGAATAACAAATTGTCGAAATGGGCTTCTTTTGAAGATGGCCAAGACAACAAGCCTGCTAATAATAATAATAATGTAGGTAATCATCATAATGATGGAGATGGTGCAAAATACGGTAAGGTAACTTTTAGTCCAGATAAGTGGCAGGAAGCAGACACTTACAATTATCCGGTAGTTGTGCATTATCCTGATGGTTCTAAGTCAACTGACCGTGGGTCTGCTAATGGCGGCAAACCTGTGAATGCTCCAGTTAATGTAGAGCGACAAACAGCAAATCCAGATTTTCATTTGAATCTGTATACTGGCAGAACTGGCGGAACTATTATTATAGATAACGATCCACAGGGTGTTACGTTCAAAAAGAATCAAAATGTTGATATGTTAGTAGACTCATGGTCTACTTATAAGCCTGGACCTATTGATCAACGAGTGATTTGTTACAAGAAGGATCCTAAGACTGATCAGCCAATTGCTGGCTCGTATCAAGTTGGTGGAATTAATGGGTTGAGCCTTACTGGTGACAGTAATGGTAAGCCTAAGCAGTGGCAGCATGCTGATGTTAAGAAGCATAGTGAAAAGCGTCAAAAATGCAATCGTAATGATAGGAGTGGTTGCGAAACTGGAACTTATCTTTATGACTATGATGTAAAAGATGGTGTTGACGGCAATAGGGAAACCACAGAACGAACGAAAGCTTATATTAAAGGTAATCCTAAAGATTATGGCGATTTTGTTTGCACGGTTTATGGATTGAAAACTCTTTCGCATAAAGGTAACAAAGGAAATCTTGTTTCTCGTTTCGATGCTGTTGTTAAAAATATCAAAAATGATGCAAGTGGAACACTGAGTAATATTAACGCATTACTCAATAACACAGTAGATGCAAAGAATCCTCAGAATAACTCTGTGCGACACATTGATTGGGAATCTGTTACTTTCCCAATTCACGTGCATCCTGACGCATACTATTACAATCCTGTTTATGATCTTTCAAAAGTGATAGCTGGAAATAAAGTAACGTCTAATTCTCCTACGAGTGTGAAGCCAGGTAGTGGAACTACAGATAATATTTATATTCAGAAGGATGCATATGACGCTATTAAGGAAGGTGCTTTGCCTCCTGGCACTTGGTATGAGCTGAAAAAGTATTCTAAGCCAGATAAGAGTAAAACTAAGTATGGCAAAGATTCTATTGAATGGGCTAAGTGGGATCCTGCTACAAATAGTAACGAACCGGACAACAAAAACGACCCAAATAATCATATAGGTAAGCATCATGATACTGGTGATGGTGCAATATACGGTAAGGTGACCTTTAGACCTGATAAGTGGCAGGATGCCGCTACGTATTATCAGCCTGTTGTTGTGCATTATCCTGATGGCTCTACGTCTGAGGATGCTGAGGCTGGTAACAATCAGTTCAGTAAGACTCAGAATGCTAAAGACACATTCAATCCTGTGTATGCTCCTGTTGCTGTTGGTCGTGAAGACGATAAAAATACGCTTAATCTTAACCTGTATAAGCGTTACTACGATAAGGGCATGGGCAACGGCTACGACCTTAAAGTAGGCGAGTCCTTAACTAACGATGCAACCTTCGACTCGTGGATGACTAAGTCTGTTGGTAAGTTACATCAGCATGTAATCTGCTCTAAGAAGGGAACGGACGGTAAGTATAGCGAGTATACATATAATGCTTTGCCGGGTCATTTTGATAAAAAAGGTAAGAATGCGAAAGATGACGAAAAAGACGGATTGAGGTTTAAGAGCCAGAAAATCTGGGATCACGCGAGCTTTAAGCAGCAGGAGCAGTGCCGCGCAGATAGTAAGAAATGCGATAAAAACAACTATCTGTACGACAGTGACGGCGCTTCCGAGCAGACGCGCGGATATTTTGGCGGAAAGGCTCAAAAGACTGGAGACTACCAGTGCAAGGTCTACGTTATAAGTGGAGATAAGAAGTCTACTGAGTTTGAGAATGCGGTTAAAGCTAAACTCAAGAAAGATACTTCTGCTGACCCAGCTGTTGGTATATTTGATAAGACTAAGGACAATAAGTATCCGTACGGTGAAGACGGTAAAGGTTATAAGACTGGCTCTTTCGAGGTCCGCATTCACAACGACGCTCACTTCTATAATCCCGTGTATGAGAATGTGAATGTTCAGGCTGGTGGAAGTGTTGAAACTGCTGTGCCTAGTAGCAAGAAGCCTGTTGCTCCTGCAAATGATCCAAACAAGTATGATTACATCAAGGAAGGATCTTTCCCAGATGGTACTTGGTTTGAGTTTAAGACAGAAAAGGGCAAGGATGGCGTTACTCGCGAACTGCAACCAGAATGGGCATATTGGGGAACCGATAACAATGAAGACCAAAGCAATAAGCCTGACAATCTTGCCGATCCTAATAATCACAAGGGCAAGCACAGTGAAAAAGGCGACGGTGCTAAGTATGGCAAGATAACATTTAATCCAGACTTATCTATTAAAGCCAATTCATACAAAAAGTATGTTGTTGTGCACTACCCGGACGGTTCCACTTCGGACGATCCTGATGCTGGCAATAACCAGTTTAAGGCTTCATCGAGCGCAACCAGCACTATGAATCCGGTGTTTGCTCCTGTAAAGGTTACGAAAAAGAATAACTTTAACGACCTTCAAATGGAGTTGCTAAGGTCTGAAGATGCTGATCCTAAGCAAGATTCTCTAGGTACCAGTAATCCACTTACCGTTATGAGCGGCACAAGTCTTACTAAGAACCCGTATGTGCGCGCGTGGAGCGTTACTAATAAGAATCCGATTACATTCCGCATGTTGTGTACAAAAGATGGTCAGCAAAAGTGGAGTCGTGGCCTTGATGATTCGTTGAATATGCATTTGGACGATAAGAAGGGTGGTTACGGCGAGTTCGTAGAGCCATGGCCGTTTGCAACTCGTGAACAAAGAATCGCATGTAGCATGAATGATAACAATTGCCACCCTAATTTGCTGTACGGTTTTACAAAGGGAACTGGTCCTCTCGACAAAGTTAGCGCTGTTGCGCGAAGTGAAGTAGAGATTTCTGGTATTCCTCAGCAAGCTGGGACATACACATGTTCCGTGTATGCTCTTAAAGGCGATAGAGTTGAAAATGTAGGTAACACCGACAAAAAGCATGTTCTTGGCGGCAATCTTGATAAATTCCAAGAGATTTATGACCATGCAGATAAAACCAATGACGGAAAGTATATAACAGGCATTGATTGGTCTACTTTGCAGCCAAGTCAAGGTGTGTTTGGCAAAAAGCAAATGGGCGCATTTGGAAACAATTGGCAGCGTATTACCTTCAAAGTGAACGTGATCGATCCGCCTAAATTCGCGCTGCCAAAGACCGGCGGAATGAACTGGAACGTGCTGCTTGGTGCGTTTGCTGTGATTGGCACGGGCGTGATGGCGGCTGGGTTCTTCCTTGAGCAAACCAAGTGGGGGCGCGCGATGCTTGATGCGTTGCTGCGTAAGACACTGATTAAAGATTTTATCTGCAAAACTGCCAAAAAGCTTCGCGCTTTAAGGCGACGTAGCGAAAGGTGGCGATGCTGATGAAAACATTTGCACGCAATCCTGCTAGCCGGCTAGTCGCAAGACGTAACTGACTCGCAAGCTTGCAGTGCGATTCTCGCTAAAACTTGTTGCGCAATGCGACGCGCGCAAACAGTGGCTAGATCACTGAATGCGGCACGCGTACGGAATGTGGCTCTCACTCGCAAGTTGTGGGAACCTCTGCATGTGGGAACCTCTGAATGTGGGAACACTCGCAAAACGCAACACAAAATAAAACAATAAACGTATTTTCCTCAAAACCTGCCCACAAGGGCACTGATATAAAGGAGAAGAAAGTGAATAAATTCACTAAACAATGCGTGGCGGCATTCGCCTCGCTCGCAATGGCTGGCACGCTGTGCGTCGCCGGCGCCGTGGTGGCTGGTAGTTCCGCTTGGGCTGATAGTGCGCCAAGTGTTGATACATCTGTGGCAAAAGGTCAAGTTGGTTTGACCACTGAGTCGCAAACTGGTGAGTACAAATCAGCTCCATGGATGACTGATGCTCCAAAATCTGGCTCAATCACCATCTACAAGTGGAAGAGTGAAACCGATAAGTCTGGAAACCAGGAGAAGAAAACTCCTGTTAAGGATGCTGAATTTACTATTAAGAAGGTTAAGTCTGTCAACGGCAAAGACCTTGATTTAACCAAGTATGACTCTTGGGTAGAGATTGCTAAGAAAGCTGCTGATCTTAATGCGAACACAGCTAATGTCGCAGTAACTGATAATACATTTGGCACAAATGGTAAATTAAGTGGCAATACAAACAATAATGGTGTTTTAAGGTTTAAGGATCTTCCACTTGGTTTGTATCAGGTTCAGGAAACCAAGGCTCCTGCAGGTTATTCTGCTGCGGAAACTAAGCCATTCTATATGACTTTGCCAATGATTCAGCAGGTTACTACTGGTGCCAAGAAAGAGACCAAGTACAACTATGCTCCGTTCGTTGATCCTAAGAACGTTGATATCACTGATAGCGTTAAGAAGACTAAGGATACAACGAAGACTGTAGGTGCTGGAGATGATATTTCCTACACCATTACTGCAGACCTCGATAAGGTTAAGGCTAAGTCTACTGATCCAAATCGTATTGCAGATGAATTCAAGGGCTATAGCGTCTTCGATCTTGCTCCAGCTAATTACTTTGCAAGCTATGAGAATGTTGTAAAGAAGGTTAAGGTAGGAAGCACAGATCTTACACCAAAGGCAGATTACACAGTTGGAACACCTACTGATGTTGATGGTGGTAAGAAGAAGATTGAAATCACGTTCACTGATGCTGGTCGTGCCAAACTTGCTACTGCTGCAAATGCAAGTGTTGGCAAGGCTGCAAAGGTAACTGTTGAGTTGACGTTCAAACTTGCTGTTACGACTACGCTTGGTAATAACTCTGTTACCAACGAGGGTGGTATTGTGCCATCTCATGATACCGGAACAACTCCAAGCGAAGTCAAGACTAAAGATAATCCAAAGGTAGATTTCGCTACATTCAAGATTAAGAAGGTTTCTTCTAAGGATAATTCTCCTTTGCAAGATGCAAAGTTTAGGTTGTTCGCAAATCAGAATGAGGCTACAGCTTGCGCTAATGCACTTAAGGAAGGTAAAACTGGTGAAGATCTTAAGAAGGTTTGCGAAGCGAAGTCTTCTGCTGGCTTTGGCGAGAAGGCAACTGCAAAAGGTACTGGCTTAACTGAAGCTTATTCCGTTAAGCGTGGTGAAGAGTTCTATGCAGTGGAAACTGTTGCTCCAGCTGGATACATTCGTAACCCTAATGTTCATTCTATTAAGGTTGATGAAAATAAGGCTGAGGAGACTATTACTGTCGAGAACCTTCCAGATTCAGGCAATGACGGTAAGAGCTGGCTCTTCAACCTTCCAAAGACCGGTGCCGCAGGCGTGATTATCTTCGCTCTTGCTGGCATGTGCTTGGTTGCTGTCGGCATGTTCATCTTCTTGCGCAACCGCAAGAAGGATGAAGAGCAGCAGGCTGCCTGATTGTAGTTGGTGACTGCTGAGAAAAATCAGCAGTCACTGCTGCATGAATGTAAATATCTGTTTGCATGGCATAAATATTGGAGCTGGGTGCGACTTGTTGCTCCCGGCTCTATATTTGTGCGCTTTAATTGAACTAACTAGCGAGCGCAAAATAAATAAATCGTAAATCAAATCTAAATCCAACGAAAAACCCACGAAACGAGGAAGCATGAAATTAAACGACGCTGTTGCTAAAGTATATGCTTTCCTCAACAAAATCGCCCTTAATGCACCCATCGTAAGCAAGCTTTTCAAGAATCGCGCTTCTGAAACTAGCGCTGCTGAAACTGCTACTTCCGAAACTGTTACATCCGAAACTGTTACATCCGAAACTGTTACATCCGAAACTGTTACATCCGAAATTAATCCTGCAGATCAGAACTCTTCCGAGCAACCTTCCGCAAGTGCGCAACCTACCACAATCGCGCAAAAATCGCAGCAAAAAACCAATCAAAAATCCAAGCTCCGCCGCATCGTCGAGCCAATCGCATTCGTGTTGGCAGGTATTTTGTGCTTCAGTTACCCTGTTGTTTCAACGCTTTGGAACAATCGCGTGTCGAAGGAAATTTCTAACGCGTACGACAAGTATAACCACGATCAGGCTGGTGATGTGCGCCGCGCTCACATTCGCGCAGCGAAGCTTTACAATAAAACTCGCAAAAGCAAGCTTGCCGCGGATCCGTATGGTCCGGATGGGCAAAAAGACGTAACTAACACGCCTGAATACAAGCGTTATCTTAAGGCGCTTGAGGAACCTATGGGCATTATCGGCATCGTAAAAATTCCGAAAATTGGTGTAAAACTTCCTATTTATCACGGCAGTTCGCAAGAAGTTTTGGCGCGCGGCGCTGGTCATTTGTACGGCACGGATTTGCCGGTTGGCGGCAAGAACCGCCACACAGTTATTACCGCGCACACGGGTCTTGCGGATGCCACCATGTTTGATGATTTGGTGAATTTAAAGAAGGGCGACTACTTCTACCTCGACGTGCAAGGCGAGACTTTACGATACAAAGTGTTCCGCATCAGCGTGGTTGAGCCACACGATATTAGTTTGTTGCAGCGCGAAAAGGGGCGCGACTTGGCGACTCTGCTAACGTGTACCCCGTATGGTGTGAACTCGCATAGGCTTTTGGTGACTGGGTATCGTGTGCTGCCGGACCCTGTGAAGCCGCCGGATGACCACGTGCAATGGCCGCTTTGGATGACGCTATTCGTGATTGCAATGGCGTTCTCATTGATTATTTTGTCCATGATGATTGCCGCTGCAACGTCTAAGCGAGGGCGACAGCTCGACATTCGCGGCAAGCATTTGCTGATTCTTTCGCGCAAAATGCTGCGTAAGTTGCGTCGCGAATAGCGCGACGACCTGCCTGAGCGCTGCGATTTAGCACGCGAAGGCAATTCGGAGCGCCGAGCTTGCTCAGCGTTGAAAGCACACCGTGCTTTCAACGCAAGCGAGGTCTGCCTGCGGCTTTATTGACGCAGGCAGGGCAGGTTAGTGCGGTTGTGCTTTAGAAACTAGGTTGTGACTGGTGTGCGCTGACGACCTGCCTGAGCGCAGCATTCCGCGCGCGTTTGGAGTGCTATGCTAAGCCAAACCCTCCAAATGTGAGATAAGTTCCCCGCAAATGGAGCGATTTGCAACAGATAACCCTCCAAACGTGAGATAACACTCGCGCGAGTTTTGTAGGTGAGCGAGTTACCGTGCGAGCGTAAAATTTAAGTCATTTGCGCCTATCGTTGGTTGGCTGAAAAATTTACGGTTTAACTTGCGAGGTGCGCCAACATTAGTTGGTAAATCGGCAATATTTTTTTAAAAAACATTGTCAAAATGCAAGGTTGTTGAAAAATTCTGTAAATTATATGTTAACTACAGATTTTTTACATGTTACTTGTGGAAAAGTGTTTGCGAGAAAATGGCGTAATTTAGCCATTTTCCTATCCTAAATACAAATTTTTCAAATTTTATTTGCTAAATTAACAAGTTAAAAAAGTTTTTTCTCTTTAAACAAGTGCTAGAGTATATGAAAAATATTTTGTTGCACTTGCAAAAATGCATCATTATTTGCTGTTTGCATGGGGGGGGGGTATGCCTCTTATGCGATATTTAGCGGAAATGATTCAAACCAGCGTAACAAAAATATTTACACCCGTATGAAAGATTTTGGCAGTCAGTATGAAATGTTTTGGCAGCTGGCATGAGTTTGTTATAGCTAGAACCGAAATTTTTCCGGGATAACAACCACCATTTTGAAGGAGAGTATGTTTATGAAGTTCAAACGAACGTCATATCTGACTCGTTTAGCAGCATTAGGCGTGGCTGCGGCGACGCTTATGGTACCGCTTGGGCAAGTTCCTGCGGCATTTGCAAAAAATGATAATGAAACTAAAAAAGATGGCAATGCACTTGTCTCTAAGATGCTTGATTCATCTTTAAAAGCTAATAGTGAGATTAAGTCTATAGAAGATTTACGCCATGTTAATCCAACTCTTGCTAAAGCTTTTGAGAATTACAGTAAAAAAGATCAATTTAATAAAAATTCAAATGCTCAAGTAACTGTTGTTGTTACGTTGAAAAATTATCGTTCGCAACTCACGGATGCTGACGAAAAAGCCAACATTCATGAGCAGAATGTTTTAATTAACCGCGTAAAGTCAAAGTACAATATGACGGTTCGTCGCCAGGTTGGTTATTTAATGAGTGCTTTTGAAGCTACTCTCCCTGAAAAACACGTTCAAGATTTGAAACGTGAGCCAGGTGTAGTTTCTGTCGCAAAAGAACGTTTATATCATCCAATGGAAAATTATGCTCGCGATTTACAAGGCGTGCAGACGGTGTTTAAAAAGCATCACCTCGATGGAACCGGAATGCTTGTTTCTATTATCGATACGGGCATCGATCCAAATCATCAAGATATGAAGCTTGACGCTTCAGCAAAAAAGAATATTCGCTTGAAGCCAACTGGTAAAGGAAATACAACAGATAAAGTTCCTGCAGGTTTCAATTACGCTGATGAAAATACTAATTTCACAGACGCTAATGGTGAACAGCACGGTATGCACGTTGCCGGTATTGTGGCTGCTAACGGCGATGAAAATGGTGCTCCAGCATCTGAAAATCATCGTGTTGATGGCATAGCTCCAAACGCTCAGCTGCTCGCTATGAAAGTCTTCTCAAATGTGCCAGGTTCGCATGGTGCTCGTGATGTTGATATTGTTGCTGCAATCGAAGATTCTGTAAAGCTTGGCGCAGACGTTATTAACATGTCTCTTGGCTCAGATAACGGTTTCGGTGGAACGTCAAGTGCTACTAGTGTCGCGTTAAAGAAGGCTCGCGAAGCTGGTGTGCTTCCAGTTATTTCTGCAGGAAACTCCGGCTTGAACTTCTCTGAAAGCGGTGGCATAGATGATAGTTTAGGCAAGTGGGATGATGCAACTCTCGGCTCGCCATCTTCTTATCCTTCTGCTTTCAGCGTTGCTTCTGTAGAAAATTCCAACATTACTCAGCAGTCTGCAAATTGGGTTGGAAAAGATGGCAAGTCACATACTTTGCCGTACAGCTATTCTATTGGTTCTTTAACAGATGCACTATCTCAGCATGAACTTGTGGATGCTAAAAAAGCTACTAAAGCTGATGTTAAAGATCTTGATCTTGCAGATAAGTATGCTCTTGTAGAACGTGGTGGAGTCACTTTTACTGAAAAGTTTAATAATGCGATTTCTAGGGGAGCTAAAGGTGTGATTGTTTACAATCACGACAAAGATTCATCCTTATTCCTAGGAATGGGTGGATTGGAAAAAATCAAAAATTGCTTTGGTGCGTCCATCCCTCGTTCGTATGCCTTGCAAATTCTTGATGCTTTACATAAAGGCGAGAAAGTGAAGATAGCTTTCACGAACCAATTCACTACTATTGTTAATCCAGATAACGGTAAGCCTTCTAGCTTTACTTCTTGGGGTCCAACTCCAGAATTTGATTTTAAACCTTAGATTGCTGGTATCGGTGGTAATGTTTGGTCCACGCAGAATGGAAATAAGTACACCAGCATGTCTGGTACTTCCATGGCTGCTCCAAACGTTTCCGGTCTTTCAGCGTTGGTGATGGAAAGCTATAAGAAGCGTTTCCCTGATCTTAAAAAGTCTGAAATGGTTACTCGTGTAAGCCAAGCATTAATGAATACAGCAAGTATTATTGGACATAAAGATTCTGCAAATAGTAAGAAAATTCCTTATGCTCCTCGTCAAATCGGCGCTGGCTTAGCTCAGGTAGATAAAGCTGTTGCTACTGACGTGATTGCAACAGTAAACGGCAATTCGTACGTTGCTCTTAAAAACGTGAATTCTAATCGCAACTTTACAGTTACTTTACATAATTATGGTAAGAAGCCAGTAAAATTTGCTGTCCCAGATCAGGATGTTGTAAATGAGTCTAATGAGGTTAATAAAGATACAGTAACATCTATTAGTAATACTGAAACGTTGCAATCAAAAACGCGTAATGTTACAGTAAAGCCTGGGAAAACCGCTGATGTTAAGTTTACATTAAGCCCAAATCGTTCTGAAGGCAATCATTATATTGAAGGTTGGGTGCGATTTGAATCGCTCACTGATTCTCAACCAGATGTTTCTGTGCCATACCTTGGTTTTGTTGGAGATTGGAATGCTGAACCTATAATGGTAAAACCGGGAGAAAGCTATAGTGCAAAACATAGTGATCTTACGACATCGTTGCTTTCGGTAGCTGGTTTTATGGGTAAACTTCCGGTTAATAATGAAACTAAACCTTATGTACTTGGCGAATTTTCACCTGCAAATCAAGATGGCTGGATGGATTATGTTGTTCCATCTATGGCTATATTCCGCGGTGCATCTGACATAAAGTATTCTGTATTGGATTCTCATAATAAAACTAAGATTGTTCTTGGAACGGAACACAATGTGCATCGTTCTACTATTGCTAATGCTGGAACAACAGATGGTTTAGCTGGAAAT
This sequence comes from Gardnerella sp. KA01000, assembly GCF_049244035.1. Lineage (NCBI taxonomy): Bacteria > Bacillati > Actinomycetota > Actinomycetes > Bifidobacteriales > Bifidobacteriaceae > Gardnerella > Gardnerella sp. KA01000. The sequence continues at coordinate 1,100,833 of NZ_CP058367.1, read as the reverse complement.
TTCGACGGGTCTGTGTGGAATCCAAAAACAAGTAGGTTTGACATTCTTCCTGATGGATGGTACACGTATCGTATTCAAGCTCGCTTAGGAGATAAGTTTGATTGGCAAACTTATGATATGAAGGTAGCAATCGATAATCATGGACCTAAGGTCACAGTATCTGATCGTGATGATAAAGGCAATGTGAAGATTGTTATTAGTGATGAATTGAGTCCTGATCCTGGCGTGCCAACTATTCATCTTCCTGGTGTAAAGGATGCTTTGAACTATGGTGATGAAGACACTCAATGCCCGTTGAATGAAGCAACTCGTACGCGAGTGTGCAAGTCTATTCACATTGGTAATGAAGCTCAATACATAGATGTGCTTGTTCGAGACAATGCTATGAATCCAACTGAGGTTAAGAAGGTATTCGACACATATGTCCCGAATGGTTCAGGAAAACCTGAGAAGAACAAGAAGTTTATTATTCCAAATGAACAAAAACTTACTTCTCACCAAATTAAAGCAAATCAGTTAGAAGAAAGTAAGACTAACCCAGATATTAATGGTAAGTTCTATCTTGAGGGATATCTCACTAAAGATGTTGCTTCTATAAAAGCTTATGTGACTCCTAAAGACGGTAAAAATCAGGAAGTCAAATTAGCTAAAAAGCGCAAGGGTGAGAATACTTTCTATGCGTTTGTGCCACTGAAAAATGGCGAAAATACTGTAATGCTTAAAGCTTTTGATAGTAAAGGTAATCATATTGGCAATAAGGAACTTAAGCTAACGTTCAACGCGCAAACACCTAAGATTACTGTTAATGGTTTAGATGATAAGGGTAATTTGCCTGTAAGTTCAGATGGTAAAGTAACTGTTGCTGGTAAAGTAACTGATACTCCTGGAGATACTGTAAAGCTAAAGCTTACTTATCAGAAGGCTGCTGACAACACTACTCCAGCTAATGCAGTTGCTGGTTCTGTAAACAATCATGCTTCTGGTTCTGCTACTAAAGCTGTTTCTGGAGCTAATACAACTTCAACAGCGAATATTAATGCCAATGTAAAGAAAGCAGATACAGCTGTAGCTAGTAAAGAAACTGAAGAAGTAGTAACTGTTGGCAAAGACGGTAGTTTCAAAACAGTTATTACTCCTGCCGCTAAAGCTGTTATGGTAACTCTTGTAGCTACTGATTCTGCTGAAAACACTACAACTATAGGTTTGGCTCTCGCTGGTCGTTCAACTCCTACGCCTAAACCTGCAGCTGCAACAAAAGATTTCGTGCTTACTAATGCTGGCTCTATGGGTTCTTATGCGTGGTTAATTCATAAGAAGAATTATGGTCCAGACGTTATTGGCTCTGATTACTTTGTTGCTCAAGGTGATGTGAGTTCCAAGGTGACTAGCGTGGTGTTTACTCCAGCTTCGCGTTTTGATGCTACAACTAAAAATCTTGTAACTCCAAACCCATTGCGTGCTGAAATTAAGGACGGAAAGTTTAGTGTGAAGCTTCCAATGCATCCGGGTATAAATGATTTCCGCTTGCAGGTGAACACTAAGCCAACTGACGAAGATGCTGATGAAGACGATGAAACGAATGTAATCGATACTCCTGCAGCATTCTACTTCGACATTACGCCTCCAACAGCACATTTCGATACTCCAAAGCTGTATGGTCACACGTTGTTCACAAATCGTGACACCGTGACTTTCAGCGGCAATGTGTCGGATGATGCTTTCGGTCAAACTTTGCGAATTAACAACGATTCCGTTGGTGATTTCTACACTTTGGATACGAATGGTAAAGAAACAACTCGTCGCCAATTCTCAACTGACATTCCAGTAGACAATGGTGATAAGTTGCTGCTGCACTTAAGTGATCAGGTTGAATCTCATTTACTTGGTGTGATTCCAGTTGTTCTTGACGAAACGGATCCTACTGTTGAAGCAGGTTTGGTTGAAGGTGAAGAAATCGATGATGGTCACGAAATTACTGTTAAAGCAACAGATGATAATTTGAAGTCTTTGCGCGTTATGGTTGATGGTCGTCCAGTAGCGTATACAGAAAATTATCTTCCAACTACAGCAGTAGAGAACACATTAGTGGATGTTTCTAAGGTTAACGATAATCCAACTCCAGATAAGCCAGGTTCTACAACATTAACGTTGAAGATTCCTACTAATAAGTTGACTGATGGTTCTCACACTATCACCATTGAGGCGACCGATTTTGCCGGTAATACAGCAAGTGCCACAAGTGATAATGCAAAGGGAGCTACTGCATATACATTCAAAGTGAAGCATGGTGTGAAGCCTGGCGAGAATCCGGCTAAGCCAAAGAATCCAGGAACCAAGAATGAATCAACCCAAACTGATTCTGCCCCAATTCCTCCTGCTTCTACAGAAAAGATTCTAAAGTCTCTTGCTGGATTAGAAACCAAGAATGTTACAGCTGGAAAGGAAGTAAAGATTTATATTTCTGGAAAGCCTGCAGCTTTGAAGAATGCTGAAGCCAATGCTCGCATGTATGCGTTCATTTACTCTGATCCTAAGGATCTTAAGGGTGAAGATGGTCATGAATATGTGACAGTGCGTACTGATGAGAACGGTAAGTACTATTTCAAGGTTTTGATTCCTAGCGGATATTCAGGTAAGCACACAATCTTACTTATGGATGCAAATGGTAACCAGATTGCTTCTGGAGAGGTGTCTGTATCTTCCTCTGCTTCTTCTGATAGTGGCAGCCAAACTGATTCTGATAATAAGAATAATCAGAATAATCAGAACCAGAGTGGTAGCGGTAATACTGGTAACGCTGGTAATACTGGTAATACTGGTAATAGCGAAGGTGGAAGCTCAGGTCACGGTAAGGATAGTGGCAACAACGGTGGCAGCACTAGCGGTAGTGCAAGCGGTGATACCAACAATGATAGCCGCGGTGGTAATCATGGCGGTAGCCACAGCTCTAATCATGGCGGTAGCCACAGCTCTAATCATGGCGGTAGCCACAGCTCTAATCATGGCGGTAGCCACAGCTCTAACCACGGCGGTAATCATGGTGGAAAATCCTTTACTACTGGAGGTAATTCCAGTAATAATTCGGAGTCGTCCTCAAAGGATGATGCGGATTCTACTAATGCAGGCGCATCCGCTGCATCCGGCGATGCCGCTGCCAATGGCAATGCAAGTTCTGCCAATGGCAACGCAAGTGCTGCGAATGCTAACGCTGCTGCAAAGCAGAAGGCTGCCGCTAAGTCTGCCGCCAAGAAGATGACTTCTGATTTGGCGATGACTGGTAGCAGTGTAATTGGCATGGTTGTGACGTTTATGGTGCTGCTTGCAAGCGGTGCTGTAACGTTTAAAACTCGCAGCCGTCATGTGCGCGCAAGAAAGTAAGTAAACAAAATAAATAAATAACATAAATAAACAAAGAGCACTTTTCATCTTCTAGTAAGATGGGAGTGCTCTTTTTGTATGTAATATATTTTGGAGAATAATCCATAGTTTGTTTTACATATTAATTTGCTTCATCATTCATTCACGTGGATACTCGTTCGCTCTCCAAATGCGAGACAAGTTCCCCGTGTTTGGAGCAAAACACAACCTAAAACCCTCCAAATGTGAGAAACTTTCCTCGCTTTTGGAGTACCACACAAACCTACGTTTAGTAAACCCACCATCCAAAAACAACTGAGCTCTTGTTCTAAACAAACAAGAGCTCAATGAAATCACGTGTAGGAGCAACCTACACAGGTAAATTAGAGTCTACCACATCCCCTTAGAATTTGCGTTTGTCATGTTATATTTCGTGGCGAATGTCAAACTAAATGTGCAATAATGTACAATATTTTCATGTCTGCTAATACATTTTTTACTTTGCAAGAAGCGCAACAATTTTGTGGCGTGGCTAGATTTAATCGTTATATGCGCGATGCAAATAATGATTTAGGTACAGCTATGCTCATATGCAAATCGAATCATGAATTAGCAGGAATATTGCATGAGCAGATTGGATACGTAGAAATATGCGTGCGTAATTCAATTGATTTAGAACTTCGTAAACTTGCGTTGAAAGAAAAGCAAAATGAGGAATGGACCAATCCTCTGTATACGCCAGATTTGGTTAAAGATTTGATTGAAAATCAAATCAAGCAAGCGAGAGAAATCGCAATTCACTCGCATGATGATAGAAGCGTAAATCATGATGACATTTTATCTAAACTCATGTGGGGAACATGGGTAAAGCTTGTTGGATCTTCAGAAACAAAAAATAGCAATCGCATTCAACAAAAACTTTGGAAAGATGCTGTAGGCAATGCGTTTCCATTTGTGAACTGTTCAAAAATGAATAAAGAGTACGATGAGGATAGAAGAATAATAGCAAAAAATCTTATTTATATTAAAGAGATTAGGAATAAAGCAGCTCATTTTGATAATTTATATAACATAGCTAGGGGAAAGAGGAATCTTACGAACGCACTGTTTACGCTACTTCATGCGGTTAATAAGTCGTTTACAACTGGATGGATTGATCCCTCAAAAATACGTAAAGCTGCTAATAAATATTTGGAACTGATGGTTGGTGTTGATGATTAGTACTGATGATTGGTGTTGATGAAGTAAACGGTATGAAAGCAAATGCGTAAGTTGCGCGAACTACCTGCCTGAGCGCGCGCAATGCTGCGCTCAAGCAAGTCGTCGCGCCCGTGTTTGGAGGGCTTTGGTGGGTTTTTGCTCAAATGCGAGGTAACGCTCTCACCGTGTAAAGTTTCGGTCAGTTGTGCCTATCGTTGGTTGGCTGAAAAATTTACGGTTTAACTTGCGAGGTGCGCCAACATTAGTTGGTAAATCGGCAATATTTTTTTAAAAAACATTGTCAAAATGCAAGGTTGTTGAAAAATTCTGTAAATTATATGTTAACTACAGATTTTTTACATGTTACTTGTGAAAAGGTGTTTGCGAGAAAATGGCGTAATTTAGCCATTTTCCTATCCTAAATATAATTTTTTCAAATTTTATTTGTGAAATTAACAAGTTAAAAAAGTTTTTTCTCTTTAAACAAGTGCTAGAGTATATGAAAAATATTTTGTTGCACTTGCAAAAATGCACCATTATTTGCTGTTTGCATGGGGGGGGGGGGGTATGCCTCTTGTGCGATATTTAGCGGAAATGATTCAAACCAGCGTAACAAAAATATTTACACCCGTATGAAAGATTTTGGCAGTCAGTATGAAATGTTTTGACAGCTGGCATGAGTTTGTGATAGCTAGAACCGAAATTTTTCCGGGATAACAACCACCATTTTGAAGGAGAGTATGTTTATGAAGTTCAAACGAACGTCATATCTGACTCGTTTAGCAGCATTAGGCGTGGCTGCGGCGACGCTTATGGTACCGCTTGGTACAGCAAATGCTAAAGACAATAGTGCTGAGAACAATAATCTCGCACAAGTTGTAAATCAAAAGAATAAGAATAAGAAGAATAAAACTACTAAATATCTTGATCCTAAGATTGTTAGCAGAATAGTTAATAATCCATTTAATAGGACTGGTACTTCTAATAAGCCTGTTACTGTTATTGTTACTTTAAAGAAACAGCCAAAACTTCCTTCGAAAGAATCTGAAAGCAGTAATAAAGCTGACCAGAATCGTCTTATTGGAAAATGGTCTTCAAAATATGGCATGACAGTACGTCGCCAATTTGGTTACCTGATGAATGGTTTTGAAGCAACATTACCAGCTAACAAAGTTGCGGCTTTACGTCATGAACATGAAGTAGCTTCTGTTGCAAAAGAACGTTTGTATTACCCTCTTGAAAATTATGCCCGCGGCTTGCAGGGTGTAAACGAAGAATTTAAGAAGCGTGGACTTGATGGAACTGGGATGCTTGTGGCTATCATCGACACTGGTATTGATCCAAGTCACCATGATATGAAGCTTGATTTCAAAGCTGAAAAAGCTCGTAAGATTCAGAAGACATTCCCGTCTAATGGTGTAAAGTTCACTAATAAAGTTCCTGCTGGATTCAACTATGCTGATGAAAACTACACTATTACAGATAGTGGTGCAGAGCAGCATGGCATGCACGTAGCTGGTATTGTGGCAGCTAATGGTGATGATGAGAATAAGCCAGCTGATAAAAACGGTCATATTAACGGCATTGCTCCAAATGCTCAGCTACTTGCAATGAAAGTATTTTCAAATAAGCCGGGAGCGCACGGAGCTCGTGATGCTGATATAGTTGCTGCAATTGAGGATTCTGTAAAGCTTCATGCAGACGTTATTAACATGTCTCTCGGCTCAGATAACGGTTTTGGTGGAGCTTCTAACGCTACATCTCTCGCTTTAAAGAAGGCTCGCGAAGCTGGTGTGCTTCCAGTTATTTCTGCAGGAAACTCCGGTTTAAGCTTCTCTACATCTGGAGGAACTAATGATGCATTAGGAAAGTGGGATGATGCAACTCTCGGCTCGCCATCTTCTTATCCTTCTGCTTTCAGCGTTGCTTCTGTAGAAAATTCTTATATTATTCAAACCGCTGGTTCATATACGGATAAAGCTAATAAGACAACTGAGATTCCTTACTCTATAGCCTCAGGAAAAGCTGATGGTAAAGAACATGAGATTGTGAATATCGGTCTTGGCAAAAAAGATGAAGTTAAGGATTTGGATCTTCACGGAAAGTACGCTTTAGTTGAACGTGGCGCAATAGCATTTAGTGAAAAATTCCAGAATGCTATTGATAAGGGTGCTGATGGTGTAATCGTTTATAACAAAGCTGGCGATTCGGCACAGTTCCTCGGCATGGCTGGAGTTGATAAGTTCAAATGCTTTGGAGCATCAATTCGTCGTGAAGATGCTTTAAAGATTGTTGATGCACTCAAAGCTAACGCAAGTGGTACAGTTAAGGTTTCCTTCTCTGATAAGACAATGGGCATTGCAAATCCTGATAAGTTGCATCCTTCTAGCTTTACTTCTTGGGGTCCAACGCCAGAACTTGATTTTAAGCCTCATATTGCTGGCATCGGCGGTAACGTGTGGTCTACTCAGAACAACAACAAGTACACTAATATGTCTGGTACTTCTATGGCTGCTCCAAACGTTTCCGGTCTTTCAGCTTTGGTGATGGAAAGCTATATGAAGCGTTTCCCTAAGCTTTCTCCAAAAGATCGTGCTACTCTTGTTGAACAAGCCTTGATGAATACGGCTGAGATTCTCAATAATTCCAGCAATGTACCATTTGCTCCTCGTCAAATCGGCGCTGGCTTAGCTCAGGTCGATAAAGCTGTTGCTACTAACGTGATTGCAACAGTCAATGGCAATTCGTACGTGGCTCTGCGCCAGGTTAATGGAGATCGTAAGTTCACTGTTAAACTGCATAATTATGGAGATAAGGCTGTAACTTATGAAGTTCCTAAACAAAATGTTGTTAATGAATCTAATAATGCTGGTGAAGAAACTACTACCTCTATTAGCTCAGAAACATTAGCTTCTTCGACTAATACAGTTACAGTAGATCCTAAGTCAGAAAAGGAAGTAGAGTTTACATTAACTCCAGACGTGACTCGCGACCATTATGTTGAAGGTTGGGCGCGTTTTACTTCAAAGACTTCTGGGGAACCAGATTTGGCTGTTCCATATCTTGGCTTTGTTGGCAATTGGGATAAGGAACCAATTCTTGTAAAGCCTGGTGAAGAGTATCTTCAAAATGCAATTAATATGACTACTTCGCTGATTGCTGAAAGTTATTTTGGTGATGTGCAAGTTAATGATGAAGCTCCTGGTCATTTAGAATTTTCTCCAAATGGTGATGAGTTATTCGATAAGATACGACCATCATTAGCATTATTCCGTAATGCAAGTTTAATACAGTATTCTGTTTTGGATAATTCTGGTAAAACTGTTGCAGAAGTAGGAGAGGAACATGACGTTTCTCGTTCTAATTTCTCAGAATTATTACGTGATCCAAGAGCATTAAATAGTTCTATTGATTTTGATGGAACTATTTATGATAAGACATCTACTGATATTGCGCATTGGAATAAGAAACTTCCTGATGGCAAATATATTTATCGAGTAAAAGCTTGCTTGACTAAGAATATGTGCCAGACGACTGATATGCATTTTAACCTTGATACTAAAGCTCCAACCGTTACAATTAGCGAACCTGATAGTGATGGTAAAATCACCATTACAGCTCATGATGAGTTAAGTGAAACGTTGAGTGATCCAGGTGTAAAAGTTAATGGTAACAGTGATTATGTCAAGGTTAATGATAATGACTGCAGCGAAACTCATGACGCAAATGGCTATACTCGCACTTGCAAGGTTAATGTAGGTAAGGATGCTTATTACGTCAATGTCAGTTTGCATGATGGCGGTTTCAATGAAACCAATACTTCCAAAGTGTTTAAGGGATTTGCTAATAAAAAGATTCTCATAAATAATGAGGTTAATCTTAAGAATATTGGCATTAAGGATGTCACTGCTAAAAAAGATAACGGTGTTGATAAATATAGCATCGAAATCTCTGGACGTATTGCTGATGGTTGCAAGGATGTGAAAGCTTATGTTCAATCAGGAACTGAAGCAGAAAAAGAATTAGCTGTTAAGACAGATGATTCTGAATTTAGCTTTACAGCCCCTATTAAACAAGGTGCTAATACAATAAAAGTTAAGGCAAAAGGTTCTGATAATAAAGAAGTGGTTGAAACTCTTGCAACTAATTTCGACGGAAAAGCACCAACAATTAAACTAACTAATGCAGATAGTAATGGGAATGTAACAATTGACCAAACTGGTGCAGTAGAAGTTAAAGGTGAAGTTAAGGACGAAACTACTCCAAAGCAGAATCTCACGCTTACTGTCAAGTATAGTAAAGATGAGGTTGTTGATGGTGAAGTCCAGAGTGAACAAGTGGAAGAGCCTGTAAATGTTGCTACTGATGGCTCATTTACTGTAAAAGTTATTCCATCTGCTAGTACATATTCAGTTACCTTGGTTGCTAATGATGGAGTTAACACAGCTACTCAGAATGTAGGTTTCGCTAATCGTGTTATACCAACAAAGCCAAAGCCTTATAATATTTCACTGAGTAATGCTAATAGCTTAGGACCATACAACTGGATTGTTCCTGGAGATAGTGGTACTTCGCTCGATTCGTTTACTGCAAAAGGCAAAGTAAGTAACAAAGCTACAGAAATACTATTTACAAAAGCTAATCGAGTTAAAGATGATGGTTCGGGGTATGAGGATTTTGATCCTATAGCTGCAACAATCACTAAGTCCACTAATGCAAATGCTGATTCTACATTCACGGTAACTCTGCCAATGCATCCTGGAATAAATGACTTTAGGATGATTGTCAAAGAGGGAAGTGATGTGGTATTAGACACTCCAGTTGCTTTCTACTTCGACAGACAGGCTCCAGAAGTAATGTTTAGTACTCCAAAGTTGTATGGCGGCAGAATATTCACTAATAATGACACTGTGAAATTCAAGGGTGTTATTAGTGATGATTTTGCTGGCTATACTCTTAAGATTAATAATCTTATTGCTTCAGACAACTTCAGTACTGATTCTAAAGGCAAAGAAACTAATGCTCAGAGCTTCGATAGAGATGTTGAAGTTAAAAATGGAGAGTTTGTATTAATCCAAGCCATCGATCAGATGTCTAGCGCACTGTATGGTCGTGCTCCTGTTGTTGTTGATAAGGATGCTCCTTCTGTGACACTTGGAATAAAGGACAATGATCATGTTGAAGCAAATCGTAAGATTTCTGTAACAGCTAAAGATGATCATTTGAAGTTATTGCGAGTGAAGATTGATGGTAAAGAAGTAAATCATGCAAGTAATGGTCTTAAAGAAACGGATATTAAGCTGAGTAAGAATAATCCTTACGATGCTACTTTTGCCGATCTGAAAGATCTGAAGGATCCGCTGAAGGTAGATGTTGATTTCAATTCACTTTCTGCCGGAAAGCACTTAATCACAGTTGAAGCTGTTGATTATGCTGGTAACGTTGCAACGAAGAATACTTCCGCAGAATTCGTTGTTGAAAAGAAGTCGAATGATGGTCATGGAAACGATCATGGTTCCTCCTCTGTAACTGTCAATCCTCCTTCCGCTTCAACTCCAGCACCTAAAGCTCCTGAGTCTACCGCAAAGCTAGATCAGTCGCTTAAGGGAAGCCTTGTTGCTGGTGAACATATGAATGATGTTGTTCGTGCTGGTAAGAGCAATCCTGTGAAGTTGTATTTCGCTGGCATGGATGCTCCTGCTAAGGGTGATGCTGGCTCTAAGTCTCACAAGACTAAGGTCTCTTCTGCCACGAGCGAGTTCATCAAGGAACTTAAGAAAAACAAGGTTGCTTACGCTTATGCTTACATGTATTCTTCGCCTGTGTTATTGAAGGGCGCAGATGGATCTAAGTATGTGAAAGTAACTTTGGATAAGAATGGTCAACCTCAGTTTAATGTTGTGATTCCAGCTGGCTACTTCGGTAAGCATACGATTGTTTTGCTTAACGATAAAGGTGAGCAGCTTGCTTGGGCTAACGTGTGGGTTGTTCCTGAGAATGCTACAGCGTTCGATGAAACAGTTGCAGAGATTAACCTGAAGTATTCGGAGCTTCATTCTGGTACTGGATTCGGCAACGGGCTTGGTACTGGATTTGGTAACGGATTAGGTGCTGGTTCTGGATTCGGCACATTTACTGGCACTACTTACGTTGGTACAGACGGAAATGCCTCCAGCGGAAGTGCCAACGCAGGTGCTGCATCCGGCGATGCTGCTGCCAATGGCAACGCAAGTGCTGCGAATGCTAACGCTGCTGCAAAGCAGAAGGCTGCTGAAAAGGAGCAAGCTGCCGCTAAGTCTGCCGCCAAGAAGATGACTTCTGACTTGGCGATGACTGGTAGCAGTGTGATTGGCATGGTTGTGACGTTTATGGTGTTGCTTGCAAGCGGTGCTGTAACGTTTAAAACTCGCCGCCATCATGCGCACGCAAGCAAGTAAATAAATAAACAAAAATAAATAACAAAAGTAAATAAACAAAGAGCACTCTTCATCTTCTAGTAAGGTGGGAGTGCTCTTTTTGTATGTAATATATTTTGTGGAATAACCTGAATAACCCATATTTTGTTGTATGTAATATATTGCGAATATTCTAATTGCTCCATAAATTTTAAGGTTAAAATAACGTAATTTTAGATATTTTTCGCAAAATCTTTTAAATCTTAAATAGTGGTTGAAATCTGCCTTGGGGGGGGGGGGTATAGTTGCAAGAACTGTGGCTGCAATTAAGAGAGGTTTTGCAGTGCTGTGTGGTTTCTGATTTTGTAATGATGACTACACAAATTTTGAGAGTTTGAACTTAACGAAGGTGATTAGAGATGTTTCCGCAGCGTCGTCGTAACAGTCTTTCTAAGATTATGCGCGTAATTTGCGGTTTCACGTCCTGCGTGCTGACTCTAGCAACTCTCGCGATTGTGCCTATAGCTCCGTCGAGTGCTTCAACCGAAGAAACAACGCCTAAGACCTCAGAGCGTGCTGAGATTAAGGGTAATCAAGAGCTTAAGAATAAAGACGAACATAAGTCTGATAAAAAAGCTGAGCAGCAACCTGTTAGTAATCTTGAACAACATACTTCCGCAACGACTAATACAGATTCTCAAAACGAAGCTTCCGATAAAGATAAAAAATCTAAGCAAGACAGTAAATATAAAAAAGCTAAAAACGCTGCTGAAGCCGCGCAAACTGGTTCGAACGGTGACAGAAGTTCTACCAACACTACCGAAAACGGAGCGCAATTCTATAATCCTGAGTATTTACGTACTCTGAATATTGTTGCTGGAAATCTTTCTACAAGTGCAAACAATAAGTCGGGCGCTCCTAGGAGTAAGCCAATTCACGGCAATAGGAAAATTAAGCGTGGATATCTTCCTGTTGGTACGCGGTTTGAAATTAAGCCAGATGCAAATGATAAAGAAGACGCGTACGAGTGGGCTAATTTTGAAGGCGAGCAATGCGCTGTAGCCAATGATGCGTCAGCCAATAATAAACAGTGCAAGGAAACGAAAGCTATTCCATCCGATAATTCAAAAAGTTATGGCGTTATAACTTTCCGTCCAAATAGGTGGACTAAAGCAGGTCGTTACAAAGTGCATGTAATTGTGCACTATCCAGATGGAAAATCTACTTCCGATGATGCAAATGCTGGAAATAGTAAAGGTGGTAAGCCTTCTCCAGTTTATGCAAATGTAGTTGTTACGCGATTTGATCCTCACGATAGTGATTTGCAACTTTCAATAATTAGCAAAGACAAAGAAGATTTGAAATATGGACAGTCCGATAACTCAGATCTAGTGTTAATGGCTGGTCAAGAGGTTAAGAAAACCACTTTTGATGCTTCTGCGCATCTTGGCATAGGCAATATTAATCAGCGTGTGATTTGCTACGAAAAGAATTCTGATGGCAAGCTTGTTGATGGAAAATACGAGTCTGGTGGAATTAACGGGCTTGAATTAAAACAAGATACTAACGTAACAGTTTGGAAGCATGCCAGTTATGATCAGCAAAAGAAGTGCTTTGATGATCCTGCTAATGGCTGTAAGATGGATGATTTACTTTATGACGATTACGTGTACAACGAGTATGTTAAAACACATCCGAATTTTGAACCTAAGCGAGTAAATGAGCGTACAGTAGGACAGTTTAAGGGAACTGTAAAGAAAACCGGTGATTTTGTGTGCAAAGTTTATGCTTTAAGAAATTCTGTTAAAGATGACGGCGCGCAAGACAAGCAAGATGATGCTTTAGTAAAGAAGTTTGATCAAATAGCTGCAGAAAAACACAATAAGATTGATGAAATTGATTCTGCGCTAAAGTCAGAAAATTTGTTTAAGTCAAGTAAAGGCATTACTTGGGAAGCTAAGACTTTGAACATTACTGTTCGCAAAATGTCTTACTATTATCAGCCTAATTATGGTGATGGAATTAATACTCTTCCAGGTCAATATGCGACTTCTATTGTGCCGCTTAACCAGTGCGGAGTTGGCGAAAATTGCAGTAAGAAGTTAGCTAGAACTCGTAATCTTCCTGACGGAACTTGGTTTGAAATAAAGCCATATAAAAATGATTCTGAGCATCCAGTTCCTGATTGGGCCTCATTTATTGATGAAGATGACAGTGATCAAAGTAACAAACCTACCAAAGCTGGAAGTGAAGTCGGAGAAGATAGTAGTGATGCTTCCGGTGCAGTGTACGGAAAAATTACTGTAAGAATGAGCACTTGGATTGAAACAGGGCATTACAATGTGCCAGTGGTTGCGCATTATCCTGATGGCTCCTCTTCAGAGGATGAAGATTCTAGTAACGAAGGTAAGCCTATCTATTTGAAAGTCTCGGTCAATAATTCTCCACGGATTAATAATGATGATTTAAAGTTACGTGTGACGACCGAAAAAGTTTCTGCTGATGATGAGTCTGACTCGCAAAACGACGATTATGGTGATGTAGATCCAGACCAGGGCATCACAATGATGCGCGGAATGCGATTTTTGAATCCGTATATTGATGCGTGGTCATTGCGTGAAGTGGGTAAGAAAATTTCGCTGAAAGTTTTGTGCACTAAGGTTAGCAAAGATAGCAAAGCTAGCAAAGACGGCTCTGTTAACGCTAATAGCTCTAGTGGTGTGGGTGTTTGGTCTAGTAGCGTTAATGGCTTGACTGCTCCTACGGAGAACCAAATTCATAATTGGGATCATATTAAAACTGTTGCTGAACTTGAAAAGTGCAAGAATAATTCAGCTTCGTGTGATGCAAGTCGTACCCTATTTAGACGAGACGTTGAAGCTAGCGATTGGGATGAAGAAAATCCATTCTATGCAGTCGAACGCACGGATTCGATTATTGGCGGTGCTCCTAAAGAAACGGGCGATTATCAATGCGTTGTGTATGCGTTGAAGCCGACTGCGCTTGCTGCTTATACAAATAAAGTGGGTAGCGCGACTTCCGTACAAAATGGCGATACTCTTCTTAACGGCGTCGCTGGTCTCGAAAAAGGCAAGGACTGGACGATGACCGCGGTCAAAATTCACGTTGTTGAGCCTTTTAAACTGCCAAAGACGGGATTCGCCGGCTGGAACATGATTCTTAGCGTTGCTACAACGATTTTCACAAGTCTTATGGTTCTTGCGTTTGCTCTCGACCAAACACAGTGGGGGCGCGCATTTATGAAAAATTTTGTATACCAAAATTCTGCTCAAAAGGTCAGTGAAATAGCTGTTCAAAAGGGCACTGAAGTATCTGCTCGCAAGGGCACTGAAATAAAGGAGAAGAAATGAATAATTTCACAAAACGATGCGTCGCCGCATTCGCCTCGCTCGCAATGGCTGGGACGCTGTGCGCGGCGGGGGCTGTGACAGTGTCCAGCGTTGCGTGGGCTAGCAAGCCTGCTGTAAATACTGCAGATGATAATACCGGTGATAAACCATCCCAAGCTGTGCAAAAGGGAGATGCGCCATGGGCGCTTAATGATACCGATAAGGCAAAGACTTATTCCCTCACTATTTTCAAGTGGCAGGACGAGCTTGATAAGAGCGGCAAGCAGAAGAAGTCAACTCCTGTTCCTGGTGCTGAATTCACTGTAAAAAAGGTGACGCAAATCGACGGTAAGGATATCGATTTAACCAAGTACGCAGATTGGGTTAAGGTCGCCAGTAAGATTGATGGTCTTAATAAAGGCACTGCTACTGGAATAACCACTGAAAACGGTAATGGTACTAAGAAGAATACTTCTGGTACTGATCAAGGCACAAAAAAGGGTGTTGCGAAGTTCGATCTTGGAATCGGTCTGTACCAAGTTCAAGAAACAACAGTTCCAAAGGGCTTCTCTGCTGCCGAATCTAAGCCATTCTATATGACAATCCCAAGGATTGAAAAAGATAAGGATGGCAACGTAGTTTACAACTATGCTCCATACGCGGATCCAAAGAACAAGGATTTGAGCAAGAGTGTTAAGAAGACTGCGGATACTTCTAAGACTGTTGGTGCTGGCGATAAGATTTCCTACACCATTAGCGCTGAGCTTGACAAGATGAAGGAGAAGCCTGAGACTGGACAAACTACTGCTAATCTTTCAGCCGATGATTTTAACGGCTATTCTGTAGTCGATCTCGCTCCTGCTAATGCTTTTGTTTATCCTACTGACGAAACCTCTCATCAGGTTACTGATGCCAGCATTGCAAAAGTAGTTACGAAGGTACAACTTGGAACCGGCGATGCGCCTATAGCTAACGATACGTCGCTTACTGCTACTACTGACTACACCGTTGCTAAAGACGCAAATCAAATTGCTGCTACAAGCACTGACGTTGCTCGCGATAAGATTATTATCTCATTCACTAAAACCGGTAGGGATGCGCTTGCTAAAGCTGCAAACGGCAATGCTGGCAATGTAGTAAAGGTATTTGTCACCTTAGAGTTCACTCTTGCTGATTCGACGACTCTTGGCGACAAAACTGTTATTAACAAGGGTGGCTTAATTCCTTCGCACGAGGGTAAGACCCCAGACGTTGTTGAAGGTAAAAAGTACAAGGAAGTGAAGTTCTCAAAGTTCAAGATTAAGAAGGTTTCTTCTACAGATCAAAGTGCTCTTGAGGGTGGAAAGTTTGTGATATTTGCTAATAAAGCCGATGCACAAGCTTGCGCTACAGAGCTTAATAAAGCCAATGGTGATGTAGCCAATAAGTGTGGTGAGAAAAGTCCTCGCTCAGCTTTTGGAGAAAAAGCATCAGCAAAAGATACTGGTTTGACCGAAGAATATTCTGTAAAGCGTGATGAAGATTTCTACATCGTGGAAACTGCTGCTCCAGACGGATACATCCGTAATCCTGATGTTGTTACAACTAAGGCAACTGACGGTGATGTAACATATACATTCCAGAATCTTCCTACCAAGGATAAAGGCTTCTGGTTCAACCTTCCAAAGACCGGTGCTGCTGGCGTAATCATCTTCGCAGTTATCGGCATGTGCTTCGTTGGTTCCGGATTCTTTGTGTACATGCGTCGTCGCAAGAAGGAAGAGGAGCAGGCTAAGCTCCGCGCTTAGTTAATCCCTTTCTTTAAGTATTAACGAAAATGGGGAGTCGGGCGCGCGTTAACTAACGCTTTCCCGGCTCCTTATTTATTTATTGGAGGAATCATGAAGCTAGCTGATTTTGCAGAGTCTGCTCGCGCGCTATTTAAACGGCTGACTCATATGCGCGCTAATAAGTCCTCTAAAAGTGCGCAAGATTCCGCAAGCTCTGAAATCACTGCATCTTCCGAAAATACTGAATCTGCGCAATCTCCATCATCGCAAGAGCAGTCTTCTCTAAAACCAATGTCCCCACTTCGCAAGCTGGCTGAGCCGATTGCGCTTGTTGCTATTGGCATTTTGTGTTTCAGCTATCCTGTGGTTTCTACTTTGGTCAACAATCATGCTGCCAAGGAACTCTCAATCGAGTACGACAAATTAAATAAGGAAAAGCCTAAAGAAAATCGCGCGGAAATTTTGCGAAAAGCGCGTGAATACAACGCTCGCCACAAAGCAATTATTAGCGCGGACCCGTATAACGGCAATAACGATTACATGGACACTCCCGAATATAAAGAGTACGAAAAAGTGCTTAGTGAGCCGATGGGGATTATGGGCATCGTGAAAATACCAAAAATTGGCGTGAGACTGCCGATTTACCACGGAACTACTCAAGATACTCTAGCAATGGGCGCGGGGCATTTGTACGGCACGGATTTGCCGGTGGGCGGCAAAAGCAGGCACACGGTTGTGACGGCGCATACGGGTATGCCGGATGCCACGATGTTCGACGATTTAAACACGCTGAAAAAAGGTGACTACTTCTATTTTGATGTGCAAGGCAAGACTCTTCGGTACAGAGTGTTTCGCATAAATGTGGTGGAGCCGAACGATATTCGTTTGCTGCGGCGCGAAAAGGGGCGCGACTTGGCGACACTGATTACGTGCACGCCGTATGGAATTAACACGCACAGGCTGCTCGTGACGGGGTATCGTGTGCTGCCGGATCCTGCTAACGTGCCAGGCGACCATATGCAGTGGCCGTTGTGGATGACGCTGTTTGTGATATCGATGGTGATGTCTGCGGTGTTGATGGCGATGATGCTGGTTGCGTCGTTGCGAAAGAAGAATGGTGTGAGTAGTGTGCAAGGCAGGCATTTGCTGGCGGTTTCGCGCGAAATGCTGCGTAAGTTGCGGCGCAAGTAGCGCGAGAGTGTGTGCTGTGAGCGTTGTGACTGCGCACGTTTGGAGCGCAAAAGTAGCGCCAACTCTCCAAATGTGAGAAACTTTCCTCGCAAATGGAGCGTCTAACCCTCTGTAACCCTCCAAATGCGAGATGATTCTCTCACGTTTGGAGCGCTACGATTAAGCGAAAAGCGAGTCAATTGTACTGGTGTCTTATTGGATTGTTGGTCGTCAGATTGTGCTTTCTTAAGATAATAAAGAAAGCACAATCGTGTGCGCGCTTGCGCGTAAAGCCCACTGGGCTTTACGCATTATGCAAGCGCTACCGCATTAGTGTATCGAGAAGCGCACTGTGCTGCTTCTCGATACTCTAATGCGACACGCCGGCTTGCGTACGCTCTCATTCTGAGTATAGTAGTTACTCGGTTCGCGAAACGAGCCAAGATAACCAACGCCCCTTTAGCTCAGTTGGTTAGAGCAGCTGACTCTTAATCAGCGTGTCCAGGGTTCGAATCCCTGAGGGGGCACAAGCAAAACCCAAGCTTCACCGCTTGGGTTTTTTCGTATCTAATCCCTCCGTCACGCATATGCAGCAGCGCGCGTTTGTCCTTCTTTGCAGTCAAGCTGGAAACATGACCTCGTCAAATATGATGCCGCAATTATTCCAGGATGATGCCCATCTTGAACAGCCGCAGCCGTCGCAACAACCGCTGCTAAATTTAGCACAGTCGCAGCTAACAGTAGAGCAGCAGCCGCAACCGCTTACTCCGCAGCAAGCTCAGCCGCGCCAGCTTCCTCTGAAAGCCGCCGACACGACTGCCGAAAACCCGTGGCCTGTTGCAATCTTAAGCCAAAAGTTCCACAGTGCAGTAGAACGGTGGCCAGCAGCGTGGATTGAGGGTCAAATCGTCGAAATTAACATGCGCCGCGCATCTTCCGGCTACATCACTCTTCGCGACAGCAACGAAGAAGTGTCGATTTCCGTAATGGGCTTCAGCAATTTCGTGCAGCAGGCGCGCGAACTTCGTCAAGGCGACCGCGTAGTCGTTCACGGCAAGGCGGATATTTGGGTAAAAGCCACGCGTTTAAGCTTTGTTGCGGACGAAATCAGGCGTGTCGGTGCCGGCGACTTAAAAGCGCAAATTGACGAGTTGCGAAAAAAGCTTAAGGGCGAAGGCCTGTTTGATGCTGAAAATAAGATGCCGCTGCCGGAATTTCCTAAGTGCATCGGTCTCGTGTGTGCGCCTCAGGCTCGCGCGGAGGGCGATGTTATTACGAACGTGAATTTGCGCTGGCCTGTTACGCGCTTCAAAGTTGTTCACGCGCATGTGCAGGGCGTGCAATGCCCGGCGGATATTATTGCCGCAATTAAGCAGCTCGATGCCGATCCAGATATTGACGTTATTATCGTTGCTCGCGGCGGCGGTAGCTTTGAGGATTTGATTGGTTTTTCGGACGAGGGCGTGGTTCGCGCTACTGCTGCGTGCGTGACGCCGATTGTGTCTGCAATCGGTCACGAGGACGATTGGACGCTGATTGATTTGGCTGCAGATATGCGCGCTTCGACTCCTACGGATGCTGCAAAGCGCGTTGTTCCGGACGTTCGCGAGCAGTGGCAGCTTATTGATAACGCGTTGCAAACTATGCGTATGCGAATTTCTGCGCGCGTTGACAATGAGATTCGCCTCGTTGAAGGTTATGCGAATCGCCCGAGTCTTACGCGCCCGAGCACTATGCTTGAGCCGCACGAGTTGTTTGTGCAGCAGGCTGTTGAGCGAATGCGTCACGGTTTGGTGCGATTTCTTGACGATGCGAGCTTGACTGTTGAGAAGGCTCACGCGAGCTTGACTGCGTTAAGTCCGCAATCGACTTTAAATCGCGGGTACGCTGTTGTGCAGCTCAGCGGTGGGCGAGTGCTTGATGACGCGGATTTAGCGAAAGTTGGCGACGATATGACAGTTACGCTTAAAAGTGGCGTGGTACTTGGCAAGGTGACTGGTACTAAGGTAGCTGGAACAAAAGTAGCTGCCGGAAAGTCAGCTGGTATGCAGAAGTCTAAAACAAAGTCGTCTGCCGTAAAGTCAAGTAAGTAATTTTTTAGATATTTTAGATATTTATTTAGATACAACGAAAGGTTAGATATGAGCGAGAAAGTAACGAAAAAAGCGGAAGAAGTAGCGGCAGAAAGTAACGAAAGTGCAGAATTTGCAAGCACTCTTACGAAAGAAGAGCGCGCTGCGATTGGGGCGATGCCGTACGAAGAAGCTCGCGAAAAGCTGGTTCAGGCGGTTCAAGCGTTGGAAGCTGGCGGTTTGACGCTTGACCAGTCCATGCGTCAGTGGGAGATTGGCGAGGCGTTGGCAAAGCGCGCGCAGGGTTTGCTTGCCACTGTTCGCGCTAAGTTGGACGCGGCACAAGCTGAACAGTCGGCGACGGCTGCAACTGCTGGCACGCAGTCTAATCTTGAATCTTGATCGCGTAGCCGACTTTTTCTTTACGCGGCTGTAAAGTTTTTGCCGTTTTATCGCTTTAATCCGACCGAAACTTTACGTCGCTGCACAGTTTCTGCCGTTTTTTCGCGCGCAAACGACTTTTTCTTTACGCGCCTGTAAAGTTTCTGCCGTTCCGATCAGTCGCCTAGCCTAAATTGTTGCTCGCATAATTGTGCGCGAATCATGCCATAGTGTATAATTGCCATTTGTTGCCTCGGTAGCTCAGTGGATAGAGCACCACTCTCCTAAAGTGGGTGTCGTCAGTTCGATTCTGATCCGGGGCACTTTTATTACTTGTTTACTGCAATTGTCATGCGTGTGTATAATAGACATATATTGTATGTAATTATGACAATGAAGGTGTTTTATGGTTGTTTCCACGGTAGCAAGAATTAATTTCAGAACAGATGAGAAAACTAAGCAAGATGCAGAAATCTTATTTGATGCTTTAGGTCTTGATATGTCTACTGCGTTAAACATGTTTCTTAAGCAGGCAGTACGTGAACAAGCTCTACCTATTAGTCCGTCACTCGTTACGCCTGTTCCCAACGAAGCAACGCTTAAGGCTATGAATCACGCTAATCAAATTATGAATGGCAAAATTTCTGAAGACGGTATTGTCTTTAGCAATGCTAAGGAAGCTAAAGCATTTTTGGATAATATGTCATGAAAATTATTTTTGATACTCAATTTCAAGCAGATTTACGGAATTTACTTCGAGAGAATCCGTCAATTAAACGCGAATTAGAGGACTTAATCGACAGTATTTATGAATTTGAAGAAGTTCCTGAATCTTACAATCCTCACCAATTGAACCATCCTCGTGGAGTGTACAGCGGATATTGGGAATTACATTTGCAAGAAGGAAAATTTGATGTAATTCTCATTTATAATTATCGACATAATATGCCTGTTATTAGGTTTGTACGCATAGGATCTCATAATAATTTATTCCATAATGGGCATCAATGAGATTTTGAAAGTTGCTAATGTTAGGGGATAGTGTTAGATTATTTCTAACTTAAGCGATGATCCGTTATCGGCGGGGAGTTTTCGGAAGAACGGCGAGTGTTCGTAAGATTCTCGCTTATTAGAACCGACGGGGTTGGCCCGTACAGCCAAACATGAGAGGCTATAAGAATAGTTCGATTGCGTTATGTACTTGCGTTGCGTATTTGCGTTACGTACTTGTGTCGCATATTCGCGTTACGTAACTTACGTAACCTACGTAACTTGCGTTACATAATCATCTTATAGCAAGCGAGGTGGTACCGCGGCAGTAACTGTCGTCCTCGCAGGGAAATATTCACCCTGTTGAGCGAGGAGAGCACAGTGAGCGAATCCACTAATCCAGCAGCAAACGCGTCCGAAAATACTTCCGAAAATACGTCTGCAAATCACGTATACCCAAAGGTAAGTGTTTCTGCATCAACGCAAGAAAACGCCGGCGCGCAAGTTGCACCAAATCCTTCCTTCCCAAAGCTTGAAGAATCCGTTCTTCAATACTGGGATGCAAACAACACTTTCCGCAAGTCAATCGAATACCGCCCGTCCGGCAAGGGTAGCCAAAACGAGTTCGTATTCTTCGACGGCCCTCCATTCGCAAACGGTCTTCCTCATTACGGCCACCTGCTCACAGGCTACGCAAAAGACGTCGTTCCGCGCTATCAGACTATGCGCGGTCGCAAAGTAAACCGCGTTTTTGGTTGGGATACTCACGGTCTTCCTGCAGAGTTGGAAGCGCAGAAGGAACTCGGCATCGAGTCGGTTGAGCAAATCGAAAAAATGGGCATCGCGAAGTTTAACGATGCTTGCCGTGCCAGCGTTTTAAAGTACACGAACGAGTGGCAAAACTACGTACATCGTCAGGCTCGCTGGGTTGATTTCGAGCGCGGCTACAAGACGCTGAACATTCCATACATGGAATCCGTAATGTGGGCATTTAAGCAGCTTTACGATAAGGGTTTGGCTTACAAGGGCTACCGCGTGCTTCCATACTGCCCGAAGGATCAGACTCCACTTAGCGCGCACGAGCTTCGCATGGATGCAGACGTTTACCAGAATCGTCAGGACACCACCGTTTCCGTTGCCGTTAAGCTTCGTGACGAAGCCGACGCTTACGCAGTCTTCTGGACCACTACTCCTTGGACCGTGCCAACCAACTTCGCAATCGTAGTCGGCGCAGACATCGACTACGTGGAAGTTCGCCCAACTGAAGGCAAGTTCGCAGGTAAAAAGTTCTACATCGGTAAGCCTTTGCTCGGCTCCTACACTAAGGAACTTGGCGAAAACTATGAGGTTGTGCGAGAACTTAAGGGCGCTGAGATGGCAGGTTGGCGTTACTACCCAGTATTCCCATACTTTGCAAGCGAATCTGCACTCGCAGAGGGTGGCACTCCTGGTCCTAACGCTTTTACGATTTTCACTGCAGATTATGTTGACACCGCTGAAGGTACTGGTCTCGTTCACCAGGCTCCTTACGGCGAGGACGATATGAACACGCTTAACGCGCACGAAATTCGCAGCGTTGACGTGCTCGACGCAGGCTGCAAGTTTACAAGCGACTGCCCAGATTACGAAGGCTTGTACGTTTTCGACGCGAACTTGCCAATTTTGCGCAACTTGCGTGCAGGAGACGGTCCGCTTGCTCAAATGCCGGAAGATCAGCGCGCGTTGCTATTCCAAGAAAAAAGCTACGTGCACAGCTATCCTCACTGCTGGCGTTGCGCAACTCCGCTTATTTATAAGCCTGTTTCTAGCTGGTTTGTGTCTGTTACGAAGATTAAGAAACGCTTGCTTGAGCTTAATCAGGAGATTAATTGGATTCCTGGAAACGTTAAGGATGGCCAGTTTGGTAAGTGGCTTTCTAACGCTCGCGATTGGTCGATTAGCCGTAACCGCTTCTGGGGTTCGCCAATTCCAGTGTGGGTGAGTGACGATCCAAAGTATCCTCGTGTAGACGTGTACGGCTCTTTGGAAGAGCTTAAGGCTGATTTTGGCGACTATCCGCGCGACGACGACGGCAATGTAAATATGCACCGCCCGTATATCGATCGTCTTACTCGTCCAAATCCGGATGATCCTACTGGAAAGTCGCAAATGCACCGTATTACGGACGTTCTCGACTGCTGGTTTGAGTCCGGTTCCATGCCTTTCGCGCAGTTCCATTATCCTTTTGAAAATAAAGAATTCTTCGAAGATCACTTCCCATGCGATTACATCGTTGAATACATTGGTCAGACTCGCGGCTGGTTCTACACGCTTCACATTATGGCTACGGCTCTATTCGACCGCCCGGCTTATAAGAACGTGATTTGCCACGGCATTGTGCTTGGTTCCGATGGCCAGAAGATGAGTAAGCATTTGCGCAATTACCCGGATGTGAACGGCGTTTTCAACGAATACGGTTCGGACGCAATGCGCTGGTTCCTCATGTCTTCGCCAATTTTGCGCGGTGGCAATTTGATTGTGACTGCAGACGGCATTAGGGATACGGTTCGTCAAGTTATGCTTCCAGTTTGGAGCTCGTATTACTTCTTCACGCTATATGCGAACGCTGCAAACGGTGGTAAGGGTTACGATGCTCGTCGTCTTCGCGCGGACGAGGTTGCAGGACTTTGCAATATGGATCGCTACTTGCTTGCTCGCACGCGTTTGCTTGTTGAGCGCGTAGAAAAGTGCTTGAACGAGTTTGCGATTAGCGATGCTTGTGCTGCAGTTGGCGATTTTATTGACGTGCTTACGAATTGGTATATTCGTGGCAGCCGTGACCGCTTCTGGAATGAAGACGAGACTGCTTTCAACACGCTTTACACTGTGTTGGAAGTGTTCATGCGTACGATTGCTCCTCTTGCTCCTATGGAAGCTGAGGCTGTGTGGCGCGGTCTTACCGGTGGCGAATCCGTGCATTTGGCTGATTGGCCTTATTTGGTTGAGCCTGAGATTCTTTCGGATGGTGAGCCAAATCCTAAGGCTGGCGAAGTCACTGAGCTTGGCGCTGTTCTTGCGCACGACGATGCTTTGGTTGCTGCTATGGATAAGGTTCGCGAGGTTGTGTCTTCTGCGCTTTCGTTGCGTAAAGCGGAACAGTTGCGTGTGCGCCAGCCGTTAGCAAACTTGACTGTTGTTGCAGAAAATACTGCTGCTGTAGAGCCTTACGAGCAGGTTCTTGAGCGTGAGCTTAACGTGAAGAATGTTACATTCTGCACGTTGCAAGATGCAAGCGAACACGGTTTGAAGATTGTTCACGAGCTTAAGGTGAACGCGCGCGCAGCTGGCCCTCGTTTGGGTAAGCAAGTGCAGTTTGCTATTAAGTCTTCTAAGAGTGGCGATTGGCATGTTGACGGCTCTGGCGCTCCTGTTGTTCAGACTCCAAACGGCGAAGTTGCGCTTGTTGAGGGCGAGTATGAGCTTGTGAATCGCGTTGAATCTTCGGATGCTCAAGCGGCTCAAAATACGGCTTCTGCTGCAATGCCAACTGGCGGTTTCGTTATGCTCGACACTGCTTTGACTAGCGATTTGCTTGCTGAAGGTTATGCTCGCGATGCTATTCGCGCTGTTCAGGATGCTCGCAAGGAGAACGGTTTGGATATTAGCGACCGAATCGCTTTGACTTTGAGCGTGCCAGCTTCGGACGTTGCTAAAGTTGAGCAGTTCCGCGATTTGATTGCGGAGGAGACTTTGGCTACGAGCTTTGAGGTTGTTGAGGCTGATTCTAGCGCAACTGAGCTTAGCGTAACTCTTAAGCGTGCGTAAAACACAACTAACAGCTAATTAACTAAACAAAACGTGCCGTTGTATGATTCAATACGTCGGCACGTTTCTGTTATTGCTGCGCTATATATGTTGAGGCTCGCCATTACGATAGTAAGCGTTTTTAGGAGGTAGTTTATGGCATTGTCGGCAGCAATTGGCGTTTTTGATTCGGGGCTTGGGGGAATTTCCGTAGCTCGTCAGTTGCATGCTGCTCTTCCGCATGAGCGAATTGTTTATTTCGGCGACTCTGCTAACGCGCCATACGGCATTAAAACTCCTGAAGAAGTTAAAAAGTTAAGCTTTGCAATTGTCGAGCATTTTGTTCGTCTAAATGTAAAAGCTGTCGTAATTGCTTGTAATACCGCCACTTCCGCAGCTG
This sequence comes from Gardnerella sp. KA01000, assembly GCF_049244035.1. Taxonomy (NCBI): domain Bacteria; kingdom Bacillati; phylum Actinomycetota; class Actinomycetes; order Bifidobacteriales; family Bifidobacteriaceae; genus Gardnerella; species Gardnerella sp. KA01000. The sequence goes on along the minus strand of NZ_CP058367.1, from coordinate 1,075,966 downwards.
TGAACGATTTGCGCGCGCATTACAATATACCTATCATAGGTATGGAGCCGGCGCTTAAATTAGCTTGCGATTTAGGCAAAGGTGAGTCTCAGCGCGTAATCGTAGCTGCAACTCCGCTTACTCTTCGCGAGCGCAAGTTTGCGGATTTGCTGCAACGTTTTTCGCAAAATAACACGATTTTTTCGCAGCCTTGTCCTGATTTAGTGCGTATTGTTGAGCGTGGGGAGCTTAATGATCGTGATGTAGTTTTTGCTGCTCTTCACAAGTATTTCGACGAGTATGATTTAGACAGTATTGATTCGGTTGTGCTGGGTTGTACTCATTTTGTGTTTTATAGGGATTATTTCCGCGAGTTTTTGCCTGCGCGCACGAATATTGTTGACGGCAACGAAGGAACTATTAATCATTTGCGCAAAATATTGGAACTTAATAATGAGCTTGCAAGCGATTCTCAAGAAGGCAGCATAACTCTTACTAATTCGGATACAAGCTTGCGCATGCAGCAACTTGCGAAGAGCTTGTGCTGAAAGACTTGCGTTAAAATCTTGCGTTAAGACTTTGCGCTAAAAATCGCTCTTATTCAGCCAAAAAATACTTTAGAATATTGGCACAAAATCAAAGTAAGCAATGCCGCAATCCAAAGCACGTCTATGAGCAAGTCGTATCGCAAACGGTAGTAGCTTTCAACCAAGCTAAAACGCTTAACAAGCAATTTTTGCGAACTTACGCTTGCGTGAGTCAACGATATAAATTGCATTGTTGTGGAGAACATAAGCACAATGCACCACGGGCACAACGCGTGAATTACGAACATAGATTGCGAAAACAGCCAGTAAGCATAAACAAGTGCGCATAATCCACCAAGCCAAGTGCAAATTGCAAACCATCGCGGCACGCGTACGCGAATCATTCCAATAACTGCGAGCGTTACGAATACGCTTTCTGCAGCAATTCCAAAGAATGCGTTTGGGAAGCTTAATTCGCCAAATTTCACAATTTCTGCCTGCCAAGTTTGCGCAACTCTAGAGCAGGATACTACGCTGTTGAAGTCGCAGCTGAGCAGCTTATTAGGTTCGCGCGCTAAAGCAAGGGTTTCAGCAGAAAGTATAAGCGAAGTTACGAGTGCTACCGCAGAGAAAAATAGCATAATGCCATACGTCCATACTGCAGAGTGCCTCCATCCGCTAAGTGTTGTTTCATAGTCTTCTTTAGCGGCGTTAGTTTGCTCCATTGCTGCTCCTAAAAGTTACTAATTGCGAATGATGTGAATAATAATAAATAATAGCAAATAATTATGTGTGCATATTCATTTCTCGTTACATGGCACAGTTTACGATGATTATATGACCGCAATAAGCAACAACCAACGTGACGCATCAAATCATGCTAGCGATAGTAACTCCAGCATGATGAATTTTGCGCGCGAACGCTGGGATTTGCACTGTCATACTGTTTATTCAGACGGCACTGCAACTCCAGAAGATTTAATTACGCAAGCTAAAATCGTTGGTTTGCAAGGTGTTGCTATTACTGACCACGACACAACTGCAGGATGGCATGATTTTCAAGAGGCTGCTAAGGCTTCGAATGTGCCAGTATTATTTGGTTCGGAGATTACAGCGCAAGACTCAGGCGTGTTTGTGCACATACTCGCATACCAGTACAATCCGCAAAATAGCATGATTGTGAGCATGTTTGAGCTTACTAGGAAGCGTCGTTTTGATCGCACAAAGCATATGGTTGAATGTATGTCACGTGATTTTCCAATTACTTGGGATGACGTTTTAGCTCAAGCGAAGCTCGGTGACTTAACTACAATCGGGCGGCCGCATATCGCTGATGCTTTAGTAAAAGCTGGCGTTTATAAAACGCGTTCTGAGGCTTTCGCTGGGCCTATTTCTCCGTGTAGCCCGTACTATATACCAACTCCTTCTCCAAATGTTCGTGAAGTTATTGAGGCTGTTAAAGATGCTGGGGGAGTTGTTGTTATTGCGCATCCTGCTGATCCTACGCGTAACCGCGTGCTTCTTTCGGACGATCAAATTATATCGTTTGTTAAAGCTGGTCTTGACGGTTTAGAAGTGTATCATCGCGGAAATTCTAAAGCACAGCGTGAAAGACTGCTTTCTTTAGCGAGTAAGTGCGATTTGCTTGTGACGGGCGGCTCGGATTGGCATGGCTATGGTAAGCCAAATCGTTTGGGCGAAGAAACAACAAGTCGCGAAGTAGTATCGGAAATACTCTTGCGCGGCTATAAGCTCTAAAACTATTTATTTATGTTGCTGTAAAGTTTTTGCCGTTTTTAGCGAAATTCCGCTATTTTAATTGAGCGCTCCGAAGCCTACTGAATGCTTTGGCGTATCGCCGATGAGTGCGTAAGACAGCGACGAAGCTGAGACCATAATAGTGCGCCCATTTACGTCCGTAAACTCAAGCATATCTTTGGAATCATCAATCACTTTGCGTACTTCTTCTGCGCTTTGGTTGGTTTCAAAATCGATGGAATCAGAAACGTTTTTTACTCCTAAAACAACTCGCATACATGCTCCTTTTGCTTTATTTTTTACGCTATTTATCGTTTTAATTAGTATTTAGTATTTTATTTATCTTAGTCTAAGTCTGCTTGTGCGTCGCGCATCGCTCGTTCTTCACGTTCCAGAAGAGGAATGATTACGGTTTCTGGTTTATCGTCATAGTCTTGCATATTTTTTTCTTCATCTTCAGAAAGTTTTGAGTCAGAAGAAGTATTTGAGTCAGAAGAAGTCTCGTTTGCACTATCGACCTTACTGTCACGCTCAGCTATAACTTTATCCTTAATCTCAGAATCATTGTTGTTCTTGGTGTCCTTAGCTTCCTCAGCGCTACCAGCGTTATTGACGCTTTCAGGCTCATCACTAGCATAGCTATCAGCAGATTTACTCATTGCAGTTTGCACAATAGTTTCTGCGGTTTCGTGTACTGTTTGAGTTTTTACATGAGTAATTACTTGAGTTGCTGTGTCATCAGCGAGTTGTGCTGCTTTTTCAGCCTCCTCAGCGTTAGCTGCGTGTGTGCCAGCATATTGAACTTTGCGCTCATGAGTATCGTCGCTTATAGTTTTGTTGCTATCGTAAGTCTCGTCTTGAGCGTTATTTAATTCAGTATTTCCTTCTGAAGTAATGTCTCGCTCATTAGTTTCGTCGCTATTTCCAGTGTTTAGTTGGTTTTCAGTAGAATTATTCTTAGAAATTTGGCGACTTTGCGTATTGTCATTTTCAAGAAGCGTTCCAACTGTAATAGTCGAGGCAGGATTTCCTGTAGCACGACCAGTTTTAGCAGTTTGTGCATTACTAATACGACTAAGCTCGTGCGCTAAACGTTCAACTTGAGCCTTAAAACGCATAATACTGGTGTTATCTGCACGTTGCAAAGCTTGAACAAAATCGCCAACTTGTTCCATTTGCAGCCACAAGTTTGCGCGGAGCATAATCAAACTATCTAAACGAGAACCCATAATTCTACCGTATGCAGAAAGCACTGCGTTTCGGCGCTGTTCGTTAAGTTTTGCAAAAATCCAAGCCAAATCGCGCGCAGGATCGTTAATTTGCATTCTTTGCCAATTTGTTACAGCAGTAATCGTTGAGCCGGTAAACAAGATGTCGCCATCCATAAAACCGCCGTGTACTGGGCAAGTTTCAAATGACCACAATCCTTCAGTTTCCAACACTCTCGACCAACTGTCAGTAATTTCGGTTGGAATATGGCCGGCTTGACGAAGTCTTTTAATCCAACCGGTTAACTGTGCTCGAATTTGACCAGTAGTAAAAGCAGGGTATTTTCCGCGCGTCACGAAAGTAGGGCGCAAGCGATGAATAGCGCCGATTGCAGTTCCAACATTTGCGCAATCGTCGGTAGTAAGAAGACGCAAGTCGCGAGCGCTACCTTCAAGATGTTCACAAATAAGCACAGTGTCTTCATCGTTGTCGTTGGCAATAATGCTTGACATTCGTGTAGATTGCTGTTGAGTAGATTGCTTTTGCGCATATTGCTGGGTGCCAGCAACTGTAGAATTTCCAGCGGTTACATTATTTGCAACATTTCCAGTGTTATTATTGGCATCTTCGCGTTTTCCTGGCATAAACGTGAGCATAGTGTCGTAAGCGAATCCCAAAGCTGCCAAATCTTTACTGTGCTCAAGAGTCCATGCTGCACGAGCCCGGTCATGCAAACGCTTGCGACCTTTACTATCTGCACTGATAAAAACGTCATAAAGCTTACCGGAAATATCTTGCACAACGGCGTGAGAAATTCCAGCCGCGGTATCAGTGGCATTAACTTGCTCACTTTGGCGCGTTCCTGCAAACTGTACTTCGGGCATGGCTGCAGATGCCAGTGCTGCCAACTTGAATCTACTGAGTTGTGTCACACTCCCACAGTAATACAAAGCACCGAAATTTTGCCAATTTTTTGTAAGTTATACACATATTTTTATTCTTGTTGCGTAAGCGTTGTTATTGCTGCAACAATAGAATTATGAATTCTTCACCAGAAACTTCGCAAGTGACTTCGCAAGTGACGTCTAAAACTTCGCAAGTGATTTCTCCAGGAGCGCTTTTAGACGGGTTGGATGATTCGCAACGCGAAGCTGCTACCGCGCTAGAAGGACCTGTGCGCATTATAGCTTGTGCAGGAGCTGGTAAAACGCGCACTATTACGCGCAGAATTGCGTATGCTTGCGCTACTGGTAAGTGGGATCCTGAAAGAGTTTTGGCAGTTACTTTTTCTGTAAAAGCAGCTGCGGAAATGAGATCGCGTATTGAGGCTCTTGGTGTAAGCAATATCGGATGCGTCTCAACATTTCATTCTGCGGCTTTGCAACAAATTCGCAGTGTGTGGAACGACGTCTGTTCAGCACAATTCCCGTCAATTATGAATGATTCTCAGCAAATCATAGCTTCTGCGCTTAAACGTTATCCAGATTTTGCAGATATGACTTTGTTGCAAACTCGCGATATTTTGGCAGAAATTAATTGGGCGAAAGTTTCGCTTATTGCGCCTGACGATTACTTGCGTGTGTGCGCTTCTACGCATCGTTTGCCTCCTGCAGGCATAGAGCCGCAGCAATTTGTCGATATATATGAAGCTTACGAAACCGAAAAAAATGCGCATAATTGCATAGATTTTAACGATATTCTTCTACTTTGCTGCCATATTTTACGAAATTTTCCGGAAGCTGCAAACCGTATTAAGCAATCAATCGGATGGATCACAGTTGATGAATATCAGGATGTGTCTCCCTTACAGCATGAATTGTTGCGATTATGGATGGGGCAGAACCGCGATATTTGCGTAGTGGGCGATCCTGCGCAAACAATCTACTCGTTTGCAGGTGCGAATAGTTACTATTTGCTTTCATTTCCGCAAGAATTTGCGCCTCTTGGTGCAGATATTAGTTTGAATACTGACTACCGCTCCACAGAACGCATCGTAGGTCTTGCTAATAGAGTGCTTGCTGCTTCTGCACATAAAAAGGATTACGTAAAAGTTAAAGCTGCAACGAAAGGTGGTGTTCGCGTTAGTCAGCAAGTTTTTGCCACCGATGTTGAAGAAGCTTTGGGCGTGGTTGAGCAAATTGCAAAACTTGTAAAAAGCGGTGTTGCGCATCTTGGGGAGTGCGCAATACTAACGAGAACCAATGCTCAACAGCAAGTAGTTTGTAAAGCGTTAAAAGTAGCAAAACTTCCGTATCGCGTGAGAAAAGACGTGGGGTGGCAGCGAAATGTTTTAGAGGATGCGCAAAGCTATGGTGCTCAAGGTATTTCTGACGTTTTTGCATCTTCTAATATTTCAACTGTTACTGTTTCAACTATTCATGCTGTTAAAGGTTTAGAGTTTGCGCATGTTTACGTAATTGGCTGTTCTGAAGGGCTTATTCCTTTTGGCTCTACGGCTGATGACAGTGCCTTGGAAGAAGAGCGCAGACTTATGTACGTTGCAATAACTCGCGCAGAAAAGACTTTGCATCTTTCTTACGCTTCTAGAAAAGACAGTGGAACTGGCATGAATCGTGTACCTAGCCGCTTTCTGGCTTAATCTCGCGGCATAAACTTTACGCTCGTGCACAGTTTATGCCGTTTTTTGGCGCGTAGCCGACCTTTTCTTTACACAGTTGCACAGTTTCTGCCGTTTTGAGCGTTGAGGTCGATTATTCAGCTGGATTGTTATTGAATCAGGAGTTTTACAAGAGTTTTATTCGACGTCAGCATCAGTTTCGTCGGAATTGCCGGATTCGTTACTGTTTTTGTTACCAGATTCGTTGCCAGCTTCGTTACCGGATTCGCTGTTTTGCTTCTTTTGGCGCGCATCCTCTTCCAAAAGCTTGCTAAGTTCAGCATCCCAATCATTTGTGCCTAAATCGTCTTCTGTTAATTTTTCAAACGATTTTTCGATAGGCGCATTTTCGATAGCGTTAGCAATATTTTTGTTACTTTCGTAATTGTCCGCACTTTCGTGACTTTCGTGACTTTCGCTAGTTTTTTCAGTTGCTTCATTAGTTTGATTAGACTGAGTTTCTGTTGCATTTTTTGCAGCAGTTTCCGTTGCATCCTCAGCATCGATTTCCTTCGTAACTACGTTACCTGCGTCACCAGCGTCGTTACCAACTTTACTTTCATTACTAGCGTCTTTCGTAACTTCGCTAGCTTCTGGCAAAGTTGGCAACAAATCTGGATGACTCCACAAGCTATCTCGCTCTTCAATACTGCGCTCGCGAGTCAACTTTTCCCACAATTGCGATGCCTCACGCATACGGCGAGGGCGCAAGTGCAAACCAAGTAACGATTCAAACGTCACTTCTGCAGGCCCTCCTGCAGCCCGCTCGCGACGCATCATCTCTCGCAACTGCTCAATGTGCACAATATGAGCCATTCCAGACTGCCATGTAACGCAATCAACCCAACCTTCAACAAGTGCAAGCAAAGTTTCCAAACTGTGCAAAGCTTGACGCTGCTCTTCAGAATCATTGCTGCCAATATTTTGCAAATTAACAGCTCCTGAAATTGCTTCCGGATTCATTGTTTCCACGTCGCGAAGCTGTTCTTCCATAGCTTCTAAGTCAATGCTTATTCCGTTTGCGTACTTAATAATCAGCGCTTCAAATCGTGGCATAAGCCATGGCGCGGATGCAAATAATCTTGCGTGTGCAGCTTCTCGCAAAGCCAAATAATTCATGACTTCTGTAATATCCAATTCCCACACTTTTGCATACTCAATGCAATTATATGGAATTAATCCGCCTGCAGGATTTTGTAAAAGCGCAAGACCTTGATCAAAACTGCCGTGCACTTCGTGTGAAAGTGCTCCAGCTGCTTGACCTAGTTGCATAGCAAACGAAGTGTTTCCAAGCAGTTTCATTAGTTGCGCTGGATTATTCATTCCTTCAGGCAGCGGAATTGGCACAACTCCTGCAAATAATCCTTTTACTTCAGCATCATCCACATCGCGGAATCGCTCTTCAATAACAGAAGTGAGTGCTTCGTTTACTGATTTTGCAACAGGATTAGCGAATTTAACCCAAGCTTCCAGCGTTTTTTCTACCCAATCAGCTCTAGATAATACTTCTGGCGTTCCAGGAGCAGGATTGAAATTGCACGTTATATCTAGCCACAAGTTCGCTTGGCTTAAAGATCTTCGTGTGGCATCTGCTACGTCTGCATTTACATTTCCTTGATCGCCATTAGCGTGTTGTAAAGCAATAGATTGCGCTAACTTGCGATTAATTGGCCCTTCTTCAAGTGTTGCTTCCATTTCGTATGGATTATTAAGACCGCCTGCACTAAAAGCTTGCATCATTCCGTGAACTTCGTCTGGTTTAGGAAGTTTATCTGGATTCTGATTTAAGAGTTGTTCGCGTAGCTCAAAAGGAAGCTGATCAAGTTGTTTCCATGCTTCTTCTCCTTGTATTGGCCCAAAGCATTCAATGAGCCATTGGTGAATTGCATCGTCATTCATGAGCGTATCCTTCTCGTGCCACGTGTTGCATAATTTACAGTTTTTATTTTTATACGTTTCGTATCTGCACGTATTTGTACGTATTTTATAAGTATTTATACGTATTTTACACGTCTTTATATGCGAGTTTAGCGCATCTTCTTAATAAAAATATTTTTTAATACAAATATTCTACTTGATAATATGGTTTTATGCGCTATAACTTGCGTGCAAATATATTTTAAAGCAAAACTATATAGGGCTTGTGTCATGATACAAGCATGTTTCGCTTTTCTACAGGTGCTAGTGTATTCCGTACGTGTTTTAGATTCTTGCGCTCGCTGCCTCATGCTTTAGTTTTGTACATTACTTCGCATTCTTTGCGATATTTTGCAGGATTCTTTACAGTAATTGTTGCGATTTTTGCGTTGTCGCTTCCAAGCGCATACGTCGTAGAAGAGCCTGGTCCAACGAAGGATGTTTTAGGATCCCTATCAAATACTCCTGTGATTGATATGTCTGGTTCTCGAGTAAAAGAGAATCATGATACTGGTAAGTTATTGTTGATTACTGTCAATGTTTCTGGTGTTCCTGGATATGAAGTTTCAACATTTTATTCATTGACTTCATGGATGGATCCTCATAAAAGTTTGCTGCCTCGTGAAGCTATTGTGCCAGTAGGGCAGAGCGCTGATGAGTATGAGAAGGAATCTACGAACGAGATGGATGATTCGCAAAGTCTTGCTCAAAATGTTGCGTTGCAGTACGCGTCTAAGCACCTTGGAATTAAAAAAGAAGATGTAAAAGTTCGTTTACATATTGAAGATATTGGTGGACCGTCTGCTGGAATGATGTACACTCTAGGGATTCTTGACAAACTTACTCCTGAACAAGAAACTGGTGGTAAGACGATAGCCGGAACTGGAACTATTGAAAAATCGCAAAAAATTGGCGAAATTGGCGGTATTCGGTTAAAGATGATTGCAGCTAAAAGAGATGGGGCCACTTGGTTCTTAGCACCTTACGATAATTGCAATGAAATTGTTGGGCATGTGCCACAAGGCTTGCGCGTTGTAAGTGTAAAAACATTGGATGATGCTTACAAAGCGTTAAAAGCTATTGGTTCTGGTCATGGGGCAAATAAATTGCCAAGCTGCAATGTGAAATAAAACTACAAACCAAATAAAGCAGAAAATAGATAAAACAGAAAATAGATAAAAAAGAAAGTGGGCGATGAGGGACTCGAACCCCCGACATCCACCGTGTAAAGGTGGCGCTCTAGCCAGCTGAGCTAATCGCCCGTTCGCAACAAATTAAAAACATACATGATGGTGTGTACGAATGCAACGTGTGGCGCGCGTCGTAACAATCGCGTACAGTATACTGAATAAGAACATGTGCTCAGGAGGTCGATATTCGATGGCTCAGAAACCTGATACCGCTCGTAATGCTTCAGCAATGGAGCGTGTGGGTAAGCGTAAGTTAGGATATAACGTCGCGCAGGTGAATGCTTTTCTAGAGCGCGCTCACACTTTGTACGAAAGCGATGAAGCTCGACTCACGCAGAAAGATATTCAAGAGGTTTCTTTTGACTTGGAGCGTAATGGTTACATTATTGGTCAAGTTGATGCTGCGTTATCGCGTTTGGAACGTGCGGTAGTAGATAAGTGCACTGAGCAAGAATTGGCGCAATGCGGACGAGTTGCATGGAAAGCTCGTGTAGAAGCGCTTTATCGTAAACTTTTGCAACATGCTCAAAGAGATTATCGCGATCGTTTTGATCGTGGCTCTTCGCGTCACCCATCTTATGCGCGTAAACAAGTGGATATTATGGTCGATCAAGCCTTAGATAAGATTGCTCTTATGCTTGGTCATGAGCTTGAGTGGGAAACAGACAAAGAAACATTGCAAGATATTGATTCTGCTTATGTTTCTAATGTGATTTTTACGCAGAAAAATGGTAAGCACGGTTATGATGAGCGTCAAGTTGATTATTATTTAAACGCTTGTGTGCGTTTGCTTAGCAGCTTGGAATCTTTTGAGCGTGTAGAACAGTATGTTGATGCGGATAATAGTAGTTCCTCATACTCTCGAGCAGAATCTGAATCTTATTCTGCTCCTGCTTCTGTTCCTCCTTCCGTTCCACCTTCTGTTATTCCTGTAACTAAAGCTGAAGAGCCTGCTAAATCTTCAGAATCTACGGAATCTTATAACCATTATGAAGAGCCTGTTCCATCATTTGCTCCTTCAATAAAGCCTGCATCTGATTTCAGTGCTGCTTCTGCCGCTTCTTCCGCTTCTGCCACTGAACCTTCTGCTTCTTCAATATTCAAACCTGTTGAGGATGCTGTGGAAGATGAAGACACTGCGGATAGGTTGCCTAAGATTGCACCTCGCTCAATACCTAGCGTGCCAAATCATGATAAACAAAGCATTTTTGCTCCTGTAGATTATGCTAATCAAGATTCCAATGATTCGTTTGAAGCGTTAAATAAGTCTGAGCGCGCAATATTTACACCTCATGCTGCTGCAAGTAAGCCTTCTAATGTTCTTAACGATACTGATAGCAATGACGAGCTTTTGCAAAGCGCTACAGTAATGCGAAACTCTTCTGAATCTTCTGTACTACCTCCTTCTTTCACTCCTGCAGCTCGTAATCGCAATAATTCACCTGCACCTAAGCCTGTTGCGGCTCCTGCACCGGCTCCTGCTGAGTCAATTCCATCATTTGCTCCTCAAGATCCTGCACAGCATTCGTCGCAGCATTCCTCGCTTAATATTCCGGAGTTGCATGTTTCTGATTTGCAACCGAGTAAGCCATTGAGTTTAGATATTCCAGATTTGTCATTCCCAATTATTGGCCATATTGATGAATCTACTAATTTCGGTAGCTCTTCTCAAAGCGACGACGATTCGGAAAATAACGATCGTAATTAATCTAACTATTAAAAAAGATATAGTTTGATTCATGCCATTGTATCGCGATGAAGCTGTTGTGCTTCGTACTTTTCCTTTAGGTGAAGCGGATAGGATTGTTGTGCTTCTTACTAAGCGGCATGGTAAAGTTCGTGCTGTTGCGAAGGGAGTTCGTAGGCTTAAATCACGTTTTGGTGGTCGTCTTGAGCCGCTTATGCGTGTTGATTTGCTTCTTGCGCAAGGTAAATCTTTGGATGTAGTCTCGCAGGCTGTTTCTATTGCTGCTTATGCTGGTGAAATTTGTGCAGATTATACGTCCTATGAGTATGCAAACGTCATGCTTGAAGTTGTGGATTTGCTTGTTTCTAACGAATATACAGATGAATACAGGCGTGAATATCAAGATACGCTAGGGCAGTATCGTCTGCTTACTGCGGCTTTACTTTCATTGTCTAAGCATAAGCATTCTCCTGATGCTATTGGCATGTCGTATATATTGCGAGCATTGTCATTAGCTGGGTGGTCTCCGCGACTACAGGCTTGTGTTGTATGTGGAAAAAATGAAGATTTATGCTATTTTTCGCCTTGCACAGGTGGAATGATGTGTGCAAGTGATCACACTCCGGATTCAATAGTTTGTGCTAATTCGACGCGTTTGCAATTGTGTGCGCTTGCGCAAGGAAACTGGTCTGTTCTTGACGGAGTGTCGGTTGATTCTTCTACTATGCGATGCGTTCAGCAATGGGCTGAATATTATCTTGAGCGACCTATTCGTTCGATGGGGTTGTTACATTCGTAAGTATGGCTTTTGAAAACGTGGATTATACGTCGCTTGATATTCCAGCGGCTCCTTTTAGTGACCCTTCTCGCATACCAGATTTTCCTAAGGGCAAAGTGCCTCGTCATGTCGGTGTGATTATGGACGGAAACGGACGCTGGGCAAAAGAGCGCGGAATGATTCGAACCGAAGGTCATAAAGCTGCAGAACCGGTAGTTTTTGACGTTATTGCAGGAGCTATAGAAGCAGGAGTTCGCTATTTAAGCTTATACACTTTTTCTACCGAAAATTGGAAGCGATCTCCGCAAGAAGTGCGCTTTTTAATGGGATTTTCTAGGGAGATTATTCATAGGCGAGTTGCACAAATGAACGAGTGGGGAGTGCGAGTTCGTTGGGCAGGTCGTCGTCCTCGTTTGTGGAAGTCTGTTATTGACGAGTTGGAAAAAGCGCAAGAAATCACCAAAAATAATAAAACTATTGACGTTGTTTTTTGCATAAATTACGGCGGTCGTGCAGAAATTGCGGATGCTTGCGCACAAATTGCGAAAGAAATTCGAGACGGCAAAATTAAAGGCGATCGCGTAAGTGAAAAAATGATTGCTGAGCACTTGTATAATCCGGATATTCCAGATTGCGATTTGGTGATTCGCACTTCCGGCGAGCAGCGCACTAGCAACTTTTTGCCTTGGCAAGCATCCTACGCGGAACTTGATTTTGTGCCGGAACTATTCCCGGATTACGGCCGCGAAGCGCTGTGGAGATCAATCGACCGTTATGCGCATCGCGACCGCAGATTTGGTGGCGTAAAAAACGCCTAGTATCTCACTAAGATTTGTTACTTTTCGTTAGCGAGCCAAGCGCAAGCTGCTACGACTGCAGCTTCTAATCCGCGATTAAGAGTGGGCTGCAAATCTGGGGCGAATGCCGGATTGTGATTTCCAGGAGCATTCTGCATATCCGCAAAACCACCTAAGCCCCAGTAAGCGTAAGGAGTTTTAAAAGCGTTCGCGACTATAGAAAAATCTTCCGAAGCAGAAGCGCGCGAAATATCTACAGAATCTTCTCCAAAGTATTCATCAAAAGCTTTACGCACGCGCAAAGACGCATTCTGATCATTATTCGTAAGCGGATAGCGATCATAATACGTAAACTCTGGTTCTTTAGGGCATCTTGCAAGCTCGCACTCTCCACGCACAATTCGTTCAATAGCATTGTGCACAAATTCTTGAGTATCTTCGCTATAAGTTCTTGTGTTAATTAAAAGCTCGGCATCATCAGGAATAATATTCGACTTACTTCCTGCATTAAGCGCGCCAACTGTAACAATTGCGTAATCTTTAGCTGCAAGTTCGCGAGAAACAATCGTCTGCAATTTAAGCACAATTGATGAAGCAACAACCACCGGGTCAACGCTCAACTCAGGCATAGAACCATGCGAACCTTTACCAAAAATGTGCACGCGAATCGAAGCTGCAGTAGTTAAGAATGCGCCCGAACGAATACCGACTGTTCCTGCAGGAATAGCACCCAACACATGCTGACCAAGGTAAACGTCGGGCTTTGCAATCATGCTCGTAATGCCATTTTCCACCAAGTCTTTTGCGCCTTGAGCTGTTTCTTCTCCAGGCTGAAAAACGCCAATGTACGTTCCTCTCCAAGCATCTTTATGTTCATTAAAAGCCTTCAAGGCACCAAGTAGGCTGGAAATATGAAAATCGTGACCGCAAGCGTGTGAAACTCCAACCGTTTTGCCATTTTCGTCTTGCGTGCTAACTGTTGAAGTGTAATCTTTTCCTGAATTTTCTTTAATTGGAAGCGCATCGATATCCGCTCTCATAGCAACAACAGGACCTTCGCCGTTTTTAATTTCTGCCACAGCGCCTGTTTTTCCAACTCGCTTTGTTTCAATCCCAACTTTGCTAAGAATATCAATAATTGTTTGAGCTGTATGATCTTCTTTCATTGACAGTTCAGGATGTTGATGAAAGTATTTGTATTGTTTTTCTCGTTCTGCTTGGGTTTCATCTAAATCGGATAATATTTTTTGAACTGCCGTAAGTTGCAGCATAAATTCCTGCTTTCCTTTGTTTTATTATAACTTTTTTGAGTTTTGAGATTATTTGAGATTATTTGATTTCAGTTTTATTCTTCTTTATTTCGTTCGTTGAGAATTTTATCTACAAGCGCACTTTTTGCGTCAATTTGATTGCTAAAACCAGGGCGAATATCTAATTTTAGTATTACTCCGGTACGGTATCCTTTGCTGACTAAAGCCATTGTAGCGTCTTTTACAACGCGCATAACGTCATCAAATTCGCCCTCAATATTCGTGAACATTGCGTTAGTTTCGTTCTTTAATCCAGAATCGCGAATTACTTGTACGGCATCCGCCACGTACTCGCTCAACTCGTCTCCGACTCCGCTTGGAGCAATACACAACGCTGCGACCGTGTTAGTTTTGTGAGCGTTTGTGTGGTCGTTTGTATTCCCGTTATTATTTTCACTCATAGTAACAATCCCTTTAAAATCGTAATCTTACGCAAATTTAGCAAAACAAGACAACGCCAAATAATGCGTCAACAAACTTATAAATTTGCGTTACTTTAACAGTTACTTTAACAATTTTACAAGCGTCACAGGGTTTTTCTATAATAGCAACGTTTTCACCCGAATTTTCTAGTTTTACGAAAAGGTGTATTGTGGCTGTTTCAAAGCTTGATGAAGTCGTCTCCTTGGCTAAGCGTCGAGGATTTGTGTTCCCAGCCGGCGAAATTTACGGTGGCACGCGTTCTGCGTGGGATTACGGCCCACTCGGTGTTGCGTTGAAAGATAATATCAAGCGCGAATGGTGGCGCTACATGGTGACCACGCGTGGAGATGTTGTTGGAGTGGATACTTCCGTTATTCTGCCTTCACAGGTGTGGGTTGCTTCCGGTCACGTTTCCGTGTTTAACGATCCTTTGATTGAGTGCTTGAATTGCCATAAGCGTCATCGTGCAGATAAGTTGGAAGAGTCTTATGCTGAAAAGCATGGCGACAAAATGCCAGAAAATGGATTAAAAGACATTGCTTGCCCAGATTGCGGTACTCGCGGAAACTGGACTGAGCCACGCGACTTCAACATGATGCTTCGCACTCATTTAGGACCGGTTGAAGACGAAAATAGCTTGCATTATTTGCGTCCAGAAACAGCTCAGGGCATTTTCGTTGACTTTAAGAACGTCATGACTTCTACTCGTCAAAAGCCACCTTTCGGTATTGCAAATATTGGTAAGTCTTTCCGTAACGAAATTACGCCTGGAAACTTCATCTTCCGCACTCGCGAGTTTGAGCAGATGGAAATGGAATTCTTCGTAGAGCCTGGAACCGACGAAGCTTGGCACCAGTATTGGATTGACACTCGCGTGCGTTGGTATGTTGATTTGGGTGTGAAGCCAGAAAACTTGCGCATGTATGAGCATCCTAAGGAGAAGCTCAGCCACTATTCCAAGCGCACTGTCGATATTGAATACAAATTCGGCTTCCAAGGTTCGGATTGGGGAGAGCTTGAGGGTATTGCAAACCGTACTGACTACGATTTGTCTGCTCATGCTAAGCATTCCGGCGAGGATTTGAGCTACTTTAACCAGGCTACTGGCGAAAAATATGTGCCTTACGTTATTGAGCCTGCGGCTGGTCTCACGCGCTCGCTTATGGCATTCTTGGTTGATGCTTACGACGTTGACGAAGCTCCAAACACTAAGGGCGGAGTTGACAAGCGCACTGTTCTTCGACTTGATCCTCGTTTGGCTCCTGTTAAAGCTGCAGTTTTGCCTTTGAGCAAGAAGCCAGAATTGCAAGCTGTTGCTCAAGATTTGGCTGCAGATTTGCGTCAGCATGATTGGGTTATCGATTACGATGAGGCTGGTGCTATTGGTCGCCGCTATCGTCGTGAGGACGAAATTGGTACTCCTTTGTGCGTAACAGTCGACTTCGATACTTTGGAAGATCATGCTGTTACAATTCGCGAGCGCGACACTATGCAACAAGAGCGCGTTTCCTTGGACAAGGTTGCAGATTACGTTGCTAGCCGAATTAACGAAAAACGTGTTAAGTATCCGCAAGGTCCTGTTGAAATCGTTGGTACTCGTGCAGCCGACGGTGCTACGGATATTGCTAAAGAAGCTGGCGAAGACGAGTCTAAGCCTGTACAAATCGCTACTGCTGGCGGATTGTACTAATACGCGTTTGAGTAGTGCTTAAGCATTAATAAGCAAAATTATTATTATAGTGAACGGAGTTAAAGCAATATGAATTTTTCTATAAAACCAGTGGATTTAGGGAAAGTTCATATTGCAACTCCTGTTGTTCTATCTCCAATGGCTGGGATCACTAACTGGCCATTTCGCGTAATTTGCCGCGAATTTGGTCCGGATGGGCTTTACGTAGCAGAAATGATTACAGCGCGAGCTTTAGTTGCAAGAAATCCAAAAGCGCTTAGACTTTGCCGTTTTGCTCCTAGCGAAAAAGTGCGCTCTTTGCAGCTTTATGGTGTAAATCCTTCTATTGTTGAGCAGGCAGCTCGAATTGTTGTAGACGAAAACATGGCTGACCACGTTGACTTAAACTTCGGTTGCCCAGTTCCAAAAGTGACGCGACGCGGTGGCGGTTCTGCTCTTCCTTGGAAAACTGATTTGTTGCAAGAAATTTTGCATCGCGTTGTTTCTATTTGTGAGCCAGCAGGAATCCCTGTTACGGCTAAATTCCGTGTTGGAATTGACGAGAATCATGAAACTTTTATTCAAGCTGGTCATATTGCACAAGAAGAAGGATGCGCTGCTGTAACTTTGCATGCTCGCACAACTGCAGAATATTACGGTGGTCATTCAGACTGGCAACGTATTGGGGAGCTTGTAGAGGCGCTGAATATCCCCGTTTTTGGCAATGGTGATATTTGGGGTGCGGAAGATGCGCTCGCAATGTTTAAGGAAACTGGTTGCGCTGGCGTTGCTATCGGTCGAGGATGCCAAGGTCGCCCATGGTTGTTTGCTGATATTCGCAATGCTTGCGAAGGTAGCGATAATCGTGTGAATCCTACTTTGGCAGAAGTTGGTTCCGTTATTTTGCGTCACTTGAAGCTTTTAGTTGAGTTTTATGATGGTGACGAGCGTATGGCTGTTCACGACTTGCGTAAGCATGTTGCTTGGTATTTAAAGGGCTTTCCTGTTGGCGGTGGCACTCGTAAAGCGTTTATGGAGTGCGAGTCGATTGAGGATGTTCAACGTAATCTCGATATGCTTGATGGTTCTCTTCGTTTGCCAGAAAAGGTGTTAGACACGCCGCGTGGACGAGTTAGATTTGCTAAAAAAGTTCATTTGCCGTATGGGTGGTTAGATTCTCGTACAACTAGTCACGAAGAGCGAGAGGCGTTATTTGGTGATGATCCAATGGATGCAAGTTACTAATGTTTTCTAGGGCTTTCGTCATTTTTTTGCTCTGATTATTTCGAGAATATTCTATTAAAATCACCTTGTGCTCATATTTGCATATAGCACGGTGTATTATCAAAGCAGTGACATTTTTTCAGTTTATTGTGAAAACGTCGTCAGTATCGAGCGTTTTGCGCTAAAATATTGTGTAAACGTGCGTGAGTGACAGGAGATAACGGTGAGCGAGATTGCCCAGACTGACAATTTCAACGACAAAACCATCATCAAGGTAGTCGGCGTCGGTGGTGCCGGCGGTAACGCCGTCAATCGGATGATCAGCGAGGGCCTACAGAATGTAGAGTTTGTGGCCATTAATACTGACGCTAAAGATTTACTGCGTTCTGATGCTGATGTAAAGATTTCATTATCTGATGCTTCGAGCCGAGGCTTAGGCGCTGGTGCTGATCCTGAAAAGGGTGCTAAGGCTGCGCAGGATCATCAATCAGACATTGAAGAGGCACTTAAGGGTGCTGACATGGTGTTTGTTACCTGCGGTGAAGGCGGCGGCACAGGTACTGGTGCAAGCCCAATTGTGGCTCGTGCAGCTCATCAGCAAGGTGCTTTGACTATTGCTGTTGTTACACGTCCATTCGGTTTTGAAGGACCACAACGTGCTGCATCTGCAAAACTTGGTATCGAGAATCTTCGCAAAGAAGTTGACGCGTTGATTGTTATTCCAAACGATCGTCTTTTGGAAATTTCTGATCGTACTATTGGAATTATTGAAGCATTTAAGACGGCAGATACTGCGTTGCTCGCAGGTGTGCAAGGCATTACTGATTTAATTACCATGAATTCTTACATTCATGTTGATTTCTCTGATGTTACAGCTGTTCTTCGCGGAGCAGGTACCGCATTGTTCGGTATTGGTGCTGCAAAAGGCGAGGATCGTGCAACTCAGGCAGCTGAAATTGCTATTAGCTCCCCATTGCTGGAAGAAAGCATTGAGGGTGCTCACGGTGCTTTGATTAATATCGCAGGTCCAAGTGATTTGAAGCTTCAGGAAGCTTCTGCTGCAACTGAACTTGTTCGTAAAGCTATTCATCCAGAAGCTCAAATTATTTGGGGTCTTTCCCTCGATGATTCTTACGGCGATGAGGTTCGAGTTACGGTTATTGCTGCTGGATTTGATGCTCATCCTAAGGCGGAGGAGTCCTCAGCTAAAGCTGGTCAGTTTGTTGATATGCAAGCAGATGTTAAGCCTGTAGCTCCTGCACAGTCTACCTCATCTTTCAAAGAGGAAGCTCAAGCTGCTCCACAAGTAGAACAACCTGCTTCTATGCCTTCTATGTTTGAGCCTGCAATGAATCAGCAATATTCTCCTGCGGCAGCTCCTGTACAGCAGCCTGCTGAACCTGACGAATTAGATATTCCTGATTTTCTGCGTTAAGCGTGACGAGAGGAGGGTTGCTTCATGGCTGGCTTTATGAAGAACGTGATGTCATACGTTGGTATGGCAGATGTGCCTGAGGATGATGATTATGCTGAATCTGATGTTCAAGAAACGTCATTCGATAATGATCGCTCGGTAACTCCTGCTGTGTCGCAACATGGTAATGATTTACGTGGTGGTTCTGCTCGTGCGAATGCTAGTCGTATGAGTCGTATCACTACAATTCATCCTAAGTCTTACGATGATGCGCAAATGGTAGGTCGTGCTTTGCGTGACGGTGTTCCAGTGGTTTTAAACCTTACTGGTGTAACTGAATCGGTTGCGTATCGTATTGTTGATTTTTCTGCTGGAGTTGTATTTGGTGTTCGCGGTTCTATTGAGCGTGTGACTCCTAGGGTATTTTTGCTAAGCCCAGCACAAGTGAATATCAAAGTAGAGGATGCTCCGAACGACAATACTGCGCGTGACTTGTTCTCCTAAAAATTGTATTTGCTAAAGAATTAATTGAGCAGCGTTTGTTTAACAACTTTCGCTGCTTTTTTATACTTTTTGGTAGCATAAAAGCGATGCGTACGAGCATGACTAAAATCATGCGAATTTAAACTAAAGGCATGTAACCCAAATAACGAAAGTAATCTCATGAGCACTGAAAATGAAAACGAAAACACTATGCAAGCCAAGCAACGCACTGTATTGTCATTTGTGCGTCGTTCTGGGCGCTTAGATGCGCGTTTACAGCACGCTCAGGAGCGTTATGCAAGTCAGTACCTGCTAGACGTTACTGAAGCGCCTGGCTCATTTAGATTGCGCGAAA
This sequence comes from Gardnerella sp. KA01000, assembly GCF_049244035.1. Classification (NCBI taxonomy): domain Bacteria; kingdom Bacillati; phylum Actinomycetota; class Actinomycetes; order Bifidobacteriales; family Bifidobacteriaceae; genus Gardnerella; species Gardnerella sp. KA01000. The sequence goes on along the minus strand of NZ_CP058367.1, from coordinate 1,056,629 downwards.
ATTTGAATATTACGCATGATTGGATTAGCGATAAGTGGGGGAATGATAATCCGCTTATTGTTGAAATTGGTTCCGGGCAAGGCGAAAACATTGTTGCCGCAGCTGAACGTTTGCCGGAAACTAACTTTTTAGCGCTTGAAGTTTATGATCCAGGCGTTGCTCACACAATGCTTCTTGCTGGAAAGCAAGGTTTGACTAATCTTCGTATTGCGCAAATTAACGCTCCTGATTTCTTCGCTGCGTGCGACTGCGGAGTTTTAGAAGAAGTTTGGACTTTCTTCCCGGATCCATGGCCTAAAATGCGCCACCATAAGCGTCGTATTGTGCAGCCAGAGCTTGCCTCTACAATACACCAGGCGTTGCGTAGAGGGGGTGCGTGGCGCATTGCTACAGATATTGAGGACTACGCTTTGCATGTGCATGAGATTATGGATTCTCGCGAAGATTTTGCAAATATTGGCGAATTAAGCGCAAGTCTTCCAATTGAGCATGTAGGGAAAGGTACAGCTGATACTGCAGCAGCTCTTCCGCACGCAGATTTTAGCGAGTCTGAGCGCTTTGCTGGTCGAGTTCTTACGAATTTTGAGCGCAAAGGCTTGGAAGCTGGTCGCACGATTCACGACTTCACCTACATAGTACAATAATGCTTTGCCGCCGCTGTTCTCGTAGCTTTGCAGTTGTACTTAGCCTCAACACGCCGTGAGTTGCGCGACTCTTTTTTGAGTGTTAATATCATATGGTTTGGTTCGAAGCCCCCTTCGTCTAACGGTTAGGACACCAGACTTTCAATCTGACAACAAGAGTTCGACTCTCTTAGGGGGTACAAATTACAACGCCGCTGGGTTTCCAGCGGCGTTTTTCGTTTTTCGTATTTCTGATTTTTGTATTTCTATTTTTACTGCTTACCCTATTTTTGCGCAGCAATTAGTTTTTCATATATTTTTTCTATAAATCGATATAACATCTGACAATGTATTAAATATCACAAAAGGTATGTTGTGCTTTTTAGAGATGATACACTTTCTCATTGGTACTTCTGCCCGGGCTGCGTAGGTCAGGAAGTATTCAATTCAGTAATTTACAATGCGCAGCAGCTTAAAAAAGGATTTCCTATGAGCGATATTTTCAATACAAATAATAATGGATTAGAATCATCTAATTGTGTAACGGATCAAGTGGATAGTAATGCTGCTTCTAGTATTAATAGGGTTGTAAGCATGCGTTGGCGTGTTGCAGATATCGCATTAGGTGCTGCTCTTGCTGCTGTTTTTGGCGTTATCTTGTATGGCTATGGCTTGGTGTTTATTCCTTTGATTCGTACTTTGAATGCAGCTGTTCTTCCTGGTTTTGCAAGCATCACGCATGGTGTTTGGTATTTGTCTGGAACTCTTGCAGTTTTGCTTATTCGTAAACCAGGTTCTGCAGTGTATGTAAATGTTGTTGCAGCATTTGTACAGGTGCTTCTTGGAACTCCGTTTAATATGCGAGATACGCTTATTTCCGCACTTTTGCAGGGTGTGTTTGCGGAGATTCCGTTCTTAATTTTCCGTTTGCGAAAGTTTAATTTGACTTTAAGCGTTGTATCTGGATTATTGGTAGCGTTTGAGTATGGAGTTTACTTAACATTTACTAAGTATCAAGGTAAGGCTCCAACTTATATTACTATTCACATGCTTAATGAGCTTATTAGTGGATTGCTGCTTTCTGGAGTGCTTGTGTGGTTTGTGTATTTAGCTTTGCGCAAAACTGGTGCTCTTGATAACTTCGCATCTGGACGTTCTGACCGAGCTTGAAATCATCGGGATTTCAAGCTCCTTCAGAGCGTCGAGCTTGCTCAGGTTGAAAGCACGGTGTGCTTTCAACGCAAGCGAGGTCTGCCTTCGTCGTTATTGACGGAGGCAGATTTTGGTTGGTGTGGTTTTGTGTTGGGTTTTGTTTTTGTTTGTTTGGATTTTGACCGAGCTTGAAATCATCGGGATTTCAAGCTCAGTAATCCTAAGCAAGGTCAAAAATTCGACTCACTGAGTTGGCGACGTTTATGGGTATGTGCTAATCTAGTCGTTGCTAACTTTGTTAGCGTGGGGCTTTAGCTCAGTCGGTTAGAGCAGCGGACTCATAATCCGTCGGTCCAGGGTTCAAGCCCCTGAGGCCCCACAAGATATTAATAATGCCACTTCATTATGGTTTATGAAGTGGCATTTTTGTATCTTATAATTTAAATTTTATTTTTTGTTCTATTTGTTATTTTCTGCCAATGACAAGTAATCTGGTATTTGTTTTGGATACTTAGGCCATGCTCCTTCTTGAGTGCACACGAATGCTGCAGTATTAACAGCTGCGCGATGCGCCTCTTGTAAGCTTTCTCCTTTAAGAATATGCGCTGTGAATGTTCCTGAGAACGAGTCCCCAGCACCAACTGTGTCAAGAACGTCAACGTGTGGAGTTGGGATAGTTGAGCTTTCTCCAGTGCTAGTAGTAATCGTACTAAAAGTAGAGCCGCCTGTAAGAATCACATAATCTAGTGCATAACGAGCTTGGAACCACTTGCAAGCTTCCTCGTCTGAAGTGTCGCGAATATTGAACATGTCGCGCAATAAGAATAGTTCCGAATCATTAAGCTTAAATACTGTGGCTTCTTGAAGTAATGTGTCAATAAGATCCTTAGAGTAGTGATCGCTTCTAATATTAATGTCGAAGAACTTCATTGCTCCAGGCTTAGTATGCTTTAACAATTGTAAAATTGTGTCGTGAGTTTCTTGAGAACGTAAGCTTAGAGTGCCAAAACATACTGCATCTGCTCGTTCTACTAAATCAATGAGTTCTCGAGTGTAAAGAATATGATCCCATGCTATATTTCGTAGAATAGTGTACTCTGGTATTCCATTTTTTAGTGTTACTTCTACAGTGCTTGTTGGCCAAGCGTTGCGTTGAATAATTGAAGCGATGCCAGCTTTGTTTACTTTGTCAATCAGCTCATCGCCGAGTTGGTCTTGACCAACAGCACTAATCATGCAACTTTGCGCTCCGTGACACTGTGCGTGATATGCAAAATTTGCTGGCGCTCCGCCAACACGTTTTCCGTGTGGGAGTAAATCCCATAAAAGTTCGCCGAGTGAAAGAACAATTGGCTTAGTCATAAATATTCCTTTCGCGCGCGTCAGTGCAGCAAATTTGTAGAGCTATACTTTTTACTAAATATCTTCTCGCTTCTTCAAAAGCATTTTGATGCAAATTTTGCTTGTAAAAATGCTATATAAACAATTATGGTGCGCCCTTTCGATAAGTAACATGCGCAATGCGTGTTACGTTTCTATAGAGCGCACCATAAGTGCCATATTGCGTACGTTTAACTTAGCTTATGCTGGCGTACTATATTATTATTTCGTTTTATTATATTTTTCTATTATTTTGATTTGCTGCTTAATGTTGGAAAATATCACTTTTGTGAGCTTGTTCAGCCATCCATGCTTCTACATCATCGATTTGCTTTGGAATGTCAATAGAAAGCCATTCTGGACCGTTTTCAGTCATTAGCACATCATCTTCAATACGAATTCCAATTCCGCGCATTTCTTCAGGAAGCATCAAATCGTTAGCTGCAAAGTATAATCCTGGCTCAATAGTGAATATCATTCCTGGAGTAATTTTTGCGTCCTGATAAGACTCATAGCGTGCTTGTGCGCAATCGTGCACATCCAAACCAAGATGATGAGCCACGCCGCAAGCGTGCCAACGACGATGCTGTTGACCTTCTGGCGAAAGTGATTCTTCAACGCTAACTTTCAAAATTCCCCATTCGTGTAAGTGTTCGGCTAGAACGCGCATGCAAGCATGGTGAATATCGGAGTAGGTTGCACCTGGCTTAGCTGCCTCAAAACCGGCTTGTTGAGCGTCAAGAACGCACTGGTAAAGCTTCTTTTGCAAGTCAGTGAATTTGCCATTTGTTGGGAAAGTGCGTGTAATGTCAGCAGTGTAGAGGCTGTTAACTTCAACGCCGGCATCAATAAGTAGCAATTCTCCGCTGGAAACAACGCCAGTATTGCGCATCCAGTGCAAAATTGGTGCGTGCTTGCCTGAAGCAACAATAGTGTCGTAGCCTACTTCGTTTCCTTCCTCGCGAGCAACAGAATTAAAAGCACCCTCAATCATGCGCTCGGAATGCTCATGACCTAAAGCATTAGGCAAACGCGTAAGCATGCGGTCAAAACCAAGTTTTGTGGCTGCAATAGCTTTGCGCATTTCGCGAATTTCGTAGTCGTCCTTAAGCATTCGTGCTTCTGCAGCGAATTCGTGCAATTTGTCGTCTGCGCAAGAGTTTGCATCTTCATCAGTAAATCCACTTGCTTCGCGCATTGTTTCAACTTTTGCAGTAAGCTCAGGATCCGTTTCTCGAACAATTCGCACGCGAATGCCCTCACCATTAGCGTCGTCGCTTACATTCTTTGCAATAGCGTCGTCAAGTTCTGCAATATCGCGCGTTTCAATGCCGGTCATTGCTTTAAGTTCTTTTAAGCCTGCACGAGGGCCGACCCAATATTCTCCATAGTGAGGATCCTTGTAAAATGCTGAAGTGCTGTTATCTGCGCGTGGAGCTACAAAAAGCTCAGGTACATGTGTTTTTCCAGCCTTAGCTTCTTCGCTATCTTTGTTGACTGGCTCCATAACAAGCACAGCACCAGCCTCATAGTCTTGACCTAATCCAGTGTAGTAGGCAAATGTAGTGTCTGGGCGGAAAGCATAATCACAGTCGTTATTACGCACCTTTGGTTGTCCTGCAGGAATAACTAAACGTTCGCCTGGGAAACGTTTTGAAAGAGCCTCTAAACGAGCTGGAATATACCTACTAGATTCAAGAGCCTTAACTTCTGACTCCTGGTTATCCCAGTTATTCGTCATAAAATCTTTAAAAGAATCACTGTTTGGACGAAGTGAACGGTTATTTACACGATCTTCTGTCTTTTGTGTTCCGTCAGCCTTTAGCTCTTCGCCGTGCTCAGTTGGCGTATATTCTGCCATTATGAGGCTCCTTAATTTTTGCTTGTTAATTTTTGCTTGCGCAAATTATACAAATAGTAAATAAACAGTCAATAAACTAACATAGTCTTATTTAGTGTTTTATGCGAGTTTTTTAGTGCAAAATAGCAAGATTTTATACGCAATTTACAAAGTGCGTATAAAACGCTTTTGTTATGTGAATATTGTCACAACATATTTATATGCGTGTGTTGTTGGTATCAACTAATCTAGATAGTTGGAAAATGAGTGAGCGAGCGTAAAAATTAGGGGGAGTAGTTATGTCTATTGAAAATCCAAATCGCAATAATGAGCGAATTGTTGATATTGAACGCAATATTATGAGCCGAGCTCCAGAACATAATAAAACTAATCTCGACTTGGACCGCATGCGTCTTATTCTCGATATTTTAGGTCATCCAGAGCAGTCTATGCGTGTTATTCACATAACTGGTACGAACGGCAAAGGTTCTACTGCTCGAATGGCTGAGTCGATTTGTCGAGCATACGGTTTGCGAACCGGATTATATACTTCTCCACATTTGGAGCGCGTAAACGAGCGCATTATGATTGACGGACAGGAAATTAGTGACGATCAGTTCGTTGATGTGTGGGATCAAATGAAAGACATTATCGACATGGTTGACGCTCGCATGGAGGCTGACGGTAAGCCAAAAATGAGCTTTTTTGAAGTGCTTACAGCCATGGCAATTTGGGCTTTTGCGGATGCTCCTGTTGATGTTGCTGTTATGGAAGTTGGCATGGGTGGTGAATGGGATGCCACCAATGTTATGAATGCTGATGCTGCAATTATTGGGCCGGTTGATATGGATCACATGCAATGGCTTGGAAACACTGTTGAAGAGATTGCTCGCACGAAGACTGGTATTATTAAGCCAAATTGCACTGTTATTTTGGGTCCTCAGCCGCATGAAGCTAAGGTTTTGCCAATTATTAAGGAAGTTGCGGAGCGCAATCATGCTACATTATTGCGCGATTCTTCTTATGGCGATGGCGAACTTGAAGTTGTGTCTCGTACTCCTGCAGTTGGTGGACAGGTTGTTACTTTGCGTACGCCTCTTGGCACTTATGAGGATGTTCCGATTGACAAGTTTGGCAAACATCAGGCTCATAATGCTTTGGCAGCTCTTGCCGCTGCAGAGGTTGTGCTGCCTGTAAATGGTGCTTTGGATGGCGATTTAGTTGCAGAGGCTTTAAGTCAGGTTAAGGTTCCTGGTCGTATTGAGCAGGTTCGTACTTCGCCGACAATCATCATTGACGGTGGACATAACGTGAATGCTGCTGAGTCTCTTCGCGAAACTATTGAAGAAAACTATCATTTTGAGCAGCTTATTGGCGTTGTGGCAATGATGGCAGATAAGCAAGTTGAAGAATACTTGGGTGTTCTTGAGCCTATTTTGACGAAGATTGTTGTTACGCGTAATTCTTGGCGCGACCGTGTAATGGATCCAGAAGAGCTCGAAAAGATTGCTGTAGGCGTATTTGGCGAGGATCGCGTAATTCGTGTTGACGAGTTGCCGGATGCTATTCAAACTGCCGTTGATTTAGTTGATGAAGACGATGAGCTTGGTGTGGGCTATGGTCACGGAGTGCTTATTTGCGGTAGTTTCGTCACTGCAGGAGACGCGCGCACAATGCTTGTTGAGCACGTGAATCCGGATCTAAAAAAGCCAAAGGATCAGCGCGTAGCAATCCACCCAAATATTGACGAGTCCTGATAAGCTATTTTTGCTACTTCATTCGCAAAGATTTAGCTTTTTCTACAGTATTTTTTACAAGTACTGCTTGAGCGTCAACTAACGGTATTTGCGGAAGAGGGAAAGCTTCATTAAGCACACTTAATTCTGTGCAACCCAAAATAAGTGCGTCGCAACGGCACGCTCCTGCAGGGTCGAGCATGTCGCTTAAAACGGACTCGTAACGGCGTAGATTAAGATCGCCTGTGCCTTTTACATCATCATAAATAAGTGATGTAATGCGTTTTTGCAAATCGTCGTCTGGTGCTACGAATGTGTATCCTGCTTCTTCTATAGCGCGCTGATACACTCCAGCTTTACGCGACCCTGCAGTACCTAAGAATCCAATACGGTTACATTTAGACTTTGGGTAACGTTTAGAAACTTCAGCTACAGCACCACGCGGCATATGCATAATTGGCACATCGGTGAGTGCTTGGAACTTATCGTAAAAGTAATGCGCAGTATTGCACGTGAGCACAATAAATGAAGCACCCATCGCAGTTGCTTTAGCTATGTCGTCTGCAAGAGTAGGGAATGGGCTTTCGGATGATTCGCCAACAATATATGCTGTTCTATCTGGCACAGAAGCATCATTGAACACCACATAATCTAAAAACTCTTGATCATTATGCGCATGCGTTTCTTTGTTAAGTAAACGAATATAGCTTTCTGTTGCAAGTGTGCCCATGCCGCCAAGTACAGCAAAAAACGGACGTTTCATTGTCTCATATTCCCTTCAAAGTTACGTAATAATTTTCACGCTTTATTGCGGAAAAATTCTGCATAACGTCTTGTGTAAATTGAAAACATATGACGAATCATCAACCAGCGTAGCAGATTCATATCTTTTTTATATTCTAGCGTAGTGCCCCAATCGCCGCGACGAATCATATTAAGACCGCGCTTCTTTTCATCGCCTTCTGCTACATAATTGCAAAATATCGATCGCGGAATCTCCATCCACAGCTTTTCTCCACGGCCGAACACAGTATTCCCGTCAAAAGGCTTATGGTCAATTAAATCTTCAACAAAATATTTAGCAATATTAAATCCGTTTAAAGTGACGAAATAGCTTGAACGTCCTTGGCGTAAATTGATTTCAAAAAGCTTATACTTTCCGTCTCTCTCATCGTATTTCATATCAAAATTAGCTACGCCAACGTAACGTATATCTTCCAAAAATGCTTTAATATTTTGGAAAACTTCCTCATTGTAGTCTGGAATAATAGCTGCATAATTGCCGATTGCTTCTGGAGTTGGATCCTCCAGTAGAGGGTGTCCTAGAAACATCATGCGCACATGATGATTGCTATCAACGTAAGCATTTAGCACACGCATGCGGCTGTCGTCTCCAGGAATAAAGTCTTGCAAAATCATTTCATCATCGTAGCCAGCTTTGTACGAGCGTTGAATAAGAGTATCAAGTTCTTGCGGAGTATTGATAATAAAAGCTTTTTTACGTCCCTCAAAATCAATATCAAGCCATTTAGTGCTATTTGCTGGTTTCATAGCAATAGGGAAGCTGAATGGCAAATCTTCATAAGCGTGCGCTGCTACTTCTTGAGCGTTTACAACTTTAGTTTTTGGATGAGGAAGATTGTATTTTTCACAAGTTTTATAGAATGAGCTTTTAAGGCTAAGCTGGCGATTGAGCGAATTTGGCAATGTGTGGAAAGCAAAATATTCGTGCAATTCATCACCGCATTGGCTTAGAAGGTTCGCATATACGTCGCCGCAAGGAATAAGCAGAAGCTTGGTATTAGGATGCTCTTGATGCCATGATTTAGCAAAATTAAGCATTGTATTGCGGAATGTAGGAAGTTCTCCAAAGCCTGGAACAATTCTCACATCGACAATTTTGCTAAATTTCGTAGGTGAAAGTTGGAAGTGCGCAAAAGCAATTGAAGTAATGCCATATTCTTCATGGAATGCTCGAGCCATGCCATATGCGTTTATATCGCTACCGAGTAACACAGGTTGGAATTGTTGATTATTCATTTGTATCTTCTTCATTTGTTTTAATTTGTTATTTAACTTGTTTGTTATTTAGTTTGTTAGCTAGCTTGTTATTTAGTTTATGTAGTAATTGCGTTTATTTTATTCGTATATTTTCATACTTTCGCATAAGCGTATTACAGACCAAAAAGACGCTTTATTACGAATGAATCACCCTCATACGGCACATGCTTTCGTTTGTTTTTAATCCAACGTTCATCGCCCTTACCAATAGCAAGAAGAATGTTTAATTTTCCATTTTTTTGTTCGCTGTTTGCAGCATCGTTGTAAGCGTATTCTATTGCTTCAGCTCTGTCGATAATAATGCGTGAAGAAACATTTGGGTCCGTAACATAACTTTGCATATCCTCGCAAATATGCATTACGTCTTCAGTATCAGTATCTTCAGTAGTGAAAATAAACTGTTCTATGCGGTTTTGCGCTGCTTCAACAATTTCTTTACGACGGTCGACAGCTTTATCTCCTGTGGAACCAGTTATTAGCGTAATTCGAGGATTAAATTTGCCGTAGCGCTCTTCTACAAAGTCAAGAACTGATTTTGTAGAAATGTAGTTATGCGCATAGTCGACAACTGCAATCATATTTGAGTGCGTGTCTTTGAAAACTTCCATGCGTCCAGAAATTTTCACGTTCTCAATAGCGTGTAATGCGTGTAAATCAGTATCTTGATTAATTCCCAATTCTCCTGCAATAGCGATTGCAGCTAAAGCATTTTCGTAGTTAAAATCTCCTGCAATAGACAATGCGAATTCGTCAATAGGGCAGTAGTGCACGTCTTCTTCGTAGTCGTTATCTTCATAGTCGTCGTCTTCGCTTGAGTCTCGCATAGCGATGCAGTGTGATTCACTATTTTCTACTGGCATTGCAATGTAGTCAGGAGTAAGTAATTCTGTGTAGTCATCATCGTTAGCAGGAGCGCAATAATTTATGCGATCGTCGTCAATATCATCGAAATTGTCATTTTCGCAAGCGTCGCTTTCTATTTCATCTTTTTTAATGCGAGCAAAAGTTGTTACGAGCACATTGTTGCGTTCTGCATCTTGTAAAAGAAGATCTGCGTGATCTGTATCAGAATTTAATACTAAACGCTTAGTATTTGCAATAATTTGTCGTTTGCAATACAAGTAATCTTCAAAAGTTGGGTGTTCAATAGGGCTAATGTGGTCTGGGCTAATGTTTAAGAATGCTGCAACATCGAATTTAAGACCATATACGCGATTCACCTTATAAGCTTGTGAAGAAACTTCCATAACAAGATACTTCATGCCGTTATCTACAGCTTCGCGCATCATTTTGAAAGCATCAAAACTTTCAGGAGTAGTTAAATTAGATTCAACGTAATTTTTTCCGTCTACGCAATTATCTACTGAAGAAAACAGTGCTGCTTTACCGTGCGAATGGGAGTTTAGAATAGCGTGAGTAAAGTAGGCTGTAGTTGTTTTGCCTTTAGTTCCAGTAATTCCAACAATAGTGAGTTTTTCTTGTGGATTTCCAAAGAATGCTGCTGCAAGCACGCTCATTGCTTTTTTAGCATCCGTAACAATTAAACCAACAGCTTTTGTGTATTGTGCGTAGCTTTGTTCAGCAACATATGCAGCAAGTCCTTTGTTGTCTGCATTTAAAAGATATTCCGACTGAAAATTGCCTTTAATAAACAGAAGTGTCCCAGGTGTAATATCGCGAGTATCGTAAGTTGCGTTAGTAAAGCACTCATCTGCATCAATATTTGGGAAATAATACGGATTTAAAGACCATATTTCATTGCGAGAATGAGTAGAGTCTACAGTTTTTTCTTTAGTATTAGCAGTATTAGCACTATTAGTATCTTCTGCTTTACAATATTGAATCATTTCGCGCAACAAACCATAGTGTTGCAAAATTTCACTTGCGCTTGCTAATGACAACGTGTTATGCATGATCATAATTTACTTCTTTTCGCCAAATGTTTTATAGCCATGTTCCAGTAATAGGCTCACGTCCGTGAGATTGCAGCCATTGATTGAAGCTATCTCGCCAATTAATATAAGCTTCGCGCTGCCAATCCATCATAGTATTCAGCCTCATGCAACTTACTGACTCATATAGTTTGCTCATTGGAGCAATCAAATCAAGAGCTGCAACTGTGTCTGCTGTAGCATCGTGGAAATCTCCGATTGGTTCAACTCCATAAAATTGAGATGTAATAGTGAGAGTACGCTTGCCGGATCTTCTAGAAACAGCTCTATCGATAACAAGAGGATCAACAGTAAGAATGTCATTAGCGTTTAGTGCATGTATTGAACAAGTTGCGCGTTCTTCTAGCGCAGTAAGATGCCAACGCTTCAAGTCGTGACGTAACATTGCAATATCAAATGGAGCGTTATAAGCAAGTAGTGGAATATTCTTAGCTTGAGCCATGCTTACTGCGCGTGCAAGGAATTCAAGTTCTTCTTCAGGCTCTCCGCCGTGTTCTTGAAGGTATTCGTCTGTGAAACCATTTACTTCGCTTGCCTTAGGATTCATAGGCTGATGAGGGTTAATTAACCAAGTTGATACCACATCTCCATCGTGAGCTAGTTCAGGATTGCGTAATACTAGAGTTGCAGAAACAATGGCATCTTTACCAATATTTGCACCTGTAGTTTCAGTGTCGAAACCAAGTAACCATGATTCAGCAAGTAATGTATTCTCAGCTTGCTTAGGTGCTAAATCTAAAGCATTTAACAATTCTTGAATATGAGTTGGCATAGTCACAATACTACCGCAATGTCACGCAATGTCACACTATGCCGCGCTGCGTTATTGTGCTGCGCTGTGTTATCATCTCGCTCTGCGCTACACTATGCAACACGATAAATCAGTAGCGATATGTGCAAAGTAAAAGTATTATTGACTATATGGGTGAGCAAATCGAGAAGACAAATGTTATGTGCTCTAAAAGCGTAAGAGCTAAAAAACAAAGTGCAAAAAATCGTAATGCTCGCTTATTTAGTGATCGTTTAGTAGATACTAAGCAAAGTTCTGCAATGGAAAGTCGACGCAAAAGATTTGAACAACTTGTATCTACTTGCGTTGATCCTTTGTACACTCAAGCTATGCGTCTTACGCAAAATGCGCAGGATGCGCAAGATTTAGTGCAAGATACTTTTGAGCGTGCTCTTAAATCTTTTGAAACTTTTCAGCCTGGCACAAATTTTGCTGCCTGGATTAACAGGATTGAACGAAATTTGTATTTTAATCAGTACGCGAAAGCAAAACGAAGCCCTAAACGTGCTAACGATGAAACTGGCGACTACAATGATTGGGATATTTATGAGGCTTCTAATCATTGCGCAAAAGGAATGCTTTCTGCTGAACAAGAATATTTAGAAGGGTTTGCTCCACAAGAGATTATTGCTGCGCTTAGTAAGTTGCCGCCTGAGCGTAGAAAAGTTTTTATTGAAGTCGCTATTCGAGGTAAATCTTATAAACAAATTGCCCAAGAAGAAGGCGTAAAAATAGGCACTATTATGAGCAGACTTAACCGCGCTCGCATGCAACTTAAACGTGAGCTTTCTGATTATTGTGGTGAATAAAAGTATGCTAAAACGAAAAAGCCCACGATTGACGTGGGCTTTACAGTATGTATAAGCGAATTTATAGCTTAAGCATTTGGCCTTTTGCCATGATTCGCTGCTTTTTTACGACGCGCCTTGCGCTTGCGGCCACGCATACCCATAATGCACTCCTTAACGATTAATGAACAACCTTAGGGATTATCGCACGTTGCCAAGACGTTATATTTGTCAACGTACTAATCTCGTGCGAGTAATCACTTGTTAGTAACAATATTTGCAGTAATAAAGCTTATGTTGCTTATGCTGCTATATCAGCTACAGTTGCGTTTAATAATGTTACGATATCTTGAGGATTAAGAACTACGTCCAATCCTCGTTTTCCTCCAGAAACAAGAATCTCATCAAATTGCATTACGCTACTATCTAGTACTGTTTCATGGTGCGTTTTTTGTCCGAATGGTGAGATTCCGCCAACTACGTAGCCGCTTTCTCGTTGCGCAACTTCTGGGCTTGTCATACTTGCTTTCTTTGCGTGTACTGCTCCTGCAATTGCTTTCATATTGAGACGTCCGTTTACTGGAACAATTCCAACTACTCGCTTTTCACCAGTGTCAACCATAAGAGTTTTGCAAACTTGAGCTGCGCTTACGCCTAGCTTCTCAGCAGCCTCAATTCCATAGCCGTCGTCCATGTGATCAGCGTCATGCTCGTATTGCGCTATGCGGAAGGTGATGCCTGCGTTTTCGAGTTGCGCAATAGCTGGAGTTGCTTTTCCGGTTTCTGCATGTTTTTTACTCATTTTGTTACCGTGCCTTATACTCAACTGTCAAATTGTGTTACATGATATGCTATACCGACTGTTGACTTAGTGTATATTAAACATATAAACCCCTTGTGGAGCTTAGAAAGCAGCACAAGGGGTTTATATATTAAATATTCGCACAACCAGCTATTGCTGATTGATGCTTAGCGAAATCACTCGGAGATTTCAGCGAAGTAAAGAAGAGTGCGAATCATGTTGGAAGTGAAGCCGTACTCGTTGTCGTAGAAGGTAACGGTACGAGCCAAAGTTACACCGTCAACAGTGTTCACGTCGGTCTGAGTTGGATCGAAAACGCCACCGTGGGTGTCGCCGATGATGTCAGAAGACACGATGCTGTCTGCATTGTAACCGAAGTACTCGCAGTTTTCGAAAGCCTTCTTGAAAGCGTCGTTAATTTCTTCAGTGGTTGCTGGCTTCTCAAGAACAGTGGTCAACTCGGTAACAGAGCCGTCTGGAACCTGAATGCGCTGTGCGTGACCCTGGAGCTTGCCGTTAACTTCTGGCACAACCTTGCCGATTGCCTTAGCAGCGCCGGTGGAGTGCTCAATGGTGTTGCAAGCTGCGGAACGGTTATTGCGTGGCTTAGAGCCGCGTGGGCCGTCGAGAATCATCTGAGTGCCGGTGTAGGCGTGAATTGTGGTCATGAAGCCGGACTTGATTCCCCAGTTGTCTTGAAGCAACTTCACCATTGCAGCCATGGAGTTGGTGGTGCAAGAACCAGCGGAAACAATGTTGTCAGAAGCCTTCAAGATTTCGTGATTAACGCCGAACACAACTGTTGGAGTGGTTTCATCCTTAGCAGGGGCAGAAATAAGAACCTTCTTAGCACCCGCGTTCAAGTGAGCCTGGGACTTTTCTGCAGAAGTGTAGAAACCGGTGCATTCGAGAACGAATTCAACGCCATCGTTCTTAACCCATGGAATGTTATTTGCGTCTTTTTCGGCGTAAACCTTGTAAGTCTTGCCATCTACAACGATTGCGTCTTCGGTGGAGGTTACCTCAACTGGGGTGCCGTCATCGTGGCGGAATGTGCCGTGGGTGCTGTCATACTTGAGCAAGTAGGCGAGCATCGAAGGGGTGGTCAGATCGTTGATGGCTGCGACTTCGATGTCACCTGCTTGACCGCCGCGAGCCTGAAGCTCAAAAATACGACGGAATGCGAGACGACCGATACGACCGAAACCATTAATACCAATCTTGACTGTCATGTGGTTCTCCCTTGAGTGAGACCTCGTGCGCAACGTTTTAAGTCGCGCTATTTTCGCGATGAAAACTCACGCATTTAGGTCATCGTTATTTGAATTAACGGTGTTCATTTTAGTGTGCGGTATGTACGAAGAGTTGTAATATAGCTCACTTTTATTGCAATCATGCACTATGAGAACAGTGAGCGTTAACATGCTGTGTTTTATGAGTGTTTTTGTGAATTTTTTGATAGTTTCCAGTTGCGTTTTTGCATAACATTTTACGAATCAATATTGTTCAATTGAACAACGAGTGTAATTTTAAAAAGAAAAAGGCTGACGAGTTTTTCAAGTAAAAGAACCTCGTCAGCCATTTGCATAAACTAAAGTTTGCGCCTATTCGTTATACGTCATTGCTTCAGCAGCTGCAGTAGTCGAATATGTTGGAGTAGTCTCGCTTTCAAGAGGAACTGCTAATGCCTCAGATATAGAAGTATCGACTTCGCCTAAATCTCCAATTGGTCTTTTAAACCAGCTCACCTGTGGTAATGGAGCATTAATAGGGAATGTTACAATAAGTGTTCCTTCATGAACGTCAATATGAGCAGGCGTATTATTTAATAATTCGTTACTTAAACCTTGTACTGCATCTCCATGCATGGTTGCGTGTTTAAGCTGATACTTTAATCCAACTTCATTTACATCATTAGAAACTGGAGTATGAGAAAAAACGGAAACTATGCGCAAATCATCTCCAGATGATGCTGGAAAATCAAGAGATCCATCATGTATTGCTGTAACAATTTGACCGTCGCCGTACAAGAATCCAATTCCGCCGCGGCGCGCTAAACGAACCATAAGTTGAATATTAGAAATAGTATGGTCAACTCGACCACCTAATCCTCCAAAAATATGAAATTCTCGAGAGCCTTTAGCCCAACCAACTTTTAACGCAGAAAGTAAGTCCGGATCATCTTTTTCTGCAGGCAATCTAGTAATAACTGCATCAGTAGGAAGTTTTAATCTAACAGAGTCAAAATCGCCGATGAGCGCATCCACATGCAAACCTAATTTACATGCATGATCCCAGCCTCCATCAGCTGCAATTGTTAAAGCGCGATCTGGCACATGTTCACGCGTATGATCGTAATAATCTCCTGCTGCTAATACTACGCAGCGTTGCAAAGGTTCCATAACAACATAATAACGCTGCATTTGTACTGATGACATACATTTATAACAAGAGTTTATAAGCGTAGTGT
The DNA here is from genome assembly GCF_049244035.1 of Gardnerella sp. KA01000. Lineage (NCBI taxonomy): Bacteria > Bacillati > Actinomycetota > Actinomycetes > Bifidobacteriales > Bifidobacteriaceae > Gardnerella > Gardnerella sp. KA01000. Next base: position 1,041,035 of record NZ_CP058367.1, on the reverse strand, counting down.
CAATCAACATTTGACTACGTTTTATGCCATTTTTCGGATTTGATATTAGCGCATTTGATTGTTTTTATTCCGGCAAATACAGGAATTTTTAGACTAATACTCGCTTAACATAAAGTGCTTGGTGTAGTATTGCATGGCAAGTTAGATTTTCCAAGTTATTATGGATTTTCGTTAATTATTTGCTAGTAGACTAACGTAATGCTGTGTTGTATATTCTACGAGGAGAAATAAATGTGCGGAATTGCAGGGTTCATTAATGACACCCCAATTAACGTCAAAAGCCAAATTGTAAAAGATATGACAGATGTGATTGCGCATCGTGGTCCTGACGAATATGGAACTATGATTGACGAACATGCAGCACTCGGTTTTCGTCGACTTAGCATTATAGATCTTCACGGTGGATCCCAACCTATGTACAACGAGGATGGGAATCTTGCAGTTACTTTCAATGGTGAGATTTATAACTACAAGCCACTTCGCGAAGAACTTATTAAAGCTGGTCACACTTTCCACACTGATTGCGACACAGAAGTATTAGTGCACGGCTACGAAGAGTGGGGTAAAGGCTTACTTAATCGTTTACGCGGAATGTTTGCATTCGTTATTTGGAACAAAAGTACTCAAGAATTGTTCGGCGCTCGCGACCATTTCGGTATTAAGCCTTTTTATTATGCGCAAATGAATGGTACTTTTATGTACGGATCCGAAATTAAATCTTTACTGCGCCATCCAGATTTTAAGAAGGAGCTTAACGAAAATGCGCTTAAGCCGTTTATGACATTCCAATATCCTGCAATTAACGAAACTTTCTTCAAGGGCGTTTTTAAGCTGCGTGAAGGTAATTGCTTTACGTATAAGAATGGCGAAATGAAGATTGAGCAATATTACGATCCTAATTTCAAAGAAACAAAGCAACGCTTGAATGAATTAGTTGATTCTATCGATAAAACAGTTTGTGATTCTGTTCAAGCTCACCAAATTGCGGATGTTGAAGTTGGTTCGTTCCTTTCTTCTGGAGTTGATTCAAGTTATGTTGCAGCTGTTGCACGCCCTGAACACACATATTCTATTGGTTTTGCTGGTGGAAGATACAATGAATCCAAACAAGCAAGCGAATTGGCAAAAATTATTGGCTTAAACAATAAATCTGAAATTATTGACGCTGCTGACGCATTCCGTTATTTCCCACAAATTCAGTGGTATTTGGACGAACCTGATTCTAACTTCTCTTGCGTCCCATTATTCTTCCTTGCAAAATTAGCTTCGCAAGATTTACGCGTTGTGCTAAGCGGTGAGGGAGCAGATGAATTATTTGCAGGATACATTGATTATGGTGTTCATACGCGTTCTAAACTTATTAAAGTTGTGACTCGCATGCTTGCAAAGTTGCCAAAAAAGTTGCGTTACGCGATTGGTCGAGCTGCAAAGGGTAAGCATTTCCACGGAGCGTGGCATTTGTACGCTAATTTGGCTCCAGCTGAGGAGCATTTTATCGGTCAGTCAAAGGTTTTCAATGAGGAAGATGCTGTAAAACTTTTGAAACCTGAGTATCGCAAGGGTCCTAGCGTTCGCAGCATTGTCGATGCTATTTACAATAGAATTGCTGGTAAGGGACTTTCTGAAGTTAAGAAAAAGCAATATCTCGATATGCATCAATGGATGCCAGGAGATATTTTGCTTAAGGCAGATAAAATGACTATGGCACATTCTTTGGAGCTTCGCGTGCCTTTGCTTGATCGTGTTCTTATGGATGTTGCAGAAAAAGTTCCTACTAAATATTTAATTACTGATGAAAATACGAAGTTTGCTTTCCGACAAGCTGCGTCCCGTCATTTGCCAAAAGCTTGGTATGACAGAGAAAAGCTTGGTTTCCCTGTGCCAGTTAAGGATTGGTTGCGTGAGGAACGTTTTTATAAGATTGTTCGTAAAACGTTTGAAAGTGACGATGCTGCTAAATTCTTCGATAGAGATGCTTTACTTCGTATGATTGACGATAATTATGCAAAGAAAAATGACGATCGCCGTAAGATTTGGACAGTTTACACATTCCTGACTTGGTATGATGTGTACTTTAATCACGATGGATTGAAGCCTGAGCCAATGCAGTTAGCGTAGAAATCGCATAGTTCTAGCTTTGATTTGTGGCAGTCAAAACGCGTTTCGTGTGTTGACTGCCTTTTTGTCAAGGCTTCTAGTAGAATAGATATTCGGCTTGAGTAATCAAGAAAGTGGGATGTCCCCACCTGGAAGCCTACTGTGGTTTCGGGTTCATGACTTCGGTCACGCAAGTTAGCTTCTTGTGCTGCTTGCTGCGCTGTTATATAGCGTTTTATTGATATGAAGTAGTGAATCTTAAGCTCTTGGACTTCTTGGTGTATTACATCTTACAAGTATTTAGAAGGATTGGAGTCATCATTAGCGACGAACCACGCATTAACGAGGAAATTCGAGTCCCTCAGGTGCGCCTTATTGGTCCAAAGGGCGAGCAAGTGGGAGTTATCGCAACCTCTGTCGCGTTAAACCTTGCAAGGGAAGCTAACCTCGATCTTGTCGAAGTTGCGCCTACTGCTAAGCCTCCAGTAGCCAAGCTTATTGACTACGGTAAGTACAAGTACAACGAAAAGATTAAGGCTCGTGAAGCACGTCGTAATCAGACTGTCGCAGAGGTTAAGGAAATTCGTTTCCGCCTCAAGATCGACGATCACGATTTCGATGTGAAGAAAGGTCATGTGCTTCGTTTCTTGAACGGCGGAGACAAGGTAAAAGTAACTATTATGTTGCGTGGCCGTGAGCAATCTCGTCCGGTTGGTGGCGTTGAATTGTTGCGCCGACTTGCAGATGAGGTCTCTGAAAGTGGCACAGTAGAGTTTGCGCCAAAGCAAGAAGGTCGAAATATTATTATGACTCTTGCTCCAAAAGGCAAGAAAATTCATACACAGTCTGAGCAACGTCGTCGTGGCGCTGAATCTCGCGCTGAGCGTCAAGCTCGTCAGGCTGCTCGTCTTGCAGCTAAGCAAGAGGTTCAGTCACAAGCTGCAGCTGCAGTAAATGCTATGCAATCCGATCAACATCACAAGGAGGGCAGCAATGCCGAAGATGAAAACTAATTCCGCAGCGTCCAAGCGCGTTCGTCTTACCGGTACCGGTAAGGTGATGCACGATGGTAGCGCCATGCGCCACAACTTGGAGCACAAGTCGGCTCGTAAGCGTCGTGCTCTTTCTGAAGATAAAGTATTGGCTACTGCGCAGAGCAAGAAGCTTAAGGGCTTGCTCGTTAAGTAAGTAACAAGTAAGAATTGCTTGTAAACGAATACGCAATCGAAAATTTTTAAGAAAGCTGAGGAATACTTATGGCACGAGTAAAGCGCGCAGTAAACGCTCACAAGAAGCGTCGCGTTGTTCTTGAGAGGGCTTCTGGCTACCGCGGTCAGCGCTCCCGTCTTTATCGCAAGGCAAAGGAACAGCTGCTCCACTCATTCACTTATAACTTCCGCGACCGCAAGGCTCGCAAGGGTGATTTCCGCAAGTTGTGGATTCAGCGCATTAACGCAGCAGTTCGCGCTGAAGGCATCACCTACAATCGCTTCATTCAGGGCTTGCACTTGGCAGGCATCGAATTGGATCGTCGCGCTCTTGCTGAGCTCGCAGTTTCCGATATTGAAGCTTTCAAGGCTGTTGTTGAAGCTGCTAAGGCTGCATTGCCAGCTGATGTAAACGCTCCAGTTGAAGCCTGATTTTGCTTTAATAGAGTTCTATTTTAAGCCCACCAATTTAGGTGGGCTTTTTCTTTTAAATCAACAAATTTACTTATTAGCTATAATTATTTTTATGCGCTCAAATCTTGATTCTGACAATAGGAAAAATAATATTCCTGAAGAGTTTGCACTTCATATTCAACGCTTTATTGCGCATATTGATATTGAGCGTGGTCTTTCTAAAAAAACAGTATCTGCATACGCTTCAGATTTGCAAGATTACACATGCTGGCTTTACGACGAACGAAAAATAAAAGATATTACTACTATTTCTCAATTAGATATTGAATCATATATTCGAACTTTGAATGAATTAGGGTTGGGGACTAGGACAGTTGCGCGTCGACTTGCAAGTATTCACGAGTGGCATCGCTTTATGCTTGCTCATGGTGACATACAAGCTGACGTTTCAGCGCAAGTAAAAGCTCCAAAACAAGCAGACTACTTACCGGATGTTTTAAGTATTGAAGAAGTAAATAGAGTTATTGAAGCTGCAGGGAATTTTGGAAGTTCCGATGCTATTTCGATTAGAGATACTGCGCTTCTCGAGTTTTTATACGCTACTGGAGCGCGAATTTCGGAAGCAGTTGGCGTAAAATTCGAAGATATTGATTTAAATGAGTCCGTTGTAAAACTTACAGGTAAAGGCTCTAAGCAGCGTTTAGTTCCGATTGGTGGGTGTGCTGTTCGTGCTCTTCGTAACTATATGGAGAAATCTCGCCCAGAATTAGCGTCCAAGGGCAAACGTGAATTGCACACAATTTTCTTAAATAAGAGAGGTAATGCACTTTCTCGCCAATCAGCATGGGCAATAGTAACGCAAGCTGGCGAGCGTGCAAAACTTGACAAACCATTGCATCCGCATACGCTGCGCCATTCTCTTGCCACGCATCTTATTGCAGGTGGTGCTGATGTGCGCACAGTTCAAGAGTTACTTGGACATGCTTCAGTTACAACAACTCAAATTTATACGCATATTAGTCCTGACGCATTAGTTGAAGCTTACGTAATGAGTCATCCTCGAGCTAAATAATTTTATGCTCAGAGTTTCGTGAGTATACCTGTTGATAAAGTGGGGAGCATGCCTACTGATTTACTTGGACGCGAATACGAAACTTTTCATGCACCAGAGCCGTTAACTTCACACGGTCCTGCTCGCATTATTGCAATGTGCAACCAGAAAGGTGGAGTTGGTAAAACTACAAGTTCCATTAATATTGCTGGCGCACTAAGTCAGTATGGTCGTCGCGTTTTGATTGTTGATTTCGATCCGCAAGGTGCGGCAACAGTTGGACTTGGAATTAACGCAAATGCGCTTGATAATACAGTTTATACGGCATTATTTGATTCGTCTGTGGACGTTCACGACGTAATTCGTCATACTGAAACAGAAAATATTGATATTATTCCTGCAAATATTGATTTATCTGCAGCTGAAGTTCAGTTAGTAACCGAAGTAGGACGAGAGCAAATATTAGCAGGTGTATTACGCAAAGTGCGTGACGAATACGACGTTATTATAGTTGATTGCCAGCCTTCTCTCGGCTTGCTTACTGTAAATGCGTTAACAGCAGCTGATGGCGTGATTATTCCACTTGCTGCAGAGTTCTTTGCTCTTCGAGGCGTGGCTCTTCTTATGCAGTCAATTGAGAAGGTACAATCTCGTATTAATCCAAATCTTAAAGTATTTGGAGTTCTTGTCACTATGTATACTCGCACGCTTCATAGTGAGGAAGTGTTGCAGCGCATTTATGAAGCTTTCCAAGATAAAGTTTTGCATTCCGTGATTTCGCGTTCTATTAAGCTGCCAGATTCTACAGTTGCTGCAGTTCCTATCACTATTTTTGCTCCTGAGCACAAGACTGCAAAAGAGTACCGCGAAGTTGCGCGTGAGCTTATTGCTAAAGGTGTTGTTGCTTAAGTTCTTGTGATTCTGCGTTAGTATGTTTTGTAAAGCTGTCTTAGCTCGCTAGTAAAATCGGTGCGGTTTGGCAGCTTACCTATTTGGGCGCTCGTCAATAAGGTATATGGCTACTGTTTTAGCTGATGTTTATAGCTTAAATGGTTGCATGTTAATAATTACTTAAACGCGAAGAATGGAAGAGGTTTGTGATGACTGTTCGCGGTGATATTCGAAATGTGGCAATTGTGGCGCACGTAGACCACGGTAAGACCACTCTGGTAAACGCCATGCTTCAGCAGTCGCACGTATTTTCTGAGCGTGAAGAAGTTCCAGATCGCGTTATGGATTCCAATGATTTGGAACGCGAAAAGGGCATTACTATTCTTGCTAAGAACACTGCTGTGCAGTACACAGGTCCATTAGCTGAAAAGTATGGTCATCCAGAAGGTATCACTATTAACGTTATTGATACTCCAGGTCACGCTGATTTCGGTGGTGAGGTCGAGCGTGGTATCTCTATGGTTGACGGCGTTGTTTTGCTGGTTGACGCTTCTGAAGGTCCTCTTCCACAGACTCGCTTTGTGCTTCGTAAAGCTTTGGAAGCTAAACTTCCTGTTATTTTGTGCGTAAATAAGGTAGATCGTCCAGATGCTCGTATTGAAGAAGTTGTTGGCGAATCTACAGATTTGCTTCTTGGCTTGGCTCAGGATGTTGTTGAGGAAGGTATTGACCTCGATCTCGACGCTTTGCTTGATTTGCCAGTAATTTATTGCGCTGCTAAAGCTGGTTATGCTTCTGTTAATCAGCCTGCGAATGGTGCTCTTCCGGATAACGATAATTTGGAGCCACTGTTTGATTCTATTATTTCGAACATTCCAGCTCCTGAATACGAAGAAGGCGCTCCTCTTCAAGCTCATGTTGCAAACATTGATTCCTCTGACTTCTTGGGTCGTCTTGGTTTAGTGCGAATTTACAATGGTACTTTGGAAAAGGGCAAGACTTACGGTCTTTCTCGTGTCGATGGTTCCATTGAAAACTTCCGTGTTTCTGAGCTTCTTCGCACTCAAGGTTTGGAGCGCACTCCTGTAGCTTCTGCAGGTCCTGGCGATATTGTGGCTGTTGCTGGCGTAAACGACATTATGATTGGTGAAACTATCGTTGACCAGAATGATCCAAAGCCGCTTCCATTGATTCATGTCGACGATCCTGCAATTTCTATGACTTTCGGCGTGAACGATTCTCCTCTTGCTGGAACTGAAGGCAAAGATCATAAGCTTACTGCTCGTATGATTAAGGATCGTTTGGATCGCGAGCTTATTGGTAACGTTTCTATTAAGGTTATTCCGACTGAGCGCCCAGATGCTTGGGAAGTTCAAGGTCGTGGCGAGCTTGCTTTGGCTGTGTTAGCTGAGCAGATGCGTCGCGAGGGCTACGAGCTTACAGTTGGTCGTCCTCAGGTCGTTACCAAGACTATTGATGGTCAAATTAATGAGCCTATGGAAAGCACTACGATTGATGTCCCAGAAGAATACATGGGTACCGTCACTCAGCTTATGGCTGATCGTAAGGGTCGTATGGATTCTATGAGCAACCACGGTTCTGGTTGGGTTCGTTTGCAATTTACTGTTCCTTCTCGCGGTCTTATCGGTTTCCGCACTGCTTTGCTTTCTGCTACTCGCGGAACTGGTATTGCAAGCTCTATTTCCGCCGGTTATGCTCCATGGGCTGGTCAGATTGTGACTCGTCAGAATGGTTCCATGGTTTGCGATCGCAAGGGTGTTGCAACTCCTTATGCTATGCAGCGTTTGCAAGCTCGTGGTATCTTCTTCGTTGATCCACAAAGCCCAGTTTACGAAGGACAAATCGTTGGTATTAACAATAAGCCAGATGAGCTGGATGTAAATATTACGCTTGCTAAGCACATGACTAACATGCGTTCTTCAACTGCTGACGTGCTTGAAACTTTAACTCCACCAATTAAGATGAGCTTGGAAGAGTCTCTTGACTTCGCTAACGAAGACGAGTGCGTGGAAGTTACGCCTGAAGCAATTCGCGTGCGCAAGATTATTTTGAGCCGCGATGAGTGGTACAAGTGGCGTGCTAAGCAGCGTCGTCAAAACAACAACGCTGCATGATAATCGCAATATACCAATTAGTGATGGAACGTTAGGCTTATTATGTCGTCGAAACCGTGGTCGCATCGCTTGCCTTCGTGGGGCAGGTATGCGACCACGTGTGTTTCTGCGCTAATATGCGCGTTGATTGGTACGTTTGCTCATCGCTGCGGTGCAGTGGATAATATTCCTTACGGATTTGCATTATCTATGCTTTTGCTATTTTTGTCTGCTTGGTGTGCAAGATCTCGTAGTGGTTGGAGTGGATTATTTATTCATGCAATAGTTTTTTCATTCGTAGCTTGGCTTATTGCTTTAGATTTTGTTGGTAGCGCAATTCTTGTACCTGTTGGTTTCACAATACCGTTGCCATGGTGTTCGCAATATGTTGGATATTTTTGGCTTTTCGGCATTCTTGTTGCTCACTTAGTTTTGCTTTGTATGCCTCAGCGTTGGTTTGTTATTGAATAGTAAAATAAGTAAAGAATTTGCAATAATTTAAGCTCAATTTTGCATAAAAAGCAGTATTAAGCAGTATTTTTTACAGTAGTCTTGATTACAATATTCTTAACTGCAACAGTTTTTAAGGAATATTCATGAATGGTAATAAGAACAGTCAGAGTGCTCGTAAATTATGCTATTTAGGACCGGAAGGTTCTTTTACTCATCATGCATCTTTAAAAGTTCAAGAACAATGTCAATCATTTGATAATTTGCGACTTATTCCAACTGCTTGCGAGAATGTTCTTAGTATTGCTAGTGAAATTGAAGAGCATCACCATTGGGGTGTTATTGCGTGGGAAAACAATATTGAAGGCGTTGTAATACCTAATTTAGATTTACTCATTGATGCAAAGAATATGGTTGGTATTGCTCGAATAGGCGTTGATATTAGTTTTGATGCTGTTGTTTGCAAATCAGATTCAATCGATAATTGCTCTACTATTGTTGCTCACCCTCACGCGTTGGCGCAATGTCGTAAGTTTTCTCAAGAGCGCGGTTTACAAGAAAAAACTGCGTCTTCAAATGCTGCTGCTTGTAGGGATTTAGTTCCTGGCGAAGTTGCTTTATGTCCTAAAATTTGTGCTGATTTATACAATAGGCAGATTGTGAGCGAAGCAGTTGAAGATTTTTCTGGCGCGCGCACTGAATTTTTAGTGTTAGCTCCTCGAGATCAGGCTTTAGATTTTGTTAATGTGCAGCGAGAAAATTTTTCATCTTTTTCATCAATTATTGCGTTTATTCCGCGTTCTACAGGTGCTGGAGTGTTAGCAAATTTGCTTGATGTTGTGCGAGATCATGGCCTTAATATGACTTCCTTTATGTCTAGACCAATTAAAGGGCAGGATGGTTTATACAGTTTTATTGCAACTGTTGATGCTGCTCCTTGGGATTCTACGTGTAAAGCTATGATTCAAGAGGTTGTTGAACATGGTGATTGGGTTCGAGTTTTAGCAGTGTATTCTTCTGATAAACGCGAGAATCCGGTGATGAATGATTGGATGCTACCTCATGGTGGAGTGTGCGTTGAACCTTCAGTTGATGCTTTACGTAATTTGAACGTAATGCGTGCAGAAAGAGAATTATTATGGTAGAAGATGCTGAATTTTCGCAAAAATTTTCTGTTGGCATTGTAGGTCTTGGTCTTATTGGCGGATCTCTTGCAAAACGACTTGCTAAACTGGCAAATTGCAACGTATATGCATGGAATCGTCATAATGAGCCTTATGACGAAGCTAAAAGTTTAGGAATTACTTGCGTAGAAAAAGTGCAGGATTTAGCAAAACTTCGTCCAAATGTTTTGATTTTATGCAATGCTTTAGCTGCTATGCCAAGTATTTTGCATGAAATTGCACCTTATATTGACAAATCTTGCACAACTATTAGCGATGTCGGCAGCGTAAAAACTTTAGTTCGAGAGCAAGTAAAAGACGCAGGTTTGCAAGATTGTTACGTTGGTGCGCATCCGATGGCTGGTAGTGAATTTACTGGTTGGAAAGCTTCTAGTGATGAGCTTTTAAATGGTGCTTTGTGGGCTTTAACTGTTGATGATTCTACTGAGTTTTGGCGAGTTTGTAATGTTTTGCAAATGATTGTTTCGCTATGCAAGAATCGCGCAATAGTTTTGGATGATGCAACGCACGATAATTCTGCAGCTCTTATTTCTCACATGCCTCACGTTGTTGCAACTGCTCTTGCAAACGTATTATGTGAACAATCTAATCGTGCTATTGCTTTACAACTATCTGCAGGTTCCTGGCGAGATATGACACGAGTTGCTCTTACTGATCCTCAACGTACTCGTGCTATGGTAAGTGAAAATCGGCATAATACTGCGAAATTATTGCGTTCCGTAATTTCTGAGCTAACTTTTGCTGCAAATATGTTAGATAATGATGTTGAAATCTCGGATGCTTTAGAGCAAGAGTTTTTTGCTAAAGCTCAATCTTGGAGAGAATATAAATACCAGCAGCGCAACTCATCTAAAACTAGTACGCAACAAAGCGACGATGCTAAGCAAAATGATGATGCAAATAGCAGATTGTGGAAGTATGATTCTCAAATCAATTGGCAGCAGGAATTACTAGAATCCGCGCGCTCAGGTGAATCTATTGTTGAAATCTGCGAATCTAATACTAACGAATCTTCGCAACTACTATTGCGCGCAGATAGTTCGCTAAACAACTTATAATGTGAGTTCCTCTTTGCTGTGGCGCGAGTTTTGGGGGATCTCTCTCCTCGCGCGTCCCGTCCTTCGGGCGCTCTTGCTGCTAAAAGAGTTCAGTGTGTTCGCCTTTCTTTAAAGAATGTAGCTTCTCAGTCCTCTTTTAGCGCTCGTAGAGAAATCCCCCAAACTCTGCATGCTAATTCGTTAATAACCGTGCTCATTGCAGAGATTTTTCGATTTTTCTTCTTCGCTTGGCGAATCAGCAGCCTGCGGCTCTGACGTTCGCCGCGCTCAGTGCGAAAAATCTCAAATCTCTACCACACGAATAGAAAAAATGAAGTATTACTACACACTAAGCGGTTTTTGAAATTTGCGTTCTGGGATTGGCTTTAATCGGTAAATAGTTTTGGCGTCAATGAACATTTCTTCGGCAGCTCTAGTGCCGTTTGCTGCAGGATCTCGAAGTAAATGAAGCATTACCCCGTCCCACTCGAGTACGTGCCCGATCGCATCATGGTACTCGATTTTTTGTGTTCCATCGTTATTGTTTTCTATAATTTTGTAAGTTCTTACTACTATGCGCGAGCCTGCAGGTATTTGCTTCGGTAGTGTAGTTGAATTCCGTGTTTGTGTGTTCATAACATGCTCCTTGTTGTATTATGCATGTGACTGAAGTATATGGCAAACGTTTTGTTTTAAACTTTTATGGAAGGGTGAGTTAAGCATGAGCAACAATAAATTTGTTTCTGAAAATTTCTTAGGTTTACCTTCTAAATATATGAGTTTAATAGATGATTATATTGATTATGTTCGTGCTAATAAAGGCTTGGGTGAACGCACGCAGAAAGCTTATGCCAGTGATATTTTGCAATGTTTAGCATGGTGTAATCGGCACGGATTTAATAATATTTCAGAGCTTACTACGGATGATTTGCGTTCGTGGATGGCTGATGAGTCGCGAAGTCATGCGCGTTCAAGTTTGGCTCGCAAAGTAGTTGCGGTGCGTGGTTTTTTTGCGTGGTGTCAGCATGTTGAATACATAAGCAGTAATCCTGCAGAAATTTTAATGACGCCAAAAATTAAAAACATGCTACCATCTGTTTTGGATGAACATCAAGCAGAATCATTAATGAATAATGTTGATTCTAAAGCTAATGTTTCATCTTCGTGTACCAAAAATCAGAAAGCTGTAGGACTTCGCAATGCTGCAATTCTGGAGCTTTTATATGCGACTGGTATTCGTGTTGGTGAGCTTACTAGTTTAAATATTCAGGATATTAATTTTTCCTCGCACACTATAAAAGTTACTGGTAAGGGAAATAAGCAGCGTGTTGTGCCTTTTGGGGTTCCTGCTTATAAAGCTTTATCTGCTTGGATTTCTAAAGATGGACGAGAAATTTTATTGCGGAATTCTGTTGAAGAGGCAGTATTTCTTGGTACTCGCGGAAAGCGTATCGATCAGCGTTTGGTAAGGCGGATTGTGCATGATGAGGCTAAGAGTGCGCATGTTCCGGATATTTCTCCTCATGCTTTGCGGCATAGTGCTGCTACGCATATGTTGAATGGAGGGGCAGATTTACGCGAAGTGCAGGAATTATTGGGTCATTCATCGCTTAATACTACTCAGCGTTACACTCATGTTTCTATTGAATCTTTAAAACGTAAGTATTCTCAAGCTTTTCCGCGTGCATGATATTAAATGCTTTAAGTATTCAATTATTCATATTTAACATGTTTTTTACATAATAAATATGTTAATTTACATTTTTGTAATATACATATACCTGTAAAAAACAATAAATTTTACTATATAAATAATAAAATTTTCGGTATTTATAATTAAATCTAGACTTAAATAATTAATTATTACTAATATACAATATTTTTTTCAATTTTCTTTTACTATTGCATTGTTTGTAAAAATACGTATCATTGAATTTTAATCAACGAAGAGGCCTCGTCATTGGCTTGCGAGAATCCATCTGGCAATAAAAACCGGATGGATTTTTATGTTTTAGCTGATGCTTGGCTTTTTTGTGATATGACAATCCTGCCTACCAGACGTTAGGAGAAAATATATGAAGAATAGGGCTTTGGCTTTCGCTGCTGCTGCCTGCTCGCTGGCAATGTTACTTGGTGGCTGTGGCTCTTCCGCTAAGAATGCACAAACAAACGGTGGCAAGGTTATTATTACCGTTTCAAACTCTGAGCCACAAAACGAATTAGTCCCTGGAAACATTAACGAAAATGCTGGCGCTCGTCCTGCCATGTTGGTTAATTCCACGTTGGTAACTTTCGATGAAAAGGGTAATCCTGTAAATGAGGATGCTGAAAGCATCACTCCAAATGCTGATGCTACCCAGTACACCGTGAAGGTTAAGAAAGGAAAGAAGTTCAGCGATGGCACTCCTATTACAGCCGAAAGCTTTGTGAAGGCTTGGAGCTTCGTCGCTAACGCTAAGAATGCTCAGAAGTGTGCTTCCTTCTTCCAAACCATTAAGGGTTATGCTGATTTGCAGAAGGATGGTACTAAGGGTGACGAACAGCTTTCTGGTTTGAAGGTTGTTGATGAAAATACTTTTACCGTTGATCTGGAACAGCCAGATTCTGTATTCCCAATTAAGGTTGGCTACTTGGCATTTGCTCCACTTCCGGAATCCTTCTACAAGGATCCAAAGGCTTATGGCGAAAAGCCTGTTTCTTCTGGTCCATACTTGTTCAAGTCTTGGGATCACAACAAGCAGATCGAAGTTGTAAAGAATCCTGATTACAATGGTCCGCGCAAAGCTCAGAATGATGGCGTAACTTTCAAGGTTTATACAGATGGTAACGCTGCATACCGCGATGTGCAGGCTGGAAACCTCGATATGACTGATAATATTCCAGATACCCAAACTAAGACTTTCCAGAAGGATACAACTGTTAAGGCTTACAACCGTCCAGGTTCTGTAATCCAGCAGTTCACTATTCCTTCAAGCCTCCCACACTTCGATGTAAAGACTGAAGAAGGTAAGCTTCGTCGTCAAGCTATTTCTATGGCTATAGATCGTAAGGTGATTATCGACAAGATTCTCAATGGCACTGCTTCTCCTGCAAACGAATTTACTTCTCCATTGACTCCAGGCTATAAGGCTGATCTTAAGGGTCACGAGAACGTAGAATTTAATGCAAAGAAAGCTAAGGAACTTTGGGCTAAGGCAGATAAGATTTCTAAGTATGATGGATCTCTTACTTTCTCCTACAATGCCGATGGAAATGCAAAGTCTGTGTTCGATGCTGTTGTGAATTCCCTCAAGAATAATCTCGGAATCAAGGCTGAAACCACTCCAATTCCTACATTCCAGGAATTCCGTAATGCTTGCGCTAAGCGTCAGATTAAGGGTGCATGGCGTGCAGGTTGGATGCCAGATTATCCAAGTGCAGAAAATTACTTGACTCAGGAATTTGCTTCCGTTGCAGCTGATGGCAATGGCTCCAACGAAGGTGATTATAAGAATCCAAAGTTCGACGATTTACTTAAGAAAGCTGCATCTTCTAAGCCAGAAGAGGCTATTAAGCTCTATCAGCAAGCAAACGAAATCCTTCTTGAGGATCTTCCATCTGTCCCATTGTTCTACTCGAACGCTAAGGCTGTGATGGTTCCAACTTTGAAGGGCTTCACAATGGATTGGCAGAATATGCCGCTGTACTATCAGCTTCACAAATAAGCTGGTAGCTAATTAAGAAAACAGCATAGTGTTACATACTTTTTAGAAAGTTAGTAAGTAACACTAGTTGGTTCCTCTCAATAATTTGATATCGCTTATTGCGAAATTGCTGCTCCAGCTAAACTAGTTAAATAAAACTATTGAGCTGGAGCGGCACTTTGTTGTTTTTTGAGTAAGTTTTAACAATTCAAGGAGAATTCGATGGGTAAGTACATTCTGCGTCGTATTTTGCAGATGATTCCTGTTGTTCTCGGCACAACATTATTAGTTTATGCTTTAGTATTTGCTTTGCCTGGAGATCCAGTAAAAGCAATGTTTGGAGAAAAACCTGTTAATCCTGCAGTGGCTGCACAAATACGAGCCGAGTATAACTTAGATAAACCATTTATTATTCAATATTTACTATTCTTAAAGAATGCTCTTACCCTCGATTTTGGTCATACTTTTGCAGGTCAACCAGTTATCGATGAAATTGGTCGTGCATTCCCAGTTACTGTTCAACTAGCAATTATGGCATTCGCTTTCGAAGCAATATTTGGTGTCATATTTGGCATAATTTCAGGTTTGAAGAAAGGCAAGTGGTATGACAGTGTGATCCTGGTTGTATCACTTCTTCTTATTTCTGTTCCAACATTTGTGACAGGTTTCGTAGGACAATACTTATTTGGTGTTAAATGGCGTATATTACCAGTTACAGCTAGTAACGATCCTGGATTCTTCGATTTGCTTCTTCCTGCAATGGTTCTTGGTTCTGTGTCTATGGCGTATATCATTCGACTTACAAGATCTGAAATCTCTTCAAATATTTCGCTTGATTACGTGCGTACAGCTCGTGCAAAGGGCTTAAAAGAAGGCTCTGTTATTGTTCGCCACGTTTTGCGCAACTCGCTTATACCTGTCGTCACCTTCTTAGGCCAGGATTTGGGTGCTCTTATGGGCGGTGCAATGATTTCGGAAACAATCTTCAACATTCATGGCGTTGGATTCCTCACATATCAAGGGATTCTAAAAGGAGAAGGAAACCTTGTTGTTTCCATTGTCACGCTTTTGACATTGATATTTGTATTTAGCAATTTTCTTGTTGATATGTTGTACGCGGCTCTTGATCCGCGCATTCGTTACGCGTGAGGGGAGTACACTATGGAAGATAATTTGATGAAAAATGATTTGATTGCAAATAATGCTTCAAATTGCAATATATTACCGGGGCAAGAACGCTACGTTGCACCATTAGACGATACGCCTATTCAGGAAGTGGATTCCGTAGACGAATCCGCTGCTGCAACGAGTATGTGGGCAGATACCTGGAGAACTTTGCGCAGGAATCCATTGTTTATTGTTTCTGCAGTTTTGATTATTGCAATTATTTTTGTTGCATTCTTCCCAAGCATTCTTACAAAGCACAATCCTAATTATTGCGTTTTGGAACACTCTCTTGAGCCAGCTTCAGCCGCGCATCCATTTGGTTTTGATATGCAAGGTTGCGATATTTATGCTCGAGTTGTTTATGGTACTCGTACATCGCTAAGTGTTGGTTTGCTTGCAACTATTTTGGTTGTACTTGTTGGTTCTTTGATTGGTGCGTTAGCAGGATTCTTCGGAGGCTGGGTTGATACTATTCTCAGCCGAATAACTGATATCTTCTTGGCCTTACCAATGCTTCTTGGTGCAATCGTAGTTTTACAAATGTTCCGTACATCTAAATCAATTTGGAAAATTGTGCTTGTTATGGTGCTTTTTGGATGGGTTAGCGTTGCTCGTATTGCACGAAGCGCTGTTATGGAATCAAAAAATCTTGAATTCAATACCGCATCTACTGCTTTAGGATCTACTCCAATACGTAATCTTTTCAAACACATTATCCCGAACTCTTTGGCTCCAATCATTGTTGTTGGAACAACTTCGCTTGGAACTTATATTGTGTTGGAGGCAACATTAAGCTTCCTTGGAATTGGTTTACCAAGTACTACCGTCAGCTGGGGTGGAGATATTTCTACCGCTAGAAATGTTCTTACTACGAACCCAGAAGTCTTGTTCTATCCGTCTATTGCACTCGCAATTACTGTGCTCGCCTTTATTATGATGGGTGATGCTGTAAAGGATGCATTAGATCCGAAGAGCCGTAAGGCGTGAATTTAGCGTGGAGGAATAAAACTTATGAATACAACACGTAAAGATATAGACATTCGCGCCATGCAGCTAGAGCAAGGGCCATTGTTGGAAGTAAAAAATCTCCAGGTTGATTTCACAACAGACTCAAAAAAAGCTGTTCATGCTGTTAGAGATGCTAGCTTCTGTGTTTATCCTGGTCAGTGGGTTGCAATTGTAGGTGAATCTGGTTCAGGAAAGTCCACTTCTGCAATGGCTGTTCTTGGTCTTCTTCCTGGAACCGGTCATGTTACAGGTGGATCTATTAAGCTCAAGGGTAAAGAAATTAGCAGTTTGAAGCCAAAAGAGATTGCTGCTTTGCGAGGTACTGCAATGGGTCTAGTTCCGCAGGATCCTATGAGCAACTTGAACCCTGTGTGGCGTATTGGCGAACAAGTTAAAGAAGCATTAATCGCAAATGGTGTTGACGTTGATCACGAGAAGCGTTCTTCATTAGCTGAGGCTCTTGCAGGCGATTCTGTTCAAGTCAAAAGCAATGAGGATGAAACATTCCTTGGCTCTAAAGAATTACCAGATTTGATTGAAGTCGCTAAGAAAGCTTTGAAAGAAGTTGGGCTTGATGAGCATAATAATGCTGAAAAGTTCAATGAAGCTATTGATTACTACAAGAAAGAGTGGGTTCCAGGCTCTGAAACTCGTTGGCGCGTAGCAGACGATTTAATCAAATATGGTGTGAATGACGACAAAGCTTGGGAAATCGCCAAAAAGTATGTTGTAGGTGCAAGCGTTGAAGATCGTATTGCTGGTTTGCTTGACGAAGCTGGTTTGCCAGATGCTGCAACTCGTGCACGTCAGTTCCCACATGAGTTTTCCGGTGGTATGCGTCAGCGCGCTTTGATTGCTATTGGTTTGGCTTGCCGACCGGATTTGCTTATTGCAGATGAGCCAACTTCCGCTTTGGATGTTACTGTGCAAAAGCGTATTCTTGACCATTTGCATACACTAACTGATTCGCTCGGAACTTCTGTTCTCTTCATTACACACGATTTAGGCTTGGCTGCCTCTCGCGCGCAGCATGTTGTTGTTATGTATAAGGGTCGTGTTGTTGAATCTGGCCCATCGTTGGAAGTTTTGCAGCATCCTCAGCATCCGTATACAAAGAGACTTGTTGCTGCCGCTCCAAGCTTAGCTTCTCAGCGCATTATTTCTGTTAAAGAACACGGTGGTAACGCTGATAACTTGCTTGAGCATCACGTAGTAGGTGAGCAAACTCTTGAAAAAAGTGAGCATATTATTACTGTGGATCACTTAACTCGTGAGTTTAAGCTTCCTCGCAAGAAAGAGCTTTTTAAGGCTGTTGACGACGTTTCATTCTCTATTAAGCGTGGTACAACGTTAGCTATCGTTGGTGAATCTGGTTCAGGTAAATCTACCGTTGCGAATATGGTTTTGCGACTTCTTAAGCCAACAAGTGGAACTGTTACTTACGAAGGTAAGAATATTTCCGATTTAAAGGGTGCGGATTTGCTTGACTTCCGTCGCCATGTGCAGCCAGTTTTCCAGAATCCGTATGGTTCTTTGGATCCTATGTACTCAATTTATCGTTCAATTGAAGAACCTCTGCGTATTCATAAGATTGGTGATAAAAAGAGTCGTAAAAACCGTGTGGTAGAGCTTCTAGACATGGTTCGTATGCCTGCTTCAGTTATGACTCGATTCCCGAACGAACTTTCTGGAGGACAGCGTCAACGAATTGCAATTGCTCGTGCTATGGCTTTGGACCCAGATGTTATAGTTTGCGATGAAGCTGTATCTGCTTTGGATGTGCTTGTGCAAGATCAGGTTTTGCACTTGCTTAACGATTTGCAGGCAGAGCGTGGTTTGAGCTATTTGTTCATCACACACGATTTGGCTGTCGTTCGTCAGATTGCAGACGAAGTTGTTGTTATGCAGCATGGAAAGCTTGTTGAGCATGCAACTACAGATGAGGTATTCGATCATCCACAGATGGAATACACTCGCGATTTGCTCGATGCAATTCCAGGAGGAAATTTGGAGCTTGGTTTAGACTAAATAGTACGAGCTGATGAAAAGGTGCAGGTTTTATAGAATCTGCACCTTTTTATTTTTCTATTAATTCCGTGTTTATTGGTTGAGTAATCCATAACTTGTAATCTGTGTTGGTTGCGTGATTTATGTCCGTTGTTTAGTGATGGAGCTGTTTGTGTTGTGCGCATATTAGAGTTGATTACATGATTACAATTACGACTTCGAATTTAAACGGTATTCGTGCAGCTGAGCGCAAAGGTATGCTTAACTGGTCTGACGCGCATACTCCAGACGTGTGGTGTATGCAAGAAGTGCGCGCTCCGCAGGATGCAATCGACCCAATTATGACAAAAATTGAAATGGGATATCGTGCG
The DNA here is from genome assembly GCF_049244035.1 of Gardnerella sp. KA01000. NCBI lineage: Bacteria > Bacillati > Actinomycetota > Actinomycetes > Bifidobacteriales > Bifidobacteriaceae > Gardnerella > Gardnerella sp. KA01000. The sequence continues at coordinate 1,022,353 of NZ_CP058367.1, read as the reverse complement.
TCTGAAAATATCGCAAATCCTATAGAAAACGATAATTTTACTTATACGAATGAAGTTTGCCGTGTAAAAGGTCGAGCTGGAGTAGCTCTAGTTACGTCTCTTCCTGTAGTAAACAAACGCTACGGTTTGCCTGGTTTAAGTGAGGATGTTGATTCTGGGCGATGGGTTGAAACTGACGTGCGTACTCCTGACGGCTATGAAATCACTATTGCTTCTGTGTATGTTCATGCTGGAAATGTGGACGATCCGCAAAAAATGCAACAAAAATTCCGCTTTTTAGACACAATGCTTATACGTTTGGGGGAGCTTCGAAATATTGCGGCAAATGGTGGAAATCAAGCGATTTTGTGCGGTGACTTTAATATTGCGCATACTTCACTTGATATTAAAAACGCTAAGGCTAATGAAAAAAGTGCAGGATTCTTGCCAGAGGAACGTGCGTATATTGATCGCTGGATTAACGAATATGAATTTGTGGACGTTATGCGCATGCTTGCAGGAGATATTCAAGGACCATACACTTGGTGGAGCCAGCGCGGTAAAGCTTTCGACAATAACGTTGGTTGGAGATTAGACTACCAGTTCGCAACTCCTGAAATTGCGGAAAGCGCTCGCGGATTTGTGATCGATCGTGCTAAAAGCTATGATGCGCGATGGTCTGATCACGCGCCGTTAAGTATAAAGTATGACGTGTGATGCGTAAGTATTAATTTGCATAATGTGAAGTAACTAAGTAATCGCATGTGTATATGAATGTACTATATACGCAAATTTTTCAGTGCTTTGCTTGTGCTATCCTGGTGAGGTTAGGCAATTTACAATAATAAATAATAAATATATTTTTGTAGATTTGTTGTTTTAAGAAATGAGGAATAATGGGTTGGTTATTTGGCCGACATGAAGAAGAAAAATCTTCAAAAGTTGAAGACAAAATCGTAGAGGTAAAAACTGGTCCATGGGATTTCAATGATGAAGATGCTCCTGATTTTAGTGATTATCTAGATTTTGGTTCAATCTATATTCCATACTTTCAAGGCATTGAGTTGCGAGTAAAAAAGCAGCATGAAACATCGCAAGTTCTTGGTATGACAGTAACTTATGGTTCTTCAAGCGTAGAAGTTGAAGCTTTTGCTGCCCCTAAAACATCTGGTATCTGGCTAGAAGTGTGCAAAGATTTGCTTGATGGTAATAGTCAAGCGTGTACAGTACAAGGCGAATTTGGTACTGAGCTACTGTTACCTGTAAAAGTTGGAGAAAAAACCATTACAACGCGTATTGTTGGCGTTGATGGTCCTAGGTGGATGCTTCGCGGAGTATTCTCTGGACCTGCAGCAACAGAGCTTGCAGATAATAATAACGAAACAAAACAATTAGACGAATGGTTTAAGGGGATTGTTGTAAATCGTGGTGAAGAGCCGCTTGCGCCTCGCGATTTTATTCCTATGCATGATCCAATAACTAGAGAAGAAAAAGAAGCTGCTTTAAATGCAGAAAATAGCGGTAAAGATGGGGAAAATAATACGTCTGATGAAGATGCTAATAATGCACTAAAAAAAGACGATAAACCATTAGGTTACGACCAACAAGTAGAAGTAAAAACTACGCTTACACGCGGTCCAATGTTTGCTGAAATTAGATAATGCAAGTAGTAGAAAGTTAATTGAATGGATTCACAAGAATCTTTACAGAAATCCGAAGAAGAGTTTTCTTCGCAAGAGTTTTCAAATGAAGTAAAACTCAACGATTCTGCGCAAACCAACGATTCTGCGCGAACCAAAAAACGCTCAGGACTAGCGACATTGGCTTCAATCGGAGCCGAAGGATCTACATTTTCTGTAATTGATTCAATGGGTGGCGTTCGAGGCGTAATCGAATCCATGCTTCCAGGCTTGCTGTTTGTTATTTGCTTCGTTGTAACACGAAATGTGCAAACAACGGTTATTGTTGCAGCTGTGATTGCTGTTTTGCAAGTTGTGATTCGTCTTATTCAGAGGCAATCGCTTATGGGAGCAATTAGTGGACTTATTTCCATTGGAATCTGCCTTGTTTGGGTGTGGACGAGTCACCAAGCGCGCGACTACTATATGATGGGCTTTATTACGAATGCTGTTTATGGTGCGCTTCTTGCTATTTCGCTGATTGTGCGCGTGCCTGCTTTAGGGCTTGTGATTGAGTCAATTCGCAAAATGCCTACAGAAAACTTTGGTGCGTGGCTTCACGAATGGCTCGATTATAAGCCGCTTAAGCGAGCGTATATGTATGTGACAGGATTGTGGATTGCTGTTTTTGTGCTGAGGCTCGTTTTGCAAGTGCCATTATATTTGACGAATCACGTTGTGTGGCTTGGTACCGTTCGCTTGATTATGGGATTGCCGTTCTGGGCGCTCGCAATTTGGGTTTCTTACTTGATTATTGCAACGCCGTTTATGCGACTTCATCATAAAAATCATGAAGAGAAGCATAGCGAAGAAAATCAGCTTAACTAAAATCAGCTTAACTAAAATCAGTGTTAGAGAATAAGCTTAGCAAAAAATCGGCTTAACAAAACGCAAAACTAAGGGGTAGTTTATGCAAGTGACGATGCGAATCGAGCGATATGCGGATCAAGGCAGATGTGTAGGTCATCTTGACGGACGCGTTGTATTCGTGCGATTTGCGCTGCCTGGTGAACTGGTTGTTGTGCGCATGGATGAGCCGATGCGTGCAAAAGCGCACTTTTTTACTGGCGAAGTTGTGGAAGTTTTGGAGCCTAGCGCGGATCGTGTAGAGCCGCAATGGAAACTCGCTGGTCCTTTGGCTCAGGGTGGTGGAGTTGGAGGAGCGGATTTAATTCACGTTTCTTTGCCTGGGCAGATTCGTTGGAAGGCTTCCGTAATTGCTAATCAATTCCAGCGTTTAGCGCATATGGATGTTGTGGAAAGCGATGTTAACGTTGAGCGCATGCCGGGGGATGAGGAGCTTAACGGATTTAATTGGCGTACGCGCATGGAGTTGGTTGCGGATGATGAAGGGCGATTGTCTATGCGAAAGCGCGAGTCGCATGATCGCATTGCGATTGATACTATGCCACTTGCGTCGCGCGCGGTTTTAGCAGTTGCTGATTCTTTGGATTTGTGGAATCGCAAATTTGAGCCAAATTCGCAAATTCGCCTTGCTGTTCCAGAGCCTCGAGTTGATGGTTTGGATTTTGGTGTTTCTGGTGACAAGGCTGCGCTTCTTGATGCGATTGGCGAAAATTATGCGCTTATAGTAAATGATGGACTGGTTGCAGGCTCGGCTTTGTTGCGCGAGCGCGTGCGCGTTGCGGTTGATGGTGATTCATCGCGTGCGCGTACTTTTGATTACGATGTTGACGCGCGTGGTTTTTGGCAGATTCATCGCGCAGCTCCAGAACATTTGGTGAACTACGTTTTGGGATTAGTTCGTTCTGCGCTTGGTGGGCGTATTAAGAATACGGTTTTGTGGGATTTGTATTCTGGATCTGGTTTGTTTACGATTCCGCTTGCTACTTTGGCTAATATTGGCGGAGATTCTTCTAGTGCCGTGGGTGCTATTGGTACTACTGGCGCTTTTGGTTCTGCAGAGCCAGCCCGCGTGCTTAGCATTGAGGGTGCGCCGATTGCTGTAAAGAATGCAAGGCGAAACATTGGGCGCGCAGGTCTTGGCAGGGATGTTGTTGAAGCGCTTGAAGGCGATGTTTCGCAAACGCTTGAATCACAGGTGTTTAAGGCGAGTAAGTCATCTAAGATTGTGCGCCGATTTGCGCATCCTGATGTTGTTGTGTTAGATCCTCCGCGCGCTGGCGCTAAAGCTCAAGTTTGTAAGCAGATTGCGAAGTCTGGAGCAAGAAGCGTTGTGTATGTTGCTTGCGATCCGACTAGTCTTGCTCGCGATGTTGGCACGTTTAGAGAGCTTGGCTACAACGTTCAGTCTTTGCGCGCGTTCGACATATATCCCAACACTCACCACGTCGAGACTGTCGTATTGATGTCAAGAGCTTAATAGGTGGGTGCATTTTTGCCCTTATGTAGCAGGGTTTAGCGAGGGCTATCGTTAAAAGGTTTAATGCGAAGCGGCTTTAGGCTGGGTTCTTGCGGTTTTTGAGCGCGATTTTGCTGTATGAGGGAACATGTCTACGCTTTAGGGTCGAGTGCACAGGATGTTAACGTTAAAAAGTGCACACACTTTGCACCCCCTTGTCTAAAAAATTTAACATTTTGAAAGGAGGAATAATGGAAACAATAGTATCCGCTTTATTAGTTTTTGTTTCTACATCCATTGACTACTTAGTTGTTTTGACTATTTTATTCGCTAGTCAAGGAAAGAAAGGTTTGAAATCAATTTATGTAGGGCAGTATTTAGGTACAGGACTGCTTGTACTGGCTAGTCTTATTGCCGCTTACTTTTTAAATTTTATTCCACAAGATTGGATTATCGGACTCCTTGGTCTAATTCCGCTAGGTCTTGGTATAAGAGCAATTTTTGTGGATGAAGATATTGATGAAGAAGATATCGAGGGGAAAATTACCGGAAATGGATCAAAAATCTTAGCATTTACAAGTTTAACAGTGGCAATGGGTGGAGATAATTTAGGAATTTATATCCCTTATTTTACAGGAAAGAGTTTGATTGAGATTAGTATAAGTTTAGTAATATTTGCCTTAGGGATTTTGATTCTATGCAAATTATCTCAAAATCTCGCCTCAATTTCTGCTATCGGAGAGACTGTGGAAAAGTACGAAAAAGTAATTGTACCTGTCGTGTTTATTGGACTCGGTCTCTATATATTGATTGAAAATGGAACTATTAATTATTTCATAGGTCAAGTCCTAAAAGTGGTGTAAATTCATTTCCTTCCCTTTATCTGTTATTTTTATGTTCAAACTCAAACGAGAAAAATAAGTGGTGCTTCCCACCGTCACGGCGCTTCACCGTGCTATAAGATGCAGGAGGCTGATTAGGTGGGTGCATTTTAGTCCTTGTGTAGCAAGGCTTAGTGAGGGCTATGGTTAAAAGGTTTGGCGTGTGGCGGCTTTAGGCTGAGTTCTTGTGGTTTTTGAGCGTGTTTTGGCTGTATGGGGGAAGATATCTACGCTCTAGGGTCGAGTGCACAGGATGTTAACGTACTTCGCTTGCGTTGAAAGCACACTGTGCTTTCAACTTTGAGCAAGCTCAGCGAATCGAAGTGCATTCGCGAATTATGTTATTCCTCACGGCTATTAGTAGCCGTTCGGCTGATTTGGCATGTAAAGTCCACTGGACTTTACATGCCAAATCACGCTTTGAAGGAGCTTGAAATGCGTTATACAATTTCAAGCTCTGTCAAAGCGCCCATGCAAGTCGATTCGCCACTTTGCACCCACCCTGTGAAGTGAGGATATACAGTATAGTTTGCATAATTATTTATTACGCAAAAAACATGATAATAAAATTTATACAAGCAAAAAGAGATGTTACTCAAATGGCATAATTGTAAAAAGTTACTTTATAACATTCTCCTATATCGTGGGGCTTAAATCTAAGCCCCACTTTTTATATTCAAAACTATTTTTTCAAATAAATAAAAGTCAAAGACTTTACATATTTAACGCTTATTCTTAGCTAAAATACCTGTTTTTAATATCATTTGTAAGCATACGCTGAACAAAAAAATACAAAACAATATATTGCATATAAAAGGTGAAATACTGCGCGCAATTATTGCGCCTAAGTTTACAGTAAATGTCGCAAAAATACCGATAATAATTCCTTCAGTAAAATGAGTATAATGGTAACGAGCATTAGCAATACTACCACTTATAACTGTAGGAAGCGTGACAAGCAAAGCAGTTCCTCTTGCCATAAGGTCTCCCATGCCGAGCAAAAGTTGCACGCATGGCACTATAATTCCTCCGCCACCAACGCCTAAAATACCTGAAAAAATACCAGAAACAACGCCTATAAATATAAGACATATAGCTTTTAAAAAACTAACATTAAAATCTACATTTCTTAACGGAATCCAAACTTGACTAGAACATATAACTAGTAATACAAAAAGTGTAAAACACCAAGGAAATATTTTTTTAGGCAAAATATGTGAAAAATATACCCCAATTTGTGATCCGAAAACTGAACCTATTATTAGAAAAAATGCTGATAAAAATGACACTTTGCCGTTTAAACCGTAAACAATGCTTCCACAAAGCGACGTTATAATTATGGCAACAAGAGAAGTAGCAGTAGCATGACGCTGATCAAATTTCATAAAAACAGTTAATGCAGGAACTATCACCATTCCTCCACCTACACCGAACAATCCTGATAAGAAACCTGCTAATAGTCCAATGAAAACGATTAAAACAATATTCTGGAAATTATATTTGATTTTAAAAATATTTCTCAACATATATCTTTTCTTCACAAATTACCTCCTCGTACTTTATTCACTACTTTTACTATATTATGTGAAAAATAGAATATTTCTATACTAGTTCAATTGTAATTTATGTATTTATTTATCTAATTAACGTAAGTAATGGATAATAAGAAGTTTATCGCAGAGACGAAAGATGTTCGTTTAACGGTGAAACGTGCTGATACTTTTGGTGTGAGCTTTGTTAACTGTGAACAAGATATATTGAGGGTTGAGGAAGCGCAAAATGTTATAAGGCTTATTCAAACTAAAAAAGTTTCAGCTTCGAATTGGATGAGGTGGTTTACTCAGGGTATGCCTGAAATTGTTGTGAGTTTGCCACATGATGTGGAAGTTTGCGAGGTTGAATCTGATTCTAATCAAGTGCTCATCACGGATATTGAGATTGGTAAGCTTTATGTAGAAGTGAACAATGGCTTTGTATCCACTGGAGAAAGATAAAATTCATATTTAATGAAATTGACAATCAGGCCTTATGGAGGGTTTTATGGCTGAGATTTGGGATGCGTATGATAAAGAATTTAATAAATTAAAGAATATTACATTAGTGAGAGGAGAACCAATTCCTGACGGCATGTATCATTTGGTGGGCGAAGTAATTGTTAAACATATAGATGGTACTTACCTTATTATGCAAAGAGATTTTGAAAAGAAATTCGGTGGAATGTGGGAGTTGACAGCAGGTGGTTCTGCATTGCAATATGAAACACCATTAGAATGTGCAGTAAGAGAATTAAAAGAAGAAACAGGTATTGAAGCTTCAAATATTATGGAGATCGGAAGATTTGTGCAGGATGTTTACCACTCTCTTTATGTTGAATATCTATGCGTAACCGATTGTAAGAAAAATGCAATTGCTCTTCAAAAAGGAGAAACGGTTAATTATAAGTGGGTAGATAAAAAGAGCCTTTTGGAAATGAGCCAAGACGAGTTAGTATCATCAAGGGCAATCAAACTTATTAAAACAGTAGATATATAAATTCAAGTTTGGCTGTATGAGGGAAGATATCAACGCTCTGGGGTCGAGTGCACAGGATGTTAACGTACTTCGCTTGCGTTGAAAGCACACTGTGCTTTCAACTTTGAGCAAGCTCAGCGAATCGAAGTGCATTCGCGAATTATGTTTTAATCGCTCATGCAAGTCGATTCGCCACTTTGCACCCAGGTTGTGAGGTGGTAAAATATAGTTCAAAAGGTAAAATGAAACCTGATTATTAGTATGTGCACGAGGAGGTGTTTAAGGATAATGGACAAGCTCGTTCGTTTTTGCCGTGAAGTAGCGATGTTCGGCTTGACGGTTGCCTTAATCGCGATGCTGGTTGCCTTAATATGGGATGGCACACTTGCTATTAGAATTGGTTTTACCTCTTTTGTTATTGGTGTCACAGTGATCTCGCTTAAGACTGTCCTTCGAAAGACTGATTGAATTTTGTGAGGTTGAATCTGATTCTAATCAAGTGCTCATCACAGATATTGAGATTGGTAAGCTTTATGTAGAAGTGAACAATGGCAAGGTAGAAGTTGTTAATTTGAAGGCGGATGATGTCTTTCTTAAATGTTATAATGGGCTGGCTTCAGCAACAAACGTAGAAGTAACTCATGTTTGTACGCTTGATACGTTAAATGGCATGAGTATTTTAGAAGGAACAATCACCAAGGATGCAAGCCTTGAAGTAGATTGTGAGAATGGTGTCACCGAGGTTTCAGATAAGAAGAAGGTAAATTGTAAAAACGATGGATTTGCGCATTACATGGTGCACTGTCTTAATGGGAAAGCTATTGCGAAGTAGCAGACATATAGATCAAAAAAGAAGCAATAAAACTTGATATAAGTTGGAATTAGAGCGTATATAGACATACCGATAAAGGAGGAAGCCGTATATGCTCTATGTAAAATTTGATGATTTCGAAGATGTTAGCGTCATGGGAAATGAGAAAGATCATGGAATGTTTATTCCGATTAAGGATGGGAATGTGTATGCTGAGTGCGAACGGTGCGGTGTAGTTGAAAGGATCACCTCACCATGCGAATTCATTGCTAGCACATTTAGGTCAAGAGTGAACTTCAATGAAGGTTATGAACTTTGCGAGAAGTGCTTGCAAGAGGTTGAGTTTGTTACTGTCGCTTTGAGAACTGGAAAATTACCTAATCGAGAATTGAAATGACTGAAAAGCAAAGCAGTGATAACCGTAGTAATACATGAAAAACTAAACGTTAAAAGGTGCACACACTTTGCACCCGGGCGGTAAATGATAATTTAGGGAGGCGTTTTATGTCAGTAATTAAAATTGAAAACCTCACTTTCTCATATTATGGATATGTAAAACCCATATTTAAAAATGTATCGTTTTCCTTTGATACAAACTGGAAAACGGGATTGATAGGAAGAAATGGAATCGGTAAATCAACTCTATTTAAGTTACTTTTAAATCAAGAAACTTATCAAGGTAAAATAAGCAAGGATGTTGAATTTATTAAATTTCCACCAAATATAAGCGATACTTCAAAATTAGGAATTGAGTTATATAAAGAACTAATATCAGATGATGAAGAATGGAAGTTATTTAGAGAACTCAGTTTGCTAAATGTAGATGAGAACCTTGTTTACAGAGAGTTTGAAACGCTTTCTAAAGGGGAACAAACAAAAATCCTTTTAGCTATTTTGTTTACAAGAGAAGATGGCTTTTTACTTATTGATGAACCAACAAACCATTTAGATATGGACGGAAGAAAAATTGTAAGTGAATATCTGAAAAGTAAAAAAGGATTTTTGCTTATATCTCATGATAGAGATTTTTTAGATGGTTGTATCAATCATGTTATTTCTATTAACAGGAATTCTATTGATGTCCAATCGGGAAATTTTACATCATGGTATGAAAACAAAGTGATGAAAGACCAATTTGAAATTAGTCAAAATGAGAGATTAAGAAAAGATATTAAACGATTAAAAGAGTCTGCAAGACAAAGTCAAATTTGGTCTGATAAAATTGAAAATACTAAAAATGGTGTAAAAGTATCAGGTGTAAAACCAGACAAAGGACATATAGGTCATCAATCAGCCAAGATGATGAAAAAATCTAAGAATTTGGAGAATAGACAAAACAAGGCAATAGAAGAAAAACAGAGTTTACTAAAAGATATCGAAACAAAGGAAAGTCTATTATTGCATCCATTACATCATCATAAAAATCCTCTAATATCGGTTAGCAATTTATCATCATGCTATGGAGAGAGACAGATCCTAAATAATGTAAGTTTCGAGATAAAGCAAGGCGACATAGTGGCTATATATGGGGGTAATGGTAGCGGAAAATCAACCTTGATTAAAATTTTATTAGGTATAAATCACGAGTATACAGGTGAGATAAAATTAGCAGGTAATTTAAAAATCTCGTATATTCCTCAAGACACATCTAATTTAACAGGTAGCCTAAATGAATATATTCACAAGCAAGATGTTGATGAAACATTGTGTAAAACAATTCTAAGAAAATTAGATTTTTCAAGAGAATTATTTGAAATGGATATGAAGAATTATAGTGATGGACAAAAAAAGAAAGTTTTAATTGCTGTAAGTTTCTCAAAGCCAGCTCATATATTTGTTTGGGACGAACCACTGAATTATATAGATGTAATATCAAGAATACAGATTGAGGAAATTATAAAAGAAGCAAAGCCTACACTCATATTTGTGGAACACGATAAGCGATTTGTAGAAGATATCGCTAATAAAATAATACAATTTTAAGTAAAATCCAAATCCCAGTTTGTAGTGCCTTAGACTTTTATCATCATACGACATTCCCCTTGCCAGTTTCTCTCCTGCAATGAACGTTAAGGCTCTTTTATTGATGCATGGTTATCATAAGGGTAGTCTTGATACACGTGAGACTGTCGTATTGATGTCAAGGGCTTAATAGGTGGGTGCATTTTTGCCCTTATGTAGCAGGGGTTTGCAGGGTCTATCGTTAAAAGGTTTAGCGTGTGGCGGCTTTAGGCTGGCTTGGCGTGGTTTTTGAGTGTGTTTTGGTTGTTTGAGGGAACATGTCAACGCTCTAGGGTCGAGTGCAATAAGTTCAATGACTGTTGCTTGTGCACAATGTGATATACAAATGTATCAATCACTTGGATTTTCGATTAAGATTGGGAACTTGTTTGCATTTGAACCATAAGTCACAGTCATTAGATAAAAAATAAAGGAGTAAACTATGGAATATAATTGCGGATTTATTAACGATAAAAAAGCATTTAGATATAGAGCAGCAGCTATCATAGTCGAAGAAGGTTGTGTGCTATTTGCAAGAAATGATGAGGACGACTATTTCTACTCAGTTGGCGGAGCGGTTCACATGGGCGAGACATCAGAAGAAGCCGTTAAGAGAGAAGTATTTGAAGAGACAGGTCTTAATTATGAAGTCGATCATCTTGCTGTCATACACGAGAACTTCTTCATCGGCAGCTCTGGCTTAAAAGGAGTAGACTTCCATGAGCTGACATTCTACTACATGATGAAGCCCATGGGCAAAAGAGATTTTACGAGCCAAAGCACTACAGAGTCAGGTGCTAAAGAGACGATGCATTGGTTACCTATAGATGAGCTTGATAAGTGCAAGGCTTACCCGACATTTATGAAAGAATATCTTAAATCGGAGCACAGTGGAATAGAGCATATAATTTCAGATGAAAGATATTAATGAATCCCGCTATTATGGTAAGAGATCGTTACATAAGCATTATTTCATTGAAATTGACAAATAACCACCAATAGTATATTACAATAATTAACAGTACCCGACGCGCCTCTTAGCAATGCGGACCAAGTCGGGTCTTTTGATTTTTGGTCTATAACCCGATATTTAACAAGGGAGTTGTTCAAGTGACGAATAGTAGGAAGTTTGTAGCAAAAACGAAAGATGTTAGCTTAACGGTCAGAAGAGCTGATTCTTTTAGTATTAGTTATGTTAATTGTGAAAAAGATATATTTTGTGTTGAAGAAAATCAAGACGGTATAAAGTTCGTTCAAACAGAAAAAGTGTCGGCTTTTTACTGGCTTAAGTGGCTTGCTAAAGGCAGTCCTGAGGTCATTGTTACGTTGCCGGAGAATGTTGATTTTTGTGAGATTGAAGCTGAGTCGAATCAAGTATTAGTAGCAGATATTAAAGCTGACAAGATTTATGCAGAAGTTCATAATGGCAGGGTGGAAGCAAGGAATGCTCAGGCGAATGGTGTTTTTCTAAAGTGTCTTAATGGTTCTGCTGTGGCGCATAATGTTAAGGTTGTTGTTTCTTGCATGGTGGATACGTTAAATGGTACGAGTGTTTTAGAAGGAGAAATTACCAAGGGTGCATGTCTTGAAGTAGTTTGTGAGAATGGTATGGCTGAAGTTTGTGATAAGCATAAAGCAGATCTTGGGCGCAAAACAAATGGATGTGCTCACTATGCTGTGCACTGCTTGAATGGAAAAGCTGTAGTGAAGTAATACTGTTGTGGTGTTTTATGTCCGCTACTTTGACTAGTCACACGAAATAGAGTTTGGCATATTCTAAAAATGTTTTTAAATGTCGGAGTATTAGGCTTGGTGATTTTTAATCCAAGTGTAAAAGTCATTTTCATTTGCCTTGCCTGATGCAACTTTGAGAATAATATCAATCAGTTCTTCATCTTTATAAGACAACATAATGTTGTTGAGTGCCAGAAAGATTAGCATGACATGTGTGCCAATACGCTTGTTGCCATCAATAAAAGGGTGGTTCTTTATAAGACCAAAAGCTAGACGGGCTGCCTTATCTAAGACAGATGGGAAAAGTTCATTCTCGTCAAATGTTTGCAGTGGAGTCTTTAATGCAGAATCAAGCATTCCTACATCTCGGATACCTGAAGAACCACCACTTGTTTCAATCAGAGCCTGGTGAAGTTTAATCACCTGTTCTCGTGTTAAATACTTCATTTGGCAAGTTCCTCATAAACTTTTTTGTTCTTTTTGATGAACATGTTGGATAAAGCCATAACTTCATCGTCTGATGGAACAGTAACTTTTTCAGTTTTGGCTTTTGGGAATTCTAAAATTACGTAGCGAGGAGCGTTGTTTTTCAAAATAACAGCTGATCCGTATGTGTCAACAAGACGCGCAACCCTGGAAAAGTTTTGATTGGCTTCAGAAATAGAAACGAGCGTGTCTGTATTTACATTCATATCAATAACCTCCATTTTTAGAAGAATTATAGCATATATTTTAGGATAAATAAATCCTAAGTATTTTGAGAGTTATTTTATAAATGACATATAGCCTATGTGTGCTCTAGTTGCTTGTGTTTTGGGGAACAAACCGTCGCAATAGTCGTAAAAAAGTTCCCTACATTATTTGATTTCTTATGCTGTTACAGTTGGTAACTATAGTGTTTCATCTTGTTTCTTTTTCCGTTGTAAATTATTTGTTAGTTTGTAATTAGGCGGTATCTAAATCAAATGTTTCAATACTAATTTGGTTTCCGTCAAGTAATTTCATGATGTGTAATAAGTGATTTGAAAGGAGTTGTGTTATGAGTAGCGTTATATCTTTGGGAGAAAAAATTAGAAAGGCTCGTCTGGAAGCTGGGTTGACGCAGGAGGAGCTTTCGGAATTATTGATGGTATCTCGTGCTGCTGTAGCAAAATGGGAAACGAATCGGGGTTTGCCGGATATCGAGAATCTGAAATTTATTGCATCTGCTCTAAGCGTGAGCGTTGATTATCTTTTGGATGAGAACAATAGCGTTGATTTTTCTATTACTAAGAAGCCTATTAATCTCAATAAATATTGTTTCGACGGTAGGGTGAGCAGTTTTAAGAAGTCGAAAATTAAAGAGCAGATTGTCTTAGATGAATATCCTGACTCAGAAATCAATATGCTAACTGTTGTTAAAACTTATAACAGTTCATCTGAGAAGATAGTGGATAATTTTGTTGGATGGTTTTCTACTCTCCTTGGAGGATTGCCATTGTTTGGCATATATGATTTCAGTAAAGCTGTCTCCACTCTTGGGGCTGATCAGTATTATTTGGTGGATAAAAAAGATAAGCAGTATTTCGTGCTTATAACTAATGAGTATATTATTAGCAGAATTATGGGAGTGGCGTTTAATAGTAAAAAGTTCCGTATTGGAGATAAAGAATTTATGAAAGTTGGTTTTCTTCGTAATAAGTAGTAAATGGGTGGAAAGAAAAATTTTATGGATTCGAAAAGCCTGCACTTATTGGAAAAATAAAAAATTTTTCTTTAATAAAGCTTGTATGTGTGGTTTTTTTTTTAATAGTAATACTATTAAAGCTAAACAGCCTGGTATGGATTCTAATTTTAATAGAATCGTATTCTTATTAGAATTGCATATTAAGAATAAGGAGAACTTATGAAATTAATTAGACCAGATAGTAAATATATTCAAGGTTATATAGAAGCAAATGAAGAAGATGAAATTTTTAGGCCGAATGCAGAAAGACGTTTTAGAAATTATGACACAATTATAGAGAATTCTTATAACTATGAACATGGTATAAATTTGCCTGAAAATTATGTTAGAGCTACTACATTTTGGCTGATAGATAATGAAAAATTTATTGGTGAAATTAATATTAGGCATGAATTAAATTCTTTTTTAATTAACTATGGTGGTCACATAGGGTACGAAATTAGGCAATCTGAATGTATGAAGGGTTATGGAACAAAAATGCTTTCTATGGCACTTACATATTGTAAAGAGACTCTGAATCTACATAAAGTTTTGATTACATGTGATGATGACAATATTGGATCGATAAAAGTTATAGAAAATAATGGTGGAATTTTGGAGAACAAAGTGAAAAATAGCTTATCAAGAGGAAATGTTACGACAAGAAGGTATTGGATTAATCTAGATTAATATATAGGAAAAATATTAAATTTTATCTATACTGACCACTCAATCGGGGCTTAGGACAATTTTTTATACATTTTGTATAATCAAAGCACGATATTCCGTAATTGCATTTTCTGGAGAAAGATGATGAGTGAGACGAATGTAAGGCCAGTGCTTTTCAAGCATGCTTTTTGGGGTCATGTGATTACAGAAACTGTTGCTGGCATTTGCACGCTTATTATTGCGCTGCTTGTACAGCAGTTCGTAGGGCACCGCGTACTAGGTTGGGAAACTGTGGTCATACTCGCGCTGAGTGTTGTGGTGTTTTCGCTGCTAAGTACAGCGTATCTGCAGTGGGATAGGCATCGAAGACCGGATGACGGGTCTGGCGATTTGCTTATCGGAATCATCGATTTTGTGCTCAGGCTGCTGGTGACTTCTGGTATTGCTTTATTGCTTGTTTCAAATACTACGCTGCTAAGCATTATTATTGGCGCAGCGATCACTAGTGTGTTGCTGTTTGTTTTAGAAAAGCCTTGGCAGCCAGGTATGACGGATGCGCAATTACATGAAGCTTCACAGAAAGCGGTTGAGCTTGGCGTTCAAATGCTTGAAGAAGAGCGCGTAAAGCGCGCGAGGTGAGCAACATGATTGCATTACAGCATGCGAACGCAGGTAAAACAGACACTCCTAGAAGTACGTCTCTAACATTCTCCTCGTTAATCGTTGCGAATATGCTGATGGAAGCAGTATACGATGTCGTCATATTTGTGCTTGCATTGATGTTGCAATGGTGGATGCTGGGTAGTATCGCTGGCTGGCGAACGCTACTCGTCATGTTCTTGGGCAATATGCTATTTTCTTGCGCGGCAGCTGCGGTTATGGTTCTGATGGGCGCATTGAAGACTGATCAACAGAAATGCCCAACAAAAAGTTGGTCTTTTTTGACTATTTCTGTATTGCTTAGACTGCTTATCTTCGGTGTTCTCGCTTGGCTTCTTACACCGAGTTTGGCATGGGTGAGCGTAGTTGTTGGCATTGTGTTTACCAATATTGTTCTCGTTATCAAGCAGCACCCATGGAGAAGAACCGCAGTGGCCGCATAAGATTTTATAAGACTGTTTTCTTCTCTTTTAAGCAAAAGGTTCTACGTAACCCGTTATATCTTTCCTTTTTCCTTGCTATTATATTTATAGTTTTTGTTTAAAAAACTTAACAGCCATTTCATAAACAAATGTAACAGTTTTTTACGTGTTATATCTTGGCAATGTTGTATTAAAAAAGAGCCGCATGTTTCGCATATCTCCATCGTGTTTTATTTGCACTGGTTTTACCATTCTTAACCATCTTGTTGCTACATACACTACCAATGGGATTATTGCAAGAGTTCATCATTTAATTACAACAGTAGATTAGGTTAGTTTCATTAGAGTATTCTAATTGTAGTCTATTTGCATAATTTAGTATTTGGGGGAATAACCCTATTTCTATTTGTTACAAGTAAAACTTAGAACACCTTATACATTTTATGTGTTATCAAAAATAACAACAACAATTGTATGGCAAAAAATTATTGGATAGAATGAGTATTAAACCTATTTGGTGTGCGACTCCGTGGAGTGAGTGAGGAGGATATTCTTATGTACAAGGTTCTTATGTTCGTGCTGAAGTTGGTTATGTTTACAGCTGTGAATTTTATGTTCCTTTACTTGTCGATGGTGGTATTCGGCCATGATTTTGGTGTGATGTTCAAAACGTATGGGGATGCGCTCGGTCCGCTTATGTTTATGCTTGCTTTGATGACAACGATGTCGTTGCCTAATGAAGGAACCATTTTTGAGGGTAAGCGGCAAAAAGTGTGCTAAAAACCCGAGTTATCGTTGAAATATCAATGAAAACTCTCTGTTGTTATACTAAAAAAGCTTAACATTTAGTATTACTTGACATTGAAAACAAAAGGGGCTTAGGATGATTTTTTAGACATTTTGTGCAACCATAGCATGATGTTCCATAATTGTCTTTTAAGCCCCATTTTAATTCTGTGATTGTTGTAAAAATCAATATAAGTATGAATAGCTTGACGTAATTCTTCTGTGCTATCCCAGCTACTGCGACTTAGATAACAAATTGCGAAAAAGTTATGCAATGAGAACGTTGTTTGCAATTTTTATATTGCGAGCATGCTGTTAGCGATTAAGCCCTCACTTTGGTGTAAATTCATTTCCTTCCCTTTATCTGCTATTTTTATGTTCAAACTCAAACGAGAAAATAAGCGGGGCTTCCTACCATCATGGCGCTTGATCGTATTATCTGATGTAGTAATGCGAACATAAAAATCGTGTATGACAGTCGAAAAATCCCATTCGTGCAATTGTGTTGCAATATGCGATACAGTATTTTATGGTGTGTGTATGGAGGTTGGTTGATATGGCAGTTACTAAAAGTGCGAATGTGAATGTGAGAATATCATCCTCTAGTAAATAAACAAGTAACCAGTCTGCCTTGATGTGGCATTCGTGAACTTAACGTTGTACATCAGTCTTGCAACAACGCTTTCTTAAGGTCTTCCATAGAGGAATACGATGGTACGTTAGGGTCTCTGGAAATTCTTCTAGCTTCTTCCATAGCAGCCAGTGATTCAGTGTTATATTGTGGCTGCTTAATTATGAATGGGAAACCGCCTTCCATTATGGAAGTTCGTAAGAAAATATTGATAGCATCAGTGACGGAAATTCCGAAGCTGTCAAATAAGTCTTCAGCACTTTGTTTTACACTTGGTTCAATACGTATGTTGATGTTTGCAGTTTTAGACATATTATTGCTTCCAACTACTTATAATGTATTGCAAATGTTAAACAAATGTTTTGTGGTTGCTTATATTTGAGTTTTTGACGTAATGCTCATATAATTTTCCACGTAAAGCACATTTAAGTTTATGAGGTGTTGCGCTATGACTGCCCAAATGATCGCTAGTCTTAAGAACGGTTTGAAAGGCATATAAAAGCACATAAAACAGCTTAAGATACATATTCTTTAGCAGTATTAAACACGCATTGCACATGATGTTTGTCATTATGTTTGCACGTGCGCGTTGATTTTTACACGTTTTCTTGTAAGCAAGCGTTATCTTTTTATCTAACTGATTTTCATTGTTGAAATTTATTCAATAATAGTAAGAATTAAGCTTTAATAACAAGTAAGAACGAAGCAATAATAATGAATAATAATGTAGAAAACGCAACTGATAGTCGCGATAACAATAATAAGCAGTCAACTAGCAACTTAATATTGCGTATTGATAATGTAACAAGATCTTATTCTCGTGGATTCGGTCATAAGAAAACAACTCGCCAAGTTTTACATAACGTATCTTTTGATATTCATTCTGGTGAAATATTTTGCTTGCTTGGTCCGAATGGTGCAGGTAAAACAACTACTGTGAAAATTGTTGGTACGTTGTTAGCTCCTGATAGTGGTAGTGTTCGTATTGCCAGTATTGATGCTGTGAGTAATCCTCGAGAAGCACGTAAGCACGTGTCGTTACTTCTTGGAGGTGAGCGAGGATTTTATCAAAGGCTAAGTGCATTAGATAATCTTCGTTATTTTGCGGATCTTTCCGCTGTTCCATATAGGGAGCAAGGTAAGCGTATTCATGATGCTCTTGAGCAAGTTGATTTACTTGATAAAGCTCATGATGCTGTTCAAACTTTTTCAAGGGGAATGTGGCAGCGATTGCATATTGCTCGATCGCTGGTTGCTAGAACGGATCTTATGCTTTTAGATGAGCCTACCACTGGTTTGGATCCTGAAAATGCTAGGAAAGTACGTGAAATTATTCATGCTTTACGAGATCAAGGAATAGCGATTTTGCTAACTACGCATGAGATGAGTGAGGCTGAAAAATTAGCTGATACTGTTGCTGTAATAAATCACGGTAATATTATCGCTCAGGGAAGTGTTCAGCAGTTGGCTTCTTTACAGCATATTGATCATGTAACAATGTACGCGTATGACGGTGAACTATCAAGCGGAACTCCTAGTGTTAAGGAAGAATTGCAAAAACTTGATGGAGTGTTGTGGTGTGATGTTTTTGAATCGCATGGAGTGTTAAATATTACTATCGCGTGGAGTAAAACAGTATCTCAAGAACGAAATATTAAAATTCCTGTTGATGGGATTACGCGTTTAGGTGATCGCGCTGCAAGTTTGGAAGAAACGTATCTTGCTATTGTGCAAAATGATAATATTTCTGCATCAAATACTTCTACTTCTACTTCTGCTGCTACGCCGTCTTCTTTCGCCGTCCTTGCTCCCATTAAGTAAGTAGGAGGCTTAATATGAATACTTCTACTCGTTCGTACGCTTCTGTGATTCGTGGCATGTGGTTTCAGCTTAAAAGTTTAGCGAAAACAACGTTTTTCTTGCAAAATGCGATACTTGCTCCAGTATGTTTTGCGTTGATGAAAATTGTTGCCTACTATGGTTTTTCTCATGATTGTACCAACTGCCTTAATAATATTTGGGTTGATTCTTCTATAGCTGGATTATGGTCTGCTACAACTACTGCTGTTGGAATTATTGGATACCAGCGTTATTTAGGAACATTACAATATTTAATTTTAAGTGTTATCTCACCTTCTGCAGTGTTTCTTCCTATTGTAGGATCCGCAGCTTTACTTGGGTGTATTGGTATGCCGCTTGCGATTATTGCCGTTGCTGTTTTCTGCCATGGGTTCTTTATGATAACATTCACGCAGTTAGTTGGATACTTACTTTCTATGCTCGCTTGCGTAGCTTCTGCTGCATTATTATCTGGAATTTTTGTATTATGCCGTAAAGCTACAGTTTATGAAGGTTTGATTTTAATTCCTGTATGGATGCTTTGTGGAATAGTGATTCCTGTAGAATCAATGCCATTGCCAGCTCGCGTTATTGCGTTTATTCATCCGCTTACGTCTGCAGTGTGGGTGGCTCATGCGCAATCGTTTAATGCTACTACTGTGTTAGCGATTGTGTTATGTGTTGTATTATCCAGCGTTTTGCTTGTTATTGCAGGTTTTATGTTACGTCATGCTATTCGACTTGCAACGCTTAATGGAAGTTTGAACATAATATGATACGAAATAATAATCAGGTTGAAACTATGCGAAATAAAATTATTCAAAATAGTAAGTACGCTAGACTGCATCAATATAATCAATATTCTCAGTATGGTCACATGAGCGTTTTATCTAGTATACGAACTGGTGCAAGAGTGAGTATACAGAGTATACCTAGCTTAAATAGTTGGAATACTGCTGTTATCCGTATGATTGTTGAGCCTCTTTTATCCACGTTCTTATACGTTTTTCTAGCTGGAGCTGTAAGCGGAGGATTCAATGGAGCAGCTAGTTATGCGACTAGCGCGGGTTTTAATCATAGTTTGATTGCATCAACTCTTGCTGCTGTGATGGGTGCGTGTTCTATTTCCACAAGTATGACGGTGTCAGAAGCACTAGCATGGGATCGTTTTGAAGGCACAACACCATTCGTGCTTACAAGCGCAAAAGTTGCATTACCATTATGGTTCGGTCGTATTATTGCGCTCGTTACTATTTCTTTGGTGAGTGATGCTGTGACTTTGTTTATAACAATGCTTGTAGTAAGCCCAAGTGCTTTCTTTGTGATTAATATGAGTGTGTTGATGCTGTTGTTCCTTATTGTTCCTATTGCTTCTACGGGATTTGGTATTGCTATAGCTGCTATAAGCATGATGATGAATGATGTTTATACTATTTCTAACGCGCTTAGTGCAATACTTCCTATTGTTTGTGGTGTGATTGCTCCAATTAGCGTATTTCCTAAGATGATGCAATACGTGTTATATGTGATTCCAGTAACTCATGTTACGCAAGTATCGCTTAGTATAGTTGATGGTTCTGTAAATGTTGGCGTATCGCTACTTGTGATTCTTATTGTTGGTGCGTTGTGGGCAATTGTCGGTGTGATCATATGGAATGTTGGTGTGGCGATTCAACGACGTAAAGGTACTTTAACAAATATAGGATTTTAGGTAATAAATATGTGAATTTAGTTAATTAAATAAGGATTTTATTAGCGGGTAGGTGTGGGTGATACTAAAAGCATATTGATTATTGCGTAAGATTGTTCAGCAAACTATTAAGCCAATCTTAAACCTTTTAACGATAGCTTTTCCTATCGTTAAAAAGTGCACACACTTTGCACCCATCTGTTTATGTGCGGAAATGTTGTTTAAGAACAATTTTTATATTGCAATTCTGTCAAAAATTGTTTTTTATTGATTTTATTATCGCTTATTTGAATATATTCAAAGATGGTTCTTCTTAAATAAGATATGTTTTGAATCACAATACAAGAGTTTATATGTGTAAGTGAGCAGCGATATAGAAAAAGGAGCTGGGTTTGTGGCTCAGCTCCTTTTTCTTAATTATTTTCAATTATTAGTTTACTTTTGTTTAATTTTGTAGGTGAACTTTTTTACTCGCGATTCTTCTTGCGAGAGAAGAATGCTGCTGCAGCTCCCAGTACACCAATCATTGCGCTGATCAATCCTACTCGTTCCACTTCAGCACCAGTCTTTACTAATTGGGACGAATGCTTTGCAGGAACCTTGTTGCCAGACTTAGTAGATACGTTGGAACCTGAAGCACCAGTGGATGCATTACCAGCTTTGCCGCTGCCAGCATTACCGGTTTCAGTGTTACCAGCGTTGTTAGCATTATCAGTGCTACTTGATTCATTGGTGCTATTTTGAGCGCCGGAATCTGTAGAGCTGCTACCACCAGTAGTAGATCCGCTATCTGAACCGCCATTATTAGACGTGGAATCGTTACCTGAATCAGAACCAGAACCGGAATCAGAACCAGAATTTCCGTTGTTGTTTCCGGCTTTACCAGTGGCGCTATCGGAAGCGGTGTTACCCTTCTTATCTTTAGCGGTTACGCTGCTACCGTCTTTGATTTTGTTTGCTGGAATAGTGACTTTACCAGTGGTTTTATCAATGGTTACGCCTTCTGGAATGTTTTGACCAGTCCAGTTTCCGTCATTGCCTTTCTTGACAGTGATGGTCTTCTCTTTGGTTTCACCTTCTGGCGTATAAGTGATTTCCAGACTATCAGTACCGGCTGCTGGAGTGATCGTGGCTGAGCCTTGATCTTTTCCGCTTGTTGGGACAGTGACGGTTGGAGCAG
Source organism: Gardnerella sp. KA01000 (assembly GCF_049244035.1). Taxonomy (NCBI): domain Bacteria; kingdom Bacillati; phylum Actinomycetota; class Actinomycetes; order Bifidobacteriales; family Bifidobacteriaceae; genus Gardnerella; species Gardnerella sp. KA01000. The sequence continues at coordinate 1,000,852 of NZ_CP058367.1, read as the reverse complement.
TTGGTTTTGCTGCTGGTGTTTCACCGGTTACGGTCGTGTTGACTGGGTCTCCGGTTACGCCATCCTTGCTTGGAGTGAGTGTGAGGGTGGTGTTCGGGTCTTGCTTATCAATATCGACAGTGAAGTTTCCGTCGTTTCCAGCGGTTACCTTACCAACTTCTTTACCGTTCTTGCTGATAGTGACTGTTGCGCCTGGAGTGGTTTTACCACTCACGGTTGTCTTGTTGTTACCAGTCTTGTTTTCAGCTTTCGGATTGCTGACAGTTGGTTTTGCTGCTGGTGTTTCACCGGTTACGGTCGTGTTGACTGGGTCTCCGGTTACGCCATCCTTGCTTGGAGTGAGTGTGAGGGTGGTGTTCGGGTCTTGCTTATCAATATCGACAGTGAAGTTTCCGTCGTTTCCAGCGGTTACCTTACCAACTTCTTTACCGTTCTTGCTGATAGTGACTGTTGCGCCTGGAGTGGTTTTACCACTCACGGTTGTCTTGTTGTTACCAGTCTTGTTTTCAGCTTTCGGATTGCTGACAGTTGGTTTTGCTGCTGGTGTTTCACCGGTTACGGTCGTGTTGACTGGGTCTCCGGTTACGCCATCCTTGCTTGGAGTGAGTGTGAGGGTGGTGTTCGGGTCTTGCTTATCAATATCGACAGTGAAGTTTCCGTCGTTTCCAGCGGTTACCTTACCAACTTCTTTACCGTTCTTGCTGATAGTGACTGTTGCGCCTGGAGTGGTTTTACCACTCACGGTTGTCTTGTTGTTACCAGTCTTGTTTTCAGCTTTCGGATTGCTGACAGTTGGTTTTGCTGCTGGTGTTTCACCGGTTACGGTCGTGTTGACTGGGTCTCCGGTTACGCCATCCTTGCTTGGAGTGAGTGTGAGGGTGGTGTTCGGGTCTTGCTTATCAATATCGACAGTGAAGTTTCCGTCGTTTCCAGCGGTTACCTTACCAACTTCTTTACCGTTCTTGCTGATAGTGACTGTTGCGCCTGGAGTGGTTTTACCACTCACGGTTGTCTTGTTGTTACCAGTCTTGTTTTCAGCTTTCGGATTGCTGACAGTTGGTTTTGCTGCTGGTGTTTCACCGGTTACGGTCGTGTTGACTGGGTCTCCGGTTACGCCATCCTTGCTTGGAGTGAGTGTGAGGGTGGTGTTCGGGTCTTGCTTATCAATATCGACAGTGAAGTTTCCGTCGTTTCCAGCGGTTACCTTACCAACTTCTTTACCGTTCTTGCTGATAGTGACTGTTGCGCCTGGAGTGGTTTTACCACTCACGGTTGTCTTGTTGTTACCAGTCTTGTTTTCAGCTTTCGGATTGCTGACAGTTGGTTTTGCTGCTGGTGTTTCACCGGTTACGGTCGTGTTGACTGGGTCTCCGGTTACGCCATCCTTGCTTGGAGTGAGTGTGAGGGTGGTGTTCGGGTCTTGCTTATCAATATCGACAGTGAAGTTTCCGTCGTTTCCAGCGGTTACCTTACCAACTTCTTTACCGTTCTTGCTGATAGTGACTGTTGCGCCTGGAGTGGTTTTACCACTCACGGTTGTCTTGTTGTTACCAGTCTTGTTTTCAGCTTTCGGATTGCTGACAGTTGGTTTTGCTGCTGGTGTTTCACCGGTTACGGTCGTGTTGACTGGGTCTCCGGTTACGCCATCCTTGCTTGGAGTGAGTGTGAGGGTGGTGTTCGGGTCTTGCTTATCAATATCGACAGTGAAGTTTCCGTCGTTTCCAGCGGTTACCTTACCAACTTCTTTACCGTTCTTGCTGATAGTGACTGTTGCGCCTGGAGTGGTTTTACCACTCACGGTTGTCTTGTTGTTACCAGTCTTGTTTTCAGCTTTCGGATTGCTGACAGTTGGTTTCACGGTTATGGTTAGCTTTGCGGTGCCGGTTTTTCCTGCCGAGTCTTTTACCGTGAAGGTTATAGTATGTGTGCCAACTTCCTTCGGTTGCATATTCTTAACTGTAAGATCAAAATCCTTTTCTTTATCAGTATTAGTTGTTTGACTTGATTTTATTCGAGATGAGAGTTCGTTAAGTTCAAGACCTAAACCTTGCATCAAAGCATTTGCATTAGGTACTTCTTCAACCTTCACATCATCTTTAGCAACAATGTGAATCTTCAGATCTTGCCCAACTGCTACAGACAATGAATCGGCAGTAGCAGTAATTGTTGGGTTTTGAGTATCCTTAGGCGCAGTAGCTTGTTTTTTCTCACTTTTTTCTGAAGTTAGTTCAAATCCTTGAATTGTTACTTTAGGAGTCTTTTCATCAGGCTTCTTTACAGTCGTTGTTGCATACACGGCGCCTTCAGGAATTCCATCCTTAACAGTAATCTCCGCTTTACCATTCTTAATCGTTGTAGTAGAGCCGATTTCCTTGTTATCTTTATCAAACAGTTTAACTGTTGTAGTAGTGCCCTCAGGAATGCCGCTTCCAACAGATACTGTTACTTTCTGCCCTTTCTTTCCAGCAAGATTAGTCAGATCAGTGTCGATAACTGGCTTCTGTGGTTTAACATTGATGGTTACTTTTGTTATACTCGTGGAATTATCGGAGTATGTTCCCTTAATACTAGAGGTAAATACGCCGACTGTCTTAGTGTTTGGAGCAGTGCCGTTCCACTTTAATGTTGGTTGTTTGTCAAGCTTGCTGCCATCTTTAACAGTTACAAAATTGTCAATTTCTGTCAATTGCGGTAATTTTCCACCAACGGTAGTATCAATGGTTTTACCGGTAAGAGGATGTTCTTTAGAAAGTTTTGGCTTTTTAGTAACTTTGACTTTAACTTTGCGTGTGGTAACGTTGCCAGAACCATCCTCGGAAGTAATAGTTACTGTCTTGTTGTTCATGTCTTTAGTAACAGTGATGTCGCCTGATGAAAGCGGATTACTTTCGCTTCCAGCGCCTTGCTTGGTTATAGGAGTGTCCGTTAAACCAGAAATGCTAAACTTCTCAATATAACCCTTGTCATCGGTGGTAGTGAAGCTTAGTTTATCGTCTTCCTTGAGTTGAATGGTCTGGTTGTCGTCGGTTATTTCAGTTTTGCCATGATAAATTTTTGGCGCTTTGTTGTCGGCTTTATTGCGCTTTAACTTATCATCTTTGTCTTCATCATTGCTTGGATCTCTACCAGAAATAACCGTGTATGCAGAACTTGTAGTTGCTCCCCAAGAACCGCTATTTGCCCATGTCCATGCGTTTTGAATGTTTGCATACTTGTCGTTATAGTTATCTGCTTTTTTATTAATAGCTCCTGGACGAAGCTTTAATTCTGCATGCATATGATACGCAACATCGTCATACGGTTTAGCAACTGTTATACCTAAACCGTAATTTTTGTTATACTGCGGATTGTAAAAAGCATACGTTGTTTGATCTCCAGCCATTCGACTAATGAGTGCTTCATTTGCGTTTCCATGGAAGATTTGATCTAAATCGTCATAAAGTTTATTACCAGGATTAAGTCCTATACCTACCTGATAAAGAGCATAACCATCTTTGCCAAAATGCTGATCAGTTTTTCTCATGTCAGGTACAGAGAATGATAGGGAATCATCTTTCACAAAAGCTTCTGGATCTTGCGAAAGAATGTGACCTTTGGTTTTCGGTCTGTACGCATCGTACCTAAGATTAGTAACCGTATCAGATTTATATAACCCATTTGAATCCAAGTCTGCAATTGCATATGGTACCTGCCATAAGTACCATTGCTTGTTAGATTTAGATACCATTGACTCAGCATTGTTGTTGAAGAAAACATCGAAAATAAGATAATCAGAGTTGTCACGTGTTTCCACATGTGCATACATAGCTGTTCTATCATTAACGAATTTCCAATTATTATCAGACCCTTCTTCGTCTGATTTTATTTCTGTTGCATTGCTGTTTCTACCGCGTACTCTTCTGAATTCAAGAATATTTGGATACTGCAACCAAGGTTTCTTTTCGCCTAGTGGAACATATTCATGATTTTGAGACTCAGCAACCGTGCTATTCGTAAGACTTCTAACTACTCTAGACTGTGTTGGTGTAGGAAGTGGTGTGCGCGTCGTAACAGCCATTGCAGGCTGGCTGCCTAAGCAGGTTGCTGCTGTCAACAAAGCAGCCATTGTTGCTAACGGAAGTGTGTGTACTTTGTGTGCAGAACGCTTTCTAGAAGATTTTGATGATGATGTATGTTTTGAAGGATTAGCGGTAGTCATAACAATCTCCTTAATTTTCCCTAATCTTTAATGAATTTTTAAATAAATAGAACGAATTCTATGACAAATCTCTCCAATGCCAGTAATAAAACTCTCTATTTAAATGGGTCTATTTAAAATTCTATCATTTTTTGTTATTTTTCATGATATTTTTCAGTTTTAAATTAGTTTAGACTGTAAAATTTCCTACGGGGGGGGGGTGCTCTAAAAGAAAATTTTTTGCTAAATGTTATAACAACATATATTTTTTCGAAAATTTCTTATTATTTTCGTAATCTGTAATACGTCTTATGGTGTGTTGCAAATTTGTGATTGGGTAATCGCTGAACAAATGTTGTAGTTCATTACCTCACTATAATTTTGATACTAAATTGTTTAGTACTTTGTCGAATTCAGACATTCTGTTTTCTTGATTAAAGAATGGAAGACCTATAATCTTGTATCCTCTTCCTAGAATATCGTTAATCTTGTAGTTGTTTTTAATCTGCCCTAAGAATTTTTCTTTCCACTCATCTTCAAATAAAAGTTGACTACCTTTAGGCTCAACATATGCTTGATATGTTTTAACATCCTCATACTCTTTCTCACGAATAAAGAGCAAGAAATCAGGCTCAAAACGTTCGCCTGAATCAAACGAATAAATGGCAAGCTCAGGGATTCTCTCATTCCTAATAAGATAGTATTCAAGTCCTTTTGCTTTAAGCTTCGGCTCCGTAAAAGACGAAAGAATGTGAGCATTTGGAATGTTGAAAATCCAGCCTAGGGGTGCTTCTAGGATGTTTTTATGCTCAAAAATCAAGTTATCAAGCCAATCTTAAACCTTTTAACGATAGCCTTTCCTATCGTTAAAAAGTGCACTTATTTTGCCTATACATCTGTTTATGTATGGAAATAAGATCCTGTGGATTATCGGATGATTTTTAGCTACAATTATTTTGTAGATTGCATATATGCATTCTTTGTCCATAATTTACATCCCGTCAGTTTTATTAGACTCAAAGATGATTTGTACTACGAGATGAATGAATATTGGGCAGATGATAGTGAATAACAGAGTGAAAATTGAACATGATAATCGTAGCTGCAATTAGGTAAAGATTAAGTTGTAGAGGAGGCATAAATGAAGCATATCAAGCATTATGCTTTTTTGACTGTGGTAGTTTGCATTATGTCACTTATTTCAGGTTGTAAGAATCAAAATAGTTTTAGCGATAATAATAAAGAAGTAAAAACAGAAAATCAAAAGTCTGCAAGGAATGAAAGACATTCAGAAAATAATGAAGATGTTGACTGGAAAGAGGTAAGTAAAAATGGTGTTGATGAAACTTTGCTCATAAAAAACATAGATGAAAAGGTTCTCACATATGTGGCTAAACAATTACAAAATCTATGCGATGAGATTGGTGAAAAGGGGATCAAAGATAAATACCATTGGCTGACAGGACACTGGTATAACGATGTAATATATTCTAAACAATACAAGAGTGTTGTGTCGTTGGGTAAAAAAGCAATGAAACCATTGTTCCTAATAATATATAAAAGCAAAGAGGCTGGAATGTATGAATGGGTTTGTAGTAAAGCGTTAGATGAAATATCTGGTTTTGATTTCTCGGGATTAAACAATGGCGTAGGCTGGAGTAATTCTAAAGAATTTTTAAAGGCATTTACCGATAAAATTATTGAACAAAAAATTAGCAAACAAAAAAATTAACAACTCTCTGTTTACAATTGTCTTGGACGCCTACTAGACAAGGTGAGACTGAGTATTATCAAGTCTCTTATTTGTGATTGCTAGTGGAGAAACTTGTAGTAGTTTTAGGATGGTTTCTCACGGCTTTAGATGCAAGTTTTGCTTTTTTTTTAAACGAGAGTATAGTGTTATCAAATTTGTCAAATAAGCTATTGGATTTGTGTAGTTTGTAGTGAATTATTTAAGTTGGATAGCAATTTGCAAGTAATCATGCGAGTAGTTATGTAAATTTGCATTATTTTGAAAGAGTTTTAAGGGAGAGTTGGTTGCTGTGAAGACGATTTTTAGCAAGAATAATATTTTTATTCGTATGAGATCTATTAGTCCAGCATTGCGATGGGCTTTGGTTGGCTTCTGTTTTTCTATGCTCGGCAATCAGGCGTATGAAGGCTCGGTTTTGCCTTCTATTATTATTGTGGGCTTGCCGGCTTGGGTGATTGGCTTTCGTAAGACTTTTATGACGGTTGCCGATTTTCTTTCGCCATGCTCTGGTTGGATAGTTGATAAGCTTGGCGGTTTTCGCGCTCTTGCTATGACTGAAGGCGTAGAAGGCGTGCTCAGTTTGCTGCCGCTTCTTATACCTTGCTCTTCTCCAGCATGGAAGTGGTCGCTTGTAGCTCTTTCTTGCGCATTGTTGATTACTGGGCAAGTGATTGATATTGCTAGCGAAGTTTTCGAGGTTGATGCTGCCGGCGGCGATGACAGCATGATTGTCAACTACAGCGGCATTGTGAGTATTTTGGCGAGTGTTACAGGAACCTTGCTCGGCTCTCCGCTTGGATCTTGGATTGCAAGCTGGTCGATTCCTGCGGTTTTGATTTTCTCGTCCGTGACTTCTTTTGCGGCTTGTGCTACGCGATTTATTATGAAACAAGATATTTCGCAAGCGTCTTGTGCAGAAGAGGAAGCGTTGCAAGATGTAGAGAATGAATCGTCAGAATCGCAAGAAAATCAAGAAAAGCAGACGGAACTGGAAAATAAAGCAGATTCCAAATCTGCAGATAATCAATCTACTATTAAGAAATCTGCGAATCCATCGCTCAAGAGTAAAATCATGCTTCTTGCCGGATCTCTTTTGGTTGCTTTTATTCCTGCATGCTCTGTTTCTTATATTCTTCTTGGTCTTGGTAAGCAATATGGCTCTAAATCCTTAACAATACTGTATATTTTCAGTGGTGTAGGAAGTGTGCTCGCGTCCGTTTTATATGCGCATTCGTCTCAAAAACTCGGTTTAAGGAAAGTGGCGGTTTTAGGTATTGCTGTGAGCTTGCTTGCTTATTGCTTTATGTTTAGTAGTCTTTTGCCAATAATGTGGGTTGCATTCTTCCTTGAATCGATTGGTGGAATGTTGTTGGTGGAGCCGATTATTGTTGCGCGTCAGATTCTGTTCAAAGGAAGTGCGCTCGCTAAGTTTTCTGGTTGGGCGCGCCTTGCGTTTGCGATTGGTGCTACTACTGGATCTTGGATTGGATTTGCATTCTCGTCTACGTTCCAATGGCATCTGTTGCCTATACTTGCGCTGATTTTTACTGCCGGTTTGCTGGCTGTTTTACCACAGTTGCCGAATACCAGCTATGCGGCGCTCGCATGATTATTTGTAATATTTAATATTGAATATAGTTATGACCTTAATCACATGGTAGTTTTTGCCTATATTACTTGAATTATTACGCGGGGGGGGGTATCCTTTGCTCTGTTAACAAGCTCTTTTACAAGATGTGAGTTTATGTCTGCAGAGCGAGTTGAAGAGAAAATATACAAGTGAGGACTGCTAATGGTTAAGAAAACACAAGCTGCTAAAAACGCTTTACATGTGTCTAAGAATTACGCGTATTTGAAGCCGAGTACACTTCGTTCAATGGCGAAAGAGATAAGTGGAACTCGTTTAGAAGCATGTAAGTCGTATGCGGTTTCACGTTTACCGAAAATTGCTGTGACTGCAACATTGGCAAGCTTGCTTGCTTGTGGTGCTGGTTTGCCAACTCATCAAGCTTGGGCTAATGGTTTTAATCTTCCTGATGGTAGCTATAGGTATGCGAATCGTGATTCTTCTGCGAAGGTGCAGAAATACGTAGATATTAACGCAGTTCCTTGTGATAAGAATAAGGAAACTGATAAAGACAAGGCTGATAGGGCAACATTCGGTCAGTACTATAAGGTTGAGTACCAGTTTAATTCTCATGGTGAATGGTGGGGCGGTCGACCATTCTGGTGGGCGAGCGTGCCTAAGGACGTCACGATTGTAGACGATAGCATTACTTTGTATAAGGACGAAGAGTTGACTGGTGGTTCGGCTTCTCAAAAAACAGGTACACAATATACAAAGGCTGCTTGGGATCAGTCTGTAAGCCGTTTCTGGTTTGATAATAATAAAGCGCAAGGTGCTGAATTTAAGAGTAACTGGGAAAGAATGACCGGTGAAGCCGGCGGTTATGATAAATCTGGTGATACTCTCGATACTTCTAGGGAGTATAAGAATGCTACTAGCGCTTTGATTATTAACTGGGAGAGTAGAGGCAATAGAAGATCTAAGATTAGCTTCGTTATTAAACTGAATAATAAAACGGAGCCTTTGAAGTTTGCTGCAGGTGTGTATCAGGTACTGGGTAACTGGCATTACACTGTTGGTAAGGTTGCGCTTGCGCCGACGTTGCCAGAGTATTCCAAGGAATTAGAACTTGCTTATCCTAAAGATAAAGTAGAGGTTGATTCTTCGAAATATGGCAAGAACCTTGCACAAGACGAAAAGAATAATGTTCTTACAAAGTTGTGGGAAGCTAATAAGAATAATGCTGATGTACTGAAAAAGCTTAAAGATATGCCGGAAGTTCCTACTGAAGAGGCTTTCAAGAAGGCTGTAAAAGTCAATAACGATGGTAGCGCAACGGTAACGTATAAAGATAACTCTACGGATCCTATTTCTAAGGAGAATCTAACTAAGCGCTACGTGCCATTGTCAGAGCGCACAAAAATTACGTATCCAGATTTGACTCCTGTGAAGAATCCGTCTTCTCTTGATTCAACAGAGAAGAAGCAAGTTGAAAATGCTATTAAGAATGCTAATAAAGATAAGAATATCAAGAGTGTAACTGTTGATGCTAACGGCAAAGCGACTATCACGTTTGATGATAAAATTGGCACTCCTTCCACTAAGACAATTGAAGGCAAGTATCTTGTAAAGAAGCAGCGTTCACTTGCGGATAAGTTTACACCGTACTATCCAGTTCCAATGGCTGTTGGAAAACCACAAGGGTTGACTCAAGGTGAGCAAACAGAACTTGTGAAGAAAGTTTATGAGGCAAATAAAAATAAATCTGACTTCATAGATGCAATTGGTAAGCCTAAAGATCTAGAAGAAGCCAAGAAATCTATTACAGTAGATAATAAAGGCAACGTGACTATCACTTATACTGATAAGTCTACTGATAAGCTCGATGGTAGCAAGCTGGTGTATCAAGCGAAGAAGCTTAATGAGACCACTTACATTACACTTCCAGCTCGTATAGCTGTACAAGATGCTAAGAAGATTCAAGAAAAAGAACGGTCAACTATTAGGCAAGCTATCTTAACAGCCAATAATGAGCTTCAAAGCAAGCTAAAAGGCAGTAATGAAAATAGTGCTATCACATTTGATGATAATACGCATACTATGACTGTTAAGTTTAATGATGATTCAACTTCTACCTTCGACTATTCTGAGTTGGTGTATACCAAGGGTAATCCAGAAAAGCCAACAACTGAAACAAAAAATAATAATGGGTACAAGTACAACATTACTAAGATTGCTGTTGCTGATAAAAACAAATTAACTCAAGATGATTGGCATAAGTTTGTTAGGAAGTTTATTCAAGATAACTGGAAAGCAAAAGCTGGAAAATCTGAGATAAACGATCAATATATAAATAGTACGAATGGTCTTCTCAATCAACTTCATGCGCCTGACTCTAATACGGGTGGTGGTATGACGTTGTATAAATTCTTTAGCGATTGGGATGTAACGTCTGGATCTACACTAAAACTCGGTGATAATAGAAGTAATAAAGGTATTGTTTCTTTATATCAACATGATGATGAGGTTGAGATAAAAGCATTACAGGGTTGGAATCCGAATACGGTTATTACTCTTACCAAGAACGACTGCTTTGTATCTAATGCTGCTGCTCCTAAGCCTGAAGAACTTAAGAATGAAGCTAATGATCTTATTGACAAGATTCTTCAGAAGCATGGCTTGAGTAAGGATGAGATTGATAAGTTCAAGAAAGATCATCAGAGTGATATTGATAAGATCACTAAGCCAGAAGATGTAGACAAGATTATTAAGTCTGCTGATGAGCATGGTAAAGATGAGAAGAAAAAGAAAGATGCTCAACAGCAGATTAATGATGCTAAGAATAATCTTGGTTTGACTCCTGAGCAAAAGACTGAACTTGATAAGAAGATTGGTAATGAGACTGATCCTGAGAAGATTCGTGAGAAGATAAACGAGTTCCAAAAGGAACAGGATCAAAAGAAGCAAAAGGAAGCTGATAAAAAGCAGCAACAAGCTGATCAGCAGGCTGAGCAACAACAGAAACAGCAGCAGCAGAAAGATGATACGAAGGTTGATACTGATATACAAACTCAGAATCAGCAAGAACAGCAAGACACAAGCAAGGCTGAAGAAGCTAAGAAGAAAGCTGAGCTTGAGAAGCAAAAGCAGGCTGCTATTGATGAAATTAACGGGAATGATAAACTCAAGCCTGGGGACAAAGAGCAGTTTATTAATAGCATTCAGAATGCAACTGATGAGAATGCTATAAATACTATAAAGCAACAGGCTAAAGAAAAGGCTACTCAGAATCAGACTGCTGCTGATAGCAGTAATAACGATGGTCTTGATGCTGCTAAGCAAACTGCTAAGAATACTATCGGTAAGCTCACTAATCTTAATGATACTGAAAAGCAGAAGTATCAGGGTGAAATTGATAGAGCTAAAGATCTTGATGGTGTTGAAACCATATTAGATAATGCCAATACCGCTGATGCTAAAGCTGCAGCTAAGAAGAAGATTGCTGAGCTAAAGCAGAATGGTAGTCTTACTGAACAAGAAGCCAATGATTTAACCGGTCGCATTGACAGTGCTAAGGATTTGCGAGAAGTTGAGGGTATTCTTGAGGAAGCTGAGCTAAAGAAAGCTAAAAAGGATGCTAAATCTGAAGTAGATAAGCTCACCAATCTTAACAAAGCTCAGAAGGATGCGCTTAAAGCAGAGATTGATGATATTGAAACTGACCCGACCAATGAGAATATGAAGACTATTGAGAAGGTCAAGACCGCTATCACTGCTGTTGTTACTAAGGCTAAAGAGCTTGACGGCAAGATGAAGTCGCTCAAGGATCTTGTGACTCTTGTTAATGGCCAGAAGTCTACTCTTACAGCAAAGCCTGATTATAAAGATAATAAGAAGACTGCTTTTGATAGTGCGTTCACGAATGCATCTACTCTTGTTGATGCAACTAAGGGTATGAATGCTGATGGTGCCAAGGTTGATGAGATTAAGAAGGCATTAGAAAAGGCTGTTCAGGATCTCGGTGGCAAAACTGTTGATAAGTCTGCGCTGCAAACACTTATTAACAATGATGCTGATTTCAAGAAGACGATTGCTTATATTAATGCAGATCAGACTAAGAAAATTACTTACAATGAAGCTATTGCTGATGGTAATGCAGTGCTTACTGATGCTAATGCAACTGCTGAGAAAGTAGCTCAAGCTGTTGATGCTATCAATTCTGCTAAAGCTGCTCTTGATGGCAAAGTCAATATAACTGGACTTGAGCAGAAAGTTGCTGAGGCTAAGAAGCTGAAGAAGTCGACTAACCCTCAATCTGCTGGCGATGCTAAGTATGAGAATGCTTCTGAAGCAAAGAAGCAAGCTGTTGATTCGGCTTTGCAACAGGCTGAGTCTGCTCTTGCTGATGCTAAATCTACAGCAACTCAAAAACCTGGTGAGGCTGCTAAGACTCCTGAGCAGAAGCAGCAAGCTGTTAATGATGCGTTGACTGCGCTTACTAAGGCTGTTAATGAACTTGACGGTAACGACAAGACTCAATTGGTAACAAAGCTCACAGAAGCAAAAGATAAGAGGAATGATGTTTCTTATAAGAATGCTTCTACTGAGAAGCAATCTGCTCTTGACAATGCTATAGCTTCTGCAGAAGGCATTGTAAAGAAAGCTGGTGCAACAGCAGATGAGATTACTCGCGCTACTACTGCTCTTAAGAATGCTGTTACTGGTTTAGATGGTCATGATGCTTCTGGTTTGCAGGCGGCTGTGACTGCTGCTGAGTCGAAGAAGAAGACTGTTGCTTACACGAATGCTTCTGATACTAAGAAGACTGCGTTTGATCAGGCTTTGCAAACTGCTCAGACTATTCTTGCTAAGAAGGGTGCAACAGAGAAAGAAATTTCTGATGCTACTACTGCTCTTAAGAATGCTGTTACTGGTTTAGATGGTCATGATGCTTCTGGTTTGCAGGCGGCTGTGACTGCTGCTGAGTTGAAGAAGAAGACTGTTGCTTACACGAATGCTTCTGATACTAAGAAGACTGCGTTTGATCAGGCTTTGCAAACTGCTCAGACTATTCTTGCTAAGAAGGGTGCAACAGAGAAAGAAATTTCTGATGCTACTACTGCTCTTAAGAATGCTGTTACTGGTTTAGATGGTCATGATGCTTCTGGTTTGCAGGCGGCTGTGACTGCTGCTGAGTTGAAGAAGAAGACTGTTGCTTACACGAATGCTTCTGATACTAAGAAGACTGCGTTTGATCAGGCTTTGCAAACTGCTCAGACTATTCTTGCTAAGAAGGGTGCAACAGAGAAAGAAATTTCTGATGCTACTACTGCTCTTAAGAATGCTGTTACTGGTTTAGATGGTCATGATGCTTCTGGTTTGCAGGCGGCTGTGACTGCTGCTGAGTCGAAGAAGAAGACTGTTGCTTACACGAATGCTTCTGATACTAAGAAGACTGCGTTTGATCAGGCTTTGCAAACTGCTCAGACTATTCTTGCTAAGAAGGGTGCAACAGAGAAAGAAATTTCTGATGCTACTACTGCTCTTAAGAATGCTTCTAATGCTCTTAATGGAACTGTAGATACGTCTAAGTTGCAGGCTGAAATTAACAAAGCTGATTCTTTGAAGAAGTCCGTACAGTATACGAATGCTGTTCAGGATAAGAAATCTGAGTATGATACTGCTCTTACGAATGCTGAGTCTGCTCTTGCTGATGCGGAGAATGCTCAATCAGCGAATACTCCTGATCAGAAGCAGACTGCTGTTAATGTTGCGCTGCTTCGACTTCAAACCGCAGCTGCTGCACTAAATGGTGTTGATATTGCTGATTTGCAAGCTGAGATTGCTCTTGAGAATAGTGTGAAAGAATCTGTAAAATACGCGTATGATACTGCTGAAAAGCAGCAAACATATAATAAGGCTTTGCAAGATGCGAAGGAGCTTATATCTAAGCTAGCTGATCCTGCTGGTAAGGGTGTGGAAGTTGCTGCTAAGTCTCAAGCAGATCGTCAAGCTCTTGTTAATACTGCATTAAAGAATCTTAAGAATGCTAAAGATGCTTTGAATGGTGTTAATAAGACGGTATTGCAAGCTGAAGTTGATGATGATTCTCACTTTAGCAAGTCGTTTGCCTACTTGCTTGGTGAAGCTCCTGATTTGGATGTGTATAAGAAGGCGTTGGCTGAAGCTAAACGTGTGCTTGCTGATCCTAATGCTACCCAGGCTCAAGTTGATGCTGCGTTGAAGGATCTTCAGGCTGCAAAGAACAGTATTGCGAATAAGTATAACGGTGCTGGAACCGGCAATATTGGTTCTGGTTCTGGAACAGGCAATGCCGGAACAGGTAATGCTGGAACTGGAACTGGAACTGGTGCTGGTGCTGGTAATGCTGGTTCTGGTTCTGAAGCTGGTTATGGTGTGAATGATAATGCGCCTATTACTGTGGATAAGGGTGAGTTGAATGTTCAGATTCAGGGTGCTGAGTCTGATTCGCAGCCTGGAAATGCTGGTAACGGTAACGCTGGTGCTGGTGCTGGTGCTGGTGCTAATACTGGTAATTCTGCCAACGTAGCTGGTAAAGCTGGTGCTGGCGCAAACTCTGGTAATGCAGGTAACGCTGCTAACACCAATGCTGCCAACGCTAACGCTAATAATGCTAATGGCGTAAATTCTGCTGCTGTGAATGCTGCTGTTGAGAATAATCCGGCTGTGAAGCAGGCGGATGCTCAAGTTGTTAAGGCTCAGGCTGTTGTGGATGCTGCTTTGGCTGAGGCTAAGAAGGTTGCTGCTGATCCTAACGCTACTCAGGCTCAGGTTGATGCTGCGGTTAAGAATCTTTCTGCTGCTCGTAAGGCTTTGGCTGCTGCTAAGGCTCATGCGGCTGATGTTCGTGCTTCTGTGCGTGCTCAGGTGTTGAAGAGTGGTAGTGTTGCTCAGCTTAGTAAGACTGGTAGTGACGTGTCTGTGTTTGGCTTGTTTGCTGCAACTCTTAGTGCTGCTGGTGCTGCGCTTTTCTCGGCTAAGCGTCGTGGTACTTCTCGTCATAGTAATAAGTAGGATATTTGCTAGCTGGTCTGGTTATTGCAGATCAGCTAGTTTTAGAGCTGCTTAATGCTTGCTTAATTGTATTCAGTAAGTTTGCTGAGTATTGGGTTAATTAGCATAATGAAGTTAATGTAAAATGTGCCTCGCTTTGCGTCTTTCTTTACTCCGCAAAGTGAGGCATTTTGCTATTTTAGTTTGCGATTACACGGGAAGTTATTGTTGCTTACTATATTTTAAGAGTTATCTTGCTTACAAAGCACTTATTGAAGTGTTTAGTCACTGAGTTGCTAAGTTATTGAAACATTGAAACATTAAACCTTAACGATTTGCATATATATGCATCCTTATGTATAATCTTTAAAAAATAAAATCTTGCAAGTGCTAATACACGTAAAAGAGTATAAAACATTCTGCACAAATTACTATACAGGAGACTCTCATGCACAAGATTGTTCAAAAATGGAATAACATTGACCTTATTTTACGCATTGTAATTGGTCTTTTTCTCGGTGCTGCGCTTGGTATTTTTGTGCCAGCTCACGTCTATGTGCTAGATCTTATGGGAAAACTTTTCGTCGGTGCGCTTAAATCTGTTGCGCCAATTTTAGTATTTTGCCTAGTTATTGGTGCGCTTGCGCAAGCAAAAAGTGTTGGCAATATGAAATTGGTAATAGGGCTGTACGCGCTATCTACGTTTACTGCAAGCCTTGTAGCCGTATGTGCTGCTATGATTTTCCCTGTTGATTTTACTTTTGCTCATGTTGCAGCAGCCTCTTCGCCGTCTCCTCAAGGAATTGGTGAGGTGCTTAATTCACTTGTGCTAAATATTGTTGTTAATCCTGTAGACGCTCTCGTTAAAGGTAACTTTATTGGTATCCTCTTCTGGGCGATTGCTTTCGGCGTTGCTCTGCGATTAGCCGAGCCTTCTACAAAAGCATTTTTCGATAACGTTTCATCTGCTATTGGAAAAATTGTTCACTGGATTATTAACGCAGCACCTTTTGGCATTATGGGTCTTGTTTATACAACAGTTGCAAGTAACGGTCTTCGTATTTTTAGCGAGTATGGTTTCGTTATTGCTTTGTTAGTAGGCACTATGGCTGTTACTGCTTTGATTATTAATCCTATTTTGGTTTTCGTACTTACGCGTAAGAATCCGTATCCTCTTGTTTTTAGGACTTTGCGTGATTCTGGTGTTACAGCGTTCTTCATGCGTTCTTCTGCTGCGAACATTCCTGTAAATATGAATTTGTGCGAAAAGCTTGGATTTAACAAAGACAATTATTCTGTTTCAATACCGCTTGGTTCAACTATTAATATGAGCGGAGCTGCTATAACTATTTCTATCATGTCTTTGTGCGCTGCTCACACGCTTGGTATTCGCGTTGATATTCCAACGGCTGTGATTCTTTCTGTGCTTTCTGCAGTTTCTGCTGCAGGCGCATCTGGTGTAGCTGGTGGTTCGCTTTTGCTTATACCTCTCGCATGCTCGTCATTTGGCATTTCAAACGATATCGCTATGCAAGTAGTTGCTATTGGTCTTATTATTGGCGTTATTCAGGATTCTTGCGAAACTGCACTTAACTCTTCCACGGATGTTCTCTTTACTGCGGTTGGCGAATATCGCATGTGGCAGCGTGCAGGTCTTAAGTTTAAGATGGGCAGGGATCACGAGACTGTGCAACTTAAAAAGTAGCTGTTCTAGCTGTTGCTAGTTTTTGCTAAGTATTCTTGCTAGTGCGCGTTCTTACGTTTTTACGTTTTATGAGCGCGCACATTTATTATATTTGGATGTTTACTGTAAATGAATCTAACGGATGTTCAAATAAAATAGTAGAAGTGGAATCAGTATTTTTAGCGCGCATTAGACTTTAGGGAAGTGGTAGGTTGTGTTTGCAGGAATGCTGCGGTTGATCCACGCGTTTGCTGCGATTATACTTCCGCTTCCTATTGTGGTTTCTCCGCCTAAGATTGTTGCGTTTGCGTAAATTACAACATTATTCCCAATATTTGGATGTCGCTTTCCACCTTTTATAGGATTTCCGTTCTCGTCTAGCGCAAAACTTTTTGCACCCAGCGTTACTCCTTGATAAAGCTTAACATGTTCGCCGATTACAGTTGTTTCGCCGATTACAATGCCAGTTCCGTGATCAATGCAAAAATATGCACCAATTTTTGCTCCTGGATGAATGTCAATTCCGGTTTTTCTGTGAGCATATTCGCTCATAAGTCTAGGAATTAGTGGCACGTTAAGCTCATAGAGTGCGTGAGCTGTGCGGTGAATAAGCATTGCGTAAAAACCAGGGTATGCGAGCGTGACTTCTACTTTGCTTGTGCAAGCAGGATCGCCTTCGTATATTGCTTGAATATCTGTTAAAAGTAACTTTTTAATTGCAGGAAGTTTATGTATAAATTGATTGCAAGTTTCTTGAATTTTAATTGAGTTGCTTGTATAGGATTGAAGTTCGTGGAATATAATGCGTTCTATAGTGTCTAACGCGTTTGAAGTAACGGTATTCAAAGTAGCATTGAGTTGCGCAGTATCGTTACTTACATTGCGTGCATGCAACTCAGGCAAAAGTAACACCTGAGTTGCATGTATGAGCGCAATAATATTGTGATAGTTAGGTATGAATGTAGCTTGCCTTATGTCAGAATCATGAATTGAATTGAGTTTGTTTATAAGGTCAAGATGCTCATTCATACATTAATCTCCAGTATTTTTTGTTTTCTTTATTTTCTCGTTTTAATTACTAATTAATATTTGCACATATTATTTAATCAAAACTTGCGTGTTTATAGTAGTGCTACTAAATACAGTTAGTTTTCAAATAATGCAGTAGACAAGTATCTATCTCCTGAATCTGGAAGTATTGCAACTATGGTTTTTCCCGCATTTTCTTCTCTTTTTGCTTCTTGGATTGCTGTCCAAACCGCAGCTCCGGAAGAAATGCCTACGAGAACGCCTTCTTTTTTGCTTATAAGCTTGCTGCTTTCAATTGCGTTTTCATTTGTTACATGAACAATACGATCGTAAATGTTTTGGTTGAGCACATCTGGCACGAATCCTGCACCGATTCCTTGAATCTTGTGCGCTCCTGGCTTGCCGCCTGCGAGCACAGGGGAGTCGGCTGGTTCTACTGCAATTACTTCAAGCTGCGGATTTTGCTCTTTTAAATATGTTCCTGTACCAGTAATTGTGCCGCCTGTTCCAACGCCAGCGATAAGCATATCCACGTTTTCGTCAGTGTCTTGCCAAATTTCTGGGCCGGTTGTGTTGTAGTGCGCGTGCACATTTGCTTGATTGGTAAACTGTCCTGGAGTCCACGCGTTTGGCGTGTTTTCAACGATTTCTTTCGCTTTTGCAATAGCGCCTTTCATTCCTTCTGCAGCAGGTGTGAGCACGAGTTCTGCCCCGTATGCTTTCATAAGTTTTCGGCGTTCAATAGACATGCTTTCTGGCATCACAATAATGCTTTTGTATCCTTTTGTTTGTGCAATCATTGCAAGACCAATGCCAGTGTTTCCAGAAGTTGGCTCAACAATTACTGAGCCTGGCTTAATTGTGCCTGTGGTTTCTGCTTCTTCAATCATCTGCTTTGCGATGCGGTCTTTTACGGAACCTGCTGGGTTGAAGTATTCGAGTTTTACGAGGATTTTTGCTGCTAGATTGTACTCTTTTTCAATGTGAGCAAGCTCCAGAAGCGGAGTGTGACCTACGAGTTCTTGCACGGACTTGTAGATGTTAGACATAATATTTCCCCTTACTTGTTTGTTTTGTTTAATTTAATTTGTTTAATTTTGTTTATTTTTAATTTTTAAAAAATAATTTTTTATTAATAAAGAGATTGTTGTTTATTAGTTGTTTCTAAAAAATGCCATTTATCTGTTTAATATCTAATCCGTATTAAATTGTTATCTTTTCAACGTTCTATATTCGAATTTTGGCATAAAAAAAGAAACAGCGCGCTGTTTCTTAAATCGTAATTTGCTGTGTTTTAACGTAAATGCTTTTAACACAGGCTAGATGTTATGCACAGTTAGTGCTTGAAAACATCATTTCGATTAAGAAATGCGCAACAGCATACGTTACAACAACAATTTGTCATCATATTTGTATGATACATGTGCACTCCTTTACTCGTCGAAATGGTGATAAGTGGAAACTATAGCGAATGGATTTGCGTTTGTCAAACTTAATTTAAGTTCGCTAATCTTAATTTGTGCTTTATGATCCTATTTTATGTTTGCCAAACTTAATTTTAAGAAATTATATGTTACTTTCATGTATCTTCGGTATTGCTGCTTTTGAGAGTTGGTTGTTTAGCAGATTTGATAGTTTATTTGCGAGTTATCTCATACTGGAATTTGCTAAGTTTGTTTGTTATAATTGGCATGTTAATTCGGTACGGAAGTTGACAAACTGAGATCATGAAAAATATAATCCTCGACAGACAGACAGACAGACAGACAGACAGACAGACAGACAGACAGACAGACAGACAGACAGACAGACAGACAGACAGACAGACAGACAGACAGACAGACAGACAGACAGACAGACAGACAGACAGCGTGATGCTGTCTTTTTCGTAACATAATTTTTATCGTCTCACCACTCTATACATTGTTTATTTTGTATTGAAATAGGTTAGTGGTTCTGCATATTTACACGCATTTTTGGTTTTGCGTTTGCACTATATAAATTTTCGAAATTTAATAAAAATTATTGTTACGATAATAGTTAGTTTGGCTGGAAATAAAAAATGAATAATAAAATAATAAAAAAAGTTATTAGTCTAGCAGTTGCTTTTGTAGCTACGATTGGACTTTTTGCTGGAACAGTGACAGCTCAGGCTGCTGGAGTGAATAATGCGAATAAGCAGCCGCTTCACATATCTATGAATTATGCAGAAAAATTAGGAAAAGGTCATACAACGCCTGGGGCGCTTGGACAGCTTAGTACTGGCATGGAAGAAATGTGGAAAAATCTTCCCATAACGGTTATTGATGGACAAGGGCATGAATTTGAAGTTAAGAAAGAATTAAATGGTCACTGTGAACGTACTGTTGGAAGTTTTGCAAATGGTGAAAAAGTAACTATCAAAGTTGATACTTCAAAGCTTCCTGATAACTATCATCTTTCCTGGGAGTCTGATTACACGTATTCTAAACCAATTAAAAATTATTCTCAGTTCCAAGTAGTTGTTGATAGTAGTATGCCTGTGCGTATTTCGCTAGCTCAAATGAAGGTTAAATTCGACTTGCAGGGAGGAAAAGTTGACGGTAAGTCGGACTCAATAACAAATATAGTAAAAAAAGATAATACGGTTGATTTTCCAGCTGATCCAACAAAAGATAATTTAGTGTTTGGCGGATGGTACACCGAGCTACCTGATACTGAGTCGTATAGACAAAAAAATGTTGTAGGCAAACGCTACTACTGGAATAGCAAATCGCCATTTTCTGATTATAGTCGCGATTGGATGTCGTGGAATGATGAGAAATTAGACCCATTGTATGACGGCGTATTTTTACTTCGCGCACAGTGGAATGCTCGTGCGACTTTTAACGCAAATGGAGGAGTGTTCAATGATAAAAATGAGAACACGAAGGACGAAGTAACAACTATAGTTGGTAAAAAAATTACAATTGCCCAAGCTCCTACGCGCGAAGATTATCAGTTCTTAAACTGGGTGGATGCTGCTGGTAAAGCCTACAAGCCTGGTGATATGTATACGTTGAATGCTAATACTGCGTTTACTGCTCAGTGGAAGCAGATTCGAAGCACGGTTACATTTAAGGATGGCGATAAGACTCAAACGGTAAAGGTGGAAACTGGTAAGGCTATTGATATGGATGTGTTAAAAGATCAGTCAATGCCTAAGAATCCAACTAAAGATGGCTACACGTTTAAAGAGTGGAATACTAAGGCGGATGGTAAAGGTACTGCGTTTACTGGTAAAACCATAGTAAATAGTGATACGACTGTATATGCCATCTTTACGAAGAATCTGAAACCAGCACCTACTCCAGATCCAATTTTGCCTGCACCTTTTGAGCCTGAATCAGGGATGGAGAATCCATTGTCAGTTCCTGAATCTCAAACTCCGGAGACTAAACAAGAGCTATCTCATGCGCCTAAGTCGGAGCATGAACATAATACAGCGCATGAATATGTGAAATCTCCTGTTGTTGAGCATAAGACTGAAAAGCATGTTCCAGATATGCCTAAGACTGGTGAGTCAGCTTCAGTTGTTGCGTTGATTTCTGCTTTAGGTTTTGCTATTGCTGGTTTCGCTGTTGTGCGATTGAGGAGAGTGTTTGAAGCAAAATCCGTAAGATAACTAGTGTTTACTTGCGTAAGTTGAAGTTTTACGCGCTTTTATAAGGCTTCGTAAAGTCTTATAAAGTAAATGAGGCGGCCTTGACTAGTTGATAGTTAAGGCCGTTTTGTTTACTGACGCTTGTTTTTGTTTACTTATATAGCTGATAAGTAAACAAATTCGGGGAAGTGCTCTTGTTTTTATTTACTTGTGTACCCTCTAAATAAACAAATTCGGTGAGAAGCTCGCTAGTTAGATCTCTTACGAAACTCACGTTGGAGGTTCACAGTACTTCCAATCCAAGTGAGTTTTTGTATTGAAGGGAATTGAAATCCCAATGATTTCAATCTCGGTCAAAGCGCTATAGTAGTACACGAATGCACGGGTTGTCTTTGGTGCATTAAAGTCCTATGTTAAAAGAAGAGATAGGTGACTTGATATACTGAGCGATTACGCTAGAAAATTTAGGGTTTCAACGTTGATTGCACAGTATTCGGGGGTGTTATTGTCAATGAATTTAGCAGATGTTCAAATAAAAGAGTATGAAAAGTATAATAGCAAAGATATTTTAAGGTTGTATGATTCCGTTGGTTGGTCTGCGTACACAGATGATTTAGTTGCTTTGGAAAATGGTTTTAACAATTCGCTCAAGGTTTTAGCTGCATATAAAAGTGATGAGCTAGTTGGCATTGTTAGAGCTGTTGGCGACGGATATACGGTTGTTCTTATCCAGGATATCCTTGTTTTGCCTAAGCATCAAAGGCAGGGGATAGGGTCTGCTTTGTTAAAGGCGATTGTGGATTGTTATCCTAATGTTCGTCAAATTCAATTGACTACGGATTGTACTGAAAAAACTATTGCTTTTTATAAGTCAGCTGGCTTTATTGAGTTAGCAGAAATCGATTGCTGCGGTTTTATAAAAGACAGGACATGATGCAGAAAATATGATTCTCTAGTGGCCATTAAGTGCGAATTTGCAGCAATTGACCATTTTGTGATCTTTGCGTATTAATGTGTGTATTTGTATATAGGATTGAATGGTTTGTAGGATGGAGTTGATTATATGACAGAATATAATTTACCAATTTTAGAGTATGATTCCGATAAAAGTGCAGTTTTAATGCCAAAACACGATAATATTTCTGTTCAGCTTCCATCTAAAGCGGTTTTTGCTTTCTTAGGCGATGAAATTGATCAGTATGCTTTAAGTAGGAAAGCTACAATTGTAGCAAATTTTGAATCTGCAACTAAAAAATATCCGATATATGTTTTGGAAGAAAAAGTAGGAGATACAGTAAGAGAAAATACAAACAGCGCAGTAGAAGAAGAAACGCAAAAAATCTGCTTAGTACAGGCCCCGGTTGGCGCTCCGGCCGCTGTTCAGATCTTAGATTGGTTGATTTCTTACGGTGTTAGTGAAGTTGTTAGTGCTGGTTCTTGCGGATCGCTAGTTGATTATGCGGAAAACGTTTTTCTGGTTCCGTATAAAGCTTTAAGGGATGAGGGGACTTCTTATCATTATTTGCCTCCAAGTCGTTATGTTGATGTTTCAGAGCGTTCGAGGCATGCTATTTTGCAAACTTTGCAGGCGCATAATTTGCCTTATCATGAAGTTAAGACGTGGACTACGGATGGATTTTTCCGTGAAACTAAGACGAAAGTTGCTAACCGTAAGCAGGAGGGATGCGCGGTTGTTGAAATGGAGTGTTCTGCTTTAGCAGCTTGTGCGCAAATGCGCGAGATTGTTTGGGGTGAGATTCTTTATACTGCAGATACTTTGCATGATGTTGAAAATTATGATGAGCGCAATTGGGGTGGGGATTCTAAAGCGTATGCTCTTGAGCTTTGTATTGAAGCAGTGTTGCGCATTTGACACGTTTACGCTGATATCACGTATAAAACCATCGTTCTAATTTGATTTTTTTTTTTAACTCTATGCTTATTATTTCTAACAAGCATTACATGTAAGTGTGTTTAACCATTTATAGGTGTTGTCAAGTAGATAAGCATGAACAATCAGGATAAGTATGATAGTGTAGCTTTCAACGTTTTGTAGCGGGCGAATCGGCAAAACAGAAGCGAAAATGCTAGCTACGAAAATGCTATTAGATAGGAAATAGTAGAAATATCGAAAATAGCTATAAAGGAAGTGAGAGGTAGCGAGAATGAACAAAACTGACAATACAGCAAATCAGCAATCGTCCGCGAATCAGCAATCATCCAAACTGCATCCCGACGTAAAAAATTACGTAAAACTATTTTTCAAAGAAAACAAGCTTGTAGCTTTTCTTTCGATGATAGTTTTTATTTCCTTGTCTATGATTTACACTGCTATTTCTTGGATTTTGCAAATTATTTTCGACTATATGGCAGGTAAAGGATCCTACTCTTTAACTACTATTTTGCTGCTTGTCGTTTCCTTTATGCTGGCAATCTCCCTGATTTTCGCGTTGAAGCGCAGTTCGTACCCTCGCTTTCTTGAAAAAGCAATGAATCAGTATAAAGAGTCTGTTATCAAGAAGCTTTTACAGAAGAGTTATAGTGATTTTTCGCTCGCGAATTCCGGCACGTATCTTTCTGTACTTACTAATGATTGCGAGCGTATTCAAGAAAAGTATTTGAAGAAGATTTTTGACTTTGTTCAAGACGTTCTTATGCTGGTAAGTTCGCTAGCTCTTATGATTTACTATAGTCCACTGCTCACTGTTATTGCTCTTATTATTTCCGTGCTTCCTATGGCGTGCTCGATCCTTACAGCTAGCGGAATTGCCACTCGAGAGGAGCAGGTTTCTAAGTCGAATGAGTCTTACACAGCTTTGACGAAGGATGTTTTGAATGGAGTTTCGGTTATTAAGAGTTTTAAGGCGGAGCAGGAGGTGATTAACCGTTATCAGAATCAGTCGATGGAGCTTGAGCATACGAAGAATCTTCGCGAAAAAACGATGACTACTGTTTCTGCTCTTGGAACGATTTCGAGCCTTGCAACTCAGCTTGGCGTGATGCTTGTTGGCGCTTGGATGGTTAATGCTCATGTTGGTGTTATTACTGCTGGAATGGTGTTAGCTTTCACCAATTTGATGAATGGTGTACTTCAGCCTATTGCAAGTCTTCCGCAAATGCTCGGCGAGATGAAGGGCGCTAAGAAGCTGATTAGCAAGATGGCTGATTATATGAGTAACGTTAAGGAAGATTCTGGCGAGATCATTGACGATTCTGTTAAAAACGTTGTTTTGCGCAATGTTTCGTACGCTTATGATGCGGATCATAAAGTCTTGAAAAATGTAAATCTAACTTTGCAAACTGGAAAATCTTACGCGATAGTAGGACCTTCTGGTGCTGGTAAGAGTAGTTTGATTAATCTGCTTATGGGCTACTACAAGGATTATGAAGGTAGTGTGAAGCTGGATAATCACGAGCTTAGTGATGTGAGCAAGAGTTCGCTTTACGATAAGACGACTCTTATGCAGCAGTCTGTGTTTATGTTTGATGCTTCGATTTTAGATAATATTACGCTTTTTAAGCCATTCCCTGATGTGGAAGTGGATCGTGTGATTCACTTGGCTGGTTTGGATGATTTGATTGCTGCTAAAGGCAAGGATTATCAGTGCGGCGAGAATGGTAGTCATCTTTCTGGCGGCGAAAAGCAGCGTATTGCTATTGCGCGAAGCCTGCTTAAAAGGTCCGAGATTCTGCTGGTTGATGAGGCTACGAGCGCGTTAGATAACGAGACAAGTGCGAACGTAACGCAGTCTATTTTGAATTTGCAAGGAATTCTTCGACTCGTGGTAACTCACCGCTTGGATGCCAATTCGCTTAAGCAATATGATGAGATTCTTGTGATGAAAAGCGGCGAGCTTATTGAGCGCGGAAGCTTTGAGGAGCTTATGAATCAAAAGGCTTACTTCTACTCGCTTTACACTGTGTCTATGTGAGGATGTTGATCTGGCTTGGGCTTGGCTTTCGTTTGGCTTGCGCTGAGCAATTTTAAGCTCAGTAGAGACACTGGTGCAGATTGCGTACTGCGCGATGTCTCTGTTTGGCACTAGTGGCCATTAGGTGCAAAATTGCGTTGTTTGGCTACTTTGTGATTGGTTAAATGTGGTTTGACTATTTACACTTTACGATTTGCTTGCGCATTTGATACGTTTATGCTGATATAATATATGAAATCAGTGTAAACGTATCATTAAGTAGGTGGGCAAATGTTAAAGGATCAATTGTGCAATTACATAGAGAAAAAGCAAGTTTTAAGCATTGATAGTGTCATCAAAGAACTTGGAATTAGCCCGTCTAGTGTTTATCGATTTATTAAAGATGAGAGCTTAGAACGCGTATCAAAAGGTGTTTACGTTAAGAGCAATTTGTGGAATGATGAAATGAATTTATTGTCAAAGCGCACATCTGTTGCTGTTTTTTCACATGAATCTGCCCTTCTTCTACATAATTTGACTGATAGAGAACCTTCTTCTTTAACAGTGACTGTTCCGTCAACTTATAATGCAAGTAGTCTAATTAAGACTGGTGTTAGGGTGTTTTATATAAAACCAGATTTTTTAGGAATTGGTAAGACGAATCTTATGTCGCTTGAAGGTAATCTTGTGCCTTCTTATGATTTAGAGCGCACAATTTGCGATATTTTGCGTTCTCGTTCTCAAATAGATGCACAGGTGGTATTTGGTGCGTTAAAAGCTTATGTTAAAAGAAAGGATAAGCGACTTGATATACTAAGCGATTACGCTAAAAAATTTAGGATTTCAAAGTTGATTTCACAATATTTGGGGGTGTTGTTATGAGAATGAAGGATGCTAATCAGCTTAAAGCAAAAATAAAGAATGTTGCACTCCAAAAGGGTGTAGATCCTCGCGTGCTAATGCGCGTATATATGATGGAGCGTTTTTTAGATCGTGTTTCTCGCTCGCGGTATAAAGACAATTTTGTTCTAAAAGGTGGAATGCTGATTTCTTATCTTGTTGGCGTAAATCTTCGTACAACAATGGATATTGATACAACTATGCAAAATATTTCTCTTAGTGAAGATGATGTGCGTATTTTTATATCAGATGTAATATCTATCAATATCGATGTTGGTGTTAAATTTACGCTACAAACGCTTGATTCTATTATGCAAGAATCTGACTATCCAGGGGTTCGAGCTAGCCTAATTGCAGATTTTGATGGTACAAAAACTCCTGTTAAAATCGATATTTCAACTGGACATGCTATTACTCCATCTGCTATGGAAGCAGAATTGCCTTTAATGTTCTCATAATCTATCTCTTTATTGACTTATCCAATTGCAACGATTTTAGCAGAAAAGTTGCAAACAATTCTTGTGAGGGAAGAATTTAACACGAGAATGCGAGATTTTTATGATTTGCATGCTCTTAGAGTGTCTCAAGGAGATAATGTCTTTAAGAAAGAAGAGATTGCTAAAGCTTTTTACGCTACTTCTCAAACGAGAAACACCCTTTATTTACTGAGTAACGTGAATGAAATTTTCGATAGGATTAAAGATAGTGAAGTGATGAGAATAAAGTGGAAGGATTACCAAAGGAAAGCACCTTGGGCTAAAAGTCTTTCTTGGGAAGAAATAATGCAAGATATGAATTTCTTTTTGATGTTCTTTCATAATGAGGTTGTAGCTTAAGTTATTTTATTATCTGAATGGCTTTTATTAAATCATCGGGAGACGTGCGATAGTGGCCAATCGTTGCGAATTTGCAGCGATTGGCTACTTTGCGATTGGTTGATTGGTATTTAAAAATAAACGCCAGGGAGTTTATTCAACTCGACTGGCGTTTATTAGTCATTTGTGTTATTCGCTAGTTGCGTTTTTACTTGCTGTGTTTGCCAAAATAATCTGCTAAATAAACTGTGATATTACAATGCCGGCAGCCATAAGCGGAATATTGAAAATAAGGAATGTTGGAACGCAAGTATCCCAAATATGACTGTGCTGACCGTCTGCGTTTAAGCCGGAAGTAGGTCCAAGTGTGGTATCGGAAGCAGGGGAGCCTGCGTCTCCAAGAGCTGCAGCAGAAGACATAAGAAGAATCGTTGCAGGAGTGCTGAAACCAATGCTCTGGCACAGTGGCACGAACAAAACCGCAAGAATAGGAACCGTGCCAAACGAAGTACCAATGCCCATAGTCACAAGCAAACCAATAAGCGTAATAACAAATGCAGCAACAAGTTTGTTTTGTCCCATAGAAGCTACACCAAAGTTTACAAGCTCCTCAACTCCGCCTGTCGCTTGGATCACGTTAGCATATCCGCCCGCAATGAGCATCACAAACGCAATAAGACCCATGAGTTTTACGCCGCCAGTAAGCTGATTGTCAATGTCATTCCACTTTATTGCTCCAAAAATAATCATAGTTGCAAGACCTGCAATAGACGAAAGCGAAAGATCCTTACTAATAACTTGCACTACTACAACAACAATAATTGCGAGAATAGTCACATAATGGCGTAAATTAAGAGGTCCGACAACGGCGTCGGCGGCACGAGTGTCAGTTTCTGTAGTTTTGTATTCGCGAGGTTTTCTGTAGAGCACAAACACTGCAAAAAGTAGTGATGCAAACATCGCAAGACCTAAATACCAGTTCACAGCACTAACGTCTGCAACACTAACCTTCATGCCATTTTTAGAAAGATTCGTAGCAATAACAGTTTGAAAAATAAGACCAAAGCCAAATGGAATGGCAATATACGGAACTTCAAGACCAAAAGCAGTGCAGCATGCTGCAGCTCGGCGGTCAAGCTTCATCTTATTCATAACTCTCAAAATAGGCGGAATAAGAATAGGAATATAAGCAATATGAACCGGCACAATATTTTGAGACATGCATGCAATAATAGTTAGTACCGCAAGTAGAGCGTACTTTTTCATGCCAATAATTGAGCTAATTTTTTTAGAAATAATTTGAGCTAAGCCTGTTGCAGTAATTGCTTCCGCAAAAGTACCAAGCAAAATGTAGGCGAGTGCAGTTTGTGCGTTGGTGGAGAAACCGTCGCAAAGCAAAGCCATAATTGTGTGATTTCCGTCACCGAAAAGAGGAAGATGACCGGCAATGCCACCTGCAATGCAAGCTACTATCATTGATAGTAAAACATTAAGTTTTGCAAGACTAAGCGCGCATAGCACTACAACCGACACAATAACCGGATTAAATATAATATTTAAAATTTGCAAACCTAGCATGCCGTTCACCCCTTTAAATGCTTGAATTTTAATATATTGTTTGAAGCAATACGTTTTATTTCGTATTGCTTACGCTTGTATTTTTGCATATGTATTCTCACATATGTATTTCTTACATTTAGTAATTAAGGACAATATAGCATGGAAGTGTTTACAACATGTTTCTTAATTAAAGATGAAATATAAACAATTCAACAGAAAGATTGAAGTAGCTTAACAATTGTTTACCCAAAAGAGTACCCTAAGGTATCAGTGGTGAAGAATTAAGAATAATCACCAAATGTCCGGTTTTGCACCGTTTTATGCAGCATTGCAACGTGAGTTTATCGCTAAAAATAGCGATAAAGCAATGTGAAAAGTAAAAATTGTTTTGCTAATTGCGAAAATCTAAAAATAAACAACAAACACAAACAACAAAATTAAAAATTGAAAATTGAAAATTGGTTATTTAGAGTAAGGAGGAATGCCTGGCGCTCTAAGCGAAATTTAGATACTGCGTTGTGTCTAAGCAATAAGCGTCAAACATACAAATTATGCAAGAGGAACAAACGTTTTTAGAAGCTAAAGAATTAGGGTTAAAAAGATTTAGAAGATCGCCATTTTGGGATGTGTCGCTAAAAGTTGCACCTCATCAAATCGTTGCAATTTCAGGCGAACATGGTTCTGGAAAATCAGCTTTGCTGCTTGCATTATCTGGTTATATGAAATTCACTAATGGAATTCTTACTATTGCGGACGTAACTCTTCCTAATGATTTCCAAGAATCTCGACAATACGTTGGTTTGGGATTATTTAGCGGAATTAACGAATTTTATAAAACGCAAACAATAGAAGAAGTTCTTATGAGCGAGTTGAAACTAGCAGCGCGCTCGCCTCTATTTTTGAAGCAATACAAAAATGATGTTAAAAACCGTGAAGCTTTACAGCAGTACGCTTACAACGTGTTAGCTCAATGGAAAGTATTTTCTCCTCACGAAACAGCAATAGGAGAGTTGACTCCGTGCGAGCGCATGCGTTTGGCAATTGCGCTTGCTTTGTTAAAAAAGCCGTGGCTGCTATTTGTTGATGGAATTGAAACGGAGCTTACTAGCGAGCAAAGCGAATGCCTATTTTCCGATATTCGCGCGTATGTTAGTAAAAATTACTGCTCTTGCCTTGTTGGAGTTTTGCAAAGTGAGTTAGAAAAGCAAGCTGATCAAGTCTTAAGACTAAGCCCAAATCATGGGGAATCAGAAAATTCTCATATTGATTCACAGCTTGGTATAAGTGAAGCAAATGGTGGTGAAAACAATGCGCGTTAATACTCTTGCTCTTGCATTTCGAGAGCTTAACAATACGTTGAAAGGAAAAGCTCGAAAGCTTGTTATTGGAACCGTAGCTTTGATTCCACTTTTATACGGATCGCTTTATTTGTGGGCATTTACTAATCCTTATAAGACTTTGAATACTGTTCCTGTAGCTGTTGTTGTTGAAGACAATGGTGCTGTGATTAACGGCAAAATGCGTAACATTGGAAACGAAATCAAAACTCGCTTAAAGAATCAAAAAGATGGTAGTGAGGGATTCCAATGGAATTTTGTAAATAGTGCTGAAGCGAATAAGGGGCTTAAAAATGGCAACTATTTTATGGTAGCAACCATTCCAGCTTCCTTCAGTAAGTGCATTGCTTCTGCGCAATATGAAACTCCTACTAAAGCAAAACTTCACGTAAAGTACGATCAGGCAAGTAATATGCTGGCTTCGCAAATTGGTAAAACTGCTTTCCATACTATGCGTAGCGAAATCAGCGAGGCGATTGCTCAAGAGTATTGGGAGAACATGTTTGCGAAAGTTAATTCTGCTTCTGATTCTCTTGGTGACGCAGTAAATGGTGCTGGTGCTTTGCATGAAGGCTCAAAATCTTTGCAAAATGGAGTAAATAAGCTTGCAGATGGATCTAGTCAACTTTCACAATCTTTGCGAAAACTTCAAGGCGGATTAAGTGAGCTTCAAAAAGGAGCGAATACTCTTTCTAAAGCAAATACTCGAAGTAAAGCAGGGGCGCAATATCTTGCTCAAAAAACGCAAGATTTAGCAAACGGAGCTCAACAATTAAGCAAAGGAACTCAAAAACTATCGGCAGCAACAAGCGAATTTTACGATGGTGCGCAAAAGCTTTCTGCTTCTAGTAGTGAATTAGAGGAACGCGTTAAGGCTGGAAATGCTGAAACAAAAGCACAAATTATGGGTCTTCTTATGAAAGCGCAAGATCCTAGAGTTACTAAGGAAGACGTGCTCGCTAGTTTGCAAGGTTTAGCTGGAGGATTAAGTGAGAATTCTGATCTTCTAGAAACAAATCTTTCTGCTTTAAGCGCTGGAGCAGACAAGCTTTCTGCTGGAAGTTTGCAAATAAAGGGCGGAGCTGACGCAATATCTCAAGGTGTTGAAGCTGTTAATACTGGCTCAAATAAGCTTGCTGCTGGAGCGAATAGTCTTGCTGAAGGTTTGGCTCAAGTAAGTAACGGTAGCGAGAAACTAAATAATGGTGTGAATGCAGCTGCACAAGGTTCAGCGAAAATAGTGAACGGTTCTGATCAGCTTAATTCCGGAGCTAAGAAGCTATCGGATAATACTCCAAAGCTGGTTGAAGGCGCAAAAAAGTTGCATGACGGGCTTAAGAATTCTCAAAAGTCTGGAAAAATCAACAATATCGTGCAAAAAAGTAAGATGATGAGCGCGCCGGTTTCCTTGGAAGAACACGAGTATTCTCACGTTGAAAATTACGGAACAGGTTTCGCTCCTTACTTTATTTCCATCGGACTTTGGGTCGGTGCTCTTATGGCAACCTTTGTTTTGAGAGTTATGGATAGGCGAGCGATACTAAATGGCATGAATCCGCTTAAGAGTGCGCTTATTAGCTTAACGCCGTTTGTGATTATGGGCGTTGTACAAGCTGTAATTCTTATGGGCGTAGTGCACGTTGTGTTAAAGTTGCAAATTGACAACGTTCTTGCGTTCTATGGTCTTGGAATTATTGCATCCATAATGTTTATGGCAATAATGCAAATGATTATGGTGATTTTCCACATACCAGGGCGAATAGTTGCAATTGTGCTGCTTATGTTGCAAATCACAAGCTCTGCAGGAACATTCCCAGTTCAAATGACGCCGGCATTCTTTAGAGCTGTTCACCCATACTTGCCAATGACGTACTCGATTATGGGGTTGCGTCAAGCAATGGCTGGAAAGAACAGTGGCGAAATAGTTTTCGGCATTGAAATGCTTGTGCTTTTCGGCGTGATTGCGATTGCTATAACAAGCATCGTTGCGCGCATGAAGCGTACTGTAACGATGTTTGATTTGCATCCTGTGATAACGCTTGAGGCGTAAGCGTCGCTTATCTAATACTAACCTGCGTAAGAGTGAATAGCTTTTGCGCAGGCTTTTTATATTTAAGTAACCTAAATTTATGCAGTTTCCAAACATTACAACGTAGTATTAGAATATTTAACTTGCTTGCTTACAATTAGTTAAAGTTTGAGAAGGGGTAGTTATGCCTAATGGAATTGCGGTGAAGCTAAAAAAATTTATTGCATTAGCACTTTCGCTGTTTCTTTTTATGCCATTATGTTCAGGATGCTCAAATCAAAATGGCGCAAATACAGAAGCTGTTAATAGTGCAAAAAAAGTTAATGTTATTAATGCAAAAGTAGCAGCTTTATATAAAAAAGTTTTAGCAAACGCTGATAAATATAACCTTAATGAAGCTGATTCAGAAATTGATACTAGCAAAAGTAAGTATTCTTACGCGTTAGTCAATATGAGCGATAGGGATATTCCGGAGCTTATTCTTCGGAAAAATTATAAATATGTGTCATGTTCGAAGGTTTTTGCTGCAAATAAAGATTACAGTGACGTTGTTTCTTCAAATGATTTAATTTGCGATGGCGTTGGAGACATTGGCGGTTTTAGGGCTTCGTTATCGCAATACGCAGACAGCAATTCATTAAGCTATGTTGAGTGGTCTTCTGGAACAGGGGATACTGAGGCTTACAAGGTTACTATGAATATTGCTGATAGTAATCCTCTTAAAAAAGAAAAATACTGGTCTGGAATAATCACTGATCTTCCTAAACAGAATACAAAAAATATTAATTTTGTCAGTACAGATGACACTACGCTTCTCGATAATTTGGCAAAAACTGAAGATAATACTTATAAGAAAACCGTAAGCAATAAAGGCGGCGACTCTAATTCAGAAGATAAGGATTCTAAGAAGTCTGGCGAGAATGCAAGTAAGAAAGCTGATTCTAAGAAATCCGCTAGTGGCGAATCTTTAGACAGCAAGATTAAAGCTGAAAAAGCAAGCGGAAGGCAAGTAGTTTCCGGAACTGTGAAGGTTTTGTCGTACAACCAGGTTCTTGAAGCGCAAAATATTCAAGATCCTAATCAAACTTTCATGATTCTTATTCTGGATAATAAAACCAGCGTTACTTTGCCTCACAGCGGCGATATGGGCAATCCACCTCATCCTAGCGATGCGACCATGATGGCGTTTGATGATGGTAGTCAAGCTAAACAAATCATGGAAAAGTATGTGAATAAGAAAGTTTATGTAAGTTTTATTGTAAATGATGGATTCTTCCCTTCGGACACTGGATTGCCTTTAGGTGAGCCTCATTTGTGCAATCTAAAAGTTATTGAATAGCTATTGTTCAATTAGAAATAGTTGAAGTAGCTGTGGTAGTTGCACTGGTTGCAATAGTTGCTACAAATAAAATAAAGACCCCACATTTATTTGTGGGGTCTTTTGTTATTTTGCTTTTGTTATTTTGTGAAAAACTATTAGAACGTAATTAAAATCAACAAATTCTAGAAAATAAGTTTGCTAAAAATCTGATTTTAGAAAGTAGACGCGTAGACTTCGGCAATTGCAGCTTCGTCCATATGCATATAGGAGTTCTTCAAAAGTCGCTGCTGTTCTTTAACAACGCTTGAAGCCCAGCTTTGAATCATATCCTCGCTCATGCCATACTCGTGAAGCCTATGCTTAGGAAGAATCGTGTTAAGCACTTCGTCAAGCTTGTCTAGTACGTCTGCCTTCTTGCATTCTAGAATATTTGCCATGAAGTCGAAAAGCTTAGAAAGCTCAGTGTTTTCTGCGTTATTCTCGTTAGCGTCGTGCTTAGCATAGTATCGCAAAACGCTTGTAAGAAGCGCAGCATTCGTCTCGCCGTGAGCCACGTGGAAAGTGCCGCCAAGCGGATAAGCCATAGCGTGCACGCAACCGCAGCCAGCGTTACCAAACGCAATGCCAGCGTAAAGACTTGCTGAAACCAAATCGCTTACAACTTGGCTTTTTGCGCTGCTGCCTTCCTTTACAACTCGCATATAACTTTGCAAAATAAGTCCGCAAGCCTTGTAACTAAACATTTTTGTAAGCTCTGTTGCAATAGGAGAAAGTGCGGACTCAATCGAATGTGTAAGAGCGTCAATAGAGCTGGTTGCAAAAACGTAATCCGGTAGGCT
Source organism: Gardnerella sp. KA01000 (assembly GCF_049244035.1). NCBI lineage: Bacteria > Bacillati > Actinomycetota > Actinomycetes > Bifidobacteriales > Bifidobacteriaceae > Gardnerella > Gardnerella sp. KA01000. The sequence goes on along the minus strand of NZ_CP058367.1, from coordinate 967,273 downwards.
CTTTAACAATTCCGGAATAAGAACCGCGTCCGTAGCGTAGCAAGCATCGTTTGCCAAACCTTTCTTGGTATTGCGCTTAGTAAGCGAGAACACGGCAACGTTCGTAACTTCAGAACCGGTTCCGCAAGTAGTTGGCACAAGAATAAGATCAGCGCCTTTTTGTGCAGGAATCTTGCCGTCGACCAAGTCTTCAAGCGGGCTAGTTTGTTTCAACGCACAAACCTTCGAAATATCCAAAACAGTGCCGCCACCAATGCCAATCACGCGCTTTGGAGTTGTGTGAATGTCGCTAACGATTGCATCAACCATTGCATCGCTCGGCTCACCCTTGCCGTATTTCTCTTGGAAAATAACGTCGCAATCAAGATTCAAATCACCAAAATAAGGCTCCCAAATGTATTGGTTTGTAATAACCAAATCACCCTTGCCGAGCTTGAATTCTTGCGCAAAGTCGCGTGCCTGCTCGAACTTATGAATAGTTGGTTTAATAGAAAGCTGCTTCATCCTAGACTCCTTTGTTTTAATCTGCATGTCTTACGCTAATATGCGCGTCGTGTGCGCGCTTTTGTGCGCGGATGATTAAAAAACCAAGCAACTGCTCCATTATAGAACAGATTGCTTGGTTTAATAAATGCGATTTAAGCTAATAGCAGAAGCTAATCGCAGAGATTAATCATCAAAGATTACAGATATTAATCATCCCTTCAACAAAGCAGTGTAAGCAGCCATCGTAATGTAGTTGTATGGCTGGTTGAAGTGAGGCATGAAGAAGATGTCGCACAAAGCAAGTTCCTTAATCGTGACTTTCTTCTGAATAGCCAGCGAGAACAGGTGAATTGCGGCAGACATATCGTAGTTAGAAGCCAATTGGCAACCAACAATAACCTTCGTATCCTTCTTGTAAACGATGCGAATCTTCACCTCTGGATTCTCAACTTCCATAAACGCAGGCTTTTGAGTATCTTCGAAATCAACGTAATCAACATCCATGCCCTCTTTTTGAGCGGCAGTTAAGCTCAAGCCGGTGCAAACAAGCTTGTAGTCGTAGATCATCATTGCGCTAGAACCTTGCACGCCCTCGGTTTCTACAGGAGTTCCGCAAACGTTGTGACCTGCAATCAAGCCGCTTCGAACTGCGTTAGTAGCGAGCGCAATGTAGTTTACGCGGTCTCGAGCGTTGTCGTAGATTGTAGCGCAGTCGCCAATTGCGTACACGTCTGGATCGGAAGTTTGCTGCTTCTTGTCAACGAGGAAAGCGCCGTTAACATACTGCTTTAAGTGATCTTTTCCGAGCGCAACGTTTGGGTGGAAGCCAATAGCGCAAATCACCATGTCTGCATCGTAAGTGCCTTTGCTTGTTTTAACAGCCTTGACTTCAGTGTCTCCAACAATTTCTTCAACAGTTTGACCAAGTTCAAACTTAATGCCTTTATCTTCCATAATTTGCTTCAAATTATCGGAAAACTCTGGGTCAAAGTAGCCGTTAAGAATATGGTCTTCCATGTCAATAAGAGTTACGTTCTTACCAAGGCGCTTAAAAGCTTCTGCGAGTTCCACGCCAATGTAGCCTCCGCCAAGAACCACGACGTTATTAAAATCGCGCTCTTGAAGCTTAGCGATAACAGTTTGAGCGTTCTGGAAAAGCTTTACCATTTGCACGTTTTCCAAGTCAATGCCCTTAATGCGAGGCCTGTTTGGAAGGCTGCCGGTAGCAAGAACCAGCTTGTCGTAAGAATCGTGAATAACAGTGCCGTCTTTAAGTTCGACTGTTACTTCTTTCTTTGCGTAATCAATGTCGAGAACTTTACTTTCAAGATTTACCTTAGCGCCTTTTTTAACGAAATCTTCTGGCTTCTGATAGAACAGTCCGTCGCTGCTTTGAATTTGCTTGCCAATCCACAAAGCCATGCCGCAACCAAGGAAGGAAATATTACTATTCTGATCGTAAATGGTAAGATCGTTTCCTGGGTAGCTCAAAATGGTGTTAGCGCAGGCAGTGCCGGCGTGATTTGCGCCAATCTGAATGATCTTCGTCATCGGTAATCTCTTTTCGTCGTTGAATCTAGTTTTAATTTTGTTTATTTCTGTTGAATTCTGCTGAAATTAATTTAATTCAGTTAATTTAATTCCGCTAAATTCTGTTGAAATTATTGTATGTGCTTCAACTGCTTTGTTTAATTCACGCTGCGGCGCGAATGCACATCCAATGCATAATACTATTACACGAATGCGAGTCTTACCAATTTTGATTTTGTGCGTGTTGTGGGAGAGTGTTTATTCAAAACCACCACTTATGTTGAAGGTGTGGTATAAAAGTCTTATGTTTTCTAAACGCGCTATTACCATTTTTGCGACTACTGTCGTAACTGCTTTAGCGCTGGGTGCGTTGAGTGCTTGCGAGCCGCAGGGTAAAGCTGTGGGGAATACTGGTCGAGTTGGAGACATAATTCACGACGGTGTGGATATTGACGATATTCATCTACTTGTAATTGGTTCAAAATTAGCTGCGCTTGATGACGAAGTTATGAAGCATTGTAAAACGTCAAAATTGAGTGCTTCTTATGTGCCGCTATCAAATGTTGTTAATCCTAACGAAGCTGCTCAGCAAGCTATTCGCGCTGCAAGCGAGCAACCTGTTTCATTAATACTTATAGACGCGCTCGACGTAACAGGCGTTGACGACCTGCATAATGCTAATAATCAACCTAATATAAAAGAGAATAACAAGCTTAATAACAGCACTCGCAATAAACAAAACGAAAGCAAAGCATGGATTTCTGCGCTGCAATACGCGCGTTACGCTGGAGTGCCAGTTGCGTTAATAAATCCTGTAAAAGCACCAAAAGACGCAACTTTATACGCAGCTACTTTGTATTTTGATAGCGATGGAAGTGGAATTGGAAAAAATATTCATGAATCTTATTTATCAAAAAATAGCGAATCTTTAAACAATAAAAGCAAGAAATCAAAATTTGAGCGTTCGTCTTTGCTAAGCATTGTTCGAGCAATAATTGACAATACGCCACACAGCAGGGAAGTGATTATAAATGACAAGTAATAAACAAAATGCAATAGCGTCTACAGAAAACGCTAATAATAAAGCTATTGCGGCGCTTCCTAAAGTAGAAGTTGATGGATTGAGTGACGAAGAGGTTGCAGAGGCTGTTTCTCGCGGAGACGTGAATATTACTTCTAAGCAGACTTCTCGTTCTTTAATGGATATTGTGCGCGCGAACGTGTTTACATTGTTTAACGCGATTATTTTCACAGCAATGGTTGTCGTGCTTGCAACTGGTTCGTGGAAGGATGCTGTTTTTGGTGTAGTAATTCTGGTAAACACTGGAATTGGCATTGTGACTGAATTAAAAGCAAAGCGCACTTTGGATAGGCTTTCTATATTGATTGCCGCTCGCGCAATGGTGCGTAGAGGTGGAGAAAATATTGAGATTGCGCACAAAGATATTGTGCTTGGGGACGTTTTGTGGCTCAGAGCCGGCGAGCAGGTTCCAGCAGACGTAGAAGTGCTGGAATCGTGGGGATTGGAAATGGACGAGTCCATGCTCACAGGCGAATCTGCTACAGTTCGAAAAGCCCAAGGTGACGACGTTTATTCCGGATCTACTGCAGTTTCTGGAATGGCTTTAACGCGTGTTACTGCCGTAGGTGAGCACAGTTATGCTGCAAAATTGGCTGCGCAAGCGAAGGTTTATACCAAAACAATTTCCGACTTAAGTCGTGGAATTAATACGATTTTGAAGTATATGACGATGGTTGTGGTGCCTTTGTGTGTGCTGCTTGTGTGGTCGCAAATGCACAAGGTTGGCGGATTTGTTGAAGCTTGGCAGACTGGTGCTTGGAGGGGAGCTGTTGTCTCTGCTGTTGCAGGCGTTGTTGGCATGATTCCAGAAGGATTGGTTCTTCTTACTTCGCTTAATTTTGCGGTGGCTGCTATGCGACTTGCGCGTAAGCAAACGTTAGTTCAGGAGTTGGAATCTGTAGAAACTTTAGCGCGCGTAGACTGCTTGAACCTAGACAAAACTGGCACTATAACCGATGGTGGTATTGCATTCGTTGGTGTAGAAAATCTAGATAATAGTAGTGTAGAAATATCTTTACAGACCAGCTTGCAAACTAATCAAGCTTTATTTGACTTATCAAACGAAGAAAATCCTAACGCAACAGGCGTTGCAATTATGCAAGGGCTTGGCGCTCAAGGAGTCGCAGCTAGCGTGCATGTATCTAACCGTCTTCCATTCTCTTCTGCTAGAAAATGGAGCGCTGTGCAATATGTACAAAGTAGTGGAGAGCGTGCAACTTGGTATATGGGTGCTCCGGAAGTATTGCTAAGCGCGATTAATTATGCAAATACTAATGAACTTTTAGAGAAAGTTAATTCTTATGCTGAGCAAGGCGAGCGCGTGCTGCTTCTTGCAAAAGTAAGTAGCGAAAGTAGTACTGTAAGTAGGGAAAGTAGTACTGTAAGTAGCGTCGATAGTAGCAGCTTAAGTAGCGTAACAGAAACAGATAAAACTTTTGGCGATTCTCCCACTATTTGCGCAAATGCTCAGCCTGTTGCTTTAGTTCGCTGCTCTGAGCGTATTCGTGAAGACGCTCGTAAAACTCTTTCGTGGTTCCGTGAGCAGGGTGTGCGCTGCCGAGTAATTTCAGGAGATAATCCTAGAACTGTTGCGGCTGTTGCTGCAAAAGTTGGCTTAACAGGAGATCGCAAGCCTGTTGCAATGGACGCTAGAAAACTGCCAGAAGATATTAACGAATTGGCTAAAGTGCTTGAAAATGTGGATGTGCTTGGACGTGTGCTTCCTCATCAAAAGAAAGCGATTGTTCAGGCGCTTCACACTCAAGGTCATGTGGTCGCTATGACTGGTGACGGCGTGAACGATACTTTGGCTCTTAAAGAAGCTGATTTGGGCGTTGCTATGGGCAATGCTGCTCCTGCTGCAAAAGCTGTAGCCCAAGTGGTTCTTGTCGATTCACGATTCTCGCATTTGCCTGATGTTGTTGCTCGCGGTAGGCAAGTGATGGCAAATATGGAACGTGTGGCTGGCTTGTTCCTTGTAAAAACTGTTTATTCTGCGCTTATTTCTGCAGGAGTTGTGCTTCTAGCGTTACACTTCCCGTATTTGCCTCGTCACATTACTTATATTGGTTCTTTAACTATTGGTATTCCAGCATTTTTGCTCGCTCTGGCGCCTAATACTCGTCGATATATTCCAGGATTCTTGAAGCGAGTTGTTCGTTTTGCTGTTCCTAGCGGATTTGCTATAGCTGCTTCTGTGCTCGCTACTGCTGTTATAGCTCCACGAGTTTTGGGATTAAATCTTGACGATGTTGTTGCAAATAATTTGATAGCATCTCGTTTTATTGTTTCGAACGTGCAAGCTTTGGCAACCACTCGCAGTATTTGTTCCGTAATCGTATTTGTTCTTGGCATACTCGTGCTTGCAAGCGTCGCCAAGCCTTTGTGCTCGTGGAGAGGAATTATGGTTGCGCTATTTGCTGCAGCTGGAGTTGCTGGAGCTTTTATACCGTTTACTGCGAAATTCTTCGAAATTCACGTGCCGACTGCAGGAAGTGCGTTTACGGTAATGCTTATAGCTGTTGTGTTAGCTGTAATCTTATGGTTTGCGTGTGTGAGTTTAGCAAACTTGTTATCTAAACAAAGTAAGAAGTGAACAATCTAACATATTTCTCATGTAATTAGTGTGTCGACGTGAGCTTAATAATGCTTACAATAGATACGTGTTTAGTATTTTAGAGATGTTTTCAGTTGGAGTTGGTCCTAGTTCTTCACATACAGTAGGTCCTATGCGAGCTGCATGCTCGTTTGTTTCATCGCTTAAAAAAAGTGGTAGTCTTGCAAACGTTGCGCATGTAAGTGTGACTCTTTACGGATCGTTGTCTTTAACGGGTCTTGGTCATGGTACTGATCGTGCTTGCGTTGCAGGTCTTGAAGGAAATCTTCCAGATAATGTAGACACTGATCATATGCTTACTATTCGTCAGGAATGCAAAAAAACTGGCACTTTAATGCTCGCAGGTGAACATACTATTGCTTTTGATTACGATAAGGACGTAATTTTTGAAAAATGGATGCGAATGGTTGTTCATCCTAATGGAATGCGTTTTGTTGCAACTGATTCTGACGGAAATAAAATCGATGAGCAAGTTTGGTATTCAATTGGCGGCGGATTTATTCGTCAAGGGTGTGCAGATGATGCAATGGTTGGCTTGCATGAGCGTGTTACTGAGCAGGATGAAAATAATGCCAATAAGAATGGTGTAAGCGAAAGTAATAGCGAAAGTAATAACGAGAATAATAGCGAAAGTAATAACGGAAATAGTAGCGATAATGCTGCAAACTCCTCAAATCAAACAAAAGATTCCACTGTACCTTATCCTTTTACTTCATGCGACGAGCTTATAAATATTTGCCGAGAAAAGCATATGTCAATAAGCGATGTTGTGTGGCAAAACGAGCTTGCATTGCATGAAGGTGATGCCGACTACGTGCGCAACTATTTGCTGCATGTTTGGAAAGTTATGAGTAAATGTGTAGAAAACGGATGCAACTCAAAGCAACCGATTTTGCCAGGGGGTCTTGATGTGCCTCGTAGAGCTCCTCACATGTATGAGCGCTTAGCTGCAAATTCAGACATGCTTCGCAACAATCGTCGTCGTTCGGATGCTGCTTTAGAAAGTTCAGACTCTGCGTGGGTTAATCTTTTTGCGCTCGCTGTTAGTGAAGAGAATGCTGGTGGTGGGCGTATTGTTACTGCTCCAACGAATGGTTCTGCAGGAATTATTCCTGCAGTATTGCAGTATTATTGGCGATTTGTTGATTCTGCTGATGAAGAGGGGGTTGTGCGATTCTTGCTTGCTGCAGGTGCTGTTGGTTACTTATTTAAGCGAAATGCTTCAATTTCTGGAGCTGAAGTTGGTTGTCAAGGAGAGGTTGGTTCTGCTTGCTCGATGGCTGCTGCAGGATTGTGCGAAGTGTTGGGAGGAACCCCGGAACAGGTTGAAAATGCTGCAGAAATCGGTATAGAACACCATTTGGGATTAACTTGCGATCCTGTAGGCGGTTTGGTACAAATTCCTTGTATTGAGCGCAATGCTATGGCTGCAAATACTGCAATTAATGCCGTTCGAATGGCAATGCTTGGAGATGGCTCGCACATGGTAAGCCTTGACAAAGCGATTAAGACTATGAAAGAAACTGGTCATGACATGATGTCTAAATATCGCGAAACCTCAAAAGGTGGGCTAGCTGTAAACGTTGTTGAGTGCTAATTTGCTAATATTTTTGCATTAATTCGCTGATGATGTGAGATTAATTTTTGCTAAGTTATACACAATGCGTATATTTCATGTACATACGTAACGTTTCAGTGCTAATCTAGGACAGGTTAATCTAGGAAGTGTTAGTCTAAACTGCATTTATTCGAATGTGCATTTACTTAAATGTACTATTTAAAATGCACTGCTTTAGTAATGCAGGATGGTTAAAAGCTGTCTGTATAGATGTTATACTGTTCAGATTATACTGTTTGGAGTTTGTAAAGGAGGAAATATGGCACAAGATATGCCAGAAGTGATTGCAGAATTTGGCACTACGCCAACGGTGACGTTCCCTGAATCTGAACCGCCAGCAGGTCTTAAAGTTGTTGAATTAGTTGAAGGTAATGGTCCTGTAGTTCGTGCCGGTGACACTGTAACTGTGAATTATCATGGTGTGGTTTGGGGCAGCGACAAGCCATTTGATTCAAGCTTTGCTCGTCATACTCCAGCTAGTTTTGGTATTGGTGTCGGTCAAGTGATTCAGGGCTGGGATCGCACTGTTCCAGGTCATAATGTTGGATCTCGTTTGTTGATTTCTATCCCTCCAGAGTATGGTTATGGCTCTCGTGGCATACCGCAAGCCGGTATTGGTGGCGGAGACACTTTGGTATTTGTTGTTGATATTATTTCAACTCGTTGATATAAGAGCGTGAATTTTATTTGCGCGCGAATAGTTTTTATTTTTAGAGATTGTTGGATAAGGAGGTAGCAATGGCTGAAGAAAAAACTATTTTACTTACGCAGGAAGCGTATGACAAACTAAAAGAAGAGTTAGCGCATCGTGAAGGTGAGTATCGAGAAGAAATCACTGAGCGTATTGCTGCAGCTCGTGCTGAAGGTGATTTGTCTGAAAATGGTGGTTATCAGGCTGCTCGCGAGGAGCAAGGAAAGAATGAAGGTCGCATTAATGAGCTTATTGTGAAGCTTCGTAATGCGAAGATTCTTGAAGCTCCGAAGGATGGCACTGTTGGCAATGGTTCTTTGGTTACTCTTGAGCTAGCAGGTCGAGAAATGACTTATGTTCTTGGTTCTCGCGATATTGCTGTAGCTACAGATTATGACGTTATTAGCCCGGAATCTCCAATTGGAGCGGCTATTATGGGTGCTCATACTGGTGATACTGTTAGCTATGCGGCTCCAAATGGACGTGAAATTTCAGTGACAATTAAGGATTCACATCCACTTGCGTAAGTAAGTATTAATCTCCCCACCTAGTTCGTTTGTGAATAGGTGGGGAGATTTTTTTAGGGTTTGGGTTTTAAGTTTTAGGGTTTTAAGTTTCAAGTTTTGCGTTTTGCATTTTATAACTTGTTTTTTATGGTTTGCAATTTATGTTCTCTGCTGCTTTAGCTCTATGAGCTAATGACAACTTACAACTTATTGTGTTAAATTCTATTGTTTGTTCAGCAGTTATATTTGTTAGATTTTTCGCAATACTGTAACAACTTTTCCCATAATAGTTGCGTGTGATCCGTCAATAGGAGAGTACGCCGGATTATGTGGAATAAGCCATACGTGACCATGGTCATTTCTGAAAGTTTTAACAGTTGCTTCGTTATCTAGCAGTGCTGCAACAATGTCTCCATTTACAGCCTCATGCTGCTCTCTAACTACTACATAATCGCCATCGCAAATAGCGGCGTCAATCATCGAATCGCCGTGTACTTCAAGCATAAAAAGATTTCCTGTACCTGTAAGACGTTCTGGCAATCGCATTACATCTTCAATATGCTGTTCTGCTGTTATTGGAGCTCCTGCTGCGATTCTTCCCACTAGAGGGACATCTCTAGAATTTATAACAGAATCAGATTCGTATGCGCTAATATTGGCAACTCTTGAAGAATTTTTATTAATTTTGTTATTTGAATTGTTTTCAACAATTGAATTATCAAGAATTTCAATAGCGCGACCTTTATTTGCATTAATTCGCAAAATCCCTTTATCTTCAAGTGTTCGCAATTGATGTTTCACAGAAGATGGACTTCTAAGTCCAACTGCTTCTCCGATTTCGCGGAAAGAAGGAGGGAATCCATGAATTTTTATATTGTTTTGGATGGCATTGATAATATTGCGTTGGCGGTCAGTAAGTGACATTGCGTTAATATCGCTAGCATTAATGCCGTTGTTATCATTATTTGTGCCATCGTTATTCATGGTGCTCCTTTCGCTTTTACTATTTTAACGCACTTTCTTAGAAAAATCAAACATCTGTTCGACACGCCGTTGCAACTATCGAACAAATGTGTCATTATTAATACACCTGTTCGATAGAACAAATGTTCAGTCGATTAAGGAAGGAGAAAGGACAGTTATGAGTACGTCATTAATTAGAAGTGGCAGGGAAGCTAGAGTAGGCATGCAAGAAAATACTTATTTGATTCGTAAACGCTGCGTTTCTAATAAGCATGCGCGCAAAACTAGAGTTTTTCGTGTAGCTGTACTTTTGATGACAGCAATAACATTCTGTACATTGTTTATGCCAAAGACTGCTGTTTCTGCGATACCTGAAAGAGTTGTTACATATACAGTTCGTCCTGGAGATACGTTATGGAATTATGCTGCTACTATTACTCCTAAAAACGGTGATATATCAGATAATGTAGAGCGTTTAATGGCTTTAAATCATCTTTCTTCTGAAGATTTGGTAATCGGACAGTCTATTAATGTTCCATTAAATGATGCTCAATAGTTGATTGAGTGCAAATAGTATGAAATTGGGGGGAATATGAGAAGGGAAAATATTACTATATTTGAAATTGAAACTGATGAGATAAGTTTTACTGAAAATGATGATGTAATATTCAGTGTGTTTTATGGAGTATTTCGGATTATGGACAATAAAATCGTATAATATTCGGAAATATTTGAATAAAGTGAATAATATTATGTAGTTTTTCGCTATTTTTTAGTATGCTGAATATATGCATTGTCCTTTTTGTAAAAATTCTGATACGAAAGTTATAGATACTCGTATCAGCGAAGATGGTTACTCTATTCGCCGTAGACGTGAATGCCAAGTTTGTGGTAATCGATTTACTACAGTAGAAACAACTCAGTTGCTTGTAATGAAGCGTTCAGGCTCTATTGAACCTTTTGATCGAGCAAAAGTTGTTGCCGGTGTTAGCAAAGCATGTCAAGGACGCCCTATTAATGCTGAGGCATTAAAGACGATTGGTATGCGAGTAGAAGCTGATTTGCGAGCACGAGGTTTAGCGCAAGTTACATCTGAAGAAGTTGGCAAAGCTATTCTTAAGCCATTGCGTGAATTAGATGAAGTTGCATATCTTCGTTTTGCAAGTGTGTACCAAAACTTCACGGGTCTTGAAGATTTTGAACATGCCATTGAAGATTTGAAGCGCAGTAAAACAGAAGAATAATAATTTTATCGATTATTGTTACAGAATATCTATTCCCTGCGCTTTTGCATTATTTTGAGTTCTATTTCTCAAAATTTGCGTCATCTTTAGTGCGTATTATATGCAATTTTTGAGTTGGTCTAGTCATTGCAACATATAGATTGGCTGCAGCAGCTAGTCTAGATGCTGCTTCCTGCTCAATTTGAGAAGGTTGCAACACTATGACAGCGTCATATTCAAGACCTTTTACTTCCTCAGCTGTGCAAACGCTGCATTGGCAATCATCGGCATTTTGTTTGTTTAACTGATTCCATAATTTTTCAGGTAATGCATGTTCTAATGCTTGGTTTACAACCTTTTTAGCATGGCTAACCATGCTGTTAGGAGTAATGATTGCAATACGACCACTACCATCATCAGAGACAAATTTTTCGAATAGTTTTGTACAAGATTCTGCAAGTGCAGTATCGAGTTCATCTTGTGATTCAACCGTTTGTGATACAAGTGAATCAGGTACTGAGCGAACTGCATGAACAGTAGAAATGTATAATCCTGAATCTGTTGCAACCTTGCTTGCTGCTTCAGAAACTTCACTAGGATTTCGATAATTAATTGTTAACTCGTAAAGATCCCAATTTGGTTCTCCAAATAGAGAATTCATATTCTTCTGCCATCTGTGAGTTCCTCCGAGCGCAGAAGTCTGTGCAACATCGCCAACAATAGTAAAGGAGCGTGAAGGACAACGACGAATAAGCATTCTCCAATCCATTGCTGTGAGCTCTTGAGCTTCATCGACAACTACGTGACCATATGTCCACTCGCGGTCAGAAGCTGCTTTACGGGCAAGCATTCCTGCATCGTCGCCTTGCAGATTATCAAGAAGCATATCGGCGGTTACTATGCCATTTCCAATACCAGCTTGTGCTAGAGTGTCAGCTGCAAATTGCTGTTCTTCAAGTTTTTTTGCTTGTGCTGCAGATCTTTGAGCGTCAAGTTTTGGATCAGGACCAAGCAATTCCATAGCTTCATCAAGTAATGGAATATCAGAACGAGTAAGCGGGCTGCCTTTTGGTCTAGTAAGTGAGTTGATATCTTCGTTGCTTAACCAAGGTGCGTATGTGCGTAATTTGTCAGGTTTAGCAAAAAGTTGGTCAATAAGCCATTCTCCAGTCATAGGTAACCATGCAAGATTTAAAGTAATGCGCAGTTTATCGTCAAGACGAAGTTGAGAAGTTATATCGTTTAATTCAACTTGATCTGGAACATAATCAAGCTTTTCCAAATAACGATTTTTCAATATGCTGAGCACAGTTTTTATAAAAGTATTTCGCGCCTGGTTATGCGGCTGGTGAGTCCGTTGAGCATCTGATTGAGCTATCTCAATATCTTCTTTTAGAAGAGGAATACTAAATCCTCCAACATGAATTGTTGGAAGATTTTTAGGAACGCGAATACGAGCGGCAATTGCATTCGCAATAACTGTTCGCATACGATACATTCCTTTTAATTTTGCTGCGTATGGAGAATCTTCAGCTGTAGCACAAATTCCAGGAATTAAGTCGGAAATAGTTCTACTTACTACACCTGTTTCACCAAGAGAAGGGAGTACTTGATCAATATAACGCAAGAATGCCGAACTTGGACCAACAATAAGAACTCCTGAACGCTCAAGTTTGCGCCTGTGAGTGTACAACAAATAGGCTGCTCTGTGCAAAGCAACAGCTGTTTTTCCTGTGCCAGGACCTCCCTGTACAACAATAGTGTGATCAAGAGGAGCGCGAATAATTCGATCTTGTTCTGCTTGAATAGTGGCAACAATATCAGTCATTTTGCCGGTTCTGCGAGAACCTAAAGATGCGAGCAGTGCTCCTTCGCCAGTAAGAGTACCTTGTTGTGAAGCTTTTCCTATTTCATCAGAATGTATGTCAAGTACTTCATCTTCAACACCAATAACGTCTCTGAAACGGAGTGTAATATGACGACGCATAACAATATCGCCATGATGCGAAGGGGTTGCCTCATAAAAAGGTCGTGCAGCTTCAGCGCGCCAATCTGTAAGAATAGGATCATGGTTTTCGCTAAGCAAACCAATGCGACCAATGTATCGCCTAATGCCTTCTGTGTTATCAAGCCTTCCAAAAACAAGACGATCCTCAACAGCTCGTAATTGTGTAAGACGATCTTCGTACATGGTTGCGAATGAGTCGCGCTCTGTGCGCTGTGTTGGTGAACCGTGCGAACCTGACGCGCGCACAGCGTCTAAGCGTGCGCGAATAGTATTACGCAAATCGTCTAGACGGCTATAAGCTCGGTCAACAGCTTGTTGTTCTTCACCAAGTTGTGAGGAATAGGTAGACATACGCATCCATTCTTCGTAAAATACCGCAACCAATTGTGCCAAAAATTAGGCATTTAAGTATATCTCGACGCTTATACACCAAAATTGTATTTCTATGTTGATCTAACGAATATTATTTGCGAGGATCTCCGAACCATGCAGAGTAAATCAATGAAAAATTGCGATTTCCATATGCTGAGCACGAATTTCCTTCGCCGTATCCAGCTTTTAACGATTCTATATTTGGCTGATAAGGAGTATAGATATAAAGCAATGCAGTAGCCTTATTTTCGATATAAACATTGCTAGATCCGCATGATTTATTTGGCGAATATTGAATTGTGTTAATCGTGTTAGGGTGGTAGTTATATTGATCGTTATGAAGAAGATAATATCTATATCTTCTTGCGGAACCAATTACTTGTTTAAAGAATCCTGCAAAACGTGGGTTGCAATGAGAATCATCTGGACAATCTAATCCCATAGCTGATTTGTATTGGAAATCGCTAGGATCAGTGTCTGTTACAAGATGTTGTTCTTTTTGCAGCATTGTAAGTAATACTTGTTGACTGATATGACATGCTTTTGCTGATTTGTATATTATGTCTGCAGAAGATTCTTTGCTTACACCTTGATACTTTGAACATAGTGAATCGGCAGGAATAGTGTGAGTATTAAAGTACGCATTTTTTAAGCAATTTTTACCAGTGCATTTTGCTCCTTTTTTGCGTATAAAATTGCGTACTTCATCTTTACTCATTGCGTTATCGTCAAAAAATTGAGAATCAGAAATAATATTGCCTGGATTAAAATCAAAGCGTGACACAAGTTGTTCTTGTTTGTTGCGAAGATCAGAAACAGTCTGTTCCCAACGTATCCACTGAACAACAGGAATGATAATAGCAATGCCTATGACAGCAATAATAATGTTTCGTAAAATTTTATTGGAGTAAAACTTATGCTTTAAAGAACTGTTGTTTTTATTGTGATGAGCACCACTATTATGTTCACTATTTAGGTTGACATGAATAGAATCATGTTTCTTTCTTCTCTGCACCATGTTTCCTCCTACTTAGCTTGTTACATTATAAGTGATATGCGAATCATTTTATTATTGTGATTATTTTTTAAAATTGTTCCCAATTTTTATTGTTGATTGTAACTATCAAACTGTAGAATTATCCGATTGAGTAGCTACGCGCGAAGAATTTGTTGCGATTAACTTTAGATTGTTAGGGCAGATTGATTTATTTGCAGTAGTTTTCTGCACAAATGTTGGAATTATTAGGATGTGGCAGGAGAGTAAGATAATGATGATTGGAACTAAACGAATTGATTGTTCTTCTATGGATCCTTATGATGACCCAGAAATGCGCAATAAGGTTGCTGTTCGTGCGTTAATACTACTGCTTATTACATTTATTATTAGCACGTTGTGCTTGCAAGGTTTCAACCTTGTTTATAAACAAGTTGGTATAGATGTGAAAGCTGTTGATCAAGCGCCTCTTATAACAGGTTTACCTGGCATTATTTTAGGAATCGTATGCTTTATTTACGGTTCTTTAGGCGACTTTGTGTCATTAAAAAAGCTAGTAACCATTGGATTAACATCTTTGTTTATAGGCTCAGTTTTTGGATTTGTAGCTAATTCTTGTTTTGAGCCAAATTTGTGGACAGTTATTGCTGCTCGTATTATGCAAACAACTGGTGAACAAGTAGCAGGTTCATCATTCTTAGTAATTGCAACAAAATATTTGCGAAATGATTTGAAAGTTATCTTCTTCGGATTATTTACAGCATCGTACCAGCTTTCTGCATGTATTGGAGTGTTTTCAGCAGGATTGTTAAGCTCTATTGCTTGGCAATATTTATTCTTAATTCCAGCATTAACTATTCTAATATTGCCGGCATTATTGCATTATTTACCAACAAAAAACGGCAATGGTAAAAAAATTGATGTTGTTGGTTTTACAGTCTTTGGATTTGCTGTTGCATCTCTTACATTGTTCATTTCATACAGAAACTTGTTGATGCTTATTTCAGCAATTATATTGTTTATAATTTTTGGTATTTACATTAGTAAAGCTAAAGAGCCATTCGTTACGCCAGCTTTCTTCAAGAATATTCGTTGGCTTTCTGGCATAATTTTGATGGGCATAATATACTTCACGAATTATTGCATAAGTCCACTGTTCAATAGAGTTGGAAAAACTTTGTATAATATGACTACTTCACAAGTAGCTTCTTATTTAGTTTGGGCTTTTATTGTTGCTGCAATATTCGGTTCATGCTCAGGCTTAATAATTAGTCGTATAGGAAGAAAAACAGGTTTATTATTAGCAATATTGTTTATACTTTGCGGATGGATTGGTATTGCAGTATTAATAAATTCTGGATTCTTGGCTATAGCTTTGTGTGCATGCATTTATTATGCAGGTTGTGGAATGGTGTATTCTCCACTGGCCTCAACAATTCTTTCATCTCTTCCAGTTGAAGAATCTGGCAGAGGGTGCGGAATGAATGATTTAGCTATTAGTGTTTCTGCGTCTGTTGGTGTAGTAATTTTTGACGGAATATTAGATAAAAACATGTTGAGTGGGGATTCTATAACCGGTGCTTCTGGTATTTCGTCTGGATTTGCAAACATATCTCTTATGTGTGCTGCTGTTGCATTATTAGGAATTATCGTATTTACATTCAGAAACTTTATCACTAAAGAAAGCAATGCAATCGAAGTAGACGAAGATCAAGAACAAGACCAAAAATAATAGTGAAAGCAAAAGCAATAGAATTATAATTGGCAATAACTTAGCAACTGTGCAAATAAAGTTTGTTTGCAACGTTATGAGCAATATTGTTTACAACATTGCAAGCGCTAAGAAAAATATATGCATATATGCGAAACAGTTTTCACCTTCCGTCAATCATCTTTCGCATGCGTTGTATGCTAATCGGATATGCAGTTCCCAATTCTTGCGCCCAAAGAGACACATAGAATTCTTCGCACATCCAACGTAATTTCTCAGCGATCATTTGCGACTCGTCATGAGCGGGTCCCGCTGGGATTTTCTGAGTGTCTTCTTGAGTTTTTATTACAAGCTTATGTGCTTCATCTGCTTGCCAAGCCCAACGTACGTCACGGTTTTTATCTGCTTTAGCTTTAGTAAGACGAATCACGTCTGCATGCAAGTAGCGTTCAATACGAGGTAGAGAATCAGATGGAGTTTTGGCAATAAATCCTTCGTATACAAGACTTGCAGTGTGTTCTCGGATTGATTGCAACACTGAAAGCAACGGTAAATCAGCCTTGCCGGAAACAGCTTTACTTGATTCTGCTTGACGCTTCAATATTGCGATCACATCGTGTGCAACAGCATAAACAGTGTCTTCATATACTTCAGATACGTTTGCAACAGTTTCGCGTAATAAATTGTCGTCAGTAATATTATCCGTGTTCGCAATTAGTCGTTTTACTGCAGCCATTTGCAAGTCTTCTGCTAAAGCATTAGAAGTTGAATAAGGTGCAGCTGCGAGCATTAAAGCTTCAGAACCAAGCCAGCGAGAAGTAATACGCTTATTGTCTAAATGCAGCATATTCAATGCGCTTTGCCAAACCATTTGTGCGCGTGAAAGGTTTGTAGCACCAGATTTGTGTAATAAATCTGCTCGTTCAATTACATGACCAGCTTGTGCTGCTTTATTTGCTTTGATATTTACAACTTCTCGTGCAGATTCTTGTGCTTCTTTCGCAAAACGCTGTTGCAATGCAATTAATGATTTGTCTGTTCCAAGAAGAGTAGGTTTTACGTGATTAGAGTACTTGTTGCGACCTGCAAGTTTATTGCGACTTTCGTTAGCTTTTCTCTCTTCAACACTAAACGTCATGCGCAAGTATGGCGAAAGTCTGCTTATTTGCTCGTCATCGAAAACTTCAGGATGTATTTGCGCGCCAACTACACAAATTGCAGCTTTAGTGAAAACTTCTCTAAAATCTTGCCATTCGCTTTTTATATTGCTTTCTGTTTCTCCAGTCCCAGGAAGCTCGTCGTAATGTTCGTCAATCCAAGCGCGAATTTTTTGAGCAGTGTCAGGAGCTGGAACAAACTGTACTCGTAGAGCTTTAGGCAAAGATTTAATCATGCCAATAATAAGCTCATCAAGCAAACCTGGAACATTCCAAGTAAATTCTTCAGGAGTTAAACGCGAAAGTACGTAAAGCGGCACATGCACTGTTACGCCGTCCAAAGGATTAGCCGGATCATACACATAACTTAAACGCAACCTTATAATCTGACCGTCTGTACCAACTGTATTCCAATGGTCAGGATAATCAGCTAAATCAGTGCTTTGCGTAGTTTGTAAACGTTCAACTTCATCGGGATTAAAGTCTAACTTGTGCGGATCTTCTTCGCGGTTATCTTTCCACCATTTTGCAAGAGCTGCAATAGTAGTTGCTTCTTGAGGAATGTGAGTGTCGTAAAAAGTAAATAAATCTTCGTCGTTTACAGTTTCGCTTATTTGGCGAGTGCGATTTGCTTGATTATCTGCATCTTCAAGCACATTGTGATTATTTAAAATAAACTCATCGTGTGCAAAACGCTGTTGCACATCTGCCTCAACTAAGCCTTGACGAATCATAATCATTCGAGCTTCGTAAGGATTAACTCTAGCCCATTGAACTGTGCGATCTTGAACAATAGGCAATCCGTATAGTAATACCTTAGATTTTGCTACAGCAGCACCTTTAGAAGCGCTCCAATGAGCGTCTGAATACGTGATTCTAGTAAGATTTTTAGCAAGAGGCTCAGCCCAAGCAGGATCGATTTGTGCGCAATATCTTGCCCAAAGTCTAGATGTTTCAACTAATTGCGTACACATAACCCATGAAGGAGTTGTTTTAGAAACAGATGAAGCCGGGAATATTGCGAATCTTCCTCCGCGCGCGCCTTGATAGTCGTTTTTAGCCATTTTTTGAGCGCGTTTCATAGCGCGAATTTTTGCTGATCCATGCAAATTAGCAAAATCTGAAGCTTTCGGTTCACGCACTACTTGCATTCCCAACATAGAAAGTAATCCTGCAAGCATCGACGAGTGTATTCCTTGCGAATCCCAAGAGCAGCACAAGCTATGAGCAGCCTGCTGATTATTAGGAAGTTGACGAATTTCCAAAGATGGCCTTTTAGATGGAATAGGCTCGCCAACTTTATAATGTAATTCTTTACACAAGTCTTGAAGTTGATTAACTAAATCTTTCCACTGTTTTAAACGCAAAAAGTGGAAGAATTCCGCTTTGCAAAGTTTGCGAAGAGCATTATTGCTCATATTTCCGTCTGCTTGGAAAATATAATCCCAAATATTTAAAGCAGTTAAGAAATCGCTTGTTTCATCGGCATAACGATTATGAAGTTTATCTGCTTCTTCACGCTGTTCTTCAGGGCGCTCGCGAGGATCTTGCAAACTCAAAAACGCAACAATTACCAGCACAGCAGCAAGAGTATTCGGAGTGGTTTTACGAGCTGCTTCAACAATCATGCGTCCTAAACGAATGTCAATAGGCAATTTCGAAAGCTCGCGTCCAATATGAGTTAAAGTAATGAAACCTGATTTTCTGCTTATTGCGCCAAGCTCGTTAAGCTCATTAAAGCCGTCGCTTACTGCTTTCATATCAGGAGGGTCAATAAAACCGAAATTCGTAATATCTTCGCCAGTTTTAGCAACGCCTACTGAAAGCATGTGTAATACTACTGCTCCAAGCGAAGTGCGCAGAATCTCAGGATCGGTAAAACGAGGTCGAGTTTCGTAATCTTCGCGCGAGTAAAGTCTAATAGCAATTCCGTCCGCGATTCGTCCGCATCGTCCAGAACGCTGATCTGCGCTCGCTTGAGAAATCGGCTCTATAGGAAGCCTTTGCACTTTTGCAGACTTAGAATATCTGCTAATTCTCGCAAAACCAGGATCGACAACGTATCGAATCCCAGGAACAGTAAGCGAAGTTTCAGCAACGTTCGTAGCAATAACAATGCGTTGATGAGAGTGATGTTCAAATACGCGATGCTGATCTTTTGCAGAAAGACGCGCAAAAAGCGGCACTATTTCAATAGCATCCGCTCGTTTCATATCACTTGCTCGAGTGCCAAAATATGAGCGTAATCCTGCTTCAAACTCTCTAATATCGCGCTCGCCGGAAGCGAAAACCATAATGTCGCGCGCGCCTTGCTCGTGGCTTGAATGAATAACTAATTGAGCGCATGCGCGAGTTACTGCAGATGTCATATCTTCATCTGTAATATCGTCTCGATTGCTTTCGTTAGATTGGCTTTCTGCGACAGTTTCCTCATCCATTGTTATGTCTGCAAAGCCGGGGACATGTCGCATAAGTGAAGGCGCGGAGCCAAGCGGCTCATAAAGCACTCTCACAGGGTACGTGCGTCCAGAAACTTCAATAACAGGAACTTTTATGTGTAAAGCTTGTTCGAAATGTTCACGGAATTTTGCAGAATCTATTGTTGCCGAAGTAATAATCAGCTTCAAATCGCGTCTTTGCGGAAGTAAAGTTGTTAAATACCCTAGCAAAAAGTCAATGTTAAGACTGCGTTCGTGAGCTTCGTCAATAATAATCGTGTCGTATTTAGTAAGAAGAGGATCTCGCTGAATTTGCGCAAGTAAAATACCGTCAGTAACAATTCGAAGCTTCGTTTTAGGTGAACTTTCGTCGGTAAATCGCACTTGGTAGCCGATTTCTTCACCCAGTTTTACTTCCATTTCGCTTGCGATTCGCTCAGCAACAGTGCGTGCAGCTAAACGGCGAGGCTGAGTGTGTACGATTTGCTTACCTCTTCCGCCTCTTCCAAGCTCAAGCGCCATTTTTGGGATTTGCGTAGTTTTACCGGAGCCAGTCTGTCCGGAAACAATCACGACTTGTGAAGACTTAATTGCTTCTATTATTCCGTCGTGTGCTGCGCAAATAGGAAGCTCAACAGGGTAGTCGAATTTCATAGTGTATATTTCTTTTCGTAAATTTTTTACTTTTTTGGTACTTCTTTAGTGCTTACTTTTTAGTACTTCTATAATTCGGTATCCTTTAGAGCTTGCATATTTTTCAACGTTGTAGTTTTCGCCAAGATTTTCAGCAAGCCAAGGAATAAGTGAGTCTGAGCCAAGATTTTTTTGCACAACTAAGTAAGCTGCTCCTCCCACTTTTAAACGCGGAATCCAAGTCATCAAAATGTCGTGCAACATTTCTTTTCCAACGCGAATTGGTGGATTGGACCATATGAGATCAAAATTATTAAATTCCAAAGTATTATTTTCTTTTAAAGCGTCATCTACTAAAGAAGTGCGAATATGCTTTAAGCCAGCGTTTTTTGCGTTTAGTTCAGTAAGCTCTAGCGCTCGCTCATTTACATCTACAGCTACAATTTCAGCTTCTGGAGATTCTAAGCCCATTGCAATGCTTATAGGACCCCATCCGCATCCAATATCAAGGAATTTGCCATTTTCTGGTGGTTTTGGAGCATGTTTTAGTAGCACAGACGTGCCTAGATCAAGCTTAGAAGCACTGAATACTCCGTTTGAGACTTGTATAACAGTTTCATGATTTCTCAAAGTTACATGTAACGTTCTTCGCTCATCGCAAGATGATGGTGTTGCAGAAAAGTATTGTTCGCCACTGATTTTTTGCGTTTTTTCTGATTTTGGTGATTTGGTTTTATCGTATTGTTTAAATTGTTGATGACTTTCCATGATCTCGCTCAAAAATACCGTATTTCGCCTATAAATTTAAATTTATTAATATACTTTTTACTATTGTATCTTTATTTACATATCATACATATAGGTTGTGTTCATATATTGTCGTCTCAAGTCACCATAATAAGACAAACGTTGTAAAACGCTATTTACAATGAAATAGAGGAGGGACAGTTGGCGGATAGTAATGTGGCATCCGGGCGAGATGATGTGCTTAATTCAAACGATCTTTCCTCCCTCGAAAATGATTCTAATAATATGAATGAGCATCATCTCACCAATAATGCAGTGCTTTATGCTCATTCGGATGTGCTTTTAGACACTACTTCTGACAGTGAAAAGCATGATGAAGCTTGGCAGGAGCGTGAATCTCGTAATGCTTTAAAGCGTGTAGCTGGTCTTGGCGAATTACAAGATGTTACCGAAGTTGAGTATAGAAAGCTTCGTCTTGAGCGAGTTGTGCTAGTAGGAGTGTGGTCTAGCGCAAAAGGAACTCTTGCTCAAGCTGAAGAATCGTTGCGTGAGCTTGCAGCGTTGGCACAGACTGCTGGTGCTGTTGTTTGCGATGGCATGTTGCAACAAAGATATAGGCCAGATGCTGCAACTTATGTTGGTTCAGGTAAAGCGCGTGAGCTTGCAGCAATAGTTGCTCAACATGATGCAGATACGATTATTGTTGATGATGATTTACCACCTAGCCAGCGTAGAGCTTTAGAAGATGCAACCAAAGTTAAGGTTGTCGATCGCACTGCTGTTATTTTGGATATTTTTGCTCAGCATGCTACAAGCCGTGAAGGTAAAGCTCAAGTTGAGCTTGCTCAATTGCAATATATGCTACCTAGGTTAAGAGGCTGGGGTGCTGCTCTTTCCAGGCAGGCTGGTGGTAGAGCTGCAGGAGATGCTGGTATTGGTTCTAGAGGTCCTGGCGAAACTAAAATCGAAATGGATCGTCGAGCTATTCGAAATCGTATTTCTAAACTTCGCCACGATATTGCAAATATGGCACCTGCGCGCGATGTAAAACGCGGTTCTCGTAGACGACAAGATATTCCAACTGTAGCTGTTGTTGGGTATACGAATGCTGGCAAGTCGTCTATTATAAATCGTCTTACTGGTTCACAAGAATTAGTAGAAAATGCACTGTTTGCAACTCTTGATACTGCAGTACGTCGTTCTCAAACTCAAGATGGTAGAAGCTATACTTTGGTAGATACTGTTGGTTTTGTTCGCAGACTTCCAACTCAATTAGTTGAAGCATTTAAATCCACTTTGGAAGAAGTTGGACAAGCAGACGTTATTTTGCACGTAGTTGACGGTTCGCATCCAGATCCTATTTCGCAAATTAATGCAGTAAACGAAGTTCTCGCTAATATTTCTGGTGTAGAAGATATACCTCAAATTATGGCATTGAATAAATCAGACATGATGAGTGATGCTGCGCGAGAACGTTTTTCTTCTCTTTATCCTGATGCTGTTATTGTTTCTGCATTCAGTGGCGAAAATTTACAAATATTGCGCAATCGTTTAGAAGAATTGTTACCGTCTCCTCGTGTTCGTGTAGATGTAACTTTGCCGTACGAGTTTGGTGGATTATTATCAAAAGTTCGTGAAAATGGTGTAGTTGAAAAGGCAGAATATGTAGATTCTGGGGTTGAACTTATTGCTTGGGTCGGACCATCGTTAGCTGCAAAACTTATGAAAGTAGCATTGTAATAATAAATTCCGGTGGTGCGATTAGAGTAAAGGTGTTCATACCAAAAGCTCTTAATGTGAGAGCAGCCCTTAGTAATGCATAAATCGTGGTATTTTGTGTGCTTATAAGGGTGTGATAGGTTGTTGAAAAGAGGTTTTTGCTCATGGTGAGTTCGCAGGTTAAGCCAACTAAGCTTGCAATTATTGGTGCCGGCGCAGTCGGATCTACTCTCGCTTTCGCTGCTGCTCAGCGTGGTGTTGCGCGTGAGATTGTGCTTGAAGATATTGCTAAGGAACGTGTTGAAGCTGAAGTTTTGGATATGCAGCATGGTTCTAGCTTCTATCCTGCAGTTTCTATTGCCGGTTCTGACGATGTGGAAATTTGCCGTGATGCTGACATGGTCGTGATTACTGCTGGTGCTCGCCAGAAGCCAGGTCAGACTCGTTTGGAGCTTGCAGGAGCCACTATCAACATCATGAAGTCAATCATTCCGAACGTTGTGAAGGTTGCTCCTAACGCAATTTACATGTTGATTACTAATCCTGTTGATGTTGTTACGCACGTTTCTATGAAGCTTTCTGGTCTTCCAGCAAACCAAATGTTTGGTTCTGGTACCAACCTTGATTCCGCTCGTCTTCGTTTCTTGATCGCTCAGCACACGGGCGTTAATGTTAAGAACGTTCACGCATACATTGCTGGCGAACACGGTGACTCTGAAGTTCCTCTGTGGGCTTCTGCAACCATTGGTGGTGTTCCAATGTGCGATTGGAACGCTCTTCCAGGTCATGAGCCACTTGATGCTGCTAAGCGCGAAGAAATCCATCAGGAAGTTGTTAACGCTGCTTACAAGATTATCAACGGTAAGGGTGCAACAAACTACGCTATTGCTATGTCTGGTGTAGATATTGTTGAGGCTGTTCTTCGCGACACTAACCGCATTCTTCCAGTGTCTTCTTTGCTCGATGACTTCCACGGCATTTCTGATGTGTGCATGTCTGTGCCAACATTGCTTAATCGCAATGGTGTAAACTCTCGTCTAAACACTCCAGTTTCTGATCGTGAGTTGGCTGCTTTGAAGCGTTCTGCTGAAACTTTGCGCGAAACTGCTGCTAAGTTTGGCTTCTAGTTTTAAAGAATAATTTATAAATTATTAAACCGCTTCTTCTCTTAATTGAGGAGGAGCGGTTTTTCTTGTTCAAAACAACAACATGCCTCACAGAATTTTCTGTGAGTTCGATATATTATTACATTATGGCTGATTTTTCTAACATTCTTGCTACTCGTCCTGATTTTAATGACAGTGATCGTGAGTGGCTTCATCATTTGGTGGCCGATTGGCAGGTTATTGCAGATTTGAGTTTTGCAGATTTGCTGCTGATTATTCAAAATGGTGACGGTGATTATGTTGTTGCTGAACAATGTCGTCCTTCAACAGCTATTACTTTGCGTACTGATGATTTGTTAGGTAAAAAATTAGATGATTCTTTAGTACCTGAGCTTAATGAGGCGATGAAATCTGAGACAAGTTTCCACTCTTCAACCTTACGTTCTATTGGTAGAGCTACTGTATGCTACGTTTACGCTCCAGTTCGTCATAGGGGTAAAACCATCGGATTAGTTATGCGCGAAACTAATTTGGCAACGCGTGAATCTAACGGTCGTTATGAAACCGAAAGTATCAATGCTGGTAAAACTTTATTTGACATGATTCCTCGTGAACAATTCCCATATCATGAATCTGTATTAAATCAGCGACATAATGCTCGAGTATCCGATGGTTTTATTGTGCTAGAAGACGATGGAATAGTTCGTTATGCTTCCCCTAATGCCATTAGTTGTTTCCGCAGACTCGGTGGATTAAATACTATGCAAGGTGAATATTTAAGCGAATTTGGCACTAGGTTGTTGCATACAAACGATAATGTTCCCGAAAGTTTACCTCTTGTATTAACTGGAAAAGCTGATGTAGATTGTGAACTTGAAGCGAACCATTCTATAGTTTCCATGCGCTCCTTGCCTCTGTGGGGTCCAAATAATCGTGTTGGAGCTGTAGTGTTATGTCGTGATGTTACTGAAGTTTTGCGACGTGAGCAGGAATTGCGCACTAAGAATGCCACTATTTCTGAAATACATCATCGCGTAAAAAACAATTTACAGGCTGTTTCTGCTCTTTTGCGTTTGCAAGCCCGTAAAACAAAATCTATTGAAGTTAGAAAAGAACTTGAGGAAGCTCAACGTCGTGTGCAAACTATAGCACTAGTTCATGAAGGCTTGAGTCAAACTGCTGACGAAATTGTTGATTTTGACAAAGTTATTTCGAGTTTGTTGAAGATGTCAATTGAGTTGGCGTCTCAGAATCAAAATATTGATATTGATTTTGTTGGAAAATTTGGCAGATTAGCAGCTCAGGATGCTACACCATTATCTCTTGTTTTAACTGAGTTAGTGACGAATGCAGTTGAACATGGTTTTGAAGGTCGTGAAAAAGGTCATATTCGTATTGCAGTTGGTAGGGGCGGAGACAATCTTAATATTGTCGTTGAAGATGATGGAGATGGTATAGATAGCGAGTCTTCTCATGGAATGGCTAAACCATCTGGCTCTGGCCTTGGAACGCAGATCATAAACACATTTGTCACTAACGATTTTGGTGGTACAGTTCGTTGGTCTCCTCGAAGAGAAGGCGGAACTAGGGTAGTGTTAGACATTAAATTGCGCGTATCTGGTATTGAGTAGCTTTAGTAAAAATTGTTTTCCAACGTGCATTAAATGTTATACATTTAGTGTAAAAAGTATAGGAACAATTAAAATTGCTAATAAAGATGCAAAATACCTTGAAAAAACTTTCTTTTCATGATTTCCTTACATTCAGGGGAACTTCTAAAGCTCACCGTTGTAGGTAAGAAATGAGGATAATAATTCATGAGCAACTCGTTTGATTGGCGCACAACAGCAGCATGTAGTGACAAAGATCCTGAACTGTTCTTTCCTCTTGGCAGTGCTGGTACAGCAGTTCAACAGCTTGAAGAAGCAAAAGCAGTATGTCGCTCATGTGATGTTGCAACAGAGTGCTTAAAATGCGCATTAGAAACTAACCAAGATTACGGTGTGTGGGGAGGACTAAGCGAGGATGAGCGTAGAACTCTAAAGCGTAGAGCAATGCGCGCACGTAAAAGTCAAGATGCGTCACTATGAATAAATTTTATTCTAGGTGCACTATTTGAGTTAAACTTGCTGATCCTGGAGTGATTAAAACACATCGTCCTGGAAGTTGATAGTCTTCAATATCAAAACTTTTAGATAAAGCAGAAGGTATTCCAAGCATTGTATCTGTGCCAATATCTCCTGTTGGAAATATTATCCTCACTGGTGCTTGCTCAGGTAAACGTAAGTAGCGAGAAGTGCTAGTGCTCATAATAACTGGGTATTGTTTACTATTTAATCTTTTTTGAAAAGCAATAGCAGTTTGTCTCGTATTTAGCGGATCAAGCAATTCATCCGCATCGTCAATAATGATTGGCGTATTTTCGTTGTAAATGTTATTAATGTTTTGTTCGTATAGTGATTTTCCTGAATATATTGGCAGGTTTAAAGTTTTAGAAATTATTTTTAATATTGTTGTTTTGCCTTGTTTTCTACTTCCAATAACAGCGATATTTCCAAGGTGAATTGGTAATAGAGCAGGATATAAGTGTATGGTATCGTCTTGCAAACCAATAATAATATGCTTCGTATGAAATTCTTGAGTACGTAAACTTTGAGATATTTTTTGCTCCGAATTTTTGTATTTGTAATTATTTGAATACTCTGCAAGTTGTTTTGATGAAAGAATCGACGGCAATGGTTTGCTAAATAATTCTGGAGAATGATCATGATGGCAGAATCTACCAGCTAACTGTATTGCTCGTACTAAATGTGCAGGATTGCTGCTTTGAGCACATCGCAAAGCAGCTACTCCTTCTCCAATATTGTAATATGCGGCTCCTGGTGTATTTGGGCTTATTCTAGCTGCATGCGCTGTTCCTAATAATTCTTGCGATTGCATTCCGTCTCTAACTCTCAAGCAAATATTAATAGAAATATTAGCTTTCATATCTGCGCTTACTTGTACGAGTGGATTTTGAGTTCCAGCAATAATATGCATTCCCAAAGATCTGCCTACTGATGCAATTCGTATAAGACGAGGCATGTAGTCGGGAAGTTGATCTTTTAAAGCATGAAATTCGTCAATAACAATAAGCAATGAAGGCTCAGCTGGAGTTACTTGTGCAATATTATTACACCCATGATGAGCTACTAGTCTTTCTCGTCTATCTAGTTCTAGTTCGAGACCTTTTAGAGCGCGTATTGCGTGTTTAAGATTTAAATCTCCTACGTTTCCCATAGCATGTGGGAGTTTAGATAGTATGTCAAAAGTTGCTCCTCCTTTAAAATCCATAAAAACAAACCGTAGCTGCTGTGGGCCGTATTGAAAAGCCAAAGCTAAACACCAAGTCGTAAGAAGTACTGATTTACCAGAACCAGTTGTTCCAGCAACTAAAGCATGTGGTCCATTGTTAATTAAATCTAAATAGCAGTATCCATTATTGCTTATTCCAAGTGGAGCTATAAGGTGTTTAGTTTTTGAATTAGGTAAGTAGTTATAAATATTTGTATTTAGATTTTCCTTCATACTATTAGATTGGTTTTTTGTGTCGTATGTTCCTGCATTTTTTAACCATATTTGCAATACTTCTTTCCAGTGATGTTGCGTATTAGAAATTGCATTTCTTCTCATAAGTAATGTTTCTAAACTTACTGGTGTAATAGTATCTGGCAAACTTTCTACAGTTTGTTGATTATAAGTTAAGTTATTTGACGATTGCGTAGTGTTTAATAATTGAATTTGCTGATTTTGTTGAACACTTTGAATAGAATTTTTCTCAGATATGTATTGAAAAATTTGTGGAATAAGACTTGCTATGTACATCATAATGCTTGGAATAATCATGGTTAGCATCATCCAATTATTTTGCATCCATGCCATTATAGCCAATGCTATGTGAGCGAATATGGGAACTATACTCGCTGCCATCTGTACATGCATAAGTACTTTAGTTGTAGACATTCCTGTATTAGATTTGTTACTCATAAATGTATGAGACAATATTTTTGATTTTTGTGCAATACTTATGCAAGATTGTGGTTAAAAGATATGAGTTTAGTGCTTTCTAAGTTATGGTATCTAATTGAAGTGTTGCTTATACAACAATACTTCGAAATTATTGTTGCTCCGCAAGAGTTCCAACTGATCCAGGTTTATGAGTGCCTGATGCAAGTTGGTTGAATAAATCTAAGTTTTTAGCATCATCGAGAAGCACAGATGAACCAACTCCTGGAACTTGATAGTCAGGATTCGTCCAATATACTGTTCCAGATATGCCTGACGGTCCAGTTGCTTCTTTGAATGCTTGAGCCATTTCCCATAATGTTCCTGGATTGGTTTTCTCGTCAAAAATAACTGAAGCAAGTCCCGTTTCAGCAAGCTTTTTTACTTTTCCAAAATTCAATAATGTATTGTGATCTAAAGCTTTTTTCATAATAGCTGCAATAACCATTCGTTGACGTGCAGCTCGTCCAAAATCAGATTCTGGATCTGCGTATCGCATTCGCGAAAATGCTAACGCTGTATTCCCATCAACGTGATGGCATCCAGAAGTCCAATTTAACCCGCTAAACTTATCGCTTACGGTACGGTTGTAGCATAAATCAATGCCGTCTATAGCGTTAACAACATTAGTAAGACCGCCAAAACGTATTTCTGCAACATGGTCAATGCGATGACCTGTAATTTTTTCTATTGCTGCTGTTAATGCTTTATTTCCAGCTGCTTGCGCAACGCTATTAATTTTTACTTGTTCGCCATTTAAAGAAACAAGAGAATCTCGAGGAATAGAAATTAGAGAGCTGTGACCATTGCTCGGCTTTGTCAATACAAGAATAGTATCTGTTCTAAATCCTGTTATCTCTTTAGCTTCTTCGCCTTCTCTTTGATCAGAACCAAGAATAAGCCATGCTTTGCCTTGAGTGCTAGGAGTATTAGTAAGCCAAGTAGTGCGGTTAATTCTTGAGTCAACCCAGTTCCATGAATATACCCCAAAACCAGTTACACCTACTGCCAGAACAACAAAAAATGCAATAAATGCATGTAAAATTCTGTGCGGTTTGTGCGGTAGTATTTTTGCTGCACTTCCAACTGCTTTATTTATAGTTGTTGGAATACGCATTTGTGAAATAGAACTTGTGCGCGGTGCTGGTCTTGGTTGCAATTGCGATGTGTAAGAAACAGGTCTAGAAGAACATTGTTCTGGACTTTTTAAGATTCTTGTTCTTTGAGTTGTAGGCGCAAAAGACGGCGCTTGTGATGGAAGCGCATTAGACTCTATTTTGCCTCTTTTTACGCGTTTTGGAGTGAAACTAGGAGGCACGTTTGAGTTAGATGAATCGTTATTATGAGAAGGAGTGAAGATAGGTGGGTTTATATTATCTTCAGAAGGGTCCTCATACAATCTCGAATTCATGCATCCTCCAAAATAAGCATATGCGCCATATATCTTCAATGACTATGAGTATATAATATACAAGTTATGCTCGTACATTAATATTCATAGATTACATCTTGCTTAATTGTTTACTTTTTTCTAGGCACAGCGCAAAGTACATTGTTTGCATACTTGTCTGCAAAGCCAACGTATTGTCCTGTTTGTGGATCGTGAATAGTTCCATTTTCAGGATTTACAATTCCTCCAGTATTTGGATCAATAAGTTGTCCTTGAGAATTTTTTATTAATCCTGTTTTTGGATCAACATGTCCCATCTTCTTTGGATTTGTAGTTTTATTAAGTTTGTCGTTTTCGCTTATATTGCTATTGTCATCCGTATCTTCATTGTCTTGATCGTTCGTATCCTTAGGCGAATTATTGGCATTCTTTTTGTTAGTGCCGTTAGTTTTATGATTTAGCGATAGCGGTTTATTTTCACGCATTAAATCCCAAATATTGTCTGCTTCGTCAGACCATACAACACGATTTGGATCATAAGGATCTGGAATAACAGGAGTAGTACGAGCATAAATATGTGAAGAATCTAATTTACGCATGCTTAATGCCAAACCGACCAAAGTGGTAGGATTGGCCAAGCCTTCACTTATATTTAATGCTCCCAACGATGCTTTTGCAAGCTGGTAAAGCTCACTTGTCTGAGTAAATAAGTTTTTAGACAGTGCTTGATGTAAAAGCTGTTTAATCAAGTATTGCTGTCTTGTTGTTCGCATTATGTCAGAGCCATCGCTTGCTGTATCGTGGCGCATTCTAGCGTATTGAGTAGCAAGTCGACCATTAAGATGCTGCATTCCTTGTTTGAAATTTACACCCGTATAGGCATCGCGAGTTGCTATTGGGATGCATACGGATACTCCACCAACTGCATCAATCATATTGCTTAATCCACTGAAATCAGCGACTATAAAATGATGTATATTTAAACCAGTAAGTGAATTAACAGCTTTTAACGAGCATGATGCTGCTGAGGCTAAATCTCCGCCTTGTGCATATCCTAAGGCGAAAATTGAATTAAACATCACATGTTTTCTTGCAGGAATATGTCCTTTTGTAGTGTCGCATGCTGGTGCGTTTACCATAGAATCTCGTGGAATAGAAACGATATTCATGTATGATCTATCTGCGCTAATTTGAACTACCATAGTAGTATCTGACTGATGATCACCAGTTTCACCGTCGTGTGTGAAGCTTTGATTGTTCCCATCTCGAGAATCTTGACCTAAAACAAGAAAAGTTACTGGTTTGCCTGCGTTAATATCAAGTGTCTGATTAGCTTCTGGATCTTTAGATATGACGTTTACAACTCTGTTACTTACAGCAGAAGAAAAATCTAACCACACTGCAGCTATGATTGTTGAAAAGAATGTAAGTACTGAAATAACAAGCATACACAGTATCTTGCGCGTGCGGTTAATCATTCTATAACCAAGACTATGATGAGGAGTTGAATTCCAATCTTCGCCTGGTTGGTACCGCATGCCTTCATGATACCGTGAAGTTGTCATCGTACCTTCTTTCTCAATAATGAGGAACCTTTTAGGTTGTGGCAATATCATTTCTTTTGCCATCGAATAAATCAATATTCAATGGACACATATAACGCGCCATTATAGTACATGGCAATGAGATTTATGACACCTGGTTGTGTTGAATATTATTTGATCTTTTAATGAAAATTTTAATAAGTTTAAGCAAATATTCTAATTAAATTTATATGGAATGCACTGGTTAATATGAACAAAAATATTAATAAAATATGTATAAATTTATTTAGAATTACGACTTGTGTTTTGGTGGATACATACCCCCTGCGTAAACTGGTAAGTATGGATTCGATAACCGCTCATAATCTTACATTTGAAGACGAAGTTTTACAGGTGCTGTCATCTGCGAAAGATGCGCATCCTCATGATGTGGATTCGTCCATTATGGCAATGATGTGTGTGGAGCGAGATACTCGTTTTTATGCTGATACGTTACATGCAGTACTAAGCCAATCAATTCTTCCTGGAACTTTGGTAATAGTCGATTGTGCTAGTCGAGTAAAGCAGACTATGCAAACGAATTTACAAATAAAAATTAATTCATCTATGCTTGCGGGAGCAATTAATACTAGAAAATCATTATTGCAGAATGCTAATAATATCGATTCCAATAATACAATTGATAGCGATTCAAAATATAGACCAAATACTAATCGCGTAAATAATGCTCGCGTAAACAATAGTGAAAATAAATCTGTACGCATAATTATTATTCCCATTTCTTATGCTCATTCTTTTGGAGATGCAATAGAAAAATCTTTGCGCAAGATTTTGCCTTGTGCAGGAGTTTCTGCATTATGGCTTTTGCACGATGATTCTCGTCCTGCAGACTTCCATTGCTTAGAATATTTGCGTGAAACTTGGCGCAATACTCCGACTGCATCAGTATTGGGAGCTAAACAAGTTGATTGGCAAGGAAATATCTTGCACAACGTTGGAATGTATGCTTGGCGTCACGGTGTTCATACTCTTACTGTTGACGGCGAGCCAGATCAAGAACAGTATGATGGGCGTGGAGATGTGTATGCAGTATCGCTAGCAGGTGCTTTAGTCACATTAACTGCATGGCAGACTTTACGCGGTACGCAACCATGGATGACAACTTTTGGCGAATCAAGAGATTTTTGTCGTAGAGTATGTCTATCTGGAGGTCGTGTTGTTGTAGTTCCTTCAGCTCGTATCGCACACAGGCGTGCAAGGTTAGAAGGTATCCGTACTCGTAACGGTGATGCTAGAAATCATAATAATTCAGGATCTAAATATGGTGTAGCAGCTTCTCTCGTAGCTAAGCAGCGTTACAAATACACTGATATTAGTATTTTTTTGTGGCCTCTTATATGGATTCTTAGTTTGCCTGCTTGTTTCGTTGGCGCTTTGCATTCGCTGTTTGCTAAACATCCTTATATAGCGTGGATCCGTCTGCTTTTGCCATGGCTTGCTATTATGCAATTACCTAGAGCAGTTTTTGCTCGCAGAAGGATTGCAAGGAATACTCGTGTTCCATTAAAGCGACTTGTTCCTCTTATCGCAGATCGTCATCAAGTTGCACGTTGGCGTGATCGTAGTTCTGCTTTCCAAGCTCAACAGCATTTCGTGCTGTTAAGTCCTCTAGCGAAACGGCATTTGCATATTCGAGTGTTGCGTAGGTGGAGTGCTGTTATTCTTGCGTCTCTTCTTCTTTTTGCAGTCATATTGAATTTATATGGCTCTCCATGGCGTGAAATTTTAAGTGGCGCTTCTTGGAATGCGCAGCAATGGTTACCAACGGGTGCAGATTTCAATCAACTATGGAATTCTGCTATTGGTGCATGGGTTCCTGATGATGGTTTTGGACCTGCAATTCCTCCAGCACCATGGCTAAGTATTTGGGCAATCGCATCAACTGTGGTTGGTGCTAACCCGTTATTGGCTGTCACATTAATGTTCTTCTTAGCTGCTCCAGCTATGTGTTTAAGTTTTTGGGCTCTTGCTGGCGTATTTACGCGCTCGGATACTGTACGTGTATGCGCTGGTATTTGCTGGACTATGATTGCTATTGCTTTTGGTTTGTTTGCACGCGGTGATTTGCCAATGTTAATGACTATGGCATTTTTGCCTGCAGCATTTGCTTTTGCGTTCCATGCTGTTGGAATGTACGTAACAGAAGATCCTGTGCGTCCTGTTAAATCCACTCAATGTGCAGCATGCGCAGCATTATGCTTTATGGTTCCAGTAGCTGCAGAACCGCAGCTTGTTTTGCCTCTTATTGTTATTTTTATTGCAGCGTTTATTATGGTGCGCTCTCATCGTATTATGTTTGCGCTTATGCCTATACCATCGATAATTGTTCTGCTTCCTACAATAGGAAGTGCTATTAGATATGGCGGATCTGGAATGTGGCGTCAATTGTTCTCTAGTATGGCTTTGCCATTGAGAAGTGTGCAAGGTGCTCCACGCGTAAGCGATTACGCTGATGTTTTGTTGCACGCTTTTAATATGGCTTCTCCTAATGTTGAAATTAATATGCCATTGATGAGCTTAAGAACAATAATAATGGTAATTTTTGCAATTCTAGCTGTTGTTATGGCTGTTACGTCATTAACTTTGCCTTTTGCTTTGCGAGTTTCTCGAATGATGTGGGTTGTGATTATTTCCGGAATGCTGTTATCTCTTATTGCTGCTCGTGTTGTAGTTGCATCCGATATTTCGGGACCTGTTGCTGCAAGCGTTTTGCCTGGAGTCGCATTATCTACTGTCGGCATTTTATCTTGTATGTGCATGGTTGCCGGTCAAGCTGTTCGACGCTTTGAGCCACTACGTACTTCGAAGGAATCTGAGTCCCAAATTTTTGATAACTATAAAACTCGTGCAAGTAGACGTGCTGCAATGCGTCGTTCTGCGGCACAATTGTTGCAGCACATAATTCGCGTAGCACGCGCTGTTCTTGCAAGTGGCATGTTGACTATGGCGGTTCTTTTGGGTCTTTTTGCTGTATTGAGCGGACCTGCTACATCTATTTGCGCAAATAACAATGAGCTCCCTATGGTTGTTTCTGATTATTTGCGAAAAGACGATACTCGGCGAATACTTGCTTTAAGAGCTCAAAGTAGCCATGATTTGTCAATCTCTATTATGCGAACATCTAAGGGAGATGCAATAGACGAATCTCCAGCACTTCGTGTTAGACAAGTAATGTTTGGTGATTCATCAAGTAATAAAGCAATATATCGCGCCTCAGCACAATTGTTATCTCATGCAGATAATGGCGCAATTTCAACGTTAAAGCAACTTGGAATTGGCGGTATTTATATTGTTAATAGTTCAGAAAATAAGCAGGTTTCCCATAAAACTTCTATGTCAATACAACAATTGTTACATCCTTCTGTGCAAACTGTAAGTAATGTTAACAAAGAAGCTACTGAACAATTAATTGCACACGTTAACGCTTCTGACGGTACACAATTGGTTGTTTCATCACCGCAAGGAACTTATTGCAGATTTGATGGTGTGCCTGATTCTAAGTCGTTGTCTTCTACATCTCCGTATTATCGATCTAGGCCTCTTGCGTGGAGAGTTCCTTGGATTATTGTTTCTTCTATGGTATTACTGCTGTACTGTATTGTTGCCGTGCCTCGATTTGGCAGACATGCAATGATAGAACGTTCAGATGACAGGCATGAGGAGGAATTAGATGAACTGGCATAAAAATCCTCATGAGGGCTCTAAGCATGGTGAAGTAAATGCAGATGTAGATATTAATCGCAAGAACAAAATAGTCAGTATTGTCTCACTTGCTATTTTTAGTGCAATAATACTTATTGCTTCTGCATGTGTTGTTGCATTATGCTTACCAATGCCTCACTTTGTAGATAATCCTAATACTCCATCTAGTGGCGTTATAAGTAGTGTTGGTTCTACTCGTTTGCAAACTATTTGTCCTATTCGATTGTCTCTTCCAGATTTGACTCAATATGGTGATAGCGAATATAACGAATCAGAAGGCGATTTACAATCTTCTGCTCGTTATGGTGCTTTTGGAGATGTGTATAGTTCTAGCTTGCGTAACATACGAGATAACAATGATCAATCTATTACGTTGAATTCAAAATCAACTGATGATGATACGTCAGCTTTTATTGCTAACAATAATGTAAATCATGACGCTCAAGTTCTAGAAGGACATTTATCACGAGTTGGATCTGGCACTGGAATATCTGCTTCCATGGTTTCATGGGCTACTAAAGGTGACGTAAAAGGTTTATCTGCAACTACCTGTTCCATGCCGTCTATGAAACAGACATTCCTAGTTCCAGAATCTGCTGATGGAATTTCTATTCGTTTAGAAGCATTTAATGCTGCTTCAAAATCTACTGTTGTTCGTGTTAAAGCTTGGTCTGCAGAACATGGCAACAATCAGTTAAATCTTTCTACAGGAAGTGCTTTTACTGTTCCTGCTCGTTCTCACGCATATTTTGATCTTGCTGCTGCTTCTCCTAAGACTTCTGGATTATACGTGCAAGTTGAGAGCGAGCAGACACCTATAGCATCATTTGTAAAAGTCGTTCATATGAGTGGCTTATCTGTAAAAGGTGTAGATATTGTTCATGAATTAAGCACTCAATCTAATACAAATATTCTTTCAGGTATTAGTGAAGGCGATCAATCTAAGTTATATGTATGGCCAAATAAAGATGGTGATGTGACACTTTCATGGATGAATGATACAGGTTCTAAAGAAGTAAAGAATTTGACGTTAAAAGCACACCATTTGCAAGTTGTCGATCTTGGAAAAGTTCCAGAGCATGTTAATGCTTTGAGCGTAAGTGGAGATGTTCCTACTCAAGTAATGATGTCTATTACTAAAGATGGCAAAGATAATCAGTCAGATGTAGCTTTTATTACACCATCTAACGTGCAAGGTAGTGGCGCAATTGTTTCACCTGTTTCTGCTAATGAAACAGCTCTATACCTTTCTTCTTCAAGCGATAAAGATACTTCTGTGCGTTTGCAAGGATTTGATTTAAATGGTGTATTAGCTGCTACAAAAAACGTAACGATTCCTGCGAATGCATCTTTAAGAATTCCTGTTTCAGACATTTCGCACGATGTAGTTATGTTTATTGCGAAATCGCATAGCAAAGTTTCTTTGTCTGCCCGTATTCATAAAGATGAAATCGATAAGGCTGGTATAGCAGGTATTTCTTGGCTTTCTGCGCAATCTTTGGAGCCGCAAGAAATGAAGGTATACGTTAAAACTGACAATCATATTGTGCAATAATACGAATAAAAATATTGCTATAAGCGACTATAAATTAATTAAAATACTTGATAATTTTAATTAATTTAAAAATTGTTTACAGACCCCAATCTGGGTCAATTTCTTCTGGTCTGCGACCGTATAGTTCTGCTAAGCGTTGCACAAGCTCATCTCTGATAGCATATTGAAGTTCACTTCTGCTGCTTACATGAGTGCATAGCGGAAGCCTATACAATACAATTCTAGATTGCATACCACGGCTAGCTGGAAACGCTTGTGAAAGTATTCTGCGGTTTTGTTCCCATAACAGTGGTTGTGAAGGTGGCACATCTTCTACTGCAAATTGAACGTCTTTAGTTAATGCTCTCCAAGCACTGTTAAGACGTCTAATTTGAGCCGCTACCATAGCATCGAACATTCCGCTAGCGGTTCTATATTGTGGCAGGCGAGTACCAAATATTGGTGCCCTAAGACCTCTACCATGCCTATTTCTATAGTGACGTTCTTCCCAAATTAGACCTGTCATGCTTCCACTTTACGAGAAGGCTAGGGCAATAATATGTAAATAATTAATATGCGGTGTGTGAAATACGCTCACACTATAGAATACTGTATATATGGTTTTAAAAGTCAGGAGGATTTGTAATGCTCAAACCAATAGTGCATGATTGGAATGAGTTTAATCTTGACTTGAGCATTGCTGAATCGTCTCTTATTGCTTTTGATTTAGATAACACACTGGCATGTTCTAAAAAACCTATGCTTAAATCGATGGCTGAATCATTAAGTAAGCTGATTGATATAATTCCTGTTGCTGTAATAACAGGTGGCTGCTTAGAGTTAGTTAAGAAGCAAATTTTAGATATGCTAACTACTGGCACTAATCTTAAAAATATTCACATAATGCCTACTAATGGAACTAGTTATTATCGTGTGAATAATGACATGTCATTGCAATGTGTTTATGAGCATAGTATCGATTTTAAGCAAGCGCAATGCGTTATTGATGCAATACACAAGTGTGCAAAAAATATGGGCGTTTGGAAAGAACCCGGCGATCCAATGCTGTGGGGAGAACAGATAGAGAACCGCGGTAGTCAAATTACTTTTTCGGCACTAGGACAACTAGCTCCTATTGAATATAAAAAAACTTGGGATCCTAGCGGTTGTTTGAAAGCTCAACTTGCACAAAGCATTTCTCAAGCTTTACCTAATTTTGCTGTACGCGCTGGAGGAGATACTAGCATCGATATATACAGGCGCGGTGACGATAAAGCTCAAGCTTTGCGAATGCTATCTCAATATTGTGATTTTAATATTGAAAAAATTACTTTTATTGGCGATCGTATGTATCCTGGAGGAAACGATTATCCTACTGCCTTTACAGGAGCGTTAGTTGTTAAAGTAAGTAATCCTTCGGATACCTTAGAGCTTTGTAATAAGGTACTTAATATTTTAGAAATATAGAATTTTATTAATTTTTCATTTTAAAATACCTTTTATCCACAATAACATTTTTTATTTGCATAGTTAATAAGCGATCGCATATGCTGTCATTATGGTTGGGAGACGCAAGGTTATAAACCACCAAAACAAAAAGAAGTATAGAAGCGTGACATCTCATGGGGGATTAGCATGTCACGCATCTGTACCTTGTGGTGTATGTGAAAACAAGGATGTTGATTCTGTAAATTGGCGTTTTGCTACTTGGAAGAATGTAGCGATTGCTTTATTTAATTTATTTTTGCCTCGCGCATGTGCAGGCTGTGATACTCCAGACTATATATTGTGTGACAACTGCAAGAAAGCGTTGCAATGCTGGAAACGTGTACCATTTACCAGAACACTATGTGGATATCGCTACGCTTGCGGTTCGTATTCTACGGTTGTTCGTCGCGCAATATTGTTATGGAAGGATCATTTCGATATTGCATGTGACAAAATATTTGGCGAACTTATTGGCGATTTAGTAGTAGAAGTTATATCTAAATTTTTGCGCTCGCATTCTTGTTATATAAGTGAAAATCCTATATTTGTTATACCAGTTCCGTCATCTAAGTATTCATCAAGACATCGCGGGCGTAAACATATGTTGCCTGTTGCAAATTGTGTTGCTAAACGATTGTGTAATAGTGGCATTAGAGCATACGTTTTAGATATTGTAAGTATGAATGCTAGAATTACTGCGAAATCAGTGCAAACTTCCGGTTTTCGTGGAAGGTCTAACAGAATTTCTAAAGCGTTTAGCATCGATTTCAAAGAATTGAGAAAGCAAAAGTCTGAAAATCAACGCGAGTACAAAGCTATTGTATTGGATGATATTGTAACTACTGGCTCAACTATGAATAGCTGCGTTTCAACTCTACAGAGTAGTGGAATTACTGTTTTGGCATGCTTTTCTTTAGCGTGTGTATGCAATAAAGATGATCGTACAGCAGATTACGAATGTTAGTTTACTATTGTATTGCTATAGTTTAGCGGAAGCGTAATCTCAAAGTTTGGACCACGCTTATCGTCTACTACTTTTACAGTTCCATGGTGCAACTGTGCAGCCCAACGAGCAATTGACAATCCTAATCCTGTTCCTCCTGATTCTGTGCCAATTCGCTGATTTCCTTTAACAAATCTTCTGAAAATATCGGCGCGATCTTCTTGAGGAATTTGTTCTCCAAAATTCACAACATTACATATTACAGAGTTTTGGTTGTGATTAATATGAGCACTTATAAGGACACGAGTTCCATCATCTGAATGTTTTAGAGCGTTGGAAATAATATTAGTAAAAAGTTGCGAAAGGCGAGCTTGATCTCCTGTTAATTCAATCTCATCATTAATTTGAACTTCAATATTATGATTATGGCCTGAATCAGCTATCTCTAATGGCTCAATAATTTCGTCAATAAAGTCTGTGAAATTAAATGAAGTTATATTAAGGCTTTCCGCACCTGCTTCAACTCTAGATAAATCAAGAAGGAAAGTAATAAGATCAGCAAGTCTATGAGTTTGGTTTAATATAGCTTCCATATTAGATGGAGTAGGATCAACAACTCCATCTGCAAGATTTTCAAGCATTGCTTGTAAAGCAGAAACAGGAGTGCGTAATTCGTGGCTTACGTTTGCTATAAGCTCTCTACGCATCTGATCTGCATGTTCAAGTTCTTCTGCCATTTCATTAAATGCAAGAGTTAATTTACCTACTTCGTCACGACGATTTTCTACAGCAACTCGTACAGAGTAGTCGCCGTCAGCCATGGCTTCTGCAGCATTTTTCATTTGACGAAGTGGTGCTGTAAGTCCTCTAGAAAAAATGTATGTAATTCCTAGAGCAACAATAAGCGTTAATGGCATTGCAATCCAGCCATTTAGACCAGTTTTAAGTAAAAACCATGCCATTACAAAAGCAATTGCTGTTGCAAAAACAATAATTGCCGAAAGTTCAATTTTTAGAGATGAAAAAAATCCGACAGGTCTATTTGGATAATTATGCTTTATAGAAGAATTCGTAAATCGAGTTTTTGACTTATTTCTAAGTTGAGGATTTGAGTTTTTATTTAATAAATTACGTTGTTTAGTATTTTTATATTGTTCAGAATTAGCAGTATCTATTTTATTTTTTAATACCATTTACGAATTTTCCGAAGCTAAAGTGTTGTAACTATTTACTATTTATGAAAGTTATAACTATTTATGAAACTTGTGATTGCAGAACTTTGTCGTAATCACTAATAGGTGGCTCGAATGCGTATCCTATTCCGTGTACAGTACGAATCCATTCCGATCCAATTTTATGCCTTAAAGACTTAATGTGCGAGTCCACTGTGCGAGTTCCAGAGGCATCTGGCCAATCCCACACCTCTTCAAGTAACTCTTCACGCTTAAATACGGTATGAGGATGACGAGCTAGAGTAGCGAGTAAGTCAAACTCAGTTGGTGTAAAATGTACCTCTTTGTCGTTTAAAGTTACAAGTCTTTGACGAGGTCTAATAATAAGTGACCCAAAATTAATTGTGCGTTCATGTTCCATTGTCTTTGCTATTTGCGATGCGCGTTCTACGCGTCTCAGCAATGCTGCGCAACGAGCAATTAACTCACGTGGCGAAAATGGTTTAGTCATGTAATCATCTGCGCCTGCGCTTAAGCCAACAATTTTATCGGCTTCTGCGTCGCGTGCTGTTAACATGAGGATAGGGACAGGCATTTTGGAGATAATTCGTCGAGTTGCTTCAATCCCATCCATAATAGGAAGCATAATATCCATAATTATGAGATCAGGTTTTAGTTGTTCTGCAGCTCTAACAGCAGACGCTCCATCTGCAGCGACTCTTGCTCTCCAGCCTTGTGCAGTAATGCGTTGTGCAATTGCTGTAGCAAGATCTGGCTCATCCTCAACAACGAGAATCGTACGAGCATTTACGCTAGCTGATGGAGCGTTTAGCATATTTTAAAAAGACCTTTCAGTGTTGTACTGGCTTCAAGAACACCGCACCTAACGCTGGAACAGTGATTCTTGCAGAGTATGGTCGAGAATGGTACTCTTCAGCAGCAGCAGTGAATGTGCCGTTGTGAATATTAGATCCGCAATACTTTGCATCATCAGTTGTGAGTATCTCTTCCCACTGTCCACCTTTTGGTAACGCAACCTGATAGTCTTGCCAAGCTTGACCTGAGAAGTTTACTACTACAACGATTTCTTCTCCGTCGTCGCCAATACGCATGTAGCTTAAAGTATTGTGATCGGAATCGTCGCTTGTAAGCCACTGGAAACCATCAGGAGTAAAGTCTTGACTCCAGAATGCACGAGAGTTCTTATATAGAGTATTCAAATCTGCAACAAGCTTTTGCACACCTTGATGGAACGGCCATTGCAGCTCATTCCAGTTAAGCGAAGTATTGAAATTCCATTCGCTGGACTGTCCGATTTCTCCACCCATGAACAGAAGGTTCTTGCCTGGATGAGACCACTGGTATGCAAGCAATGCTCGCAATCCTGCGAACTGTTGCCATTCGTCTCCTGGCATCTTTCCAAGTAACGAACCCTTACCGTACACAACTTCATCGTGGCTTAATGGCAACACATAATGCTCAGAGTATGCATAAACCATTGAGAATGTAATTTCGTTATGATGCCAACGACGATTAATTGGTTCCTCTTTAAGATATTGCAAAGTGTCGTGCATCCAGCCCATATTCCACTTCAAGCCGAATCCTAAGCCACCCATATCGGTCGGTGCAGTCACGCCTTGATAAGCAGTAGATTCCTCAGCAATCATCATGATGCCAGGATTATTCTTGTATGCAGTTGCGTTTGCTTCTTTAATGAAGTCAATTGCTTCAAGATTTTCGCGTCCGCCGTAGATGTTTGGTCTCCACTGTCCTGCTTCACGGCTGTAATCCAAGTAAAGCATTGAGGATACTGCATCAACGCGCAACGCGTCAACATGGTATTCATCAAGCCAGAAGCAAGCATTAGCAACCAAGAAGTTACGAACTTCATGACGACCAAAGTTGAAGATGTAAGTACCCCAATCAGGATGCTCGCCTCGCATAGGATCAGGATCCTCATATAATGCTGTGCCATCAAAACGACCGAGTGCAAAGTCATCCTTAGGGAAGTGAGCTGGAACCCAATCCATAATGACGCCAATACCTGCTTTATGGAGTTTATCTATCAAGTACTTAAAGTCATCAGGGGAGCCAAGGCGAGAATCGACTGCATAATAACCTGTTACCTGATATCCCCAAGATCCAGAGAATGGATATTGTGTCAACGGCATAAATTCGACGTGAGTAAAGCCTTCTCTTTGCACATAATCAACTAAATGATCAGCAAGTTCGCGATAATTACCCAGATCGCGATTCCAGCTGTTAGCTTGCACTTCGTAAATGCTTATTGGACCGTTGTGAGCGTCTGTTTTTGCGCGCTTATTCATCCAATCGGTATCGTGCCACTTAAACTCAGAATCAACAACAACAGATCCTGTGTTTGGTGGAACTTCATGAGAGCGCTCCATCGGATCGGCTTTCATAATCCAATTACCAGATTGCGTAAGAATTTCGTATTTATATACTTCGCCCGCTGTAACTCCTGGAATAAAAAGTTCCCAAATGCCAGAAGAGCCGAGCGAGCGCATAGCGTGGCGACGACCATTCCAGTAATTAAAGTTACCAACTACGCGTACTGCACGAGCATTTGGTGCCCACACTGAGAAAGCAGTACCAGTAACTTTCTTTACCATCTTTCCAGTTTCAGGAGATATAAGCCCCCATGAATCTGTTATTGTTTTGACATGTGCGCCTAATGCTTCCCAAAGACGTTCATGACGACCTTCTCCAAATAAGTACATGTCAAGTTCGCCAACTTGAGGCAAATAACGATAAGGATCGTCATCTGTGGATTCAGAACCGTCTATTTCCACAGTGTAAACGCGATAACTAGGAACAGACCAAGACTTTGTTTTTGTGTGCTTTACTGCAGGAATAACAGCTGTAAAGATGCCGTTATATTCGTGTTTAGCTTCGTATTCACCGTTCTTAGTAAGAATAACAACTCTCTTTGCCATAGGGCGCAATACGCGGACGGTTACAGTGTCGGCACCTTTGCCAGTTCCAAGGTGACCTCCGAGAACCTCATGTGGATTGTAATATTCTGCATTGCTCACCGCAGCTAATACGTCCTGTCGGACTGGGACTGCGACTGCATCTTCATTGATGTTAGTAACTGTACTCATGCTGACTATCATACATGCTTTATTGCTGTAAGTCGCGTGTGTTTCGCGCTATTGTGAAAAAAATATGAAAATTTTTTCAAGTCGTGACCTTATGGGAAACTGTTATGAGTTTTTCTGTGCATACGGAGGGTTCTGTGGAATATCAAGTCGGCGATATGGTCGTCTATCCTCGTCATGGTGCGGCTCGTGTTGAAGAAATTAGTGAGCGCACCGTAAAAGGTGTAACTCGTCAATATTTACGATTGGTAGTGTTATCATCTGATGGTTTAGAAATTAACGTACCTGTCGATAATGTTAAAAAAGTTGGCGTGCGAGACATTGTTGGAGCGCAAGAAGTTGCAAAAGTTTTTGAGATTTTGCGTACTCCAATAGTTGAAAAAGAAATGAATTGGTCTAGACGCTACAAGCTTAATGTAGAGAAGATTGCTACTGGCGATGTTAACAATATTGCTGAAGTAGTTCGTGATTTATCTCAGCGAGATGTTGATGAGCATGGTTTGTCTGCAGGAGAAAAGCGAATGCTTGCTCGCGCTCGCAGTATTTTAATTTCCGAAATTGC
This sequence comes from Gardnerella sp. KA01000, assembly GCF_049244035.1. Lineage (NCBI taxonomy): Bacteria > Bacillati > Actinomycetota > Actinomycetes > Bifidobacteriales > Bifidobacteriaceae > Gardnerella > Gardnerella sp. KA01000. The sequence goes on along the minus strand of NZ_CP058367.1, from coordinate 924,112 downwards.
TTTGTCTGAAAAGATTGATGAGATTGAGGCGGAGCGACTTTTAGATGTGAATCTTGGATACAAGGAGCCTCAAAAAGGCGATGAAAATCACCATACTGTAGCTCCAGAAGAGCCTGCATCGCGAACTTTAGCGCTGTTAGAAGAGCGTAATAAGAAATCTAAGAAAAAGTGATTTGCGTTATGCAAAATAAATAGATATTAATTGTTCATATTATTTTAAGCCCTTCTAGACGTTGGTATATCGGCGAGTTAGAAGGGCTTTTGCTTATATATTTGCTTATTACGTATTTATTGTATGTTTTGCTTTTGTTCTTGCTTAAAACAGATAATAAAAAATCCTTGCATTTACAAAATGCAAGGATTTTTTATGTTAATAGATTATTCACCTAAATTTACTTACCTGGATCTTGTTGACCTTGGTTAGAATTTTTAGGATCGGTATTCTTTGCTATGTGTGGCTTCTCAGTGATTGGCTTTTTTTGAGGCTCTTTGTCATCAATGTCTTTACGCATATCCTTTGTTGCTTTTACAGCATTATGTAGGTCGTCACAAATCTTCATAATCCATTTATCAAGCTGATCTGCGTATTTTGGCATAAGTTCGCTTACTCGCACTGTGGACGTATAGCTGCGTCCTGCGATTCCGTTTAGCAAATTTAGAACATCGTTTCCTTGTTGGCTATCGCTAATCAACACATCGATTTTGCGACCTTCAATAAGCTTCTGAAACTCCTCAACGCTTGAATGTTCTGGTTCATTATTGTTATTTAGTGCGTCAGCATATTCTTTAGGTGAGCTATCTTTCAAATTGGCATCAGACATTAGCCAGAAAAGAATAGGAGATGTAGAAGCATACTTTGCATTACCATTTTCTTTAGAGAAATCACTTAAGTAGGTGGTTAATTTCTTTTCCTTTTCCTGCCATTGTGCTAGTCGCTTAGAAAAAGCTTGTTTTTTTGATGGCAAAACTTTGGAGAAGGTGTCAGCCATGGCAGATGCCATTGCGTCCCTAGCATCGTGAGAAAACCAAAGATATGGATTGTCTCCGTTAAGTGCTCCTACAGTACCTGCTGCACTAAGCACTTCAGCTTTAGCTGGGTGTACTTTGTTTGCCCAATCATCGTAGCCTGCACCATTTGTAACTAATACTTGTGCATTCTGCATATTTTTTAAATCTTTTGAGCTAGGTTTAAACGACGATATGTCTGTATCTGAGCCAGTCATAACTGATTCAACTTTGACGTCAGAGCCACCGATCTCTTGAGCTAAGCTACCCCAGGTGTCAACAGTGGATACAACAGAAATATTTGTTGCAGCTTTTGGTTTTTCTTTTGGTTTTTCCTCAGTTTTTCCACAAGCTGCAAATCCAAGTATTACTGCAGAAGCAATAAGGCATGTTATGGCAGTTTTTCCAAACTTCTTTACTGCACAAAGAACGGTACGCATCACTGTGACTCCTCCCGTGATAATGGTGCGTCGGCGCACGCAAAATTGTTAGTCGACCCATATCTTCTATACTTCACGATAGCCTATCCTTACGAATTGTGCGAGTTGGGAGGAAATTTTTTATGGCTATTGTGTTAGATGGTAAAGCTTTAGCTAGTAAAATTAAAAAAGATTTGGCAGCGCGCGTTGCTATTTTACATAAAAAAGGCATTAATCCAGGTTTGGGTACGTTGCTTGTAGGTAGTGATCCTGGTTCGTTGAAATATGTTGCTGGTAAGCATCGTGATTGCGAAGAAGTGGGGATTAATTCTATTCGTTGCGATCTGCCAGAAGATGCTAGTGAAGATGAGATTCTTGCTGCTTTACAGAAATTAAATAATGACCCTCTTTGTACTGGATTTATTGTGCAACTGCCATTGCCAAAAGGAATTGATGTTCAAAAAGTTATTTCTTCTATTAATCCTGCAAAAGATTGTGATGGAATGCATCCGTATAATTTGGGTGAACTTGTTACGCATATTTCCGGTAATATTACAACACCTTTGCCGTGCACGCCGCGTGGAATTTTAGCTTTGCTTGATGAGTACGGTATTGAACTTTCTGGTAAGGAAGTTTGTGTGCTTGGTCGTGGCATTACGGTTGGACGTACTATTGGTCTTCTTTTAACCCGCAGGGGAGTAGATGCAACTGTTACGTTGTGCCATACACATACTCGGAATGTGCAGGAGATTATGCGTCGTTCTGATGTAATAATTGCCGCAATGGGTTGTGCTGGTTTTGTTAAGCCAGAAGATATTAAACCTGGTGCTGTTCTTGTTGATGTAGGCGTATCTCGTGTTTTTGATGAAGAAGCTGGTAGATACCGCGTAAAAGGTGATGTTGATTCAGCTTGTCGCGAAATTGCTGGAGCGTATTCTCCGAATCCTGGTGGAATAGGTCCGATGACTCGAGCTATGTTGCTGGCGAATGTTGTAGATATGGCTGAGCGAGCACTTAATTGCAAATAAAATGCGACACGCCCGAAGTAAAACGTAAATTTTGGCTATGCCTGTATATAAAATCGACAAAGCGTGTGCATGGCATACATGCGTAACGTAAATACATAATTAAATATCGAGTAATATCCACCCCAAGAAGAAACCACTAATAACTAATGGCAGAGAATAATAACGAAGTCGCCAAGGTTGCGATTAATGATATTGGCACCGAAGAAGACTTCATCAAGGCAGTCGATTCAACCATCAAGAATTTTGATGATGGTGATTTAGTTGAAGGTACCGTCGTAAAGATTGATCACGACGAAGTATTGCTGGACATCGGCTACAAGACTGAAGGTGTAATTCCTTCCCGTGAACTTTCCATCAAAAAAGACGTTGATCCAGATGATGTTGTCGAGGTTGGCGACACCATTGAAGCCCTTGTTGTCACTAAGGAAGACAAGGAAGGACGTCTTATTCTCTCCAAGAAGCGTGCACAGTATGAGCGTGCTTGGGGTGACATCGAGAAGATTAAGGATGCAGACGGCATCGTTGAAGGTACCGTTATTGAGGCTGTTAAGGGCGGCTTGATCGTAGATATCGGTTTGCGTGGCTTCTTACCAGCATCCTTGGTTGAAATGCGTCGCGTTCGCGATCTTTCTCCATACATTGGTCAGAAGATTAAGGCTAAGATTCTTGAGCTCGATAAGAACCGCAACAATGTTGTGCTTTCTCGTCGTCAGTTCCTCGAGGAAACTCAGTCTGAAGTTCGTGAGACCTTCCTCTCGCAGCTTAAGAAGGGTCAGATTCGTGAAGGCGTTGTGTCTTCTATCGTAAACTTCGGTGCATTCGTTGATCTCGGCGGTGTTGACGGTCTCATTCACGTTTCTGAGCTTTCTTGGAAGCATATCGATCACCCATCTGAGGTTGTTAAGGTTGGCGATAAGGTTACCGTTGAGGTTCTCGACGTTGATCTCGATCGCGAACGTATTTCCCTTTCCCTTAAGGCAACTCAGGAAGATCCATGGCAGCGCTTCGCTCGCACTCATGTTCCTGGACAGGTTGTTAAGGGTAAGGTCACCAAGATCGTTCAGTTCGGCGTGTTTATCTCCGTTGAAGATGGCATTGAGGGCTTGGTTCACATTTCTGAGCTTGCAAACCGTCACGTAGAGAATCCAGAAACTGTTGTTAAGGCAAATGAAGACGTATTCGTCAAGGTTATTGATGTTGATCTTGATCGCCGTCGTATTTCCCTCTCCTTGAAGCAGGCTAATGAGGCTGTTGATCCAAATTCTGAAGATTTCGATCCAGCTCTTTACGGTATGCCAGCTGAGTACGATGCTGAAGGCAACTACAAGTACCCAGAAGGCTTCGATCCAAACACTAACGAGTGGATGGCTGGTTACGAGCAGCAGCGCGAAGAGTGGGAAGCTCAGTATGCTGCAGCTCACGAGCTTTGGGAAGAGCACAAGGCTTTCGCTGCTAAGGAACTTGCAGCTGCAGCAGAATCTGCTGCTGCTGACGGTCAGCAAGAAGAAGCTGAAAAGAAGCCAGCTAAGGAAGAAAAGAAGGAAGAAGTTGCTTCCAACTATTCTTCTGAAACAACTAGTGAAGGTGCTTTAGCTGATTCTGATCAGCTCGCAGCTTTGCGCGAACAGCTTTTAAGCGAAAAGAAGTAGTTTTCTACTAAAAGCGTATGAACGAAATGCCCTGGTGAGTAATCATCAGGGCATTTTGTTCATTGCGATTATCACAATGTGCTCTAAATACTCTGATTTTATAATTTATATTCTGTAATTAAATGTGAGTACAACAAATTTTCTTTTAAGAAGCACGATTATATGATTTTGTTAAAGCATTAATTAAGTTATTAAAAGGATTGGTGAAAATTATGAGTACATTTGATAACAATCAGAAGAATGCTCAGTTCCCTTCATACGATGGGAATAATTCAGCGAATAATGCTACTTTAGTAAGTTCTCGACATAAGCTTGCTGCCGGTCTTTTAGCGATTTTTGTAGGTGGTTTAGGGATTCACAATTTCTACCTTGGTTTTAAAGGCAAGGCTATTGCCCAATTGTTGATTTCTGTTCTTTCTATTGGTTTGCTTGCAGGTATTTCGATTATATGGTCATGTGTTGAAGGAATTTGCATTCTTTGCTCAAAGCCTGGGACTAAGTGGCATAAAGATGCTGATGGTGCAGAATTACAAGATTAACCATTTGTTTTCTTTTAATAACAATGCCCTGGTAATTATTTACTGGGGCATTACTTATAATTTATATATGACAATAATGCGGATTGCGGTAACAGGCGGAATTGCAGCCGGAAAATCTACTGTAGTAAACCATTTGCGTTTGCTTGGTGCGTTTGTTATTGATTACGATGTTTTAGCGCGTAAAGTAGTGGAACCGGGAAGCGCAGTATTGCAACAAATAGTAGGTATTTTTGGGGAAAATGCTGTTAAGAATGATGGTTCTTTAAATCGTGCGTTTATTGCAGAGCATATTTTTGGAGATGGCTATGAACGTAAGCAAGCATTAAGTAAGATTGAGTCTATAATTCATCCTGCTATTTATGATTGCGCAAAGCTTTTAGAAAGCGAGTATATTAGTAAAATTTCTAAGGAAAATTGCAATGCTAAAGAAAATCGCAATGAGGTAAGCAGCGTAAGCTCGGTTATTGTGCATGACATTCCACTTCTTGCGCAAGTAATCGACAGCATTCCATTTAGTTTTGATCATATTATTACTGTTGAAGCGCCTCAAGAAATTCGCGTTAAGCGAATGATAAGCGAGCGGAACATGACTGAGAGTCAGGCTTTAGCGCGCATAAATAGTCAACTTCCAAGTAAAGTTCGAAAAGATATGGCGGATTTTGTAGTTGATTCCACTAAACCAATGGAATCTATGCTTAACAGTGTTGACGATACGTTGAAATCATGGTTGCGCGAAATAAACAATAAAAGTGCTGAAATTGCGAAACTGGGGAAGTAAAAGATTATGTCGAATAAAATTCAGCGCACAAACAAGCCTTTTGTAGTAAAAGCGCCGTATGCGCCTTCGGGTGACCAGCCGCAAGCAATCGAAGAGTTAGCGAATCGCATTGAAAACGGAGAAAACGACGTTGTTTTAATGGGTGCTACTGGAACTGGTAAAACTGCTACAACCGCTTGGCTTATTGAGCGTTTGCAACGACCGACACTTATTATTGAGCCGAATAAAACTTTGGCAGCTCAGCTTTGCGCGGAATTTCGCGAGCTTATGCCAGATAATGCCGTGAGCTATTTTGTGTCTTATTACGATTACTATCAGCCGGAAGCGTATATTCCGCAAACAGACACGTATATTGAAAAAGATTCGAATATTAACGACGATGTTGAGCGGCTTCGTCATGCTGCTACAGCGAATTTGCTTACTAGACGCGATTGCGTTGTTGTGGCTACTGTTTCTTGCATTTATGGACTCGGTACTCCAGAGGAGTATGCCGAGCGAATGCTTATGCTAAGCGTTGGCGAGCAACTTGAGAGAGATGATTTATTGCGTCAATTTGTGAGTATGCAATACAAACGCAATGACATTGCCTTTACGCGCGGAACTTTTAGAGTGCGCGGTGACACAGTTGAGATTATTCCAGTGTACGAAGAATTAGCTGTGCGAATTGAGTTCTTTGGTGACGAAATCGACAGAATTACCATGTTACATCCTCTTACAGGAGAAGTAATTCGCCAGGAGAGTAGTGTTCATATTTTCCCAGCATCTCACTACATTGCAGGACCGGAGCGCATGGAACGCGCGTTAGAGGCGATTGAAAAAGAGCGTGACGATAGAGTAGCGCAGCTTAAAAAGCAGAATAAATTGCTGGAAGCTCAGCGTTTGGAAATGCGAACTACGTACGATTTGGAGATGCTGCGTCAGGTTGGTGTGTGCCCAGGAGTGGAAAATTATTCTAGGCATTTTGACGGACGCGATGCAGGCACACCTCCGCATACTTTGCTTGACTTTTTCCCAGATGACTTTTTGCTAGTTTTAGACGAGTCGCATGTAACAGTGCCGCAAATTGGAGCTATGTATGAAGGTGATGCTTCGCGCAAAAGAACGCTTGTGGAGCATGGTTTTAGGCTTCCTTCTGCAATGGATAACCGCCCGTTAAAGTGGAAAGAATTTTTGGAGCACATTGGTCAAACTGTGTATCTTTCTGCAACGCCTGGAGATTATGAGCTGGGGCTTTCAGATGGCGTAGTTGAGCAAATTATTCGCCCAACTGGGTTGCTTGATCCTAAGATTGAGGTTCGCCCTGTTGAAGGCCAGGTTGACGATTTGCTTGCGGAAATCAAGGAGCGAGTAGCAAAAGATGAGCGCGTGCTTGTTACTACGCTTACAAAGAAAATGGCGGAAGACTTAACTGATTACTTTTTGGAGCTTGGTATTAAAGTTGAGTACTTGCATTCTGATGTTGATACTTTGCGCAGAGTGGAGCTTTTGCGCGAGCTTCGCGAAGGCAAAATTGATGTGATTGTTGGCATTAATTTGCTTCGTGAGGGTTTGGATTTGCCGGAAGTCTCGCTTGTCGCGATTTTGGATGCAGATAAGGAAGGCTTCTTAAGATCCTACCGTTCGCTTATTCAGACGATTGGTCGTGCTGCTCGTAACGTTTCTGGGACTGTTCTTATGTATGCGGATACTGTTACGGATGCTATGAGTAAGGCGATTAGCGAGACAGAGCGCCGCCGTGAAAAGCAAATCGCATATAACAAGGCTCATGGAATTGATCCTAAGCCTTTGCGAAAGAAGATTAGCGATGTTAACGACATGCTCGCTAAAGAGGATGTTGATACGCAAACTTTGCTAGCAGGCGGTTACAGAAATGCTAACAAGGCTGGGAACTCGCATTATGGCGTGCCAAAAGAGCCAAATCTTGGGCAGCAAAGCAAGGAAAAGCGTATGGCGAATATTTCTGAGCTTCCGCAAGACGATATTATGTCGCTGATTAAAAATTTGAGCGAGCAAATGCATGTTGCTGCAGAGCAGTTGCAGTTTGAGTTGGCTGCTCGTTTGCGCGACGAAATACGCGATCTAAAGAAAGAATTGCGTCAATTGGATGCGGCTAATAGGTGATGCTAATAAATGAGCATTGCAAATTGATGAGCGTTGCAAATCAAAAATGTTCGTGCAATTGATTACTTTTATCTACTGAAAATATTTGACGCGTATGTCAAAATATTTATTGATTTTTCTAACATGCTGTAATTTTGGGCTTAAAACTACTTAATTAGTAAGAGAGTTTAATTTATTCAATCATGTGAATTAAAGATTATTGGATTACTTTAGTTAGTTTAAGTTATATACAATGCAATGACAATATGTTGAATGTAAACGAATGTTTGCGTATAGTAAAAGAAGATGGAGGTGTCGTATATGACTACTACGAATTTAAATATTAGAACAGATAAGGGAATTAAAGAACAAGCTGATAAGATTTTTTCAGAACTCGGGCTCAATATGACAACAGCGATTAACATATTTTTGCGAACAACTATTCGTGAGAACGGGATTCCATTTTCTCTTAAATTAGAGGTTCCAAATGATACAACGATTGCTGCTATTGAGGAAGGTAGACGGATTGTGTCTGATCCTAGTGTAAAGGGTTATCGGAATATGGGAGATCTTAAGGTGGCTCTTGATTTATGAAATATGAAGTAAAATTCACGAATCAATTCAAAAAAACCTTAAATTAGCTAAGAAGCAAAATAAAAATACGGATAATCTTTTAAAAGTAATTGATGTTTTAGCTAACGGTGGTGTACTAGAAGCTAAATATTGTGATCACGGTCTGACTGGAAAATATAGCGGAACAAGAGAATGTCATATTGAACCCGATTGGCTTTTAGTTTATGAAATTAAAAATGAAATTCTTGTTTTGATGTTATACAGGCTTGGTACGCATTCAGAATTATTTAAGGAATAAAATAACACATTTTAAATCTACAGCTTTTGTTGATAAAAGGTTTAGTGTGTGGCTGCTTTAGGCTGAGCTTGTGCAGAATAAGCAGGTTGCAAAGTAGTCTGGCTGGTGTAAATCGTAAGCATGCTAGGCATTTGCGCTAGCTAGTGTTAGCTATATAGTGCGCTAATCGAGGCTAATCGCAAGCTAAACGCGATTAATAAGAGAGCGTATCTAGTCGTGTTTAATCGTAGTAAATAGGTATTCCTTGAGTATTTTTTGTGAGCGTTCACAAAACGCCGAATAAATACAATAAGCGGTCACAATACGTTGATACACTAGAAAGCGGAATTGGGCGTTTTATGGTTTTATCATTAAATCGCTCATAAAAAAATAAACAGAAATAGAAAATAGGTAGGCATTATGCGTAAAGCCAAAATCGTTGATACTATTGGTCCAGCTACCGAATCCTTGGAAGGTATTACCAAGCTTGTTGAAGCTGGTATGGATGTTGCTCGTTTGAACCGTTCTCACGGCACTCCTGAAGATCATTTGCGCGTTTACAACAACGTTCGTGCAGCTTCCAAGTCCACTGGCCGCAATGTTGCTGCTCTTGTTGATTTGCAAGGTCCAAAGATTCGCTGTGGATGGTTCAAGAAGAACGCTGAAGGCGAAGATAAGGTTTATTTGGAAGAAGGTCAGGAGTTCATCATCACTACTGATGATGTTGAAGGTGACGAGCACCGCACTTCTACAACCTTTAAGGGCTTGCCAGGAGATTGCCACGCAGGCGACCCAATTCTTATCGATGATGGTAAGGTTCGCCTTGAGGTAACTAAGGTAGAAGGCAACGACGTTCACACTAAGGTTATTGTTGCTGGTCCAGTTTCCAGCCACAAGGGCATTAACCTCCCAGGCGTTGCAGTTTCCCTCCCAGCTTTGACTGAAAAGGATGAGGCTGATCTTCGTTGGGCTATTCGCACTGGTGCTGACATTATTGCTATGTCCTTCGTGCGTTTCGCTACCGATATTGATCGCGCTCACGAAATCATGGACGAAGAAGGTCGTCGCATTCCAATCGTCGCCAAGATTGAAAAGCCACAGGCTGTTGAAAACTTGGAAGAGATTGTTAAGACCTTCGATGGCATTATGGTTGCACGTGGTGATATGGCTGTGGAAATGCCTCTCGAAGAGGTTCCACTTGTCACCAAGCGCTGCATTGAGCTTTCTCGTCGCTATGCAAAGCCAGTTATCGTTGCTACTGAAGTTCTTGGCACAATGGTTAACTCTCCAGTTCCAACCCGTGCAGAAGCTTCTGACTGTGCTAACGCTGTTCTCGACGGTGCTGACGCAACAATGACTTCTAACGAAACTGCTGTTGGCAAGTATCCAGATGTTACCGTTAAGACTATGTCTCGTATTTCTCAGTATGCTACTGAGCACGGCTATGATCGCATTCCTGCTGTTGAGCTTGACATGTCTAGCACCGGTGCAGTTTCTTCTGCAGCTGTTGATTTGGCAGATAAGCTTAATGCTAAGGCTATTGTTGCCTACACTCAGACTGGTCGCACAGTTCATCGCATTTCTCGCGAACGCCCAACTGCTCCAATCTACGGCTTGACTAACAATGAGCACACTTATCGTTGGTTGGCTTTGAGCTGGGGTACTGAAGGCTTCTTGATTGATGAAGATTACCATGACATGAATCGTCACGATTTGATGATCTTCACTGACAAGGTTCTTCGTGAAGCCGGTAAGGTTTCCGATGGTGATCAGATTGTTATCTTGAGCACTGCTCAGGGTGAACGCCAGGCTGGTCGCACTGACTCCATCTACGTTCACACCGTCGGTGCTTGCGACTAATTGCTTGATTCTGCGTTCTTGTACTAATACGCTAGTTCTTCTAGTTTAAGTGCATTTGCGCAGTAGTATAGTTTGCATAATGCGCGCTAGCTGTTTTGCAGTTTGCGCGCATTATGTTATGTATGATCAATATTGTTGATTTGCGACACGCGCAAAACGCTTTAACTATTTGCATGTGGCTTAAAGTGTGCTATAGTCAACAAGTCGCAAGAAAATGCGGAAAATTAAAAATGCCCCTGTATCCCAATTGGTAGAGGAAACAGCCTCAAAATCTGTGCAGTGTGAGTTCGAGTCTCACCGGGGGCACGTGCACGACGTCGCTTAGCTTGCTAGGCGACGTTTTTATTTTGTATTTTAATGTCTCGTACATAAACAATAAGCGTATAATCATAAAAGTATTCTCGCACAATGAAAGTGCTGTACGTGATGTGAAAGGAACAACGATGATCCACAGTGCACGATTGCAAGTAAGTGAGCGTAAAAGAAGTAATTATGCTTGCGAATTAATCAATAATTACAAGCGCAATGTAATGCGCTCTTTTGCTGCAATTGCTGCTGTAGCAACAGTATTAATGTGTATTTTTGCTATTGTTCCAAACTCTTCGGCATTTGCTTCAACTAAATCAACAGATGGTCTTCCGTCAAAAGGTGTGATTGTTACTGCTTTTCAGCAAAATTGGAAAAGTATTGCAAAAGAGTGTAAGCGAACTTATGGTCCTGAGGGTGTGAGTTATGTACAGGTTTCGCCGCCGCAGGATCATATTAAAGGTAAGCAGTGGTGGACTTCTTACCAGCCAGTTAGTTACAATCTAAATTCAAAGCTTGGCACTGAAGATGAGTTTAAAAATATGATTACTACTTGCAAGGCAGCTGGTGTTGGAATTGTTGTTGATGCTGTAATTAATCACACAACCGGCGATAGTAATAAAGATACTGTAGGTGTTGGCGGTAGTAAGTATGATGCGGCAAATCAAAGCTATCCGGATGCTGATTACACAAAAGATGATTTTCACCAAATAGATAAAGATATTTACACATATAAAGATGCGCAAGTCGTTTGGAATTATCGTTTAGTTGGTTTGCTTGATTTGGATACTTCTAAGTCTCATGTACAAAAAATTCTTGGTAACTATTTTGCAAAATTGCTGAAAATGGGTGTTGCGGGCTTTAGAGTTGATGCCACAAAACATATGTGTCCTGAAGATGTGAAAGGCATAAAAGAAGCTGCTGCTAAAGCTGCTGGAATGAAGCCTGAAAATATTTGGTGGATGCAAGAAACAATTGGTTTCCCTGAACAAGATCCTAAAATTCAGCCAGATCAATATGTTGGTACAGGTGAAGTAGATGAGTTTGAATACTCGTATCGCTTGCGTAATTATTTCTATGGATCAATTGAGAATTTGTCTCATATTACAGATCAGCTTATTCCTAATAAGAAAGCAGCTATTTTTGTGACTAACTGGGATACTGAGCGTGACAATTCGACTCGAGTTCTCACTTATAAGGATGGGGCAAAGTACGAGTTAGCTAATGCTTTTATGCTTGCTTATCCGTATGGAACACCAAATATTTATTCTGGATATAAGTTCACTCAGCGCGATGACGGTGCTCCTGGTGCAACTGATACGAACATTCCAGATGTAAAGTGCGGAAAGAATTCTCAGTGGCAGTGCACTCAGCGTTGGACTTCTATTCGTGGAATGATTGGATTCTACAATGCTGTTAAGGGCACGAAAGTAACTCAATGGCAGGATGACAACGATAATAACATTGCTTTTAGTCGCGGAAACAAGGGATTCTTGGCGATTAACAATACTGATAAGCCTAAAAATGTGAGTTATAAAACTGATTTGCCTGACGGTGAGTATTGTAACGTATATGCTTCACGTAAATGCTCTAGCACAGTTACTGTAAATGGTGGGAAAGTAGAGATAACTATTCCAGCTAATTCTGCTATTGCTTTGCATGTTAAGGCTGTAGAGCATTTTGGAAGTACTTCCACGTTTAGTACTGTGGCGATGATTGTAATTGTTTTCGCTGTGCTATTGATTGAGTTAGCTCTGATTCTGTGCAAAAAATAAGGCAGGTTCTAATAAGTAAATTGCGAAGTAAAGGACGATCTGGAAGTAAATTTGTATTGACATTATTACAGTTTTTGTATAGTTATTGCAATATTGTCAATATGTAGATGTTATAATTTTCTCCGCTGATAATGCACGTTTATAACGATGGCTGGCAACATAGTAGTGCTAGCCATCGTTTGTGCATTGAGGCTATTAATGCGCCCAAGGAAGAAGCGTGTTGATACCAATGGAGGAAAGGATACTGATGAGTCATCGTCGACACTTTGCATCGAAGATGGTTGCTGTTGCTACGTCTGTTGCAATGCTTGTAACTGGTTTTGCTGTTACGGGTAGTGCAAACGCTGTGACTAGCGGGGAGTCTAGCAATAGCAAAGAAACTTCTTCGAATGTAACTCTTAAAGGTAAAGGTGTTATTGTTACTGCTTTTCAGCAAAATTGGAAGAGTATTGCTCAAGAGTGCACTAAAACTTATGGTCCTGAAGGTGTGAAGTATGTGCAGGTGTCTCCACCGCAGGATCATATTAAAGGTAAAGCCTGGTGGACTTCTTACCAGCCTGTTAGCTATAAATTAAATTCTAAACTTGGCACTGAAGCTGAGTTTAAGCAGATGATTCAAACTTGCAAAGCGGCAAATGTTGGAATCATTGCTGATGCTGTTATTAATCACATGGCTGGCGCTGATAATAAAGATAAAGTCGGTGTTGGTGGAAGTAAGTATGATGTGTCTACTCAGACTTTTGAAGATGCTGGATACACTAAAGACGATTTCCATCAAAGTGCTGAAAATATTAAAGATTATACGAATGCTGAAGAAGTTTGGACTCACAGGCTTGTAGGCTTACTTGATTTGAATACTGGTAGTCAGCATGTTCAGCAAGTTTTAGGTAAGTATTTTGCAGATTTGTTGAAGCTTGGCGTTGCTGGTTTCCGTGTGGATGCAGTTAAGCATATTTCGCCAGAAGATATGAGGGGCATTAAAGCTTCTGCTATAAAGCAATACAACGAAAGTGTTGAAGATAGCAAAAAGATTAATGACATCTGGTGGATGCAAGAGACTATTGGCAACTCTTCAGAAGCTGCACAAATTCAGCCGTCTGCACATTTGAATGAAGGCGAAGTTAACGAGTTTGGCTACTCTTACCAGCTTAAGCAAAACTTCAAAGGCTCGCTGATTAAGGCAAGCAAGCCTCTGAACAAAATTCAAGACGGAATGGTTAAGAGCGATAAAGCTGCTATTTTTGTTACGAATTGGGATACAGAGCGCGGTAACAGCGTGCTTACGTATAAGGATGGTCGTCGTTACGCTTTAGCAAACGCGTTCATGCTCGCGTGGCCATACGGCACTCCAAACGTGTATTCCGGATACAAGTTCGATAAGAATGATGATGGCGCTCCTGGTGCAACTGATATTTCTGTTTCGGATGTGACTTGTGGTAAGGATTCCAATTGGCAGTGCACTCAGCGTTGGACTTCTATTCGTGGAATGATTGGATTCTACAATGCTGTGCAAGGTGCGAAAGTTACGAATTGGCAGGATGATGGAGACAATAACGTTGCTTTTAGCCGTGAAAAGAAGGGCTTCTTAGCAATAAACAATTCGCTTGACGAAAAAGAAGTTTCTTATAAAACTGATTTGCCTGATGGTGAGTATTGCAATGTGTACGCTGCAGGTGACTGCTCTAAGACTGTTAAAGTTGCAAAAGGTGAAGTTAAAACCAAGATTGGCGCTCGCGAAGCAGTAGTTTTACATGTTAATGCAACAAAAGCTACACATCCGGCTGGCACTGCTACAGACCCATCTGATCCTAAATATGGTGAAGAAAAGCCTGATGCAGGCATGCCAGAAGATCCTACAACAACTATTTACTTTAAGCCAGACGAAAAGTTTAACGGTAAAAAAGTATATGTTCATTACGGCATAGGCTCAAGCTGGACTCAGGCTCCTGGCGATGAGATGAAGAAGGCTTGTGACGGTTGGTATAAGAAGACAATTAGAACCAATGGTAAAGCTTATGAAGCAGTGTTTAATAATGGTGAAAACTACTGGTATCACGAAGGATATAATAATAACTTTAAGATTCCAGCTCACACTGATTCGTATTTAGCTCAAGATCACAAGGGTAGCGTTGGAGTAAATCCTTGCCCAGTAGCGTATAATCCAAAGACCACTGTTCGCATCCACTATGCACAAAAAGCGGGTGATACTCGCGATATTGGCATTTGGTTGTGGGGCAAAGACAAGGATGGTAAAGATTTACCTGGAGCTTGGCATAAGTTTAATGGCACTGATAAATTCGGCAAAGTTTTTGAAACTAAAGTTGATGGTGCTTTTGAAAACAAGTCACTTTCCTTTATTACTACTACAAAAGGTTGGAGTAAAGACGGTGGCGATCGTGCTATTGAAAACTGTGCAAGTGGTCTTGCTGAAGCTTGGGTAACAGGCGGATCGGATACTACACAGTTCACTGCTCCAGACAACCTTAAGAGTAAGCCAAAAGAATTAAAGGTAACAGTTCATTATCGCAGGAATGCTGGCGATTATGAAGGCTGGAACATGTGGACTTGGAACGACGGAACTAATGGATCTGCTCGTTACTTCACTTCGCATGACGATTACGGCAAAGTTGCAACCTTTACTGCTAAGAATGATGGTGGTATTGACAGTGTTGGTTTCAAAGTTAGAAAATCTACGCCAATTGACGCTTGGAATCAGCAAGATCCTAGCGATCGCAGTATTCCAAACAATGCTATTAAGATAGATCCAAGTGATCCAAACAAGGGTAGTGCTGAAGTCTGGTTAATGCAAGATGACATGACAGTGTATTTAAACGCTACTATGCCACAACTTACAGCTCACGTGATGTCTGCTGATATTGCTGGTTTAAAGAAGTTAGCTGTAAAAGTATCTGGAGATGTGTCTTCTGTAAAAGACTCTGACGTAACACTTTTGGATACTAGTGAAAATCCTAGCAAGAAAGTTGAAATTGCTTCTGCTAAAGCTAATGGTTCAGAGATTACTATCGAAACCAAGAATGACCTTAATATTAAGCATAAGTATGAGTTGAGTATTAAGGGATTAGCTACAGGTATTAAGCTTTCTGCTTCCTCGAAAACTGGTGCTAGCGTAATTCGTACCGATGAATTCGATAAGAAATACGCTTATACTGGCGATGATTTAGGTGCTGTGTATTCTGCTTCTTCAACTACTTTCAAGCTTTGGGCTCCAACAGCAACTGAAGTAAAGTTGATTACTTATAAGTCAACTGCTGAAAAAGCTGAAAAAGATAAAGAAACAGTTATGAAAGCAGAAAATCATGGCGTATGGTCTGTAAAGCTTGATGGCGACAAAGCTAATACGGCTTACGCATATGAAGTTCATTTTGCTGATGGCACAGTGAATGTTTCTGCTGATCCTTATGCTAAAGCTGCAGTAGTAAATGGTGAGCGTTCTGTTGTATTAGCAGATAAAGACGCTGGTAACGCTGGAAAGCGTATGCCAAAGTTTACGAATCCAAGTGACGCAACAATTGCAGAAATGGATGTTCGTGACTTCTCAATCAATCCAAACTCTGGTATTAGCGATTCTCATCGTGGTAAGTATCTTGGAGTAATAGAAGAAGGTACTAAGACCACAGATAAGCATAATATTTCTGGCTTTGATTATTTGAAGTCGCTTGGTGTCACTCACGTACAAATCATGCCAATGTATGATTTTGGTTCTGTGAATGAAGCAGGTAACTTGGGTTACGGTCAGCCAGGAGCTCAAAACTGGGGTTATGATCCGCAAAATTACAATGTTCCTGAGGGGTCTTACTCTACGAATCCTGCTAATCCAACAACGCGAGTTAAGGAAGCTAAACAAATGATTGCTGGCCTTCATAAGGCTGGTTTGCGTGTGATTATGGATGTTGTTTACAACCATGTTCATGATGTGCAAAAGCATTCGTTTAACAAGACAGTTCCTGGATATTACTTCCGTTATAAGGATGGCGCTCTGAATGGTAATTCTGGATGCGGTAACGATACTGCTTCTGAGCGTCAAATGATGCGCAAGTATATTTTGGATTCTGTGAAGTATTGGGCTACGCATTACAACCTTGACGGCTTCCGATTTGATTTGATGGGCTTAATTGACCTGAAGACTATGCAGGAAGTGCGTGCTGAGCTTAATAAGATTGATCCTTCAATTATTGTGCTCGGCGAAGGCTGGGATATGAATAAAGTGCTTCCTAAGAGCGAGTCTACTATTCAGCCAAATGCTTATAAGATTCCAGGTGTAGCGTTCTTTAACGATTCCTTCCGTGATTCTACGAAGGGTTCTGTGTTTGGTGATGCGTCTACTGGTTTTGTCAATGGCAATACTAGTAAAGACACCAAGGCTTTGCTTGAGCATAATTTGCTCGGTTGCCAATTTGGTACAGGCAGTAAGACTGCAGATGGTAAGAGTACTATCAAGTGTTGGAATGGTAATGCTGAAACGCACTTTGCTGATGCAGGTCAAATTGTTCAATATGTTGAAGCTCACGATAACTTGTCGTTGTACGATAAGCTAAAGGTTTCTGCTACTCATGACACTGAAGACGTACGATTGAAGCGAGTAAAGCTTGCAAATTCAATGATTTTGCTTTCTCGTGGCATGCCATTCATTCAACTTGGTCAGGAGTTCTTGCGAACTAAGAACGGTAACGCTAATAGCTACAATTCTGGAGATAAAGACAATGCTCTTGATTGGAATCGTGCAACAGAAAAGTCTGATTCCGTGAACTATTTCAAGGGATTGTTGAAGTTACGCAAGAGCATTAAATCTCTTCGTGATTTTGATTATGCAACAATTAACAAGAACATGAAGATGATTGATGGCACTCCTGATGGTGTAATTGCTTACACGCTTAAAGATGCAGATAAGCAATACGTTGTAGTGTTCAATGCTAATAATGCTGAAACTCAAGTAAAGATTCCAGCAGGAAAGTATTCTGCTCTTGTTGCTAATGGCAAAGTTAATGACGCTGCTCAAGCTCAAGAGGCTAATGTTTCTGCCGACGGAACATATAAGGTTGCTGCTCTTTCGACTGCTGTGTTGCTTAATGCAGAAAAGACTCCAACTCCTAAGCCTGGTCCTGGTCCTGTGACGCCAACGCCTCAGCAACCTGCTCCTGCTCCTGTAGTTCCAACACCAGCTCCTGGACCTCAGCCGCAGCCTGGTCCGCAACCAGCGCCAGTTCCAGCTCCAACTCCTGGTACTGTGAATCCTGCTCCGGCTCCTCAGCCTGGTCCACAGCCTTCGCCATCACCTGCTCCGGCTCCGGTGCCAACGCCTCAGCCTGCACCAACACCGTCTCCGGCACCGGCTCCTCAGCCTCAGCCATCTGAGCATGAAACTCCAGCTAAGCCGGATCAGACTAAGCCGGATCAGTCTAAGACTGAAACTCCAGCTGAGCAATCTGAACAGTCCGCACCTGCTAAGTCTGAACAGTCCGCGCGTGCTAAGTCTGAACAGTCTGCACCGGCAAAGTCTGAGCATTCTGCGCCAACTAAACCAGCAGAATCCACTCCTGTACCTGTTGCTCCGAAAACTGTTCAGCAGCTTAATCCAGAATTAAAGGGAACTCTTAGCGTTGGTAACAATAACGTTGCAACTGCAGGTGTTGTTAACAGTGTAAGAATTAATCTTGTAAACAGCGAGTTCATCGAGCGTTTGCAGCGCGATGGAGTAGTTTATGCATACGCGTACATTTACTCGTCTCCTCGTTTGCTTAAGGGTGCTGATGGTTCAAAGTTTGTGACTGTTCGCATGGTTAATGGCAAGCCTCAGTTTGATGCTCAATTCCCAGCTGGATACACCGGAAAGCATACGGTTGTTTTGGTTGACGAGAAAGGTAATCAAGTTGCTTGGACAGATATTACAGTAACAAACAATGCAGTTTCGCAACAGCTTCATAGTTTAAGTGCGACAGGCAGTAATATATTCGTAGTTACTGCTGTATGCTCAATACTTATTGCTGCTGCGAGCGTATTGCTACTTCGTATTAAGAGTCACAAGCGTTATAGGAATTCGTGAGGTTTTTATTAGTAAATAAATAAACTAATAAGTTCGCTCATTATAAAAGCCGAGGATAATTGCATTTGTTGCGATATCCTCGGCTTTGTGTTTGAAGCAGGGTATAGAATCAATAAATAGTTTGTTTTTTGTAACTGTATGCGAATGTTTTACTAATAAGGAAGAGAAAGAAGAAAATCATGTACTGCGTTAATTGTGGAGCTATTTTAAAAGATAATACAAGGTTCTGCACGCAGTGTGGTACAGAAATTACTTCTCCAGCAAATAATACTCAGTCTCAGCAAGCAGAGCAGCCTCATCCTGAAGCGCAAACGCAAGTATTTTATACCAGCAACATTCCTAATCAGTATTATCGCCCTGAAGCAAATACACAATACCCGTATCAACAACAATACGGGTATGCGCAAGTTGCTGCTGAAAATGATGCGAAGCGAAGGAATATTATTATAGCTATTATTGTTATGATTGCTGTTATTCTTTCAAGTATTTTCGGGTATTGCATTTGGGATTATATGAGACCAAAACAAATTCCTTACGAAACTTTGCGAAAAGAAATTATGAAATCCAATAAATACGCGGATTATAAGTTGAAAATTGTTGACTCTGACGTATCTAAATATCCTCATGTAAAACTGTACTTTTCGCTTACTGATAGTAGTGGAAAAGCTTTGGAAATTGATTCTCCTACTGCTGCAATTCGTGAGAAGATTGGTGGTGGCAGAGAAGCTGAAAGACTTATCCATAAAGTTGAGCGCATTAAAGATAAACAAGGTGTTAATTACGAAATTCTGCTTGATAAATCTGGATCTATGGAAGATTCTATAGATACGATGAAACGTACTATGAGTGATTTTGTGCGCAATCTTAATTATAAGGTTGGCGATACAGGAGAGCTTATATCTTTCGATAGTTACTTAATGTATATGGCAACGTATACTAACGATAAAGATCGATTGCTTACAGGCATTGATAATATGACTCCTTACGGCATGACAGCTTTGTATGACGCACTTTATACCGGAATTACTAATGCTTCTAATCATCCTGGCTTTAATTGCGTAATTGCGTTTACTGATGGTCAAGATAATGAGAGTACTCATACTGCTGATGAGGTTATTTCTTTAGCTAAAGAAAAAGGTATTCCTGTATATTTGATTGGTACTAGTGAAGCTGATTCAAGTACTCTGCAAAATATTGCGAATGAAACGAATGGTTACTTCTGGGATATGAATTCAATTTCAGATATGCAAGAGGTAATGAATAGAATTCGAGTCAATCAAGATAATGTTTATTGTTTAGAATATGATTCTGATTCTTCTTCGAATGCGTATGCTGATCGAGTGGTTTCTGCATTGGTTGCAGATTCCAAGAATCATCAGTCTGGTGGTATTGGTGATGATTTGTCGTTTAAGCCAATTAAGAAGAAGAATTATAAGAAGGGTGCAACTCGCTTCGTGCTACATAAGGGCGATGTGAAGTGGACTGAAGCTAATAGTGCATGCATGCAAGATGGTGGTTACTTAGTAACTCTTACCAGTAAGAGTAAAGAGAAAAAGGTAATCAATATGGCGAAAAAGGAAGGCGTTAAGTATGTGTGGATTGGCGGTTATACTTCGCAACGTGAGAATGGTGACGTATTTGCGCACTGGGTTACTGGTGAAAAAGTAAAGTATGAAAACTGGTTGCCAGGAGAACCAAGTCGAAACGATAAAGATGGAGAGCCTGAGTTCTATCTTATGCTTTGGCGTTTAAATGATGAGTGGTCTTGGAATGATCAGCGCGATGATTTATTTACGACTCCTACATTGCGTAAAACCTTTAGCGGTAAAACTGGCTATGTTTGTGAGATAAATAGGCATTAGTATTACGCTACTACTTTTTGGTTCATTTTTAGCGAATTAGAGGAAACTCGTTATGCGAAAGCAAAGGACACGTAAACTACAAAGCAGTCCGCATTATGTAGATGGTCGCACTATGCAATATCGTAGTGCTCAGCATCATAATCAAATTGCAAGTGTTGTTCCAAGAAAGCGTTTTGCTGCTATTTTAGTGGCTATTATAGCTATTGTTTTACTTACAATATCTATGTTTGCTGCAGTATCTGTTATGCGCTCGCATTTTTTTAATGTTTCTTCTAAAACTTATGTTAGTAAGAAAACAGTTAACCCTGCGGATGTGGCTAAAAAACTTGAAGCACTAAAGCAAGCACGTAAAAGGCAAGCAAGACGGGGGATTGACCCTAATAGCAGTGTTGTTAAAAATGTGCTATCAAAGATGTCTCTTGAAGATAAAGTTGCTCAAATGTTCATAGTTAAGCCTGAAGAATTAGCTGGAACATACGGGACTGTGGTATCTTCTGGCTCGCAAATGCAGCAGTCGTTTAATTCCATACCTGTTGGCGGAATAATGTATAGCAGGGAGAATATTCAGAATCCTAATCAAACTCAGCAAATGATTTCTGGGTTGCAATCAATAAGCGAATCTAGAGTGTCACTGCCTGCTTTAGTAGCTGTTGATGAAGAAGGTGGCACTGTTGCGCGAGTTAGCTCAAATCCTCAAATGGGTGTTAATTCCTCGCCTAATATGAGGGATATTGGAGCGACTAAGAAAACTCGCAAAGCTTATAAAACTGGTGCTTACATTGGCAATTATCTTTCGAATTTAGGTTTTAATGTTGATTTTGCTCCAGTTGCTGATGTGATTACTAATCCGGATAATAACCTGATGATCAAGCGTTCATTCGGCTCTAATGCTTCGCTAGTTGCAAATATGACAGATGCGTTTACTGACGGTTTGCAAGAGCATCACGTTTTTGCCACGTATAAGCATTTTCCTGGTCATGGCTCAACTTTTGAGGATTCTCACAAAGGCGTTACTGTTTCGAACCAAACTCCACTTGCGTTAAGAAAAATAGATTTAGTACCATTCAAAGATGCTGTAGACACTGGTGTTAAGTTTATTATGGTCAGTCACGTGTCGTATCCGAAGATTACAGGTGATGATATTCCTGCTAGCATGTCTGAGAAAATTGTTACTGGTTTAGCTCGTAAAAAGCTTGGTTATAAAGGTATTCTTATTTCTGACTCTTTAGGAATGGGCGCAATATCGTTGCGCTATTCTCCTGGAGTTGCTGCAATTACAGGAATTAAAGCAGGCATCGATATATTACTTTCTCCTGCAAATTTGCGTCAAGCGTATTATTCTGTTGTTAATGCAGTTCGTCAAGGTGATATACCTGAGTCTCGAATTGATGAGTCTGTAAAGCGAATTATTGCAGTAAAATTGCAAATTGCTCAGAAATTAAAGAGTCAAAATGTAAAAAATTCTAAAATAACTAAATGAATCAGCGTGTTGCATTTATTTAAGTAAATTTTTTCTTTTACATTATTTCGGGAGTTTCTTTATTTAAAAGGAGATTTTCTTTGCAAAATAAGGATTTACGAATAATAAATTCATAAATATTTTTGTAATAATTATTTCATTAGGAGAATATTTTTGAAAAAATGTTTGCATTTGTACTTTTATGGTGTTAGCATCATTTCCAACACAAACAAATATCGAATACTTCGGTTGGGGTTTGTGCGTGAACCACAGTTAGTATTAATGAGTTAAGGAGGCAGACATCATGCTTAACATGAACATGGATGCTGAATCTTTCGATACTCTTAATGCTGCACGTATGTGGTGGTGGCAGTCTTCTCTTTGGCGTGAGTTTACTCTGAAGTTTTAGAAGCTGCGTATAAAAGCTTGTAAAAGACCTCCGGGTAAGCCCCGGGGGTCTTTTTGTATACAAGCCTTAAATTTCAAAATAACCAAATCACAAATCACAAATCACAAATCACAACAAAATATTCGATAGCTTTGTATTCAAATAATATGAAGCTTAAACAAGGAGAGAAATCATGGCTAATGAAACTAATGAAAAAGTTATGGAAGCTACTAGCGGCGTCGCAAATGCAACTGCTGATGTTGCGTCGGTAATGATGAAAAATGCGAAAGTTAAGAATCATGCACTAAATATTACTTCGTTAGTGCTGGTTGCAGTTCTATTTGCAGCAGGATGCATTCTTGATTTTACTGTTGCCAAGCCTCTTTCTATTGGAAATATCCAGCCTGAGTTTGTTATTGCTTCATTCTGCTTGGCGATTTTGTTGGTTCGTCCAAAGATTTATCAAGGAGCTATTATTGGAGCTCTTGCTGCAACATTAATCCAACTTAATACTTCGATTCCATTCCTTGAATATGCGTGTGACATTCCTGCTGCAATTATTATGACAGCTATTTTAATTGGATATGTCCATCTCTTCCCAAAGGATGCTGCTCGTAAAGTAAGTGTTTTCCCATTTATTGCAACTTTTGTTACAACAGTAATTTCTGGTTGCATTTTCGCTTCTATTGCTGCTTACTTTATTCTTCATTCTCCAAACATGGTAATCGTAATGATGCCAATTATTTTTGGTACTGCTGCATTTAATGCGATTATTGTTGAAATTCTTTATACTCCATTGCGACTTGTATTGCACAAATAATAAATAATGTAACTAAGAAATTCTTATGATTGCATGTTTAATTGCACGTTATACATCATTATTAACGAATGTGTTTAATGCGTATAAATGTATAAAGTCATAGAAGTATAAATATAAAGGTATAAAAGCAAGTTGGCATCAGTCTAATATGATTGATGTCAACTTGTGTTTTTGTGTTATTAATTTTTTAGCGTTTGCTCGGTGTGTTAGAGTTAGGAATGTTATGTCTCAGCAAGAAAAATATGTTGCAGATAATCATTTAGTTGATTCTGCCGAACCGTGTAAAGAGCCTATGAAAAAAAGTGATGAATCAGTAAAAGAAGTGCCATTGCTTGAATTAAGCAATGTATCTTTTCGTTACGATACTCATAGTGATGAAAGTGTTGCAAATAAAGATAAAAAAGACAATGAAGATAATTGCAACTATGCTCTTCATAAAGTAAACCTTAGTATTCATCAAGGTGAATTCGTTGGAATTATTGGACCTTCTGGGTCTGGTAAAACAACTCTTGCTTCACTTTTTTCTGGAGCAATTCCTCACCATTATTCGGGAAAGTTTTTCGGAACTGTCAGAATTGCTGGTCATGACACTACTACTCTTGAGCTCACTAATATTGCTTGTTTAATTGGCTCTGTTATTCAAGATATTGATGCGCAAATGGTTGCTGCAAACGTTGAAGATGAGTTGCTTTTTGGTTTAGAAAACTTCGGAGTTTCGCACGATGAAATTCCTGAGCGTATAGCAAATGCACTAGAAACTGTTGGTATTAGCAATTTGCGGAATCGTGATTTAGACACGCTATCTGGAGGTCAAAAGCAGAAGGTCGCAATAGCTGCTATTTTGGCTTTAAGGCCTAAAGTGATGGTTTTAGATGAGCCTACTTGTGCGCTGGATCCAGTTTCTTCACGTATGATTTTCGACGTTTTAAGTGATTTGAATAAAAACTTTGGTATTACTATTGTAGTGATTGAGCAAAAAGTAGCTTTATTAAGTGAATATTGCAAGCGTCTTATAGTGCTTTCTAAAGGTGAGCTTGTTCTCGATGCTCCTGTTTGCGAAGCTCTTAAAGATATAGAGTTACTTCGTAAAGTAGGTATTAATTATCCACGTACTACGCGATTGCTTAAACAATTACAAGATGAACAAATTTGTGATCCAGCACCTCTTAGTGTTGGCGTTGAAGAAACTGTAAATACTATTGTTAAAACTTTGCATTCTGATTATTCTAAACTTTCTAATAGCGATTACGCGCATGATGCAGAAGCTGATTTAGAACTTAATAAAGAAGATTCTAAAAGAGCTAACAATGCAGTTAATAATACTGATAAGCCATGCCTTTCAATAGATCATGTGAGTTTTGCTTATGCAAATGATGTCAAGGCTCTAAAAGATATTTCATTTGATGCTTATGCTGGTGAATTGATCGCACTAATTGGTAAAAACGGTGCCGGAAAAACTACTATTACAAAAATTATTAACGGTTTACTAAGACCTACTGAAGGTAGTGTAACAATTGATGGTATCGACACCAAGCCATTGCGAATTAGTCAAATAGCAAAATATGTTGCGACATTATTCCAAAATCCTGATCATCAATTATGTAAAGAGACTGTTCTTGAAGAAGTAGAGTTGAGCTGTATTTTAATTGGTGAAGATTCTAGTCAGGCGAAAACGCATGCAATGGAAATTATTGAGAAACTTGACTTAAATCCTACTGACAGCCCATTCATGCTTTCTAGAGGGCAGAGACAAATGGTGGCATTGGCTGCAACTGTCGTAACGCGTCCTAAAATACTTGTTCTCGATGAACCAACTTGTGGGCTTGATTACCATGAATGCGTGAGAATTATGCAAGTGGTTGAGGAGTTGCGAGCTCACGGTTGTTGCGTGATTATGGTTTGTCATGATATGGAAGTTGTGCTTGATTATGCAACTAGACTTATAACGATTAATGATGGAAAGCTTATTATTGATGGTTCAGCGCATGATGTTTTTGAAAAACCAGACGTCTGTTCAGCTGCTTCTTTATATCCACCATTATTGTGTGCTGTTTGCCAAGGTTTGGTTTCTAACGGTTTTAAGCAATGCTATGGATTGTATACGCGAAAAGAATTAGTTGAAGCGTTGCGTTTTGGTAAAATCGCAAAACTTAGTCAGAATAAGCAGCATAATCAGCAGAATAGTTAGAAGTAAAATAAAGGCATCTGATATTTATGAAAACGAGACTATTAACATATCAATCAGGCAACACATTCCTTCACCGCACAAACCCTATTGCGAAGCTAATTCTTGCTGCGAGTATTGTAATAAGCGTATTTATTGCTAAACAGTATTCTGTACTTATTGCGCTAGCTGTTATTATTTTTGTTGGCATGGCTTTTACTCATGTTGTTAAAACATTATTTGGCCTTATTAAAGCTATGCTAATAATTTCTTGCGTAATGTTTTTGCTACAAACTGTTATTGCTCAAAGTGGGAACTATATTTTTCTATGGTTTACGTTAAGAGGTATTGATATTGGAGCGAAAGCTTCTTTGCGTTTGTTCTGTTTTGCTTTTCCTCTTGTTACAGTGCTAACAGTAACTAAATTAAACGATCTTGCAAATGCTGTAGTCCAATATTTGCATATTCCATATTGTTATGCTTTTACTATAACTACTGCGGTTCGTTTTGTGCCTATTTTTGCGCAAGAAATGTCTCAAATCACAGAAGCTCAAATGGCTCGCGGAGTTGAATACGATAGTAAAAATCCATTTAAAAAATTAAAACTTATGATGCCTCTTATTGTGCCTCTTTTGGTTTCTTCAGTGCGTAAAGCAGATAGTTCTGCGCTAGCAGCGGAAGAGCGCGGCTTTTATTTGCGTACACGCAAGTCTTCGTATTACAAATACCCATTCGGATGGCGTGGATTCTTGTCTTTAGTTATTTCTGCACTTATTATTGCTTTACCAATATGCACTTCAGTCTTTTTGCCAAATTTAGTGTAAAATATTTGTGTAAATCATAAATAAATAAATCATAAATAATTTATGAGGCTTTTGATGAAAAGTGTAAAAATTTGGCTTAAGGGTGCAAGAATTTACACGCTTCCAATAGGCTTAGTTCCTGTTGTTATGGCGTTTGCGGTTTCATTTAGAATGATGCGATTTTCGTATTTTGAAGAACCAATTATGCATCTAGAGCAATGTTTTATACAATTTTTCTTGTGCTGCATGGTTGCTGCGTTTATGCAAATCGCCGTCAATTATGCCAATGATTATTGTGACGGATTGAATGGCTTGGATGAGAATCGTAGTTTGCGTGCTTTAAGTAGCAATAATTCAAAGCCTTTATGCGATGTATCTTGGCGCCTTGCAAATGCTGGAATTTCCCCGAAATCTGTGCTTAAAGCTGTAATAATTTCTGCTTTTATTTCTTGTATTTTTGGTTTGATTATTGTTTTGCGAACTGGAATATATTGGTTTATTTTACTTGGAATTGCGTGCTTTGCTGCAGCCTGGTTTTATGCCGGGGGTAAACATCCTTACGGTTATAAAGGTTGGGGAGAAGTAAGTGCGTTTGTATTTTTCGGTCCTGTTCCTTTTATTGGTTCGTTATGCGCAATTACATATGGAATTGGTATTCCAGAAACTAGTATATTTATTAATGGCGGGCAAAGGATTTTGGCTTGTTTGCTAATATCTTGCATTCCTGGTGCTTATTCGGCTTGCTTAATGATGGTAAACAATCTTCGAGATATTAAAAGCGATAAAGAGCATGGAAAAATAACTGCTATGGTTAGAATTGGTGAGCGCAATGGTAGGCGTTTATGCGCTGCTATGAGCATTGTTTCTGCTGTTCTATTGATCGCATATTCTATTTTGATTATTGTGTTACCTTCTGCAGTGCCATCAATATGGCGCTTTTATAGTGTTGAAGTTTTCCTCAGTTTTAGTGCGATTGTATGCAATACTTCATGGCATTTATTTTTTGCTGCTTTTCAGTGGCTCTTATTGTTAGTCATTGCAATTAAAGCTTATAAGTTTACTAAATGTGTGCTTATAGGTGATTACAAGAACGCTTTTCCTATGTGCGTTGCTCAGGCAATACTTGGTGCGCTGGCTGTATTATTATCTGCGATTATATAAAATAAGCAAAATAGTGCTAATTGTATGTGCTTGTTCGCGCGTCTTGCAATTCTTATGATATTATTAATTGACACGAACATGGTGCGCGTGCGGTATTTTAATGACTTGCAAATTGTGTTATGATGCGCAATTTCCACTAGTGTTTGTGAGTGTGCCGTTGCGTGAGCGCCATGTTAAAGATGCATGGCGATGTTGCCCTGTGAATGTGTGGCAATGAAGTGAGGTTTTGAATATGCCAGGTATGGATGAAAATGAAGGGACAGAGCCAGCGATGCCTGAGGTACTTACTGATGATGAGCTGCGCAAAGCTGCAGATGATGAAGCTGCTCAGCGAGAATCTAAAGAAAAGAAAAACAATCATATTCGTACTGTGGTAGTTGCAGAAGATGAATCAGTTAATCGTATGGATTTAGTGGCAATGCTTGAAGATAACGGATATCAAGTTGTAGGTCAGGCTGCTAACGGTCAAGAAGCTATTGAGTTGACGCGTGAAAATCATCCAGATGTTGTATGCATGGATGTTAAGATGCCTGTTATGGATGGCATTACCGCCGCTGCAACAATCTGTGATGAGAATATTGCTCCTGTAGT
The DNA here is from genome assembly GCF_049244035.1 of Gardnerella sp. KA01000. Lineage (NCBI taxonomy): Bacteria > Bacillati > Actinomycetota > Actinomycetes > Bifidobacteriales > Bifidobacteriaceae > Gardnerella > Gardnerella sp. KA01000. The sequence goes on along the minus strand of NZ_CP058367.1, from coordinate 896,494 downwards.
AATGCTCACTGCTTTTTCACAGTCAGATTTAGTAAAACAAGCAACTGGTGCTGGAGCGATGGCGTACGTTACTAAACCGTATGAAGAATCTAAACTTCTTCCTGCTTTGGAAGTTGCTATGGGTCGCTTTAGTGAAATCAACGATTTATTAGATAGTGTTGAACGTGCAGAAAACAAGTTACACGATGCTGAAGATCAGTTGAAGAAAACAGAAGAAAAGTTGAAGAAAGCTGAAGATACTTTAGAAGAACGTAAGCTTGTAGATCGTGCTAAAGGTCTTCTTATGGATAAGGCTGGATTCTCTGAACAGGGTGCTTTCCGCTGGATTCAAAAAACTTCTATGGATCAGCGTATCCCTAAGAAGCGTCTTGCAATGGCTATTATTGCAAAGTATAGCGATGATAAAGCAGAATCTTCATCTGAAAATTAGTAGGGTTATATTTATTCATTTTTATATAACTGCATAGTTATTTATTAGTAATTACGGAACGTGGGTGAGTAGTCAACAGTGAATACCGACATCGTTGAAGAACATTCTTCGGAACTTAAGAATGAGAAAGGAACGTTGTTGGTTGTCGATGGCCATTCTCTTGCGTTCCGTGCTTTTTTTGCAATATCTGCAGATAATTTTTCTACTCGCTCTGGGCAAGCAACAAATTCCATTTGGGGATTTATTACTATGCTTTCGCAGGTTGTAAAAAAAGAGAAGCCTGACCGCTTAGCTATTGCTTTTGACGTTAAAGGTGGAACTTTTAGAAATACTATGCTTCCTCAATATAAAGGTACTCGTGATGCTGCTCCGCAGGAGCTTCTTTCGCAGCTTCCTATTATTCAACAGATGCTTAAAGCTCTTGGTATCACTTATATTGAGAAACCAGGTTATGAAGGTGATGATGTTATCGGCACCCTTGCAACAATGGGAGCGAATGCCGGTTATAGAACTTTGGTACTTTCTGGCGATCGTGATGCATTCCAACTTATAGATGACAATATTACTGTTTTGTATCCAGGACAGCATTTTAAAGATTTAAAAGAAATGGATAAGGATGCTGTTTTTGAAAAATATCATGTTACGCCTAAGCAATATCCTGATCTAGCAGCGTTAAGAGGAGAAACTGCAGATAATATCCCAGGAGTTCCAGGTGTTGGAGATGGGTACGCTGCTAAATGGATTAATCAATTCGGCAGCCTAGAAAATATTATTGAACATTCGAATGAGATTAGCGGTAAAAAGGGAGAAGCTTTAAGAGAAAATGTTGATCAAGTTCGTTTAAACCGTAAAGTTAATGCTTTAGTTTGCGATTTGGATTTAGGCGTAACTGTAGATGATTTGTGCTTTGGTGATGTTGATGCTGCAAAATTAGGAATCTTGCTGTCTCAACTTGAATTTGGCGAATTAAAAAAGAGAAAGATTCTCAAAACTTTTAGCAACGGTACGCAACAATCTATTGAAAATAATATGCGTATAATGTTTTCGTCTACGTATGAAGGTAATGCTAATAACGATGAGCTAGTTCAAGGTGATCAATCAAATATTGACGCAGAAAATTTTCAAGAAATGCTAGCAAGCATTGACTTGCATCATGTTAAAACTGTAGAAGACTTTATTAATTGGGAGAATTCCGTTTCTTCTTTACTTTATACAGAAATAAAGAAAGATTCAAAAAATACTGAAGATACTTTCGACCAACTAAGTTCCGAAGAAGAGAATTTTGAAGAATTAAGTTCCGAAAAAATTATAAATAATTCTCGTAAATGTGCCGAACCTATACTGAAAAATCAAGAAGTTGTAATATACGCTCATGAGTGCAAGAAGAATTCAAAACATCATTTTGAGTTGACTGCAGATTCTTTAATAATTCTTGTTGCTCATAAAGCTGTGTTATTGTACGCGTCTGATTTGCAATCGGCAGATCGAGCTTTGCTCGAGATGTTGCGAAAGTTCTTGCAAAAAAATTCTTCAATAACAGTATTGCATGATTATAAAAAGCATTTGGGATTGCTAAAATCGCTAAAATTATTCGATTCGAATAATTCATTTGGCACTCCACTTCTTGATACTCGATTGGCATCATATTTATTGGAGCCTGATTTTCGAGCTGAAACTTTAGAAAATATGGCTGAACATTATTTAGATATTCAGTCAGATGAAGATAATTTGGGTGAAAATGAAGCTAAGCAGGGTGAGCTCGATCTTCTTATTGACGATGAAACGCCAGCCAGTGAAGAAGAAAATAATGAAAAGCAAACTCAAGCGCGTGAAGCTAAATTCTTAAGAACTGCGCTTCTTATTCGTCTTTTGGCTCTTCATTTTGCTTCAACACTTGATGATAGAAAACAAACTGGTTTGATGACTGATTTGGAAATGCCTATTTCGCGAGTTTTGCGTGGCATGGAAGACCTCGGTGCTGCAGTTGATATGCAACGTTTAAGTGGTATGCTTAAGCAATTTTCTGCAGATGCTGAGTTCGCGCAAAATATGGCTTGGAAAGTTGCAGGTAGTTCTGTTAATTTACAAAGTCCTAAGCAGTTGCAGCAAATACTTTTTGAGCATTTTGGTCTTAAACCTACTCGTCGCACAAAGAATGGCTCGTACACGACTAATGCCGAAGCTTTGCAAGCTATGTACGTTAAACTCGATCCCGAAGAGCCTGCAAGTCAATTCTTGGGCGCCTTACTTAAACATCGCGAAACTAATAAATTGAAGCAGATTGTGCAAAGTTTAATTGATGCGGCTCATTATGATGATAGGCGCATCCATACAACTTTTGAGCAGACTATTGCGGCAACTGGTCGTTTAAGTTCTGCTGATCCTAATCTCCAGAATATTCCTAATAGGAATGCTGCTGGTCGTGAAATTCGTGCTGCTTTTATTCCAGGAGAAGAATTTGAATATTTAATGAGTTGTGATTATTCACAAGTTGAGCTTCGTATTATGGCTCATGCATCTCATGATAAAACTCTTATTGAAGCATTCCGTTCCGGCGCAGATTTTCATAAATATGTTGCGAGCTTAGTTTATAAGATTCCTGTTGAACAAGTAACGCCGGATCAACGTTCTCATGTAAAAGCTATGAGCTATGGATTAGCATATGGATTGAGTACTTATGGACTAGCCAAACAGCTTTCTATTAGTCCGGCTGAAGCTGAAATGTTGAAGAATAAGTATTTTGATACTTTTGGCAATGTTCATGACTATCTGGAATCTCTTGTGTCAAAGGCAAAAGAACTTGGATATACAGAAACTATGTTTGGTCGACGTAGGTACTTCCCGCAGCTTTCTTCCAATAATCGTGCATCTCGTGAAGCTGCTGAGCGCGGAGCTCTTAACGCTCCAATACAAGGTACTGCCGCAGATATTATGAAACTTGCTATGCTTCGTGTTGATTTGGGATTGCGTGAAGCAAAAGTTCGTAGCCGAGTAATATTGCAAATACATGATGAATTGATTTTAGAAATTTCACATGGTGAGCAAGAGCAGGTAGAAAATATTGTGCGTAAAGCTATGGAAAATGCTGTGCATTTAGATGTTCCTCTTAATGTTTCTACTGGAGTTGGTGTAGATTGGCAACTAGCAGCGCATTAACACTACTTAAAGGTAGAAGAAATGATTAGATTAAGCAAAGTAATTGAAGCTATAGAAACATTGTACCCATTAAGCTTTGCTGAAGAGTGGGATGAGCCTGGTCTTATTGTTGGAGACTTGAATTCCCAAATTCAGCGAATCGTATGTGTCAGTGATCCTACGATTAGCGCAGTTGATCGAGCGTTATCAATGGGTGCCAACCTATTAGTGACTCATCATCCGCTATTTTTCAAAGCTGTGCATGGAGTTTCAAACGAAACTGTTCGTGGTGAAATTGTACAGCGTTTAATTAGTAATAATTGTGCGCTATGGGTTGGTCACACTAATGCGGATGTCGCGTGGCGTGGAGTTGCTCATGCTGCGGCAGAGTATTTTGGTCTTCATAATTTGCGTCCAATTGTTGTTTCTAAACAGATCGATTCTGCTGGACGTAACATTGGCTTAGGCAGAATTGGTGTTTTGGATGTGCCAATATCATTGCGTGATTTTGCGCAAAATGTTTTTAACGTTCTTCCTCATACAAAAGTTGGTGTTCAAGTTGCTGGAAATCTTGATGCGAAAGTTAGTACAGTAGCTGTTTTGCCTGGTTCTGGGGAAAGCTTGTTAGATGAAGTTCGCAAGGAAAAAGTTGACGTATATGTTACAAGCGATTTGCGTCATCATCCTGCACTTGACGCAATTGAGCGAGCTAAATATGAATCGAAACTGCGTCTTTCTTCTGGTGAAGATTACATTCAACACACATATCCTATGATTATTAACACTTCTCATAGTGCTATTGAGTCATTGTGGTTTACTTATGCGATTAATGATATTGCTGACTGCATAGAAGAAATGTATGGAGAGCGTCCAGAAGTTGCTTGGTTAGGTGAAGCTTGCGATCCATGGAATTACGTTATTAATTGAGGCTTTCATTTAAAATTCAAGCTTTTTTAAATAACGTCAACATGACGTGAAAACTACTCGAATATATGAGATACTTATATTATGCATATACGACCAGGTTCCATGTATCCGCTTGGCGCAAACTATGATGGCGCTGGCGTGAATTTTGCGCTGTTTTCCGAAGTTGCAAAGCGCGTTGAATTATGTTTATTTGATGAGCATGATAATGAAACACGTATTGATATGACTGAGCAGAACTCATACGTGTGGCATAACTATGTTTCAGGCATACAGCCTGGTCAGCGTTATGGTTATCGTGTTCACGGACCCTATGATCCTTCTCATGGTTTATGGTGCAATCCTCATAAGTTGTTGCTTGACCCATATGCCAAGGCGATTGAAGGAAATATAGACGGTGATGAGAGTCTTTTCTCGTATTGGTTTGATAATCCAGATGATATTTCAGCAATGAATACTTTGGATTCTGCGGATCATACGATGAAGGCTGCAGTTATTAACCCGTATTTTGATTGGGGTAATGATCAGCACCCTATGATTCCGTATCATGATTCTGTTATTTACGAAGCTCATGTTCGTGGAATGACTAATCTTGATAAACGTGTTCCTCCAGATATTAGAGGCACTTATGCTGGACTTGCACATCCAAGCGTTATTTCTTATTTAAGGAAGCTTGGTGTTACTGCAATAGAATTGATGCCTATCCATCAGTTTGTAAACGATTCTTTCTTGCAAAATAAAGGATTAAGTAACTACTGGGGATACAACACTATTGGTTTCTTCGCTCCTCAAAATTCTTATTCCAGCTCTGGTCAGCGCGGAGAGCAAGTTAACGAATTTAAGTCAATGGTTAAGGCGTATCATGCTGCAGGCATGGAAGTGATTCTAGACGTTGTCTACAATCACACTGCTGAGGGCAATGACCGTGGTCCTACTTTGAGTTTCCGTGGTATTGATAATCGTGCATATTATCGTCTTGTAGATAATGATCAGCGTCATTATTTTGACACTACTGGTACTGGTAATTCCTTACTTATGCGTTCTCCAAAAGCGTTGCGGTTAATCACAGATAGTTTGCGTTATTGGGTAACTGAAATGCATGTCGATGGCTTCCGTTTCGATTTAGCAGCAACTCTTGCTCGTCAGTTCCAAGAAGTAGATAAACTTTCTGCATTCTTTGACATTATTGAGCAGGATCCCATTATTTCAAGTGTGAAGCTTATTGCTGAACCTTGGGATATTGGTGTTGGTGGATATCAGGTTGGTGGATTCCCTCCAAGTTGGTCTGAGTGGAATGGAAGATATCGCGATTGTGTTCGCGACTTTTGGCGCTCACAACCATCTACATTACCTGAATTTGCTAGCAGGCTTATGGGTAGCTCAGATTTGTATGAGCAAAATGGACGAAAGCCTGTAGCTTCCGTGAACTTTATTACAGCTCACGATGGCTTCACTATGAACGATTTAGTTAGCTATAACGAAAAGCATAATGAAGCTAATAAAGAAGGCAATTGCGATGGTGCGAACGACAATCGTTCGTGGAATTGCGGTGTTGAAGGACCTACTAATATTCACGATGTTAACGAATTGCGTGAACGTCAAATACGTAATTTGTTCTCAACTCTTTTGATGAGCCAGGGCATTCCTATGATATGCGCTGGTGATGAAGTCATGCGCACGCAGAATGGTAATAACAATGCTTATTGCCAAGATAATGCTATTTCGTGGATAAGCTGGGATTATAACGAAACTCAGCGAGATATGTTCGATTTCGTTTCTAAGCTTATTCACCTGCGTTTGAAGCACCCTGTGTTGCATCGTCGTCGTTTCTTTACGGGTCGTTCTGCTGGAGATGATGTAAGCGATATTCCACAAGTTGAATGGCTTGACCATAACGGTACTGTTATGGATATGGAGGACTGGTCAAATACTCATGCTTTATCTGTGATGATTTATTTGAATGGTTCGGATATTCCAGAAACTGACTGGTATGGAACGAGAATGGTTGATAATGACTTTATTCTTATTTTTAATGCGCATTATGAACCTATTACTTTTACTTTGCCAGATAAACGTTATGGTGAGAAGTGGAAGTTGATTGTGGACACATATAATCCAAAGGGTCCGGAATTGTTATATGAAGCAGGATTTAATATTGTCGCACAATCTCGTAGTTTCTTGCTTCTTATGAGCGAGCATAAGCCAGAATGTTGAGTATTATGCTTTATTCGTAAAGAAGTTCGTGACTTGTAAAAACTAAAAGCAGCGCAGAAATTTAAGTTTCTACGCTGCTTTTGTTAGTTTAATTTATCTTTTGTTCTTATTCTATTTGTGCTTTTGAGCTTCTATTTAATATTAAAGCTTGATTTATTTTTGATTGAAGACGATCGCTTTGCATAGCCGCAACTTGTCGTGAAAATACAATAATCCATCCAAGAAATAGCAGACATGATAATGCTTCAACATTTGTAAGAGTATTATTTCCATGTACCCACTGATTTCCTGCCCACGCAGTAAGAATAACCGCTAAATCGGAAGCAATATAGAATGTGCGAGAAAGCCTAGGAGCAAGCCATGGAAGGCAAACAAGCATTGTGCAAATTAATCCTGTCACTCCTCGAGCACATAAATCATGTAAGAAAGGATGTGGCGTGTATCTAAAAGTTCCTATTCCAATAAACGATATTCCTCCAAGAATCAGCAAAGCTGCCATAACAGTTGTGCGCATCTTGAAGTGTTTAATCAGTTTTTGGTTATTGTGTTGTAGCATTTCATGCTGTGTTGCAACGAATTCAGTAATAGCAAAGTAGCTCGTTATGATAATGCAAATTCCTGACAAAACAAGTGTTGCATTAAACATACTGGCTGCAAATGTTGTGCGGTCTCCAAGTTGAGAGAAATTATTGTTATACCAGTACGGATCATCTGTCGTAAGACCTGCAGTTGCAGCTCCAGAAATAACGAATAATGGCAGGAGGGAAGCCACAGTTTTAGCTTCAAGAAGTTCAGCTTGAATAAGAGTTGCGTATCCAACTATTCCAGATAAAGCTGAGCATAATACTGGTAAATAGCTGTTCATTGCCGCTCTGCCAATAATGCTATTAATAATAGATAGCAAAGCAAAAGACATAAGAAACATCGTTGCGCCGTAAATCGTAGAAAGCGCTGTTATTTCAAACGCGTGCTTAGCTACTCGAATTAAGTGATGGCTGATAACTTTTTTATTTGTACGCAAGTATCCAACAATAAAAGCGCCTACGCTGCACAAAGACACAATAGTTGAAGCTGTAAGGAATAATCGCTGGCTAATTTGCCAAAATGCTGGCATTGTTGCCATATACATTCTCATAATAATCATTCCACAAGCTGCACAAACTATGAATGATATTAACCCCATTGCCTCTGTTCGCTGGAAGCGTCCCATACTTAGCCCCTTTTTCTTTAAACTAATTCTATTGTATCGTTTGGTGGCTAGTAATGAGTTTTGTTAGTCGAATTTTGTAATGAAGAAAAAATTTTCATAATACGTGTGTCGTAATTTGCATTTGTCTGCAAAGTGCGCTATTGTAATTGATTGTGCTTGGAACTGGTAATCAGTTCAAAAGCCTCGGGGTGTAGCGCAGTTTGGTAGCGCGCCTGCTTTGGGAGCAGGATGTCGCAGGTTCGAATCCTGTCACCCCGACTTTTTATATCTAATGAAATATGCGTATTTTTGCTTTTTATTCTTATTTAACAGTACATGTCAATCGATAGTATTCATAGTATGAGTGGTATTAACGATATTGCAGATTGCACTACTTTTTGGAAAGCGCCGTATGCTAATCATCAATTAAAAGCTTATATTGAGGTTCCTGGAAGTAAATCTTTGTCGAATCGTTATTTAATTTTGGCAGCTTTGGGCACAAAACCAGTAGTTTTACAAGGATTATTGCGCTCGCGCGACACGGAGCTTATGATTAGCGCTTTATCTACATTTGGCGTTAGATGTGAGTCATTAAATGAAGATGGAACTAAGCTTCGTGTAATTCCTCCAGAAGACGGAGTTTTTAGGATTCCAGATAATGCTGAAGTGTATTGTGGTTTAGCTGGAACTGTAATGCGTTTCGTTGCAGCTTTAACTTTATTTGCAAATAAAGCTGTGCGATTTGATGGCGATAAGCAAGCTTATGCGCGTCCTATGAAGCCAGTTCTTGACGGTTTAGAGCAGCTTGGTGCTCGCGTAAAATATCACGAAGAAGAGGGTTTCTTACCTTTTACTATTACGCCGCCTGCGATTGAATCTAGAATAAATGATTTTTCTGAAAAAATTGTGCAAATTGATTCTTCTTCATCATCACAATTTATTTCTGCGCTGCTTCTGATTGGTTCACGTATTCCTGGTGGATTAGAGCTTAAACATATTGGTGATACATTACCAAGTATGCCGCATATTCGCATGACTATGGACGATATTTGCAAAGCGGGTGGGGTTGTAAATATGACTAGCAACGCAATGTGGCATGTTAAAGAGAGCAAAATAGCTTTATCTGATACTGTTACTATAGAGCCTGATCTTTCTAATGCTGCGCCATTTTTAGGAGCATCATTGATTGCTGGAGGAAGTGTCAGTATACCTAATTGGCCGTTTTCTTCAACTCAACCTGGAGGATTGCTTCCTGGAATATTAGAGAAAATGTGCGTAAAAGTTAGTTTTGAAAAAACAAGCGATGACGCTGGAATAATGCATGTGGAAAGCGATGGTTCGATTAAAGCAATTCCGTATCTTGATTTGAGTGCAGCAGGGGAGATTGCTCCTAGTATTGCAGCTATTCTTGCTTTTGCGGACGGTCCAAGTGAACTTCATGGTATCGCGCATTTGAGAGGGCATGAAACGAATCGTTTGCAAGCTTTAGTTAATGAATTGAATCGAGTTGGGATTGGTGCTAAAGAGCTCGAAGATGGCATTCGTATTGAGCCAAGTAATCATATGCATGGGGAAGTAATGGAAACTTATGCGGATCACAGAATGGCAACTTTTGCTGCAATGCTTGGATTACGCATAGAAAATATAAGAATCAAAAATATTTCTACTACTCGCAAAACGATTCCTGATTTTCCAGGAATGTGGCATAGAATGCTTGAATAATAAATAATCCCGAGCCTTTTTGACCCGGGATTATTCATATTTATTTATTTTGTTCTACGCCGTTAAGCGCAAACAATTTAGTGCTCAAACTTGTTGCCGTAGCTATCTTCACCAGCTTCAGCAATGGTTGCAGCCTTGCGCGCAATAGCCAACTCTTCGTTCGTTGGAATCACAGCAATAATCACAGAGCTGTCTGGAGTGGAAATAACGCGTGGCTCCTTAGAACGAACCAAATTCTTTTCCTTATCAAGCTTAACGCCGAATGGCTCAAGCTTTTCGCATACGCGAGCGCGCACAATTTCGTCGTTTTCGCCGACACCAGCTGTGAAGGTAATGACATCAACGCCGCCCATTTGAGCAGTATAGTTGCCAATATAACCAACAATGCGGTGCACGTATACGCCGAGAGCGAGCTTAGCGTTTTCATCGCCTTCTGCGATGAGCTTGTGAATATCACGCAAATCGCCATGACCAGTCATACCCATCATGCCTGAACGCTTGTTGAAGAGAGTGTCAAGTTCGTCCACGTTCATGTGAGCGTTGCGAATAAGGTGGAATACTACAGCTGGGTCAATATCGCCAGTGCGACCGCCCATCATCAAGCCTTCGAGTGGGGTTAAGCCCATAGAAGTTTCGACTGGTTTTCCAGAAATCTGAGCAGAAGCAGAAGCACCGTTACCAATGTGCAAAACAATCTGCTTCAAACCTTCTGCAGGCTTACCGACAACGCTTGGAACAACAGAGCCAATGTATTCGTGAGAAGTGCCGTGAGCACCATAACGACGAATATGATAGCGATCTGCGATTTCCTTGTTCAAAGCATAAGTTGCTGCAACCTGTGGCAAATCATGGAAGAATGAAGAATCGAATACCATAATTTGTGGAACATCTGGCAAAAGTTCAGTCATGACTTCAGCGCCAACAGCTTCTGGACCGTTGTGAAGTGGAGCCAAAACTGCCAAATCCTTAACCTTATTGATTGTCTTTTCATTGACTAATGCAGGCTTAGGGAATGTTAAGCCACCCTGAACAACGCGGTGACCGACAGCAACAATGCCAGATTCTGAAAGCTTTGGACCATATTCTTCGAAGAATCCAAGTACGCGTTTCAAGCCCTGCTCGTGATCGTGAACTGGCTCATCGAACTCATGCTTTTCGCCATTGAATACGTGCTTGTAGTGGCCGTCAACTGGCTCGCCAATCTTCTCAACGATGCCGGAAGCGATGCCTTCACCGCTTTCCAAGTCAACGAGTTGATACTTAATCGAACTGGAACCAGAATTGATAACAAGAACGGTTTTTGCCATGTGGGCATCCTCCATAAGTATTGATAAGGCTTATAAATTGCCACGCTCTAGTTTAGCGTTAAGTTCCTACAAACTTAAAGATATTGAGTGCAATGCAATACCTCAAGGTTACGTACGCACTGTGATGCTGTTTTAGGAGCTTTATTATGTTTATTCTGATTGTGCTTCTAACGCGGTTAAAGCAACGGTATTAATAATATCTTGTACTAAAGCTCCTCTAGACAAATCATTTACAGGCTTATTTAATCCTTGCAAAATTGGACCAACAGCCAGTGCTCCGCTAGAGCGTTGCACGGCTTTATAAGCGATATTTCCTGCGCATAAATCAGGGAATACAAATACATTCACATGACCAGCAATACTATTATTTTTTGCTTTTGCTGCAGCAACTGTAGGAGACCATGCTGCATCAAACTGTATAGATCCAACAATTGCTAAATCAGGTGCTTTTTCTTTCGCAATGCGTGTTGCTTCCTCTACAGTATCAACATCTGGCCCTTTTCCTGAACCAAGCGTTGAATAGGATAGCATTCCAACTTTAGGGTTGAGTCCGAAAGTCTCAGCAGTGTGTGCAGACTGAATAGCAATATCAGCAAGCTGTTCTGCACTAGGATTTGGGTTGATTGCACAATCTGCAAATACAGATACGTGATCTTTGAAGCACATAAGGAATGCTCCAGAAACCAGCTTAGAACCAGGCTTAGTTTTGATAACTTGAAGAGCAGGACGTACAGTGTTAGCGGTTGAATTAACTGAACCAGAAACAAGACCGTCTGCTTGACCTAGTACTACTAGCATGGTGCCGAAGTAGCTTGCATCTGTTAATTGTTCACGCGCTTGCTTTTCTGTCATTCCTTTCTTTGCTCTTAATTCGCAAAGTTTTGTAATCATATGGCTTAGCATTGCTTCATCGTGCATAGATTGGAAACTAGCTTTGCAAAGAGAATTGAGATTTAGTTCTTCTGCTCGAGCAAGAATAGATTCGCGTTCTCCAATGATAATTAGATTTACAATATCACGTTCTAGCAAATAGTTTGCTGCTTTAAGAATACGATCTTCTTCTCCTTCCGGAAGAACTATAGTTTTCTTATTTTCTTTTGCTTTCCCTAATAAACTGTATTGGAAAGCATAAGGTGTAGTTGGAACTTTAAATGGTTGGTGGAGAGCATTAAGAACATCATTTTCTCGAACGCAATTTACGAATGTTTCTAATGAAGAATTTTTAGTTTCTTCATCTATTGGTGGCAAAACCCATAATGGAGTTTGGCTTACTCGGGATGCTTCGTCGTTTGAGTTTGCATAATTCCTAGAGCTATAGTCACGCATTAACTCAGCTCCAAGTTCTGGATCGCAGTTTGTAACAAATACTCCTAAAACTTGTGTGCATGATTTAAGAACGCAAGCATTTGCAGAATCTATAGTTTGTAAAATTTGTTGTGAGTTTCTGCCTTGAGCTGAAACTGTGAGAAAAACAGGTGATGCCAAGTCAGCTGCAACAGTTGCGTCGAAAGAAAACAGTTCTGGATCATATGCTGGGTTTGCGTCACTAGAAACAATAATAGAAGCTTGAGCAGAGGTGGATTGCAACAATCCGTTATAGCGCGCAACGATATCTCCTCGCACTGTGTCTTTATTTGTTCTAACTATTTCTGGAGTTGTTGCAATAACTTGCTCTAATTTCGCTGAAGTATTTGTGATACCCAAAAGTTGTTTAGTAAAAGTGTCATTTGGTTGAGCGCATGGACGAAAAACAGTAGTGCTGTAGTTATTAGACAGAATATGTGTTATTCCGAATGCAACAGCATTTCTGCCGTACATATCTTCGTTGCCGATAATTGTTACATTAATATGCGACACGATGCGTTCTCCTTTGATACTTCGTGTTACTGCTAGGTTTATATTGTTAATGTAAGTTTTGCATTTTGCAATATAAACAAACTTTTTCTATTGTACGGCTTATCTATGTTGTACACGCACAAAATAGTAATTATAAATGTAATTTATTTTGCATATAACTAGTTTTATTGCATTGTTTGTTTTAATACACAAAACGGGAGCCAATCTTTCGATTGACTCCCGAAATGTTTTAGCTAACCAATTTTAGCTTTATCAGCTTAAAACTACTCGTTATCGCCTGCGGTTGCAGCGGTAGCGGTGACAGCGCCTGGCTTATCGGTCTTAACGCCTGGCCATACCCAATCGGTGTAGTCTGGGTGATCAAGACCCTTGTCGACTGCATACTGGAAGGCTTCGAGGCGGAAGTCCTCGAGCTTCTTGATTTCGTCGGCATACTTAGCGGCGTCAACCATGCGCAATGCTTCAGCGGTAAGCTCGTAACGATCCATGTCGTTCACACGAACCATATCGTATGGCGTTGTGGTGGAGCCCTGCTCCTTGTAGCCATGAACGTTGAAGTTATCGTGGTTTGGACGATCATAAATCAAGCCGCGAACGTCATGTGCGTAGGAGTGGTAAGCGAAGAGGACTGGCTTGTCAGCAGTGAAGAGTTCAGTGAACTCTTCGTCAGTCAAAGCTTCGTTATTTTCCTTAGCGGACTGCAACTTGAGCAAGTCAACAACGTTAACAACCTTGAACTTAACGCCAAGCTTGTTCAACTTGTCGGCAGCTGCCATCAATTCCTGCTGTGGAACATCGCCAACACCAGCGAGAACAACCTGAACTTCGTCATTGTTCTTAGCGTTGGAAGCCCACTTCCACTCAGCAGCACCCTTCTCGAGCTCTTCGCGAGCTTCGTCGAGAGTCAACCAAGTAGCAGCTGGCTGCTTACCAGCGAAGATAGCGTTAATCATGTTGGTGGACTTGTAAGCCTTTTCAGCAACAGCAAGCAACATGTTGGAATCTACTGGGAAGTAAATGCCGATTACGTGATCGTTGTTGAAGGTCTTGTTCAAGAGCACGGAGGTTACGCCTGGATCCTGGTGCGAGAAGCCGTTGTGATCCTGACGCCATACGTGAGAGGACACCAACAAGTTCACAGAGGAGATTGGCTTACGCCATGGGATCTCACGAACGGTAGCCTCAAGCCACTTTGCGTGCTGGTTCAACATGGAGTCGATAACGTGTACGAAGGACTCGTAGGAGCTCCAGATGCCGTGACGACCGGTGAGCAAGTAACCTTCGAGGAAGCCTTCCATCTGATGCTCGGAAAGCTGCTCGGTGACCTGACCGGTAACAGCCATGTGCTCATCGACTAAGCCGGAGAGATAGCCAGCATCCCACTGCTTGTTGGTTACTTCGTAAGCAGCCTGCAAACGGTTGGAAGCAGTCTCATCTGGTCCGAAGATACGGAAGGAATCTGGGTTGTTCTTGATGATGTCACGAGTGTAAACACCAAGACGACGGGTAGCTTCGAGCTGGCCCCAGCCGTGACCGAATTCCTTAACTTCCTTGACTTCGTAATCTTCAAGCTTTGGAAGCTTCAAGTCTTCACGAATGCGACCACCGTTGGCGTTTGGATTTTCACCAATGCGGAGTTCGCCCTTTGGCATGAAGGAAAGAACGTCTTCCTTCACAGCGCCCTTTTCATCGAAGAGCTCTTCAGGCTTGTAGGACTTCATCCAGTTCTTCAAAACCTCGAAGTGAGCTTCGGTATCGCGAGCAGATGCCAGTGGCACCTGGTGTGCACGCCAAGAACCTTCGGTCTTCTTGCCATCGATGAACTTCGGGCAGGTCCAACCCTTTGGAGTGCGGAAGATAATCATTGGGTAGTAAGGACGAGTTACATCGTTAGTCTGAGCCTCAGCCTTAATATCGCAAATTTCATCGAAGATAGTTTCGAACATGTCAGCAAAGCGACGGTGGATGGACATATGATCCTCATCGTCGAAGCCAGCAACGAACTCGTATGGTTCATAACCCATGCCGTGGAAGAACTCATGAAGCTCCTCATCGGAAATACGGGAAAGAATTGTTGGGTTAGCAATCTTATAGCCGTTCAAGTGCAAGATTGGAAGCACGATACCATCGGTACGTGGGTTCACAAGCTTGTTGGACTGCCAACCGGTAGCCAAAGGACCGGTCTCAGCTTCACCATCGCCAACGATTGCTGGAACGAACAAGCTTGGGTTGTTCATAACAGCGCCGTAAGCGTGAGAAAGTGCGTAACCAAGCTCGCCACCTTCGTGGATGGAACCTGGGGTTTCAGGAGCGAAGTGAGAAGGAATACCGCCTGGGTAAGAGAACTGACGGAAGAACTTCTGCAAACCAGCTTCGTCCTTAGTAATCTTTGGATAGTACTCAGTGTAAGTACCGTCGAGGTAAGACTGAGCAGTACCAGCTGGGCCGCCGTGGCCTGGACCCATGATAATCACGGTGTTCTGCTGGTGATCAGCGATAAAACGATTAATGTGGCCGATAAGGAAGTTAAGACCTGGAGTGGTGCCCCAGTGGCCCACCAGACGATGCTTAACGTCTTCGCGAGTGAACGGCTCCTTCATTAGAGGGTTGCTGCGAAGATAAATTTGGCCGATTGCAAGATAGTTGGCAACGCGCCAGTACTTGTCTACGCCTTCGATAGCTGCCTCGGAAACTGGAGCGTTTAGCTTCTTCCAAGGTGTGCCAATAACAGGACTCGTCATGTGTACTCCTGTACTCAAGCACTTTTCAGTGCAATTTGATCATTACCATTTGGTTATAGAGACTGGAAAACAAATGTATTACAGCTCTTTTTCCATCCGTTTCAGTATAGTGCCAGCGTCTGACTTTTGTTCGTTTGGTTACTTCTTCGTGCATTTGTGTTGAAAAAATGTGTGATTATGTGCGTAAAAAATGAGCCATTTGTATAGATTATGTTATATTTAATGTTCATTTTATACTTTATAGTTAAGCGTTTCGCACAAAAATCTACCAACGTTATTTGCAGTGTTAGACTGTACGTGTAACTTTTGTGTTTAATTTTCGGCGTTTTGTAATTACGTAACGTCGCAAAGTTTCACTATTATAAGTTGAATCGTGTTAGAACTTATATATAAGGAGAATCATGGCAAAAGGACCAGTGCTTGTCGTTGATTTTGGCGCTCAATATGCTCAGCTTATTGCTCGTCGAGTGCGCGAAGCAAATGTGTATTCAGAACTTGTTCCTCACTCTATGCCAGTTGACGAAATGCTTGCTAAGGATCCTCAAGCTATTATTCTTTCAGGCGGTCCTGCTTCTGTTTATGAACCAGGTGCTCCTGACATTGATCCAAAGATTTTTGAAGCAGGTGTACCGGTTTTTGGTATTTGCTATGGCTTCCAGGTAATGGCTCATGAGCTTGGTGGCGATGTCGATAAAGCTGCACTTGGTGAGTATGGCAAGACTGCTGCAACTATTGATGATTCTGAAGGTTTACTTTCCGGATCCCCATCTGCGCAGAATACTTGGATGAGTCACGGTGTTGCTGTTAAGCGTGCTCCAGAAGGTTTTACGGTTTTGGCTCACACAGAAGGTGCTCCAGTTGCAGCAATGCAAGACGAAAGTCGCAAACTCTACGGTGTGCAATGGCATCCAGAAGTTAAACACACTCCATTGGGTCAGGAACTTATATCTACATTCTTACATAAGTGTGCAGGACTAGATAATAATTGGAATCCTTCTAATATTATTGAGGATCAAGTTGCTAAGATTCGTGAAGAAGTTGGCGACGCGCAAGTTATTTGTGGTCTTTCTGGCGGCGTAGATTCTGCTGTTGCTGCAGCATTGGTACATAAAGCAATTGGCAATCAGCTTACTTGCGTTTTTGTTGACCACGGTTTGCTTCGTAAAGGCGAAGTTGAGCAGGTTAAGCATGATTTTGTTGAAGCAACAGGCATTAAACTTATTGCAGTTGATGCAGAAGATGACTTTTTGAACGCACTTAAAGGCGTGAGTGAGCCGGAGCGCAAGCGCAAGATTATTGGCGAAAAGTTTATACGCACTTTTGAAAAAGCTCAGCGTCAAGTTATCGAAGAAGCTGGAAAATCTGGAGCAGAAGTTAAGTTCCTTGTGCAAGGCACGCTTTACCCGGATGTAGTTGAATCCGGTGGCGGTGATGGTGCTGCAAACATCAAATCTCATCACAATGTTGGAGGTTTGCCAAAAGATTTGAAGTTTAAGCTTATTGAACCGTTGCGTACTTTGTTTAAGGATGAAGTTCGTGCTATTGGAACTGAGCTTGGACTTCCAGATGAAATTGTTTGGCGTCAGCCATTCCCAGGACCTGGTTTAGGTATTCGTATCGTGGGCGAGATTACACGCGAACGCTTAGCTGTTCTTCGTGAAGCAGATGCTATTGCGCGCGAAGAGCTTTCTAAAGCTGGATTGGATCGCGACATTTGGCAATGCCCAGTCGTTTTGCTTGCTGATGTTCATTCTGTTGGTGTTCAAGGTGATGAGCGTACATATGGTTCTCCAATTGTTTTGCGTCCTGTGAGCTCTGAAGATGCTATGACAGCTGATTGGTCTCGTGTGCCTTACGATGTGTTGGCAAATATTTCTACTCGAATCACGAATGAATGCCGTCAAATTAATCGTGTAGTGCTTGATGTAACGTCTAAGCCGCCTGCCACGATTGAGTGGGAGTGACAGTTTTTGATGAGAATTATTGACTGAAATATAAACATATGTTTATACAGTAAAACATATGTTTATTTTCATTAAAAACTGTAATAATTACTGATTTTTATAAAGCACTTCGTGAAAATGGAGTGCTTTTTTCTGTATATTGGTGTGTCGAATTTTCTAAAAACAGGTAAATTTTCGAATTTTATCGATATTTAATGAATATTTTAGTAGTAAATACTGTTGTTTTTAATTGTTTATAATGTTTAAACGATATAATGAATTTTACATGAAACAACAGTATGAGCTGTAACAGTAGTTGTTGGCTGGGTGTAAAAACTGCTGCTCGTAGTAGCTCTTACTACTTTGCTTCATTGCGGAACCGTGAATTTTGTATGTGTAGTTTTACTGTGCTACGAAACTAATCGTGTATTTCGAATAGTTTCGCCTACGGTATCGTTTGCGAAGTTTGTAAGATATTTTTTTGCCGCCAATAATTGCGTAAGCCGCTCAAACTATATCGATTAATATGGTAAGGAGAGTTACGTGGACGGCATTTTGTCAGTACTGCTCGATATTTTCAGACAGCCATCTGTTATAGTTGCGCTTATTTCTTTTATTGGGCTTGCAGTGCAAAGAAAGAAATTCTCGGATATTTTGCAAGGATCAATCCGTACTCTTGTTGGTTTTCTTGTTTTAGCAGCTGGTTCTGGAGTTATTACTGAAGCGTTGAATCCATTTGGCAAAATGTTTCAATACGCATTTCATGTGCAAGGCGTAGTGCCGAATAATGAAGCAATTATTGGAACTGTTTTATTGAAGTATGGCTCTGAATCTGCGCTTATTTTCTTCTTTGGAATGATTGTTAATATTATTCTTTCTATTACTTCTCGTTTTAAATTTATCTATTTAACGGGTCACGTAGCTTTCTATATGGCAAGTATGCTTGCTGTTATATTTAATGTTGCTGGTTTTAGCATGTGGGAAGTCCTTTTATGGGGTTCAATTGCTCAAGGATTGTTTACGACAATTTCTCCTGCACTAGTGCAACCATTTATGAAAAAAGCTTCAGGCAAAGATGATGTTGCTTTAGGACATCCTGCTGGTACTGGTGTTGCTTTAGGTGCGTTAATTGCAAAAATTACTGCTTCAAAAAAGCGTCCTTCTAAGTCAACTGAGGATATTAAATTCCCAGCCGCATTGGGATTCTTGCGTGATACAACAGTTCTTATCACGCTTTCTATGGCTGTTATTTATATTGTAGTGGCACTTTTTGCTGGATCTTCGTATGTTGAAACACATTTATCTAATGGTCAAAACTCCATTGTTTTCGTTATGTTGAAGGCTGCAACTTTTGCTGCAGGTGTTTATATTATTCTTGCAGGCGTGCAGATTGTTCTTGACGAAATTGTTCCAGCTTTTAAGGGAATATCGGAAAAGCTTGTTAAAAATGCTCGTCCTGCTTTAGATGCACCAATGACTTTTGGCTTTGCTCCTAATGCTGTTCTTATTGGCTTCTTGGCTAGTTTCTTTGGCGGCTTGCTTGGAATGACGTTTATGGCGATTTTGGGAACGACAATTATTATTCCTGGAATTGTTGCGCATTTTATGGCTGGTGGTGCTGCAGGAGTATTTGGTAATGGTCAAGGTGGAATACGTGGTTGCTTGACTGCATCATTTATTAATGGCCTTTTCATTACTTTCCTTCCGTTGTTCCTTTTGCCAGTGCTTGGCAATTTAGGAAGTGCAAATTCTACATATTCTGATGCAGATTATGGCGTATTTGGTGTAATACTTGGTCACGTAAATATTGTCGGTGGTCGTACTGTTCTAATTTCTGTAATACTTATTGCACTAATATTGTTCTATTCTGTTTCGATATTGATGAATAAACGCGATTCTAATAATTTTGAAAAAGTTGAAGAAATAAAATAAGTAAAGAAAATAAAAATACAATTAAATAATTGTGTAGACATAGATTAAATTCTTTTTACTCATTTTCCTATTTGTTTGTACATTTTATGTTAGGGCTGATAGGATAACAGAGTTATTAGTTTTGCATGAGCCGTTGTTACTATGCTGTGTTTTACACAAACTAGTATCAGCGGCTTTTTCATGCTAGCGCTTAGTTAGGGGAGAGTGATAATGGTCGACGGTGTGCCTAAATATATTGCTGTGCGAGATAATCTACGCGCTCGTATTGATTCTATGGAAGCTAACGAACAATTACCTCCTGAAATTGAATTGTGCAAACAGTACAATGTGAGTCGTATCACTTTGAGGCATGCAGTTGATAATCTTATTACTGAAGGATTACTTGTTCGTGAGCAGGGTAGGGGAACATTTCGAGCTTCTTCAATTATTCATACTTATAATCAGGAAGTGATTTCTGATCGCGCGCAAGGATTTTATGAGCAGGCTTATTCTAATGATGCAAAAGTTAGAATAAAAGTTATTGAAAAAGATGTTATTCACGATGAAGATGCTGCTGCTCGTTTAGGTCTTGATCCAGAAGATGAGTTGATATGTTTGAAACGCTTGCGCTATGTTGACGATGTTTTATCGCGTTATAGTGTGATTTATTTGTCTGCTTCGCGTTTTCCTAAAATTTTGACGCATGATTTTTCAGATGATTCGTTAGCTGATTTTTTGTTCAAAGCGTACGCTGTTCAGCTTGTAGAAAATGAGGTGTCTGTGCATGTAGAAGAGCTGTGTGACCGGCTTGCGGCAGTACTGAATGTTGAAGTTGGAACTTCTGTAATTGCAGCTTATTCTACTGTAAAAGATAAGTTTGGCACGATTATTGCTTTTGGTGCAGCTGTTTATACGCCAAATTCTGGCGAGATTCGTTTCCATTTGCACTCAAATGCTGCTTAATTAAATTTTTTAGGGCTAGCTAAGATGATCTTCTTAGCTAACACCTTTTTTGCGTTAGAAAACAATAAAACCTTGCTGGCTTTCCAGCAAGGTTTTTTCGTGTCCGGAGCGGGAGTTGAACCCGCACGCCTGTAACAAATAGGCACTAGCACCTCAAGCTAGCGCGTCTACCATTCCGCCACCCGGACAGGTGTTTTAGACAACAGATAAGACTATAACATCTTTTTTTCTTCTTCGCTTCGGCGTGTTGAAAAAATTACGAATTTTCAAAATATTTATATATGAAAATAGTAATAATAGTTTTAAATTATGCTATTTTCAGTATAAAAATCTCCTTTACTATCTTGTTTAAAATCAATAACATTCACTGGCTTTTTTGCCAAGTTTCCATCAAAGTCAATGAACGAGTGTTGTGGTAATGAAGAAATATCATGTTTTGGATAGTCTCTTCTAAAGAAAGCACCTCTAGATTCATGTCTAGCAAGTGAAGATTGTAATACTGCTTTTGCAAGTAGTGACATGTTCTTTATTTCCCATATTGCAGTAATTTCTTGGTTAAAAACTAAATTATCGCTATGAATGTGTAATGACTGAATTTTAGGATCTATAAATTCTTGTATGTCATTGAGTGCTTTCTTAATTGATTGTTCGTCGCATGATATTGCAACAGCGTTTTCCATGATTTTTCCTAAATCTGCAAATAATTTATAAGGATTATCTTCTTCTATTTGTGAAGATTCGTCGTTATAACTGTTGTCTGTAAAATCTGTAACTTGCTTCGCACTCGTTTCCATAAGCTGATTAAGTTCATTATTTCTTTGTTTATATAAGACTTGTAGTGCAACATTACTTGAGATAGTTTTATTGGTTTCGTTCGTTTCGTTCGTTTCATTGATTTCGTTACTGTTAGTTTCATCATCCTTGTTTAAGTTTTTCAATTCTTTTGCTATTGTTGCTCCTGCGCGATTTCCAAAAAGGCATGCGTCAAGCAAGGAGTTTCCTCCTAATCGATTAGCTCCGTGCACTCCTACACATGAGCATTCTCCGGCAGCGTATAAACCATAAACAATATTTTGGTTGTTATTTTGCCATCTATATACTTTTCCATTCAAAGTTATCGGTATTCCGCCCATTGTGTAGTGAGCTGTAGGGCGAATTGGGACTAAATCGCAAGTTGGGTCAAGATGAGCATATTTTTCAATAGTTTCTGTAACTTGTGGCAAGTATTCTAACATATTTTCTCGGCTGATATGTGTCATATCTAGCCAAACACAATCGTTATGCGAATTGCTTTGTTGCGTAGTTGTTGAATCGTTTACACCTCTTCCTTCGCGAATTTCTTTGGCAATTGCACGAGAAACAACATCTCTTGGAGCTAAATCTGCATGTACTTCATCGTATTTTTTCATAAAAGCTTCGCCATTTGAGTTCCTAAGCACGCCGCCTTCAGCTCTTGCTGCTTCTGAAAGCAGAATGCCAGTATGAGCTAGTCCAGTAGGGTGGAATTGAATGAACTCGCAGTCTTCAAGTTGTAATCCTGCTTTTAGAGCTAAAGCCATGCCATCGCCTGTTAAATCCCACGAATTAGATGTTGTTGCAAATAATCTTCCCGATCCGCCTGTAGCTAAAAGTAAGAATCTAGACCTTATTGCTCGCAAGTTTCCTGCAGATAAATCAAATGCAACAATTCCTTCAACGCTCATAGTTTGATCGTTTATAGCAACATCTGTTACGTAACAATCTTCAGCAAATACAATATTCTCGGAAACACATTGTTGCCATAAGCTATGCAAAATTTGGTGACCAATACGATCTGCAGCAAAAGCCGCACGTTCAATTGGATTCTTTCCAAAATTAGCAGTATGCCCACCAAAACGGCGTTGATTAATATACCCATTTTGCGTTCGAGAAAATGCTACGCCATCATGTTCAAGCTGAATAACTGTTTTCGGCGCTTCTTTTGCAAGTAGCTTTGCTGCATCTTGATCGCTTAGCCAATCTCCGCCATGAACTGTGTCATAATAATGCCATTGCCATTTGTCTTGTTCAACATTTCCAAGGCTTGCTGCTATACCTCCTTCAGCAGAACCCGTGTGTGAACGCAATGCTGGCACTTTAGAAATCACTAAAATTGATGGTGTTTTTCCTCCTTTTCTCATACATGCGTATTCTTCGGATTTAATTAATCCTAGTGCTGCAGATAATCCTGCAGCTCCAGTGCCAACAATAATAACATCGTAGTATTCGCTTGATTGCATACTTTTATTTTCTCACATATCTTGTATTGGGCGCGTTATTTTACGCTACTTTTTGCTGTGATAATGTTAAATTTTCTTTATTTTGTACAATAATTCCTTCCAATTCTAGCAATGCAATTTTCCCAGAAATTTCAGCAATAGATGGTATGTAATCTAATTGTTTTTCTTTGTAAGAAGCTTTTATTATTTCGTATATTCTGTCAACATTTGCAAGTTCACGTTTGCGTTTGCATGTTGTAATTGCGTCGATAATTAGTTTTTGCGTATTGTCATAATTTTTATAGTCTATACTTAATTTTTCTGGTTTAGGTTGAGAATAAGCAAAGTAATGATGAGATTGAGGAAACAGAATATCTATATCTTGAGTTGAACACAATATTATAGCTTGTGAATCGTGTATTAGCTTGTTGCATCCTGCGTTATTAGGCTGATTGATATCTCCTGGTATAGCGTATAGTTCGCGATTTAAATCAGTTGCCCATGTTGCAGTATTTAGCGCTCCGGATTGTAATCTTGCTTGAGCAACTATAATTTTTGATGCTAGAGCTGCAATAATTCTATTTCGTAATAAAAATCTGTGGCCTACAGGTGTTGTATCTGGGCATAGTTCGCTAATACACGCTCCGCCTTTTGCAATAATTTGTTCAAAAAGCTGATAATTGCATCTGGGTCCCATATGATTTAATCCTCCAGCAAATACAGCAATGGTTTTTCCTGTAGGCTTATTTTCATCTACATCTTGTGCATCTAATGCGCCCCAATGTGCTGCTGCATCAATTCCGTACGCTCCACCAGAAATAACAGTATGGCCTTTCGAAGCGCAATCATAAGCAAATTGATATGCAAGTTCTCTTCCGTAGTCTGTGCAAGAGCGTGAGCCAACAATAGCAAGTGGATTATGACATTGTGTTAATGCTTGTGGATTCCCTACACCCCACAAGCATAAAGGTGGTGAGAAATGACTCTGAAAAGCCAAATCTTGTAATTGTTTCGGCCAATATTTGCTGTGTGGTGCAATAATCCATTGCTTTCCGCCAGAAGTGAACCATTGACATAGTGATTCATTATTCCATGTTGGTAAATGCAATAATCGAACGCACCATTTTGAAATAGAATTGTGTAACACTTCTAAAGACTTAGGCGCATTATTGTTGTGATAACCCCACGCTGTTAAGCCCTTCTTGAAATAATTTTCTAAGAGTGTAAGTTCTTTATGGTTTTTTATGAAACTTAACATTGTAGATACTAATTCTTGATTTTTGTTACGTTTTCTTGAACTAAAAGTTTTAGAATTGGCATCGTTTTCTTGATCTGCTACTTCACTAATAATTGGAAGTTGCATTTGTTGAGCTGAGCCTGTTGATTGTTGTTTCGTATAATTTTTCACAATTGTTTTTAATATTGAAACAATTTCTTTAGCGCTTTTAGATCCCAATAGTAGCGTGTACATAATTGCATCCGCTCCTTCAAGGCAGAATGTAAGTATTGCACGAGATATTGTTTCTTCGTCTGGTGAAGAAAAATCGCTAGGTACACTAATGGTTTCTTCAGTGTTATCCGTGTTGTTTATGTTCTTAGTATTCATATTCGTGTCCTTAAACTGATAGCTTGTGCAATGTCTGTCATGTCTGGTGAAGTGTGTCCAGAAAGATCAGCAAGCGTCCACGCGAGTCGCAATGCTCTATCTGCTCCGCGCAAACTCAGTTGATGCTTTTCTAATGCACGGTTGATAAGTCCTACAGCTTGCTGTGAAGTGTATTTTCTAAGCCACGTTCCAGATGCTTGTGCGTTGCAATCCCAACCTTGTTTTATAAAACGGTCTCGAGCAATTTTACGAGCTTCTATTACGTTATCTCGCATTGTTTTGCTATTTAGATACGTGTTTTTAACTGTGTTTTGTACATTGTTTTGATGATGGTTTGAAATAATAATTCGTTCTACCGGAGGCACATCCATTTGAATATCAATACGGTCAAGAATTGGACCTGAAAGGCGTGAAAAATATCGTGCTCTTTCGCGCTCTTTGCAAGTACATCGTTCTCCATTTCCGTATGCGTATCCGCAAGGACAAGGATTTGCAGCAATAACAAGCTGGAATTTAGCTGGATAAAGAGTTGTCCCTTTTGAACGAGAAATAGCAATATGCCCTGATTCCAATGGTTCTCTTAGGGTTTGCAATACTCTAGGAGAAAACTCTGGAGCTTCATCCATAAACAGCACTCCGCAATGTGCTCTAGTAATAATCCCAGGTTTTGCAACTCCTGTTCCTCCTCCGATAAGAGAAGCTGCTGAAGCAGTATGGTGAGGTGCTTCAAATGGTGGAATATTGCTGATTCCGTAATAGGGTAGTGTTCCACAAAGTGAACGAATTGAAGCAACCTCAAGCTGTTCTTGTTCGTTAAGTGGACACATAATGCTTGGTATTCGTGAAGCTAGCATGGTTTTCCCAGATCCTGGAGGCCCAATCATCATTACGTGATGCCCTCCAGCTGCAGCAACTTGTAGAGCCCATTTTGTATGTTCTTGCCCTATTACTTCAGACATATCTCCAATTTCATATTTTGGTTCAATTTGTAGTGGAGAAGTGCTTTCTTCGTGAATTGACGAATTATAATCTTCTTCTCCATTGTTATAATTTCCATTTCGTTCAAGGACTTGCATATGTTTATACGCAGGGTCTTCTTCAATAAGCTTGAGTGATTCTTCGCTCAAACTGCCATGCAATTGCGTCACTAAATCTAAAATATGGTGTATTCCAATAGATTCAATTCCATCTACAAGTTGCGCTTCGGCAAGATTTTCTTGCGGAATAAGCATTCGTTTAAAATGCATCTTTTTTGCGTAAAGTGCAATAGGAAGAATGCCTTGAATAGGTAATACTGTCCCGTCAAGATTTAGTTCTCCTAAAATAACTGTATTTTCTAATTCTGTAAGTGGAATATACTTTTCTGCGCTTAGTATGCTTGCCGCGATAGCTAAATCGTATGATGCTCCGCTTTTTGGCATTGAAGCAGGTGATAAGTTTACTGTTACCCTTCCTTCAGGCCATTTACAATGCAACGCAAAATGAGCTGATTTAACGCGCTCTCTTGCTTCGCTTAATGAAGTGTCAGGTAAGCCGATAATAGAAAAGTTTGGCATATTTCCAGATATAAAAGCTTGCAGATGAATAGTAAAAGCTTTAAGACCAATAAGTCCTATTGATGTTGCGTTTCCAATATGCATTAGAATGCTCCTTGAACATGCTTGAATTGGATTGATGAATTATCTTCAATTTCTTCCAAAGATTGCAATTCATATGCAGAATCTGGATAAGTGTATTTGTTAATAATAAGAATTGATACAGCGTCAAATTGAATACGGTAATGAGGTATGTCGCTTCCGAATTCTTCCAGCCATTTCATACCAGTTGTACGTAATTTGCTACATTTTTCTTGAGTAATTGCTTCAAGTGGAGTGCCACAACGTACGCTTCTTCGAGTTTTTACTTCAACGAATACCAATTTTTGTTCTGGAGTAATCATCACCAAATCTAGCTCTCCATTACGGCAATGCCAGTTTCGGTCAATAATGTGCCACCCTTTTTGTATGAGTCGCAAAGCTGCGTATGTTTCTCCCAGTTTTCCCAACTCTTTACTTTCAAGAGAATCATCTTGAAGCTCGTTGGACACTTGTTCAAGTTTTTCTTGCAAAAATACTTGAGCAGTCTCAGCGTCGTCAATCTCGTCAAGCGAGATAATTTCATCGTCAATAATGTGTTTTTGTGTAATCATGCTGCTATTTTCTGTGCTTATTGAGCAGTAATCCAGATTTTTTAAGCATTGTGGATAAAAGCTGCATACGGCGTGTTGTATTAGAAATTCAGTATATTTTCTGTATTTTTCTAAAACAGATTTCGCTATTTTTTGCAAACTGTTAATTCGTTATAGCTAATTTTGATAACCGCAGGTATGTACGAATGAACCATAGTGGCATATTGTCGTTATCACTTAAATAAATATGTAAACAGAAAACGGAAAAGTAAGTGGATGCGCAAAGTGAGCTGAAGCAAACTAATCTACTGTTTGAAAAGTCGCAAAACTGGAGGGGTATTATGAGCGATATTGAAGAAACGCAAGGAAAGTATCATTTTGAAACCTTGCAGTTGCATGTTGGTCAAGAGCAGGCGGATCCGGCAACTGATTCTCGTGCAGTTCCTATTTATCAAACGACGAGCTACGTGTTCCACGATTTTGATCATGCCGCTGCTCGTTTTGATTTGCGTGACGCTGGAAATATTTATGGCCGTTTGACGAATTCTACTCAAGATGTTTTTGAGCGTAGAATTGCAGCTCTTGAAGGTGGAACTGCAGCTTTGGCTGTTGCTTCTGGTGCGGCAGCTGTAGACTATGCTATTCGTAACATCACTCAGCAGGGCGATCACATTGTGTCTTCAAAGAATGTGTATGGTGGAACTTATAACCTTCTTCGTCATACTCTTCCTCGAGATGGTGTAACAACTACTTTTGTGGATCCTAAGAATCCTCAGAACTTCGAGGATGCAATTCAGCCGAATACGAAGCTCGTGTACTTTGAAACTTTTGGTAATCCTAATGCTGATTTGCCTGATTTTGAGGCTATTTCCGAGATTGCGCATCGCCACAATCTTCCTGTTTTTGTTGACAACACTTTTGCAACTGCGTACCTGTTCCGCCCTCTTGAGCATGGTGCAGATATTGTAGTTGAGTCTGCTACGAAGTTTATTGGCGGCCATGGCACAACTCTTGGTGGCATTATTGTTGAAGGCGGCAATTTTGATTGGGCTAAAGTCCCTGGAAAATTCCCAACTCTTACTGAAGCTGACCCTAGCTATCATGGTTTGAACTTCTATGATGCTTTAGGATCTGTGGCTTTTGTGACTCGTATTCGTGCGATTATTTTGCGCGATACTGGCGCTTGCATTAGCCCGTTTGCTGCATTCTTGCTTTTGCAAGGCACGGAAACTTTGAGTTTGCGTGTTGAGCGTCACGTTGAGAATGCGTTGAAAGTTGTGAAATATTTGCAAACTGTGCCAGAAGTTGAATCTGTAAGTCATCCTTCTATTGAAGGTCGTTCTGATCACGAGCTTTATAAGCGCTACTTCCCGAATGGTGGAGGCTCTATTTTCACGTTTGATATTAAAGGTGGAAGGGATGCAGCTCGCGTATTTATTGACAATTTACAGCTTTTCTCATTGCTTGCAAATGTTGCTGACGTAAAGTCATTGGTTATCCATCCTGCATCTACTACGCACTCTCAGGAAACTTCTGAAGAGTTGGAAGATCAGGGCATTCGTGAAGGTACTATTCGTTTGTCTATTGGAACTGAACATATTGACGATATTCTTGCCGATTTGCAGCGCGGATTTGACGCTGTTCGTAAAGCAGGACTTGCTTAAATAGAAAAGAGAAAGCAAAGTAAAAAATTATTAATTAAAAATATTCCTGAAGATCCATTACCATTTTATTCGGAGCGCATTCGTATTTGTATGTGCTCCGATTTTTTATACATTATGTAAATTTACGCATCATACTTTAGGATGAGATGCTAATTTTTTCTCAATAATTTCCGCCTTACGCACGATAGTAACCAGCAGTCTTTTCACGTAAATTTAAGTATTAGCAGTAGATAACTATGCGATTACTACTTTTTAAGAAAAGGAGCAGTTATGAACAGTCCGTACGAAACAAGCTCATACGAGCAAGAAAATGCTTTAGATTTTAGAGCAGATTTTAACCAAAACTTGATTGGTGAGACGGCAGTTGCAGCTTTGCATGTTGTTAAAGATTTTGGCAAGGGTGCAGGCATTGTTCACGCTTTGCGAGACGTTAGTGTTAGCTTTGAGCGCGGCAAGTTCACTGCGATTATGGGCCCGTCTGGCTCTGGAAAGTCAACTTTAATGCATTCTTTGGCTGGTCTTGACAGCGTTAATTCTGGAAAAGTTTTGGTAGATGGCCTAGATATTACAGGAATGAGCGATAAACAGCTTACGCTTATGCGACGCGAAATGGTTGGGTTCATTTTCCAAAGTTTTAATCTTCTTCCAATGTTTAGTGCTGAGCAAAATATTCTTATGCCTCTTACTTTGGCAGGCAAAAAGCCAGATAAGCAATGGTTTAATACTTTGGTTTTAACTCTTGGCTTGCAAGATCGCTTAAAGCATAGGCCTGCTGAGCTTTCTGGCGGTCAGCGACAACGCGTTGCAATTGCTCGAGCTTTAATCTCTAAGCCTTCCGTAGTTTTTGCGGATGAGCCTACCGGTAATCTTGACTCTGCTTCCAGCTCAGAAGTTTTGCATTTTTTGAAGAAGTCTGTAACGGAACTTGGTCAAACTGTGATTATGGTTACTCACGACGCTGTTGCAGCGTCTTATGCGGATCGAGCAATCGTGTTTGCAGATGGTCAAATCGTTGAAGACGTGCAAAATCCTACTGCAGAAGGAATGAGCAAGATGCTTATGGAACGCAGCGAGGCTGGCGTTAATAATCAGCCTGCTCAATTGCAATAAAAGGTGGTGAAGTTAGAATGTGGAAAATCGCACTAAAACTTATGCGTAAAAGCGTGCGCATGCTAATCGCCTCTGGAATTGCAATTCTTATAGGCAGCATGTTTATGAGCGCTACTTTGCTTTTTGCAAACAGCGTTGATAACTTGATGGTTCGTAACGCAACAAATGAATTCGGTAGCGCAAATTATGCAATCTCATTTAAAAATCCTAACAGCTCTCCGAGTAGTGAAATTCATTACAAAGACCTTCATTTAGACAAAATATCGAAGATGCCTGGTATCAACGGTATTCGTAGTGACGATGCGACTGCGCTTGTAAGAGTGGAAAAAGGTGATAAATCAGTTACAAGTATTGCTTGGTCTAGTGGTTTGTATGGAAATCTTCCTGTTTATAAATCAACAGAAGGTAGAGATCCGCAAAAAATAGGCGAAATTACGCTTATTAAAAGTATTGCAAAATCAATACATGCAAACATTGGCGATACTATAACTTTGGTTAAAGTAGATGACACTGGCGGAGATAAAGAAAAATCGTACGATGTTCGTGTGGTTGGTCTTGTAGACGATGGAGAACATTCTCAAATACCAGTTTCAAATCGCGGCACGTACCTTGGTGGAGTAACGAATGATTTTTGTGCAAAACTCAACAATCTTAAGAATTTTGACAATGAAGTTGTGCAAAGCAAAGTGTACATGAGTATTGATGAATCTAAAATAAACGATTTATCTCCTAAGATTAACTCTTTGCTTCCTTCGAGATTCTCTCTTATGTCTAGGCATGAAGTTGGCGTAAGAGCTGTTCGAAATGTGTCTAACGGCACTAATTTTGTAACCATGTTCTTGCTATCTTTTGGTATCCTAGCGTTGCTTATTTCTTCGCTTGTTATAGCAAACACATTTCAAGTTTTGGTTGCTCAACGCAGACGCACTCTTGCACTTTTGCGCGTAATCGGCGCACAGTCACACCAGCTTTATGCGGCAGTTTTGCTTGAAGCTGCAGTACTTGGAGTTATTTCTGCAGGTGTTGGTGTGCTTTGCGCAATCGGATTTATGGGCGCAATTAGTAATGTGAATATTAATTCTGGACCGTTATCTAAGATTCCTTTGATTGTTTCACTTCCGGCAATTGTGTGGCCAATAGCAATTGGCACGATTGTAACAGTTCTTGCATCTATGAGTGCTGCTCGATCTGCTACAAAAGTAACGCCTATGGAAGCGCTGCGACCAATGGATTTGATTAAAGATAAGCGTGCAAGCATTATTCGCGCTGTTTTTGGCGTTCTGTTTATTGTTGTAGGTATTTTAGCTACGGCTTTAAGTGCTACTTCTTTGGCAAGCATGATTGCGGGTAAGTCGCCTACTGCTGGTTCTGACTCTTGGATGACTTTGCTTGGAGCAATGTTTGGTTGTGCGCTTGTTTTTATTGGCATTATTATTACAGCAACATTCTGGATGCCGTTTGCTATGAAGGCAACTGGAGCAATTATGGCGCTTTGTGGGCCAGCGTCTAAAGTTGCTAATGCAAACGTGCAAAGAAATCCTAGAAGAGTTGCAGCAACTGGAACAGCTTTGCTTATTGGAGTAACGCTTGTTTCTACAGTAGTAACGGGCGCAATTTGTGGTAAAGCAACTCTTAAAGGTGTTGTTGATGACCATTACAGTGTTGACATTATTATTCAAGGCAAGAATGTTGATGAATCTTTAGCTGCCGACATTTTAAAGATTAGTGGAATAAAGCATACTGAGTTGCTTCCTGCAGTTCCTATGACTTTTAAGAACGCTAAGGGCAAAACTGAGTATGCTATGGCAGCTGGAGTTGATAATGTAAATCAACTTAAAAATGTAATGCACACTGATCTTGATGGCGTTAATATAAACAAAGATTCTGTGCTTTTGCCTAAGTTTAACGAAGAAGGGGGAGAACCCTTTGAACTTAAAAAAGGAAACCTTAATCTACAAGCTTATGTAGAAAAGTACAGTTCTGGTGAAACAGACAGTGATGATATTACGCCATTTACCGGAATGAATACAGACCCGAGTAATAACGATAAGAGCATTACTGTAAAGCAAGTTCAGTTTAAGAAGTATAGGAATGTCAATATATATTCAAGGAATACTGCTTTTGTGAGCAAATCTTACTTCAATAACTACCTTAAGCCTACAACGCATATTCTGCTTATTTCGGTAGACTCTAGCAAAGCTAATCTTGTAGATATTGTTAAGAATATTAGAAATATTACATCTAGCTATGCGGAGGTTATGGCTGGTGGAAGCGTGTTCCAGCGAGCGCAGTGGGAAAGTGCTATCGACGTAATGATGATGTTGCTTGTTGGCTTAATAGCAGTAGCTGTTGTGATTGCTTTAATAGGTGTTGCAAACACATTAAGCTTGTCTGTTATTGAGCGAACCAAAGAATCTGCAACTTTGCGAGCAATCGGCATGACAAGAGGACAGGTTAGAAGATCTCTTGCGTTGGAAGCAACGTTGATTTCCTTAACAAGCACCGTTTCTGGCTTGATTGTTGGAACAGCGTTTGGGTGGATTGGATCCTACATGGTGTTTAGCGCAATTGGCAAAGTTCCGTTTGTAATTGATTGGACTATTTACGCGGTTCTTGCTCTAATCGCTTTGCTTGCAGCGCTTCTTTCCAGCGTTCTTCCAGCTCGTAGAGCAGTAAAGTCTTCGCCAGTAGTTGCGCTCGCGGAGGACTAAATTTCGTAAGAACATATGTGAAAAGATAGTCTGTAGAAGTTAAGTTGCAGAAAAAATAGAGATAATGCCGGTATGTAAATTTTACTTATCGGCATTATCTTTTTCTTAGGCTTTTTCGACACTCTGAAAAAATTTGTAATATTGTTATTATTTTTTAAAAATTATTGTGTATAACTATTCGAATTTTATAATATTATGTGTATAATTGGCATTTTTTATTAATGGTCTTCAAAAATAATATGATTATTATTCATTATGACAAGTTTTATCGGAAATATTCCGAATAAATAGCGTTGAAAATGTATTTATTCCTTTGTTATGCTCAAGGATGACTGCTGACATAAGTTAGACATGAAGGCCGCTACGAGCAAGGAGTAACAAATATGGTAACGGTCAAGAAAAAATCTGCCGCAGCAATCGCAGGATTTGTTTTGTTCCTGCAAGGCCCAATGCCAGCATGGGCGCAAGAAGCTGTTGAGGATGTACAAAATACGCAAGCTCAAACAGAGGTGACTGCAAAAGCATCTACTGAAGAAGCAATTGAAAAAGCTGAAGAGCAGGTTCAGCAATTAGAAGCTCAAATTGAAGAGTATAAGAAAAAAGTTGCAGAATTTGACGATCTCTTAAATAAAATCTCTGAAACTGAAAAAAGATTTGAAAACGTTGAGAAAGATAAGGAAAAGGAACTTTTAGAAGCTGAAAATGCATTGAAAATGGATTCCGAAGCCGCAAGAGTAAAAATTGCAGAATTTGAAAAATCCAAAGAAGAAAAGGATAACGAGCTTATTGGATTAAAAGCCGCATATGAACTTTTAAAAGAGCAATATGATAATGCAAAATTAACTCTTGATGCTTTGCAAAGTGACGAAGAAGAAAAAAGTCAAACAAAAGAAAGAGCTGCAGCTAATATAAAACAATATGAATCACAGATTTCAGATCTTCACAAAGAAGTAGATTCTCTTAATGAATCTATTGCAAGTGATTCTGCTCAAATTAAAGAGTATGATACAAAAATCGGTGAATTAGAATCCGCATTAGAAAAAGCTGATCCAAACGATGGTGATAATATTTATTCTATAGCGGAGCAGTTTAGAAAAGTCTCTAATGATCAAACTTCACTTAGCAAAAAAGTTGAAGAAAATAAGAAACTTGTTGCTGCTAAAGAAAAAACTGTGAAAGAATTAGAAGTTCTTTTCCAGAATGCAAAGCAAGAATTTGAAAAAGCAAGTGAAGATCTTCAAAAAATTAAAGATCAAATTGATGAGTCTAAAAAAGATGTAGCTAGTAAGCTTGAAGCTTCCAACAGTAAAGATTCTGAAGTAAAGAAAGCAGAGTCTGAAACAAAGCTTCTTAATAATATTATTGAGAACTATAAGTTAGTTGACGACAAAAAGAAACTAGATGAAAAAATTAAGTCATTAAGAAATGGCTTTGAAGGCGCTAAAACATTTAAAAACAATCAGATTCAGGAGAGAACTGCGAAAAGTGATTTAAAGAAGCAAGCTGAGGATTCTTTAAAGGGCGCAGAAAAGAATCTTGAGGAAGCTAAAGCTAAAGTTACTATTCTTAAAGCTCAATTGAAGAAGGAAAAAGATCAAAAAGATCAGCAAAGTGGTAACAGTTCTGCTGGTAATAATGAGGCAAAAGAATCAGGAAAACAGACTGGTCCTACTGCTCCAGCACCTTCTGATTCTAAAAAAGATAATGAATCTCAAGAGCATGCTGCTCCAGTCCCTGCACCTCCAGTAGCATCTGCTCCGAAAGTAGCTGCTCCTGCCGAATCCGATACACAATCAAATGCTGCTTCTGAGGTTCCTAAAGCTAAGGTTCCAGTGCCATCTGTTAATCCTCCGGTTGTGCCGCCAGCTTCTTCGGCTCCAACAGTACCAGTTCCTACTGTTCCGTCGGCACCTGCTGCTCCTGCAACCCCTGCGGTTCCAGCAGTTCAAGTTGAAAATAATTCAACTCATGTTGTTCCTGCAGCTTCTGCGGTTCCAGCAGTGTCAAGCTCCAAGCCTTCTGATGCAAATACTCAGAAAGTAGTAGTTCCGGTTGTTGAAATAGTTAAAAAGGTTTCTTCTGCAGCCGAATCTCATGCTCCAGCTGCTGCTAATACTTCTTCTTCGCCTGTGACTCCGACAGACAATACTTCAAAAACAAACAAGTCAACCGAATCACAGGTTTCAGAAGAAAACTCTACGAAGCCTGAAAATAACAAGGGTGATGTTGAGGAAGTTGAAGAAAAGACTCCTGTTGGAAGCAATAAGCCACAAGCTCAAGCTAAAGTTGCAGGCGAAAACAAGTCTTCTGGTAATATGCTTAGCACTATAATGCTAGGCGTTTTGGGTGCATTAACTATTTCTGGAGCTGCTGCTGCCGGCGTGACTGTTATGCGTCACCGTCGCCTTCCAAGAGCATAAATTAAAAGGCTACTAGGTACGTTGATAATCTAAATTGCGGCTATTTGTGTCTATGCATAAACAGCCGCAATTTTATATTTTTACGGCTTAACTAAGCCATTTTCGTAAGCGAAAACTACAGCTTGAACGCGGTCTCTAGCATCGATTTTTCCTAAAATATGCGCAACATGCGTTTTTACTGTGGGCAAGCTAATAAATAGTTTGTCAGCAATTTCCTGATTTGAAAGTCCGTGAGCAATTTCAACAAGAACTTCGCGTTCTCTATCAGTAAGTTCTGGAATAGCAGAATTTTCGTATGTGCAGCTTTGTGTTTCTTGTACATCCGGATTTGTTTGCGCAGTCGAACTTGCTTGTACATCGTAACTTGCTTGTGCGGTATAATTCGCAGCACTGTTTTCTGTAGTATTTGTTGCTACTTTGCTTTGCTGAATCATAGTTTCAATCAAACGCTTCGTAGCAGTCGGAGCAATAATTGCGTTTCCTTGATACACTGTTCGTATTGAATTAAGCAAAGTTTCAGGTTCAGTATCTTTCAAAAGGAACCCGGAAGCGCCAGCATGAATTGCAGCCATAACATATTCGTCTAAATCAAAAGTTGTCAGAATAATAATTTTAGTATTTTCGTTAGTTTTTTGCTGCAGAATCTTGCGAGTTGCTTCCAATCCGTCCATTACAGGCATGCGAACGTCCATAAGAATAATGT
Organism: Gardnerella sp. KA01000; assembly: GCF_049244035.1. Taxonomy (NCBI): domain Bacteria; kingdom Bacillati; phylum Actinomycetota; class Actinomycetes; order Bifidobacteriales; family Bifidobacteriaceae; genus Gardnerella; species Gardnerella sp. KA01000. The sequence continues at coordinate 861,540 of NZ_CP058367.1, read as the reverse complement.
CTGGATGATCTCTTTCTGTAATCTCTACTATTTGTTTTCCATTCGCTGCTTGAGCAACAACTTGCATATCTTGCTGCGAGTTAATTACCATAGCAAATCCTGCACGAACAAGCTCCTGATCGTCTGCTATTGTAACGCGAATTACTCCATTGTTTTCCATATTTTCTATAGTATCAACTTATTCTTGCTTATTTAATGCACTGTGTTGAATTTGCTCATCGAGCGAAGGAGCAGGGCGAACTGCAATTTCAGTTACATTCGCACCATTATTTGCTGAATTAACGCTTGATCCTGTTTCTCGCAAAATTCCAAGCAATTTTCGCATATATTTTAGTGCTGAGCGACCTTCATCTCCAATATTTTTGAAAGCTTTACTAATTTCTTCACTTTGTCCCTGTGATTGCTCTGGGTCTGATGACTTTCGATTTTCTGTATTGTTATTTGCTTTTTCGTATTTATTTAGCATATCAATTCCGTTATTTGCGGCATCGATTACTTTATGCAGTGTAACAGCAACTTTTTGCTGAATATTTGAGCTAAGTCGCTGCCTTTCTGCGTTTGCTGCAAGTACTTCTAGCTGTTTTTGTTCTTGCTCGAGTTCTGTTCTGCGTGTTTTTAGAAGCAATAAATTATTGTCATCGTTTCTTCGGTAATAAGCAAACGCAATAACTGTAAAACAAATTAACGCAACTGCGAAACCAAAAACTAATCCTACGGATGCCATTTGCGTAATGATATAAAAATTAGTCGTGTCTATATTCGATGTAAAGAATTGTATTGGAGTTGCATTTTTTGGAATATTTCTTGATGCGATGCCAATTTTTAGTGCAAAAATAGCAGATTCTAAAAGTACTATTGCGCTAATCCATTGCCATGCGCGCTTTTTGCCGTATAGAACCGCAGCATAAATAATGCTTGGAATGAATAAGTTAGCAAACAAAATATTAGGTAAGAATATTAGCTGTATTGCAGAAAATATTGCGGCAACAATTGCGCATGTTGTTGGAGATTTTCTACGGAACATAAACGGCACCATGGTTGCAAGAGTAAATACTCTATAAAATATTTCTAACGAAAGTGAGTTGAAATATTGTGAAGACATTCCATCTCCAAGAATAAAATCATAAGTTGGCACAAAAAGCATCAGAACAATCCAAGGCGCTGCATAAATAATGTCTCCAATAAGCCAATGTTGTTCAAACCATTGTGATACTTTCTCGATCTTATTTTGTGAAGCATTTACTTCTGGAAAAACTTTTGATGAGGTTGGAACATTTGCATTTGCCGGTTTTGTTTGCGCTACTGATTGATTATTAATTTTTGCATTCTTATAAGTAACGTTAGGAATACTATTTAATACAGAAGCAGTAGTATTTGACGGGTCTGTGCTGTAAGAATATGGAATAAAAGCAACAATACTAAACGTTCCATCGTTTAGTTTCCCGTAATTAAGCGTTCCGTGAAGATTTTCAATGCGTTCTTTCATGCCAATTAAGCCATAACCGTTTTTATGCTGCGCATTGCTATTTTGCGTTTGGTTAACTTCGATTTTGTGTATTTCATTTGTAATTTTTAGTTTTAAACCTTGGTTGTTCCATTCTTCATGAATGTTTACTTTAACGCATTCGCCTGCATGCTTGCGAATATTAGTAAGTGCTTCTTGAATAATTCTATATGCTACAGTTTGTGCAGCTTTGTTGAGTTTATGAGAAGAATTTATGCCATCAACAGTATGCCAAAAAATATTATTTGGTGAAGCAATTCGCGCTTGCTCAATAAGTGATGACACGTGATTCAAATTTGTGTCGTTAGAAGGTGCATCAGTTAAAGCTTCTAGCAGCCTACGCATGTCGTGAACGGCGCGCTCAGCTTCATTTTTAATAATATGCATTGTTTTTTTAGCGAGCGAAATATTTTGTGTTGCGGCATAACGGCCGCCATCTGCTTGCACAATAATAATAGAAAGCGTATGAGCAACAATATCGTGCATATCTCTAGCAATTCTTGCTCGCTCTGCAGTAACAGCAATGTGTTGAGCTTTTCGGCGGTACGCGCGAATAGCGTTATTGTGTTCTTGCAAAAGTTGAATAGTATGCACATGAGTGCGCTGCCAGTAGCCAATAATAACCGTAATAGTGGTAATAATAATCGCAAAAATTATGGAAGGAATCGCAAAATTAAGTATATTTGAAACGCAATTTTTTATATTACTGCTATTTATATTTCGTACACTGCAGGTATAACTAGATTTCGAATGATTATTGCCATATATTGGTCCCATTACAACATTCCACGATATTAATGCGCAAGATAATATGGTTGTTATGTAAGCTGTAATGACAAAAACTTTCGTATGCGTTGGGTTTCCGCGCGCAATAGCGTTAACAAGCAGCACGAAACCAAAGAAATCAGCGAAAAGTTGAGCTGGACCAAATATTACTTGCACAATGCAAATAACAATAAAAATAATAGCCGCCTGTTCAGGCCATATCTTTCTTACTGAAAGTAGTAGTGCAACAACGATATTTGTAAGCGCTACTGTAACCAGCGAACCCTGAGTCAGTAAACCGTCAACATAGCTTATACTATATCTATTGTTTGAAAGTATAAAAAGAATAAGTGGAATAATACCCCATAATATGTCGTTTAATGTGAGCTCTTTTCGTAAGGGCTGTATAACACTTTGAAACATATTAGGTACTTTCATAATTACTAGGCTAGTGCATAGCACTTTATAGAACAATCGAACTTGAGTATGATTTATATAAGAATGTGTAATTGACATTGCATGTAGCATGCAAGAGTACAGAAAGGGAGTGCGAAATGGCGTTACTTACAAGCTATTATGTTCCGGGATTGCATATCGAAGAACGTGCAATTGACGTGCCGCTTGATTGGGAAGGAAACACTCCTGGTGGAGCTATTAAAGGCGAAACAATCCGATTGTTCTGTAGAGTAGTTTGTGCTCCTGAGCATGTACATGATAATTTGCCTTTATTAGTATTTTTGCAAGGAGGTCCTGGTGGGCAGTGTCCACGACCACTTTCGCCTTCTAGTGATGGCTGGATTCAAGAAGCTATTAAACATTTTCGCGTAGTCTTGCCGGATCAGCGTGGTGTTGGGCGTTCTTCAAGAGTAGACGCTTCAACTATGAAGCGCATGGCAGATGACGGTGTAAGCGTTGAGCGACAAGCCTGGTATTTAAAGCGTTTCCTGGCTGACTCTATTATTCGCGATTTTGAACATCTGCGACTTACTGAATTCGATGCTAAGCCATGGGTTTCACTTGGTCAAAGCTATGGTGGCTTCTTGACTCTTACATATCTATCACTATTCCCTCAAGGATTAATTGCAAGCTTTACAACAGGAGGTATTCCTCACGTTCCAGCAAATGCGCGTGAAGTCTATGAGCATACTTTTCCTCGTATGGCGCGTAAAACTGAGCAATTCTATGAGCGCTATCCGCAAGATGTTGCTCGTGCTGCAGCTATTGCAGATCGTATTGCACAGGGTGATGTTGTGCTTCCGAACGGTGAAAAACTTACGGTTGAGCGATTCCAAATGTTGGGTTCTTCATTTGGAATGAAACCAAGTTTTGAACGAGTGCATTGGTTAATTGACTCTGCGTTTGCAGATGGTGATGGTTCCTTGAAAGCATTTAAGCACGGCGGAGGAGCTTCTGCAGGTAGTTTAAGTGACGATTTTGTGTATGGTGTCATGGATTCTACAGCTTCTAGTCCACTTTATTGGCCATTACAAGAATTTATTTATGCTGATGGTGAATTGGAACACCCAATTTTGTGGGCTGCTCAGCAGGTTCGAGAAACTATGCCAGAGTTTTCTGGTTCTGCTCGCCCTATTATGTTTACAGGCGAAGCAATGTTTCCTTGGATGTACGATCAAGAGAAAGCTTTGCAACCATTCCTTCCAGCTGTTGACTGCTTGATGAAAGATAAGCAGTTTGGCAAAATTTACGATCAAGATCAACTTGCTAATAACGAAGTTCCATTGCAATCAGCAGTGTATTTTGATGACATGTATGTCGATTCTGGTCTTCAGCTTGACACTCTTTCTCGTATTGCCAACTCCCACTATTGGACAACGAACGAGTTTGAGCATGATGGTTTGCATGGAGACATTGTTTTCCGTCATTTGTTTGATGAGGCGCTGAATCGTGGTGATTTAGAGGGAATTTATAAGAGATAAGCCATATATAAAGGTAATAATTTTAATATGCGCAATGATTATAGTGCACTCTTTGCTATGCTATACATCTGTTTGCTTAGTAATGAGTGCGCTATTGTTTTATCAATGCGCTAAAGGGGGTCGTGTATGAGTACTTGTGTATCTGAAACTGTTGGTTTTATAGGTTATGGCAACATGGCACAAGCAATCGCTAAAGGTGCACTGAATGCTGGCGTATTACAAGGTGAAAATATTGTTGCTTGCGCGCATAATTTTGAAAAACTCGAGCGTAATACTTCGCTGATTGGCGCTCGCGCTATGCACACTGCTCAAGAAGTATGTGAAGCAAGTGATGCGATTATTATTGCTGTAAAGCCATATCAGGTTGCTGAAGTACTTAAGCCAATTTGTGAAATTATTAATGAACGAGGTATTGCTGTTATTTCCGTTGCAGCCGGTTGGACGCTTGAGCGTTACATGGAACTACTTGGCAAGGAAGCTCATGTTCAGTGCATTATTCCTAATACTCCTATTTCTGTAGGCCAAGGTGTGACTTTAGCTGAAACTACTCATACGCTTACTGATAGTCAACTTTCAATGTTTAATGCTTTATTTGAGCCAATTTCTTTGGTAGAGCGAGTGACTAGTGATCATATGAATATTGCAATGTGTATTTCTAGCTGCGCTCCAGCTTTTACAGCAATGTACATGGAAGCATTGAGTGATGCTGGTGTGAAGTATGGTTTGCAACGTGATTGTGCTTACCGTTTGGCTGCAAAAATGATTGAAGGAGTAGGTGCGTTATACATGGATTCGCGCACGCATCCTGGTGCTATGAAAGATGCAGTGTGCTCTCCTGGAGGAACCACTATTCGTGGCGTTGCTGAGCTAGAATCTCGCGGATTTAGGGGAGATGTGATTGCTGCAGTTGATGCTATTGAAAATAAATAGTAAATAAAATCAAGTTGTGTCGGCTTTCCCGGCGCTGGTCTAAACTAGGTAAATATGTCTTTAACTATTGGAATCGTTGGATTGCCAAACGTTGGTAAGTCCACTATGTTTAATGCTTTAACCCGCAACAACGTTTTGGCGGAGAATTATCCGTTTGCAACTATTGAGCCTAATACTGGTATTGTTCCGCTTCCGGATCATCGTCTTCCAGTTTTAGCTAAATTAGTTAATACTGAAAAGATTGTTCCAGCAACAGTTACTTTCGTTGATATTGCAGGCATTGTTAAGGGTGCTTCCGAGGGTGAAGGTTTGGGCAATAAGTTCCTTGCTAATATTCGCGAAGCAGACGCTATTTGCGAAGTTGTGCGCGCATTTAATGATGATGATATTGTGCATGTTAACGGCAGAGTAGATCCTGCTGACGATATTGACACGATTAATACTGAGCTAATTCTCGCCGATATGCAAACTATTGACAATGCTCTTCCAAAGTTGGAAAAGGATTTGCGCGGTAAGAAAGTTACGCAGGAATACGTAGACGCTGTAAATAAAGCTAAGGAAATTCTTGAATCTGGAAAGACTATTGACCAGGCTCATAACGAAAAGCTTATTGATAAAAACGATGTGTATGATTTACACTTGCTCACTGCTAAGCCATTTATTTACGTGTTTAACGTGGATGATTCGGAGTTGGCTGATGAAGATTTGAAGTCTAAACTTTCTGCATCTGTCGCTCCTGCAAAAGCAATATTCCTTAATGCTCAGTTTGAGTCCGAGCTTACTGAACTTGACGAAGCTGATGCTCGTGAAATGCTTGAAGATGCTGGTTTGAAGGAATCTGGTTTGGATCAACTTGCGCGTGTGGGATTCGATATTTTAGGTCTTCAAACCTATTTGACTGCTGGTGTTAAGGAAGTTCACGCTTGGCAGATTCATAAAGGTTGGACTGCTCCACAAGCTGCTGGTGTGATTCACACTGATTTTGAGCGTGGATTTATTAAGGCAGAAATCGTATCTTATGATGATTTCGTTGCTGCTGACGGTTCTATGGCAAAAATTAAGGAAGAAGGAAAGCTTCGTCTTGAAGGTCGCGACTATGTGATGCAAGACGGTGATATTGTCGAATTCAAATTTAATGTATGATTATTTTCATGTTCGTTCAAAAAAATTTATGATTTTTATGTTACGAGTGATTTTAATATCATAATAAATAAAAGATTTATTTTTTTTTTAAGCGTTGCTCTCCTCAGTTTGCTGTTAAACTAGGGTGAGCAACGTTTTTGCTTTTACAATGGAGATGTTATGCAATTTATTCGTAACTTTGTGAGCGATATACGCAAGTGTGTTCGCATTGTTGCAAGATTTTGCAAATGGTGGAAGCGTAGTTCTAATTTTGCTCGTTGTGTTGCGTCAGCTTTATTGGCTACATTATTGATTCCGTTCTTCTGCTTTGTTGGTTTTGAAACTTCTAATGTTATTTCTGCTTCTTTAAGGCATAGTGCTCAGTTAAAAAAAATTAATTTGAGTGAGCGTGAAAAAATTGATTGCAAAATAAGCAAACTGAACGGTAATGATAAATCTTTTATTAAAAAATATTGCAAAAATTATCTAGAAAATAAGTCTTTACTTAAACCTAATTTTTGGAAATATCCTACTGGTGGAGCCTATCCTAATCTTACAGGAATAAAGGTTTCGGATTTGCATGTGAATGTAAATTTGAAAAAACAGCGTGTTTATATTATTGCTCATGGGAAAACTGTGTATTCAATGGTTATGAGTTCTGGAATAAAAGACTCGACTCCTCATGGTAATTATCAAATTAATGGTCGTGGTGATCATTTCTTTAATCAAGATGAAAAAGTTGGAGCGGATTACTGGGTTGCTTTTATTGGATCGCAATATTTATTCCATTCTGTGCCGACGAATTATAATTTTGGAGAATATATTCCGTCAGAAGGCATGAAGCTTGGAAAGCCTGCATCGCATGGTTGTGTGCGTTTAAGCGTTGCGGATGCCAAATGGTTTTATAAAAATATTCCTGATGGAACGGCTGTGCATATTGGATAGATTTTTCAAGAATACACGAAAATAAATTATCGAGAATATAAAATGAGGATCTTCAAACGAAGACCCTCATTTGTTAAGCAAAACTATTTTGTAATGTTTTATTTAGAAGAACAGTACTGCAGCTGCATAAGCCAAAGCAACTAAAACAATAGAAGCTAGGAAGCTTGCTGCAAATGCTGCGCGACCTTGCTTAAAAATAGCTCGGAAGTTTACGTTAATTCCAAGTGCAGCCATAGCCATGCCAAGGAAAACGTATCCTGCTTCTACAAGAGTTGATGCGTGAGCTGTTATGAAAGGAACATAAGTTCCAATAACGGATGCTGCAATAAAGCCAAGCATAAACCATGGGAAGCTAATCTTATGCTTTCCGCCATTTTCAACTTTGCTATGACGAGCATTCCACCAAATTGCAATAAAGATGGAGGCTGGAACGAGCATAAGAACTCGTGAAAGCTTCATGATTGTTGCAACATCGATACTATCGAATGCTCCGCCAGCTGCAACGGCATGTGCGATTTCGTGAAGTGATGCACCTGCTGTAATGCCAAGCTGCTGCTTAGTCATGCCAAAGTTAGGCAGGATGAAGATTTCAGCAAGAGCGTAAATAGTGCCCATAATTGCAACTGTTGCAACAGCCATAACTTCGTTCTGTTCTTTCTCATCTTCCTCTTCTGGAAGAACTGGCATTGAGCCAGAAAGACCCATAACTGCAGCAGCTCCACAAATACTTGTGCCTCCTGCTGTAAGCATTGCAAGCTGAGGATTTACCTTCAAGAGTTTAGCAATGTTATAAGTTATGCAAACCATTATTGCAACTAACACAGCTGCAATAGGCAAGCATTTAATGCCCTTGGTAAACAAATCATGCAAATTCAGCTTAAATCCGAGGAGAATAATACCTAGGCGAAGAAGTTTGTTTGCAATCAAACCAGCAGCGCTTTTAACGCCTGCTCGCCTTGAATCATTATTCATTTTGTACACGTGCAATGGCAGCTGCAGAGCCATGCCAACAAGCAACGCAATAATAAGAGCACCAAGTAATTGGAAACCTGGGTACTGCTTAAGCCAGCTACCAATGAAGGAAGCTAGAAGTGTCAATACAGCAATAAGAGCCATATCGATGGTGCAGATTTTCTTTTTCCATGTATCAAAGAAATTAACCATTTAGCCAAGTATTCTCCCATAATCGGACAAAAACGAACATAAATTAAAAAATTAAGCAAATTTTATATAATTTTGCTGCAAATAAACGCGACACGCCGACATAAAATCACATAATCGAACATAATAACTCAATTTATATCGCATATATCTTTTGCTAGTAAATAATTCCTTGAAAAAATAAATAAAGCTGCGATTATAGTAAACGTATAAAGGAGATTTTATGAACAAGTGCACTGTGAAGATTAAGCGTGTGTATGAAACGGTTAGTGAAGATGATGGTGTGAGAGTCTTGGTTGATAGACTTTGGCCGCGTGGTATAAGCAAAGAATATGCTCATATTGATAAATGGCTTAAAGATATTGCTCCTACTTCGCAGTTACGTAAGTGGTTTAATCATGATCCGGAGCATTTTGAAGAATTTTCACATCGTTATGTTGAAGAACTTGATTCAAATCATGAAGCTGTTGGTGTGATTATGGATTTGTTTAGTAAGTATCAAACTATAACTTTGTTGTATGCTGCAAAAAATCCAAAAGTAAATCACGCATTAGTTTTGCAAGAATATTTACAAAAATTACTTGCTTGAATATGTGTTTACTAATTTTGCGATTGTTTAACTTTGCCTAACTTTAATTATTTTATAAACATAAGTTAGTAAGTATCAACTTTAGTTGGTGTTCATTGCATTCTTTTCAACACGCCGACTTTGCTTGATATTCCAACAAAAATAAAAAACAAAACTGTAATTTTTTTCTTATGCTCGACACTTTCGTTTTGCAACATTAGAATGTCCCTTTGGCATATGGGTCGGTGGTGCAATGGACCTCCCAGAAGCTGCCATCCCAGCGCTCAATGAGTGCTTGTTTTTTAGCGACACTTGTTTACACAACATTTTGCATAGCTTGTTTTTGCAAGGAGAAGAAATGAATTCATTATTCACGTGGCAGCTTCACGGTAATGGCAAAACGTTAAAGCCTGGTGAAGTTGTAGAGCCAGACGAGCGTTTGACTTGGACTCGTACTGCTGGAATTGGTGCTCAGCATGTTATTGCAATGTTTGGTGCTACGTTCTTGGTGCCTATTCTTACAGGCTTTGATCCATCAACAACATTGATGTTCACTGCTATTTCTACAGCACTGTTCTTACTTATTAACGCAAATAAGCTTCCTAGTTATCTGGGAAGCTCTTTTGGTCTTATAGCACCTGTTATGGCTGTAACAACAGCTCATAAAGGTATTGCAGTTGCAAGCTTTGGCATTATGTGCACAGGTTTACTTCTTGCTCTTATAGGTGTGCTTGTACATTTTGCAGGAGCTAAGTGGATTGACATTATTATGCCGCCTGTTGTAAACGGTGCAATCGTTGCAATTATTGGTTTTAATTTAGGACCTGCAGTTTGGACTAATTTCCAGAAAGCTCCAGATACGGCTCTTGTGACATTAGTTGCTGTAATGCTTATTGCTGTAGTATTTCGCGGTCTTCTTGGTCGTTTAAATATTCTTTTAGGTGTTCTCGTTGGTTACGCTTATGCATGCTTCCAAGGTCAAGTCGATTTTAAAAAGATTGAAGAAGCTTCTTGGATTGGTTTTCCTAAATTCCACACTCCACAAGTTGATTTCTCTGTTCTACTTATGTTCTTGCCGGTAGTACTTGTTCTTATTGCAGAAAATGTTGGTCACGTAAAGTCTGTAGCTCAAATGACTGGTCGCGACTATGACTCTAAGATTGGAACTGCATTATTTGCAGATGGTTTTGGTACAGCTATTGCTGGTTTATTCGGTGGCTGTGGTACTACTACGTACGGCGAAAATATCGGTGTTATGGCCGCAACAAAGGTCTATTCTACTGCAGCTTATTGGTGTGCTGCAGCTTTTGCATTCATCCTGAGCCTTTGCCCAAAGTTTGGTGCTGTTGTAAACTCAATTCCAGCTGGTGTTCTCGGTGGCGTGACCACTTTGCTTTACGGCATGATTGGCATGATTGGCGTAAGAATCTGGGTAGAAAACAAAGTGAACTTCGATAAGCCAGTGAATATTATGATTGCTGCAATCGTTATGATTATTGGTATTGCTAACTTCCAGTTTGCTATTTCTGGCATTCAGTTCAACGGTATTGCAATCGGAACCGTTGTGGTGTTGGTTGTATATCACTTATTGAAGGCTATTGGAAAGCTTACTGGTACGATCGCTAAAGATGATCCTGATGTTGCCTAACTTAAATGCTCCAATTTGATTTAATTTAATCGCTTTAAGCGCGCTTGCATTAATTTGCGGGCGCGCTTTTTGTAATTAGTTTTGATTACATAATATGTAGAGTGGGAATAATTAATATAGTACTATTAACTTTATGTTGAAACTCATCATAGAAATAATTATTGGCGTTGCATGGGCTGCTTTTGGCGTGTATATGGCTAAAAAACCTAAAAATACTAAGACGCATAAGCGTGCCGATTATACAAGCGACGGAAAGAAAAAGCGCCAACAAGATAACGATTCTACTGATTCTATTGAGCAAGATGTAATTGTAGAAAGTATTGATGAAGATAATAAAAGTGATGATGTTGTTGCTAAAGACGATTCTAAAGAGGATGCTAAAGACGATTCTAATAGTGAAAACAAAGGTAAGACTTTTTCAAAGTTTACAAAAAAAATAGAAGATTGGGCAGACTATTATAGTGATGATGGTGACTTTGGTGACCTCTTTAGTGATTTATTAGAAGCTAAGAAAAAACTAGAGAACAAAGGCGATTTTCCAAAAAATAGCGAAAGTAATAATATCAATAAAAGCGATTATAAGAGCACTGAAAATAAGGAGCATAAGCGTTCTATGAGATTAGAGTTTAATGTAGGTAAATTTATTGGCGGCTCAAGAAGATGGCGGTGGATTCTTGCGATAGTATTGTTAATCGTTGTGCTTGCTATAGCTGCAATATTTGCTCTCGCAAGGTTCATAACTGATTGCATGTGGTATTCACAGCTTGGCTTTGAAAGTGTTATTTGGATTCAACTTGCAGCAAAAGTGGGCGTTTGGGTGCTTTATGCAATATTAATGTCTGTTTTTGGCTACTTGTCTGCAGCTTTGGCAATAAAAGCGCGTCCAAGCAATGCAGATGGAACTTATATTCGAATTAAAGGCAATGTTATTGATTTAAAGCAGGGAATTAGTTCAAAGCTTGCTTTGCATGTTGCAGGAATTTTTTCATTGATTGTAGGCGCGGTATTTGGATTTAAATTCTACAATCATTGGGCGCAAATTTTGTTAATGTTTAACGCCCAACCTTTTGGCATTAAGGATCCGCAATTTGGAATTGACAATGGGTTTTATGTATTCGTACTACCAGGATTAAGGTTATTTATAAGTGCATTTGTGCTCTTATTGGTAATATCCCTTGTTTTCTCTATTATTACGCATCTTCTTATGGGAGCAATTCGTTTTAGTATGCCTATCGACGGTAAAAGCATATTAAGTATTACAAAACGAGCACGTAGACAAATTTCTGTATGGTTTATGCTTGTGATTTTGTCTTGGGCAGCTCAGCAAATTTTAGACATGTTTGCTGTTGTAACTCTTGACGGTCCTCGTATTACTGGCGGTTCATACACGGATATGAATGCTGGAGTTCCTGGAAGCATAGTTATGGCAGTAATTACAGTGTTAGTTGGTTCTGTTATTGCATTTTGGTTTATGAAATCTCACGCTTTATCTGTAGAAGCACCAATTTCAGTTCGTTTTAAAACTGCTGTAAAAGCTTGGAAAACTCCGACTATTGCTTTAGCTTTTATGATTGTTTGCTCAATTGTTATATCTTTTGCCTGGCCGGCACTTGTGCAGCGATTTAAAGTTGCTCCTAATGCTCAGGAATTGGAAGCTACTTATATTCAGCGTAATATCGATGCTACAAAGTTTGCTTACGGTCTAAATAATGTAAAGAAAGAATCGTATAACGCTACTTCTAAAGGTAAATCAGGTGCATTATCAAAAGAAGCAGAGTCAACTGCGCAAATTCGTTTGTTAGATCCACAAGTTACGTCTCCAACTTTCCGCCAATTGCAGCAATCGAAGCAATACTACACTTTCGCAGATACGCTTTCAGTTGATAAATACGATATTGACGGTGTAAGTCAAGATACAGTTATCGCTGCACGTGAACTCGATTTAGCTGGAAACGATAATCGAAACTGGGTTAATGATCATACAGTTTATACGCATGGCTACGGAATTGTTGCAGCCTACGGAAATAAAGTAACTACAGATGGTCAGCCGCAATTCATGGAGTACGGTATTCCTGCTCAAGGCAAACTTACTAAGTCGCAAAAGTATGAACCACGTATTTACTTCTCTCCGAATGCTCCTGAGTATTCTATCGTTGGATCTCCAAAAGGGACAGCTCCATGGGAGTTTGATTATCCGACTGGTTCTCAAGGTGCATTAACTACTTTTAATGGCAATGGTGGTCCAAGTTTAGGCAATTTCTTCTCTAAACTTTTGCATGCAATTAGGTTTGGGTCTGATCAGATTCTTTTCTCTGATCGTGTGACTTCTGAATCTCAAATTTTGTATGATCGTGATCCTAAGACACGCGTGTCTAAGGTTGCTCCTTACTTAACTTTGGATGGTCGAGTTTATCCTGCAGTAGTAGATGGTCGCGTTAAGTGGATTGTTGATGGCTATACTACTTCTGATTCTTACCCTTATTCTCAGATGACTGATTTTGGTAAGGTAACTCAAGATTCCACAACAACAACTTCTCATTCTATTAAAGGATTGACTAATCAACGCGCAAACTACATCCGTAATTCTGTGAAAGCTACAGTTGATGCTTATGATGGTTCTGTTGATTTGTATGTGTGGGATACGAAAGACCCTGTAATCAAAGCTTGGAGATCAATTTTCCCAGGTCACTATCATGACATTTCTAAGATTTCTGGTGATTTGATGAAGCATTTGCGTTACCCAGAAAGCTTGTTTAAAGTTCAACGTCACTTATTAGCAAAGTATCACGTCGATACCGCAAGTCAATTCTTCTCTGGAGAAGACTTCTGGCAGATTCCTGTTGATCCAACTGAATCTCAAAAAGCACAAAAAGAAGATATTTTGCAACCTCCATACTATTTGACTTTGCAAACTGGAGACGCAAAGAAACCAGTATTTTCGCTTGTCTCTACTTATATTCCAGCTGGTAAAAGTACGCGTGAAATATTGACTGGTTTCTTGTCTGTTGATTCAGATGCGGGGGATACTCCTGGAAAGATTGGTTCAAATTACGGTAAGATTCGTTTGCAAGAATTACCCAAGATATCTAATGTTCCAGGACCTGGCCAAGCTCAGAATAATTTCAACGCTAATGCAAATGTTTCTAAAGAATTGAATTTGCTTGAATCCGGTTCTACTAAAGTTAAACGTGGCAATTTGATTACATTACCTCTTGGTGGAGGACTGGTTTATGTAGAGCCTGTTTATGTGCAATCTAGCGGTTCTACTAGCTATCCTTTGCTTAAGAAGGTGTTAGTTGCGTTTGGAGATCAAGTTGGATTTGCAGATACGTTAGATGAAGCACTTAATCAAGTATTTGGTGGAAACTCGGGTGCTTTGGCTGGTGATGCTTCTAATAATTCTTCTTCAAACAATGCTGCTGAAAGTAATGAATCTAAGGATGCTGATTCTAAAGAAGGTAGCTCTAAGGAAAGTGAGTCTAAGAATTCAGAAAAATCTCATTCTATGAGCCAAAAAGCTAAAGAAGCACTTAAACGTGCAGCTCAAGCGTTAAAAGATTCTGATTCTGCTATGCGATCCGGAAACTGGGAAGCTTACGGAAAGGCGCAAAAAGAGCTGAGCGATGCTATTAATGAAGCAATGAAAGAAGAATCAGGTAAGTAGTAAGTTTTCATTAATATCTCAGTTTGTGAGTTACAAAAGTAGCGAATGTTGCGTTATTTTCGTCACTTTTGTAACTCACATGTGCTGTTTTAATGCAATTTCACAATTGGCTATCTGGGTCATCATCTTCGTCTGCTGAACCAATCATAATTCTTTCACAAACGTTAACAATGCACATAAGAAGCGCAGTAAGAATTATTATTACTATTGTTGCAGAAAAAATAAGTGGTGTTCTAAATGAGTTATAAGCGAATTGAAGCCAAATTCCTAGCCCATCTTTGGCTCCCAAATATTCTGCAGTTGAAGCAGTTCCAAAAACATAAGCTGCACTAATGCGTATGCCACCAAAAATTTGGCGAGCTGCAACCCTTAATTTAACATGCCACAAAGTCCAAGTTCTATTTGCTCCACAAGTTAAAGCAACATCTGTATAAAAACTTGGAACGGCGTCAAGACCTCGTATAGTTTGCACAGCAATAGGGAACATGCTGAAAACCATTACTATTACAATTTTCCCCGATATTTCAAAACCAAACCAAATCAAAAAAATTGGCGCAATAGAAATTAATGGCATAGTTTGCGCTGCGCATAAAAGAGGGAATAAAGCAGATTTAACAAGCTTACAAACATGGAAAATAACACCTAAAAGAATTCCAACTACTATTGCAATAGAAAAACCGATAACTGTTTCTTGTGTTGTAATTAATGCTGCAGGTAATAGAGTTGGCAAAGCGTCAGCTGTTGATTGAACAATTGAAGATGGTGTTGGAATCAAATTTTCCGAAATTTTATAATATTCGCATGCATACTGCCAAAAAACAAGTAAAACTATTACAGAAAATACAGTTGGCAGATATTTAATTAGCATACGTTTAAAACGCGATTGCGTCATGAAAACTCGATTCCTTTCTTTAAATGACTTCGATTGCTGCCCCAATCGAATTATTTAAAACTACAAATAGCACGTACATTCTATTAGAAGCGCACAACTTCTGTGAGTTTAATAGTGTACGAGATTTTTTATTTGTCTATTTAATCATGCATAATCTAAATGTTTCGTGAGTCAATGTGTGGCAAACTGTAGCAGATTGAATCTGCTCAGGGGCATTGAACGGCGCGGGCTAGGCCCTTTGTTACCGTTTTCTGCCGAGTTCGTGTCACTTTCCCAGAAGAACGGTACAAGAAACAAAGTAGGGAACTCATGAATATGCGTATTGTAAAGCGTACTCTTGCGTTTATTCTTTCTGCGTGCTGCGTATTTTCTTTCTCGGCATGTGGATCTGCAAGTAGTAGTAAGAATGCAAATCTTCGTAAAGTGTCGTTTATGCTATTTTGGGCACCGGATACTAATCATATTGGTATTTATGTTGCTAAGCATAAAGGATGGTTTAAAGATGCCGGATTAGATGTCAATATACTTGCTGTTGCTCAGACTGGTTCGGAACATGCAGTTGATAGTGGTGTTGCTGATTTTGCTCTTAGTACTTTGACAAATGCTGCTGATTTTTCAACAAAGGGAGCAAATCTTGAGCAAGTTATGCAAGTTCAGCAAAAGCCAAGTGCTATTTGGTGTTCACTTGCTTCGAACAATAAGATTCATTCTCCAAAAGATTTTGATGGTCGTACTTTTGCAACTTTTGGTTCAGCTGAAGGTGATGCTGTAATTCGTAGGATGATTCAACACGATGGCGGTCAAGGTAAGTTCGACAAAGTGACTGTTGGAACTTCAACTTTTAGAACTCTTGAATCTGGTAAAGCTGATTTTGGTGGCTTCTACGGCACTTGGGAAGGTGTACAGTCTGAAATGTTTGGACCAAAGCTTCGCTGCTTCATGGAGGGCGACTACGGTGTGCCAGGTCAGCCAGATACTATTGGAATAATTGCAAATAAGCGTACTGTAGCTAAAGACCCTAAGCTTGTTCGAGCATTTGTTAAAGCTGCAAAGCGCGGATATGAATATGCTTATGAACATCCTGATGAGGCTTCTGAAATTCTTGTGAAAGAAGCAAAAGATGCTAATCTCGACATAAAGTTTGTTAAGCGTAGCATGAAGATGATTGTTGACGGTCAATATTGGGGCAATCGCGCGGATATTAAAAGCGGAAAATTTGTGTTCGGAACCACTGATGTTAAAGGCGCTCAAGCTTACTTTAACTTCTTAAGTAAGGAAGGTGCTTACACTGATTCTAAAGGCAAAGTAACTCATAAAACTCCGCAAGCAAAAGAATTGTCTACTGACGAATTTTTGAAATAAATAACATAATGACTTGAGTCTTGATAGAATAGGCTGAAGTATATAAGGGCGTATCGAGTAGTTGTGATTTTACGTTCATCTACAATCGATGCGCCCGTTTTGTTGTTTTGCTAAATATTTGAATGGGGAGTGGTCTGCCATGACATCGGATTTTTGGCTTATTGCTGGCTTGGGAAATCCTGGTACAAAATATGAGGGTACTCGACACAACATGGGTTTTATGGTTGCAGACGTTTTGGCACAACGTTGGTCAGTATCTCTTTCGGATCACAAAGGTTTAGCTAAACTTGGCAAAGGTGTTATGAATCTTGATGGTCGCGTAGCAAAGTTTTTCCTTGCCAAACCGTTGACTTTTATGAATGATTCTGGTGCTGCAGTATCTTCTATAAGCTCCTATTATCAAATAGAACCAGATCATATTGTGATAATTCACGATGATATGGATTTAGATTTTGGGCGCATTAAAGTAAAAGCAGGAGGCTCTGCGGGAGGACATAACGGTATTCGTTCTATCGATCGCTCTCTTGGTACTCCTCAATATTCTCGAGTGAGAATGGGTGTTGGTCATGCGCAGCGTGGTGCTCACGCGCACGATAATACCGTCAATTGGGTTCTTGGAGGTTTTGCTGCAGCTCAAAAATCTGATCTTCCAAACTTTTTAGCAGATGGTGCTGATGCTGCAGAGAGTATTATTTTCCATGGATTAGCAGCAACGCAGGAGAAGTTTAATGGCCGCTGATAGCAGGTCTAATATCAAAAACAACAAGAATGATAAGACTGATGATATTTCAGTAATAAGCTTGAGAGATATTCTTAATGATTTATCAACTAAGGATTCACTTTTTAAAGCTTTATCTGAATATGATCTTGATGCGATATCTGATTATTGTTGCGAAAGTGCAAATAAAAATCGTAAAGATTTAGATTCAATAAGTGAAGATTTAACAATTTCTTCTCCTATTGGAATTCGTTCTGCTATTGTTGCTGCATTAGCTAAGAAAAAGCCAGTTGTTGTTATTGTTCCATCGAGTAGAGATGCTGAAGATTTTATTGCGTCTGTGCGTGATTGGTACGATGGTGATGCTCAAGACGTTGCTAAATTAGAAGCTTGGGAAACGTTACCTCATGAAAGGCTTTCGCCTAGGGCAGATACTGTTGCTAGCAGGATTGCAGTGTTTCGTAGGCTTTGTCATCCTGAAAATAACACATCACTTTTTGGTCCGATTCGCGTGTTGGTTATGCCTGTGCGATCGCTTATTCAGCCTGTAGTTGAAGGCATTGGTGATATAGATCCTCTGTTATTTGAGTGCGGAAAAGAATTAACTCTTGAATATGCTGTGAAACGTTTGGTAGAAAACGCATATACTCGTGTTGATTTGGTGATGGAACGTGGAGAGTTTGCTGTTCGTGGTGGAATTATTGACGTTTTTGCGCCAACAATGACGCATCCTGTGAGAATTGAATTTTTTGGTGATGAAATTGATACTATAAAGCAATTTCATGCTTCTGATCAGCGTACTTATGGCAATAATATTGCAAGTATTTGGGCTACGCCTTGTCGTGAGCTTCAGATTACAGAAAAAATTTGCAAGCGCGCGCGTTCTCTTATTGGCGCAATTCCAAATGCTGACGATATGCTTGAATCAATCGCAAATTCTATACCTGTAGAAGGTATGGAGTCTTTGTTGCCTGCACTAGTGGATCGCATGGAATCAGTGCAAAATATGCTTCCGAAGGAATCTGTTATTATTCTATCTGATCCCGAAAAATGCCGTAGAGCTGCAGATGACGTAACTGCTACAGCTAACGAATTCTTAGCAGCTAGTTGGCATGTTGCTGCTTCTGGACACGGTTCTGGAGCTCCAATAACATTCGATCAAGCTAATTTCTTGGATTTTGATGAAACGATTTCATCGTTAGAATTGTCTAATCATGATGTATGGAAATTAACATCTTTTGGTGTTGACAATCAAATTTATGGAAATATTGCTTTGCCAGCATCGGCGCCACAAGAGTTTCGAGGAGATGAATCGAAAGTTTCTGGTGGTATCACTTCTCTTGTTGACAATGGTTTTGCTGTAACTATTACAGCTGCGGCTTCTGGTACTCTTGCACGCTTGAGACGCGCTATATATGTGACTGGTGTACATGAATTTACTACAGTGCGCTCAAGTATTTCGGATGGCTTTATCGATAATGTTGCGCGTATCGCGATTCTTACAGAGCGTGATCTGACAGGTAAATCTTCTGCATCAGCTCAACTAAAAACTCCAAAACGCAGGCGCAAAGCAATCGACCTAATGGAACTAAAGCCTGGTGATTTCGTTGTGCACGAGCAGCATGGTATTGGACGTTTTGTTGGTATGAAACAACGTAATATTGCTGTTTCGGGTGGTAGTGCAACTCGCGAATATTTAGTAATTGAATATGCTCCTAGCAAACGTAATGCTCCTAACGATAAACTTTTTATTCCAACCGATCAGCTTGATTTAGTTAGTAAATATATTGGTGCCGAAATACCAAAGCTTAACAAGCTCGGAGGTTCTGACTGGGCTCAAACTAAAGCAAAAGCTAAAAAGCATGTTCATGAAATTGCTGAAAATCTTATTAAACTTTATTCAGCAAGGCAGCAATCTCGCGGATTTGCATTTAGTAAAGATACTCCTTGGCAAAAAGAGTTGGAAGACGCATTTCCTTATCAAGAAACCGCTGATCAGCTTACAACTATTGACGAAGTAAAAGCGGATATGGAAAAGCCAATACCAATGGATCGCTTAATTTGTGGAGATGTTGGTTTTGGTAAAACTGAAATTGCGTTACGTGCAGCTTTCAAAGCTGTGCAAGATTCTAAGCAAGTTGTTGTTTTAGTTCCAACGACTTTGCTTGTTCAACAGCATTACGAGACTTTTACAAATCGATTTGAAGGCTTTCCTGTAAAAGTTGCTGCAATGAGTAGATTCCAAACTTCTAAAGAGATTGAAGAAACTTTAGCTGGATTGCAAGATGGGAGCATTGACGTTGTTATTGGAACGCATAAGCTTTTGAATCCTAGTATAAAGTTCAAAGATTTAGGTTTGGTTATTATTGACGAAGAGCAGCGTTTTGGTGTGGAACATAAGGAAACGCTCAAAGCTTTGCGCACAAACGTTGACGTATTAAGTCTTTCGGCAACGCCAATTCCTAGAACTCTTGAAATGGCTGTAACTGGTATTCGTGAAATGTCTACTCTCGCAACTCCTCCAGAAGATAGGCTTCCAGTGCTTACATACGTTGGTGCGTATGATAATTCTCAAGTTGCTGCATGCATTAAGCGCGAATTGTTGCGTGGGGGTCAAGTTTTTTACGTCCATAATCGTGTTGAAGATATTAGTTCTGTTGCAAGTAAGATTCAGGAGCTTGTGCCAGATGTCCGTGTTGCTATTGCTCATGGAAAAATGGGCGAGAAGCAGCTCGATGCTGTTATTCGTGATTTTTGGCATAGAGATATTGATGTGCTTGTTTGTACAACGATTATTGAAACAGGTCTTGATATTTCTAATGCGAATACACTTATTGTCGACCACGCAGATAGATTCGGTTTAAGCCAGTTGCATCAGTTGCGCGGTCGAGTAGGTAGAGGTCATGAGCGTGCTTACGCTTACTTCTTGTATGATCCTTCAAAGCCTATGACGCAACAATCTCACGATAGACTCTCAACAATTGCTCAGCATACTGCACTTGGTTCTGGTTTTGATGTTGCGATGAAAGATTTGGAATTGCGTGGAACTGGAAATTTGCTTGGAGATGAGCAAAGTGGCCACATTGAGGGTGTTGGATTTGATTTGTATGTTCGTATGGTTTCTGAAGCTGTTGAAAAATATAAGGAACCTGAAAGAGTTGAGCCTGTTTGTGTAACTATTGATCTTCCTGTTGAGGCTTCTCTTCCAGTTGATTATATTGCTTCTGACAAGCTTCGTTTGGAAGCGTACCGGAAGCTTGCTGCTGCTAAGGATAATAGTGATTTGCGAGAACTTCACGATGAGCTTCTTGATCGCTTTGGTAATCCGCCTGAAGAATTTGAGTCTTTGTGTGATGTTGCTCGTTTGCGTTTTAAAGCACGCGAGATTGGTATTACGCAAATCAGCTCTCAAGGAAAATCAGTACGAGTTGTTGGCGTCGATCCAAAAGAGTCTGTGATGATGCGTTTGAAGCGTATTTATAGAGGATTGCAGTATCGTCCTCTTACTCATATGCTTATTGTTCCAGCTCCTTTTGAATCTTCACTCGGGTCTGGTTCAATGAATGAGCATGAAATACTCTCCTGGGTGCGTCAGCTTCTTGATGACGTCGCTTGGTAAATTTTCTTGTGTTTATTTTATAAATAAAGGCGGCCGCTATTTTGCAGTCGCCTTTATCAATTATTTTTTCGTTCTTACTGTAACGCTTCTCTAAGCTCATCTTCTATTTCAACGTGATTATTTGGACGCTTTTGTGCATCAAGTTGGCTTCGATCAATATTCCAGTTTTTCTCAATGATTCCGTCTTTAATCATAAGAATTCTGTCAGAAAGTCTTACTGCTTCAGAAATATCGTGCGTGACCATTATTGTGGTCCAGCCATGTTTCTGTCTTAGCTTATCAAGCAAATCTTGCATGTCTAAACGAGTTAAAGCGTCTAATGCTCCGAAAGGCTCGTCTAAAAGTAGTAATTCAGGATTATGAACTAAAGCTCTAGCTAATGAGACTCGTTGTGCTTGACCACCTGAAAGTTCTGATGGCCATTTCGAACCGCAATTATTAAGTTGCATATCGTTAAGAGCTTTTTCTGCAATAGATTTTAGTTCTGATTTGTTTCCTTGCATGCCGAAAACTACGTTCTTACTTACTGTTATCCATGGTATTAATCTTGCGTCTTGGAAACCTATTGCTTGATGTTGTGTGACGTTTATTGTTCCAGAATCAGGTTTGATTAATCCTGAAATAACTTTAAGAAGAGTGGTTTTTCCGCATCCTGAGCGTCCTATTAGAGATACGAATTCGCCTTTTTTAATATTTAGATTTATATCTCGTAATATTTTAGCGTTATTTTTAAAAGTCACACCAATATGTTCTAGAGTAACGCAGTAAGAGCTATCTTTAGTCTCATAGTCTTCTATTTGAGTGCTCATATTTACTCCTACTGCGTTGCTCTAAATCATGTTTATATAATATTTATATAACTTTGTTATACAAGCATGTTATATAACTTTGTTTTAATTTTGATTAATCAGTTATATATTATTTTATTTTAATATTTAATTTTTTGTTTTTATGAATATGTGTTTTATATATATGGATTAATTTATTTCGTGCAATCCATTACAGAATCTTTCAAATTCTTTGGAGCTTGCTTAATTAAACCATATTTCACGTATTCTTTAGCCTGAGTTTCCATCATTTTCAAACCTTTTTCATCGATTGGGCGAATAGTTGGATTGTCAAACTTTTCAATTTGCTTAATAATAGTTTCGCTTGCTCCGAGCTGCTTGTAAGCGTTTCCAATAACATTGTTTTCTTTATGAGACTTTTTTGCTTCGCGAACAAGAGCCTTGTACATCTTCTTAACAAGATCCGGATGCTTTTGGGCAAAGCTCTTAGAAACAATGTGAATAGTAACATTCATATTGCCGTACTTTTTAGCATTTACAAGCAATTTTGCGCCTGGAGTTGTCATTGCTGCAGCAAGATTCTGATCGAATGAGGAAATTGCATCAATCTGTCCAGAAGTAAATGCTGTCTGGAAGTTCTTAGGGCTCATCTCAACTTTGTTAACTTTAGAAACGTCTAAAGCACTTTTATCGAATGCGCGGTGAAGCATGTAATCGCCAGTATCACCGTTGTGAATAATAGCAACTTTCTTTCCGTATAAGTCTTTTAGTGTTTTCACGCCGCTTTTTGCGGATGCAACGATTCCTTGAGAATCACCATTGTAATATTCGAGCGCAAAAGCTACCCATGGTTGTCCTTCAGCAATCAAATCAATGAAGCGTCCGGTTCCAGTAGTTGTAGCATCTGCATTTCCGCTCATAACAGCAGTAAGACCATCAACTGGAGTGTAAGGACCAGTGTAAACTACTTTAGATTTGCCAAATTCGTCTTGAAGGAATTTCTCATTTTTCAAAGTAGTTAAATAATTTGCTGTTGAAAGATAAGCGACTCTCATAGTTCCAGCGTCTTCTTTTGAAGAAGCGCTTGATGATTTTTGTGAGCTTCCGCAAGCTGCGAGAGATACTGTTGCGCAAACAGCGCAGATTAATGCAATAATGCTCTTTTTAGAAAATCGCATTTTTAAATTAGCCATGATATATAGTTCCTTTTGTTTGTTGTTTTATTTATCTGTTGTTTGGTTGTTATTATTTGGTTGTTGATTCTAAGTATTGACTAATTCTTAAAAAGCAATTTAATGCATTTTAAAAAGTAGTTAACTTTAGAAAAATGTTGATATTACTAGATTATTGGCGTGATTTTCTATCTAATCTGCGCTCAGGTATAAGAAGATACTCTAATATGTTTGCAGTAAGCTCAGATCCAAGACCTGCAATTGCGTACATAATAACGCATGCCATCATTTGATCTGGCCTAAAGAATTCTTGCGCTCTTGAAAGAATGTATCCAATTCCGATAGAAGAATTAACTGTTTCGCAAGTCACTAATGCAACCCATGCTACAGATATTGCAAATCGCAAACCTGTCATAAAACTTGGAAGTGTACCGCGAAGCAAAATAGATATAAAAATAGTAGATTTTTTAACGTGATAAACCTGCGCTAATTCGAGAAGTTTCGGATCAATATTACGCACTCCGTCGCGAATATTAACGTACATAGGTCCAAAAACGCCAACAGCTATAAGCGCTATTTTCATCGTTTCATCTATTCCGAGGAAAATTATTAATATTGGAGCTAAAGCCGGGAATGGAATTGACCTCAACATGTGGCTTGGTTTATCAACTACAATATTGCCAAGCTTACTGCCTCCCGCAAGTATGCCTGCAGGAACAGCAAAAATAATTCCTAACAAAAGTCCTAAAAGAACTCGTAAAATACTTATTCCTAAGGATTTTAATAATATGCCTTCGTTGTTTAAATCAATAAAAGCTTGTATTACTTCATATGGGGATGGCAAAGAACGGTCCTCGATTGGAGAAAGAGTTGTAAAAAACCACAAAACCAAAATGAGGATAGTTGAAATCCACACTTTACACGAAGATACCGCTTTAAATGCAATCTTCAATATGTTTTTCGCTTTATTAGGCGAACTGTAAGTCATGCGACAATCCCTTCGATAGTTTTAGCTATATCAGGTTCAACGAGTGTATTCTCAGCGCAACACTGTATGTATTGTTGTTTGGCACGATGTAGTTGCGCACCCCGTGTCTGTGGTCATTATCTCCCAAGGGTATGGACATGTATATTTGAAATCGATATTTATAAACGATATTGCTTAAAAATATACAATTGGCTCATATGACTCGAATTAAATCAAAATATTGTGAACGTTCACGGCATAAATACGCTGGTACTCAATATAACGTCCATAAAACGCACTAATCTTGGAAGAGTCATCACAACCCATAGGTATAAAGGAGTAGTTGTGGCAGCTATTGAAAGCGTATATGCACGCGAAATTTTGGATTCTCGTGGAAATCCTACTGTTCAGGTTTATTTGGAGACCGAAGATGGCGCTCAGGGTATTGGTTTAGTGCCTTCTGGTGCTTCTACTGGTGAGGCTGAAGCTTGGGAACGTCGCGATGGCGACAAGTCCCGTTATCAAGGCAAGGGCACGTTGGAAGCTGTTAAGGCTGTCAACGAGGTAATCGCACCCAAGGTTATTGGCATGGATGCCACCGATCAGCGCGCTCTTGATGAGACGATGA
This sequence comes from Gardnerella sp. KA01000, assembly GCF_049244035.1. Taxonomy (NCBI): domain Bacteria; kingdom Bacillati; phylum Actinomycetota; class Actinomycetes; order Bifidobacteriales; family Bifidobacteriaceae; genus Gardnerella; species Gardnerella sp. KA01000. The sequence goes on along the minus strand of NZ_CP058367.1, from coordinate 837,150 downwards.
TTGAGCTTGATGGCACGCCAAACAAGGGCAAGCTTGGTGCTAACGCAATTCTCGGCGTTTCCCTCGCTGCTCTCTACGCTGCTGCTGAGTCTGCTCAGCTTCCGTTGTACCGCTACATTGGCGGCACCAATGGTCACATTCTTCCAGTTCCAAACATGAACATCATGAACGGTGGTGCTCACGCTGATTTCGCAACCGATATTCAGGAGTACATGATTTCTCCTTATGGTTTCGCGACCTACAGCGATGCTTTGCGCGCTGGTGTTGAGGTTTATCACACCTTGAAGAATGTTTTGAAGAAGGAAGGCTTGGCTACTGGTCTTGGTGACGAAGGTGGCTTCGCTCCAAAGATGAAGTCCAACGAGGATTCCTTGAAGTACATCATGGATGCAATCGAAGCCGCTGGCTATGAGCCAGGCAAGCAGATTGGTATTTCTCTTGACGTTGCTTCTTCTGAGTTCTACAACAAGGAAACTGGTAAGTATCGTTTCGATGGCGAAGAGCGCGAATCTGCTTACATGCTCGATTACTACGAGAAGCTCATCAACGAGTATCCAATCGTTTCCATCGAAGATCCATTCCAGGAAGAAGGCTGGGATGATTGGGCAGAAATCACCAAGCGTCTTGGTGATCGTTTGCAGTTCGTTGGCGATGACTTGCTCGTCACCAATCCAAAGCGTTTGGCTAAGGGTATTGAGCTTGGTGCAGCTAACTCCTTGCTCGTGAAGTTGAACCAGATTGGTTCCGTTACCGAAACCCTCGACGCTATTGAGCTTGCAACTAAGAACGGCTTTACTTCTATGGTTTCCCATCGTTCTGGTGAAACCCCAGATACCACCATTTCTGATCTTGCTGTTGCTAAGAACACCGGCCAAATCAAGACTGGTGCTCCTGCTCGTGGCGAGCGTATTGCTAAGTACAACCGCTTGCTTGAGATTGAGGAAGAGCTTGGTTCTACCGCTCAGTATGCTGGTTACAGCGCATTCAAGGCTTGCAAGAAGTATATGAAGTAACTTTTAGTTTTAAGTAACTTAGTGGCTTCTTGAGTCTTTGAGTTTTAACGGTCAGTCGTGTTTACGGCTGACCGTTTTTTATTAAATATTTTTGAAAAAATCACAACACGCAAAAAATTTTTCTTAAATTTACTTTCATTCTCTGCATAATGGTGATATTTTTGTGAGAAAATCGAAACAGAAGGAGATGTTTCATTATGCGAAAAGTAGCAGTTATTGGTATGGGAAATGTTGGCGCAGCTGTTGCTCATCAGCTTGTTGTTGGTGGTTACGCCGACGAGCTGTACTTATATGACAAGAATGAGGCTAAGGTTAAGGCTGATGCATTGGATTTTGAGGATTCAATGGACAATTTGCCTTTTAATGTAAACATTACTGTCAATGATTACGATGCTTTGAAAGATGTTGAAGTTATCGTAAGCGCTATGGGCAATATTAAGCTTTTAGACGTCCCAAATCCTGATCGTTTCGCAGAACTTAAACATAATCGTGTTCAAGTTGAAGAAGTTGGCGCAAAGATTAAAGCTTCTGGCTTCCATGGTGTTCTAATCGATATTACGAATCCTTGCGACGCTATTTGCCAGCTTTATAAAGAAACAACTGGTCTCCCTTATGAAAAAGTTATTGGCACTGGAACATTGCTTGATTCTGCACGTCTTCATCGCGCTGTTGGTAAATTCTTCGGAGTGCATCCAAAAGCCGTGAAGGGCTATAGCTTGGGTGAACATGGTGATTCACAGTTCGTCGCATGGTCCACAGTTAAGGTTCTTGAACAGCCGATTGTTGAGTTTGCAAAAGAAAAGAACATTGATTTAGATGCTGTCGATGAAGAAACTCGTCAAGGCGGCTTCACTGTGTTCTATGGAAAGAAGTATACAAATTACGGTATTGCTGCTGCTGCAGTTCGTCTGGTCCATGCTGTTCTTTCGGATTCGAAGGAGCAAATGCCTGTTTCGAACTATCGAGAGGAATACCATTCTTATCTTTCTTACCCAGCAATCGTTGGTCGCGAAGGTATTGTGAAGCAGTGCCAACTTGACTTGACTGAAGAAGAGTTGCAAAAGTTGCAGCATTCTGCAGATACAATTTTGAGTAAAGCTCAAGCAAAGTAGATGAGTCAAAAATAAAATAACTAAAAAATACTACTTTTGAATCTAAAATATTTTTACAGACTTTAGACAAAAGCGTATTGAAAAATGTCGTTGTAGATTTAATTGCTCCTAAAGAGTGTTGAATTTACAGCGACATTTTTGTTATAAAAATTTTTGATATTAGCTTATTTATTATTTGAATTTATAAAGTTGGCTAGTCCTAATTGTTTATGATATATACTTTTAACTATAAATTGAATTATTTTTTTTGGGGGGTGGAAATATGATTTCTAGTGCATACATAAGTGTTGGAAGCAATATAGGTGATAGATTACTTAATTTGCGCCAAGCTGTTTCGCTATTGAAGCAAAATTCGCATATAAGCAATATTATCGTTTCTTCAGTGTATGAAACTGAACCAGTTGGTGACGTAGTGCAAGACAGTTTTTATAACATTGCTTTACGTTTGGACACTGATTTAACAGCTTTTGAATTGCTTGATTTTATTCATGATATTGAACAGCGTCTTCATAGAAAGCGCATAGTTCGTTGGGGTCCTCGAACAATCGATTTAGATATTATTGATTTTGGTGGTCAAACTATAAAAAGTGAAAATCTTACGATTCCGCACAAAGAAAGAGATAATCGCAGATTTGTATTAGTTCCTTTGCTCGAAATAAGCGCAGACGATGCAAATTATCATGAGCTCATCCAAGATAAGCTTAATAAAACTAGCGACACTAATTGGATTAATATTATTGAAAGTAGCGAAGTTTTTAATTAGTTTGGAATATAAATTTAGTTTTTTAAATATGAGGTTTTAGAAAGAAAGAATACAAATGCGAATTATTGAAAGCAATTTGGAGAATGCATCTTCTAAAAATATTGCAGATATAGCGTTACTGCAGGATCTTTGTGTAAATCAAAAAATTTTATGCACGTGGGAAAATATTAGCGAAAACGATTTAAGCAAAGTAGCTGATTTTCTCGATCATTTTGATACAGCTATCAAAGTTTCCGAGTCTTCTATTGACTTCATTTTGCCGCTTATTGCTCTTAAACCTTTTATGCAAGAATGCGAAAAAGCATGGTACGAAGATCGAGAATTACTTGCAAGTTTGCGCTCGCTATTAAAGCAAAAAGCAATTGTGTGGAATGCAGGGCGATTCTGCTTTGATACACTTGACAAGCCGATAGTTTACGCGATTTTGAATATTACTCCTGACTCATTCTATGACGGCGGCAAGTACCAAAGTGAGGACGAAGTAAATAGCCATATTAAAGAAATAGTTGAAGCCGGTGCTGATGTTATAGAAGTAGGCGGTCAAACTACAAAACCTGGCGGTTATTTAGAAATTACTCCAGAAGAGGAAATAAGTCGCGTTATACCTGCTATTAAGTATATTCACAAAAATTATCCTCAAATTGCTGTAGCAGTAGACACTTACAAGTTACCTGTAATGGAAGCTGCAATTGAAGCTGGCGTAGATATTATAAATGATGTTCGTGCGTTTGATTCTCCAGAAAAAGTAAAGCTTATGGCAGATTCTAACGTTGGATTAGTAACAATGCATAGCAATAGAGATACAGAATATGACAATTTAACAAAGGTTATGTGTCAATTCTTTAGTGATAATTTAAAAATGCTTGTTGATGGAGGAGTTGACTTAAATAGGATCATTCTTGATCAAGGAATTGGCTATGCAAAGGTTGCTGATGGTGAACAAGATTATGCAATGATGCGCAATATTAATCAATTGCATCGTTTTGGTAGACCAATATTGGTTGCGATTTCTAGAAAAGGCTTTGGTAAGAAGCTTTTTAATTTAGATAAAGAAGATCGTTTGCCAGTTACTTTAGTTGCAGAAACAGCGATGTTTATGGCTGGTGGACGTGTAATACGTGCTCATGATATTGCAGAAACAAAGCAATTAGTTGAAATGATCGATGTTATTAATAGAAATTACTGGTTTAAGTAGAAAAATTTGAATATTTTTTTGCAGTTTTGTTCGTCAGTTTTTTAATTTTAATAACGAATAAATGTAGAGTGACTGTAAATGTAGCGTGACTGTAAATGTGGTACAACAGCATTTTGCATCTAAAGCACGTAAGATATTAGCGGAATACATGATGTTTTCACGTCGAATACATCAAGTAATTTAGAGAGTATGGTTATGAAAAAGCGTCGTAAAACGGCATTAGGTGAGGATGTAGTATCACCATTGCAACAGCGTCGACTACTTTCAGGACCGCTCGTGTTTTTATTTATGGTTTTTGTAGTTACCGTTGGTTCAATTGAATGCATTTCAACAGTTAGAAATTATGCGTTAAGCTTGTCGGAGCTTCATGCACTTCAGCGTGAAGAAAGTGATTTACGTGAACAAAAGCGTACGTTGGATAATAATATTGACCGATGGAAAGACAAAGCATACGTTACCGCTCAAGCTAGAGATCGCCTCGGCTTTATTTTTCCTGGTGAGCAGGCTGTTCGTGTAGAGCATCCTGAGGCAGTAACTGGAAAAGTTCCGAATGAATTTGCTCAAGAAAATAGCGAAACTAAGACTCATTCAGTCTTGCCTTGGTATAGTGACTTAATGTATGCAATACATAAAGCAGACAAACCAGATACCGTGCCATCCTTATAACATATAAACTGATAAAGTAAAGAATTATTTATTTGTAAAACAGCTTTAACAGGAGTAGAAACGCATGGCTAACAGCCAAGAAAGTTCAGATAAAATGCAGAACAGTAATAAGAATTATATTCCAAAAGAAGCTGTAAAACCTTTATTTACTACACCTGCGAGTGATGCTGAGCGTGCAATTGTTGAAAAGCAACTTGGAAGATTCCCTAGAGGAATGGTAGCCGTTGGTGCGCGTTGCGTTTGTGGTAGGCCTCTTGCTGTTATTACTAGACCGTGCTTAGAAGATGGCACTCCATTCCCAACTACATGCTACCTTACCAGTCCTGAAGCTGTAAAAGCGGTGTCTCGCGTAGAAGCAGACGGTATTATGCGAGAATATAACGAGCTATTACAATCGGACGAAGATCTAAAGAAACAATATGAGCGTGCACATAAGTATTATTTGGAATTCCGTCATGAATTAGCTGTGTCTTTGGGGGATAGTGAGGAGCATATTAGTCAGATGAGCGCTGGTGGAATGCCAGTTCGTGTTAAATGCTTGCATGCTTTGCTTGCGCAAACATTGGTAATGGGCAAAGGTGTAAATCCGATTGGTGACATGGTGTTAGAGCGCATTAAAGATGAGTTTGATCCTAACGTGTGCCGTTGTACTACTCCGTGGAGCGATGATGCATATGCTACTGAAACGGAAGTTGTTGTGGAAGACGAAACGGCTAAAACTGCAGAGGGTGAAGCTGTAAAAAGTGAAACGACTACTTGCGCAGAAAAAACAGTACAGGTTGCTGCAATTGACTGCGGTACAAATTCTATTCGACTAAAAATTGCGCAAGTTTCTGAGCATGGAATGAAAGATATTGTTCCTCGTATGCTTCGCGTCGTTAGACTCGGTCAGGGAATTGACGAAACTCATCGTTTCGCAGATGACGCTTTGAAGCGAGTGAGGGAGGCTGCGCACGAATTTGCGCAAGTTTTGAAAGAACATCCAGTTGATGCGATTCGTTTTGTGGCAACCTCAGCTACACGAGATGCTGAAAATCGTGAGATTTTTGAACAAATGATGGTTGATGAGCTTGGTGTTCGCCCTGAAGTTATTAGTGGTACCGAAGAAGCGGCTCTTAGCTTCCTTGGAGCAACAAGCGTTGTGTCTCGCGATGAGTTGCAGCCACCGTATCTCGTAGTTGATTTAGGTGGAGGCTCTACTGAGTTAGTGCTTGGAGGGGATGGTGACTGCTTGCCAGCGCACAAGGTTTCTGCAGCATACTCCATGAATGTTGGTTCCGTTAGAATGACGGAAAGGCATTTGCATACTGATCCTCCGACTGAAGAGGAAATTCAAGCTGCGATTGAAGATATTGACAAGCATATTGATGATGCTTTCAAAGTTGTTCCTGCAGGACGAGCTCGCACTATTATTGGCGTTTCTGGAACTGTGACAACTATGGCTGCTTTGACTATGGGATTGCAGCATTATGATCATACTGCTGTCGATGGTGTGCGTATTGGATTAGAGCAGGCTTATGCTGTTAATAATCGATTTTTGCGTATGCCTAAGGACTGCAGGCGCACGTATGCGACGATTCACCCAGGGCGTGTGGATGTTGTTGGCGGTGGAGCAGTGATTTGGAGCCGAGTGTTGGAGAGATTAGCAAAAGCTGCGTATGAGGATCACGGTGGGGTTTTGGATACGTTTGTTGCAAGTGAGCATGGTTTGCTTGACGGAATCACGATTGATTTGGGAAGAAAGTTACTCGCCACACGCTGAGCTTGTTCTTTGCTTAGATGTATGGCATAATAATTGATTGCTGCCTCTGTGGCGGAATTGGCATACGCATCAGACTTAAAATCTGACGCCCTTACGGGCTTGTGGGTCCGAGTCCCACCGGAGGCACAAACGAGGCGCTGCACAGTTTTTAGCTGTGTGGCGCTTTTTGCTTTCTGAGTTTTTTGGGTAGTCTATGCTTGGGTTGTGTTAAAATCCCACTGTGATTTGTTAGCGCAAATTCATATAATACATTGATATTTACTAGGATTTATAATGATTCGTGATAATAATTGTGCACTAGGGAAGTGCAGTAATGTTCTTCATCCTAAATATAGAAAGTTTCGTCGCTTAAGCTCACTTGCATTCATAGTACTAATTTCTTTTTCTATGGTTTGTTTTAGTGGATGTGCGGATTCAAATGCAGAATTTAAATCATTACAGAAAACTTGTGAGAATTTGAAAGTTAAAGTGAATGCTGCGAGTAAGTCTCTAAAAGATGCTGTAAATGATGCAAAAAATAAAACTAGTCAAATTTCCGCTGAGGATGTAGAAGATTCTTCAGTGCTTGATAACTTAAATTCTCTATTTGATGAAGTTAAGAATGAAGATTTTTCTACAATTTCATGCTTAGCAGATAATGCTAATGATATTAAAAACTCAAATAAGGAACTTAATAATCGTTTAGAAAACTATAAAGATAAAACAAAACAATTGCAACAAGCTTCCGATGATGTTCAGGTTTCATATAGAAAGCATGTTCTCAGTGAAGCGAAAAAAATTGCGGATGATGCAGTAGGTAAAGTTAAAGATCCTAAAGTTATTGATAATCTTAATGAAGCAATAAACAACAACGATATTGATGCAATTCCTGATGCTGTAAAAGCTGTTAATGAAAGTATTGAGGCAAAAAACAAGGAAGATGAAGAGGCTCGTAAAGAATCTCAGAAAAAGCGTCTTCCAGCTACCGTAAGGAAGCAGCCTACAAATAACGTTAATCCACAGCCTCAGCAGCAGCCTCAGCAGCAACCTCAGACTAATCAAGGTCAGGTATCTCAAAATTATGTGCATCCTGGATCTTTCTGCTCACAAGAAGGTGCTACTGGTGTAACAACTAAAGGAACTCCAATGGTATGTATAAGCCGTGACGGTGATAGACCTCGTTGGAGAAGAGGATAGTTTTTACAAGTTATTTTTTAAATTATCTATTGATGGACAGTAGTAGTTGCTACTGTCCATCAAGGTTATTTATATATTATTTTTTTTCTTAGACTCTGCTTTTACAGATAAAAAGAAAGTATTTAGAGTTAGAATTATTCTAATTGAATTTATTATTAGAATCGCTTGTGAGGTAAAGAGTAATGGGTGCCGAACAATTAGTTGAGTTATCTAAGCGTATAGATAAGTGGGCAGAACAATTATTGGATACTGGCAAGCGGAATAATCTTGTAAGTTTTAAAGATCGTAAATTGTCTATAGAAATATTGAAGCCAAGTGCCAAAGAGATTTTCCAAAAGTTCTCTTCAGCTAATCCAGAGCCTTTTGAAATATTTAATCCTCCGCAGATTTTTGACGCTGATAATAGTAATGACGACTCTTCTGTACAAAATACAGGCTTAGATAGTAAAAGAAATAAACGTATTTATAACAAAAACGATTTTCTTAATATATTTTCTAATAAGATAAATTCCTCACAAGTTCTTGCATATAGCACTTTCGGTAAGCCTGTAGCTGCTGCAAGAAAGATTATGAAAACTTCCAATGAAATTATGAAAGAAACCGGTATAAATGTTGCGTATATAGCATTTGGATTTATTCATTGGAAAGATACTAATTACGCTGATACCGTTCGTTATGCTCCTATACTTTTAATTCCTATACAGATAACAAATAAATCTCTTACTGATCCGTACATAATATCTGTACTTGATGATGAAATTCTCATAAATGAAACATTTTCGCTCAAACTCAATAACGAGTATGGCATAACTCTTCCGGAATATAAAAATGGAACAACTCTAGAAGAATATTTTGAAAGTGTTCAAGATTTAGTTTCTAAATTAGGTTGGGAAATAAGCAAAGAATGTAAAATCGGACTTTTTTCTTTCGCAAAAATAAATATGTATATGGATCTTAAGAATAATAAAGATAAGATTCTTAATAATTTAATTGTCAATAAGCTTTTAGGCGGTTCTACAGATTCTTATGATGAATCTGATGAAGATATAGATGGGTCTGAGGTTGGGAAGGATTCAATAATTGATTTATGCAATGTCGTTGACGCTGATTCTAGCCAAATTGATGCTATAGAAATGGCTAAATCTGGTAAAAGCTTTGTTTTGCAAGGCCCTCCAGGAACTGGTAAAAGTCAAACAATAACAAATATCATCGCTGAATGTCTTAATGATGGTAAAAAAGTACTATTCGTTTCAGAAAAACTTGCTGCATTAAAAGTCGTATATAACAAAATGCAGCAGGTAGGTATTGCTGACTTCTGCCTTCAACTTCATTCAAATAAAGCCAATAAGAAAGATGTTATTAAAGATATATGTAATAACTTCGATATTCAAAAGAATGAAATTAATCAACTAAAAGTTGATGAGGAAATAAATGTTAAAGTAAAAGCAAAAGAGAAATTGGATTCTTATGACTACAATCTTCACAAAGTAAATCCTGTAATTAATAAGAGCTTGTATGATTTATATGAGCGTCTTGCAAAATTTGATGAAGATTCTGATATCATATGTGATGTTCAAGATATATCACAATTAGGAACAGATTATTTAGATACTGCTACTAATCTTTTAACAGAATATGTGGATTATCTTCCTACTATAGGGTATGACTATCGTGATAACCCTTGGTGCGGATATATAAATCAGAACATTTCTTTGCAAGAAGAGATGCGAATAAAAAATACTCTTTCTTCTTCAGTTGACGTTCTGCGAGAATTGATTACTGTAACAGGTGTTATATCTGAAAGATATAACATTAGCTGTAAAAGTTTGAAGGATTCTGTTTTTTGGGGTTATTTCTTTAAATTCGCCGGTCAATCGTCATTAATAACTCCTGCTCTTTTAAATAAGCGGAATTTTAATATTGCCTACGATTCTTTGCAAAAATTGAAGGCACTAAGTGATGAGATGCATATTTCGTTGCAAAAGATGTCTGATTACAATGATGACATTTATAAGTTAGATGGTTTAAAAAATTGCAATGATTTGAAACATTTTAAGAGTGCAATATCTAGAATTTTTAACTCTGATTATAAAAAAATTGTTTCTAATGTACGACTATGTAAAAAAGTTGGAAAGAAGCCTAAATACGATGAGCTAGTGCTTCTAATGGAAACTCTATCGAATTATCAGAAAGCAGTTAGTGAATATTCTTCTATTGAAGCTTCTGTTAAATCAATGTTTGGATCAGCGTATAACGGCATTGAAACTAACTGGGATTATGTAAGCGAACAAATGAATATGCTTAAAGATATTCTTTCTAATGAGTACTCATTTGAACCGTTAGAAAAGTATTCTAACTTTTTATCTGATAGCAAAGCATTCATTGAATATTCTAATCAAATTGCCAATATACTAAATGAAAGTAATGTTCAAAATTTCGATTATATTTTCGATAATTTCGACAAGTAAATTGTTGATTTTCAGTCTATTACGCTCGATGATGCTCAATCTAAACTGAACGATTGTCTTTCAACATTTAATCAATTGCGTCAATGGTGTGGATTTAGAGAATTACTTAATAAAATTAAGAAATTTGGAATGCTTAAGTTTATTAACGATATTATAAAGAATAATGTTAATAAAGATAGCATTGTTGGAACCTTTAAGAAGCAGTTCTATTTGCAGTGGATTGATTTGATTATTAGACAGAATAGTTCTTTGTTGCAATTTAGTAGGCTTTCTCAAGATAGAGCAGTGAAAGAATTTGCAGAAAAAGATATTGAGCAGTTTAAAATAAACCAAATAAAATTACGTGAGAAGCTTTCATCTGCATGCCCTGAGTCTAATTGCGCTTCATATGGAAGTCCTCTAATCATGCTACAGCGTGAAAATCAGAAATCAAGAAGCAAAAAGAATATACGCGAACTTATTAAAGAAGCTGGAGAGCTTGTTCAGAAAGTTAAGCCATGTTTTATGATGTCACCTTTAAGTGTGAGTACGTATCTTGACTATGATTCTATGCAATTCGATATTGTAATATTCGATGAAGCTTCGCAGATGTTTCCATGGGATGCTATTTGCGCAATAAGTCGCGCGAAGCAAGCTATTATTGTTGGCGATTCTAAGCAAATGCCACCTACTAATTTCTTTACTACTGTTATAAATAATGGTGAAGATGATGACGAAGATGATGATGTAAGAAGCTTTGATTCTATATTAGATTTAGCTTCTGTTGTTTTGCCGCAGGTCAGATTGAGCTGGCATTATCGTAGTCGCTGTGAACAACTTATTGCTTTTTCTAATAAGAATTTTTATGATAACAAGCTTATAAGTTTCCCATCTGCTCAGTCTGATTCTGAAGGTTTAGGTATTGATTATTACTATGCAAATGGCGAATTTGATCGTTCTTCTCATAACAATAGAAAAGAAGCTGAGTATGTTGTTGATTTGATTTATAAGAACATTGATAAATACCCTAATAGAAGTTTGGGCGTTATTGCATTTAGTCAAAGTCAGCAAAATCTTATTGACAAATTGTTGTTCAGGAGGCGTCAATCTACTCCAGAAAGAGAGTTTTTCTTTGATGAGAACAAAGAGGATGCGTTCTTCATAAAGAATCTTGAAACTGTCCAAGGAGATGAGCGCGACACTATCATATTCAGCATTGGCTATGGTCATGATTCTAAAGGTATACTTTCGCTTAATTTTGGACCTTTAAATAAAGAAGGTGGCGAAAGACGCTTGAATGTTGCTGTTACAAGAGCAAAATATAATATTCAAGTTGTTTCTTCCATGCATGCGATGGATATAGATCTAAGCCGTACTGAATCAGAAGGTGTCAGACTTCTGAGGGAGTATCTTGATTTTGCAGAAAATGGTGAGATTGCTTTACAGCGCAGTGAAAGTGTTGGAAGTATGGATCAGTTTGATTCAGACTTTGAATATGAAGTCTGTGAATTCTTGCGAAATCATGGGTTCTCTGTAGACACGCAGGTAGGATGCTCTGGATTCAGGATTGATCTTGGATTAAAGATGCGCAATAGTTCCGACTATGTTTTGGCGATTGAATGTGATGGTGCTACATATCATTCGTCCAAGAATGCTCGTGATCGCGATAGGCTTCGACAGACTATTTTGGAAAATATGGGTTGGAAATTCTATAGAATTTGGTCGACTGAGTGGTTTAAGAACAGGATAGTTGAGCAAGAGAAGCTTTTGGCTGCTGCTAACGAAGCTGTAAAAATGAAATGCATTCATGAAGAAGATTCTTCGGATAGTAGTGCATCTTTGCCTGATAAACGTATAGTTTCTTCGGATAATAATTCAGTTGATTTACTTGATTCCGTTCATGGTAAGCATGTAACTCATGCAGATCCTCATCATGAATATATGGAAAATATGAGTAGTTTAGAAGAAAAATCTTCAGCAAATCTCAATAATATTACACAACCAGTTGATACTAATCATTTTTCTTTTGAAAAATACAAGATGGCTGATTGCAAAAATATTTTTGCCAAGCACAAAAATATAGGTTTTAAAGAAATTGTTAAGGATATTCTAGAAATTGAAGCTCCTCTTTCGGAAAACCTTCTTTTGCAGAGGATTGTTTGGTATTTTCAACGTGAGAAAGTTACTTCAGTCGTGCAAAAAAGTTTTGATATAAAAATGCGAGGATGCGAATATTTCGGTATTATTCGTAAGAATGGCTTTATGTATTTAGAAAATAAACCTATTGTTTTCAGATTACCTGGCGATATTGTTCGTGATTTTAGTCAGATTTCACCTGAAGAGATTGGTGAAGGAATGCTTGAGATTGTTAGTAAAAATGTTAAGGTAACAAAAGATGGTTTATATAAATTTATGGTCGAACTATATGGAAAAAAGAGAATAGGAAAACACGATACTGAAGCTTTAGATAATGCTTTATTCGCATTGATTAAATCTTGCAAAATCGTTGAAAATGATGGTCAAATAAGCTTGAGCTAATTGATGAAATATTTCATAAGCACATTACGAAGCCATATTAGTTTTCTAAAATTGGCAGTGAGAGCCTAACAAGTAATTGACAGTAACATTACTGTTTTACGAGTTTTGTGTGACGTTTAGTTTGTAAAGAGAATTGGTGAGCAATGGGTTTAATGATAACGAACAGTCTTCAAATATTTTCTGAGTGTAAAGTTGGCTTTGTCTTTATTTGTGTTAGTTGACAATGTTCTTTAAGGTTATAAGTATAACCATTATTTAAATGAGATATGTTTTTAAGATATTGTGCGTGCATGATATTCGTTAGAGCATGTTTTACGAAAAGTTAATTAAAGATGAATGCTGAGCTTTTTAACTTAACTGCAGCAAGTTTCCATCGATATTTCAACAAAACTTAGTTTTTAAACACACTTTTTGGCCTATAACCCACATTTGCACTTTACTTAGCATATTTGCGATTGACAATCCCGTATTTGTCTTATAGTCAGTTCGATTGTTATAATTGTTGCGAATTTGCAATGCAATAGTTGTATTGCTTAACAACTGAAGTAGAAGGTGAATTATGCTTTGTAATTTTTGCGGTAAAGAGAACGACGCAAATAGTCAAGTATGTGCTAATTGCGGAAATCGCTTAGGAAACCCAAATGTGCAGCAGACTGTTCAAAATACTCAGCAGCCAGCAAACGATACTTTAAATTCTGTTAAAGATGGCTTTAAGAATTTTAATGAGACAATAGATTCAGTAATTGAAGATTCAGATCCTGAGCTTTTACATAAGTACTCCTTGATTGCTTATATGGCAGCTTCTGTTGTTGCAATTATTGCTCCATTCTTGCCACTTATCACTGTAAATTGCTTTGGTCTCTCCAAGTCGTTTAATTTTGTAAACAATAATAACACTCCTGGCGATGGAATTTTCTATATAATTATTGCTATTGTTGCTTTAGTTTTTGCTTTTATGAATAAGTCAAAAATAATGATGATTGTTGGCGGTGTTGCTGCCGTATTTATGATTTTTGAGTTTTTCCATATTAATGGCAAGATATCTTCCCTCAAATCGCAGTTTGGCGGATTCTCGATGCTTGGATCTGTAAGTTATGGCATTGGTTTCTACTTATTCATTCTCTCTGCACTTGCTTTGCTTGGATCCTCTGTATTGTACTACCTGTGTGAAAGAGTGCTAAAAGCAGAGAAATAGCATTACTTTGTAACATGTTTTGTACAATGTTTATGCATGTTGACAGCTTGTGATTACATAGTCATAGACAAAGTAATTGATAATAGTGAACCCCGGCTTAGGCTGGGGTTCATTGCGTATACGGCAAAATGCGAATGATATTGAGAAACGATATCGCCCAAATATTTTAATATTTTAGGAGGCTGGAAAGTGCATAATCATAACGATGTAATTCAAACTAACGGCACTGGTTCACGCTCAAGCAGTGTGAATGCAAATGTCAACTCTTTCGATACTCATTACAATAACGCCAACGCAGCTTCCCAAGCAGCCGCAATTCACGCAAGTCATGCACATCAGCATCGTTTGCTTCTTACGCTTTCTCTTACTGCAACTGTGTTTTTTGCTGAGGTAATTGGTTCTTTTCTAACTAATTCTTTGTCGCTGCTTATAGACGCAGGTCATATGCTTACAGACATTTCAGTTCTTGCAGCTTCAACAGTTACTGCAATTCTTATGCGTCGTCGTCCAAATAGTAAGCGTACGTGGGGCTGGGCGCGTCTTGAGGTTATTACAGCTGCTGCGGGAGCTCTTATTTTACTGCTTGTAGGAGTGTATGCTCTTGTTGAAGCTGGAATGCGTCTTTTTGGTAGTGGTCATCAAGGCATTCATGATGTAAATCAGCTTCTATTCTTTGGTATTCTTGGCTTAGCTGCGAATTTAGGCTCTCTTGTAATTCTTATGTCTCAATCGCAAGACAATATGAATATGCGTGCTGCTTTTCTTGAGGTTATGAACGATGCTCTTGGATCTGTTGCAGTCGTAGTTTCAGCTATTGTAATGATGAGCACAGGTTGGGCAGGTTTTGATGCTTTAGCTGGCGGTATTATTGCGCTTCTTATGATTCCACGTGCGCTAAAGCTTCTTAAGAATGCTGTTAAGGTTCTTCTTGAGCAGACTCCTGAAGGTCTTGATTTAAACAAAGTTCGTGAACATCTAGAGCATGTTCCTCATGTTCTTGCAGTTCATGATTTGCACGCTAGTACTGTCTCTACTGGTATGCCGATTTTTATGGCACATGTCGTTGTGGATCCTAATATGACAATGTCTCAATGCTCTCATGTGCTTTCTCAGCTTCAGGACTGCTTACGCGAACATTTTCCTGTTTCTGTGTCTCACACTACTTTTCAACTTGAGCCTAAAGGCTATACAACTTCCAGTGCTTCAGAGCATCATGAATAGAGTTTATAAGGTTTTGCTTATTTATAAGTTTTGTTGCAATGAATGTGGCAGGTTTGCATAAATATGTGAATGTGTATTTCCTGTGTCGTAATCGTTTTTGAAGTAAAGTTATATTTATGCCGTTAAAAGAACTAATTGATAATACTCACAGTGAGCGCGTGCGCAGACTCGTTTCTTTAGGTCGCGCAAAGTCGCATGATTTGCAGCGTTTTTTAGTTGAAGGTCCGCAAAGTGTGCGCGAAGCTGTACGTTATGCCACAGATTCGTTATGTGATATTTATGTTACTAAAGATGCTTGTGAAGGTAATGAAAAGGAAAGTTCACAATTTTCTTCTTTGCGGGAAATAGTTAAAGAAGCTTTATCTCGATCTTGTTATGTTCATCCTGTTGAACCGAGTATTATGCAAAAAATTAGTGCTGATTCACAGGGAATTGTTGCGGTTGCTAATTCGAAATCTTTAGATGATATCTATTTTAGTGAGTTTAAAAATTTGCAACAATCAGCACAAGTAAAATCAAAAAACGATTTTAAGCCTCTTCGTATTGCAGCTTGCTGGCAGGTAAGAGATCCTGGCAATGCTGGTGCTATTATTCGCGTTGCAGATGTTGCTGGATGCGATGCTGTTGTTTTTGTTGATGATTGCGTAAGTCGTTGGAATTCTAAGCTTGTGCGTTCGACTGCAGGTTCACTATTTCATCTTCCTGTAGTGCAATTAAGCGTTCAAGACTGGTTCGAATGCGCTGCAAAATCAAATATTCGAATTATTGCAGCTGATATTTACGGAACTGACAAGATTAAACCTGTGCCATTTCCAAAAATTTTAGTCAATTCCGAGGTTATTAGCAGTTCTTTGGCTATTTTATTTGGCAATGAAGCTAGAGGCTTACCTAAAGAAGTATTGCAACAGGTTGACGATATTTCAATAATTCCAATATATGGAAAAGCAGAATCAATGAACCTTGCAACAAGTGCAGCAGTAATGCTTATGGGCTTGGCTATGTCGAGTCATGAGCGAAAAATATAACTTTGGGCAATATTTTGCAATATCGTATATAAACAATGAATATACGTATAACACAGATAGGAAGGGTGCTGTGACCGATAATAAGCCATTCGATATTAAAGCTGTAACTAAAGCAGTAAAAGAAGGTATTGCTAGCGTTACAGCTGCTCAAACTATGGAAGAGCTGAAGGCTGTTAAAACTAAGTATGCTGGCGCGCAGTCAGTGATGACTGTTGCAAGCAAAGCAATTGGTTCTTTGCCTGCAGATCAAAAGAAGGAAGTTGGCAAGGTGATGTCAACTTTGCGAGCTGATTTTGGTCGAGCTTTTGCAGAAGCTACAGAGCGAATTAAAGCCGTTGAAGAAGCTAACATGCTTTCTGCAGAGACTGTAGATATGACTCTTCCAATTAATCGTAAGCCTTTAGGTGCTCGTCATCCTATTGCTCGTATTATTGAAGATTTTGAAGACTTCTTTGTGTCTATGGGTTGGCAGATTTCTGCGGGTCCAGAAGTTGAAACTGAATGGTTTGATTTCGATGCATTGAACTTTGGACCGGATCATCCTGCGCGTCAAATGCAAGATACTTTCTACGTTCAAGGAAATCAAGCTAAGGATGCCGCAGGCTTTGTTGGTTCAAATATGGTTTTGCGCACGCAAACTTCTTCTGACCAAGTACGTGCGTTAATTGAGCGTGGAGTTCCTCTGTATATTGCTTCTCCTGGTAGAGTGTTCCGCACTGATGAACTGGATGCAACGCATACTCCAGTTTTTCATCAATGTGAAGCTTTGGCTGTGGATAAGCATTTAACAATGGCTGATTTAAAGGGTGTTCTCGATCGTTTGGCTGTTGCTATGTTTGGTCCAGATGCAAAGAGCCGTTTGCGACCAAGCTACTTCCCATTTACTGAGCCTAGTGCTGAGCTGGATCTTTGGTTCCCGGATAAAAAGGGCGGCCCAGGCTGGATTGAATGGGGTGGCTGTGGAATGGTGAATCCTAATGTCCTTAAATCTGCTGGTTTAGATCCAGAAGTTTATACTGGTTTTGCTTTCGGAGTAGGTTTGGAGCGAACTTTGCTACTTCGACATGACATTAACGATATGCATGATTTGGTTGAAGGCGATAAGCGCTTCAGTGAACAGTTTGTGATGGGGGAGTAAAACTCATGCCAATGGTAGATATTGACTGGCTTAAAGATCATGTTGAAGTGCCAGAAGGTTTAACATACGAACAGCTTGCTAAAGATTTAGTTCGTGTTGGTTTAGAGGAAGAAGAGATTCACACTTCTCAAGTTACCGGTCCAATTGTTGTCGGTTACGTAGTTGACGCAACTCCTGAACCGCAGAAAAATGGCAAAACTATTAATTGGTGCCATGTTGATGTCGGAGATAAATACAACGATGTTGACGAAAACGGTAAAAAAGTTCCTCGTGGCATTATTTGCGGTGCTCCTAATATGGCTGCTGGTGAAAAGGTTGTTGTAACTCTTCCTGGTGCTGTTCTGCCTGGAGATTTTAAGATTGAGCCGCGCAAGACTTACGGTCATATTTCTGACGGTATGTGTGCTTCAGAGCGTGAGCTTGGTTTGGGAGATAGCCACAATGGCATTATTTTGTTGCGTGAATATGGCTTTTCTAAGGCTGAATATGATGAGTTGAAGCCTGGCGATGATGTAATGGAGTTGTTGCATCTTAATAAGCCGATTTTGGAGATTAACATAACGCCTGATCGTGGTTATGCTTTCTCTTATCGTGGTGTTGCTCGCGAATATCATCATTCAACTGGTGCTGTTTATACGGATCCTGTTTCAAAGTTGAATGAGCAGGTATCGCAAATTAATGATGAAGGTCACAAGACTTCAGATATTGACGTGAGCATTGAAGATACTAATCCAATTCATGGTGTACCTGGTTGTGATCGATATTATGCGCGTGCTGTACATGGTTTTGACTCCACTTGTGCAAGCCCACGTTGGATGCAGCGTCGTTTAACGCGTGCAGGTATGCGCAGCATCTCTCTTGCTGTTGATATCACTAATTATGTCATGCTTGATTTGGGTCAACCTCTTCATGCTTATGATTTGGACAAAATTGAAGGTCCAATTGTAGTTCGCCGTGCACATGAGGGCGAACATCTTACGACTTTGGATGGCAAAGATCATGAATTGCATGTTGAGGATTTAGTTATTTGCGATTCTCCTCATGGAAACCACGGTTCACGCGTGCTTGGCTTAGCAGGTGTTATGGGAGGCATGTACGGCGAAGTTACGAGTGAAACGAAAAATATTTTGATTGAGGCAGCTCACTTTGATCCTGTTTCAATTGCTCGCACTGCTAGACGACATAAGATTCCTTCTGAGGCTTCTCGTCGTTTTGAACGTGGCGTTGATACTCAATTGCAGCCAGCAGCTGCGCAAATGGCTGCGAATCTTTTGGAACAGTTTGGTGGAGCTAAGCCATCTACATCGCCGTGTGATGTTAATAATACTCAGTCGCGAAATGTGATTGTGTTTAAAGCTAATGAAGTGCAGCGAGTTGCTGGTTTGGAAGTTGATTTGAATCGCATTAGCGATATTCTTACCGATATTGGTTGCTCTGTTGCTGGTGGTGGCAATGGATCCTTCTCCGTTCTTCCTCCAACTTGGCGTCCTGATTTGAATGAGCCTTGCGATCTAGTAGAAGAAATCGCTCGACTTATTGGATATGATGAGATTCCTGTTAAGGTTCCTGCAGTTCCTGTTACTGGTCGAACCGGTTTAACCACGCAACAGCAAACTAGGCGAGCTATTGCTTATGAGTTAGCAGAAACTGGTTTTGTTGAATCTTTAAGTTATCCATTTGTTGGTGAAGAAGACATTAAGGCTTTCCGCCAAAATGTGGACGAAGTTGCTGAAGTAAGTGTTCGTATTGCTAATCCTTTGGCTGGAGACAGACCTTGGCTTCGTCGTTCTGTTTTGATGACTTTGGCTGGCACTGTTCGACGCAATCTTCATCGTGGTTTAACAGATATTTCCATGTATGAGCTTGGTCATGTGTACTTTAGCGATCCAAATGCTCCTGCAATTCCTGCATTACCTGGTTCTGTTAGACCTTCTAATGCTGAACTTGCTGCGCTGGATGCTGGATTACCGGAACAACCTTTGCATGTTGCTGCTTTGCTAACTGGTCATGCTGAAGAAACTGGTTGGCTTGGTACTCATAGAGATGTCGATTGGAGTGATGCTGTTGAAGCACTCCAGCGAGTTGGTAAGAGAATTGGTGTTAAGTTCATTCTCGAACAGTTTAAAGCTCAAGATGCTCCATCTTCTTGGCATCCTGGTCGTAGTGCTCAAGTTTGTGTTCTTGCTGAAGATGGTTCAAGCGTCAATCTCGGTGTTGTTGGCGAATTGCATCCGCATGTTTGTGAAGCATTAGATTTGCCTAAGCATTCTGCAGCATTCGAGCTTGATCTAACTGAATTGTTTAAGAATATGCTTATGAAGCCTGTTCAAGCTAAACCAATTTCAACTTTCCCTCCTGTAAAGCAAGATTTTGCTTTCACTGCACCAATTGAGTTGAAGGCGAATGAATTGCAGTCTGCTATTGAAAAGTCTGCTGGAGATTTGCTTGAATCTGTTGAGTTGTTCGATGTGTATGAGGGTGAACAGCTTGGAGAAGGCTTGCGTTCTCTTGCTTATTCTGTAACGTTCCGAGCAAATGATAGAACGCTTTCTGGCGAAGAGATGGAAGAAGTTCGTAAGAAGATTACGGATGCTGCTGAAGTCTTGCACGCAACTTTGCGAGTGTAAAATATAATATATTTTAATTAATGCGATTGTGCATACGTTCTAATAATAGTATGCATAATCGCATTTATTGCATTATTGACTCTTTTTTCTTTTTATGTAAAGTAACATTCATTTTTTAATGAGAATCTAGCGTTTTCATGCATAATAGATATGTGTGACGAAGAACACATAAATAATTTTTTATGCATGTAGATATGTATACACATATTCGTATATATTTAATTGAAAATATGTTTATGAAAGGTTTTGATAAAACTATGATGAATCCAGAAACGGATGCAGAATCAAATAACGAAGTGTCAATAAAACAGCAACGTCCTGCAACAAAAGCAGCGCGTTTAAACGCTATTGAACAAGCGTTACTGGCAGAAGTGATTACTTCTCAATCTCAACTCGCTAAAGTGTTGGCGCGTCATGGTTTTAATGTTACTCAAGCTACTTTGAGCCGAGATTTAGATGAGTTAAATGCCGTTAAAATTCGATTGACGGATGGCAGGATTGCGTATGTGCTTGGCGATGGTACTGGCAATCGTCATGCTATGGATACTGTGCGAATTGATCAGCAAGTTGCTCGCACTTTAGCAGGTCTTGTCACTGAAGTTGGGCATGCAAATAATATTGTTGTTATTCACACTCCATCCGGCGCTGCACAATACGTTGCAAGTGTTATAGATCGTCAGCCTTTGAAAGGTATTTTAGGATCAGTTGCTGGAGATGATACTGTTATTATGGTTTGTGTTTCAAATGAAGAAGCTGAAAATCGAGCAAATTGGATGCTTTCAGTAGCTTCTCGTTAAACAATTTATTAAGAAATATTGTGGCTATTTAAATAAATATTATATTAGAAAAATTTGCAGTAACGAAAAGAATTTATACGCGTGCAGTGCATTGCTGAGCTGCGCGCGTTTTTATATGTATAACTATAATTGATATATTTTTTATATTTTATAATAACTCTTCAAAGATGATAAAAATATAATAATTTTTTAGCGCATCTGTTGATTTTATTTTATATGTATAATATGCTCTTTATTGTTTATTTATTCAATACATGACCTGGGAGGTCACTATGACTAATAAAAAACGTATTGTCTTGGCGTATTCAGGTGGCCTCGATACTTCTGTAGCAATTCCATACCTTAAAGAGCAAACAGGTCAAGACGTTGTAGCTGTGTCACTAAACGTTGGTCAGGGCGGTGAAGCGCTTGAAGTAATTAAAAATCGTGCTTTGGCTTGTGGTGCAGTTGAAGCATATGTTGTCGATGCTCGCGAAGAATTCGCAGATAACTATTGCATGCTTGCATTAAAAGCTAACGCAATGTATGAAGACGTGTATCCATTGGTTTCTGCTCTTTCTAGGCCTTTGATTACTCGACACTTAGTGAATGCAGCTCATCAATTTGATGCAGACACAATTGCGCACGGTTGCACAGGTAAAGGAAACGATCAGGTTCGTTTTGAAGTTGCAATCCAATCTTTGGATCCAGAATTAAAAGCTATTAGCCCAATTCGAGACTTGTCACTTACTCGTGATGTTGAAATAGAGTTCGCTAACAAGCATAAGCTTCCAATTGAACAGAGCAAGAAAAGCCCATATTCGATCGACCAAAACGTGTGGGGTCGTGCAATTGAAACCGGTTTCCTAGAAGATCCATGGAATGCTCCGACTGAAGAGTGCTACTCTTATACGCAAAATCCTCTTGAATCTCAAGAACCGGATGAAGTTACAATTACTTTTGAAGAAGGTATTCCAGTCGCAATTGACGGTCATAGCGTAACGCCTTTGCAAGCAATTGAAGAAATGAATGCAAGAGCTGGAGCGCAAGGAATTGGACGAATCGATATTATTGAAGATCGTCTTGTAGGAATTAAATCTCGCGAATTGTACGAAGTTCCAGGTGCTCAAGCTTTAATTGTTGCACACCAAGAGCTTGAAAATTGCTGCCTGGAGCGTGAGCAGCACAGGTTAAAGCGTGCTCTTGATAAAAAGTGGGCTGAATTTGTCTATGATGGTCAGTGGTTCTCTCCAGTTGTGCGTTCTCTTAACGCATTTATTAATGAAACTCAAGAGCATGTTTCTGGAGAAATTCGAATGACTATGTATGCTGGCAAAGCTGTAGTTACTGGACGCCGTTCTGATGAATCATTGTATGACTTTAATTTAGCAACATATGATTCTTCAGATACATTTGATCAGCGTGCTTCCAATGGATTCATTGAAATCTACGGATTGTCTAGCAAGGTTGCAGCAGCAAGAGATATGCGCGTTGCAAACAACAACTAATACGATATATAAAAAGATATAAAGGTAATAAACTATGCACGATGCAACAAAAGCAGCAGCCGCAGAACTAGAAAATAATGAAACTAATAATACTAATCACCCTATTGCATTGTGGGGTGGACGATTTAGTTCAGGTCCTTCAGCAGAGCTAGCGAAACTAAGCAAGTCCACACAATTTGATTGGCGATTAGCGGATGATGATATTGCTGGTTCTAGAGCTCATGCGCATGCGTTGCATCGTGCAGGTCTTCTTAACGAAAAAGAGTATGCTGATTTATCTTGTGCATTAGATGAATTGCAAAAGCATGTAGATGACGGAACTTTCGCACCCATTGAGGAAGATGAAGATGAAGCTACAGCGTTAGAGCGCGGTTTACTTGAAATTGCTGGAAATGAGCTTGGCGGAAAGCTTCGTGCAGGTCGCTCTAGAAATGATCAAATTGCAGCTTTAATACGTATGTTTTTGCGTAGGCATGCGCGCATTATTGCATCATTATTGTTGTCAGTTTGCCAAGCGTTGCTGAATCAATCAAAAAATGCAAAAGACGCGGTGATGCCGGGTCGCACTCATATGCAACATGCTCAACCAATTTTGCTTGCGCATCAGTTAATGGCACATGTTTGGCCGCTTTTACGAGATGTAAATCGCTTCATAGATTGGGATTTGCGTGCAGATGAAAGCCCTTATGGAGCAGGCGCTTTGGCAGGCAATACTCTTGGTCTTAATCCAGAAGAAGTAGCTAAAGAGCTTGGTTTTTCAAAAGTTTGCGCTAATTCTATAGACGCAACTGCAAGTAGAGACTTAGTTGCAGAATTTTCATTCATTGCAGCAATGGTTGGCGTTGATATATCACGATTAAGTGAAGAAATTATTATTTGGAATACTCAAGAATTTGCATTTGTTCGTTTAGATGATGCTTATTCAACTGGCTCATCGATTATGCCTCAAAAAAAGAATCCAGATATTGCAGAACTTGCTCGCGGTAAAGCTGGTAGATTAATAGGCGATTTAACTGGTTTAATGGCAACTCTTAAAGGTCTTCCTACTGCTTATGCTCGCGATTTGCAGGAAGATAAAGAAGCTGTTTTTGATCAAATTGACACTTTAGAAGTGATGCTTCCAGCTTTTGCTGGAATGGTAGAAACTATGAAATTTGATCTAAATAGACTTTATGAACAGTCTTCTACTGGTTTCGCTCTTGCTACAGATATTGCAGAATGGCTTGTAAAAATGGGTGTTCCATTCCGTAATGCTCATACTTTGTCTGGTTTGTGTGTAAAGCGAGCTGAGGAAATTGGGGGAGATCTTGCTGATTTAAGCGATGATGATTTTTCAAATATTCTAAGCGGTTTTGTTGATAGCGAAGAAATTGCGAATATTAGAACAATATTGACTAGTGCTGGATCTGTGTCTGCCAGATGCGGTCGTGGCGGTACAGCCTTCGTGCGAGTTAAAGAGCAAATTGTAGAGGCTGAAAACGCAATGGATAATTATTATAAATTTGCAAATTCGAAAAGCGATGGTTCTGCTTATATTTCGTCTATAAAATAATTTTAAAATTAGATTATTAGCTGTAACGTTATAGTGCCAAGTATCGTACGTTATGATATTTGGCACTTTTTATTATGCGTGTCGTCATGTGCTGCAAAAATTGAAAGGCTTGTGGACGCGCAAAGCGCCCGATATTTATCGGTATTCTGTATTAAGGAGATACGAATGGCTCAGGTCAGGAACTACAAGGAAGCAGGTTTTGCTTCTTTGTTTGAAGAGCTTAAGTGGCGTGGATTAATTTCACAATCTACTGATGAGCAGCAACTTGCTCAAGCGCTTGACGGAGAACCATTAACGTATTATTGCGGTTACGATCCTACTGCTGCTTCATTGCATATTGGTAATCTTGTGCAGCTCATTAATATGCGCCACTTGCAGGCTGCAGGTCACCATCCTATTGCTTTAGTTGGTGGTGCCACTGGTTTGATTGGTGACCCTCGTCAAAGCGGAGAACGCACTCTTAATTCTAAAGATATTGTGGCTGGCTGGGCTGAACGTTTGCGTAAGCAGATTGGCAGAATTTTGCCTCTTGATGGTGAAAATCCTGTTCGTTTTGTCAGCAATTACGACTGGGTTTCTAAGATGTCTGCTATCGACTTCTTGCGTGATGTTGGTAAGAATTTCCGTGTTGGCACAATGCTTTCTAAGGATATTGTTGCTCGTCGCTTAAATTCCGATGAAGGTATTTCTTTTGCTGAGTTTAGCTATCAAGTTTTGCAAGGCAACGACTTCTTGTACTTGTTTGATAATTACAACGTAACTTTGCAACTTGGTGGTTCGGATCAGTGGGGTAATCTCACTTCCGGCATGGATTTGATTCGTAAGGTTCGTGGCGCATCCGTAAATGTGTTTACTAGCCCAATTATTACAGATAATCAAGGTCGTAAGTTTGGTAAGTCAGAAGGTAACGCCATGTGGCTTGATCCTTCTATGCTTAGTCCTTATCGCTTCTACCAGTTCTGGTTCAATCAGCCTGATGATGAAGTTGTTAAGTTGCTTAAAGTGTTCACTTTCTTGCCAAAAGATGAAATTGAGCGTTTGGCTCAGCAAATTCAGGATGATCCTGGAAGTCGTGAAGCTCAGCGCGTGCTTGCGTGGGAAGTTACAAGTTTCGTTCACGGTGAAGATTTAACGAACCAGGCTATTGAAGCTTCTTCCGCTTTGTTTGGACGTGGTGATCTTTGCAATATTGATGAGCAGACTCTTGAAGCTGCTCTAGATGGCGTTAAGGTTAAGGCTGAAGACGGTAGTTTAGATTTCGCTAAGGCTAAAGTTGCAGATCGTGTTGTTGAGGCTGCAGTTGCCGCAGGTCTATTCCGCACTGTTTCCGAAGCTCGTCGCGCTATTGAAGCAGGCGGTTTGTATCTAAATAATGAACGTGTAAGTGGTGTCGACGATGTGTTAAGTGAGGGCTCTTTCTTGCACGGTCGTTTCGCTTTGCTTCGCCGCGGCAAGAAAGCTATCGGTGCCGTAGAGCGCGCTTAATAAATGTTTGTGATTTATTAAAAAATACATCTGTTGTAAGCTTGCTGCTTGATGTATGCTATAGCTTGCTTACAGCAGATGTTTAGTTGTTTTATGAATATAATTAAAATGTGATTTTGTAATAAAATTGCACATAGATGAGAGGTATGCCAGAATGGGCGAAGAACGCGAACACTCGCGGAGTGGTAAGAAATCTTTTGGTGAACGTGGCGGATTTGGTCATCGCAATGGTAGTAAAAGTAGCGAGCGTCGCGGCGGTTTCCATAAAGATGGTTTCCATAAAGGCGGTTTTAAGAAGGGTGGTTTCCGCCGTAATGATGATGACCGTGAAGAGAGCTTCCGCTCTGGCGTAAAGCGTGATGGTGATCATCGTTTTAACCGTCATGACGATCGTAAAGATGACCGTCGCGGTGGTTTTAAGAAGAATGGTTTTAAGAAGGACGGATTCCGCTCAGAGAATCGCGATAATGATCGTCGCTTTGATCGTAACCGTCATTTTGATCGTATAGATGATCGTCGCTCTAGAGATTTTGAACATTCTGGTGAAGAAGGTGGCAACCCACGCTACAAGAAGTTTGATGGTGAGCATCGTTTTAACCATCGTGACGATCGCAGGGATAATCGTCGTGAGAACCATCGCAATGGCGATTTCCATAAAGATTTCCATAAAGGCTCTAAGGGTGGCTTCCGTGATGATCGCAGAGACGATCGTCGCGATGAGCGCAGAGATAATGAGCGTCGTTTTGATCGTCGTGACAATCGTATAGATGACCGTCGCACAAATTCGCGTAGTAACTTCCGCTTTGAAGATGGTCCACGCCGCAATTCTGACGGAACTGTTTCTTATCCATCTCAAAATCCTTATACAGCACGCCGCCCTGGTGAGCCTAAGATGCCAAAAGGTTTGGAATGGGCAATGCTTTCTAAAGAAGATCGCGAGCGTTTGCGCGGTCTTTCAAAAGAGCATGCTGAAAATATTGGTCTTCATATTCTTGCAGCCTATACTTTGCAAGAAGAAAATCCTGAACTTGCATTAGAACATGCAAAGTGGGCTGCTAAGCAAGCTTCTCGTATTGATTTTGCTCGCGAAACTTTAGCTTTTGTGGCCTATCGTCAGGGCGATTACAAGCTTGCTTCTAAGGAATTCCGCACTGCAATGCGAATGAATGGCTACCTTGATTATTTGCCATTTATTGCCGATTGCGAGCGCGGTATGGGAAATCTAGATAAGGCTTTAGAAATTTGCATGTCAGATGAAGCAAAAACCTTAAGAGGAGAAGTAAAAGCCGAAATGTTCCTCGTTTATGCAGGCGTTTTGGCTGATACTGGTCATGCTGATAAGGCTATTGAATTGGTTCATGCAATGGGTCGTTCAAAGGGTCTTCCTGGGGAGTATCGTATGCGTGCAGTTCAAGCAGAACAATACTTCTTGGAAGAAGCCGGTCGTAGTGACGAAGCAATTGAATTAGAGTCTTTGCTTGATAAGCTTGAGCAACAGTATGCAGATGTTGATGACGAAGATATAAATCCTGATGATATTGTTATCGACTATGATTTAGAGCATTTGAATGATGACATGATGGATGAAATTGGCATGAGTGAAGATGATGCTCAATTTGCTCCTGATGAAGAATCTGATGAAGAATCTGAAGTAACTGAAGATTCTGAAGATTTAGAAGACTCAGAAGAGACAAGTAACTCTGAGAATGCGGATAATACGGATACTATCGAGATGAGTGCTGTTCACGCTGACGAAGAGTAGTTCGTAACATTTGAATATTTGCGCCCGGCTGCTTTTAAGTAAGCCGGGCACTTGCTGCTTTAAGAGTTGATATTTATAAAATAGGCTTAATAAAATTTGAATCTAAATTAAGTGCAGTGTTTAGCAAACTTAAATGAGGTATAGTATGCAAGTTGAAACGAAAAAGAATTTTTCTTCATGTAATCGTCCGTTAAGCGATGCATTTCGTCTAGCACTGCTTGATTTAGATGGTGTTGTATATCGTGGTGGAAATGCTGTTGAATATGCGTCTGATTCCATTTTGTTTGCGCAAAAAAATGGAATGGCAATTGAATACACAACTAATAATTCTTCGCGTTTCCAATCTGTTGTTGCAAAACAACTGGAAAGTTTTGGCTTAAAAGTAGAACCATGGCAGATTATAACGTCTTCTGTTGTTGCAGCAAGAATGGTAGCTCGCAATGTTGAGAAAGGATCTAAAGTTCTTGTTCTCGGCGCTGAACATTTGCGTCAAGAAGTGCAACGCGTAGGATTACAACTAGTAGATTCGTGCGAAGATAACCCTAAAGCTGTTATTCAAGGCTGGTATCCTCAAATGACTTGGCAAGAAATGGCGGAAGTTTCTTTCGCTGTTGAGCATGGTGCAAAATATTTCGTTACTAACCGCGACTTAACTATTCCAAGAGAGCATGGTATTGCTCCTGGATGCGGTTCCATGATTCAAGCTGTTATTAATGCTACGGGTGTGGAGCCTATTTCGTCTGCTGGAAAACCAGAATCTGCAATGTATGATGAAGCAAGGTTTTTGGTTGCTGCTAATGCTAAGCATGATGATTCTGAATGTGAAGAATACACTGAAAAAGACGAGTATGGGAATCCTGTAATTAGTATTGAGCATTCATTAGCAGTTGGAGATCGTTTAGATACTGATATTGAGGCTGGGACAAGAGGAGGCTATGCTTCTCTGCTTGTTCTTACTGGAGTTACAGATCCTTGCATGCTTATGCTTGCACCAAAACATTTGCGTCCAAGTTTTGTTTCTAAAGACTTGCGAGGATTAAACGAATCTCATAATGCTCCTGAACGCGTTAACGGTACTACTTTTACTTGTGAAGATGCTATAGCAAGAGTTGTGAATAATAATATTATTGAAGTTAATAACACCAACGATTGCAATGCTTTGAGAGCTGCTTGTGCGCTGGCATGGAGTTTGCAAGATTGCGGTGAAAATATGGAAAATTATACTCTTCCGGAGTTTTCCTTATGACTGTGAATGAGGATTTAAGTAAACTTTCAAATAACAATATTTCACAACGTTTAGATTGTGCTTTGGTTAGTCGTGGTTTAGCAGAAAGTAGGACAACTGCTCAGCGTTTAATTCATGCTGGCGTAGTGAGTGTTGACAATCGAAATATTACAAAATCCTCATTTTTAGTAAACAATTCACATGCAATAACAATCGATGAATCAAAAAATACGCAATCTTGTATTAGATACGTTTCTCGCGGAGCGCTTAAGTTAGAAGGTGCTTTCGAAGCGTTTTCTAAAAATGGTTTAACTACTTCCAAATCAACTAAAGCTCTAGATATAGGTGCATCAACGGGCGGTTTTTGCGACGTTCTTTTGCAAAGAGGCGTTCATTCTGTAATAGCTTTAGATGTTGGTCATGGTCAATTGCATCCAAAAATAGCTAACAATTCACATGTAATTGAAATGAGCGGTGTAAATATTCGAAATGTGTACGAAGAAAACTTGCCATATAAGCCAAATCTTATAGTTTCTGACGTTTCTTTTATTTCTCTAACGCTTGTTATTCCAGTAATTTCTAGAATAGCTCAATTGCATGCAGATATTGTGCTTTTAGTTAAGCCGCAATTTGAAGTAGGAAAAGGAAACCTTGGAAAAGGTGGAATAGTAACTGACGAAACTTTAAAAATTAAAGCTTTAGAAACAATAAAAAGTTGTGCAAATCAAAACGGTCTAAAGGTTATCTCCTCTTGTGAATCTCCTATTGAAGGAACACATGGCAATACGGAGTATCTTCTTTATGCGCGTTACGAGAAATAAGAAATAAGTTAATCATTGAATGTTTAACATTTTTCAATATGTATCCTAACAATTACAATAGTAGTAGTTGTGTTTAAACAGTACGAAGGGGCTGTATATGCAGGAACATTTCGATACTAATTCCGCTTCGGCGGCTCGTCGTGCTCTTGTAGTTACTCACGCTAGGATTGATGTTCACAGTAATGTGGTAAATCAAGTCAAGACTCAACTTATTAAAGCTGGATTCGTTGTTGACGTATTCAACAGTGCTTCTGTGTCTGATTTTGCTAAAAAAACTACTCGTATAGTTGACGAAAATACAGAAATAGTTGTGGTGCTAGGGGGAGATGGCACCATGCTTCAGGCTGCTGAGTTAGTGCATTGTACTACTGTTCCAATTATCGGCATAAATCTTGGCCATGTTGGTTTTTTGGCAGAATTTGAAAGTTTTCAAATTAATGATGCTATTCGTAGGATTGCAAACAAGGATTACACTATTGACAGGAGAATGGAAGCTCATGTAGATGTGTGGCTTCCTGGCGAAAGCGAGCCTTTAAGTGATTGGGCGTTGAACGATATAACTCTTGATCGCGAAGACAGAGGTCGAATGGTAGAACTTTCAATACGAGTAGACGATGTTGAAATGTCATCTTTTGGTTGCGATGGTGTAATAGTTTCAACTCCTACTGGTTCTACAGCTTACGCATTTTCAGCAGGTGGATCAATTATGTGGCCAAATGTAGAAGCATTGCAATTAGTGCCATTAGCTGCTCATGCTCTTTTTGCGCGTCCTCTAATTATTGGTGCCGGTTCTACTTTTACTATTGACATTCTTAATGAATCGTCTTCTGGAGGTTGGATTTGTTGCGACGGTAGAAGACAGCGTGCGCTCCCTCAGGGATCAAGGATTCAAGTTCGTCAATCAAAAGATGAGCTATTATTAGCTAGACTTTCTGGCGCTCCTTTTACGAAGCGTTTAGTTACAAAATTTGATTTGCCAATAGTTGGATGGCGTGAGCACAATAATAATTCTTTAAAATGAATTATTTAAGTAGAAAATAATATTAAATATAGCATTTATAAAACGAGGTACAGCGTGCTTGAAGAGTTAGAAATACGTAATCTTGGGCCAATTTCACATGCGCTTATTACTCCTTCGTCTCACATGACAGCTATTACGGGCGAAACAGGTGCCGGAAAGTCAATGCTTTTAAGTGCTATCAAGCTTATTTCTGGATCCAAAGCAGAAGTTGCAAGGATTTCTCCAAATGCTAAAGAAGCGTGGGTCCAAGGCATATTTAGTATTCCTAAAACAAGTGAATTAGTAGATGCTGTTGGCAAATCCGGTATTGAATTAGAGCCTTCAGAAAATGACGAAAATAAATCAGATATGTATGTTTCTAGAACAGTACCACAAGAAGGTCGTTCAAGAGCAACAATTTCTGGTTTCGCAGTACCAAAAACAGTTCTTGAACAAGTATGTTCTCGATTGATAGTGATTCATGGACAAAGTGACCAATTACGCATAGCAACAAATTCAAAACAATGCGAATTGCTTGATACTGTATCTAAAAATAGTGAATTACTTAAGCAATACGCATGTGCGTATCAAGCGTGGAAAGATGCTAAAGAAACATGTAACCGACTAGAAAATCAAGCGTCTTCTTCACGGCAACGTGCAGATTACCTTAGAGAATCATTAGCGCGAATACGAGATGTGAATCCTCTCCCTAATGAAGATAAAGAATTGCGCGCAAAAAGAGAAAGAATTGAGAATTCTGCTCAAATTGTCAAAGCAGTGAGCATTGCGCTCGCATCCCTTGATTCCAGTCAAATAGATTGTGGTGCTTCAGAATCATCTGAAGATGCTTGTTTCCTTGTAGATAAAGCTTCTCAAGCATTACGAAATATTCGTGTAGATGATTCTTTCAATTCTATTGCAAATCAACTTGACGATATTCATGCTCAACTTGACGATATCGTAATGCAGCTTGCTCAACAGTTGGATATCGATGTAAGTGAAAAAGATTTAGATGATTTAAATTCTCGTATTCATGATCTTACTGATTTAACTCGTAGGTGGGGCCCAACATTAGATGATGTACTTGATTGGTCCGAAAAAGCTCAGTTTGAACTTGAAGATTTAGATGATTCTCCTGAAGCTATTGCCAAAGCGCGTGCTAAATGTGCTCAACGATATGATGATGCTCTTAAACTTGCTGAAGAATTATATAAAACTCGTTTAAATGCAGCTCATGATTTTGGCACTTTAGTTAGTGAAGAATTAAACTCTTTGGCCATGCCAGGTGCTCAATTAATTATCAGTGTAAATAAGCGTTGCGAAGATTTATCTGGTTCTATTCCGCTTGATGCTAACGGATGTGATGATGTAGAGTTTTTGTTCCGACCATTTCCTGCTTCTTCAGATTTGCCGATGAGCAAAAGTGCTTCTGGTGGTGAATTAAGTAGGCTTATGCTTGCAATTGAGCTTGTTATTGCGAAGTTGACAGATTGCGACGAAGAAAATATGACATTTATTTTCGACGAAGTAGATTCTGGTGTTGGTGGTGTTGCGGCAGTAGAGCTAGGTAAACGTTTGGCTCAACTTTCTAAACATGCTCAAGTTATTGTTGTTACTCATTTAGCTCAGGTTGCTTCTTTTGCAGATGTACAATTTGCAGTACAAAAAAATCTTGTTGAAAATGGCGATAATAGCGAGAATAGCTCTTTTGCTAAAGTTGCAAATACTTCTGTTATTGAGCTTAATGATTTGATGCGTGAACAAGAGATTGCTAGGATGCTTGATGGAAGTGAATCAAAAACTTCACTAGAACATGCTCGTGAACTATTGAATGCAAGTAGGAAGATCATTGATGGATTTACAAAATAATTCGTCTATTGTTGCAGCGATTTTTGATTTTGACGGCACATTACTTGATTCTTTAAGCGTTTGGGATGATATTGATCGAGTAAGTTTTGCGAAACGTGGTATGAGCGTTCCCTCAATCTTTGCTAGTACAACTGCAACAATGAATCCTAGACAAATTGCAGAATATGTTATTAAAAATTACGGGTTCACTGATTCTCCTGAAGCTTTGATGAAGGAGTGGTCAGATATGGCTTTTGACGCTTATGCTAATCATCTTCCGCTAAGAAAAGGCGCGTATGAATATGTGCATTATTTGCATTCTAATGGTGTAAAGCTTTTTCTTGCCACAACTCTTTCTAAACGCTTGTGTATTCCAGCTTTAAAAAGAGTTGGTATTTTTGATTGTTTTGATTTTCTTCATTTTGGAGAAGATTTATCTGAAAAAGGTAAGCATAGTCCTAAAACTTATACCGATATTGCTAATCAGCTTAAAGCAGATCCAGCTGAATGCATAGTTTTTGAAGATTCTGCTACAGCTTTATGTTCAGCTCAGCAAGCTGGTATGCAAACATGCGGAGTAGTTGATAATTCAAACGTAAAAATTGATTTAGATTCGTCGTTTAATAAGTGTTTAGCAGTATTCTCTGATTTTTCTTTCGCTCCAAAAATCAGCGATATAAGTTGAAAATATGCTATTTGGTTGAGTTGATGAGGTTTCACATACCCCGGGTTTTGTCGCATACACAAGTGCATGCGGATGGCCATCCATCTCGATTTGACGTTACCGCCAAACTCTAGCAGTCTACCCGAAGACTTGAGCGAGCAGCTCTAAAGCGTCTTCTGCTTGACCTTGCTCCCAATGAGGCTTGCCATGCGGCTTACTGTTGCCAGAAGCCCGGTGGTCTCTTACGCCGCCGTTTCACCCTTACCCGAACGAAACGTTCAGGCGGTCTATTCTCTGTTGCGCTATCTCTCAGGTCGCCCTGGGCGGACGTTATCCGCCATTGTGCTCTGTGGAGCCCGGAAGTTCCTCAGTCACTCCGAATGAACATTGTGACCGCGGCCATCGTGAAACCTCAACCTTCCTAATTATAGCAGATAATATTAATATCGTAAAAAATTCGTTATTTTATAAGAAATTCCGTAATAAACGTTAATTTTTTTATTTTAATTTAATAAATTGCTAGGTTTGTATGGATTTAGCAGATATAATAGAAGAACCGACGGCATCGTGGCAGTCGGGTTGTACAAATCGAGCTTAAGGTTCGAGTCTATATGGGGAGGTTTCGCATGGAAATCGTCATTACTGGTCGTCATACGCAGATTAATCAAAGGTTCCGTGACGTTGTAGAAAGTAAGATGAATCGTGTGACCGCCATTGCGCCTGATGCGCAGCGCGTGCAAATCGTGTTGACTCATGAAGGCAATCCAAGGCAGGCTGACACAGCAAAGCGAGTTGAAATCACTGTTGTTGCAGGAAGCACTGTGATTCGCGCAGAAGCTTCTAGCACTGATCAATTTAGCGCATTAGATATGGCGCTTGATAAGTTGACGCTTCGTTTGCGTCGTACTCGCGATCGTCGTAAGGATCATCGCCGTGGATATACGGAAATGACTCCTGTAGATATGGGTGCTGTAGAACCTGAGATTGAAACTACCGTTGAAGAGCCAGAAGAAAATGAGGTTAATAGCGCAGATGCTGCTGTTGCTTCCGATTTAGGTCCTGGTGAATCTGTGGAAGTAAGTGTTGGCGACACTCCTATTGTGATTCGTCGTAAGCTACATATTGCAGAGCCTATGAGCATAGATGAGGCTTTGTATGAGATGGAGCTTATTGGACATGATTTCTTCCTGTTTGTAAACAAAGAAACTATGAGACCATCTGTAGTATATCGCAGACATGGTTGGAGCTATGGCGTGTTTGAAATTGATACACCTGAAAATGTTGCTAAGCAAAAGTAATGGTTAAAAACATGTCTAAAGTGCGCGAATAAGTGCGCGTGCCCGTCTAGCACAATGTTGGGCGGGCATTTTTATGTAGAAATCAGACTCGCTAACTTACAAAAATCGTAGCCGTCGCGTAATATAGGCACAGTTTACGTCTATGTTGGCTAGGCCGTCGTCATAGACATGACCTAAGGGAGCAAAACGTGGTAGATATCGTCGATAAAGCCTTGCGTATGGGTGAAGGCCGTCAATTGAAGCGCCTTGAGAACGTAGCCAAGGCTGTGAATGCGTTGGAAGATGAAATTTCCGCGCTTTCCGATGAAGAATTGAAGGGTCAAACTGCTAAATTCAAGCAGCGTTTAGACAATGGTGCAAAGCTTGATGATTTGATGCCTGAAGCCTTCGCTACTGTGCGAGAGGTTTCAAAGCGTACGCTTGGCCAGCGTCATTTCGATGTGCAGCTTATGGGTGGTGCTGCATTGCATTGGGGCAATATTGCAGAAATGAAAACCGGTGAAGGTAAAACGTTGGTCGCTACTTTGCCAAGCTATCTGAATGCTTTGGAAGGCAAAGGCGTGCACGTTGTCACAGTCAACGATTACCTTGCTAGCTATCAAAGCGAACTTATGGGTCGTATTTATAGATTCCTTGGCATGAGCGTTGGCTGCATTATTACCGACCAGCAGCCACCTGAGCGTCGTAAGCAATACAATGCTGATATTACTTACGGTACAAATAATGAGTTTGGCTTCGATTACTTGCGCGATAATATGGCGTGGGAAAAGAGCGAACTTGTGCAACGCGGTCATCACTATGCAATTGTCGATGAGGTTGATTCCATTCTTATCGATGAAGCTCGTACGCCACTTATTATTTCAGGTCCTGCTGAAGGTGATGTAACTCATTGGTATCGTGAATTTGCAAAACTTGTTTTGAAGCTTACTCGCGATGTTGATTACGAGATTGACGAAAAGAAAAAAACCGCAGGTATTCTTGATCCTGGCATTGCAAAAATTGAGGATTACTTGGGCATCGATAACCTTTATGAGCCAAGCAATACAGCTCTTATTGGTTATTTGAATAACGCTTTGAAAGCTAAGGAGCTTTTCCTTCTAGATCGTGACTATGTTGTCACCAACGGCGAAGTTTTGATTGTCGATGAGCATACTGGTCGTGTTCTTCCAGGTCGTCGTTATAGCGAGGGCTTGCATCAAGCAATTGAAGCTAAAGAAAATGTGGAAGTTAAGGCAGAAAATCAGACTTTTGCTACTATTACTTTGCAAAACTATTTCCGCATGTACGACAAGCTTGCTGGTATGACTGGTACTGCTGAGACTGAAGCTGCAGAGTTCATGGGAACTTACAAGCTTGGTGTTCTTCCAATTCCTTCCAATCGTCCAGTAATTCGTAAAGATAAGGACGATTTGATCTTCCGCACAAAGAAAGAAAAGCTTACTGCTATCGTGCGCGATGTTGCTGAACGCCATGCTAAAGGACAGCCTGTGTTGCTTGGTACAGCTTCTGTTGAATCTTCTGAGATTCTTTCTTCACTCCTTGACGTTGCTCGCATTCCTCACCAGGTTTTGAATGCTAAGCAGAATGCTAAGGAAGCTGCTGTTGTTGCTGTTGCTGGTCGTAAGGGTGCTGTAACTGTTGCTACTAACATGGCAGGTCGTGGTACTGATATTATGCTTGGTGGCAATGTTGAATTCTTGGCTGATGCAAAGTTGAAGGCTGATGGTTATTCTCCAGACGATACTCCTGAAGAATATGAGAAGCGTTGGCCAGGCGTTTTAGCTGAAGTTAAAGAGCAAGTTAAAGACGAGCATGAAGAAGTTAAGAAGCTTGGTGGCTTGTATGTTCTTGGCACTGAGCGTCACGAATCTCGTCGTATTGATAACCAGCTTCGAGGTCGATCTGGTCGTCAGGGCGATCCTGGCGAATCTCGCTTCTACTTGAGCTTGGAAGATGATTTGATGCGCCTGTTCAACACTCAGCTTGTTGCTCGTGTTATGGCTAAGGGATTGCCAGAAGGCGAACCAATTGAGTCTAAGTACGTTTCTAACGGTGTACGCACCGCACAGAAGACTGTTGAAGCTCGTAACTTTGAAATGCGTAAGAACGTTTTGAAGTATGACGATGTTATGAATAAGCAGCGTACTGTGATTTATGCAGAGCGTCAGATGGTTCTTAAGGGTGAAGATATTCACGAGGACATCTTGAAGTTCATCAGTGACACCGTAGAAAGCTATGTGCGTGGCGCAATGAACGGTTCTGATAAGCCAAAGAATTGGGATTTGGACGGCTTAAAAGATGCTCTTAACTCTGTAATGCCTGTACTTCTTGATTGGGATCAGGTACGTGAAACTATTATCAATCTCAAGGGCGAAAAAGCTGTTTCTGCTTTGCGTGATTTGATCGTCGACAGTGTAGTAAAGGTTTACTCTCTCGTCGAAGATCGTCTCGGTGCTGATCCACTTCGTCAAATTGAACGTCGCGTTGTTCTTTCTGTTCTCGATCGCAAGTGGCGTGAACATCTTTATGAGATGGATTATTTGAAGGATGGTATTGGTCTGCGTGGTATGGGTCAGCGTGATCCGCTCGTTGAATATCAGCGTGAAGGCTACCAGATGTACAATTCGATGATTGAGGCAATTAAGGAAGAAAGCATTCAGCTTCTATTCCACATTGATGTCAATCAGATTGCTTCTACTGAAGATATTTCTTCTGACGATGAGCTTGATGAAGATGTTGCGCAAGCTTCGTCTGAGGTAGATGCTGAAGATCAAGCTGCTGGTATTGTTGGTCCTGCACCTTTGAGCCATGCTGAAGGCGATGTTCCATTAACCATGCGACCAAAGAATGAAGAATGGAAGACTCCATGGTCTGATGGACGTACATTCCCAGGAACAAATAAGAATGACGAATGCCCATGTGGTTCTGGTCGTAAGTACAAGCTTTGCCATGGTCAAAACGAAGCTGAAAATGAAGCTGAGTGACTTGAAAGCTTACTAAAGTAAAATATAAATAAAAGGCGGTGTGATCAAAATCATGCCGCCTTTTATTATATTCGATTGATTATTAGCTATACTCGAGCACCATCTCCATAATCGCTGTAATCTTCTTTATACGGATCAGGTTTTTTGCGATTCATAAGTAATCCTGCTCCACTAAGTAGCATTAATAAGCCGCATATAATACCAACAATGTTCGCTATAGTAGGAATAAAAGCACTTACAATAACACCGAAGATACCTATAACAAATAGAATCCACAAAACTACATTAACTAAAGATACGTTATAAAATTGTGGATTTGGAGGCACAAAATCATCGCCATAGTCTTCCATAGTCTTATCTAAATCGAGCCAACTTGTGCGGGTATTATCACGAGGACCTTTAGCAGTTATAATCGTGTGAGAATCTTGCATTCTAGTAGGAATAATATAAGATTTATGGCTACTTAGATTTTTTAAGTTAAATTTATTTTTTATTACACTTTTTTGATTTTTAGAATTATTGTCGCTTGCTATAGTGTTGCGCTCTTTCTTTTTTTCTTCTTTCTGAGCGTGCTTTTCAAAACTTTTTGCGCTACGTGAATTAGCAATATCGTTCATGTCATCAGAATGTTCTGCAACAAAAGATGACCATTCGTCATCAAAATCTCCGTTGTTTTGTTTTTGATTATTCTTTAACGATTCTGACGTTAACTCGTCATCCCGGCGAGGGTCGTTGGTATTCTTAGAAGAAGTCATGAACTATACTGTAGCAAGTCTTCCTGATTCTATGCTTAAAATGTTCGAAATTGGACTTGCAAGAAAGGATATGGTATGTTGTACTGGTTCTTCGTGAAGGGACTTGGGGGTATTGCCCGCATGAGGATTCATCCATCAGCGCAAGGTATTAAAAATGTACCTAAAAAAGGTGGAGCTATTATTGCTGCAAATCATCTTGCTGTTATTGATGACGCGCTTCTGCCATTGACTTGTCCTCGTATGATCCACTTTATGGGTAAAGCAGAATATTTTGAAGGCAAAGGTTTAAAGGGTCGTTTTAAGAAGTGGTGGTTTACTTCTGTGGGCGTTTTCCCTGTAGATCGTTCTGGAGGCGCAAAATCTCTTGGCGCTTTGAATCATGCTTGTGAAATATTAGAAAAAGGTCAGCTTTTTGGCATTCATATTGAAGGCACAAGAAGCCCAGACGGTCGTTTATATCGTGGTCATACTGGTGCTGCACGTCTTGCTCTTGAAACAGGTTGCCCGATTATACCTGTTGCAATTATTGGAACTAGAGAATTACAAGTGCATGGTCAAGTTATTCCAGCAAAAGGCAAGACTAAGGCGATTTATGGCGAGCCTATTCAAGTAGAGCGTGTTCGTGACGAAAGTGAGATCACTCACGAGCGTTTACGCGAAATTACAGATAAAGTAACTAAGTCTATTCAGCAAATGAGTGGTCAAGAATACGTTGATGAATATGCTCAAACCGTAAAAGAACGTATGCGTCAAAAACGTGAAGAAAGTAACGAAAATAAGTAAAATATAATGCTGATTCTCATGCTATTAGATTAACATTATTATATATTTAAATTTTATTTATGTTCAAATATGTAAGCGGCGAAAGTTATTGAGCTTCCGCCGCTTTTATAATACTTAAGACACGCTTATATTACTGTAAGAGTAATAATAGAAGGATTTCCATTAGAATCCTTCAATGGCACTTCGCTTCCAGCTCCAGGGGATTGGAAGCGCACTACGTGCATTAAATCACCAAGTGGAGCAGAAACACGAACTTTAAGCCCTAGACTTTCAATAATCCTTCTAGCTTCATCACTGCTCTTTCCGCAAACGTTTGGCAATGTAACAGTTTTTGGACCTTTTGAAACAACAACTTTAACGCTATCGCCCCAATGTAAGTCAGAACCAGCTTCAACAGAAGCGCGGATAATCTTACCCTTTGCTACAGTATCGCTATTTTCTTCTTCGTACTTTATATCCAGCTTAGCGTCAGTCAAAGCTAAGTCAGCTTCATTCTTTGTTTTCCCAACTATATCTGGCATTTGTACAGGCTTAGGTCCCTTAGAAAGTAAAATACTTACTTCTTCGTTATGGTTCATGCGCGTGCCAGGTTTAGGGTTAATATCAATTAAGCTGCCAGCTGGTATATCTATAGAATACGTATCTCCTGACTTATCGTGAATAATGTTAGTAAAGCCTGCTTTACGCAATGTTTTCAAAGGATTTTTGCCATTGTAAGTCTTTGGATCTGTAATATCGTCCGGGATTGTAGCCTTACGAATTCCACGCGAAATTACAACATTAAGAGCACTATTATTGTGCTTTTGAATATGGCTTCCGACAACATCAGGATTTGTTGAAACTACTTTTCCTTCTGGCACATCGTCACTATAATCTTTTGAAACTGTGTAAGGAATTCCAGCAACTTTAAGCGTGTGCTCATATCGTTGCCAATTGACATCAGTTATTTTGCAAGATGCATAATTGTTGCATTGAAGGTCGTCAGGCTTAGGTAGCGTCCAATAACTGCCAGGACCTAAGAAATACCAAAAACCACCAATAGCAGCAATTGCTAATACTCCAGCTGTACTTAAACCTGCAATAATGAAAACACGCTTTTTAGAAGAGCGGTTAGACTTGTTTCCTAAGTCCTTTTCTGTATATGACAGGCCCAATGGTTTTGTTGCATTTAAGTTGTTGTTAAAATTGCGAGAGCTAATAGCAATTGTTGGCATATTGCTATCGTCAAATTCTTCTAAAGGATTATCTTGCGAATTGTATGACACATCTTCTGCATTAGTAGCATGCCATTGCATAGCTTGTGTTTTTTGAAGATTATTCGCATCGAAAGCACTGTTGGACTTCGCTAGTGAATTGTCTATTGCTACATTATTGACTTCAGGATTATGTAGATCATTATTTGTGCGTGAATCGAGTTCACCTACAGAATTATCTCTAGGTATTGCAACAGTTTCGTCTGTAGCATTTTGCAATAAAGAGTTGGAATTAGCAGAAAAATTAGAGCCTGAAGTATTTATCGCTCGTGTAGCATCTGAGTCATTATTAGGATTCAATTTGTCCGAATAATTTGCTTCAGGGGGAACACGCAAATTATTAATAGGAGAAAAGTCTGTTTCTTCTGAAAACTCTTGTGGTTCTTCTGCTTTGTATTGCCAATCTTCAGGGTTTAATTGTGTAGAAAGTGCACGTAATTTTGCTAATGCTTCACTTGCATCTTTAGGTCGTTCGTTCATGTCGCGAGCAGTGAGGTTTGCTATGAATTGTGCAACTTTTTCGCTAATTCCAGGGCAAGCTGTAGCAATTGAAGGAGTGTTTTCATGCACATGCTTGAAAACAAGCGTAACAGGATTATCTGCAGTAAAAGGCACTCTTCCTGCAAGCATTTCCCAAGCCATCATGCCCGCTGAATACAAATCACCTTGAGGAGTTGCAAGATTATGCTCAATAAGTTCAGGAGCAAGATAAGCTGCTGTGCCAAGAAGCAATCCTGTAGAAGATAATGTTGCTTGCGAAATTGCTCTAGCTAAACCGAAATCAGTAATCTGAACATGACCTCGATCGTTAATTAAAATATTTTCCGGCTTAATATCTCTATGCACAACTCCAGCATTATGTGCAGAAGCGAGACCATCCAAAGTTTCTGCAAGTAAACGCAGCGTATCTCGCACACTGAATGTGCCTTGCATATTCATTTCATAACGCAAATTAACGCCATGAACATATTCCATCACAAGATAATCAAGCCCATCATATTCGCCCGTATCATAAACTTGTACAATATGTGGATTGGCAATTGCTGCAGCAGAGGTTGCTTCTCTGCGGAATCTAGCAATAAATTGCTGGCGATGCACTCCTTGAGCAAGTTGAGTGTGCATGATTTTAATTGCTACAGGTCTATCAAGGCGTTCATCTTCTGCTTGATACACAGTAGCCATGCCACCCTGAGCTATTTTGCGCACAATGCGATAGCGATTTTCAATGCGCATACCTGGCTGCGCCTGCGTAGCTTCATCCATTGTCACAATCCTTATACGCGTAAAACCATTTTTGCTACTTACGAGTGTACAAGCAAGATAGTAAAGAAGGCTAATTTCGAGCGTTATTTACTAAATATTATTGTACATTACGCCATGCTTCTGGTATAAATCGTTTGCTAATTTCATGCAAAATAGTTTTTCCACTATCGCTCAATGTACTTGATTCGATTGCTTGTTGTGAATCATTCCATAGATTCTCAATTCGCTTTTTTGATTTTTCAATAGCACCAGAAGTATGGTAAATCTGTATTATTTTATTTACATCATCTTCACTCCTAGTACTACTCGTATAAGCTTTTAATAGTATTTCTCTTTCGTTATCGTTTCCGTATTGCAAAGCATCTGCAAGAAGAACTGCACGCTTACCTTCTCTAATATCACCGCCAATAGGCTTACCTGTAATCTTGCTATCTGAAACAATATCAAGCAAATCATCAGCAATCTGGAAAGCAATGCCTAACGAATTGCCAATAGAATTAGCAAGATTGTATGCTTCAGTTGGTTGCATATTTGCTGCAAGAAAGCCGAGAGTTAATGGAGCAACAGTAGTGTAACTGGCTGTTTTCCATCTAAAAACATTCAAAGATGATTCCGCAAGTTGTATTGGATTATCTAGTTGCATCATTTCTATAGACAAATCCAATACTTGACCAATACCAACATTTCTTTGCATAGACGCAAATGCTGCTAACAATTCCTCGCCATAAGTAAAATTCTTCGCGCAATTTCTTGCAATATCGAAACTTTCTGTGGCAAGTAGATCTCCCAGCATTAAACCTAAGCCTGTGCCAATATGCTTATTATTGCAAGCTTTACTTAATGCACAATACGCACTAGGCTTTCCACGTCTCAAATAAGATTCGTCAATAATATCATCATGAATTAATGCAGCTGTTTGAAATACTTCTAGAGCACAAGCTATGTCAAATACAGACTGTTCATGGATTTTTTGAATATTGGTTTCTTTTGATGCAGCGTAAAATGCTGAAATCGTAAGAAGAGCTCTAAGACGTTTTCCGCCTTCGCTTGAAACAATAGCTTGCTTTATTACTTGCTGTAGTGTTTGCGCACATGTGGATGAAAGATTATCTTCTAGTCCCGTATTAAATTGCTGAGAAATTAAAAAAGTAATTCTAGATTCAATATCGTTAAGACTGTAATTGTTGCCTATAAATGTGCTCATATTATGAAAGTTATCCACAGGGCTGAACATTACAAAACGCAGTTATTATTATGGTTTAATAAGCTTTTCACCGCGGAAATAGTTTTTTATTGAATGCTGACTTATGTCTTGAGAAACTTCAATATATCAAAAAATGCTATTGCATAGTTTGATTATCAAAATAAAAAATCATGTAAAAAATGAGGGGGAGTATGCATGGAAATTGTAGAGGATGATTTGAAAACAAAGATATCGCATAATTGTATGGATGACTTTGATATGCAAAGTCTTATGCAAATTTATGGTGAAAGCGCTAATTCTTTTAATGGTTGTTTAGATTTTGCAGGTTCAGAAGATTTTGAAAGTTTTGCTGGAAGAGAAATTTCAGATATTAATGGGAATATATATCCTTCCAAAGAGTGCAGCTTTTTTATGACTTTCTCTAAGGAATATATTTATAACAACTGTAGTGATAGTGCGCAATGGATTAAAGGATTAGAATATTGGGTTCCGGCAGTTTCGGAAGCTTTTATAGAAAATGTTGATCGAAATGGCAAGCAATACGCTATTAGAGATAGTGCAAGCAGAGCACTTATGCGATGGTACAATATGTTTGCTTACGATGAAAAAATGTTTGGATATGATCTAGTAAACCTGCCAATAGCAATGTTGCATAATATTAATGTTCGTGATGCAATGCTTATTTCTATTTTGGATGAAAATCAAGAATGGTATGACGAAAAAACTTTGTCGGAATTTGCTTGGTGTCCTCACACTCCTGAAGTATCTCGTAATTTGCGGCATTGTTTAGAAGCAAAATTCGCTCAAACAAATAATAAGCCTAATATAAAGAGAGCTATTTTCGCGGGCAAAATTTTAAAATCTATGGCTATTATTACTAAAAGCATTCCAAAATTATCTGTGCAAGTTTACGCTTTATTAGCTTATATCAGCTGGTGGTTTAGGCTAGGAGAAATAAAGTATTATTGTGATTGTGCATTGCGCATTGATCCTGATTGTTCTATGGCAAAAATAGTGTGTGGAGCATTCGAAAATGGTCTTGAGCCAGCATGGATTGAATAATTCGCCACGCCGCAAAAAATTAGTTGGGGAATAATCGTCTTGCTTAAATGGTTTACTACTTAAGGTAAAACTTGCCCTTGCATGAACTATGCCTATATGCGTTACAAGGGGATAATACAGGAGGAACAGTTTGACGAGTGAAGTTGGATCAACGGTCGACAGCGACGAAATGCAAGATGATACTAAGCCTGTAAAAACTCGCAAGGCTAGCGCTGCGCGTAAAACCAGTACTCGAACTTCGTCAGCTGATAGCAAGACACGCAGTTCTCGCTCAAAGAAAACTGAAGACAACAAGATTGATACTGAATCAGTATCGTCTGATGCTAAACATGACGAAACTGAGGATAG
Source organism: Gardnerella sp. KA01000 (assembly GCF_049244035.1). NCBI lineage: Bacteria > Bacillati > Actinomycetota > Actinomycetes > Bifidobacteriales > Bifidobacteriaceae > Gardnerella > Gardnerella sp. KA01000. The sequence goes on along the minus strand of NZ_CP058367.1, from coordinate 793,681 downwards.
CGTAGATATTGAATCTCAAGATCAATTATCTATTGACGATCCTTTAGATGACGATCCACATCTTGATGTTGATGATGAACATTTGAATCTTGATGATTTAGACGATATCCAGCCAGAAGATATATCTGATGTTGACGATTTAAGCGATATTGACGTTGCAGATGATCTTGATGATGAAGAGTCTGAAGATCTTGATGAAATTGATGATCACGACGAAATTAAGCATGATGCTCCGCAAGTGCCACAAGCAAAAGGCGCATTTGTTGTACGAGACGATGACGATGATGATAATCTAACTCCGTCTGGTAATCCTAAGCGTCGTGTAATTGCTACAGGCGCTACTGCAGATCCTGTTAAGGATTATTTAAAGCAGATAGGTCGCGTGAGCTTGCTTAACGCTGAGCAAGAAGTTGATTTGTCAGAGCGTATTGAAGCTGGATTGTATGCTCAGCATTTGCTTGATACTCAAATTGATCAAATGGAGTTTAAGCGTAAGCGTGAGCTTAAGTGGGCTGCAGCAGATGGTAAGAAAGCTAAAGATCATCTTCTTGAAGCAAACTTGCGTCTTGTTGTTTCTCTTGCTAAGCGTTATACGGGTAGAGGCATGCTTTTCCTTGATTTGATTCAGGAAGGTAACCTTGGTTTGATTCGTGCAGTTGAAAAGTTTGACTGGAAGAAGGGCTTTAAGTTCTCAACTTACGCAACTTGGTGGATTCGCCAGGCTATTACTCGTGCTATGGCAGATCAGGCTCGTACTATTCGAGTTCCAGTGCATATGGTTGAAGTTATTAATAAGCTTTCTAGGGTTCAGCGTCAAATGCTTCAAGATTTAGGTCGTGAACCTACACCAGATGAGCTTGCTCGCGAACTGGATATGCCAGTAGAAAAGGTTCAGGAAGTACAAAAGTACGGTCGTGAACCGATTTCTTTGCACACTCCTTTGGGTGAGGATGGCGATTCTGAGTTTGGCGATTTGATTGAAGATACTGACGCAATCGCACCGTCTGATGCTGTTGCATTCTCGCTTCTTCAAGAACAGTTTAGGCAAGTTTTGGAAACTTTGGCCCCTAGAGAGGCTGGAGTTATTAAGATGCGCTATGGCTTGGAAGATGGTCAACCAAAGACTTTAGACGATATTGGTCGCGTTTATGGTGTTACTCGTGAACGTATTCGTCAAATTGAGTCTAAAACAATGTCTAAGCTGCGTCATCCTTCTAGATCGCAGACTTTGCGTGACTTCTTAGATCAGTGATTGTGTGAAGTTATATTACAAAGTGTCGTATTGTTGCTTTTGCGATAGTACGACACTTATTGCTTAAAATAATCGGTTGTACGTTTAATAAGTGCAAGGGGTAGAAGTGGTCTCTCATAAAGAGCAATATGATGCTGATAGCTTGACTGTGCTTGAAGGCTTAGACGCAGTTCGTAAGCGTCCGGGCATGTATATTGGCACTACAGACAGTCAAGGTTTAATGCATTGCCTTTGGGAGATTATTGACAACGCAGTTGACGAAGCTTTAGCTGGAGCTTGCGATCATATTATTGTTACTCTTCACGACGATGGATCTATTGAAGTTGCAGATAACGGTCGTGGTATTCCAGTAGACGTTGAGCCTAAAACAAAACTTACAGGTGTTGAAGTTGTTTTAACTAAGCTTCACGCTGGAGCAAAGTTTGGCAACGCTTCTTATAATGCTGCAGGCGGTTTACATGGCGTTGGCTCTTCTGTTGTAAACGCTTTAAGTTTGCGTTTGGATGTCGAAGTTGATAGAGACGGTAAAACGCATCATATGGCGTTCCATCAGGGACATCCTGGAGTTTATAGTGATGCAGATCCAGAGCATCCATCTCCTGCTTCTCCGTTTAAGCGCACGCGAAAAAATAAGCCTACTGAGCTTGAAATTATTGGCACTGTTTCGCCAAAAACTACTGGAACTCGTGTACGCTACTGGGCGGATCCAGAAATTTTTAACTCAACTGCGCATTTCAGCTATGAGCAGCTTATTGCTCGCGTGCGTCAAACAAGTTTCCTGGTTCCAGGCTTAAAAATTACTGTTATTGACGAGCATGTGCCTGAAGGTGAATCTGCAAATATTGAAGAAATTGATTCTCCAGAAGACAATGTTGTAGAAGATAATGCTGCAGAAGATAATCTTCTTGAAAACCAGTCTGATAATAGCGATGACTCTGTGCCTGAATTTGAAGAATTAGAATCTGAAACAACATTAGAAGATGAAGATGATTCTGAAGATGAGACTGAAAATATCGCGAATGAAGATGCTGAATCTGAAGAATCAGTTGCACAATCTGTTGCAAATGCTGAGTCTGCTAACTCAATGCAAAATAAGCATCATCCTCGAGTAGTTGAATTTTTGCATAATGGTGGCGTCAAAGATTTCGTTGATTTTCTTTCAAAAGGTGAAGCAGTATCGGATATTTGGCGTATTTCTGGCGAAGATACATATGTAGAAGAAACGCAAGCTGTTGATTCTGCAGGAGATTTACATGCTCAACAAGTAACGCGTAAGTGCGGCGTTGACATTGCAATGCGTTGGGTAAACGGCTACGATTCAACGATTATTAGTTTCGTAAACGTTGTTGAAACTCCTGGCGGAGGTATGCACGTTGACGGATTCTTGCAAGGATTGACTAAGCAAATTCGTAAAGCTGTTGAAGACAACGCACGCAAACTAAAAGTAAATCTTAAAGATTCGAATACGAAAATTGAGCGAGACGACATTACAGCAGGATTGGTAGCAGTCATAACTGTTCGCATTGCTGAGCCTCAATTCCAAGGTCAAACTAAGGATGTTCTTGGAACCGCACAAGTTAAGCCAATCGTTACTAAAATGACTGATGCTCAATTTGGCGAAATGATTACTGGATCTAAGCGAGGATTCAAAGAGCAGTCTGCTAGGGTTTTGGAAAAAATCGTTTCCGAAATGCATGCGCGTATTCAGGCGCGTAAAACTAAGGAAGTTACGCGCAGAAAGAATGCGCTTGAGTCTGCTTCAATGCCACCAAAACTTTCTGATTGCCAACCTGGAAACGACGATGTTGCAGAACTTTTCATCGTCGAGGGTGATTCTGCACTTGGCACTGCAAAAGCTGCTAGAAACTCTGCTTTCCAAGCGCTTCTTCCAATTCGCGGTAAGATTTTGAACGTGCAAAAGGCAAGTCTTGCACAAATGCTTTCAAACAAAGAGTGTGCTGCAATTATTCAGGTTGTTGGAGCAGGATCGGGCGCAAGTTTTGATATTTCGCAAGCGCGTTATAACAAGATTGTTATGATGACTGATGCTGATGTTGACGGCGCGCACATTCGTATTTTGCTGCTGACGCTGTTCTATCGTTATATGCGTCCGCTTATTGAGCACGGTCATGTTTATGCTGCAGTGCCGCCTCTCCACAGAATTGCGCTCGCTGGAAAGCGAAAGGGTGAGTATATTTATACTTACTCAGACGACGAATTGGCTGGAAAGCTTGATGATTTGCAAGCTAAGGGCATTGATTTTAACAGCGATATTCAGCGCTATAAGGGCTTGGGCGAGATGGATGCGGATCAGCTTGCAGACACTACTATGGACCCTAGAACCCGTATGCTTCGAAGGATTCGTATGGAAGATGCTCAGCAAGCGAGCGAAGTATTCGATTTGCTGATGGGTGATGATGTTCCTCCGCGCAAGCAGTTTATTGTTGATAACGCTGATGACTTTGATCGTTCCAAAATCGATACCTGATGTCGGCATGTTGTTTGCGTTGCTTTATGTCGCCTTGTATATTTATATTCCTTTATATTGCTTTATGAAGGCGTGTTTGCGTTAGAAATATGAAGTACTAATGTTTGGGAATTTTTATGATTAACCTTCTTCTTGCTGTTATTTATCTTGCTTTCATCAGTTTGGGTTTGCCGGATGCTCTTCTTGGAGCTGCATGGCCTACTATGAGTCACGATATTGGTGCGCAAATTTCTTGGGCTGGCGGAATATCAATGGTTATTTCTGCAGGAACAATTATCTCTGCATTACTTTCGAACAAACTTACGTGCAAATTTGGCCCTGGGAAAGTTACGCTTATTTCAGTTGCTCTAACAGCTTTAGCGTTACTAGGTTTTTCTTTTGCTCCGAATTATCTTGTGCTTATTTTTCTAGCTATACCCTACGGTTTAGGTGCTGGAGGAGTGGATGCGGCTCTTAATAACTACGTTGCAGTACACTATGAGAGTTGGCATATGAGCTGGCTTCACTGCATGTGGGGAATTGGTGCTTCTGCAGGTCCTTATGTTATGGGTTTTGCGCTTTCGCACGGTCAAAGATGGACTGCTGGATACCAGTATATTGCCGTTATGCAGATTGCTTTAACACTTGTGCTGCTCATGAGTTTGCCGTTGTGGAAAAACAATAAAAAGAATGAATTGAATAAGATCGTTGAGTCAAAAACAAAATCTTTTGAAAAGGTATCTTATGCGGGAATTTTGCGCATTCCAGGAGCTAAAAATATACTTATTATGTTCTTTTGCTATTGTGCGTTGGAACAAACTGCAGGCTTGTGGGCTAGTAGTTACATGGTTTTGCATGGAGGAGTTAGCCGCATTGTTGCAGCTGGTTGGGCAAGCCTGTTCTATGTTGGTATTACGGTTGGTCGTTTTGTAAGCGGATTTCTTACTATGCGTTTTAACGATGCAACCATGATTCGTATTGGGCAGTGCGTAATGCTTATGGGCATTCTGGTGTTGCTGCTGCCTTTGCCGAATCATATTGAGCTTGTTACAGGATTCATTATTATTGGACTTGGTTGCGCTCCTGTTTATCCATGCATCATTCATTCAACTCCGCATTATTTTGGTGCTGATAAGTCTCAAGCAATTGTTGGCATGCAAATGGCAAGCGCATACATCGGCTCTATGGTAATACCTGCGATTTTTGGAATAGTTGCACAGAATGTTTCCATGATGCTGCTTCCAGCTTATTTGCTTATTCTTCTCGCTGTAATGACTTTTATGCATGTGCGTCTGATGCGCGTTTATGCATAATAATCTCTTATAATAAAATTAAGCCCTTAAAAAGTTGAAATACTACAACTAGAAGGGCTTAATTTATTGATAAGCAAATGATTAAGCGTTTTTTAAGTGCTAATATTATTTGCTTTACAACGTCAAATTTTAACTACAAGGTTTTTATAATATCGAACCTTAACCAATTTAAAGGTTCTTCAATCTTGTAATAAACATTGTCGTCGTCTGGAGCTGGCGCGAAAGGCACTGGCTTGTTCTTTTTCGTTGGCACAAACGGGCTAGTTGGATAATCGGGTCCAGTAACTCCATCAGGAATAGCTACTTGTGTTTTATCGTACAGCTTTGGATCCCTTCGCATAATGAATGGTCGGCTAAAATCAGGCTTATTTTTGCCTTTGCCTTTAAAGTATCCGCTTTTCTCAAGTTCATCAAATTTTGTATTTACAGGAACTAGCACAAAGAAATCATGCATTTTGTAGGTTAATCCTGTATTAGCATCTTTGTTAGAACCTTTATACATTCCTTGATCATCAAATTTTTCAGGGCTGTTTTCTGCGTTTATATCTTTACCATGCTCACAAACTCTTACACCTGGTGATGGGGAGAAGATATCGTTTCCGCAAGATGGCAAATCTAACCCTTTGTAGAATTCTACTGCACCAGTATCGCCAGAAAGCAAATGATTTTTCATCATGTCATACGTAGGTAATTTTTTATCGTACAGAATAGGTGCTGATATATCTTGCGAGTAGTTATTCATACTAAGATAATTTTCATCACTTATCATAATAGGCTTAGCTCCATCATTCATGAGATCGCCAACGCGTGTCCCTAACACAACTGTAGATTCACCTTCAACAAACGATGGCATTTCATTGAAGTATAAGCATTCGCCGCCTTTATTACACCAAACTCCTGCAATTGGAGAAAGGCCTTTTGTTACGCGGACATCAGCATTATTTATTCCGTCCAGATGCTCTTTTTTAGTTAGTACTTCTTTTGTTTCACTTGCATCAACACCGTAGTATAGAGTAACCTTTTTTACTTCTTTCAAATTTTCTTCACCCAATGCAGGGTAGGAGCCCACAATTTTATCAATATAATTACGAGAAGAAAATCGTGGTTTTAATTCGTATTTCGTTATTCCAACTTTTTCCAGTATTTGTTTTGCGCTGTCTATATCTTTTCCTAACAAGTCTGCAGGTACTACTTTTTTGTTGCATTTACTGGCAATAGCAATATGCATATTGTCACCTTCGTAAGCTGCATTAAAAGCTTCTCCGGGCATAGGATAAGTTGAAATAATGGTTCCAGGCTTTACTGTTGCAGGAACTTTATGAACTTCTACTTTTAAGCCCATTGCTTTTACTTCGTCAGTAATTTCGTCTACAGTTTTCCCAATAACGTTTTTTGGCATACCTGGACCAAGAGATTCCACAACTGTTATTTTTGTGGAATGATTAACTTTACTACCTGGTTTAATGCCTTTTAATGAAATGAAGGAACCTTTTTTGCGTTTATTAAGTTCCCTAACAATTTGTACTTTAAAACCTTTTGAGCGTAAATTCGTTGCAGCAGCTTGAGCATTTGTATCTTTAATTACTGGCACTGTAGCCATACCTGAATTTGTCTGTACTCTCGTCATGTAATAAATTGTTCCAATGGCTGCAATTATAGCTAGAACGATTATTGCGCAAATAATTGATATGAATGCACCTTTTTTCTTATGATTTTTATTACCTTTATTAGGTTCTTTTTGCAACTCTTGTGCATGTGTTTGTTGCTCTACTTGATTTATTTCTTGTTCTTTAGTTTTATCTTCGTAATTTTCGTTAGGCGTACCACATTGTTCGCAAAACTTTGCATCGTCTACCATGCTACTGCCGCAATGAGTGCAAAATGACATATTTTCCCTTTCTCTTTAAAAAATTTACCTAATTTTTAATAGCTTTAGTTTTATATTATCTATTTTCTTATTGGTGACTAATCACTAATAATTTTCTAGAAATTGTTCGTAATGCTATCCAATATGTGCAATTGGGGAAACAAGCTCAGTTCCAGAAGCATCCCTACGCATATCTGGTTTAGGTAGCTCAACATTGCTTCCGCCTTCTGTAACGGCTTGCAATGGATAGTATCCAACGTACGCGTGTATCAACGTATCTTGACCTTTAAGGAATCTTTGCGAGCGCACGCCACCAGTTGCGCGACCTTTTGTTGGGTACATGTCAAATGGAGTAATCTTTGCAGAACCGTTTTCGGTTCCAGGAAGAGCTTCACTGTCTCCAGCAACGGTGAACACTACTGTTCCAGAAGCGGAGAATAAACCATTTTCGCCTTCTTCGTAATGCCACTCTATTGATTTTTCTGGCACTACTGCGAAGGTTGCAACTTTAGCGCCTTCTGCTAAACGAATACCTGCCATTCCGCCTGCTGTACGTCCTTGTGGCCTAACTTGTTTAGCGTCAAAAGTAAGTAATGAAGAATCACTACTAATGAACACAAGTCTGTCGTTGTCTTCCGCTGGGGCTGCAGCAATAACGGTGTCGTCGTCTTTTAAGTCAATTATGCTCCATGAATCCATGGTAGTTGGAGCTTCAAAATTCCATCTTTTAACTACACCGTTTCGTGTGCCGATTGCAAGTGGAGTAGCGTTTTGTGAGGCATCAAATGCTATTGCTGAAACTACGCGTTCTCCTCTTACTGGATCCGTGCTTTGTGTGGAAGTTAGCAATTCTTGTGCTTTTACTCCATGGCTGAGCAGCGCAGGTTTTCCTTCTTCATAGTTAAGTTGTGGCAAATCTGCAACATGAGCTAGAACTAGTCGACCAGATGAAGTAACAAGAGCACAAGTTGAACGCGTTGTTGTTTCAAACATTGTTTTACAAGGAGTGTTAAATACGTTGTTATTGTGTGAATTCCAATGTTCTAACACTGCAATGCTTGTTCTGGCAATTAACCCTGAAGTACTTAACGCTACTGCACAAGGCTCGTCACTTAATTGCATTGCAACAGAAGATGCGTCAACTTCTCCAGTTTTACGAGCTGCATTAGCTGCTGCAGCCAAATCTGCTTGAGTTGAAGTAATTTTATTTGCTGATTGCACAGCTTTAATCGCAATATCCTCACTGTTTTTATTTATGCTGGAGGCTACTGGAGTAAAACTACCATCTTCATTTTCGTCAAGCAAAATTGTTCTGCGTGGAGTATCCCATTGTTTAACTGCAGAATCCATATCTGCTATTACGACGTTGTCGAGTTTCGCTTCAGAACTTAATATTTGATTTAGCTCTTCAATTTTTTTGAGCAAATCGTCGCGTTCAGCTTCGAGCTCTATTCGGCTCATTTTAGTAAGTCTGCGAAGACGTAAGTCAAGAATATACTGTGCTTGAATTTCATCAAGATCGAATACTTTAATTAACTTAGTTTTTGCACTATCTGCATCTTCAGATGAACGAATAACCTGAATTACTTCATCAATATCAAGAAGTGCAAGAAGTAAGCCGTCAACCAAATGTAAGCGTTCTTGAGCTTTTTTGCGCCTAAATTCACTGCGTCTGCGTACTACTGTTCTGCGGTGAGAAATCCAAACGTCTAATAGCTCTCTCAAGCCCATTGTGTGAGGTCTGCCGTCAACAAGTGCAACATTGTTAATAGTAAAGCTCTCTTGCAAAGGAGTGTGCTTAAAAAGTTGAGCAAGCACAGCGTTAGGATCAAAGCCTGTCTTAATCTCAATAACAATACGAGTTCCGTTATGCCGATCTGTTAAATCAATAGCACCTGAAATACCGTCTAATTTTCTTGATTTAACTCCTTGAGAAATTCTTTCCAAAACGCGTTCTGGTCCAACCATAAACGGAAGTTCTGTAACAATAATAGCTTTTTTGCGAGCAGTAATATTTTCTATATGTGTTGTAGATCTTGTAGTGAATGCTCCGCGACCTGTTGCGTAAGCTTCGCAAATGCCACTTCGACCAATGATAATTCCTCCGCTAGGCCAGTCAGGTCCTGGAACTAGTTTCATAAGATCATCTAGGGTTGCGTCAGGATGTTTCATAACATATTTTGCTGCAGCAACTACTTCTCCTAGATTATGTGTTGCCATATTAGTTGCCATGCCTACAGCAATTCCAGAAGCGCCATTTACTAAAAGATTTGGAATAGCTGCAGGAAGCACAGTAGGTTCTTTTAGTTTATTGTCGTAATTTGGTACGAAATCAACTGTGTCTTCGTTGATATCCGCGTTCATACCTAGTGATGCAGGAGCTAAACGCGCTTCGGTGTATCGAGAAGCTGCTGGACCGTCGTCAAGAGAGCCAAAATTACCGTGTCCGTCAACAAGTGGCAAGCGTAGGGAAAATGGTTGAGCTAAGCGAACCATTGCCTCATAGATTGCAGAATCACCGTGAGGATGAAGTTTACCCATTACTTCACCAACAACGCGCGCTGATTTCATATAAGCATGATCGGGACTCAAATTCATATTGCCCATTTGATACACAATGCGTCGCTGCACTGGTTTCATTCCGTCTCGTGCGTCCGGTAAAGCTCGAGCATAAATAACTGAATAAGCATATTCCAAGAAGGATTTGCTCATTTCTTCGTTCAATGGTGTTTCAACAATATGCTCTTTAACTTTTCTTGGGTCGAAAGCTTGCTGTGTTGAGTGATGGCGTGAGGGCATATTTAGAACTCCTTGGATGACATTACGGCTATCAATCTTACCAATTTATATGCACAAACAGCATGTTTTTGTTGAATTTTTCAGCAATTTGACTAGTTATTTATATAAATATTTGTTATTCGCGTTTTGTCCAATGCAATATAAGTGGTTCAATAGTAAGTATGAGTGCTGAAATACCGTCTGAAAATGATCTTTTACAATTCGTTGGAAATGTTAAGTACGGTGATTTTTCTAATTTCGCAGTTAATGAAAATTTTTCTTATGATTTTAATGAAAAAAATCTTGGTGGAGCGTTACATATATCTTCGGTTCTTCCAGCTTTAAGTGATGCAATAGACGCTCCTGTTAAAACAGCTATTCATAACGATCCACACGCTTTACGAGAAAGCCTTGGTTTTCCTAAATCTAATTCTGCAATTGTAGTGCTAATAGATGGTTTAGGATACTGGAATATTCTTATGCGCAAAGGTCACGCTCCTTACTTACGATCCTTGCTTAAAGAATCAATAAATCAAAGACCAATTAGCACGTGTGTCCCAAGCACAACTGTTGCTGCAATGGCTACTTTTGGAACAGGCACATGTCCGGGTCTTACTTGTATGACCGGTTACACGCAAAAGAATTCTCAAACTGGTAAACTTGCGCAGCTTATTCAATTTAATGATGCGCCTGATCCGCTAGTTTTGCAGCAAGAGCCAACTATATTTGAAAGTTTAGTTTCTAATGGAGTCCGTGCAGATAGCGTGGGATTACCAAAGTTTGAAAATACTCCTCTTACCAAAGCTGCTTTTCGTGGAGCAAATTATATTACTGCTGGAACTCCTAGAGCTCGCATTCTTAAGGCTGCTAATAGCAGTAAAACTCCAGGTTTAACTTATATGTATTTACGTGACGCTGATAAAACCGGTCATAATTATGGTTGGGATTCTCAGCAGTGGGTTTCTGTTTTTGAGCAAATTGACGAGCAGTTGCGTCTTTTGCGAGCAAATTGTGCTCCTGGAACATTAATTGTTATTACTGCAGATCATGGGATGATTAAATCTGATCCCAATAAGCGAGTTGATATTGCTAAGCATGATGAGTTGATAAAAGGCGTATCGATGGTTGGCGGTGAACCTCGTTCTGTAATGTTGTATGCTAACAGTGACGCAAATCCTGAAGATATTGTTTACCGTTGGCGTGAATATTTTGGAACTAATGCAATTGTACGTAGTAAAAAACAAGCTATTGGCGATGGTCTTTTTGGTTTAGTAAACAACAGGGCAGAGGCTGTTATTGGCGATATTATTGTGCAAGCTTGTGGAGCTTACACAATTGTTGATTCTCGCATTCAATCTGATAAAGCTATGAGTTTACCTAGCGTTCATGGATCAATGACTCACATGGAAATGGATATTCCGTGCCTCATAGATTTAGTGTAATTAGTGAGTTTTTGCTTCTAGTATTGAAAATGTTTTTATAAATCACAACTTAGCAAATAAAATGTGTGACACTCAAATTTTACTAAGAGTGTCACACATATTGTCAATAAGCGAAAAATTTATTTTTAAACTTCTTATTTAGCTTTCACCAAATAATATTTCATCCCAGCTTGGTACTGCTGCTCTTCCAGCTTTACGTTTATTGTGCTCAGAAGATGATTTTTCTTGACCATTAGCATTAATTTCTTGATTATTTTTAGCAGAATTTTGATTACTTTCAGCAGCATTTTTTTGCAAATTCGTACTAACAATATCTGCTTTTTCAGCATTTTGAACTTTTGCAGCCAATGATTTTTGTGCTTCATTAGACTCATTGACGATTTTGCTATTCGTTTCGTTTCTATTAATAAATTCAGCATCCGGTTGTATTAGCGAAGGCTGCTGAGAATTATCTTCTTTAATAAATTGCGTATTTGTTTTAGTAGAACGCTTAGAATAGCCTTTTTCTAATACTTGCTGTATGTCAGAATTATTGTCCTGATTTTCGAAGGAAGATTGGGCTTGTGCATCTGCAAGTTTGTCACTGTTTCTAAGTTCCCATTGAGAAACAGCTCGTTCGATTCTGGCAGAACGAATAGAATTTCCTGGAAGCTCTTCAGTGTTGAATGGGAAATTAATGCTTACAGTGTCTCTATAAGCTCCACCATATGGAGACTGTTTAGAAGTATCCGCTGCATTAACATCTTCACCAAGCAATAATCTAGACGAAGGGTTCGCGCATGTAACAGAGTTGTCATGCATGTTCCATGTCCACTCAGCTTTAATAGTGCGACTAGCAGTTTTGAAAGTAGCAGTAATTCGCCATGGCTCTAATCCTCTGCGCGTTGCTTTCCATTGCACTGTTTCCATGCCAATATGTGCTTTAGCTAACGTTCTTTCAATTAAATCTGCAATAGTGCGCATATTGCTTTGTTTAGGAGCAGGTACTAGAAGGAACTGCTCAATTGCATACTGCTTTTCGGTTTCAACGCCTGCAGAAAAACGCCTAACTTGTGCTTCACTAACGTTATATCTTTGTGCTACATGTGAAGGTGCAACTCCTGCGCGAATCAATGCCTGAATTTGCGAAATAGGCAATGTTGCATTAGATTGCATAGAATTTGCGCCAGCGTTTGCTGAGTTCTGTTCATCGCTGTTTTTACTCGTAATTTTATGTGAACCAGCGATGGCGCGTTCCAGCGTGTCGTCCACTTGAATACGTAACGGCGTGTTTTCACAAATGAAAATCAAATTACCGTCTGCGTCAATATGGTCGAAACTCGCCTCTTTTGGCGGATTTTCAAGCATTATGCACCACTTTCTTCGCTTTTAACAATACTATTTATATACTTTAGTCCATACACTGCATTCTTTACCATTTTATTTAAAATAAAAAATGTGTAATATACGGGGTAGCATTCGTGTATGCTATGCGCGTAAGTAGCTTTAAAAACGAAAGGACCATAATGGCACAGGATTATGATTCTCCTCGTAGCAAAGATGAGGACGAAGAGTCGTTGGAAGCTTTGAGTAAAGGTTCTCAAAATTCAAGCAGCGATATTGACGATGATGAAAATGCTATTGCTGAAGACTACGAGTTGCCAGGTGCTGATTTAAGTAACGAAGATGCATCCGTAACTGTTATCCCTATGCAAGGCGATGAATTTATTTGTTCTGAATGCTTCTTAGTTAAGCATCGCAGCCAGTTAGCTGAAACTAATGCTGATGGTCAGCCTATTTGCAAGGAGTGCGCAGCTTAAATGGCATATGACGAGACCTATACTGGCCCCGAACAGGTTGAGGTATTAATTAAGTATCTCGATGATGAAACATCTACATTACAGCCGCTTTGCTACGCGCATGCAGGTGATGCAGGTGCCGATTTAAGAACTACCCAAGATTTTACCTTGCGTCCTTTCCAGAGAGCGCTTGTTCCTACTGGAGTTGCTATAGCTTTACCTGCAGGTTATGTTGCTTTAGTGCATCCTCGTTCTGGTTTAGCAGCAAAACAGGGTGTGACTGTGCTAAATGCACCTGGAACAGTTGATGCCGGGTATCGTGGTGAAATTAAGGTTCCTCTTATTAATTTAGATCCTGAGAACACAGTGCAATTCCATAAAGGTGATCGTATCGCTCAAATGGTTATACAACGTTATGTAGAAGCACAATTTATTCCCGCATCTAAATTACCTGAATCTGATCGCTCTGATAAAGGTTTTGGCTCCACTGGCGTACAATAATCTTTTTATAAATATCCGACCGGTTTTTAAAACTGAGTCGGATTTATTGTATGTATTTTTTGTTTTTGTAGTGTATTGAGCGAATTGCAGGTAGGATAGTAAAAGTACCAGGAGGTGCCAAATGGGTGAACTTCAAGAGGATGTAAAAGGATCCAATAGGCTCGGATGTGAAATCAGCGAAGATTCTCGAAATCCATTATTGCCAATATTGAGCATGTGCCAATGGCATCATCCTAATGAGGATATGAGCATTCTTCATAGAGCTTATGATCGTGCTGTAAAGCAGCATACAGGTCAAAGACGCAAATCTGGTGAGCCATACATTATTCATCCTCTTGCTGTAGCTCAAATTCTTGCAGATCTTGGAATGGGACCAATTGTTGTTGCTTCAGGATTATTACACGACACTGTAGAAGATACAGATTACACGCTAGAAGAATGTCGAGCTGAATTTGGCGATACTGTAGCAGGTCTTGTAGATGGTGTTACAAAAATATCCAACATGGAATATGGCGAAAGTGCTCAAGCAGAAACTATTCGTAAGATGGTTGTTGCAATGAGCCGCGATGTGCGAGTGCTTGTAGTAAAGCTTGCGGATCGTTTGCACAATGCTCGTACTTGGAGGTATGTTAAGCCATCAAGTTCACATAAAAAAGCAAGAGAAACTCTTGACGTATATGCACCTCTTGCTAACCGTTTAGGCATGAATGCAATTAAAACTGAACTTGAAGAGCTGAGTTTTAAAGTACTGTACCCAAAAATTTATAATGAAATTGTTGTTTTAGTTGCTCGTAGAGCAGGTCAGCGCGAAGTTTATTTACGACAAATTCTTGAAGAAATTAATGCAGATCTTGCAGAACAACATGTTAAAGCATCGGTAAAAGGTCGACCAAAAGATTATTTCTCTATTTACCAAAAGATGATCGTTCGAGGTCATGATTTTGCTAATATTTACGATTTAGTTGGCGTGAGAATAATAGTCGATTCTATTCGTGACTGTTATGCAGCATTAGGTGCAGTGCATGCTCGATGGAGCCCTGTTCCAGGACGTTTTAAGGATTACATTGCAACTCCAAAGTTGAATATGTATCAAAGCTTGCATACTACAGTTGTAGGCCCTGGTGGAAAGCCAGTAGAGATTCAAATACGCACATGGGATATGCATAGGCGTGCTGAATTTGGTATCGCAGCGCATTGGAAGTACAAAGCTAATGGTCAGGCTGGTCGCGCTTTAAGTAAGCCTGATAATGATGATTTAAAACGCGAAAATAATATTGATGACAAAAAAGAGCTTAGCGAAGCAGATAATCTTAAGTGGATTCAACAGCTTGCTGATTGGACTAGTGAGACTCCAGATTCAGATGAATTCTTAGGTTCATTAAAGCAAGATCTTGGTGCTTCTGAAGTTTATGTTTTTACTCCAAAGGGGAGTATTGTTGCGCTTCCGCAGGATGCAACTCCTGTTGATTTTGCATATTCTGTGCATACTGAAGTTGGTCATCGCATGATGGGTGCTCGTGTAAATGGACGTTTAGTTCCTCTTGATACGAAGCTTTCAAACGGTGACACTGTAGAGGTACTTACTTCAAAGTCGGATACAGCTGGACCATCACGCGATTGGCTGAGTTTTGTAAAATCTCCTCGTGCTCGAAATAAAATACGTCAATGGTTTAGCAAGGAACGCCGCTCTGAGGCGATTGAAGAGGGCAAGGATGAGCTAACTCGCGCTATGCGTAAACGTAACTTGCCTTTAACTACTTTGATGACGCAGCAGGCATTAATTGGCGTTGCTGATGAATTGAATTTGCCTACTAATGTTGAGTCTTTATATGCGGCTATTGGCGAAGGCCAAGTTTCTACACAGAATGTTATTTCGCGTTTAGTAAAAGATGCGGGCGCTGATGAAGTTGCAGAAGAAGTAGAACAAGAAGCATTGCCTTTACGTCATGTTGAGCGCAGCCATAAGTCTAACGGCGCTTTGGGAGTATCAGTTAAGGGTGTTGGAGACGTTTGGGTAAAGCTTGCAAAATGTTGCATGCCAGTTCCAGGAGATATGATTATTGGTTTTATAACACGAAACCAAGGTGTGTCTGTGCATAGGACTGACTGCCAGAACATGCTCGATTTGCAAAAAACTCAATCAGAGCGCGTTATTCCTGTTCAATGGACTAGCGATAAAGGCTTGTTCTTGGTTAAGGTCCAAGTTGAAGCATTGGATCGACAACATCTTCTTTCGGATGTTACTCGCGTTCTTTCAGATCATGGAGTAAATATTCTTTCCGGAACTATTGCTACAGGCGATGACCGTGTTGCAACAAGTCAATTTACCTTTGAAATGGCAGATCCTCAGCACTTAGCAACTCTACTTGCTGCTATCCGTAAAATTGAAGGCGTTTTTGACGTTTACCGCATTACGGGAGCAAAAGATAGCGCAGAGCCGCGTTTGCGAAAAATGGAACGAGGAGATTTATAAAAGATGGGCACCCCAGCTTTGGAGTGCCCATCTTCGTTTTTGCGCAAATAGTATTTGTTTAATGTAATAAATACGAAAAACGCTTAATTTCAGGCAGTGACAGCCTTCTTCAACAAGGAGCCAGCAGAAATACGTACACCGTAAGAAGCTGGAATCTTGATTGTTTCACCGGTACGCGGGTTGCGGCCAGTGCGCTCAGCACGCTTTACGCGTTCTGCGGAGAACAGACCAGTAAGCTTCAAACCTTCACCGGACTGTAAAGCCTCAACGAACACATCCTGGAATGCGTTGACGGCGGCTTCGGCCTGTGCCTTGGTCAGGTTGGACTTCTGTGCGATCTTAGAAACGAGATCAGACTTGTTGTATGCCATGCAGCATCCTTTGTGTCAGGGGACCTTCTCTTCAAAGGTCACGTTCATACTAGATACTAGTACATTTTCCCTACAAATGTAGCCATTTTTGCATTTTTTCTTAATATTTTTATTTATTTTTTGTTATTTTTTATTTAAAACATACTCGTATTAAATCAGATACGATATTTGCTAATAAAAATACACAAATGTTTGTAAATCTCACTTATATAAGCTCATTATTGCTAAGCCACTTCATTGCAAACGCGCCTAACGGAATTCTTAACCAGTAGAACATAAGTCTATACAGAAGGGTGGCAGACAAAGCAACTGTTGGAGGAACACCTACAGATGTAAAAGCGAAAGTAAGAGAAGCTTCGACAGCACCCAAGCCGCCTGGTGTAGGCACTGCCGATCCAGCAGCGTTAGCAAGTAAGAATAGTAAGATTGTTTCCCAAGGATTTGCGTAATATCCAAATGCAAGTAAAGAAATCCAATAACCCAATCCAATGCATGAAACAAGCACAATAGCACCGAAAGAGCCCGCAATAAGTTGCATAGGATGTGAAATAAGTTCCTTAATTTGACGACCGTAATCAGATAATATTGGCAAATAATGTTTGCGAATTGTTTTACGAGCGGACGGGATAACCATTAAAACACAAACTATAAGAGTGATTATTCCAATGAAAGTAATGAGCATATGAGTAGGAATCATTCCAGAAAGCACATTTTTACCGGTGAAAACGCCTATAGAAAGTAATACTAAAGTTGTCATTAATGCTTGAATAAGCCATACTGCACTAGTAATTGCTGTAGCTTGAGCCGGAGTGTACCCGTTTTTCTTTAATAATTGCATATTTACAAATGCAGGACCAACACCAGCAGGCATAGAAACTGCTGTGAAACCAGAAGCTGCTTGAGATGCAAACAAAACATGTGCAGAAGGTTTTTGATCATCCATGAATGAGCCGAGAGTAATTGCAGATCCAATCCAAGCAAACATGCTGCAAGCAAAGCACATAAATACCATTACATTATCTGCGTGACGCAAGGCAGCAAATATTTCCTGAGGATGCCACTGTGTAGCGATAACAGCAACAGCAACAATTGAAAGAACTAAGCTAACAAAGAAACGTATATTGAAACGAGCTAAACGCACAGTATCATAATCTTCTTCATCTGTGCTTAAAGCAACTGTTTCACTTAGCTTATTGCAAAGATTTTGGAAAACTTTTTTATTCCAAGATGGCAAAGATCTCGTAGAAGCAGGAATAGCGGCTTTTTGCATAAAAGGCAATAGTGCAGATAACTTTTCTACACCCCATGTGTTAATAGCAGCTTTAAGAGCGGTGTCAATATCTGTGCAAGATGCAATAAGCGTTAAAAGCTGAACTTTATCAAGTGCAATATTTGTATCGTCGCTGGCAACATCGCCATTTTGCCAACCTGCAATAACTGGGGTTCCATCTTCAAGCCTAGCAATAGTTTCAGGAGTGATGCGTCTATGCGTAATACCGCGAGTATTAGCCGCATCGACATAACGCATTAATTTTGCTGCATCATCAATAGTTAAAGTGTTCAAATTACAAGGCAGCAGAGCGTTAGAAGCGTGAAAAACCATTATTGAAGATTTATCACTGTCGCTTACTCCATAAACATTCGCTGTTGGTAAATGCATATTTCGTAAAACAAGAAGCATAGAAAGATGGTGATGAACAGAATGCCTAGCAGAACGATCTCTACGAGTCGGTATATCTACTAAACGCACCCACTGCCATAATTGATTTAAATAACCTGGTAAATGAACTTGATTATCTAATACTGAAATTACATAACGTATGCCGTGAATGTCTGTTGCATCATACAATCTTGAATTTTCAATTAAATCGTCATCAAGACTTGAACGAAGTACTCCAGTATGATCAGCTTGCTGAGTTCTACGAGTTAATTGAGTAAGATTATCTATGCCAATATTTTTTAAAGCAAGAACAATATCGTCACCCCAAGCACCCTTACTGCGTGTGCCTTTTGCGAAACGAATAAGCGTACCAATTGCTCTTCCTAAGCAGCATGATACAAGAACAGCGGAGTAGGAGTCCCAAGATGAAAATAGAAGTATTGCTGTAACAATGAATAAAGCATTCCAGCCCCACATTACATGCTTATATTCGCGTCTAGGACCACTAACTGTAAGAAAAGCAACTAGAACAGCATACATGTCTGGAAGCAAATCAGCCCAAGTGTTATTGGACCGCATTTGTAAAGATTCAATCAAAGCTATATTGTGTGTAGAAAATATCGCAATAGATAACAGCCATACTGAACCATAACTTATAAACAGTGTAATAACAGAAATAGCGGTATCAATCCAACGCCTGTCAGAAACCATGTGTGCAATAACTTCTGCAACAACAATGAGAGTAAGACCTTGCTGTATCAGAACAAATGAAAGATTATTAAAAGATAACCCTATAATTTGAGTAGCACTTCGTGCATCAATCTTCATAGCATCAGCCGTTGCTGACAAACACATTGACGACAACAAAGTAAAAACGCCAATTACAACTGATGATATTGCATACAACAAATCAGCCCAACTACGTACTAAGCTAGGCTGAGTATCTTCAATAACAAGATTTGGATTTATGCTAGATTGCATGGCTTTACCGTCTACTTAATCAATAAAGTCCACCAATCGTGAAGCAAATCCAGTGTAAGATTCTGGTGTCATTGCTTGCAAACGAGCTGCAGTATTGGCATCAAAGCTACGAGATTTAATGAATTCTTCTACATCACTTTGTGAAATATGGTGACCGCGCATTAATTCTTTTACTTGCTCATATGGTCGTTCCATACCAGGTACGCCAGCAATTTCTTCAGCACGCATTGCTGTTTGAATTGGCTCTCCAAGAACTTCCCAATTTTCGTCTAATTCTTTTGCCATAAATTCTTTATTAGGATGAATAGACTTCAAACCGCCTAAAAGATTATTCAAAGCAAGAAGAGCATAACCGAAAGCTGAGCCAACATTCCTTTGAGTAGTAGAGTCTGTAAGATCACGCTGCCAGCGGCTTTCAGTAAGAGTTGCACATAATGTGTCAAACAGTGAGCAAGAAATCTCAAGATTAGCTTCAGCGTTCTCAAAACGAATAGGGTTAACCTTATGAGGCATAGTAGAAGATCCTGTAGCTCCCTTTACAGGAACTTGCACAAAAATACCCCTAGAAATATACATCCATACATCAACTGCAAGATTATGCAAAATATGGTTTATGTGACTTACAGTGCTATAAAGTTCAGCTTGCCAATCGTGGCTTTCAATTTGAGTTGTTAATGGATTCCATTGAAGATCCATTCTATTTTCAACAAACTCTTGAGATACGCTAATCCAATCAACTTCTGGGAAAGCAGCTAAATGAGCTCCAAAAGTTCCTGTAGCACCATTCAACTTTCCTAAATACTCTTGATTATCAAGATGACGAAGTTGACGACGTAAACGATATGCAAACACTGCCAATTCCTTACCCAAAGTAGTTGGAGTAGCAGGCTGGCCATGAGTTAACGAAAGCATAGATAAATCTCTATATTCGTTAGCATTCTTAACTAAATAATCAACTATCGCTTCTAAATTCGGACGATAAACGTTTAAAACAGCTTGCTTTACGCAACGCGCAATAGAAAGATTATTAATATCTTCACTTGTGCATGAAAAATGTACTAAAGTTTTTAAATTTGAAAGCTCAGTAGCATGACCAAGCTTATTCTCTGCTTCGTCTAACGCATCGTCAATGTAGTATTCAACAGCTTTAACATCGTGATGAGTAATAGCCTCATGCGCAGCATGACGAGCAATTCCTTCAGCATCAAAATTTTCAGGAATAGAACGCAAATATGAGCATTCTTCATCAGTTAAAGGATTAACACCCTTAACAATTGGCTGGAATTGATTAGCTTCATAACCATTTGCGAGAAGAATCATCCACTCAACTTCTACACGCATGCGCTCGCGATTTAACGCAGGTTCGCTTAAATATTCAACGAGTGCGGATGTTTGATTATGATAACGTCCATCGAGAGGAGTCAGAGCTATTGCAGGAGAAATATCGGTAAGCTTCATAGTTTAAGGTTACATCATGCTGCGAATTAGCTTAATTTTACTCAATAAGAATTTAATTATTTTATTTTTTCATTATTCCTTGCCACAATGTAGTACTTTGCAATTTGCCATTAATAGTATTCTGAAAATGTCGATCTTGCTCGCGCACACTTTTAGATCCGAGTTGAAGAGCATCTTCATAAGCTGCAGTATGGTAATGCAAATCATGAGTTAAAGTTCCTTCTTCTGGAACATCATTAACGAATATTCCGTCATTATCGAATTTTTTAATCGAATATTGTTTGCCAGAAAAACGCGTGACTCCAGGAGGTAAAGAACGCTTAGATTCTTTAACATGAATTGCATGCCCATGAATAGTCACCCAATTATTTCTACGAGGATTCTCCTTGCCATCTAAAGATGGTACAATCTCATCGTCCATCTCAATACTAGTAACCCAAGTCTTCTTGGGAATTGGATGATTTGCAATAGGAGATCCAGCAGTAACAACATGCTGTATGTTGTACTGTTTAAAGTAATCGCTTGCAATGCTTGCTGCAACAATGCCTCCCTGAGAATGGCCTACTAAAGCAACAGGCTCGTTAGGTTTAATTCCAGAACGTTTCATAGCTTCTACAACCATTCGAGTGCTATCAGCTTGTTTTCTCATTAAAGAACTATGACTCATTACTTCTGCGTTTTGTGCCCAACCAAAAGGAGAGTGTGCTTTACCGTCAGTTCCTGGAATTATTACTAACCATGACGAACTGCCATCGCTGCGCTTAAAACGTTGAATTGCAATAGTAGCAGCATCTGGATTAACAAGTGGTGGCCTAACGCCCAAATTTCCGCTTCCAAGTTCCGTTAAATTTTCTAAAGTTTCAAGCAGATTACGTCCAGGTCTAGCAAGAACAGATCCAGGTTTTCTCCACGTCTCATTTACTTTAGTGAGAAGTAAATTATTACCTTGCTTTCGATCATTAATAGGCGCGCTTACGAAGCTAAGAGCACTAGAAATAAATGGAATAGCTTGTGATAAATATTTTTGAGCATTGGATAAAAAGTTTAGTGAGGTTTCACGCTCTTTTTTATTTATGGGGCCTTTCGCATTTCCGGCAATAAATATTGGCAAACTTGTAATAGGATTTAAAATAAGGTGCTGCGATAAACCTCGAATAATTCCTTGTTGCATACTCTTAGTTGCGTAGGACCATTTAGCAAGATATTGGAAACCTGAATGATTTTTATCATCTTGTTTGACAGCAAGACTTGCGGACAATAAAACGTGTAAAGCAAAAATAGGGTTTGCAAGAGCCAAGAAAGAAATTTTATTGTCTAACTCGTCTTTTGTACGAAATTCTGCATCTTCATATAAATTATTTGCTCTTACAATAAGAAAAGCAAGATTTTCTAAATTTTGAGACATTAAATAACATTTATGAGCATACTCATGACATATGCTTTCAGTTAAAAATGATTGTGAAGAATCATGAATATATGCTCCTGATTCTTTTTGTATACCATAATTTTGACCGGCAATAACCATCGCTGCATTAAGCCATAAATTTTTTAGCGTAAGCAATTCTTTAGCAATATTGTTGAGTTTTCTGGAGAAACTAATATACGCTTCTCTATCAGCAACGCTAAGCGTCATTCCACCTACAACAGAGGACTTAACTTTCCAAGACATACTATATTCCTCCGCGAATGTTATATAACGCATACGCTTGTGCGGAAATATTTTTCATACTATGACGAAAATGTTCGGCTGCAAGCCCTTGCCAATCTTCTAATTCAGTCGCTGCGGATTCTGCTATAACGCAGCGAGCGCACTCTTGAGTGCGTTGTATAAGCCATTGCCATTCGTAATATGTGTGCATAATCGTTATTACACACGTTCATTAATAAAAAGTCACTAAAAAATATTCAATGTGGTTAAAAGGTTATTCAATGCTTATTGCTTCGCTTATAACCAATCTTGAAGATTTAATTACCAAGGCTTATTGCTGCTTTCATCAGTTTTAGTACGTTTTTCTGTCTTTTCTAAACCTTGCTGGTCTTCTTGATCCTGTGAATATTTAGAATCCACATGATCGTTCTGTTTTAGCAAGTTTTCAACTTTATTGCGCTGAGTATTGTCCAACTGAGGTTTAGACGAATCTGACTGCTTTTTATCTTTAGAAGAATTGTCAGAATTATCGTTTTTAAAATGATTGTTATGCTTTTTCGGTTTCTGTTGCTTATTAGTATTGTTTTGATTCTGCTTTAATTTTTCTGTTAACTTTCGTGATAATTCAGCATTTTTGTCAATACTATTTCGAAGTTGAGGAAGCAGCATCATTTCTTGAGATTTAGCATCATCAAATTGAGCATCAGTTTGCTGTTGCTGAGTTAAAAGCACATTCTTGTCGCTATCGATACTCTTGGAAGATTTTATGTTAGAAATAAGGCTATCAGTAGCAGCATTATATGCGTATTGTGCTCTCCAATTTACGATAGCAAAATACGCTATTAATATCGCAATAATCAAGAACAAGAATGCAACAATGCGAATAATTGTGCGACTAGACATGTGCTTCATACTAATTTCCTTGAAGTTATAAACCACGACATTAATTCCCAAATTAAAAGTATCGACGCAAATATTGCAAACGGCCAAATAATTGGTTCAGGTCTCAAACGAGGTTTTGCTGTCTCGTTCATTCTCCATTGGTGTGAAAGAATTGGTTTTGCTTCGTCTCCAAATGTTACGTTTAAAGATGAGTGCATATACTTGCCGCTAAGCTCATCGGCAATATTTCGCAAGTTCTTTTCATCAAGCTTTGAAATGCCAGGATTTCCTGTAGCAGGATCAATAACCCATTGATTAGAGGTATTGTCTTCGCTGTAGTCGTCAAGTTGCAGCTGTGTTTTTTCCAAAGGTATTTTAGCTCCTTTAGATGAGCCTATTCCAATAACAAATGCGTTAGTAATATAAGCTCTGAGCGATGAAAATGTGCGGCGCTTCCGTTGAGTTGTTTCCTCACCGTCGCTTATAACATACAAAACTGTTGTGTCATCTGGATGAGCATCATGTATAGCTTTTGCAGTAAGCAAAGTTTGATCTATAGGTGCGTCAAGACTAGTTCCAGTAGCTACGCTAGTTGGCTCAGTTCGTAGAGTATTTATCCAATTGTCAACTGCTCTAGCATCAGGCGTCAATGGGACATCAACAGACGTAGAAGCACCAAAAGAAATAGCAGCAAAACTTGAGTTAGCATAGGATTTTGTTATTTGATGAATAATATTCCTTGCTGCTTCAATACGCTCAATCTTACTATTTTTTGCATAATCAGCGTCTTTTGCTCTCATTGAACCTGTTATATCTAGAGCAATAATCACGTTTGTTGCATTTACTGCTCTTTGTAAAGTTGAACGCATAATACTTGGAGATAGCACGCAAATTATTAGCATTATACATATGCCAATACGTCTTAATCTCATGCAAAAAGTTTCATCACTTGATTCAGGTTTCCTGCGTATAGGCACAATTTCAAAAAACATTGCTGCCAACAAAACCAATATTGCAATAATCGCAATAATCCAACCATATGATGGAGAAAAAACCAACTGACCTGCTTGAGAAGTGTCAGAAGCTTCAATTTTAGCGTGTGCAAACAGTAGGGTAGTAGCAGAAAATAGTGTTGTTGTCATCGCTTCATCCTCTTTGCAATAGCTAGCCAAATCACAACGCTAAACACAGTAAACAAAACCCAAAGACCAGGATCGTCACTAAATGCAGACTGAGCAGCGCCTTGAGGAATTGCTGTATGTCTTTTTTCAATTTCTTTTACTAAATTAATAACGGAATCAGAATTGCGTTGAGAAAGGAAAATTCCACCATGAGATTCAATAAGCTGTTTCATTTCTAATGTAGTGTCATCATTCTCATTCTGTTTTGCGCCAGAATATAACCCATCGACCGTAATTTTAGCCTGCTTTGTTAAATCTAAAGCTTGCTTTAATGAGTAAGTTTGTTTTCCAGAAACGACATTATCTGTAGCAAGAACAATGGAAGAACTTCTATTAAAACGGCTTTGCATTTTATGGTTATTATGAGCAGAACCATAAATAAAACCTGGAAGCATTGCTGCGCAACTAACTAAACCGTCTCCAATAAGCGATGTTGCGTTTTTGCGATTTTGAGTTCCTTCAAGCCAGTCAGAAATTTCTTGATATTGACGTTGTTGTAAACGATTAATGCGACTTTGCGATTGAACTCCGCCAAGCAAATTTGCAGCATATTGCAATTGTTTTTTAGCCAATCGATAGTCGTCAGTCAGTGGAAAAACTGTCCTAGATGTGGAGTTAAAAATGCTCAATCCAATGCGTTCACCCTGAAAATGCTCAATAAAATTAAGATACGCTTGAATCACTTCGCGATCATATGGTAGAGCAGAACCTGAAACGTCTAAGCATAAAACAATGTCTCTAGAACTAACTTGCTCGTTCGCATTAAACACTCGTGCTGGCCTGGAAGCAACAGCAAGCGCACTGCACAAAGATACTACCAATGCAGCCGTAGCAAACCTTCTAAACATTCGCCACATATACCATGAATGACTAGTAGTAGTTCCTTGTAGATCATTGTCAAAAGTAAAAGTATAGAATTTTCGCGTAATATTACTAGTTTGACTCTTATACTTCTTTTTTAAAATATTCCTACGAATGGAATCTAAAATCAGTAAGACAGCAAAAATTGCTACAGAAACAACAACGCCTGCAACAAAAAGCAGCGGCCATTGCCATCTCCATGGCCATATGTATTCCCAAACATTATTACTCATCAACGTTTGTCCTTCGTTTGCCAGCCTTCAAGCAATACTAAAACCCATTCAGCAGCCTGCTCAACAGTAGTATTTCGCGCTTGCTCGTTTGCTTTGCGATCAGCAAATTCTGGAGGATACAAAGCAGATATTGTTTGGCGTAACATATCAGCACCTTTTTTATTGCGCCATTTCAAACGCAAAGAAGCCAATTCTCCCAAAGTGTGAGTTTGAATATCTTCACCGCTCATCTTCGAAATATAAGATCTAGCAATAGACGCCAATTTTGCACAAGCCTGATCTTTAGTAAGTTCATTGTTATGATACTTCTCAACAATCGCATCAATATCTTTACGCCAAGCTTGTTTGTTTACATTATGAATGTGAACTGCTTCTGTAGAATTGCTACTTTCAGCTAATTTCTTTGGCTTTTTAAAAGAAAAATATAAAACCGCAAAAGCAATAAAGATAACAACAAGCGATGCAGAAAGTAGTATTAAAAAAAGCGTTTCATCATGTAAAGGCTTTTGAATATCTTCCAGGCTCATTCTATTCAACCTCCTTGCTAAATGAGTCAGCAAGATAATTTGTACGGCTCACCTTTTGCGCAGAAATATGGAAAACTTCTTCACTTGAAGAACCATGAATTATTGAAGATTGAACACCAAGCAGCATATCGTATAAAGCGTTTATTCTAATATTTCTACGAGCTTCAACTTCATTTTTATTTGATTCTTTTTTCAAAAACGCCGGTACTTTACGTAAAGTAATTCCATCAAATATTTGCAAATCAATTGCAGAATCAAAAGGATTAATAGGAGAAATAACAATAACGACAAGCTTATGGTTTTGCGTAATTTTGCGCAAAGATTCAGCGTTATGAGCTTGTAATGCATACTCATCAGTTATTAAAACTACCAGACCATTATTGTCAATATTTTTTAGTAGCGAAGTAAGCAACGCATCAATATCTCTGGTATTTTTACGAGTATTAAGCAACGTATAATCTAGATTTCGCTCAAAATCAGAAAAGTTGCTAGCAGCATGAACATTGATAACATTTTTTCCATCTGCACACAACAACGAAACAGCATCATGACGTTTTAAACTCAAAGACGCAAAAAAGCATGCAGAATTAGACGCAACTTCATACAGAGATTCTCCAGAAACACAAGCTCCATTCATATTTATGCTTGTATCTAAAGCAATCCAAGTATGAGAAGACGAAGTACGCTCTCTAGAAGACACCATAGGCTGTCCAGTTCGAGCGCTCGCAGACCAGTTCATCATGCGAGCTTCATCTCCTGGCTGCCATGCGTGTATGTCAATAACATCACCTGTGCCAAAACGCCTGTGCGAAGGATGGTCTCCCTCTAATAAGCCTAAAGCTTTACGCGCAATAGGCAAATCAATTCGCTGATCCAAAAGCTCAATTTTGCGACGCACGGCTTTAGCAGGTTCAGATAATACTAACCGCTTCGTACGCATCATGGCACAGGAACCGTCTTAACTAATGCATCAATTACTTGATCTGTAGTAATAGAATCAGCTAAAGCTTCAAAAGTTAAAAGTATGCGATGCCTTAACACTTCATGCGCAAACAATTTAATATCTTCAGGTATCACATAATCGCGTCCAGAAAGTAAAGCGTGAGCTTGAGCAATACGAATAAGTGCAATTGATGCACGCGGGCTAGCTCCCATACGAACCAATGAATTAATCGTAGGAAGTGGATGCGTACCTTCACCGCGAGAAGTGGCAACAAGATCAACTACATACTTCATAACTGCTTCAGAAACGTGTATATGACGCGCTGCAGTACGCATAAAAACAACATCTTGCAAACTTATGCGTTGAGTATTTAGCTTTGAAGGATCAACGACATCCGATCCTCGTTGAGTAAGTAATTGCAGCATACGAACTTCCTCGTCAGGATTAGGGTAAGTCATAACTGCTTTTACCATAAAACGATCCATCTGGGCTTCTGGAAGATTAAATGTTCCTTCTTCCTCAATTGGATTTTGCGTAGCAATAACCATAAATGGTTGAGGCAGAGGAATTCTTTCGCCTCCAATAGTTGTTGCTCCTTCTGCCATAGCTTCAAGCATTGCAGATTGAGTTTTTGCGTTTGAACGATTAATCTCATCCAACAAAATAACATTTGCATGGATAGGACCAATTTGCGTAGTAAAACGTTGGGAAGCAAAATCAAAAACTTGAGTACCAACTAAATCTGCTGGCATTAAATCCGGAGTACACTGCACACGACGGAAACTACCTGACATAGCTGTTGCAAGAGTTTGAGCAGCAGTAGTTTTTGCGAGACCTGGTACTGATTCAATAAGAATGTGTCCGCCTGCAATAAGAGTAAGGATAAGAGACTCTCGTAAAGCGTCTTGACCGACTAAGGTTTGTGCAAAACGTGCGCGCAAAATATTTGCAATTTGCTGGCAACGACGTATGTCATCACTCGAAATAGTTGCAGTAACTTGCGCACTTGTATTAGAAACAGCAGACGGCTGAGGTACAGCTGATCCAATGCCAAGCTTAGAAGCAATTGAAGTTTTATCGGTTAACGGTTTCTTCTGTGGTTGCGGTGGAAATAATGCCATAAGAGACATTTTAACCGATATGCAGTACTGACATGTTCAAAAATGGCATTTTTATTGTCTTTATAAGATAATTTGCAATATTTAAGACAATTAGATTTCTTGAGAATCTAGGGACCAATTAATTGGCGAAACTCCCATATTAATTAAGGCCTGATTAGCTCTTGAAAATGGATGCGATCCAAAGAATCCTCGCATTGCAGAAAGAGGGCTTGGGTGCGCTGATGTAATAAGAGTTGCATTCGTCAGCAAAGGAGCCAAACTTTGCGCATTACGACCCCATAAAATAGCTACAAGCGGCAATGGATTACCATTGCAATCAGTTCTATTGTTTAATGCTCGAATAGCTGCATCGGTTACAGGCTCCCAACCTTTTCCTTGGTGGCTATTTGCCTTACCAGCCTCAACAGTTAAACATCTGTTAAGAAGCATCACACCCTGCCTGGTCCACGGTGTTAGATCTCCACTCTTTGGAGTTTCTACGCCTAAATCGTTTACTAATTCTTTATAAATGTTTATGAGACTTTTTGGCAGTGGGCGCACTTTTGCAGCTGTGCAAAAACTTAAGCCTACTGGATGGCCCGGCGTTGGATATGGATCCTGGCCAACAATTAAAACTTTAATGCTTTTTAGTGGAATAGAAAAAGCACGCAAAATATTGTGGCTAGCAGGAAGAATATGATGTCCGCTTTCTATCTGCTCTCGCAAAAATACTCCCATTGCGCGTATTTGTGGCTCAACTGGCTTTAATGCTTCAGCCCAATCAGGATCCATTAGCTCGTTTAAAGGTTTAATATTTTGAGGATTCATATTGCTACTGTATGTCAAGGCATACCATAAAAGGAAATTAATCAAATTTTCTAAATTTGTGCTTTGTGCTAAGCATTGGATAATATAGATTCATTGTTGTTTAAATGATCTTTTATAAGGAGTGCAATTATGGCGCGAAATAATCAGAACGTGTCGTATACGCCTGATGCTTTTGATGAGCCACCAGAGGGACCAGTTGGAGTTCATCGTGGAAATCCTGCGTGGTATGCCGTAATACTTCCTTATTTTGTTGCATTAATCATTGCGGCGGTTGTTGGCGTTTTGGTTTGGGCTATTGCTTCTGGTGAAATCTCACATCTTCCGTTGCCTTGGAACCATCAGCAACAATCATCTCAATCAGCATCTCCTACTAAGCCTTCTGAAAACAAAAAGTCTGCTAAAAGCGACGAAGATAAATCTTCTGAAGACGAAGATGATGACGACGATAATAATAAATCTGAAGAAAATAAATCAGATAAGAAAGATGCTGATGACTCTAAAGATAATTCAGCAAATGATTCTAAAGCACAAACTTCACTGGACAAATCAGTTGCTGTGAAAGTTCTTAACGCAACCAAGATAAGCGGTCATGCTGCTGCTGGCGCAGATAAGTTAAAGCAAGCAGGATACGCAAATGTGACAGCTGGAAATCCAACTGGTAAAGTCCCAAGCGAATCTGTTGTTTGGTATAAAGACGATTCCCAAAAAGCTGCAGCTGAAGATATTGCAAAGACTTTAGGTATTAGCGCTGTCGAAAACGAAAAAGAAATCGTTTCTCCGATTGTAGTTGTGCTTTGCAAGTAATATTTTTCGCATAAAAATAACCGGTTAGAATTATTTCTAACCGGTTTTTGTGTATAAACGCCAAAAAAGTTGGCACTCGGGTACATAGAGTGCTAATCTTCAAATTAGCACTCAAGCCTTGAGAGTGATAATAAGCAGCTGACGGCTTATTACTCAAGATTGCAGTGAAAAGTCCATAAATAACGTATGTGGAGGAATAATGGCAAAGATTATTGCCTATGAAGAGGACGCCCGTCAGGGTATGCTCGCAGGTCTTGATAAGCTTGCAGACACTGTTAAGGTTACACTTGGTCCAAAGGGTCGAAACGTTGTGCTTGACAAAGCCTACGGCGCTCCAACCATTACTAACGATGGTGTTTCTATTGCTAAGGAAATTGATCTTGAAGATCCATACGAGCGTATTGGCGCCGAACTTGTTAAAGAAGTAGCTAAGAAGACTGATGACGTTGCAGGCGACGGAACCACAACTGCTACTGTTTTGGCACAGTCTTTGGTGCATGAAGGTTTGAAGAACGTTGTTGCAGGAAGCAACCCAATTGCTCTTCGTCGCGGCATTGAAAAGGCTGCTGAAGCAATCGTTAAGGAATTGCTTGCTTCTGCAAAGGATGTTGAGACCAAGGAACAGATTGCTGCTACTGCTACGATTTCTGCAGCTGATCCTGAAGTTGGCGAAAAGATCGCTGAAGCTTTGGATAAAGTCGGTCAGGATGGTGTTGTCACAGTTGAAGACAACAACAAGTTTGGTCTTGACTTGGACTTCACTGAAGGTATGCGCTTTGATAAGGGTTATATTTCCCCTTACTTCGTCACTAACGCTGACGATCAAACTGCTGTTCTTGAAGATCCATACATTTTGCTCACTTCTGGCAAGGTTTCAAGCCAGCAGGATATCGTCCACATTGCTGAGCTTGTTATGAAGTCTGGTAAGCCATTGCTTATTATTGCTGAAGATGTTGATGGTGAAGCATTGCCAACGCTTGTTTTGAACAAGATTCGTGGAACTTTCAATACTGTTGCTGTTAAAGCTCCAGGATTCGGCGATCGTCGTAAGGCTATGCTCCAGGATATGGCTATTTTGACCGGTGCACAGGTTGTGTCCGACGATCTTGGTTTGAAGCTTGATTCAATCGATGCTTCTGTTTTCGGTCATGCAGCTAAGGTGATTGTTTCTAAGGATGAAACAACTATCGTTTCCGGTGCTGGCTCAAAGGAAGATGTTGATGCTCGCGTAGCTCAGATTCGCGCCGAAATTGAGAACACTGATTCTGATTACGATCGCGAAAAGTTGCAAGAGCGTCTTGCTAAGCTCGCTGGTGGCGTTGCTGTTATTAAGGTTGGCGCTGCTACTGAAGTCGAAGCTAAGGAACGCAAGCATCGCATTGAAGATGCAGTTCGTAATGCTAAGGCTGCCATTGAGGAAGGTTTGCTTCCAGGCGGTGGCGTAGCTTTGGTTCAGGCTGCTGCGAAGATTGAAAAGACACCAGCTATCACAGAGCTTAAGGGTGAAGAAGCTACAGGTGCTGCGATTGTGTTCCGTGCTGTAGAAGCTCCAATTAAGCAGATCGCTCAAAACTCTGGTGTTTCTGGAGACGTCGTTCTCAACAAGGTACGCGAACTTCCAGAAGGCGAAGGCTTCAATGCTGCAACTAACACTTACGAAGATTTGATGGCTGCCGGCGTTACTGACCCAGTTAAGGTAACTCGTTCTGCTCTACAGAATGCAGCTTCTATTGCTGGTTTGTTCTTAACTACTGAAGCTGTTGTTGCCAACAAGCCTGAGAAGGCAGCTGCTGCACCACAAGCTGGTGCCGACATGGGCTACTAAATAAAAAATAAAAGTGGCTCAAAAGTCTAAAACTCAATAGTTTAAGTAAATGGCGGCATGCTCAATGTAAGCGTGTCGCCATTTACTTTTTCATCACATTAATCAGCTCATCCCAAATAACGAAGTAGCTTGCGTTTCAGCATCAAGATACACTCCTGATGCATGTTGCATAGCTTGCTGAATTGCTTCTAGCGATTGTTCCATTTGTTGTTGCGCTGCTCGCCATTGCTGAGCGGTCGACGCAAATCGTGTAGCCGCCGATCCAGTCCACACGCTTTGTAATTGCTGTAAATTGGCATACATCCCGTTGACTGCATCTCTAATTGCACTAACCGAGGTTCCAACGGCTGCCGCAGCCTGCTGAATTTGCTCTGAATCAACTCGAAATTGTGCCATATTTCCCCTCCATTTGTTTTGCGTCTAAATAAACGCTTCTTTATAAATTATTTTTGCGAAACATTTCACATAAATTAAGCAAAGATTTTTATAATGGTACTTTTACTTGTGTGATGTCACGCTATTATGAATATATGCCATCAAAAAAGTACGAAAAAGATTTATGCGCCAATGTGGTTAAAAGCTTAGCTTGCACGCGCGTTGCAAATTTTAACTACCAGCATCTTCACTCAAAACTATTTTTAGCTAAACGCGTATTGCTTTTATTAATGGCATTTTTATTTAGTTTTTCTTTTATTCTTCCAACTCTTCCAATAAATTCGCTCATATTTTCACCTTTAAATGGAGTAAATACAATTAATGCATATGCTGAAAGTAATGAGCAAAATTCTGGAATAGTTGCAACAGACTCAATAACAGACACAGAAAATTTGCTTGGGGATTCTGTCAGTAAAGTTGCTGACATGATTGAGACAACAAAAAAGCGTACAGGGGTAAATGTTAGGCTCTTATATTTGTCTACTTTTGGAAATACAAAAAATCCATCAAAATGGGCTAGTGATTTGTTGATTAGTACGCTTCCAGCTAAAAATACTGTGCTGCTTGCACTAGCAACTCATGATGGAAGATTAGTTGTAGCTGTTTCACCTAATTCCGATGAATGGCTCAAAAATAAAAATACTGTAGACTCGTTATCCGATGCAGCTTATAAGCCATTAGTAAGCACAACTGGAACGCATTGGGATCAATCTGCAATAATGATGATGAAACAAATAATGCGTGCAAAACGTACGTCAACAACTTCTTCTGCAAGTCTTATTTCTACAATTATTATGCTATTAATATTGTTGGCATTATTCTCAATAGTCGCGATTATTCTGTTTAGAAAGAATCGCATACAACGTCAAATACTTGCTGGTGTTAGAAAAGCTCGTAGAAGGCACGCTCGTCACAGGTAGACAAAAAATATTCGATAACTTGTTTTATTTTCAGCAATTATTCAGGAAACATTCAGCTTGATAAGTGATGCTAATCAATATGAGTAAGAACGTTGAAGCATCTATTGTCGTGGTCGATGACGAGCCATCAATCCGTGAACTTTTGGTAGCATCTTTGCATTTTGCTGGGTTTGAAGTAGAAACTGCCGCATCCGGCTCAGAAGCTGTTGAAGTAATTGAACGAGTAAATCCGAATCTTATCGTTATGGATGTTATGCTCCCAGATATTGATGGTTTTACTGTTACGAGGCGTATTCGTCAAAATGGAATTAAAGTTCCCGTATTGTTCCTAACTGCAAGAGACGATACACAAGATAAAATTATGGGTCTAACTGTTGGTGGAGATGACTACGTTACAAAGCCATTCAGCTTGGAAGAAGTAGTGGCAAGAATACGAGCAATTCTTCGCAGAACACAAGAACCTGATGAAGAAACTCATATTATAAAAGTTGCAGATCTTGAGATTAATGAAGATTCTCATGATGTAACTCGATGCGGTATGCCAATCGAACTTAGCCCAACTGAATACAAACTACTTCATTATCTTATGGACAATGAAGGTCGAGTTCTGTCAAAAAGCCAGATTTTGAATCATGTATGGCAGTACGATTGGGGCGGAGACGCAGCGATAGTTGAATCTTATATTTCTTATTTAAGAAAGAAGATTGATGGCATTGAAATTACTGACGATTCAGGAAAGCCGCAAAAAGTAGTTCCTCTTATTGAAACTAAACGTGGCATCGGTTATATGATTCGAGAACCTAAGGCAGGTCAAGCCTGATCATGCAATCTAGTAATAATAACTACGATAATGCTGAATCAACTATTAGCAACAGTACGAATAATAACTCTAAAGATGATTCAGATGTTAGCACTGCTGGAAAAAGTGTTGCGATAGTGCTAAGCGAAAATGACAAAAGAGATAAAAAACCTCGTAAAACCTGTTGGCTACGTCGTCGCATAAATACAATACCACTGAGTACGCGCTTAGTTGCATGTACTCTCGCTATTTTAACTGTAGCTGCTTTTTGCATATCACTATCGATCCAGCAGCTCGTAGGAAATTATTTGCTAGAAAAAACTGATGCACAATTAGCCGGTCAAGCGCAATTTGTTTATGACAATGTTGATTCATTGCGCATGAAAAACTCAAATCAATCTTCAGTAGGTCCGAATAATTACTTTATGCAAGTTAGGGATACGCATAATAAGATTATTTCTACTCCGTTAATACCAAAAATTAAAGGATCGATTGTTTCGGTTCCTAAACTTCCTGCAGACGGTTTTGATAGTAAAAAAATTGTTACTCACAAACCTTACACAGCACCTGCAATCGTCAGGGGAAATACCAATAAAGTCGATGCAATCACTAAAAAAGCTGCAAAATCACCATGGAGAGTTTTAGTATTAACGTGGGGTCAAAAGAATAACTATAACTCAGAGTTAAGCGTTAGCGGTTACGTCTATATTGCTTTATCTCTTAGCGATCAAATTGACACCGTTAGCACACTTACTCGTTACTGCATAATGGTAAGTATTGCAGTTATTTTGTTTGGAGCAGTATTTGCAGCAATTATTATTCAATCAGCTTTAAGACCGTTAAAACGAATTGAAAAAACAGCTTCAAAAATTGCTTCTGGAGATTTAAGCAAACGAGTTCCATCTGCTCCTGAAAATACTGAGGTTGGATCTTTAGCAGCTTCTCTTAACTCTATGCTCGCTCGTATTGAAAGAGGATTTAATGAGCAAGAAGATATGACAGAAAAAATGAAGCGATTCGTTTCAGATGCAAGTCATGAATTACGTACTCCATTGGCTGCAATTCATGGATACGCTGAATTGTATACAATGTGGCGCAACATGCCAGGAGAGCAGGAGAGAGCAGATGACTCTATTGCTCACATTAAAGCTTCTAGCGAAAGAATGACTGAGCTAGTAGAAGATTTACTTTCTTTGGCGCGTTTTGATGAAGGTCGTGGAATTAATATTTCACAGCAAGTTAGCTTGTCTCCAATACTTTCTGACGCAGCTAATGATTTACATGCACTTGATCCTGCTAGATCCGTTCAGCAAGGCTATTTGACTATCTCGGATGAGTGGAAGCTTATGAATTGCACAAATTGCAATTTTGAGCGTAAGCTCCAATTCCATGCTGGAAAACTTCCAAGTGTTATGTTACTTGGCGATGGAGCTAGATTACGACAAGTAATGACAAATATCGTAGGAAATATTCATAGATACACCCCTGTTGATTCTCCTGTAGAAATTGCAGTAGGAGTTATGAAGGCATCTATAACTCCAAATGAATTATCTAAATTACCTTCTGTAAAAGAATCACTGAAGGAGTTTTTGGAAGCAGCGGAAGTTAGCCAATCTACTGATACTGGTCATAAGTATGCTGTAATTCGAGTTGTTGACCATGGTCCTGGAGTTCCAGAAGAATCTTTATCTAGAATTTTCGAGCGTTTCTATATTGCTGACCCATCAAGAGCTAGAGAAAAAGGTGGAACTGGCTTGGGTATGGCAATTGCGCAATCTGTAGTAAAAGCACATCATGGTTTTATTTGCGCAACTATATCTTCTCCATCAGAAGCATCGACCGATTCTAAAACTAATCTTGATGACACTATGGATGGGTCTGAGCCGATAGATGTTAAACCTCATGGCTTAACTCTTACTGTAGTGCTGCCAGTTAATGAAATTGAAGATCCTTCTAAACTTGTTAGCAATTAAAATATTGGCATGAGTAACACTTGCGTAGGTTAAAAAAATTTTATTGCCCGCGTGTATGCGCTACAATGTAATAAGGAAACAAGTAATAATAATATTTGGTACACTATCTATAGACCTATCGCATATGCTGATGCTTTATGCCTTGTGCACTTCAGCGTGCGAAATGAGAATTATTTGGAGTGAGGTGTGTTATGCCCAATGGGCGCGTGCGTTGGTACGATACGCAGAAGGGGTACGGCTTTATTGTTGGAGATGATGGTAAGGATGTTTTCCTGCCAGCAGCAGCATTGCCAGTTACTGTAAAAACTTTACACAAGGGTACACGAGTTGAGTTTTCTGTAATTGAAGGTCGCAAAGGACCACAGGCGATGGGTTTGAATGTTATTGCAACAGCACCGTCGCTTGTCAAGGCTACTCGTCCTAAAGCCGAAGATATGGCGGCTATTGTAGAAGATCTTATTAAACTTCTTGATTCTGCTGGTAATGGTTTGCGTCGACGTCATTATCCATCAACTGCTGAAAGCAAAAAACTTGCTACATTGTTGCGTGCAGTGGCAGATAATTTTGACGTTCAGGAATAGTGTCTGGAATATTATTTATGACTGATGAAGTGATGGATCCACAAGAACTAGCTAGAAGTATAGCTGTGGAAACTTCAGAACGTACTGGTGCAGTAGGTGATTTTGTATCTTCTACAGAGCTTGGTGACGGAGTTACAGACTTTCGTTTCGTAAGCAATTTAGTTGGATATGAAGGCTGGCAGTGGTCAGTTACGTTGTATCATGATGAGGAAACGCAACGTTGGACTGTGAATGAATCAACGCTTGTTCCTACTGAAGATTCTTTGCTTCCACCACCATGGATTCCATGGAAAGACCGATTGAAACCAAGTGATCTTTCTGTAATGGATTCTATTGGCACATCTGAAGACGATTCTCGACTAGAAGATGGCTTCCGTCAAGTAAATAATATTGATGATAGTAATTCTGAAAAGAATATAGAATCAGCAAATTCAGATGATAATTCTGAGTCTAAAACTGAAGATGACGCTAAAGCTAATACTGAGGCTGAAGATAATACTGAAGCTAATACTAGCGAAGAAGATGCAGACACAAACGCAAACGCAAAAAAAGATATTAATCAAAATCAAGAATCTTGCGATGCAAATAATGATTTTGACGAAGATCTTGAAGAAGCTGTTTCAACGCTAAGACTGTCTCGCAGACGAGTAATGACTGCGGAAGCAATTTCGCAAACAGCTAAACGCTGGTACGCAGGTCAACATGGTCCAAAGTCGTTATCTACAAAAATTGCCGATGGCAAAGCATGTTCATCATGCGGATTCCTCATTCCTCTAGCTGGAAGTTTAGGCTCTATGTTTGGTGTATGCGCAAACATGTGGAGCCCAGACGATGGGCGAGTTGTCTCGCTTGATCATGCTTGTGGTGAGCATTCTGACATTGAACCACCTGAGCCATCGCAGCTTTGGATTCAATCTGAGCCTGCATACGACGATTATCATATTGACATTTTGCAACAAGCTCCACGAGATGAGCGAGCAGACGTTGAGCTTATTGAGGAAGCAATTGAAGACAGTAAGATGCATCGTCGTAAGCGCAGAAAATTAGATTCAAAATTGCGCAACAAAAAAGAAGCCTCAACAGACAAAGATGAACAAAATAATTTATCTGAACCTGATTTAATTGACAATTCAACTATTGACGAAAAATTATATGAAAATAATGATGACAAAAATCGTGAAATTGAAGTTAAAAATCAAACTGAAAAAATTGAAGAGACTGTAGCTAATGAATCTGAAAAATCTGAAAAATCCCAAAACGATGCAGATTATCCTGATTCTTCAGAAGTAAACTTGCTAGACGAAAATTCTGTTACAGAAGAAATACCGTTAACAGAAAAAGTTGAAGAGCCACAAGAATCTGAAGACACTTCAAAAACTACAACATCCGCATCAATGCGATTATATAAAAGAAAATCTCGCAGACAACATAAGTAATTATGCAAGAAACGAGAATATGAATATTTAGGTTCATCATTCATGACTATTGTGATGCTATGGAATGCTGTACGAATGAGTAAATATATACGACGCTTCGCGTCATGGCGACTCGTTACCATGGAATGAAAGAAAAGAACGGAAGGCAGTTATGTTTGAACGGTTCACTGATCGCGCACGACGCGTGATTGTGCTAGCTCAGGAAGAGGCTCGCTCACTTCAGCACAATTATATTGGTACTGAGCATATTTTGCTCGGGCTTATTCGCGAAGGTGAGGGCATTGCCGCGAAAGCGTTAAGCTCAAAAGGCGTAGACCTAGAAGGCACTCGCAAACAGGTTGAAGAGATGATCGGCAAAGGCACTGTTTCGCCTGCTGGTCATATTCCTTTTACGCCTCACGCTAAACAAGTGCTTGAACTGAGTTTGCGCGAAGCTCTTCAGCTTGGTCACAGTTATATTGGTACTGAGCATATTTTGCTAGGGCTTATACGCGAAGGCGAAGGTGTGGGCACGCAAGTACTTATAAAGATGGAAGTTGATCTTGGAGATTTGCGAAGCACTACTGTTGATTTAATTCGTGGAGATAATGCTCCTAACGGTAGCGAGAAGGGCGAGTTAGCTAATGCTGGAAGTGTACAAGATAAGCGAAATCAATCCGGCTCTGCTCTTCTTGATCAATTTGGACGCAATTTAACATTTGAAGCTCAAGAAGGAAAGCTTGATCCTGTTATAGGTCGTTCTGAAGAAATTGAACGCGTTATGGTTGTACTTAGCCGACGCACGAAGAATAATCCTGTGCTTATTGGCGAGCCTGGAGTTGGCAAGACTGCAGTTGTAGAAGGTCTCGCACAGAAAATCGTTGAAGGCGATGTACCTGAAACGTTAAAAAATAAGCAAGTTTATTCACTAGACTTAGGTTCAATGATTGCAGGATCTCGCTATCGTGGCGATTTCGAAGAGCGCTTGAAGAAAGTGCTTAAAGAAATTAAAACACGCGGCGATATTGTGCTTTTTATTGATGAAATTCACACTATTGTTGGAGCAGGTTCTGCTGATGGAGCTCTTGGCGCATCCGATATGCTTAAACCAATGCTTGCGCGTGGAGAGCTACAGACAATTGGTGCTACTACTACTGACGAGTATCGCAAGTATATTGAAAAAGATGCTGCTTTGGAGCGTCGTTTCCAGCCGATTCAAGTTCCAGAACCTACAATTGCTGAAACTATTGAGATTCTTAAGGGATTGCGTTCTCGCTACGAAAATCACCATCATGTAACTATTACCGATGGAGCTTTACAGTCTTCTGCTGAGCTTTCTGATCGTTACATTCAAGATCGTCACCTTCCAGATAAGGCTATTGATCTTATTGATGAAGCTGGTGCGCGCTTGCGTATTAAGCGATTGACTCAGCCACCTGAGCTCAAAGAATTAAACCATAAGATTGCTAAGATTTCCGAAAAGAAAGATGAAGCAATCAAGCAGCAAGATTTTGAAGAAGCTGCAAATCTTCGCGACGATCAAGAAAAGCTTGAGAATGAAGCTGCAGAGAAGGAAAAGGCTTGGCGCGAAGGCGAGTCTAACGTCAAGATGGTTGTTGACGAAGACATGATCGCTTCCGTTGTTTCAAGCACTACAGGCATTCCTGTAGTAAAGCTTACTCAAGCGGAATCGCAGAAGCTTCTTCAAATGGAATCTGAACTTCACAAGCGTATTGTTGGTCAAGATGAAGCTGTGTCTGCTTTAGCTCGCTCGATTCGTCGTGCTCGAGTTGGTTTGAAGGATCCTAAACGTCCTTCTGGCTCGTTTATTTTTGCCGGTCCTACTGGAGTTGGTAAAACTGAGCTCGCCAAGGCACTCGCAAACTTCTTGTTTGATGACGATAATGCCTTAATTAGAGTTGACATGTCAGAGTTTGCAGAAAAGTATGCTGCGTCTAGGCTTTTCGGTGCTCCTCCTGGATATGTTGGATATGAAGAAGGCGGCGAGCTTACTGAAAAAGTTCGCAGAAAGCCATTCTCTGTGGTGCTTTTCGACGAGATTGAAAAAGCTCATCCAGATATTTTCAACACGCTTTTGCAAGTACTCGATGACGGTCACTTAACAGACGGTCAGGGTAGAAAAGTGGACTTTAAGAATACGATCATTATTCTTACCACAAATCTTGGTACTCGCGATATTGCGAAGGCTGCAAACACTGGCTTTACACTTGGAAATAACGCTGATTCCACGTATCAGCGCATGAAAGATCAGGTTAATTCTGAGCTTAAGCGTCATTTCCGTCCAGAGTTCTTAAACCGTTTGGACGACACTATTGTGTTCCGTCAGCTTACAGAGCCAGAAGTTCGTAAAATTGTTGACATGGACGTGAAGTTGCTTAACGACAGGCTGTTTGACCGTCACATGTCTCTAGAAATTACGGATGCCGCTAAGAATTTGCTTGCACAGAAAGGCTTCGATCCTTTGCTTGGTGCACGTCCGTTGCGTCGCGTAATTCAGCGAGATATTGAGGATACTATTTCTGAAAAGATTTTGCTTGGTGAACTTTCTGACGGCGAACACATTAAGGTGGATGCTGAAGGCGAAGGATTGCTGGGGGAGTTCACAATTAAAGGCGAAAAGTTTGAGACAATAGACACAACTGCTGCTGTTGCTACTGAAGATAATAAGTCTGAAGGAAATAAATCCGAAGATAGCGAAAAGGAAGATAGCGCAGATAAAGAAGATATTACTGCTAAAGAAGATAGCAGCAAAGAATAAGTAATCTACGCAATAACTAACTGAATACACTAAAAGCCCGGCGCATAAATCTCGTCGGGCTTTTCTACTTATTCAACTTAAATTCATTCCTTAGTCATACGAATATAGGATTTGAATAGAATTTCTAGACGCTCATCGTTATTAGAGCAAGGCTTTGTAGCACCTAAAGCAACATCTACTATTTTATCTAGCTCGTTGTGAGCTTTGCGCAAATCTTGAAGCATGTAGGTCGGGTCTAGTTTCTTAACTCTTGGATACAATGAAACTTTTCCTTTTGTACTCTGAAACTGTTTGCTTTCTGTGTTATATGTTTCGCAAGCATCACGCTACTTGAGCCTTTTGTTAACACGTTAAAAATTGCAGTGGGTTAATACAAAAGAATTGCATATCAGTTTTCTGCATCAACAAATTCGTACGTACGCTGATTGTATTAAATACGTAAGCTGATTCTATTAAAATAGTTTCATAATCTTTACGCACTTTTAATGAGGAGAGTGTTTAGTTATGGGATATTCAGTTACACAACGCATTAAAAACATTAAACAACCTTATGGTGGATATTTGCCACGAAAAGAATTTGTTGAAGAATCATTAGGCGAAGGAATAGAAGACTTATACGATAAAGAGAACATTCACCCAATTTTAGTTGGTATAGTAGTTGACTACATGACTCGTTTAATGTCTGGATCGAGTGCAATAGACGCGTTTAAAATTTCCTTATTGGGCGCAATAATTATAAACGAACACGATAATGCATCGAAACTTATGTCTGGCATTAAAGGACTTGGCGATGAAGATATAGTTAACGCCGTCAAACTTGTTGGATTCGACGTATGCTTTAGATATGGTCCTATTGGCTACAGGCCTTTTGACGAAATCAATCCCGATGAGCACACAATCCAGAACATCAGAGTTATGGTTCAGCGCTCACTTCATTTTCTTGAGTGTTATGGTCCGAAGGTGCTTGACGGTTTTACGCTAGAGGGCGGTTACACTGATACGGTAAGTGCTGGCGATGGTGATTTTATAACAGCTGATACTTTGTGGGATTTTAAAGTTTCTAAAGAAAAGCTGGATAAGGATCAGACTCTTCAACTGCTTATGTATTGGCGTATGGGTTTGCATTCTATTCATCCAGAGTTTCAGAATATTAAGTACTTAGGTATTTATAATCCGCGCATGAATAAAGTCTACCGCATTGCTGTTGAAAACATATCCGAGGATGTTATACGCGAAGTTGAGAAAGATGTGATTGGATATTCGGATTAGGCGGTTTTGAGTACTTTAAGCTGTTTTGCATACTTAGTGAAGGCTATCGCGCGCTGCGGCTTTAAGCTAGTTGCTTAAGGTTTTTGAGTGTTATTTTGCGTTTATGGAAACATGTCGATAGCGTAGTGACGATTGAACAGGATAGATAATATGAAAATGCATCCACCTTGCACTCATACAAAAGCTAAATTTTTCAAGGACAAAACAATAATTGAGATAGTGGGTGTCAAAGAAAACATTCTGGTTATCATTTACATATTGAATATAATAATTTTAAAAGTAATTTATAGAGTGTATAGAGTTTATCATGGGAAGAAAAGTTTTACGAACTAAAGAAGAACTTGAAAATATTTTAACTTCGGTTGGTTTAGAGCTAGCTGAGGACTATGATTCATCTAAAAGCTATCCTAAGGATTTATATATACTTACTAAATGCAAGATTTGCAACACAGAAGCACATTATCGCATCAAGTATATTATGGAGAAAGCTAATATCGGTAAACCTATATGTAGAGCTTGTTATTGGAATGCGTTGATGAGGTCAAATTATCCTATAGCGCATATAACCTCGGGGACTATTTTTAGTAAATATAGCACTCTTGCGAATCGACGTGGGTTTGAATTAGTTAGTATCCTTAAAGATGGTTCTATAGATAATACTGGTACTATTCTGCTTGTTGTATGCAGTCATTGTGGTAGACAAATCGTTGAGGGTTGTTCATTAAAATGTTCGTGCCAAATGCATCCTAACACTGCTACTCATTACGCTCCAAAAGTGACGAGAGAAGTTCTGGAACCGGAAATAACATATGTTCAGAAAACTTTTTTATCAATTGAAGAAGCAAAAAATACTTTATGTTCTGATGTGCCTGAGTTATTGGAATCATGGGATGATGAGAGAAGCCCATACGAGACAGCAGTATACCCAACAAATTGGAGCGGTATGCGCGCAGGGGATGGGGAATATAGGTTTAAATGTAAGAAAGGGCATCATCCATATGCTTTTCCATATTCTTATTTAGAATCAGGATGCCCAGCATGCAGAGGTCAAGCAACTCTTGGCACTGGACTTTTTTTGGCAGATACGAATCCTGAGATAGCTTCTGAGTGGCTAAAAGAGAAAAACGGTGTTTATACACCTGAAAATATAAGAGATAATAGTAAGAGAATAGTATGGTGGAAGTGCATAGCTTGTGGTCATGAATGGCGATCCACCCCTAGAGATAGACAAAGAAAAGATGGACAGTTGTGTCCTAACTGTGGAAAAATTCAAGGATCAATAGCTTGGATTTATCCTAAATTAGTTGAGCAATGGGATACTTCAAATCCTGTTAGCCCTTGGTGTATTCGTCCTAATGCAAAATTAAATTTTGTGCCCTTGTGGGTGTGTGAAAACAATCATGCTCATACATATAAGGCATCTATAGTTTCTAGAATCCATGGTGCTGTGTGTCCTGAATGTACAGATTCTAATAAATCAAGGATTGAGCTTAAATACTTTGATGCTGTTCGGAAAAAAATAGGAACGGCTCGATCTGGAGCTAGATACAATTATGATAATTTTTCCTATAACTGGTCCATTGATATTTCGTTTAGTATTTATGACAAAAAAGTTGCCATAGAATATGATGGCGGATACTGGCATGAAGGGAAAATAGATGTGGATAAACGGAAAACTTCAGAGTTATTGGAGGCAGGTTTCATTGTTATAAGAATTAGAGAAGCTAATCTTCAATCACTGAACATAAAATCATCTTATTATCATGAAATTTTTGTTCAATCTGATTATAGTGATTTTGATAGTAGTATAAAATGTTTGATTGATTATATTTCAAACATTAGTAGTAATAAAAAATAGATTAATGCTTGGGTCTTTTATAAAAGTAAAATATTGAAACAGATAGCTATCTATATGAGAAGAAATACGATTAAGCAAATTGACAACTTGAAGTACGCTAGAAGTAAAAGCAGTAAGCAGTTGGACTTGTAAGTGAGCATTTGTTAGTTGGCATTCGTATTTTTTAGTAAACGTATGATGATAGATTACTCACATTTATAGAAAATGATGACAAGTCTGTTTGCTGTTGTCTAAAAGAAGCATTATGAATAAGTGCTTTTTAGAAATTTGTAAAATTAAAATATGTTATGCGTGAATCTAGCGAGAATGAACTCTAGATTTTTTCTTTTTAAGAGGTCATTTCGCTTTAAAGGTATGTGTGTTGCTTATGCAAGTGGCGTCTTGTTTTAAACATTGGCTACAATGAACAACTCTCTTTCGTTTAAAGGATCCTATATTAATTTAATCAGCTTTGATTCATCTTAATTAAAAAATCAGTTTTCTATCAATCGCTTGCAAAGCTCTATCACATTTGGGGATTTAAAATTGTATTTAAAAATGGAGGCAATAATAATCTGATTATCAGAAAAATCTCTTTTAAGTATATTCATCATTAGTTGAATATTACTTTGATCCACTTCTTTACCACTAGGTGAATCCAAAATAATCGGTAGTTTAATATGCAAATACTTCTCGATTTCAATAATATAAGCCAATCGAAAAGCAAAAACAGTTTTGTGCAATACAGCACCTGATAGTTCCTTTAAGTTGGAAGTAAACAGATATGAATACACAACAGATTCGTTGTCTCCTACACCTAGTTCAGTAACATATTTAATCATGTTAGTATAAAGAGATTTTATAACACTTGTATTAGATTTCGTTTTCCTTGATATTTCATTACGAATGAATTTTAGTGTCTTCTCCAAGCACTTTATTTTTTTATCGACAGCACTAGCATCAATAGGAACAGAAGCAATACGTCTATCAAAAATATCAATCATACTTTCTGATTCGAAAAATGCTAGTTGCTCCGCTTCGTTGTTTTCTTCTTTTTGCAAATTTGCTAATTCATGCATTACAGATCGCAACTCGGAAGAAGTAATTTTACGCTTGGCTAATAGAAAATCTATTGTATCAGAGAGTCCAATGATGCTTTCAGAAGTAACAGGAAATATTGTACCATCTGGCAGCTGAATGATTAGCTTCATTTCAGACACATACTGTTTGACTCGTTTATTATCTGAAATGCTTTTATCAATTCTCCTAAGTTCGTGTTGAAGAGACTTTTGCTGCATCAGCAACTGCGCAATAACAGCCTCAGATTCTTCAGAATATGAATCAGATGCTACTGTGCCACTTTCTGCTATGATTTCTTCACGATATTTAGCTATACTGGACATTTGTCGATATTTTGAAAGTTCCTTAGAAAACTGTATTTCTTTACGAATCAAATCACTGCAATCGCAATCTGATAATCCACGGATCAGTTCTTCGATATTAAATCGAATACTTCCAATGGCAATGCCACGATTGAGAAGAGTCCATCCTTTTTCCTGGTCAGTATAAATTGCTCCAAGAATGTTATTTAGC
Source organism: Gardnerella sp. KA01000 (assembly GCF_049244035.1). Lineage (NCBI taxonomy): Bacteria > Bacillati > Actinomycetota > Actinomycetes > Bifidobacteriales > Bifidobacteriaceae > Gardnerella > Gardnerella sp. KA01000. The sequence continues at coordinate 748,907 of NZ_CP058367.1, read as the reverse complement.
ACATCTGTATTTTCCGTTCCAAATATCATTTTATGCAAATCATGCAATTGGTCAGGCAGTATGTACGTTTTCTTCTCGTTAGCTACAGTTGCTTCGATATAATCGTTAGAGTAGCGAGATAAGATTATGTCGCCAATATTGTCTACCAAGATTTGAGAAACAACCTCGCAATGATCAAATCTCATATTTTTAGTACTAGGTACGTTATATCCCAAAGAGTATAGTACAAAGCGTAATAAGGTTGTTTTTCCTTTACTATTCTCTTCGCTGAAAACGAGATTTACACTATCTATAAAATTAAAAGTGCGCTCAAAGAGACCTTCTTTTATCCTAATAGATTGAATAATCACAGATTTACCCCCTTCTTAATCTTGCCAATGGTAATTCTTCGACGAATCACATTGTATAAAATAATTTTCGTAAGTCCTTCTAATGTTTGTGCATCAATGTTGCCTGACGAAAATTCTGATTTGTAATTTTCCCAATAATGATCTATAAAGTCTTTACACTTTTCCATTGGATTTTTTGTACTTTGAAACTGTATATAGTCATAAAGTATTTTTGTAAAGAACTCAATGCGCTCACAGCTGGAATTAATTATTCCGCTGTATAGATGAGAAATCTCTTCATATATTCCTATTTCAAATTGATTTAAAAAATCATCATCATCACAACGGCTAATATCTGTCTCACGCACCAAGATGGGCCATATAATATCTTTTTTTGACAACTCAATAGATGGATCTTTTTTTGAGCCATTGATGAAAAGGTCATCATGCCATACCTTAAGCAACCAGTTGCCAAGACCAGGTGATAGATTCGAATCAAGGCTACCGATAAAATCATTTACCGCTTGCGTAACTGCTTTATATCGTTCTACATCACCATCGGTCTCGAACGGAAATACTTGTATAGTGAATTTCTGTAAATCAAGAGGATTCTCTATGTTAGCAAGATAATCCTTCACTATTTTCTGTGCAGAGGGTGGCAAAGTAGAAAACGTTCTATGAGTAGAAAAACCACAAAAAATACTACTTGAACCTGAATCGTTGAAAGGATCATGAGAATTGGTTATAAAAATCAACTGCTGTACAGTAGTATTGCTCGCTCCTTCCGAAAGAGAGGTCAATGCCTTTTTAAGGTTTTCTCGGACATGAGAGAAATCACAGCTACTCTTTTCAACAGCCTTTGCTTGAGCGAGAATTTTCTGATTATTAGCTAATTTCAACTCAATATCTTCATTTTTGCTCTCAAGACGAATAGATTGTAACTCCTTGATGTTTTCCAGCATGAGGATAATTGCCGCATTCCTCTGAAAATCGAAGCCAAATAACACTGCATTAGCACGTCTGCTTTTCACTGCTGCAACACCTCCATATCAAATTATTACATATTGCCTATATCACTTGTTAAATAGAAACGAATGGATTTAATGGGTTATATAATAAAAGCTCTAGGTTTTTGCACCTAGAGCTTTTCCACCGACCGAGTACTCCCAATCCATTTGTTCTAATAGTCTATCATCATTAATCAAAAGCGGTTAATAATTTTTAAATTATCACTAAATATAAAGCCTGATTGTAGAAACTACAGATTTGTTTTTAGTTTTATGTGATTTACTTATATTAAATTCATTCCTTAGTCATGCGAATATAGGATTTGAAAAGAATTTCCAAACGCTCATCGTTATTAGAGCAAGGCTTTGTGGCACCAAAAGCAACGTCTACTATTTTATCTAGCTCATCATGAGCTTTGCGCAAATCTTGAGGCATGTATGTTGGGTCATATAAGTCTGCTAGTGATTGGCCTGGGTGATTCGCGCGCACTTTAAGTACGGCTTTGCCTGCTTCAATAACTTTTGCTCGCATATCACTTGTAAGCTCTGGAAGCGGAAGATTATTCCAAACGACTGTGTTGGAGAAGCGATTATCACTTTTTAATCTTCCACCAATTGCATCTTGCCAAGCCATAAACATAGAAGATTCTATAATTGCAAAATTTATACCATCCGAATCAGAGCACACATATATTTGATCTCCAGCAATGATATTTGGCTCATATAAATCGCATGTAGTATATTCTCTGCGATTGGTACATACACGTGGAATAGCTAGATAATTAGTTTGCGGCTGAGCCTGTTGACCAAATAACCATGCAGTTTTTGCCATAGCTTTTGTTGAACTAGCAGTGCTTATTTCACGCATTTGACGAACTTTTTCTATGCGTCGAGAGATGAATTTTGATTCACGCATTTCAGAAGGCTCAGCGTCTACTAGCCATAAACACCATCGTTCAATATTATTAATAAGTTCTTTACCCATGCGGAAAGGTCTCACATATTTAGCAGCAATAGGATCTTTCATTACTTGCACCATAATGATGTTTTGAAACTTTTTTGTACTATGCTGGATAATGCAAAATTTCGCCACGTTTTCTCTGACAATTATCCGTTGATTTTAATTGATGAATACCAAGATTCCTACAAACCGATTATCACACGTTTTATAAACTTTTTTATTGCAGAAGGAATAGGCCCACAATTTGGCTTTTTCGGAGATGCATGGCAAACTATTTACCAAACCAACAACGCTTGCGGTGCGATAGAGCACAGCAAGCTTCAGGAAATTAAAAAGGGTTCAAACTTTAGATCAGCTCCCAGAATTGTGAAGCTTTTAAATGATATTCGCCCAGATTTACCACAACAATCTGCAATAGATAATTTTGAAGGTGAAGTAGTTGTTGTGACTTGCGATGATTTTTCTGGAGAACGTCGAACAGAACGGACATTCAAAGACGATCTCCCCGCAGAAGAACTGAAATCCAGACTGTTCCAGCTTTCAGAACACATCAAGAAAAACGTGTCAAAGGATGAAAATATCAAAATTTTGATGATTACTCATAAGGTTCTTGCCACACAGCAAGGATATGAGCGTCTATTAGCCATTATTGATGATGGACTCCGAGATAAACAAGATCCATTTTTGCTATTCTTCATGAATACCGTTGAACCAATATATGAAGCACTCAGCACATCAAATATGCAACTTCTGTTTGATACGCTTGGAATCAGACGATATCCTATCACGAAAAAAGCTGATAAGATGAAATGGAAAGAGTTTGAGTCGCAGCTAAAGAAAGCTCGTAATGGCAGAGCCATTGATGTTATCAACACTATCGTAGAGACAAAGCTAGTGCCTATTCCATCATTGGTTGATGGATACTACCATCTATATTTCGATGCCCCTGATACAATCTATGGATTGGATGCAACAATCCAGGATGTTTTAGATTTAGATTACAGTCAATTTAAGGCGGCCATTGAATTTCTGTACCCTGAATCAGAGTTTTCGACAGAACATGGTGTTAAGGGCGAAGAATACGATAATGTTGTCTTCGTTATCAGTAAGGGATGGAACCAATATCAATTTGAGACTTATGCACCTATGATAACTGGGAAAGTTCCAATACCAGTAGGTAAAGAGGCATCATATGAACGAAATAGAAATTTGTTTTATGTATGCTGCTCAAGACCAAAGAAAAGATTATTTTTATTTGTTTCAATACCTCTTAATTCCACTTTTAGAAATTTTCTAATCGATATAGTTGGATTAGAAAATATTTATACATTTAATGAATATTTAGATAATAAAGCCAAATAAAATGTTGGTTTGAACAAATCTGAAAAGAAAGTTGTTTCTTTACTTATTGAAGATTCAGCTTCCACTTCAGATGAGCGAGCAATTTAAATTGGTTTAACAAAAAGAACCATAGAGCGAACATTTATTTCTTACAAAATGAAAAAGTCATCGAAAGAATCGGAACAAAACGTGATAGAAGATGGTTTGCAATAAAATAGGAAAATAATCCTCATAGATATATTTTATCTTGATGTTTACATGTGGGAGTTTGGACAAAAGTTCGTATGTCGAGAGTGTCGTATTGATGTCAAAGGCTGACTAGGTGGGTGCAAATTTGCCCTTATGCAGCAAGGCTTAGCGAGGACTATCGTTAAAAGGTTTAATGCGTGGCGGCTTTAAGCTGGGTTCTCGCGGTTTTTGAGCGTGATTTTGCTGTATGAGGGAAGATATCAACGCTCTAGGGTCGAGTGCACAGGATGTTAATGTACTTCGCTTGCGTTGAAAGCACACTGTGCTTTCAACTTTGAGCAAGCTCAGCGAATCGAAGTGCATTCGCGCACATTATGCAGCTCGAAATCATCGACTCGCACGCAGGTTAGCTGCGCTCACGTCTTCGCCACGCAGAAGCAGTGCTTTTGCCTTGAGTGGCTCAGCGCTCTGAATTACCTTTTCGCGCTACGCTCTAAGCGAAAAGGTAGGCTTTGCAGGTCAGACAGACTCTGACAAGTTCTAAAAATGCTCTCGAATGTGGGAGCATTATTCTTGGTGGTTTTCTATCCACTGATAAAGATCGCTTTCATTGGCTTGATTAGATGCGACTTTGAGGATGATATCGATCAAATCTTCATCATTGTAAGAAAGCGTGATGCCATTTAGAGCTAGAAAGATTAGCATGGTGTGGGTGCCAATACGCTTATTGCCATCAATAAAAGGGTGGTTTTTGATCAAACCAAAGGTTAGTCATGTGGATTTATCCAGTAGTGAAGGAAAAGTTCACTTTTATCAAAAGTCTGTAGTGGAGTCTTTAATGCAGAATCAAGCATTCCCTCATCACGAATACCTGAGGAACCACCGCTTGTTTCAATCAGAGCCTGGTGAAGTTTAATCACCTGTTCTCGTGTTAAATACTTCATTTAGCTAATTCCTCATAGACTTTTGTATTCTTTTTGATGAACATATCCGATAAAGCCATGACCTCATCATCAGCTGGAGCAGAAACCTCATCGGCTTTAGGGAACTCTAAAATCACATAGCGCGGAGAGTTGTTTTTTAGTATTACAGCCGAGCCGTATTTATCGACAAGACGAGCAACCTTTGAGAAGTTTTGATTGGCTTCAGAAATTGAAATCAGCGTATCTGTATTTACATTCATAACGATAGCCTCCTTTTAAGGGGATTGTGCCCTATATTTTAGGATGAATCAATCCTAAGTATTTCAAATCTACATCATAACTATTAACTCAGAAAAGATGTGATAGGTGTCAATCGGAACTCATGGTTTGCCGATTGAAGCTGTATAAATACAACAGTCTTAGGTTGAGCATTAGACGGCAACGCTAGCAAAAAATACTTGACTATGACATTGCGTAATACTTTATTCTAGTGATAAGTAAGGAGGTGAAATAGTGAAAACAGTGAATGAAGTCAGCAAGATAGCAGGAATTAGTATTCGTACTCTTCAGTATTACGACAAAATCGGTTTGTTAAAACCGTCTGCTTATTCGGAGTCAGGATATAGGTTGTATGGTGATGAGGATCTAAAGGTACTACAATCCATTTTGCTGTTTAAAGCTTTGGAATTTCCGCTCAAAGAAATTAAAGAAATAATAACCAGTGAGCATTTCGACAAAGATTTAGCGCTGGAACAACAAATCAAATTATTAATCCTGAAAAAAGAGCATTTGGAAAATTTAATTCTTTTTGCAAAGGGATTAAAAGCATTAGGAGGTAACTATATGAACTTTACAGCATTTGACACAAGCAAAATTGATGAGTATGCCAAACAGGCAAAAGAGTATTGGGGAGATACACCGGAATTCAAGGAATTTGAAGCTAAAGAAAAAAGGAGAAACAGCGAGGAAACAAAAATGCTCCATCAACAACTCATGCTGATTTTTGCAGAATTTGGCAAGGTAAAATCACAACCCAGCGATTCAGTTGAAGTTCAGGCTTTGGTAAAGAAACTGCAGGACTTTATTACAGCTAATTTCTATAAGTGCTCGAATGAGATTTTATCCGGACTTGGCAAGATGTATGCTTCCGGTGGTGATTTTACGAAAAATATAGATGCGTTTGCAGGCGAAGGGACATCAGTATTTGTCAACAAGGCAATCGAATATTATTGCAAGTAAGTTTTATAATCGAGTTATCGATTAAAAACACCTAATTAACTAATGTAGTGCTCCCAAAAGTTGGACCAAAAATCTAACTTTTGGGATCATTACAAAAAGGTGCTTTAATTTTCTACCAGAATAAAAAATTGTTTTGTAGAAAATAGATTCTCAAACCTTTTAACGATAGCTTTTCCTATCGTTAAAAAGTGTACCCAATATCCATAGTGTGCACTAAAGAGTGTAGTTTTGCAATACAGAATATCCAGGCGTAACTTTATACACTTTTTGCTTACCTACACACACAAACATTTTTCCAGGCAATTGTGGATAAAAGTTGCCAGAAGATTCTGTTACATAAGCAGGTAGCCCAAATTAATTTAATGAATTACGCTTGCAGTGAGCCTCTAATAACGCTTTTTCTAATTCCATATCGACAGCAAAAATGTAGAGTCCATTAACTCCGCGTTTAAGCAGCACATTAAGCTCATTTCTAAGATTATCAATTGAATAATCTAGCGCAATTTTCTTATTTGCTGATAAATCTTTAATGTGCCTCTTATTAGTTGCTTTATCGTTTCGACTATTTTCTGGGCAAAAAACAACTTTACCATTACGATATTGCACTGATGGACCAATTATTACACCAGCATAATTTAAATCAAATCCTTGAATAGTAAATGTGGATCCAATCTCATTTATAGTATGAGACTGTTCTGCCCATGATTTTTTTGATTCTTTTATTGAACGCGAATGCTTCGCGTGGTTTTGCGATGACAATTGATAATTCCAAGGATGGCTAAAAACCTTACCTTCTTTTTCCAAAATTTCCAACTCGTAACTACTAGCATTAGCATATTGACCAAGTCCAATATGCCATTTTCCATTGTTATCGCAATACAAATCTACATTCCAAGTACCATTTACCGAATTAGGATTATTCTTATTGCTCTTATACTCCCAATCGTATGTTGCAACAAGACGTGATAATCCGTGTCCATCACACCCCGAAGCTTTTTCTTCAGATTTAGACTTAATAGCATTAAATAGCTTAATGGGCGAATCAAATACTTTGAAATCAAAAGGTTTATTGTCAGTATTTGAATCTTCTTTTTTTGTTTCATAATTACGACATACTGGAAGAGTATCAATACAACCATTGTATACAAAATTTTTAATCCATTCGAGAACATTTTCATTAGCTCTCATACGCATCTGATTTTCAAGAATGAAACGACGGACACTCACACTTATTGAATCATTTAATAATAATTCTCCACAATCATCATCATTATTTTTGAAAGAATTCTTATCCTTGTAATCTGTTCCCAATAATTTTTCTAAATCTTCGGAATTCCAACGCTGGTTGCTTTGTAAAATTTGATTAGGATCAAAAGCTGCAATAACAACTCGAGACCTACATAAAATATCAGACAACATATTTGAACCAGAGTAAGCCTGATTAGCTTGTGTATTCAGCAAATGAGCCTCATCAATAAGAGCTACATCACAGCAACGTTTTGGTCTGTCAATAATGCCACGTCCTTGTTCTGTTTGTTCGCTAAAACGATTAATAAACTGGGAAGGCAGCATAACAAGTTCATCATTATTTTTTTGTAAACGTAATTTTGTTGCTATTTGATTGTATACATTCACTTGTTCTTTATGATTTACAATTATGCAAGCAGTTTTCCTACTATTAATAGTTGAAAATTGCTTATATTCATAATCATAATCTTCTTCGTCGTTTCCTTCTTCAATATCCTCATAATTGTATTGGAGTGATTGGTTTTTTATTTTGCTTAGCTTGTTACAAATTTTATAGAACAAATCACTAAGTAAAACTGTTTTTCCGGTACCAGCATCACCCTCTAATAAAATAAGCGTAGATGAATCAGAGTTACACTTATTTTTTGATTGTAGAGCTTCATTAACTATATCTATAACTTTGCTTTCAATACTCTTCTGTTCAGTAGTCAATTTATGAAACGGCGACGCTTTAAATAAAGCTGAGTCGCGAATAATTCCTTCTTCTGGGAATAAATCTGGATCCATGTCATGAAGCTGAACCCATATTCCAGAAAAAATACGTTCAAACTCTTCTTCAGGATAATATTCACCCTGAGGATTGGTTCTACGATTAGTAACTTCATTAATTGAATCGACGCTTAACAAGTACTGCATAAAGCGATTTTCAACATCTAGAGTAAGTGATTTATTAAAATGCTCATTAGCAATAATATACTGTTTTACTTTACCTTCAGACAGTTTCTCCCAATCATCTCTGATTTTAGTATCAGCATTCAGATGCTGTTTTGTTCTCTCCTCAATATTGTTAGTTTCACCAACATAGACTGTATATTTCTCGTATTCTTTTTTATGAACAATATAAACAGTTGGAAATTTCAGCAAGTAATGCTTCAAAACCTGAATAGTTTGGTTATCAAGATCACTTCTTTTATACTTTAGATTTTCATTAATGCTATGCTCTAGTTCATTATCTTTGAAAACCTTATAAGGTAAATCAACAATTATGGACTTAGGTGGAACAATAGCTTTCATCATGATTCAATGATAGCTATTTGACAAGAAATATTCCATTAATAAAAAACTACTAAGAGTGGCAAATTTACAAATGTTTTTTCGAATTGAATACTTTTATTTTAGCAGTATGAATTTTTGACTATAAAATTTAATTGTCGTATCAAAACTGTTTCCTTAACGCAACAATTTTAGCCATTGTATTTTTTCTTGTCTTTTAACACTGCACTCTTTATCCATCTTGGACATTTGCATTTATTACTAGCAATATTGAGTTTATGTTTATCTTTTATAAAATGGGGATTGATTTGAATAAAGTTGTCACCTCGTGGGCTAGTTGGAATTATTAAAGTCCAAAAATACATTCCTGAAATATTTGAGTATTGAAGAAGAAAACAATATTCATGAACAGTTAAACAATCATCTGGAATATATTGAATATCTTCTTTTTGGTTTTTAATTAAATTGGGTAAACTATCAATATACTTTAATTGGATGTAATCAAAGTTATTATCTAGAGAAAAATCTATTTTAAATAGCTGAATATCGGTTGCAGATTCCAGTCCTATATTTCGCACATACTGATTGTCTAGATTAAATTCAACATATGGAATTTTACTACTTTTAGATAATAAATATTGTTTTATTCTATCTAAACCCAAAAAACACAAAACAAAAGACATTAATGCAACAAATATATAGGATACTACTGAAGAAATAATATTACTTACCAAATTATCTAAGTTAACATTAATACATAATGACTGAATACTATTCAAAATATTCTCTCAATTCTTTAAAGTCTCATTTTATTTATATTACAATCTAAAATATTGATATTGCAATGAAGGCTGTAAAAGTACTTGATTAAGTTACGTAAACTATAAACCTATTGCTTTTATCATAGGAAAGATAGAAGTATTATAATATCGAAATGAATGGCGGTTAATATCTTCTGAACTCACATAGAAGAATCTGGAACGTCACTTTCTTCTTTTTATTGGCAGTATTGTAAAGCCATAACATAACACCCTTTATTTATTGATTTTCAATCCGCAATGCTATATCTTCCAGTTTGCGTTTTAAGGATAGCATTTTCAAAATCTTTGGCTTGTATCTCAATTTTTGAAACGCGTAATATGTAAGGATTAGCTAAAGAATAACTTGCATAAATAATTAGAATATAAATGGTTCTACGATATACTGCATTAAATAAGCAGAGGAGAAAGTATATGAGCTACGTTGCAGATAAACCTATTGAAAAAGCTGATGAAGATTTGTTGGGAAGATCTGATTTTGTGAAACAATTTGGAAAATCGATTTGTGAATATGATAGCAAAGATGGTCTTGTAATTGGCTTGTATGGAAAGTGGGGTAGCGGCAAGACATCTATTATTAATATGGCAATATCTGAGATTCCAGTAGATAAATCAGAGAAGAAAAAATGGTATTCAAAAGTATACAAAAGGATCAAAAAAATTTTTACTTCACAAAAAACTGAAGAAGAAGATCAATGTCATTATCCAATAATTATAAGATTTTCGCCATGGAATTATTCAGACAAGAACAATTTGATTAGTTTATTTTTCCATGAATTGAAGAATAAATTAGGTGTTGCTAAGGGAGAAGAGAATAAAGGGAAAATCGGAAAGGCTATAAGTCAATATTCCGATATTATTGACGTTTCATTACTTATTCCAGTAGTTGGGCCTGCAATCGCTCCTATATTGAAAACTACATTCAAAGCAGCAGGAGCTAAATTGATGGAAACTCCTAGTTTGAATGATGCTAAAGAAAAATTGTGTGAGGCGCTAGAAGATTTTAACCACAAAATAATTGTTTTTATCGATGATATAGATAGATTAACTACTCCTCAAATTAAAGATATTTTCCAATTGGTTAAGCAAGTAGGCGATTTTCCAAACATAATTTATGTCCTTACAATGGATAGGGAAATTGTTTGCAATGCTTTGTCTGAATATCACAATATTGACGGAGATGAATATTTAAAGAAAATTGTTCAAGTTTCTTTTGAAGTTCCTGAAATTGATAAGACAACAGTGCATGAAATATTAAGAGATCGCCTTAATGATATTGTTCATAAAAACAAAGATGAAGAAAAATTTGAAAATAACGAATATTTTGAAACAGTACTTGAAAACTGTGTAAATCCATATGTAAATAATATAAGGGATGTAAATAGATTACTTAATGCTTTCCGATTCAAATATGGCGCTTTATGGAAAGAAACATCATTTGTTGATTTATTAGCTATTACTGCAATTGAAATTTTCGAGCCTAAGCTATATGAATGGATTATTGATAATTCAATCTATGTATGTGGACCACAATCATATAACGATTTAAATAAATATGAAAAAAGAACTTATGAATACTATAAAAATGAATTCAAACAGTTAGGATTAAATTCAGAGTCATCTATACGAATGCTCAAATCGATGTTCCCTCATTTTGCTAGGTCTATTCATTACATTGGCGAATATTCTCATTCAGATGATTTGCAACTTTTAAGAGATAATCGCATCGCATCTGTTGAAAAATTTAGTTTATATTTTATGTTCGATATAGATAGAATTAAGGTTTCAAGAGAGGAAATTTATGATTGCTTGTATAAATATGATAAAAATCTTTTAATTAGTACTGTTACAAATATTAATTCACAAGGCAACCTTGACTATTTGTTAAGAAACATGGAGTCATTGTTTGATAAAGAACATTATGAGCGTTTTAAGTTCGTTGTATTTACGCTTATAAATTTGTATGGAGAATTTGTAAATAAAGCAACGGAAAGAAATATGATAGATAATATTTCTGATTCAGTAACTGAATTTGTACTCTATTTTATTCAAACATTAGACTCTGAATATAAACGTTATGAAATAATTTATTCTATTCTTAAAAATTCCAATAAATCTAATCTTGGACTTATTGCAACTATTCTTAATCAAGAAGAAATGGCATTTGGGAGATTTAATAATAAAACCGAGCGTAAGGATTTGCAATTAGTTAACTTAAAGCATTTAGAATATCTAGAAAAAATCTATATTGATAAAATTAAACTCATTGCAAAATCTGAAAATATGTTAAATACAGGAGTATTTAACATAGTATTTTATTTGTGGAAAAATCTTGATAAAGAAGGAGCTGAAAATTATGTTAAAAAACTATTTAACGATAAAGTGAGTAAACTTAAATTTATATGCACTAAAGCATATTTCTTCCGTGATTTGAATGGTTATGGATGGGATTTTAATTTAAAAAGTTACTCAAATTATATTTCTAGAGAAAATCTTTACAATGAAATTAAAGATTTCGCTAAAAATCATTTGTGCGAATTTACTAAAGAAGAGCAAATAAAATTAGCGTCGTTCGTATTGAATTATGAAAATAATAGTGACGACTTTAACCATGCGACTGAGCAAGAAGCATTGCAACTCATAGAAAAGTGGAAATCTGAAAGCAGCTTAGCAAAGTAATAAATCATATTGGGCACTAGCACACTGCAGTAGCACCCAATATTTTTTGTCGCTATCAACTAACCGGGAAATATTTAAAAAACACCTATACGCAAATATCAAAACTGTTTCCTTAACGCAACAATTTTGATACGCCTGTGTTTCTATTTTTGTGAATGACACTCTTCTTACGCATTAAACATCTACATCTACATCTGCTTTACTTTTGCAAGAGTTATACCACTTTGAACAATTTTAAATTTATACTACAAACGGATTAACTGAATGCGTACAAGATCTAGATTCAAGGAATCACAATAACAATGTTGTTGATGTATAATCGCTTTTGATAGAGTTTCCCGCATGCGCGGGTGTGATCCTTCTATGTTTCGTGTTCTATCGTCTTTCTCGCATCGGCGAGGCAATTACTTGAGCTTCAAATGCATGCAATACGTTTGAAGCTCAACTAGTTTAGTAATAAATATGCAACACAATCTTTCTTAAAGCGCTTATTGAGAGTATATTTGCCATTATTTAATAATCATTGTGGATTAGGAGAAATGGGAAGACGGTAATCATGAATTGTAATCATGTTGTTAATCCTGAATTATGGGGTAAAAAGAGAGAAGTTAATGGAGTAATGCAATGGCTTCCTCTTGCTCAACACCTTGAAGATACTGGAAATGTTATTGGCCAATTATGGGATCATTGGCTTAGCGATGGTCAGCGAAGATTGATTGAAGCCTCATTGAGCAAACATGTTGATGCAAAAAAGTTATCTCAATTTTTAGGATGCATACATGATATTGGTAAAGCTACTCCAGTTTTTCAGTTTCGAAAATCGTATTCAAATTCAGAAGATTTAGATATTGCGTTAAAAAATAAGTTAGCTACTGTTGGTTTTACAAATATCGATGATTTTATTAAAAAGGCAGAAGATTGCTCGAATAGTCATCACACTATAACTGGTCAAGCTATTCTTTCTAATGCTGGAGTCCCTGAAGGAATTTGTGCAATCGTTGGCGCTCATCATGGTAAGCCTTTAGATGATGATTTAGTTTATAAAAGTAACGAATCTGCGTATACTGACCATTATTATCAAAGTGAAACTGAAAGTGAAAATAGTAAATTATGGAAAAAATTGCAGAATGATATTTTGGATTGGGCTTTAGAAAGAAATGATTTTTCTAATGTGGACGATCTTCCAGAAATAAGTGAACCAGCACAAGTTTTGTTGTGTGGATTAGTAATTATGGCTGATTGGATTGCAAGCAATGAACACTATTTTCCGCTTATTCCAATAGAGAAAGATTTAATAGAAAACCAGGAAGAAAGATATAGAAAAGGCTGGGAAAAGTGGTTACAACATGGTTCTAAAGACGTATGGGAATCATTAAATTGTTGTAGCAATGTTTCGCAAATATACAAACATCGTTTTGGCTTCTTGCCGAATAGCATTCAGACAGCGTTGCACAATGTCATTTCTCATTGCAAAGAGCCTGGAATTTTTATTCTTGAATCTACAATGGGTTCAGGAAAAACAGAAGCTTCTTTGATTGCCGCTGAGCAATTAGCAAATCTAACCGGAAGAAGCGGAGTGTTCTTCGGTCTTCCTACTCAAGCAACTTCTAACGGAATGTTTAGGCGAGTTGAGGATTGGCTTAAAAGCGTGAATCGTGATTTTCAGGGTGAAATTGGTTTACGTTTAGTTCATGGTAAAGCTGAACTGAATGCAGATTATGCGCATTTACCGCATGGAATGCAAAATATGAATGATGGTTCTGAGAGTAGATCTAGTAATAATGATGTAAATAATAATGGAGTAATACTTAATGATTGGTTTACTGGGCGAAAAACCGCAATGTTGGATGATTTTGTGGTTGGTACAGTAGATCAATTTTTGTTAGCTTCGTTAAAGCAAAAACATCTTATGCTACGTCATTTGGGCTTAAGTAAAAAAGTTGTAATTATTGACGAAGTGCACGCTTATGACGCTTATATGAATAAGTATCTTGAAGAATCTCTTATTTGGATGGCAGCATACGGTGTTCCCGTAGTGTTACTTTCTGCTACTTTACCAGCCAAGCGTAGAAAAGAACTTATAAAAGCCTACATGTGTGGGTTATTTGGATTTAGTTGGAGAGAATGTGATAAATCTAATGTTGATTTTGAAACAAATAATTATCCTTTAATTACGTACAGTGATAAAAACTGTGTAAAACAAAAATTTATTGAAAATGATGCTAGTGATAATAGATCTGTTTCTGTAAGAAAAATAACAGATGATAACTTACATGAATCACTTGTTAGTGAGCTTAAATCTTTGTTAAATAATGGCGGTATTGCTGGGATTATAGTAAACACCGTTAAAAGAGCTCAAGAAATTTATAATGCATGCGTTGGTGAGTTTAGTGACGAAGAAGTTATGGTTATACATTCGCAATTTATTGCTACAGATAAAGTTAGAAAAGAACAACAGATTTGCAATATGATTGGCAAGAATGCTCATAGACCTGTTCGTGCAATAATTATCGGTACACAGGTATTGGAACAGTCTCTTGATGTTGATTTTGATGTTTTGTTTACTGATCTCGCACCTATAGATTTATTACTTCAGCGTACTGGTAGATTACACAGGCATACGATAGAACGTCCGGATTTTCTTAAAAAACCAATTTTATATGTGTTGGGAACCAGTGAGTGTTATGAATTTGATAAAGGTTCAGAGTCTATTTACAGCAAATATTTACTTATGAGAACTCAATACTATTTGCCAGATGTTATAAATATGCCTCAAGATATTTCTCGATTAGTGCAAATAGTTTATGGAGATAATCCTTTAGAGTTACAAGAAGATTTGAGATATGCGTATGTTTCTGCAAAAAGAGAACATGATTCAGTAAGAAATAGTAATGAAAGTGCCGCCAAAACATATAGAATTGAAAATCCAAAATCAGAAATCGGCAAAAAATCTATCGTCGGTTTATTGAAAAATTCAATTACAAATGAATCTGATGAATTTGCATGTGCTCAAGTTCGTAATAGCGGTGAATCTATAGAAGTTATTGCTGTGAAAAAAGTTGGATCTGGTTATGGGACTTTCCATGATTGTGAAGATATTTCGCAAAATATTGATGATTCAGAAGTTGCAATGAAACTTGCTCGAGAAACAGTAGGATTGCCGTGGATGTTTACATTAAACAGCAGTCGTGTTGATGAAACAATTAAAGAGTTAGAAAAAATACGCAAGCAAAAACAGTTCCAAAACTGGGATAATCAGACTTGGTTGCGAGGTTCTTTGGTACTTCTATTCGATAAAAATAACATTTGCGAATTTTCGAAATATAGAGTTGCTTATTCTGAAAAAAGTGGTATTGTATGTATTAAGAGTTCGGAAGAAGACAGAAAGGAATAAAAAAGGTGAGCAGATTTAATCTACTAGATGAGCCTTGGATTTCCGTCATTGTAGACGAAAAAGGCCACAATAAGCTCGTATCAATGACAGATGTGTTTAAGCATGCATCTGAATATAAAGCTCTTGCTGGCGATATGAAAACTCAGGACTTTGCATTGCTTCGTGTTTTGCTTGCTGCGCTTCATACTGTTTTTTCTAGGTACGATATTCAGGGAAATTCTCGTGAATTTGATTCAGGTGAAGATACTGAAGATGATTTCAATGAAGAAACAATGGATATTTGGCGCGAAGTTTGGAATTCAAAAAAGTTTCCAGATGCAGTTTTCAAATATTTAGAACAATGGCATGATCATTTCTACCTTTTTGATGACAAATATCCATTTTTCCAAGTACTTAAACAGGATATCGATAGTAAAAAGCTTGGCGGTAAATCTCCTAGTGAGATATCAGGTAAAAATATAAATCGATTGATTTCTGAAAGTAACAATAAAATAGCTGTATTTTCTCCAAAAGATAATGTTGATAACAACAAATCGTCACTTACTGAACCACAATTAGCAAGATGGATTATTACCTTACAGTCATACGCTGGATTAGCAGATAAGACCATGTTTGGTACGGAAAAATATAAAGCTTCTAAAGGTTGGCTTTTTGATCTCGGTGGCATTGAGATAATAGGAGCAAATTTATTTGAAACTCTTATGCTCAACTGCGTACTTGTTGACGAAATGCAATCTCCTGAGAAAAAGCAAAAGCCATGTTGGGAATATTCAGGAACAGAAAATATTGAAAATTCGTTTTACGATACATTTATTGACAATATTTCCCAGCTTTACACTCGCTGGAGTAGGGCAATATATATAAATCCTGATATTAGTGTTGACAAGCCAATATCGGTTTCTATAGTGAAACTTCCTGATATTAATCATAAAAATGCTTTTATTGAACCAATGACAGTATGGCAGTATAACAAGGAAGGTGAAAACAAGGATAAATACACTCCAAGGAAGCATAGAACAGAAGAAGCTATGTGGAGATCATTTGGACTACTTACATCGCAAGAATTATACGATGGTAGTGTAAAAAATCATAAACCAGGAATTATGGAATGGCTGAACGAAATTAAACATGATATTGCTGGTTCTTCTATTTCACTGCAAGCTGTAAGTATGAAAGATGATGGTAATGCTACATCTTGGGTTCCTACAGATGAAATATGCGATACTCTGTATATTGATGAAGTCGTAGTAACTGATAATGCTGACGATGGATGGGTATACAGAATTAACAATGAAGTTGAGTATACAAGATCTGCCATAGGATTCATTTACAAGCAATTTCTTCTCGACATATGTGAAATACGCAATAGAAATAAAGATGATGCAACTAAATATTCTGCTAGGTACATTAGTCAGGCTTATTTCTTAGTTAATCAACCGTTTAGAGAATGGTTATCAAATATTAAACCAAAAGATTCAATGAATGAACGTTGTACTCAATGGAGAAATACTTTGCATAACATACTCATAGATGAGGCAAAAGGGATGCTAGAAAATGCAACATTGCGCGATTTTACAGGTAGACCATCTGATCAAAGCGAGAAAGAATCTACAAAAAATATAATTACAGCTTACAACATTTTTACTAGTCGATTAAAAAAATTATCAGGAAAATAAAATACATAGAAAGGAGGCTATTATGGCTGAAAATCAAAGCAAATCTATTAAAGTATCAAGCGCTGTCAGTAAAATCATAAATCAATGTTTAAATGGCGCAGATATTGCATCAAGACGAGCTATGCTTGCTCAACTACGTCACACAATTGGTAAGCCATTAAGTCAGTCAGTAGAAATATGGCCATGGATATTAAGCAATGTGCCAGAAAGCTTCATCAATAAATATGGCGAAGTTAGCTACCAATTGCGAGCTGTTATAAACACTTTGCAAATATACGCATTGTACGAGCAAGGTGTTGCAGAAAAATCAAGTTATAAAGATTTGAATAAATCTGAAGATTCAGTAAATGAAAAATCTTATAACAATATGGGAACAGCTTTAAGATCACTAAGAAGTGATGAAGGCGTACGTGGAGCTATGGATAGACGCTTTAGTGTTATGATCACTGCAAGCGATTACGAAAGTTTTTACTACTACCTTCGTCAACTAGTTCGACTACTAAAAAGTAGAACAAAAGAAAATCAACAAGCAATTGATTATTCTAAACTAGCTCACGATTTATATTTGCTTCAGTTTGAAGATTCAGAAAAAGTAAGACTTTCTTGGGCACAAGAATACTATCGCTTCAGCTAGTAGCAATAACTTTTTAGCAACATCACATATTTTAAAAATTACATATTTCAAAAACAACGTTATTAAAAAATTCAAACAATTAACTAAAACTTAGAAAGGTAAAATCATGAACGCTCATTTATTCTTAGATATTCAAGCAATCCAAACTGTTCCACCATGCAATATTAATCGTGATGATGCAGGCAGCCCTAAAACTGCTCAATATGGCGGTGTAACTAGAACCAGAATAAGTTCTCAATGCTGGAAACACTCAATGCGCGAATACTTCAAAGAACACAGCGGAGAATCTAATGTTGGAATACGAAGCAAAAATATTGTTAAATACGTTGCCGATAAAATCATTACATTAAAACCAGAATTATCTGAACAAGAAGCATTAGATTTAGCAGATAAAACGTTAAATACTGTTGGAGTTAAAACTAAAACAGATAAGGGAGAAACAATTCCTACAGCAAAAGCTTTATTCTTCTTAGGCGAAACTCAAGCAAATTCTCTAGCTCAAGCAGCAATCAATAATGTTACTGACAAGAAGCAACTGCAAGAAATCTTGAAAGATAATCCACCTATCGATATTGCGTTATTTGGTCGCATGCTTGCAGACGATCCATCGCTTAATGAGGACGCTTCTTCGCAAGTTGCTCACGCAATTTCCACTCATGCTATTCGGACTGAATTTGATTACTATACTGCTGTTGATGACTTATCTACTGAGGATAATGCTGGAGCTGGAATGCTAGGCACAATAGAATATAATTCTTCAACGCTGTATCGTTATGCAAATGTTGCAGTACATGAATTTAGCCATCAGTTGAGTGATAACAAAGAATCTACAATTAATGCTCTTAGACTTTTTATTGAAGCTTTCGCTAATGCAATGCCTACTGGAAAAGCAAATACTTTTGCTAACCAAACTTTGCCGCAAATGCTGGTGGTAACTTTAAGAGATGACAGGCCAGTGAACTTAGTTAGTGCATTTGAAGATCCAGTAAAATCTAAAGACGGATATGTCTCAAAGTCTATAGATAAGCTATCTCAAGAATACGAAAAAGTTCAAAAATTCGTCCATAAGCCACTTGCATCATTCTACGTAACCATGGATTCTTCAAATGAGAATCTTAAATTAGGGGCGGAAGAGCAAAGTATGCAGCAATTACTGGATGATTTTTCTTCTAAAGTATCCGAATTTCTTCAGTAAATTTCTTAAAAAATAACACTTATTAGTTGATATTTAGTGTTTAACAGTTAGGAAGCTTATGAAAAGTTTATTACTGAAGTTTTCTGGACCGTTGCAATCATGGGGTACAGATTCGCATTTTGAAACTCGTCACACAGACTACTATCCATCTAAAAGTGCGGTAGTAGGTATGATTGCTGCAGCTTTTGGATATAGAAGAAGCGCAGATTGTGATGAGGAGATTGCAAAGCTTAATGATTTGGATTTTGCAGTACGAATAGATCAGCAAGGTAATTTGCTTAGAGATTATCATATTGCTGCAAAATATAAGCCTAATGGTGATTTTGAAAAAAATTACGTTACAAATCGTTACTATCTAGAAGATGCTATATTTCTTGTTGCAATAGGATCCGACAATGAGCAACTTATTCAAAGTATTAACGATGCGTTGCACTCGCCGTATTTTCAATCTAGTTTAGGTAGAAGATCGCTGCCTCCTACAGCTGATTTTATTCTAGGCGTAGAAGATTGCGGAGTAATTCAGGCTCTATTAACGCATGAGTGGCTTGCAAACAAGTGGTCTAAAAAAAGATTTAATACTTCTAGACTATCTGAAGTATCAGAGTCTTCGAATGAATCGCACAATGAGATATTTATATCCCTATACGCTGATTCTGATTTAGTAGATAAAGCTGCAGCAGAATTAGTTAAAGACGATACTAGCACTTATAAAATTCAGGAATCAGTTCGTAGATTGCGCAAGGATTTCGTTAATTCTTTCTCTAACAAGGAAAGAAAATTCGGATTCCGTTACGAGTCAAAAATGGAAATACCTATTAAGAGAATTCTCCACAATAATTCGGATTCGGAAGGTATTTCATCGGATAGTAAGCATGTGAAATCTACTAGAGATTTTATTGCTGAGCATGATGCTTTTTCTGGATTGGAGTCTTAAATGTCTTATTTAAGCAGAGTTGAAATTGATTATAAAAAGCCCTCATCATTGAGAGATCTTAAATCTGTCGGAGCTTTCCACAATTGGGTTGAGCAAAGTTTTCCCGACGAATGGGAGAATCATGAAAGAAGCCGAAAACTATGGAGAGTTGATGTTCTGCATGGAAAATATTACTTGCTTATCGTAAGTGATTCTGAACCAGATTTGCAACGTCTAGAGATGTATGGTGTTTCCGGAACAGCGTCAAGTAAAACTTATGATAAGTTTTTAGGCTCACTGATGAATGGCATGAGAATGCAATTTCGTGTGACGCTTAACCCTGTTGTTTCTATTTCTGATACTGCTGAAACTCGCACTACTAGAGGTAGGGTAGTACCACATGTTACTTATGATCAGCAGATGAATTTTTTGCTTAGTCGCGCACAAAAATTAGGTTTTTCGTTGAACGAAAATGAATTCGCTATTGTTGAACGCGGATATAGCTTATTTACAAAGTCAGAAAAACCTATTCGATTAAGTAAAGCTGTTTACCAAGGTATTTTAACAATTAGTGATGCAGACATCATGCGTAAAACACTGCTAGAAGGAATTGGTAAAAAGAAAGCATATGGCTTTGGAATGATGACAGTAATTCCTTTAAACAATTAAATGAATTACGCTATTTTTATTAAAGGCTGTAACAGTATGAAAAAGAAATTCGGTGCCAAAAAAGCTGAAATACCAGAGCTTCCACGTATAAGCGACAGAGTGAGTTTTATATATGTAGAGCATGCGAAAATTAATCGTCTTGATAGTGCTGTTACAGTCTTTGATGCAAATGGAACTATAAGAGTTCCTGCTGCAATGATTGGCGTTTTACTTTTAGGTCCTGGCACTGAGATTACTCACAGAGCTATGGAATTACTTGGAGATGTTGGCGCAAGCATAGTTTGGGTTGGCGAGCATGGTGTTCGCAATTACGCTCATGGTAGAGCATTGTCAAGAAGCTCAAGATTATTGGAAAAACAAGCAAAACTTGTTACTAATAGTAGATCAAGATTGAACGTTGCGAGAAAAATGTATCAAATGCGTTTCCCTAATGAAAATATATCGTCATATACTATGCAACAATTAAGAGGTAGAGAAGGAGCTCGCGTAAGAAGCATATATAGGGAGATGTCTAATAAATACAATGTCCAATGGAATGGTCGCGATTATAAAGTCGATGATTTTGAAAGTGGCACTGTCGTTAATCAAGCATTGTCTGTAGGTAATGTATGCCTTTACGGTTTAGTACATAGCATAATATCTGCTTTAGGTTTAGCACCTGGATTAGGTTTCGTGCATACCGGACATGATCTTTCTCTTGTATACGATATTGCAGACTTATATAAAGCTGAATTAACTATTCCTGCATCTTTTGAAATTGCTGCTCGGTGTGAATCCGACGATGACATTGAACAGTTAATGCGTTTGAAGATGCGCGATTGCTTCGCAAATTGCAACATAATGTCTCGTATCGTTAATGATATACAAAATCTTCTTGAAATCCCGATTGACAACCAAATTACTGTTGATGTAATACATCTTTGGGACGATAAGGAACATCTAGTAGCTTCTGGCGTAAATTACAGTGAGGTGAATTGATATGCCGTTAACTGTGATTACGATGACGAACTGTCCACTATCTTTAAGAGGTGATTTAACTAAGTGGATGCAAGAAATAGCATCAGGAGTTTACGTCGGCAATTTTAATAGTCGAGTTCGAGAAGAATTATGGAAGCGCATAGAAGACTGTGTTGGCAATGGTGCTGTAACAATGAGCTTTTCTTCTAGAAATGAAATTGGCTACGATTTTAAGACTATACATTCGCATCGTGAGGTGGTTTATTCGGATGGATTACCTCTGGTACGTATTCCAACAGTTGATACATTAGAAAACGATATTAAACATGGATTTAGCGATGCAGCACATTTTCATAATGCAAAGAAATTTTCAAATATAAGGCGTAAAAATATTAATACTCCTTCTAGCACAATTGAAAATAATCTTGCTAATGAAAATATTAGTTATCTAAGTTATGATAATGCTTCTCAAACTGCAAAATTTACTATGGATGATGAAGAGATAACTTGTACCGATTACTGGAAGGATTTTATAGATAAAATAGATAAAAATTTTGTTGTAATAGATTGCGAAACTACAGGTTTAAATAGCAAAGTTGATAAAATTATCGAAATTGGAGCCGTTAAGTTCATTGATGGGAAAATTGAAGAATTCCAGAAATTAATAAATATTAATTGCGATAGCGTTAGTAATTTTAACAAAAATAATTTTATTCCTAATGAAATTATTGAGCTAACTGGTATTACATCCAGCATGCTTGAATCTTATGGTGTCAGATTAGATTTAGCATTAAAAGAATTTATTGATTTTGTCGAAAAATTACCTGTACTTGGATATAACGTACAATTTGATATGTCATTTTTAAATTCTGCTTTATCTTCATTAGATGAAAGATTTGATCATTCTCTTTCAATTAACAAAATTTTTGATATTTCTCGTTTTGTAAAGAAAGAAAAGAAATTTTTAAAAAACTACCAATTAAAAACAGTGCTGCACGAATACAACATTGCTGAATCTGTTCCACATAGAGCTCTTCTGGATGCTAGACTAACAGCGCATCTTGTTTTTAATTTGACAGAATTGTTAAAATTTCTTGCATAATAGTAGAATTGAAAGTGATGCGCAATAATGATAGCTTTGAAAAGTAAATAATTTTTGCTGTTTAATCTTGGAAAAATAGCTATTTTATTGGGATTTTTAAGTGTCTTTCCCGCATACGCGGGGGTGATCCCTGGTCGTAACGCGTGGACTGACGCTTATGACGGTCTTTCCCGCATACGCGGGGGTGATCCCTGAGCTAGTAGAAAAAATAGCGGCAACAATTAGTCTTTCCCGCATACGCGGGGGTGATCCTGAGGCTAAGAACACGTTTGATGGCGTTGTGCAGTCTTTCCCGCATACGCGGGGGTGATCCCTTTCCAAATTGTTGAGTAAATGGGGGGTATAAGTCTTTCCCGCATACGCGGGGGTGATCCCATGGGTTAAAGGAGGTTCTGTGGCTCAGACTAGTCTTTCCCGCATACGCGGGGGTGATCCTCAGCATAAGCAAAGGAAACGAAGGCTACTACAGTCTTTCCCGCATACGCGGGGGTGATCCTATCATTCACGCGTCCTATAAGGTCACGAACGTGTCTTTCCCGCATACGCGGGGGTGATCCCTTAATCCCGGAACCTTTACCTTTATACTCATCGTCTTTCCCGCATACGCGGGGGTGATCCCTCATACTATAGGGAGACGCTGGAAAAGATTTTGTCTTTCCCGCATACGCGGGGGTGATCCCGACATTAAACACATGCGTGCTTTATGCAAGCAGTCTTTCCCGCATACGCGGGGGTGATCCCGACATTAAACACATGCGTGCTTTATGCAAGCAGTCTTTCCCGCATACGCGGGGGTGATCCCGACATTAAACACATGCGTGCTTTATGCAAGCAGTCTTTCCCGCATACGCGGGGGTGATCCCGACATTAAACACATGCGTGCATTGTGCAAAAGGTCTTTCCCGCATACGCGGGGGTGATCCTAGGTGTGTCGTTTGGTGTGTCGTTTGTGTGTCGTCTTTCCCGCATACGCGGGGGTGATCCCTTCATGCATGTAAAATTTGATGTAGACGAAAGGTCTTTCCCGCATACGCGGGGGTGATCCTATTGCTATTTTATAGAAGATGTTAAGCAGGTTGTCTTTCCCGCATACGCGGGGGTGATCCTACGCGCTGTCTTGCACATAGATAATAGGATTAGTCTTTCCCGCATACGCGGGGGTGATCCCATTGCGTATTTCGTAGCTGATGTTTTCAAGGCGTCTTTCCCGCATACGCGGGGGTGATCCTACTTTTGGCTGGCTTGTCAACAGGAACATGGGGTCTTTCCCGCATACGCGGGGGTGATCCCGTCTACGAGTTCGCGTGCATAAATGTCAACCCGTCTTTCCCGCATACGCGGGGGTGATTCTACACAGCGGTAATCCTTGAAGCGCACTAAGTAAATAAAAAGTCCCGAACAGCCGAAGTGTCCAGGACTCACTATCCACTATACTGCAGGCTCATTATGAAATTAGATGCGATATTATCAGCCATACTCTCACTCGTTATTATCGCTGGAATATGGTGTCATTTTTCGCCTTGGCTCATACTCTTTCCCGCATACGCGGGAGTGACCCCATTTTAACTATTATCATTATGATTTGGTTAGATTTCCGCCACGATAATAAGCGCAAGTAAAAAACGGGGGTTCCAACCAATGATGCTGGCTAGAACCCCTAGCCTTCAATCTTTGCACACGATTATGAGTAGAGCAAGAGTATTAGGTATTATTTCGGCAATATGCGCTATTACCGCATACGCTGAGGTGATCCTATAAATATTGTGATACGATATAACCAACGTGGGGATCTCGGCAACCAGCTTTCAAGACTGGAACATTAGTCTGAGGAGCACCCCACATTTTTCAGTTTTTGCAACGATTGAGAGAGAAAATAAAAAAGTGTGGAGCGTTAATACAGCATTCCCAGTTGTGGAAAATAAGAAGGGGGAGTGAGAAGCTGATGAACATGCAGAAAATTTATTATGACATGGCTGAAAAACTTCGTCCCTATGCTGAGCCATACATGAATGAAGATTGCAAAGAAGCAGCTAGTAATGCTACATGCGCAGGAGAGCCTTATGAAGCGTTAGCAGATTACTTAAGTTTTGTAAGTTTTGCATGGGAGCAGCAAGATACTCCTCGCAAACTTATTATTGAAGCATACAATCTTATCGACGATGACTATCTTGATTCATATAACGAAATGGCAGATAAACTAGGGATTCCACGTCGCCAACATTCTGCAGATTACGACGAAGATGAATAAATCTTATATTAAAAAACACTTAAAATGAAAATTGCGAGGGAACCCCTCGACTAACAATCTGACGTAAACGGCAGCTGCGAGGCCCTCGCGTTATGTTCATTATAGCTTTATTTTTTATAATATCCAATGTACCAAAGGATTCAATAAATACTATTGTTCAAAAACGTTTATCTAGGGAAGATACAAAGCTAAATTGCGTTTGCATAATAGAAAACGGGAAAATTAACTATTACAAAAGAGCTGGTGATTCCCCCAAACCTACCCCGTGAAGGGTCAAGGGTAAGGGGGAGCCCCAGCTCTCAATTCGATTCTATCATATGAGCACCTTCCTTATGTGCAAAGGTTACTCATATTGTTGTTATTGTTTGGCTAGATTTATCATAAGCAATAATCGCATGTATCAAAACTGTTTCCTTAACGCAACAATTTTGATACACCTTCGCCGAATAGAATATATGACACACCAACAGACACGCTGAAAAACACGCCAAATAGCACACCAAACGACACGCCAAAATAGGCGAGGGCTTGCATTTGAGAATATTTCGGGTATAGTAGTTACTCGTGCTTCGGCGCTGACATTGTTCAGTAAAGTTGCATTGCGGACATAGCTTAGTTGGTAAAGCGCAACCTTGCCAAGGTTGAGACCGCGGGTTCGAGTCCCGTTGTCCGCTCTAGGTCCGATGAGTTATTCGACCTTACGGTGGGTTAGCCAAGCGGTTAGGCAGCGGCCTGCAAAGCCGTATAGATGAGTTCGACTCTCGTACCCACCTCGATTAAGCTTCAAGCTTAATAAACAACCTGGGCGGTTGGCGCAGTGGTAGCGCACTTCCCTGACACGGAAGGGGTCACAAGTTCGAACCTTGTATCGCCCACTCGAAAGGATTGCCTTTCACGCATAATTAAAAAAATTTTGGGTGATTGGCGCAGCGGCTAGCGCACTTCCTTCACACGGAAGGGGTCATAGGTTCGATTCCTATATCACCCACAATATGTTCGCAGTGTAGAAGCACTGCGTTTTTGTTATATGGCTATTTTTTATTTCCTAACTTACATATGAAAATTTTTGGCAGCCGAACATACATGCAACCACAAATGGAAACAATATCTCATATCAACCAGCCAACCAGTCAACCAAGCAAGCAACCAATCATTTCTTCACAGAAACACACATGCAAATGTTCATTTTGAGTTCATTTAATATCGTGCTATACTCATCCGAGTACAAGTGAAAATTGCAGGGGTACTGGAAACAGTTGAGAAACACCCTTTGAACCTGTTTTGTTAAGACATGCGTAGGGAGCAATTACAATAAGTGATTTCTTTCTGTCACGATTTTCGTGACATCTTGCGTTGCCACAAAGTAGTAGCAATTACACGAGTATCAACTAAACAATTAAAAAAAAAGATTTAAAAAACAATTAAAAACTAAAAACCAAACACCAAAACCAAAAAAAATATCCGCCTGAATGTCACTTTTGGGAAAACTTGCACAAGTGAGGAGGAATACTGCACATGATTGATAGCAGCATAAGTGCTGAAACTATAGAATCGGCCATAAGCTGGCTTGCAGGATTCACAGAAAAACCAGGAGAACAAGGAGTTACTCGACCTCTTTACACAAAATCTTGGAAACAGGCTCTTTTTGCTCTTCGTCAACGATTTGAAAAACTCGGTATGACTGTAGAATTCGACCAAGTTGGAAACCTAATTGCAACTGTTGAAGGATGCGAAAAACCAGAAAGCATAATAGCTTGTGGATCGCATATTGACACAGTTTCAAGAGGAGGTCGTTTTGACGGCCAACTTGGAATAGTTGCAGCCTATTTAGCAATTAAGAATTTACTTACTAGATATGGAAAGCCAAAGAAAAGTCTTCGCATTATCTGCTTAGCAGAAGAGGAAGGCTCACGTTTCCCATACGTATTCTGGGGTTCAAAGAATTTCTTCGGACTAGCCCAAAAAGAGGACGTAGAAAATATTTGCGACAGCGAAGGTGTTCCTTTCGAAACAGCAATGCGTGAAGCTGGGTTCAATTATCAAACAACTCAACCTAAGTTCGCAAATCTTGAAGCCTGGATTGAGCTACACATTGAGCAGGGACCAACGCTTTACAGCAATCACGAAGATTTAGGTATTATCACTAGCATTGCTGGTCAGCATCGTTGGGATATTCATCTTAAAGGCGTACAAAATCACGCTGGCACAACAATGATGTCCTACAGGCACGATGCAGTAGATTGCATGTCTCATATAATCGCCAAAAATCTTGACAAAGCTAAGCAAGCAGGCGACCCACTGGTGCTTACTTTCGGTAGAATCAGCGTAGTTCCAAATCAAGTAAATATTGTTCCTGGAGAAGTTACTTTTTCAATGAACTGCCGTCATACAGATAAAGCTTTTCTTGATAAATTCTTGCAGGAACTCGACGAGGATATTCACGAAACTGCCAAGTCTTATGGCATTACAGCGCAGATCGATAAGTGGATGTCTGACGATCCTACACCACTTAGCGACGATATTATTAATCTTTTGAAAGATCAAGCTAATAAGCAAGGTTATGCATACAGAGTCATGCATTCAGGTGCTGGTCAAGATACGCAAATTTTTGCTCCGTTTGTAAAATCCGGAATGATTTTCGTTCCTTCAAAAGATGGTATTAGTCACGCTCCAGAAGAGTACACAGATCCACAAGACGCTGTTCACGGAGTAAAGCTTTTAAGAGATGCTCTGCATAGTTTGGCTTATGAGGACTAACTAAAAAAAAACCAACTAAAAATATAACGAAAACCAAACGAAAATCAAAAAATAGAAATTTAGGAAGGACGCAAAAGGCATATACGATGCAAACTTCACTGCTTAATTAATCGCAGCGAAGAAAAGTGAATATCGAATGAGAGTACAACGCTTATTCACGAATAAGAGGCTGATACGAAGGGGCGCACCACCACGGGTACGAAATCCTTTCGTATCTTTTTTTATTTTTGAGCAAAGTTGCGATTATTACTTTCAAAAAACTCAAAACACAAAAAAGAATCAAATTACAAACAAGAAAAGTAAGGAGGTGCGCATGCAAATTAGTAAACTGCTACAAGACGAGCCAGTAGCTAGTAAAAACTTGGAATGTTACCGCGAGCGCGGCTACACCAACGAAGATTTACTGCCAAAGCCGCAAGAAAAACGCACAATGAGCGCTCTTAATTTCTGCACTTTGTGGATGCAGTCTGTACACAATATTCCTAATTATGCTGCAGTTGGCGCATTCCTTTTAATGGGATACTCTCCAATTTACGTAATGATTGGTATCATGCTTGGCGCAATTCTTACAGCAATTGTCATGGTTGCTAACGGTGTTGTAGGTTCCAAATACGGCATACCGTTTTCTATGCATTTGCGCGCAACATACGGAAAAGCAGGCGCTCAACTACCAGGATTCCTCAGGGGAGTAGTTGCTGCAATATGCTGGTATGGAATTCAAACATATATAGGTGCGAAAGCTTTAGAGATTCTAGTTGGCAAAATTTGCCCTGAGTTTCTTACTTTTGGAAACAAAATACCATTTGTTGGTTCGCACATACCTATTATTATTTCCTTCGCAATATTTTGGTTGCTTAATTTGGCGATTGGTTTAGGCGGAGGAAAGACTCTTAATAAGCTAACTGTAGTATTAAGCCCACTTATTTACGTTGTTTTTGGTTGCATGAGCGTATGGGCTATTAGCTGTGCTGGTGGGTTATCTGCAATCATGCAATATCATGCTACTGTTCAAGCGCCAACTAATTACGGTCTCGGGCTTTTCATGATGATGGTTGTAAATTCTGTACTGGGCGTTTGGGCTGCTCCTGCCGTTTCTATTGCTGATTTTACGCAAAACGCAAAGTCAACTATGGCTCAACTAAAAGGTCAAATTGCTAGCTTCTTGCTAAGTTACGCGCTTTTTGCCTTTACAAGCGTAGTTATTTTAGTGGGCGGATCGCTTTTTTACCATGAAACTATTACAGATGTTCTTGTTATCATAAACAAGTGGGATAATCTTCCTGCAATTGCAATAGCTACTGGGTTGCTTCTACTTACTACAGTTTGTACAAATGCTACTGGCAATATTGTTCCTGCAGCATACCAGCTAACTGCTTTAGCTCCGCGATTTGTAAATTATAAGCGTGGAGTGGTTATTGCAGCTCTTGTAAGCACTGTGTTAATGCCGTGGAAGTTTATGGCTAATATTACAGGCTTTTTGAATCTTATTGGCATGCTTTTAGGCCCTATTGCAGGTGTTCTACTTGCCGACTATTACGTAGTAAAGCGCACGCATATTGATCTTGATCAAATTTATTACGATACAAATAGCTCGTCAAAATCTGCCTATTCTGGAACTAACTGGATATCTTATACTTCTACGATACTTGGGCTTTTATTTGCTCTTTCCGGGCAGATAATTCCTCTACTTTCACCGCTTACTCAAATCTCATGGATTGTGGGATGCGCTGTAGGCTTCGTGTGTCAAATATTACTATCAAAAGTTTTTCAGCCAACAATGGCTAAAGAAAGGAAATAATATGAACTACGATGTAGTAATCACAAACGGTTTGGTTGTATTCGATAATGAAGCAACTAAAGCCGATATAGCAATTAAAGACGGCAAGTTTGCCGCTTTTGGAAGCAACTTTACAGCCGATAAAACTATTGACGCAACTGATTTAATAGTTGTTCCTGGAAAAGTTGATTCTCATGTTCATATTAACGCTCCAGGCGGCGGCGTTCGCGACGATTGGGAAGGTTTTGTAACAGCAACTTCTGCCGGCGCAAAAGGCGGTATTACTACAATGCTGCAAATGCCTTGCAATCAGATTCCTGCTACTACTGATGGAAAATCATTTGAAGCAGTGCTTAAAGAAGCCGACGGAAAGCTCAAGGTTGATGTTGGTCAAACTGGTGGCTTGGAACCACAAAACCTCAATGGCGGAATATGCGAGCAAGATAAGCAGGGTGTCGTTAATTACAAAGCATTCCTCGGCACTACTGGCGACAAGGATTTGCAAGTTGATTTGTATAATTGCGACGATTATTCCCTCTACACCGGTATGCAGCAGATTGCAAAAACCGGCAAAATTTTGATTATGCATTGCGAAAACGCTCCTATTACAGACCAGCTTGGAAAGAAAGCTCATCAAATGGGAGCTAGAAAGCTTTCTGAGTTCGTAGCAACCAGACCTGTTTTCACTGAAGTTGAAGCTATTGAGCGCGCTTGTCTTTTTGCTAAAGAAACTGGATGCAGAATTCATATTGTTCATGTTTCTTCACCGGAAGGCGCTCAAGCTGTTGCTGACGCTCGTAAGAATGGCGTAGACGTAAGCTGCGAAACTTGCAACCATTACCTATATTTCGACACTTCTGAGCTTGACGAGATTGGAAATATCGCTAAGTGCACTCCGCCAATTCGTGACAAGGAAAACCAGAATGGCTTGTGGGAAAAGGTTTTTGACGGTTCTATTAACTTCATTGTTTCCGACCATTCGCCAGCTCCTTTGAGTTTGAAGCAAACTGATGATGCTTTCACAGCTTGGGGTGGTATTGGTAGCGTTCAAAACGATGTTGATGTGTTCTTTGATGAAGCTGTGCAAAAGCGCGGAATGTCATTAACTCAATTTGTGGCATTGAATTCTAGCAATTCTGCAAAACGCTTCGATTTGAAAGGAAAAGGCAGCATACGTTTGGGTTATGACGCAGATCTTGCATTCATTAAACCAAATGCTCCTTATGTTCTTAAAGCTGAGGATCTTGAGTATCGAAACAAGTTCAGCCCATACGTTGGTCGCACTATTGGCTGCCAGGTGGTAAGAACTTTGCTTCGCGGCGAAGAAATTTACAGCAAAGAAAACGGAGTTTGCGAAGACTTTAAGGGCAAGTTTATTCTTCATCCTGCTAAGGCTTAGATAGAATATTTAAACGTAATATTCAAAACTTAAAGCATATTCTACAGAAAGGAGGTAAGTGTGCTGAAACTTAATCACGATACTGTGGATTATGTTGAGAACGAGAATTTACTTGAACTACTTAAGCGCGAAGGTTACGACAGTACTTTTGTTGCAATAGAAGTTGATGGTGAATTAGTAAAACGCAAAGATTTTGAAACTTTCATAGTTAAAGATAACGCAAAAATTGAAGTATTTAGCATTATGGGAGGAGGATGAATGGAAAGTGACGATATTCGCGCAAAAGTTCTTAAACGTCAGCTAAAGGAAGATAATGATTTGTTTGCTCAACAATCAGTTTCAATACTTGGCTGCGGCGGTTTGGGATCAAATATTGCGTTAATGCTTGCGCGAGCCGGCGTAAAAAAGTTGTACATTTACGATTTTGACAGTATCGAGTATTCGAATTTAAACCGTCAAAATTATACGATTAACGAAATTGGACAACACAAAGTATCTGCTACTAAAGCGCGGCTTAATGAAACTTTGCCGTACGTTGAAGTAGAAGCTTTCGTGCAAAAAGTTACGCCGGAATCGTTAGATGAGATTGCTGAGCGCTCCGACTTGTTTATTGAAGCATTCGACAATCGCGAATCGAAAGCAATGGTTCTTGACTATTTCATGAATCATCCTAACAAATATGTTATTACCGCTTCTGGCTTATCTGGACTAGGAGATATTAAGAACGTAAAAATTAAGCATCTTTCAAACGTGTGCTTAGTAGGTGATTTTAAGTCTTCTCCTGAAGAAGGCTTGTATTTGCCTTATGTTTCGATTATCGCAAGTTTAGAAGCGTTAGAAGCGTTGAAATGGATAAAAAATGGAGGAAATTATGGAGAATGAAGATTATTTAGAATTAGGTGGTAAGAAGTTTACTTCTCGATACATTTTGGGTTCTGGAAAGTATTCTGAGGAGCTTATTGATGCCGCAGTAAATAGTGCTAAAGCTGAAATGATTACTGTAGCAATTCGCTATAGCGAGAAAGCTGCAGGAATTTTAAAGCATATTCCAGAAGGCGTTACTATTTTGCCTAATACTAGCGGATGCGTAACTGTAGAGGAAGCAGTTAACACTGCACATATTGCTCGCGAAATGGGTTGCGGAAACTTCATCAAGCTTGAGATTATTCCTGATCGCAAGTATTTGTTACCAAACAATGAAGCTACTTTGCAAGCAACAAAGATTTTGGCTGACGAAGGCTTTACTGTTCTTCCTTACATGTATCCAGATTTGTACTTTGCTAAGGCAATGCGCGACGCTGGCGCTGCCGCAATTATGCCTCTCGGCTCTTTGATTGGCTCTAACAAGGGTCTTGAAACTAAGAAGTTTATTCAGCTTATTATCGACGAAATCGATCTTCCTGTTATTGTCGATGCCGGCATTGGCGTTCCAAGCCAGGCTGCTGAAGCAATGGAAATGGGTGCTGCAGCTGTAATGGCAAATACTGGAGTTGCTACTGCAAACGATATTGTGCTTATGGCTAAAGCTTTCAAGCTTGGTATTGAGGCAGGCCGCGCAGCTTATCTTGCAGGCCCTGGTCGAGTGCTTGAAAAGGGTGCAACACCATCTTCTCCAAAGCGCGATGACGAAAGCAAGTAAGCAAACAAATAAAATAAGTCTTCAACTTAAAACACTGAAAATCTGAAACAAGTAAGCCTTACAAGTACAGCCAGTACTTGTAAGGCTTGCGACATACCTAATTTGCACTTTTTATGAAAATGATATAAGGTATTCACTTGTTTGCGGACATAGCTTAGTTGGTAAAGCGCAACCTTGCCAAGGTTGAGACCGCGGGTTCGAGTCCCGTTGTCCGCTCCATTTGAAAATAAAATATCCACAATTCTGCAACATTCACACATCGAACATGCGTTTCCTATATACTACTTATATACTGAACTATGATGTGACGAGTGCAGTCAGCGCATAAGATTAAATGCTGAATGCTTACGAACGCAACTTGCATTATGTCAACGACTTGAAAGAATGGGGATTATGGCTGAAGACGTGCAATCTACCGAGCAGACACACTCTAAAGAAGATCGTATGTCAATCATGTCAGACGCTATTGATTCCTTATGGCAACAAGGCGAAATTACTTCCATTCCTACTTTTTCTAAACACCGTATTTTTCGTGATTTTCCAGGACTTCCAGCAAATACCCAACTAGCTTGGTTTAAAATCCCTGGGAAACTATTTGGAATTGCACTAGGTTTATGCAAAGATGATGGAAAACATTTTCGTCAACTTGCAATCGCAGACAAAGATGGGAGAGTTTACACAGGAGATAAAGTAACTCCTGTAGAAGCAATTGAGCGCATACCACAATTGTCATTTATTGAGCAAGGGTCTTTTAATCTATATAACAAAACTAGATTCTATGGATCTAAGCAAATACAAGCATCACATAACTTTACAAAACAACTACAAAGCGTATTTAAAAATTTACGAAAAAAGAAAGTAAATAAGAATACTTCAAGCTCATACGCAAAACAAAACATTAACGATAAGCCTTTTGTCTATGGCGATGTTGTTATGCAAGTTTCTTTAGATGATGGCTTGCATCAAGTTGCTTCATGGATTTGCTTAAACAATGGAAAGCATAAAAAATATACTATTGAAGGCACACGCGTATCGTTGAGTGACGATTTTAGATGCAATCTTTCATATGAAGACGCTATTGCTACAGTATTTTTTGCGACTTTTTTTGTGCCAGATTTGCACCAATCATTAGTTGGTTTTGGATATTTTCACGTATTACACCGCTTGCATACAGAAGCTCCTCTTGGCGCAATAAGAAGAAGCGTTTCCGATATTAAAACTGCGCGCAAAGAAGGTTTTAGAGTTTCCGGTTTGGAAGAATACTACGAACGCGTCATGCGCGACGTTGGAGCATTAGAGCAAACTCACAGTCTAGAAGCAGTCCATGCAGCGGAAAGATTACACTTACAACCTGCACAGAAAACTTCAGCACATTACTTGATTTGGGATGATTCATTAGAGCCTTCTGCAGCTTTGAAAGTGTTGCGCATTGAAGGTGCATTAAACAGACTACAAGCAATTTATCAATGCATTCAAGCAAACGCATCGCAAGGTGGTAAAAGTTTAGAAGATAATATTACTTGCGAGCGCATTTGTGCTATCGATAACTCATTTATTGAAGATCCAGCTTTTATTGCTAGCGAAGATTTAGGAATGCAAAGTTTCGGAGATCCTACGCAAGATGACTGTATTCGCCCATTAATGCATTTATGGCGCAAAGCTCGCAAGTGCCAACAGTCTGCATCGTATTTAAAACAGACTGAAGCAGGAGAGTGGTTGTATCGCCAATCTTTAGCTGAACTTATTCGTAGCTTGTATTTACCGTTCCGTTTTGATGCAGATTTTCGCTCTAATTTAGGAGATGGGAAAGTTGCATTAGCTTTTACAGCAACAGGATCATCACTAATGCCAAGAAGTATCTACGATACTCATAAAAATAAGTGGCATGAGTATAGCGATAGCGAAAAGTCCAATATTTCAGTAAATTACAATTTGAGAATTGGAATTATGCTTGCAACTCTCGCTTTTGGTATTAGCGATAAAATACAGCAAGTTTCTATTAGACTTGACTCTATAGGTTTAGAAGAAATGGTTGCTGCACAAGATAGCGCTATTAGCAATCTACTAAATCGTACGCTAAGAGCACTAAATAGAATTGATAACAATAGTACGCACGAAAAAGGTGAGCCAAAAGATGGAGACATTCATGGTGACCCTTCTAAGTTGCAAGATTTGCAACACCTACCGTTTGCTGATGTTGTAGAAGCTGCGCAATCATTAGTAGATGAGCATAGTGATGATTTAACAAGCGCGATGGAAGTCGGAAACAATGAAAACAACGCAAACAACACAAATAACACAAATCCTTTAGCAGCATTTAGCGAACCGCCAGAAGTGCGAACTTTAATGACCGTCACTTTCGAACGTGACAATTTCGTAAAACATATTCGCTCGCACGGATTACAAAATCCTATAGAATTCTACAAAAAATCTAACGCGCGTATAAGCTTAAACGAAAATTGCAAGCTTAACACTGTAGAACCATCATTCGATTTGCATGACACTTGCTTCTCGCCTAACGGCGCACAGGAAGAGCCAGAGTTTTCAGACACACTATTTAACGAAGAACAAGAAGAAATACTCGGAACAGAACATGCTAAAGGTCTTTCTATACAACGAGAAGACTTGCTACAGCAAGCAG
Organism: Gardnerella sp. KA01000; assembly: GCF_049244035.1. Lineage (NCBI taxonomy): Bacteria > Bacillati > Actinomycetota > Actinomycetes > Bifidobacteriales > Bifidobacteriaceae > Gardnerella > Gardnerella sp. KA01000. The sequence continues at coordinate 713,900 of NZ_CP058367.1, read as the reverse complement.
TCGCCGATTTTCATCATATTGCTTCACAACCATTGCTAACAACAGCTGAAAAAGCTCGTGAAGCAATGAATATCATCGAACAAATTGGCGACCCAGAGCTTAACAACCAAGCAGATATAGTAACTCGTTCACTTATTGACGAAACTACAATACCGGAACTTCATTTCAAAGCATCTCAAAATATAAGAGATATGCGCATACACGCCCAAGAACAACTCATAGAGGGCGACATTAAACAAGCATTAGAATCTTATGAGAACAATATTGCAAAATTTGACACCATGTTCACAATAGATAATGCTGTGCCACGTTACTTTAATTCATATGCAGAACGAGTAGTGTACAACCGCTTATTCGCAACACCAGACGAGCAAACACTACTTATTCCAGACGGATTATTCTACGCCCACATGGAATTAGCAGATTTGCTCTCACAACTACATCAATATGATGCGGCGTTAAAACATTTAAACACAATGGTTTCATACGCTCCAACATACGCATTATCGCATTTGCGACTTGCAGCAGCATTATCGCAACAAGAAGATTGGACGTCAACAGTAGCAGCATGTCTAAACGCACTTCGAGTCGCATTAGACAAAGACGACGCAGCATTCGCATACTATAGATTAGCTTATGCAGCTTGGATGCAAGACAAGTTCACTCTGGCAGCAAGCGCTTACCGAATGGCAGACTATTTAGCTCCAGGAAGAATAGAACCGCTACAAATGGAACTAGAAGAATTATTATCACGAATGCGCTCGCAGTGTTATAAAGCTCCTACTAGTATGGATGATGTTAGACATTGCTTTATGAGTGACGATATTCCTGTCTGGCCTAATATTGAAGCAAATCATATTATTGGAAAAGCCGCAAAGCTAACTGTTGACGATGGAATGTTTGTAATTGCAAGAACTTTGTGCGTAGCGCATATTCGAATGTCACTGAATGACGATTGTGAAGGTGCAGTACAATCACAGTTCTTACGTTCATTAAATGCGTAAATGGTAAGTGACATAATCTATATAAAGCAACAGCTGATTTGAAGGGGGTTTCATGAGTATGGCTCACGATGATATCGAGTCAAAAAACGCACAATGGACTCTTTTTGACGATTTTGACGAGCAAAATGAGACTCATGAAAATACGCAAAAAACAGATACGTGGATTGCTCAACTTCAGCCAACAGACACTGATGCGTTGGCTCTTGGAAACTTGCAGCCAGCGACGCTTACTATAGAGCAAGCTGCGAAACTTTGGGCAAAATTGGCAGCTTGGGCACAATCTGATCAAATTGCTTATTACGTAGAAGATTCTCCGACTAGTTCAGACGCAGCATATGATGCAAGAATGCGAGCGCTAAGCGCTTTAGAAGCTGCCTTCCCAACTTTAGATACTCCTCAATCCCCAACACATCGCGTAGGTGGAACTTTTTCTAACGATTTTACTTCTGTAAAGCATCCGTCTCGAATGATGAGTTTGGATGATGTATTTTCAATTGAAGAATTACACGATTGGTATAACAGCGTAATTCGCGATTTACAATGGGATGAGTCTAAACCTCTTCCTATGACTTGCGAAGTAAAAATTGATGGTCTTGCTTTAAATCTTATTTATCGCAACGGTACTCTTGAACAAGGTCTTACTAGAGGCGACGGCGTAACTGGCGAAGATATTACATTAAACGTAAGAACGATTGAAGCAATACCAACACAGCTTCATTCTGACAATCCTGACGATATTCCTGAGTTCGTGGAAATTCGTGGCGAAGTTTTTATGAAATGGGAAGACTTTAGAAAATTAAATGATGAACAAGAAAATGCTGGACGAGTTGCTTTTGCAAACCCTCGTAACGCTGCAGCTGGCTCTTTGCGCCAAAAAGACCCACGAATTACAGCCACGCGTCGATTAAGCTTTTTTGCACACGGACTAGGTGAGCTTCGTTGGAAAGAAAATACAAGCCATAACAATAGTGAAACAAAATTTAATCAGTCTGACGCATATAAGCTCTATCAACAGTGGGGAATACCTGTTTCTCCGTACACAAGAAAAGTCACAAATTTTTCTGAAATAGAAGAAATGATTGACTATTACGGAGAGCATAGGGCAAATATTTTGCACGCTTTAGACGGCATAGTTGTAAAAGTTGATGACAGAGCATTACAGCATCAACTAGGAGCTACTTCTAGAGCTCCACGATGGGCTATTGCATACAAGTATCCTCCTGAAGAAGTTAATACTTATTTGAAGGATATTATTGTCCAGGTTGGAAGAACTGGAAGAGTAACTCCTGTAGCTGTTCTTGAACCTGTTACTGTAGCAGGATCGACAATTTCTCGCACAACTCTTCATAATGCTTACGAAGTTGAACATAAAGGTGTGCTAATTGGCGATACTGTCGTAGTTCGTAAAGCTGGGGATGTTATTCCAGAATTAGTCGGACCGGTACTTAAAGCTAGGGAAGGGCGAGAAAATGAACTTAGAAAGTTTGTTATGCCAGAATACTGCCCATCTTGTGGAACTAAGCTAGCTCCTGCAAAAGAGGGAGATAAAGACATTCGTTGCCCAAATGTAGAAAACTGCCCAGCTCAACTTACAGAACGAATAATTCACTTGGCTTCCAGACAAGCTTTTGATATTGAAAATTTGGGCGATAACGCTGCGCTAGCTCTTACAAATCCTGAGGATTGCAGACCTACAACTGCAGAAGTTTACTGCCCAGATATGGATAAAATTATAATTCAGCGAGGCGCAACTCAACAACCATATATACCGTCACCAGATTTAACGCTACCTGAACCACAAACTCCAGTACTTAGAAATGAAGCTGGATTATTTAGTATTACTGCCGACGATTTGCAAAATGTAATGGTTTGGAAAGAAATTCCTCTTGTTGAAGAGTGGAAAGAAGTTAGTAAAGACGGTAGCTTTAAAAAGCGTACACGCAAAATAGGCGGATCTGGTCTTTGGCATCAAGTTAGAGCATTTTGGACTCGCACAATCGAAGCAAAGTTATCTACAAATTACGAAGCAGAAGGAACTCCCAAAAAAACTACTTCACCAAACGAACAATGGGATCCTCAATATCCTAAATTCCAAGTTCCAATTGACGCTAAAGTGGTACTTTGGAAAAATAAGCGCATTACTAGAAATGCTAAAACTAGCGACAACGCTAAAGAAACAATAAATGTGCCATGGTATACAAGACCTTCTGAAACTACTCGTAGTATGCTTGAAGAAATAGCTCAAAAAGGCAAAAATGCAGCACTGTGGCGAGTTTTGGTTGCTTTATCTATTCGTAGACTAGGTCCACCAACTGCACGTCTTATAGCGGCAAATTTTGAATCTTTAGACAATATTTCCAAAGCATCTATTGAAGAACTTACACAAATTGATGGAGTTGGTCCTGAAATTGCGCAAGCAGTATACAACTGGTTCCAACAAGCTAAAGACCCTACTAATTGGCAATTTGAAGTATTAAAATCGTGGCAAGAAGCAGGTGTAGTAGGGAAAGTTGAAGCATCATCTTTCGCTCAAACATTAGTAGGTAAAACAATAGTTGTTACAGGATCTTTGCAAGGATTTACAAGAGACAGCGCAAAAGAAGCTATAGTCTCAAGAGGCGGCAAAGCATCAGGATCAGTAAGCAAGAACACATATTGCGTTATTCTAGGCGAAAATGCAGGATCCAAGGCAACTAAAGCGCAAGAACTTGGCATCCCTATGCTTAACGAACAACAGTTTAATACTCTTTTAAAAACTGGGAACTTAGAAGAAATACTACAAATTGCAAATAATACTGTTCCAAATCTCATTGCTGAGGAATCATAACGCATGAATACAAGTGAACTCGAAAAACAAGTTTACGATTTGCTGGGTAGCGTTATTGATCCAGAATTAGGTCGCTCTGTTACCGAATTAAATATGGTAACCGGAGTGCATGTGATAAAGAAAGCTGAAACCATTGATACAACAAAGTTTGCTTATGATGTAGAGATAAATCTTGAACTTACTGTGCCAAATTGCCCTCTTGCAGAAGTAATTACAGGACGAGTTCAAGAAGCTATATCTAAATATCCTCAAGCAATACTCATACCGCACGTTAACGCTACTGCAATGAGTAAAACTAAATTAGAAAAGTTGGTTGCAGATTTAAAAGCTGAACGCAAAGAAAATCCATTTAATAAAGCTGGCACTCGCACGAGAATTTTTGCTATAGCTTCTGGGAAAGGCGGAGTTGGAAAATCTTCTATAACTGCTAATTTAGCTGCAACTTTTGCAGCATTAGGTTACGATACTGCAGCTATTGACGCCGATATTTACGGCTTTTCTTTACCGCGAATGTTTGGAGTTAATTCTCAACCAACAAATTTAAACGGAATGCTTATGCCTGTAGTTGCTTGGGGAGTAAAGCTTATTTCTATTGGAATGTTTGCTGGAACTGATCGTGCTATTTTGTGGAGAGGACCACGATTACAACGTTCTTTAGAGCAGTTTCTTTCAGATGTTTGGTGGGGCAACCCTGATGTTTTACTTCTTGATTTAGCTCCAGGCACAGGAGATATGGCATTAGCTGTAGCGCAATCCTTACCAAACGTAGAGCTTGTTGTAGTAACAACTCCACAGCCTAGCGCATCAGATGTAGCAGTTAGGTCAGGTCTTATGGCTTTGCAAATTCCTGTAAAAGTTCGCGGAGTTGTTGAGAACATGAGCTGGTTTGAAAATAACGGCGAGCGCTTAGAATTATTTGGTTCAGGAGGAGGAAGGAGAGTAAGCGAACAACTTTGTAACGCTCTTGACACTAATGTGCCTCTTTTAGCTCAACTTCCTTTAGATCCTGCGCTTAGAGAAACTGGTGAAGCAGGGAGACCTGCTGTTCTAACCGAAGATGGAAAATTGGCAGATTCTAATTTAGCTAATACTTTTATTCATTTAGCTAAATCTTTAATAAAAAACTCTTAAAGCAAATAAAGCTTAAAATACAGCCGAAAAAATAAGTATGGGGTTGCTTAAAATCAAGCGACCCCATACTTTTAGTTAGTTATAAAACTAATTATTTAACAGCGTTCAACCACTGCTCTTTAGTAGCCTTTTCAGCTTCCAACTTAGCTTTACGCTTATTATCGGTTTCCTTAGCAATAGCAGCGTTAAGCTCTTCTAGTTGTGCTTCCAACTGTAAAGCAAAACTGGACTTACGAGCGTTAGCTTCAGGATCAGCCTCACGCCAAGCAGCTTCTTCAACAGCCTTAATCTTTTTATCAACGTCGTTTAAGCGAGACTCAATACGACGCATATCTTCACGAGGAACGAAACCAATAGCATCCCATTCTTCCTGAATCTGAGACAAAGCCTTACGAGCTTTCTTAGCAGCTTCTTCATTTTCTACTGGCAACAAAGCCTCTGCTTTTACGAGCAAAGCTTCCTTCTTAGCAAGATTTTCGTGTTCTCCAGCATTAACCTTTTCACGGTCATTTTGACGAGCATGATAGAAAGCATCAGCAGCTTCGCGGAACTTAGCCCACAAAGCATCATCGTGCTGGCGGCCAGCATTGCCAGCTTTCTTCCAACGATCCATCAAAGCATTGAACTTCATAGAAGTTTCACGCCAATCTTTTGAATCTTTTAAGCTTTCAGCTTCTGCAATAATAGCTTCCTTAAGCTGCTTAGCAGTATTACGCACGTGCTCACGTTCTTTAACCCAAGAATTGCGAGCCTGAGAGAATGCAGAACGAGCCTTTGAAAAACGCTGCCACAAAGCATCGGCATCAGACTTATTCAAGTGAATAGTAGTACGCTGATGCTCCTGCCATTCGTCAAATAAAGCACGTAGCTTATCGTTTAATTCACGCCAATTAGTAGATTCATTCATTTGCGCTACTAACAATTCTGCACGTTCTACAATATTTGTACGCTCTTTCAAAGCTTTTTCCAGAGCTTCTTTTCGAGCTTTAGCGATTGCTTCCTTCTTTTCATTACCTTTTGCAGTCAATTCGGCGTGTCGCGCACGTAAAGCAGCAATATCGCCTACGGCAGCAGGATTTTCCAATTCAGCTTTCAAAGTATTAAGCGTTTCGTCAATTTCTTTTGCTTTTACATTGGAAGCTTCTAAGCGCTTAGCAAAAAGATCAAGCTTAATCTTCAAATCAAGATAACGGTGAATATAGAAAGTCAACGCTTCTTCAGGAGTGCCAGTGGAGTATTGACCAACCTCACGCTCAGCACCGTTTTCAGTAACGTAAACAGTGCCATTTTCATCAACACGGCCAAAGGTTTTTGCGGCTTTAATATCCTCTTCACTATAAGAAATGGTTGGTGCTTGAGCAACAACACGAGTCTTATGCGCGAAGCTTGCTGGAGATGGAGCAACTGGCTTTGGCGCGGTAGTAGTTTTAGTAGTTTCTTCAGGTTTAGTCTGTTCGGTCACGGGACGACTCCTTACAGCAGATGCACGGTAACATTGTTACGAATAAGTATGACGGTAAGCCATGATTTTTCCGCAACACCACCTATTATAGTGGACATGGTACAAGGCTCATCAATATCGGGTTTCCCTGAATGGCTTCCTAGTGAACGCGCTGTTGAACAGCAAGTAATTGACACACTAAGAGAAGTGTTTGAACTCAACGGTTTTATTGGAATTGAAACGCGTGCAGTAGAACAGGGTTCAAGCTTATTAAAAAAAGGCGAAACCAGTAAAGAAATTTATTTATTATCGCGTTTACAAGAAGTTGGTCACGAATCCGACACTCCTGTAGAAGAACGCATTGGTTTACATTTCGATTTAACAGTTCCACTCAGCCGTTACGTCGTTGAGCATACTGGTGATTTGACGTTCCCATTTAAGCGCTGGCAAATGCAAAAAGTTTGGCGAGGGGAGCGTCCACAAGAAGGTCGTTTCCGTGAGTTTGTTCAAGCAGATATCGATGTCGTAGGAAATGGCGAATTACCTTCACACTACGAAGTTGAACTTCCACTTGTCATGGTTGAAGCTCTTGAGCGTTTACGTAAGTTCGGTCTTCCTAAGGCAACTGTTCATGCTAACAATCGAAAGCTTTCTGAAGGTTTTTATCGCGGTATTGGATTAAGCGATATCGAGGGAGTTCTTCGAGAAATCGATAAACTAGACAAAATTGGCGCTGAAGAAGTATCCAAGCTTTTGGTAAAAGAATGCGGCGCTACGGCTTCTCAAGCTGATGCATGCTTAGAATTAGCTGAACTTACTGCCGAAACAGGAGATGAGTTGAAGTCTCGTTTCGACGAATTATGCGATAAGCATAATATTTCTCGAAGTGATGATAACGAGTCTTACGTTTTAGCTTCTCAAGGTGTTGAAACTCTTGCGATGATTGTAGACGAAGCAGCACGTATTCGCCCAGGCGCTGTTGTTGCTGATTTGAAGATTGCTCGTGGACTTGACTACTATACTGGTTCTGTTTACGAAACTTTCCTTGATAATGCAGCATCTCTTGGTTCAATTTGCTCTGGTGGACGTTACGATAATTTAGTTTCACAGGGCAAGAAGAAGTATCCAGGCGTAGGACTTTCAATTGGCATGTCTCGACTGCTTTCTTATATGCTTCACACTGCAGGAGCTACTGTTTCTCGAGTTTCTCCTGCTGCAGTACTTGTTGCAGTGTGGAATGAAGAAGATCGTCCTGCATGCAATGCTATTGCTAAAACTTTACGAGATCGAGGCATTGCAGCAGATGTTGCTCCTAGCGCAGCAAAGCTTGGTAAGCAAATAAAATATGCTGACAAGCTCGGCATTCCTTATGTGTGGTTCCCTGCTGATAGCACTGAATCAGAGTCATCTCACGATGAAGTAAAAAATATTATTACTGGCGAACAGGAAACCGCGGATGCCACGTCTTGGCAACCGGATACTGTTTATGCCCGGCAGACAGTTTCTTGCGCTAAATAATGTTCTTGCAAATTTGCTTGAATATTGCGCGCAAAATCATGTCAATAGAAACAAATGAATATATCAATTAGATTGTAGAGGAAGTGGACTTATGAGCCAGACGGCGTATCGCACACATCATGCCGTTGAAGTGACTGAAGAATTAGTCGGGCAAAAAGTAACCATCGCTGGTTGGGTTGATCGTCGCCGCGATCATGGTGGAGTTGCCTTTGTTGATGTCCGTGATAACACAGGCTTAGTGCAAGTTGTTATTTACGATGAAGAAACTGCACGACCATTGCGTAGTGAATTCGTTGTGCAAGTGACCGGCGAAGTTCGCTTGCGTCCAGATGGCAACGAAAACGATCATTTAGCAACCGGCAAAATTGAGATTGTTGCAGAAACTGTTACTATTCTCGCAAAGTCAGACGCTTTGCCATTCCAGGTTTCAACAGCTTTGGAAAACGAGTCCGAGAACAAGCTTCCAAGCGAAGATGTTCGTTTGAAGTATCGTTACCTTGATTTGCGTCGCCCATCTATGCAGCGCAATTTGAAGCTTCGCTCTGATATGGCTAAGGCTGCCCGCCATGCTTTGGAAGACATGAACTTTACTGAAGTTGAAACACCAACTTTCATTAAGTCAACTCCTGAAGGTGCTCGCGACTTCGTTGTTCCAGCACGATTGGTTCCAGGCTCTTGGTACGCACTTCCACAGTCTCCTCAGCTTCTAAAGCAGTTGCTCATGGTTTCTGGCGTCGAGCGCTACTATCAGCTTGCTCGTTGCTATCGCGACGAAGACTTCCGTGCGGATCGTCAGCCTGAGTTCACTCAGCTTGATATGGAAATGAGCTTTGCAAGCCAGGAAGATGTTATGGCTATGGCAGAGCGCGTTATTGCTGCTATTTGGAAGGAAGCTGGTCACGAGATTGCTCTTCCTTTGCCTCGTATTACTTGGCAGGAAGCAATGGATAAGTATGGTTCCGATAAGCCTGATTTGCGTTTTGGAAACCCACTTATTGAGTTGACTGACTACTTTAAGAACACTCCATTCCGCGTGTTCCAAGCTTCATACGTTGGCGCTGTGCTCTTTAAGGGCGGTGCTGCAACTCCTCGCCGTCAGTTTGACGCTTGGCAGGATTGGGCTAAGCAGCGTGGAGCTAAGGGATTGGCTTACGTTGTGTTTGGTGAAGATGGCGAGTTAAAGGGTCCTGTTGCTAAGAATCTTAGTGAAGAAGAGCGCGCAGGTCTTAAGGAAGCTGTTGGAGCAGAAGATGGCGATGCAGTGTTCTTCGCAGCAGGCTCCCGCGAGTCTTCGCAGCTTTTGCTCGGTGCTGTTCGTGTAGAGCTTGCTAGCCGCGCAGGATTGCTTCACCCAGATGAGTTTGCTTTCACTTGGGTTGTTGACTTCCCACTGTTCAAGCGCACTGATGATCCAGATGATGACGACGTTGCTGTTGGTCACTCAAAGTGGACTTCTATGCACCATCCATTCACAATGCCATCTGCTGATTGGATCGATAAGTTTGATAAAGATCCAGAGCACGCTATGAGCGATTCTTACGATATCGTGTGCAACGGTAACGAAATGGGCGGCGGATCCGTTCGTATTCACCGCGACGATATTCAAGATCGTGTGCTTAACGTTCTTGGAATCGATAAGGCTGAAGCTGACGAAAAGTTCGGCTTCTTGCTTGAAGCTTTCAAGTATGGTGCTCCACCTCACGCTGGTATTGCTTTGGGTTGGGATCGTACTGCTGCAATTTTGGCAGGCGCAAGCTCAATCCGCGACGTAATTGCATTCCCTAAGGCTGGCGGCGGTAGGGATCCTCTAACCGGCGCTCCTGCTCCGATTTCTGACGAGCAGCGTGCTGAAACTGGCGTTGATTACGATCCAGAAGAAAACGAGTAAATAGAAATACTTGTAAAAAGTGTTATTGATAAGCCGTTGATTGTTGATTTTATGATTACAATTAACGGCTTTTTTGTAACGTAAGAGTTACAAAACGTAACGATAGTGATAAATAGCCGTAACACAGGTTAGCTAAACTTCTTGTTATGGATAAGCAAGTATCAAAGTCAAATCCAAACGCCGAGGATATGACTAATCGCACTATTTCAGTGCAAAAAGCGGCAAATCCCCTCGTAGAACTAAGTCATGTCGAAAAGCATTATGGAAAACTTCATGTGCTTAAAGACATCAATCTGACTGTTAATAAAGGCGAAGTACTAGTTATTATCGGTCCATCTGGTTCTGGTAAATCGACAATGTGTCGCACAATTAACCGTCTCGAAACTATTGATTCAGGTGACATACGTATTGACGGTGAGCCACTTCCTCAAGAAGGAAAAGAACTTGCAGCTTTGCGAGCAGAAGTTGGTATGGTATTCCAGTCCTTTAATCTTTTCGCTAACAAGACTATTTTGGAAAATGTTATTCTTGCTCCAATGAAAGTGCGCCATATGGATCAGCAAAGTGCTGAATCTCTTGCTATGGAATTGCTTACTCGAGTCGGAGTTGATAATCAAGCAAATAAAATGCCTTCACAACTTTCCGGCGGTCAGCAGCAGCGTGTTGCAATTGCTCGAGCTCTTGCTATGCAGCCAAAAGTTATGCTTTTTGATGAACCTACATCTGCACTAGATCCGGAAATGGTTAATGAAGTTCTTGATGTCATGGTTGAACTTGCAAAAGAAGGCATGACTATGATTTGTGTTACCCACGAAATGGGATTTGCACGCAAGGCAGCTGACAGAATTGTATTTATGGCAGATGGTCAAATTCTTGAACAAGGCACTCCTGAAGAATTCTTTGAACATCCAAAAACTGATCGTGCAAAAGATTTCCTTTCCAAGATTCTTACGCATTAATCTGCTTTTTGTTTTATCTTTCAGTAAAATTCTGAAACTTTAAAACAGTTCTTATGAAGGGAAAAGATATGAAAATATTACAAAATCGCATTTTTCGTGCGATACTAGCGATGCTTTGTACCATATGTTGCGTTATGCCACTTACAGCGTGCGATCGTAGCGATGGTAAAAAAGTCATACGCATCGGTATTAAATTCGATCAGCCAGGCATCGGCTTCAAAAAATCAGGAACTTACGTTGGATTCGACGTTGATGTTGCAAAGTATGTTGCTAAAAAGCTTGGCTATTCCGAAGATCAGATTGTGTGGAAAGAATCACCATCAAAACAACGCGAAACGATGCTCCAAAATGGCGATGTTGATATGATTGTAGCCTCATACTCTATTACGGATGCTCGTAAAAAAATGGTGACATTTGCAGGACCATATTTTATTGCTGGCCAGGATTTACTAGTTCGAAAAGATGAGCATAAAGTAAGCGGTCCAAATGATTTGGACGGAAAGCGTTTATGCTCAGTTTCAGGCTCAACATCTGCAATTGCTATTAAGGAGCGTTACTCTTCAAAGGTACAGCTTATGCAACAGCCTGGTTATGCAGAATGTGCAACTGCATTATTCTCAGGAATTGTAGATGCTGTAACTACCGACGACATTATTCTTGCTGGTTTAGCAACCGCTTCTCGAGGTCGTTTAAAGCTTGTAAACAAGCCATTTACCGCAGAATATTACGGAATTGGCATTAAAAAAGGAAATACAGGCTTAGCTAAGAAAATTAACACAGCCTTAAAAGACATGATTCGTAACGGATCATGGAAAAGAGCTCTAGACGACAATTTACGAGGCACTGGCTTTAAGCCAAACGCAAAGTATAATCCGCCAATTCCTCAAGAAGGAGAGAAGTAATATGCAAGATTTTATGCAGCTATTTACCTCCTACAATATTCCAGGAGCATTCTTGGTTAATATTGAAATAACTTTATGGAGTGTACTTTTTTCATCAATTATTGGCGTAATTCTTGTTACTATGCGCATTTGCCCTGTTTCATCATTACGCATGATTGCTACAGTTTATGTTGAATTGTTTAAAAACATGCCACTTACCATCATTATGGTTTTTATGGTTTTAGGCGTTTACGCTCAGCTTAAGATAGGATTCTCCTCAATTTTTGAAGTGAATTTCTTCTGGCTGGCAATTGCTGGATTGTCGCTTTATACTGCAGCATTTGTTTGCGAATCTTTGAGATCTGGTCTTAATACAGTGCCTGTTGGCCAAGCAGAAGCTTGCCGCGCTCTTGGATTAAATTTCTTCCAATCTGCAACACAAGTAATTCTTCCACAAACTTTCTGCGGTTCAGTAGCACCATTAGGTAATACTTTTATTGCTTTGCTTAAGAATTCTACAGTTGCTGCTGCAGCATCAGTTGCCACAGAGACTTCAACAATGATGAGCGAAATGATTGAGAAACATGCAGATTTGATTGTTCCAATCTTCTTAATTTTCGCTTGCGGATACATTATGCTCATCATTCCTATCGGCATTTTGACTACTTATTTGTCAAATAAACTTGCTGTGAGAAGGTGATAACAATGGCTAAACAACGTGAACAATCATTATTATTTGATGCTCCAGGTCCAAAAGCTCTTAAGAAAATTCGCATAGCTAATATTATTGCCGGTTGCATTTTTGTTATTTGCATTATTGCTATTCTCGTTCGTTTGAGCAATCCTCCAGAGGGAGAAAACCAACTTTCTTGGACACTTTGGAATCCTGCACTCGAATCTGAAGCCTGGGTTGATTTTTATCTTCCTGGATTATGGATGACACTAAAGGCATCGTTACTTGCAGTAGTTGGTTCTATTGTATTTGGCTTATTCTTCGGACTTTGCCGTTTACTACCTAATTTTATTATTCGTAGTATTTCCGCAATAGTAGTAGAATTTTGCCGTGCAGTACCAGTATTGATGCTTATGATTTTCTTGTGGAGAGCATTCGCACTTTCTGGTATGAAAGAATCATCATACTGGGCTGTTGTTTTGGCACTGATTATGTATAACGGTTCTGTTGTTGCAGAACTTGTTAGATCTGGTGTTGGCAACTTGCCAAACGGTCAAAGAGAAGCTTCGCTTGCATTAGGATTGAGCGAATACCAATCATTGACACAAATTGAAATGCCTCAAGCAATTATTGCTATGATGCCTGCAGCAGTAACTCAGCTTGTAGTTGTTTTGAAGGATACTGCACTTGGTTCAATTATTATGTACACTGATTTGCTTCAGGAATCGCGTCGACTCGGATCAATGTACTTTAATATTTTGCAAACATTAAGCGTTGCAGCAGTAATATATTTCCTTATTTGCTTGGCATTGTCTTGGTTTGCACAATGGTTGCCATCGCACTTGAAGAATCGAACTGCCGCTCCAACAGAACCAGAGCCTGTTGCTCCAATTGCTATTATGGATCCTTCTAATGTGAACCAAATAGCAGTTGCTAGCGAAGTTAAAGAGCTTCCTTATGGTGGTACTCCACGTAAGTATCACGTACATCATCGCGGTACAAACGCTTCTATTCACCATTGGCGTCACACTCGTTACTTGCAAGGCTATGACGAGCATCATCTAAAAACTGGAGATGAACCGGAAGAAAATGATGACAACAATGCAGAAAATAACTAAATTTCATATTTAGTGGTGTTTAGTAGCAAATTTCTCATAAGCGCAGTCAGTATTTATTATTGGCTGCGCTTATTATTTTCTATCTTGCAATTTCTAACTTTGGTAGAATCATAATAGTATTTCAAAATAACCGTTAAAAGCAATATTTGCGCAGCGACGCACAAATCGCTAAACTATTAAGGTCACATGCATACGAGGAGGCTTTTACATGGATGACGCGTTTGAGTTGTCCGCTGCAAAGATGCGCGAACAAGGCATGAGCGAAATTGCTATTGAACAATTTAAACACTTATATAATGCTTGGAATTTAGATAAATCAGGGGATAAGCCTGCGGAGTTTATTCGCGAGAGCACGGTTGAGCCTATTAAAAGCGTTCCAACTTTCCACGAAATTTACGAAACTATTGATCACGACAAAGCTGTTAACGCATTTGCAAAAACTGCTTTTATTAAATTAAATGGCGGTTTGGGAACATCTATGGGCTTGTCTTGCGCAAAATCTTTACTACCAGTTCGTAGGCATAAAGCTCGCCAAATGCGCTTTATTGATATTATTATTGGACAAGTTCTTACAGCTCGTCAGCGATTAGGAGTTAATCTTCCGCTTATTTTCATGAATTCTTTCCGCACATCTCACGACACTTTGCAAGTACTAAAGCGCAATCGCAAGTTTGTGCAAGACAATATTCCTGTAGAAATTATTCAACATCAAGAACCAAAATTAGTAGAGGAAACTGGAGAACCAGTTTCTCACAAGGAAGATCGATCTCTTGAATGGTGCCCTCCAGGTCACGGCGATATTTTTTCAACTCTGTGGGAATCTGATTTATTGCATACTCTTAAAGAAAATGGAATTGAGTATTTGTTTATTTCAAATTCTGACAATTTAGGTGCTAGACCGTCGCGCACTCTTGCTCAACATTTTGAAAATACTGGCGCACCTATCATGATTGAGGTTGCGAAGCGAACGCAAGCAGATCGTAAGGGCGGTCACATTGTTAGGGACGCGCAAACAGGAAGACTAATACTACGAGAAATGACACAGGTTCATCCTGAGGATCGTAGAAGCGCACAAAGCATTAAAAAACATCCATACTTCAACACAAATAATATTTGGGTTCGTGTAGATGCTCTAGAAAAAAAGTTAAAAGAGCACAAAGGAATTTTGCCTTTGCCTGTTATTTTTAATCACAAAACTGTTGACCCAACTGACGAAAGCAGCACACCAGTAGTGCAATTAGAAACAGCAATGGGCGCAATAGCTTCACTTTTTGATGACGCAATTTGCGTAGAAGTTGATCGCATGCGTTTCTTGCCTGTTAAAACAACCAATGACTTATTTATTATGCGATCAGATAGATTCCATCTTACTGATTCATATGAAATGGAAGATGGTAACTATATATTTCCTGATATTGATTTGGATCCACGTTATTACAAAAACATCAATGATTTCAATGAAAGATTCCCATATTCTGTTCCAGCTTTAGCTGCTGCAAAATCAGTAACTATTAGGGGTGATTGGACATTTGGAAATCAAGTTTCAATGTTTGCTGACGCTGTTTTAGAAGATACAGGAGAACCAAGTTATGTGCCGAACGGAGAATTCGTGGGACCGCAAGGAATTGAACCAGACTCTTGGGTTTAAAGCAGATTTCTTGCAAATATGCGATTTTTATTGATAGTAAATAAGATTATCTATAAAAAAGTTATATGGCGTGTCGCGAAAAAATGGCGTATTTTCAACGTTGTTGATGTTCGTGTGAATAAAAAATACATAATTATTAGAAGTTTTTTAAAAAATGTCCACACGTACCGCAAAACACCATTAAAATAGAAAAGGTGTGCGCAGTATTGCAACACAAGTTTTGCTGCATTTCGTAGTCGCTTGTATGCAAGGCGCATAAGTAAATTGATACAAACATGATACGTGAGGACTAATGGTAGAAGGAAGCAACGGAAGGCGACGTTTTTCCGACAAATGGGGCAAACACGAGTTAGATGTACTCGCTGTATTGTCTTCCGCATTCCCGCAATGGCTGACTTCGCGTCAAATTGCACAGCGCGTAAAGGCATATGCAGATTCGTACGGTGAGCTTGCAGATCAAGCAGCTAAAGCAGCATTCGCAAAACAATTCCAGCGAGATCGCGCAAAGCTTGCTGCTATGGGTATTGCAATCGAATCTAGGCAGCCAGAATATTCTTCAAAGTCCGAAGGTCAAGACTTTGCGTCTTATCGTTTGCAATTAGGCGATGAACCTCGCGTACGTTTACGCTTCGACCAATCTGAATTACCAGTTTTAGCTGCAGCAAATTATCTTGCTCGTTCAATGTCTATTTCTTCTCTTGATTCAGGTCAACACGAGCAACAGCGCACTTCTCGCACTGCTCCTAGAGTTCCACAAACTCCTATTCCTGGCTTAGGCTTAGATTCAATCGCACCTGGTCTTGGAACACAAATGCTACCTGATTCATTGGTAAAAGTTATTGATTCTCGCAGATTTGCCGCAACTGTGGATGTCGATGGTGAACATTTAAACGTTGCTTATACTGATGCTGACGACTTAGCGATGTTTGTGCTAGAACATCCTGGATCTAGCGTAGTAAGCCCTCAAGAAGCAGTTGATGCTTTCCATCGCCGTTTGCACGCAGCAGTTAATTTTGCTCAATGTGACGAAAATGAGCAAAAAGACGAAGAAGATGCTATACAAGAAGCGCAAAATATTGAAGAACAAAATAGCGACACTGATAAATCGCATACCAAAAAAGGCTCTTCATTCCAAACTGGAAGTGAAGTAGATCGTAGGCTTCGATTGATGCTTTTCTTGTCTGCTCATCTTGGAGAGGAATTCCCATTAGACGAGCTTGCTGAGCGTTTTATTGGTAGACCAAAAAGCGATGATGAACTTCGTCGATTTGTTACAATTCTTCACAAGGATATAAATACTCTTACTACTGTTTCTGACGATGGGGAAATGGCCGGAAGCCAATTCTTTGATATAGATTGGACTCTTCTTGAGAACGAGGGAATTGTTTCTGCTACTAACTCTTTAGGATTGGAAAGACTTGCTGGAATTTCACAGCAATATTTGAGCATGCTTACTGCGTCTGCTAATTATTTGGCACATTCCTTGCTTTTGCCTATTGAACAGCGCACACAAGCTGAATCCTTGTATAAACGTCTTCGCCGTCATGTTCTTCCTGGTCAAACTCCATGGCTGAGTTTAACAGGTTACGAAATTGAGCCTCGAAATTGTTCTATTGTTCGCAGTGCTATTAACTCTGGATCTTTGCTAGATATGGAATACACTGACGGGGCAGGACGTATTCGTCGCAAGATTGTTGCACCGTCGAAGATTTACGTTGATGAAGGCGTTTACTATGTTGCAGTGTGGACTGATGTAGAGCAGCAAACACCAGAAGATAAACGTGAATTTGTTGCTAAAGATACGACAATTAATAAAGCGAATGGATTGCCTCGCATTTGGCAAGTTCTTCGCGTAGCACGTATTGAACGTGCAGAAGTTGTAGAGCCTGTATCTCAAGTTGAAATTCCAGATGTGCCAGTTAGTGAACTTCGTAAATGGTGCTTTGATAACGGAACTGAAACTTGCTTTATTACCGATGAAACAGAATTGAACTTTTTGAAGAATCTTTCTGGAGCCACTATGGAAACTTGTGGCAGCGGAGTAAAAGTCCATCTTACTGTTTCTTCTGATTCATGGTTCGTTGCTTTTTGCATTGCTCACGCACGTCATATTACAGCTGTTGCTCCTGAAACATTGCGCAGTATGATTATTGCTCGCGCTCAACGTGAATTAAGCGTTAATCACGCTGATAATGCGAATACAGAGGAATAACAATGCCTTGGTGGATTTGGCTACTCATAACAGTTTTTATGCTGCTCATGGTAGCGCTAGGAGTTGCTATTGTCGTTTTAAGCGCAATAAAAATAGCTAGGGTCTGCTTTGGCATTTCCGAAGACGTTTCTTCTAGATTTGAACGTTTGCATGAACCAAATAAAGAAGATAATGAAAATCCTCGAGATCCATTATTTACACTTCCTATTAAAGATGCAACGAATCGATATGAGCGAACGCACGCAAAAGTTATTGAGCGTCATCAAAAAATTCGCGAAAATCACCGTAAAATATGGCAGCATTGGGATAAAAAATCTCTTCGCGAAGAAGACATTCAGCTATAGCATATAAGAAAGCGACTAATACTTTTTATGTCTCATTTATCACATAAAAAAGACTGCAAAAATAAATCAAGCAATCCAACTGACTGCAATGAGAATGATGTAGTATTATCTCCTTCACAACGTTTCGCAGCTTTTAAAAATACAATGAAGCACGAGCGTTCAATGGCATCTAAATTTGAGCGTTCTTTGTCTTTTGAACTTGATGATTTTCAACTTGAAGCTATTGATGCACTAGAAAATGGCAATAATGTTTTAGTTGCTGCTCCTACTGGAGCTGGTAAAACTGTTGTTGCGGATTTTGCTGTATTTCTTGCGCAAAATCGTAATGTAAAAGCTTTTTACACAACGCCTATTAAAGCTTTAAGTAATCAAAAATATCACGATTTCTGCGAACAGTACGGCTCAGACAGAGTAGGGTTATTAACTGGCGATACTTCTGTAAATCCTGAAGCAGACATTGTTGTAATGACTACTGAAGTTTTAAGAAATATGCTTTACGAGCATTCGATTACGTTGCAATCTTTAGGGTTTGTCGTTCTTGACGAAATTCATTATCTTGCAGATAAATTCCGCGGAGCTGTGTGGGAAGAAGTTATTATTCACCTTCCAAAATCGGTGAAAATTATTGGGTTGTCTGCAACTGTTTCAAATGTTGAAGATTTTTCTGCATGGCTAGAATCAGTGCGTGGAGAAACTCATTTGGTTGTCGACGAACACAGACCCGTGCCTTTAGAAAGACATGTTGTTATTCAAGAGGATTCTGCAACTGAGCCTGAGTTACTCGATTTATACGACCATGACAATAATGGAAACGTAACTAAGCGCGTTAACCCTGCATTGACTAGGAAACTTAATGAATTTGAGTACCGCGCTCGTCGCCGTAAAGAATCTTACAGCGATAGCAAATACCGTTACAGAAAAGGTAAGAAGCACAGTGCTAACGGGGGAGTTGCACAGTTAGATAAATGCGCGAAACGACATACTCCTCGTCGCTGGGCTGTTATTGACGAATTAGATTACCTAGGAATGCTGCCAGGAATTTATTTTATATTCTCTCGTTCCGGTTGCGATCAAGCTGTTCAACAATGTTTAAACGCAGGATTAATACTTACATCTGATGAAGAAATGTACGAAATACGTAAAATTGTCGACAGTATGGTTGCAAATCAACTTTCTAAAGAAGATTTACACGCTTTAAGCTTTGAGCGTTTTCGTTTTGCTCTCGAACAAGGATTTGCAGCACATCATGCCGGTATGATTGCGTTATTCCGTCACATTGTTGAAACGCTATTTGAACGCGGACTTATTAAAGTTGTTTTTGCAACAGAAACACTTGCTTTAGGCTTAAATATGCCAGCTCGAAGCGTTGTTGTAGAAAAGCTAGTAAAATTTGACGGTACTGGGCATGTACCTCTTACACCTGGAGAATTTACGCAACTTACAGGTCGTGCTGGAAGACGTGGAATTGACGATATTGGTTACGCAATTCTTGTAGATCATGCTGATTTTGTTCCTCAACAGGCTGCAGCGCTTTCTAGTAAACGCGTATACCCACTACATTCCAGCTTCGTTCCTACGTTTAATATGGCAGTTAATTTGCTGAACTCAAGCGATGCAGATACTGCTCGAACAACACTAGATCGTTCTTTTGCTCAATGGGAAGCTAATGCTTCTGCTGAACGTTTACATAATCGCATGAACGAACTTGAAACAGCTCTTAAAGGCTATGAAGAAGCATTCCACTGCGAACATGGGGATTTTGCTGAATTCTTACAATTACGTATGAAGCTTAAAGAAGCTCAACACGATCAACGCCGTAAACTGAAACATACTTTATTCCACACAGATGCAGAGCGCACAGCAGCGTTTAAAGCGTTGGATGATGTTATTGCAAATCTTAGAGAAGCTGAGCGAACGCATCCGTGTGCAGGTTGTGCAGATATTCAACAACATTTGCGTTGGGGCTACCATTGGATTAGAGAACATAAGGAACTTGATCAAGTACGTGAACGCTACGAATCTCGTACTGGTTCTGTTGCTAGAACTTTTGACCATATTTGTGACGTATTGTACAGTTTGGATTATTTACAATCTGAAGATTCTTCACAAAACCAAATTTTGCACCTTACTGAGCGCGGTCAATTGTTAAGAAGGTTGTATAACGAACTAGACATTGTATTTGCTGAAGCTATTTGCGAAGGAATTTTTAATAATCTTTCACCGCTTGAATTATTATCGTGCTTGTCTGCATTAGTTTATGAATCTAGAGGACCTGCAGGGGGAGAACCTAGACGATATCCAGGCGGCAAGGATGGCGCGATATTTAATACAGTATTGCGAATGAAAGAATTATTTATGCGTACTAGCGCATTATGCGCAGACGCTCATTTGCCAGCGTTAAGACCGCTTGAATTTGGTGCTGTAGATATTATGTATGATTGGGCTAATGGTGCTGATCTAGCTGAAATTTTGCGCAATACTGACAGCACTGGAGGAGATTTCGTGCGTCAAGCTAAACGTCTTATTGATTTACTTACTCAACTTTTCGCAGCAGGAGAATATTTACAATCTATAGATGGCGTAGATAAAAATCTTTCTTCGTGCGCTTATGAAGCTGCAAAACTATTAAACCGTGGAGTTGTTGCATACTCAGATGTATAAGTATGAGCATATACAAATAAAACGCATGTATTTTGTATATATAAATCGTTTTTATATATATAGTCCGTGCAATTCGGTAATTTTATAAAGTACTACACAAGGAGATACTATGGCAGAACGCAGTTTACGCGGTATGAGCATTGGTGCGAAATCATTAGAATCTGACGATAATGTAGATTTCGCGGCACGAAATGATGTTGTGTATGTGTGCCCAAAGGGACATCGCACGATTCTTCCTTTTGCTCAAGGCGCAGAAATTCCTGAAGAGTGGGAATGCCGCTGCGGCACGATTGCACATCGCGAAGGCGACGATGATCGTCCAGATGATGATTTCAACAAGCCTTCTAGAACGCATTGGGATATGCTGCTTGAACGTCGTAGTGAAGAAGAATTAAAAACTTTACTAGACAAACGTCTAAAAATGCATCATGAGGGCTGGATTCCTGACTATGAGTGAATTCTCGGTGACTTCAGGATGCACTAGTCGTCGCATTATTCTGCTTGATCTTGATGGCACATTAACAAAGTCAGATGCTGGTATTATTACTTGCGCAAAGCTTGCATTGAAAGAATTGAAACAGTCTATTCCGGACGATGCTGAAATGCATCGTTTTATAGGTCCTTCAATTTTAGAATCTCTTCAACGCAATAATGTGCCTGAATCGCTGCTAGCAAAGGGACTTGCTACGTATCGCAAGTATTATTCTGAAGTAGCAACTTTTGATGATCCAAATAATCCTGGTAAAAAGATTCCAGGATGCCTACTTAACAAAGTATACGATGGAATACTTGAGCAACTCACAAAACTTCGTGAAGCTGGATATTATTTAGCAACCGCATCTTGCAAGCCAGAATATCAAGTAAAGCCTATTTGCGATTATTTTGGTTTAACGAAGTATCTTGACGGAATTTATGGCGCTAGCAAAGATATGTCGCGCATTAGCAAAACTCAAGTTATTCGTTATGTTTTTGATGAGATTGATTACAATCCAGAAAAAGGCGACAGAGCTTTGATGGTTGGAGACCGCTGGACTGATGCCGACGGAGCAAAAGATTGCGGCTTGGATTGCTTGGGATGCGCTTGGGGCTATGCTGAGCCTGGCGAGCTTGAAGCACACGGATCTTACAGAATTATTGATAACGTAAGCGAATTAAGCACTGCAATTTGCGAATATTTCGCTTAATCTAATCAGAATTTTTGTCGTAACGGCTTTTTCTTTACACCCTCGTAAAGTTTCGGTCGTTTTTTGGCGGGAAAACGGCTTTTTCTTTACATACATGCACAGTTTCTGTCGGTTGAGCTTATTATTTGACTAGATTTACTTGATATTTATCCGATAATGTACGTTATGTCAAATTAGAGATAAACAATCAAACACAACCAACAAAATCTCAACTACTATCAAATAATATCCCTATTGATACTTCTTACTAAATAATCTAAGACTTGCAGCTTCGGTACGCACAAAATAGCATGACAAAAATATTGACAAAAATAAGCGCGATAATAATCACATATGACGCAATCAGCGTTGATCTCATTAATAACCAATAATCATCGCGAACAAATCCAAAATCGCGAACAATATGCAAAAGCATGTACGCAAGCATTGCGCAAGGAAGCCCACAACAATGCGTAATAACAATACTCCAAGGCATTAAACCAATAGAATTTCTCTTATTACTATTGCTAATACTATTTGCCTTCAAATAAGCATTTTTTCGAAATTTTACTAAAAAACGCACGCAAGCAAATAAACTATAGAAAAACAATGATACTGAAGCAAACCAGCAAATAACAGCGATAATAACAACTACAAACATGCCATTATCCCCACGTTTCCTGAACAAGACTCCATGAGTTTGAAGATGTATGAGAAGTAGGTTTTGAATAAGATTTGCGAGTAGACTTACTACTTTTTTCTTCAACTTGCGTAGCATCAACAGAATTTTCAGAAGATAAGTCCTCTTCAACTCTAGAAACAATGCGGCCAACAGCAATAGCAAATACTGCTAAACCAGAAGCAAGCATACGACGCATATTATTTTGATTCTCATCGCACTCTTGAACAGATTGACCATCACAAATAATAGTCATATTTCTCAAACGCTCTTCTGAGTATCGATTAAGAAAAATAATAGCCGTAGTAACATTAACTAAATTAACGCCAGCATCAAGCAGCCTTTTAGCTACAGCCATAATCGCAATATCCTTAAAAGAATACAAACGACGAGAACCAGAACCGCTAGATGCATGAATTGAAGGCTCTATAATGCTTTTACGAGCCCAATAATCGAGTTGCCGGTAAGTAATACCGGCAACCTTCATAGCGACACTACCACGGTATCCTGAAGCGTGATCAGCAGACAGAGAAAAATTAAAAAGCTCCCCCTGTACTGCGTTAATCACATTATCGGACTGTGACTGCGTCATGTGCGAAAAATACCAGTCTGAATTTGCCAATCATAATTTCATCGCCATTATGCAGCACTGATTCATCAACACGTTCACGATTTACATACGTACCATTTAGACTTCCAGAATCTGAAATGCTAAACACGCCATTATGGCGCTTAAACACTGCATGAGCACGCGAAACAGTAGAATCATCTAACAAAATATCAGCATGCGAATCGCGCCCAACTGTTACTAAGTCTTCATCGAGAAGATAGCGAGAACCAGACACTGCTCCCCTAGTTGAAATCAACAACGCAGTACCAGGACGTAGTTTCGCTATAGTATCAAAATCATCCTGCTGCATAGGACGATCTGAAGTTGTATTCATTGGAATATGAATAGCTGGCATACCAATAATAGTGGTTTCGCCAGCTGTAGGAATCGGTTCAGTCATACTTGCTATTCTACCTTGTTACTCGACTGGTTTTGCATATTCGTACTGTTTTGGTTCGCGTGTCGAAGTAATTTCTACCTCATCAGGCACTGAAACCATTACAGAAGAACCAAATTTAATTTTTAAACGCGACCCAACACCGCCTGCAATATTAACAGCATTTTGCAAATTCTGAGGGTCACCAATTGCTTTCACAATATAAGGAGGATCAATCATAATATTGTCACATATAAGACCATGCTTAGTTTGTGAAATATAGCTTGAAGTAACTATTCTCACACCGTTAATAGACATAACTTCTACGCCAGCATTTCGCAATTCCTCTATTAGCTGAAACATCGTAGCGGCATCAATATTCTCTTTTTCACCTGCGGTAATGTGAACTACAATACCTTTACCTACTGCCGGCAGACGTCCAGAAATAAGACCATTTGCTTGAGCATTCTGCTGAGCAATGCGACGAGCTTCATCTTGTTTATCTACTGCTTCACGCAACGAATTAAGCTGACCTGTTAATTCACTTTTTCGGCTTTCCAAACTCTGAATTTGAGAATGAGTTTCTGTAATAAGACGCGTCAACTCCTCTTCACTCATTGTTTCATACAAAAGTGAGTTACTACGATTAACTTGAATCATGTACGCAAAACCTAATAAAGCGCAGAGCAACATCATTAAAAAGCCCGTAAATATACGCGCCCGCGTCACATGACCACTTAGTGAAGATTTTACTTTACGATGAACTGCTGGGAAAGATCCAGTTTGAGTTTCATCACTTTCACGATCATGCGCTTTTTGACGACGCATTTTATGAAGAATATCATCACCTTGTGGAGAATGAGAAAACATTGAAACCATATGCTAACTCCTGAAGATGAAACGACGAATTGCAGAAACGTTAGAGAAAATACGAATTCCTAAAACAACAATAACTGCAGTTTGTAATTGTGCACCTACACCAAGCTGATTTCCAAGTAAAACAAGCAACGTAGCTGCTATAACGTTTGAGAAGAATGAAATAACAAAAACTTTATCCGAAAAGTTTCTTTCAAAATATGCACGTGCAGCACCAAGCAACGCATCTAGTGCTGCAACGACCATAATAGGTAAATAAGGCTGAATGACAATAGGAATATCTGGATGAACAACAACTCCAATTAATACTCCCAAAATTAATCCAAAAATCGCTGCCATGCTTATCTCCTAATTCTCTCGTTGGCAAAACTGATATCGCCTGTGTTTGCTGCGCTGAGTCGTATAACTCTCGAAGGTGAAACCTGTGGATTAATGCCTGCATTAGCTAAAGATGCGTACCATTTCATGCGTTTCATATCATTACACTGTTTAATTAAATCATCAGAATCGCCAATAACTTCAATAACATATGGACTTTGAGTTTGATTAACTCCAATAAGAATAGTTTGGCCAGCAACACGAATAGAAGTTTGTGCTCCAAGTCTATGCCCATTAACAGAAATAGCTTCAGCGCCTGCTTTCCACAATAATGATACAAATTGTTGAATATCGCGATCTGTAACTAATCGCATTCTTGCGCCATTACTCTCGCGAGGCAAAGAACCGCTATTCACATCGCTCGAAGCAGAAATAGGATTAGCAATAGTTACAGTAATCCCAGAACCTTCTACAGCATGAGTGCCATTAACCATATCATCTGATTTACTAACTTCATCCTCTTCAGGCGTAGTAATTTTTTGCGACTCATGATCTACGTTATTTCTCAATAACGTTACTTCTTCTACAAGCTTATCGAAACGAGACGTATAACCTGACAACTCATTAGCTAATGAAGAACGTATTGCTTTTCTAGGATCAGTGTGTAACTTACGAACAAACTGACTCCCAACAGTACCGATAGAAACACACAATAAAAATACTATAGCTCTAGTGAACCACAGATTAAACGGTTTAACAGGTTGTTTACTTAATCTTGCATCCATAAACATTGGATCAACCGGACGATTAGTTAAATCATCAATAAGACGCAAAGCATAATCGTCAATATAACGTCTACGATCATGATTGTGAGCAAAACCACTAGGAGACATTACAACATGATGCGTTGAAATACCAGTAAATGAGTGCGAGAATAATGCTCTACGCCTAGTTAACAACATTCCATCAGGAGCAGCAAAAGACATTGGCATAGTGCTTTTATGAGACGTATGTTTTACATCTAAATCTTTGATACTATCTTTTAAACTAACAAATTCATCTTGCTTAGTCATATGTGCGTACACGCCTTATTTAGTTTTTTCTTGACTTAGCAAGTAACAAATAAGCTTGCATATAGTAAAGCAAGCCAGCATACCAATATAGAGCAATACCCCACACTCCACATGCAAGTGCAGCAGCATAAAGCAGGAACATAGACTCAGTAGCTACAGCATAAACAATCATTAAAGAAACGATCGAAAGCATAAGAAGCGCTGTACCAGCTTTACCTACAAAGTTAACAGGCAAAGGACCATAATCTCTTTGCGCAAGTACTATTACAAGTACAGCCATAATAACATCACGCAATACTACTAATAAAAGTGCCCACCAAGGGATAATCATTGCAACAGCTAAAGCTAACGTACTGCAAAAAATCAATAGACGATCAGCTATAGGATCAAGGATTTGACCCAACTTACTAACTTGATTCAAAGTACGAGCAATATAACCATCAAGACAATCAGAAAACGCAGATATTGCTAAAACAATAAGAGCAAAAGTCATCTGATGCTGTGTAATAAGCCAAGCAATATAAGGAATTGAACATATGCGCAAAAAACTGATTAGATTAGGTATTGTCAAAACTCGATTCATTGCTTCAGGACTATATTCCTGATTAATAACGAACTTAGTCATAATATCTTCCTCATACGAAATCACTCAATTAATCAGCATATATTCGCATCAAAAAAACTCGCTTGTTGTGCAATACTTAATATGTTGGGGACATATTTCATGTCCCCAACATACATCTAATATTTATTCGTGCCAAGCAGCTTTTGCAGTATTACGAATAGCTTCAATCGCCTCTTTAGGACTTTCTGCTCCATAAACTGCAGAACCTGCAACAAGCACATCAGCACCAGCTTCAGCAACTATTGCTGCAGTTGAAGGGCTAACTCCTCCATCGACCTGAATATGAGTCTGCAATCCGCGACGAGTAATTTCGTCACGTAAACGGCGAACCTTATTCATTTGATTAGCTAAGAACTTCTGTCCACCAAAACCAGGCTCAACAGTCATAATAAGAACCATATCGAATTCATCAAGAATATCGAAAATAGGTTCAACTGGTTCTGCAGGACGCACAGCAAAGCAAGCTTTACAACCCATATCGCGAAGCTGACGAGCTAATCTCACTGGAGCATGAGTAGCACCCATATGAAAACTCACAGAAGCAGCTCCAAGCTTAGCGTATTCTGGAGCCCAACGATCTGGATCCTCAATCATCAAATGTACGTCAACTGGAAGTTTAGTAACCTCACAAATTCGCTTAACAATTGGTTCACCTAAAGTCAAGTTAGGTACAAAGTGATGATCCATTACATCGACATGAACAAGATCCGCATTAGATATTGCATCAAGGTCACGCTCAAGATTGCAAAAATCTGCGGAAAGAATGCTAGGTGCTATTTGTATATTCATGTGTACTATTCTAGAAAATGCAAGCGACTAGTTTTATAAAAACAAAATTTTTAAAATTGCTTTTTCAAATACTTGAATCTTATTTACTAGAAGTATTCTGAGACTCACGTTCTCTTTCGTCTGAAGTTATATCTATAAGTCGTTCAACAAGAGAATCACGAGTACTAGCACTCTTTTGCAGCAAAGCAAAAACAATAGTTGCACAAATAAATACGATAATAGAAACCCAAACATTAATGCGAACACCTAAGAAAACATGTGAAAAATCAATTCGCAATGCCTCAATCCATACTCGTCCGATTGTGTACCACATAACATAAAGTGCGAATACGGAACCGGCTTTTAACTTCTTAGCTATAACTTTGCCAAAATAAATAAGCAATGCAGCACCGATGAAATTCCAAATCATCTCGTACAAAAATGTTGGATGAAATAATGTGCCTTCTGGGCACGTTAACCCATCATAACATCTTTCACTATGACCTATTGCTTGTGTGGTATCATAATTTAACTTCAAACCCCATGGCAAGTTAGTAGGAGCTCCGTAAAGTTCTTGATTAAACCAATTCCCCAATCTTCCTATACCTTGAGCAATAAGCACTGCAGGAGCTGCACAATCAGCTAGTAATCCAATAGGATATTTACGATACTTGCATAACACACAAGCAGCCAATGCGCCTAAGAATATGCCGCCCCAAATTCCTAGACCACCATTCCAAATTCTAAATATTTCTAAAAAATCACCATTAGAGCCAAAAAACTTTTCTGGAGTTGTAATAACGTGATACAAACGCGCGCCAATTATTCCAGCAGGAAGACTGACTAAAACAAGATCAAGTATCTGGTTAAAATCTCCTCCAAGACGCTTCCATCGACGCGTAGTAATCCACATTGCAACCAAAATACCGGCAAGAATACTAAGAGCGTAAAACTTTATGTTTACAAAGCCAAGAGAAAATTGCGAAATACTTGGCGACGGGATAAAACAGACTGTCATGGCGTCGATATTAGTCTAAGCCCACGATTGCGACAGATAAATTCAGAAATGAGCAAGTTGCAAAAGCACAAGCAGCACAGGACCGCACAGCAAAATAGAATCTACTCGGTCAAGAACACCACCATGACCTTTTAGCAAATGCCCCATGTCTTTAATACCAATATCTCTTTTAAGCATAGAAGCACACAAGTCACCGAATGTGCCAATGATTCCAGAAGAAATACCCATGACTAATGGCATCCACCAGAAATTGAACCAAGAGGAACCATAAAAACCTGCAATAATTGCATATGCTCCTATAATTGCAAAAAGCATTGAGCCTATTAAGCCTTCTACAGACTTCTTAGGAGAGATTCGCGGAGAAAGCTTATGTTTGCCCAACCATGCACCAGCAAATAATCCGCCAGTGTCACTTAATGCAGGTAAAAATACCAAAAGCATAGCGTGAGCAACTGCGTATTTTGTATTTGTAAGAGCTAATACAATGCAAGAAGCTAAAAGTGGAATGTACAACACCACGAATAGCGAAACAGACGTATTCGTAAATAAAGTATGTTCGTATGATGAGCGGTTAGAACCATCGAGCTTTTTTTCTACAGCTTGCATCGTTCTATCTGAAATAGTACTGCTAAGAGTCGCACAAATTACTGTAAGAAGCAAAGATGCAGTAATTCCACTAGCCATAGCAACAGCATGCCATTTTGCATAGTATGTTGCAAAAATAGTTACAAGCGAACATATTGATAACGTTACGAAAGGAATACGCAAACCGAGAGTTGCAAAATCAACATGTAATTCCCACAATGCCAGAACCATAAAAATGGCCATAAGCACTATAAAGACATCAATGCTAATAATTAAGCAAGAAACAATTGCTACAACTAGTATTGCGGCAGTAGCAATTGCTTGAGGCATATTCCTGCCCGTGCGACGATTAATATCACTTAAAGTTTCATGGGTGCCATGTGTAGCAGTATCTGCTTTGTCAAAAGACAATCCTACTTCTGATGCAGTTTTTTCAGCATTTGCTTTACTGACTTCATTGGCAAAATTATGCTGTTTTATTTGACTCATACGGCACCCATTCAGTTTGAAACTACAAAAATCTCAGACTTCCATAATTTCTTTTTGCTTACCTTCAAGCAAAACGTCTAAAGAATCAGTAACTTGCTTAGTTACTTTATCAAGCTCTTTTTGTAAACGATCGCCTTCATCTTCGCCAAGTTCACCATCTTTAACAGACTTGTCAATAGATTCCTTAGCTTTGCGACGAATATTGCGAACTGCAACTTTGCCTTCTTCTGCTTTATTCTTAGCAAGCTTGACGTATTCCTTGCGACGCTCTTCCGTGAGCTCTGGCATAGTAACACGAATAACATTGCCATCACGATTAGGGCTTACACCTAAATCAGAATCGCGAATAGCCTTTTCAACAGCATTCGCTTGAGAAGCGTCAAAAGGCGTAACTGAAAGAGTTCTAGGCTCTGGAACACCAATAGATGCAACAGCTTTAATTGGAGTTGGAGCACCATAATAATCAACCATAATTCCGTTTAGCAAAGCAGGATTAGCACGACCGGTGCGAATACCCATAAAATTCTCTTTAGTAGCTTCAACAGACTTATTCATCTGTTCACGGGCTTGATCAATTATTGCTGACATGTGTTCTCCTTTATAATATTTAAGCAAATGTTGGCTCTGCATTAGACACTAATGTGCCAATAGATTCTCCAACAAGAGCACTAGTTACGTTACCTTCGCCCTCAAGACCAAACACACGAATTTTTTGATTATTATCGCGAGCCATAGAAAGCGCAGACGCATCCATAACAGCTAAACCATCAACGATAGCGCGATTGTAGTTTAATGTTAGGAACTTACGAGCAGTAGAATCTTTACGAGGATCAGCACTATATACGCCATCCACACCATTCTTGCCCATAAGAACTTCATCGCAATGAATTTCCAATGAACGTTGAATAGAAACAGTATCAGTAGAAAAATATGGCATTCCGGCACCAGCACCAAAAATAACCACACGACCCTTTTCAAGGTGACGAATTGCTTTCAACGGAATATAAGGTTCTGCAACCTGACCCATTGTAATAGCAGTTTGTACGCGAGTTGCTTGCCCTGCTTGCTCAAGAAAATCCTGAAGAGCCAAGCAGTTCATTACAGTGCCCAACATACCCATATAATCGCCACGGCTACGATCAATACCTGCTTGCTGCAGTTCTGCTCCCCTAAAGAAGTTACCGCCGCCGACAACAATAGCAACCTGAACGCCTTGATTCACTGCAGCTACTATTTCGCCAGCAATCCTACGAATAACATTAGTATCAATACCAACAGCGCCACCACCGAATGCTTCTCCAGAAAGCTTTAATAAAACCCTACGGGACTTTCCTTCATCCGTTTGTGCAATAGCCATACAGATTCCTCCAGTCATAACGGCGAATGAGGTATATCTTTGTCAGTTTATCTATCAATAACGACACTCAAAACGCACGTTAAGCTGGAAAATGAATATAAAAAATGGGTTGCGCACAACTTGTGCACGCAACCCTATATACAAGAACAAAAATAAATTCTTATATAATTAGTGCTTATTCAGCAGCACCTTTGCCAACCTCAACGCGAGCAAAGGCAAGAGCGGTGCCGCCAACTTCCTTGAACAAGTCACCAACGCTCTTGGATGGATCCTTAACGTATGCCTGCTCGAGAAGTACAGTTTCCTTGAAGAAAGCGTTCATACGTCCTTCAACAATCTTTGGAACAATCTTCTCTGGCTTGCCTTCAGCCAAGGACTTCTCGGTTGCAACGCGACGCTCAGATTCCAAAACTTCTTCTGGAACATCTTCGCGGCGAAGCCACTGCGCACCCATAGCGGAAATCTGCAAAGCAGCTTCGTGAGCAACCTTTGCACCAGCCTCGTCAGTAGCAATCATGGAAACGATGCTTGGAGGCAATTCCACAGACTTCTTGTGAGCATAAATCTCAACGTGTGGACCGCTTACCTTAGCAACCTGACCAACCTTGACGTGCTCGCCAAACAAAGCTGCTGCTTCTTCAACAGATTCCTTAACAGTTGCGCCATCAGCTGGTGCTGCAAGTACTTCTTCAGCAGTAGAAGCATTAGCTTCAACAGCATGGTCAAGAACAGTGTTTGAGAATTCCACAAACTTTGGTGTCTTTGCCACAAAGTCAGTTTCAGAATTCAACTCAACTGCGTAACCAGTTTCGCCTTCAGCAGACTTAACAACCTTAGAAGCGATGGTACCTTCCTGAGCCTTACGACCTTCACGCTTACCAGCTGCCTGAATACCCTTAGCGCGGATGATTTCCTTAGCGCGGGCAACGTCGCCTTCAGCTTCAGTAAGAGCCTTTTTAACGTCCATCATGCCGGCGCCGGTTTCTTCACGCACCTGCTTAATCAACGCTGCAGTAATTGCTGCCATTTTGTTCTCCTCGTATCAATATGATTCTTAAAAGCTGCAAAAAGCAAAATCAATTGGATTTTGCAGCTTCTAGATAAGAATCTGGTTGCAAATTAGCTTATCAGGCGTTTGCCTCAGTATTTTCTTCCTTGGCAGGCTTAGCTTCAGCTTCGCCTTCCTTGGTGAGCAATTCCTTCTCCCAAGCTGCCATTGGCTGAGCATCATTACCTTCAGACTTAGCGCCCTTACCGGCATGCTCAAGCAAGCCTTCAGCTACAGCATCAGCCATCAAGCTGGTCAATAACTCAATGCCACGAATAGCATCGTCGTTAGCAGGAATTGGATACTCAACAGACTCAGGATCAGTGTTGGTATCAACAATTGCCACAACTGGAATACCAAGCTTATGGGCTTCTTCAACAGCCAAAGCTTCCTTGTTAATATCAACAACGAACATGGCGGATGGAGTGCGGTTCATGTTGCGAATACCACCGAGCTGCTTGGAAAGCTTGTCCTTCTCGCGCTCGAGAAGCAAAAGTTCCTTCTTAGTCAAGCCGGATCCACGAACATCACTGAAGTCCATTTCCTCAAGTTCCTTCAAGCGCTTTACGCGAGTAGAAACAGTCTGGAAATTGGTCAACATACCGCCAAGCCAACGCTCGCAAACATAAGGCATGTTTACGCGAGTTGCCTGATTCTGTACAGCTTCCTGAGCCTGCTTCTTAGTGCCCACGAAGAGAACAGTGCCGTTGTGAGCAACAGTCTGCTTGATGAAGTCATAAGCCTTGTCGATCATGTCGAGAGACTTGAACAAATTGATGATATGAATACCATTGCGCTGGGTAAGAATGAACTGCTTCATCTTTGGGTTCCAGCGACGAGTCTGATGACCGAAGTGCAAACCAGCCTTCAGCATTTCGCTCATGGTAATCTGTGCCATATCTATATACCTTTCTTGTCGGTTATTTCCTGGCCATGTCTGTTCGCATGCAACTTGGCTGACACATGCCTAAATCCAAGCCGACCGACACGAACGGACGCGTACATGGCGCGTATTTGCGAATCCGTGTAGACAATAAAAAGCGAGCAATCATATAACGCGGCAATACTCATGCTCAAAATGGACACGCAGAGAGTGATTATATCAGATACTCAATACCAAAAATCGGCATCCTTGTAGCTATAAAAGCAACAAAAATGCCGATAACTTTTAAAAAATTATTTACACATAACGCATAAAAACTAAAACTTAGCTACGCATATTATTGCGCAACTCACGCAACGCTTGACGGCGCACATCCTTTTCAAGCCTATCTAAATAAATATGACCATCTAAATGATCACACTCATGCTGAATCATTCTAGCCATAAGACCTTCACCTTCAAGCACTACAGTCTTACCATCTAAATCAATTCCACGAGCTCTAGCATAATTTGCACGCCTAGTTTTGTACCATAATCCCGGAACAGAAAGGCAACCCTCGTCGTCGTACTGTTCACCTTTTAGCTCTTCAATTACTGGATTTAGAATATAGCCAATTCGACCATTTATATTGTAAGAAAAAGCTCTAAAACTTACACCAATCTGATTAGCAGACAATCCAGCTCTACCTGGATCATTTACCGTTTCCAATAAATCATCAACTAAATGTTTCACAGCTGGCGTAATTTCACGAATCTCATCACAAGGAGTTCGCAATACGGGATCCGGAACAATACGAATTTTTCTAATAGACACTCGATTACTCTTTCTTTTATGTAAGTAGGAATAACGAAAAAACAACTACAAATATGTAAGCTTTTTACTCGACATGTTCATTATGATCACTATGCGATGTCGAAGAGGAATCTGATGAAGATTCTTCACCAAAACGCTTCAAATGATTCGCAGCTTGATCGATAGCTTGACGTACTCGAGGAGTTACAGCTTCCTGTGCTTGCTTAACAGTCTCCTGTGCTTGCTTAACAGTCTCAGTAGTTTTATCGAGAATCTTTACAGTTGCTGGCAAAGGACGAGTATTAGGCTTTGGAGCATACAATTGCGTTTCGATAATATCAGCATAGCGAGCAAGAATCTTCGGACGAACAATCTTCATACTTGGAGTCAAGGTTCCAGCATCTTGAGTAAATTCATCTTGCAAAATAACAAACTTACGAACAGACTCAGCGCGAGAAACAGTACTATTAGCTTGGTCAATAAATTGCTGAATTACTGAACGCACTGCTTCGTTAGTAGCAATCTCACTCATAGTAAGGTTAACATCCATACCCTTATTCTTTAGCCAAGAACGAACCATATCTGGATCAAGCTCAATTAAAGCAGAAACAAATGGCTTACCATCGCCCACTACTACAGCATGAGAAACTAATGGGCATTGAGCAATAATACCTTCCATAGGAGCAGGACTTATATTCTTGCCACCGGCAGTAATAATAATATCTTTTTTGCGACCAGTAATAGACAAGAATCCTTCATCATCTATTGAGCCAAGATCGCCTGAATGCAACCATCCATCTTCGTCAATAACTTCTGCAGTAAGCTCAGGCTTATTGAAATATCCCATAAATACGTTAGGACCTTTAATAAGCACTTCATCGTCGTCAGCAAGACGGATAGCTATACCAGGACCAGGTCGACCTACAGATCCAACTTGATTTGCATGCTCAAAATTAACTACACAAGGAGCGGCAGTTTCAGTCATTCCATACCCTTGAATAAAAGTAATACCATCAAGACCATTAAAGAAATGAGCCAAATCAGCATCCATTGGAGCTCCACCGCAAGCTAACCATGAAAGATTAGGACCTAAAGCTGAACGAATAGAAGAACCAACTGTTTTCATGTACATCGCATGATTCATGCGTGCAGCAAGAGAATGAGTTTTACCTTCAACATTGTCGCGAGACCATTGAATGAAATGCTTTACAGCTTTAGCAAAGATACGACCCTTTATGCCAGCACCAGCTTTTTGTGACGCAGCATTATAAACTTTTTCAAAAACTCTAGGCACGCCAAGTAAATACGTAGGCTTAAAACTACGCAAATCAGCCAAAAGATGCTTAGCATTAGGCACATATCCAATAACACCGTGAGCACCAATAGCAACATATTGAATGTACCGAGCAAAACAATGCGCCAATGGAAGGAATAAAAGCAAACGATTTGGTTTGCATAACATATCGTTAAGAACATCGTAACCAGCAAAAACAATATGCGTAAAATTACGATTTGAAAGCATTGCGCCTTTAGGTCTACCAGTCGAACCAGAGGTGTAAACAATAGTAGCTAAATCATCTGCCTTAACAACATCAACAGCTTTATTAAGCTCATCCTCAGTAATAGATCTACCAAAATCAACAACTGCTTCCAAGCCACCAGCTTTGAAATTAAATACGGTTTTCAAAGTTATATGTTTATGATCCTGACGAACACGCTCTAAGCATTGAGCATGCGCATCGTCTCCAGCAAAAGCAATAACTGGCTTAACTTCATCGATAATGTCAGCTGCCTGCAATGCTGAATCTGTTTCATAAATAGGAACGCTTACAGCACCAATACATGCACAAGCAAAATCGACAATACCCCACTCATAACATGTAGCAGAGTAAATAACAACTTTGGAGCCATGCTGAACTCCGAGTGCTATTAAGCCTCGAGCTACTGCACGAACTTTCGCGAGCATTTCAGATGAAGTAACATCATGCCAACGACGAGTTTCATCGTCTTGCCATTGAGCAACCAAGTCTTGTGGGCTACGCATAGCACGATTGGCGAGTAAGGAATAAATGGTATCACCGTCTTGAGTTGGGTGAATGGCTTCTACAGCAAATTCTCGGAGCATATTATTTATTGTACTTGATAACAGAATCGACACGACTGCACGAAGTACAAAAAATAATACTTAATATTGTCATTTACAAACAAACACTGGGAAAAAACTTAGATTCTACAAGTCGTGCAAGGTAGAATGTTTAATCTTACAAAAGTGAACCCCTTTATTGCTAAAATTGTTGAAAAATCAGCAAATCAAGCAATAAGGGGCTCATATTTATTTGAATATATGTACATAAGTCTTCAAACGCATTATCATAGATGTCTTATTTCAGCTACCTACTATAAGCGACGATTTTATCCTAGATCTGCATACGTG
This sequence comes from Gardnerella sp. KA01000, assembly GCF_049244035.1. Taxonomy (NCBI): domain Bacteria; kingdom Bacillati; phylum Actinomycetota; class Actinomycetes; order Bifidobacteriales; family Bifidobacteriaceae; genus Gardnerella; species Gardnerella sp. KA01000. The sequence goes on along the minus strand of NZ_CP058367.1, from coordinate 678,501 downwards.
CAAATCCAACGATTATTTTTCAATTCCAAAGATAACGACGCCCAGTATTTCACAGGTCCTGCACAAATGCGCACAACACCTTCAAAATGATTCGGGCTGACTAACATTCCATTAAACAAACTCGGAACTGCAGGAAAACTACGCACAGCAGAGCGAGTTTCCGAATCGTTATTATCAGTGAAATACTCATCCATCAGTTTCCACATGTTAGTTAATTTAGTAATACAACTTTTTGTTAAAAGCTGCGACATTGCTGGAGAAATAGGCCTACCTCTCGAAATATCTGCAGCTATGCAAGCAATTTGACAAGTTTTTAAAGCTAAATTAACAAAAGCCTGCTCATCTCTACTGTCGAAATAACACATTCCAACATGGTATTTCAAGCATTCACGCGAAAAACCAACACTAACTTCACCCTCATATACAGGCAAGCTAATACGAGGTCTACAGAAAACATGTGGAGGATCCTCGTCATTGTTTTTCTTAGTCTTTGAGGACTTATCTTTCAGCTCATCATCACTGTAATCGTTATCTTCCATGCCATAGGCATCAGCAAAATCTATCTTCATGTTTCTCTCCTGTTTTAACAATTATTTAAAACTGTTGTTATTTAAAACTTGTTAAGCTTATATTTCTACAAACTAAACGAGTTTAGATAAAAGCTTACAACGTAATTTTTCTCTAACTGCGTAATTAATAAAAATGTGGATAAATTACAAAATATTCGTCGTTTTTATTGAAAATAAACGATTTTATGCGTGTTGAATTATACACATTACGGTTTAAAAGAATAGCAAATATAGCTAAAAAATCATATTTATGCATAAATCAATAGAATGTTCATATAGATATAACAATTTTGAAAACAAAAATGGCGGCTCAGAGCAAATTACTGAACCGCCATATTTTATGCAATAAGCATCATACTTATAACACTAACGAATATCCTGATGGAATGGGTTAAATACTACGTTGCAACGCTGGAAGCTCTTAACATCAACATAACCTGTAGAAGCCATTGTTCTGCGCAATGCACCAACAAAGTTTGTAGTACCATCTGCTTCATGACTTGGACCGAAAAGAATATTTTCTAACGGAGCCACAGTGCCAACATTTGAGCGCATGCCACGAGGAAGTGATGAATGGCGAGCCTCAGCACCCCAATGAGTGCCATGACCAGGAGCCTCAGTTGCGCGAGCTAATGGAGTACCAAGCATAACTGCGTCAGCTCCAACTGCAAGAGCCTTAATAAAGCTGCCGGAATTACCCATTCCTCCATCAGCAATAATTTGCACGTAACGACCGCCGGATTCATCCATATAATCCCTACGAGCTTCAGCAACATCCGCAATGGCAGTAGCCATAGGTGCTTGCACACCTAAAGTATTCATTGTTGCGGATACTGCTCCGCCGCCAAATCCGACTAAAATACCTGCAGCTCCAGTTCTCATCAAATGAAGAGCAGAAGTATAATCCGCGCAACCTCCAACAATAACAGGGACATCGAGATCGTAAATAAACTTCTTTAAATCAAGAGGTTCATGATCTTTAGAAACATGTTCCGCAGATACTGCTGTTCCGCGAATCACAAATAAATCAACACCAGCTTCTAGCACAGTGTTATATAATTCTTGCGTGCGTTGTGGAGAAAGAGCTCCTGCTACTGTCACTCCAGCATCTCTGATTGTATGCAAACGCTTTGCAATCAATTCTGGTTTGATTGGCTCAGTATAAATCTCCTGAATGCGGCGGGTTGCAATATTTGACGGCATCTCAGCTATTTCTTTTAACAAAGGTTCTGGATTCTCATATCGAGTCCATAAACCTTCTAGATCAAGAACTCCAAGACCACCCATTTGACCAATTGCAATCGCAGTATCCGGGCTAGTAACAGAATCCATCGGAGCAGCAATAATTGGGATATCAAACGTGTAAGCATCTACTTGCCATGAAGTAGATACAGCTTGAGGATCACGCGAGCGGCGCGAAGGAACAATAGCAATATCGTCAAGCGAATATGCAACTCGGGCTTTTTTGCCCAAACCAATTTCAATTTCCTGAGACATACTTCTTAGGCTAGTGCCTTATGCTGACGAGTTACGACTCATAGTAAGACTCATAGTAATTCAAAAGCTATTTATCATTATTTTTACGCAAAGCACTGTATATAGCTTTTGCTTTATTCTCGCCAATTCCAGGTACTTTTTGCAAATCTTCTAATGAAGCATTTTTCAAAGATTTTATTGAACCAAAAGATGCAAGCAAACGCTTGCGATACACTGCTCCAATTCCAGGAATTGCATCAAAAGTAGAATGCAATGAACCTTTTCTTCGCAATTTACGATGATACGAAATAGCAAAACGATGAGACTCGTCTCTAGCACGCTGCAATAAATACAATCCTTCTGAGCTTCTCTTAAAAATGATTGGATAATCTTCGTCAGGAAGCCACACTTCTTCAAGCTTCTTAGCTAAACCACAAACAGTAATATCACTTACGCCAGCATCTCTCATAGCTCTTTTAGCAGCTTTTGCTTGTTCTTTTCCTCCATCGACAATAATTAATTGAGGTTTATAAGCAAAATGCCGCGCACTAGTCAATGAATTACCCGAAAAATGCTTATTAGAAATACTGTTAGCATCGCAAATATTAATATCAGATGAGTCAGATGTATCTGATGAATCTGATGCATTTAATATATCAAGCCTATCTTCTGCATAAACATCTTTATGCTTAAACCTTCGCAATAATGTTTCATAAACAGCACTTAAATCATCTGTTTTACCATCACCATGTTCACCTCGAACCGCAAAATGACGGTACTCACTAGGACGAGCAACACCATCTTCAAAAACAACCATAGAAGCAACTTGATAACTGCCATCAACTGTATTTGAGATATCATAACATTCAATTCGCAAAGGAGATTTACTCATTCCAAGCGCCTTTGCTATTTCATTCATAGCTTCTGTTCTCATATCTATGCTGTTAATACGGCTAGATTTTATTCGTTTCAATTCCTGACTAGCATTATCGTTTGCACGATCCATAAGAGCACGTTTTTCTCCGCGCTCTGCAACTCTAATACTTACTTGAGAACCACGAATATTGCTAAGCCACAATTCAAGCTCTTGCTTACGTTCATCAGAAATTTTAATTGGAACTATAATCTCACGAGGAACAGGCGAAATAGGAGCAAGTAAATCCTCACGACCTGTTCTCTCTTGACGTTCACGACGAGTTTTAGTAGCTTGCGCTCGCAATATTACATCAGTTGCAGTAGCTTGCTGCGTAGAGCTAACAGCGTCGCGAACTTTCTTAATGCTAATAGTATCTTCATGGTTTTGTGTGTAATTTTGCTCATATTCTGCGTATACGCGAGTTAATAAATCAGCTATAAGATCACTGTCACTGATATGCTCATTTCGTTCTACCGACCAATTTTTCTCTCCACGAATCATTCCAGCTCTGACAAAAAATACATGAATTGACGCTTCAAGCTCATCTCCGCAGAATCCAAAAACATCTGCTTCTACATCATTGTCAAACACAACTGCATTTTGTTGCAAAATAGTGTTCAAAACAGCAATTTCGTCACGCAATTTAGCTGCACGCTCAAATTCTAGCTCTTCACTTGCTTCTTTCATCTCATTCTTAATTTGTGAAATATAAGACTCTCCAACACTGCCTGTAAGTATGCCAACTACATGTTCTACCATCTTGCGATGTTCGCTAGGATCTATGTTTCCTATACAAGGAGCTGAACATTTACCAATCGAAGCAAATAAGCAAGGTCTACCAGTCCTATGAGCTTTGCTAAAAACAGAGGATGAGCATGTGCGAATAGGAAAAGTTTTAAGTAAAGAATCTAAACTATGACGAAGAGACCACACTTTTGCATACGGACCAAAATATCTAGCATGCCGCGCACTACGATTTCTAGTAATCCATACTCTTGGAAAAGTTTCCTCTAGCGAAACTGCAACATAAGGATATGTTTTATCGTCACGAAAAACTACATTAAACCTAGGATTAAAAGCTTTAATCCAAGTATATTCAAGTGTAAGAGCCTCAAATTCAGTGCTTACAACAGTCCATTCCAAACTGCGAGCTGTAAGAACCATAGATTGAGTTCTAGGATGAAGTTGGTAAAGAGGTTGAAAATAATTCGCTAAACGATTGCGTAAATTTTTTGCTTTTCCAACGTAAATAACTCGCCCCTCGCCATCACGCCACTTGTATACTCCAGGTTGCGCTGGAATATCACGAGAAGCTGGACGGAATAAATCACGGGTATCACCAAGCAATGGAGCTCCTAATGCATTTACTCTTTCATCATCAAATGATGAATCTTTCGAAAACTGTTCATCTATTATTGCTTGCGTTTTACGCCATTTTTCACTATCTCTCATCCTATTTTCTTCTTGCAAATCATATGCTTTATAAGAATTTTTATTAAGATCATTATCTTTCATTTTCACCTCCTTTCCTAAACAAGATTTATGCAACTATTCATGAGATTTGTCGAGTAAATTTCTCAGTTCAGCAAATTACAGATCGGTAACTTTTTTGAACGCTTAATGTAACATTTGCTTAAGGAATTTACCTGTCCAACTCTCGCCATTACGCGCTACGCTCTCAGGACTACCTTCTGCAACTAAGGTTCCGCCTTTATCTCCTCCTTCTGGACCTAAATCAATAATCCAATCTGCAGATTTCACAACATCAAGATTATGTTCAATTACAATAACACTGTTGCCTTTATCTACAAGAGATTGCAAAACCGCTAGAAGTTTCCTAACATCTTCAAAATGCAGTCCAGTAGTAGGTTCATCAAGAATATAAACTGTTTTACCAGTAGATCTTCTCTGCAGCTCTGTAGCAAGCTTTACTCGTTGAGACTCACCGCCAGAAAGCGTTGTTGCGCTTTGACCAAGACGAATATAGCCCAAGCCAACTTTTACTAAAGTATCTAAATATCGAGAAATAGAAGGATATGCTTTGAAAAATATTGCAGCTTCACAAATAGGCATATTAAGAACATCTGCAACAGACTTTCCGTTATATGTAACTTCCAAAGTTTCACGGTTATAACGTTTACCATGACAAACTTCACACTCTACGTATACGTCAGGCAAAAAGTTCATTTCTATTTTTAAAGTACCGTCGCCATGGCATGCTTCACATCTGCCTCCTTTAACATTAAACGAGAAGCGACCAGGACCATAGCCACGAACTTTTGCTTCTGGAGTCTGAGCAAACAATGAACGTATTTTATCCCAAACACCAGTGTAAGTTGCTGGATTAGAACGAGGAGTTCTTCCTATAGGATTCTGATCGACATGCACTACTTTGTCACAAAGCTCAATACCATCAATACGTTTGTGCTTTCCTGGAACAATTCGAGCACCATTTAGTTTGTCTGCAAGAACAGGATATAAAATTGAGTTTATAAGTGTTGATTTACCAGATCCAGATACACCCGTTATGCATGTGAATACTCCCAAAGGTATGCTTACATCAATATTTTTTAAATTATGCTCATGGGCATTAATTATATGGAGCATACGATTTTCGTCTACACTACGACGTTGTTTTGGCACATCTATTGAGCGTCTGTGAGCAATATAATCTCCAGTAATTGAACGCTGAGCTTTAATAATTCCATCAGACGGACCTGAATATACTACTTCTCCTCCATGCTCGCCAGCTTCTGGACCAATATCAACAAGCCAATCGGACTGACGAATAGTATCTTCATCATGCTCGACAACAATAAGCGTATTACCAAGATTTCGCAGATGATGCAATGTTGCAATCAAACGCTCATTATCTCTTTGATGCAATCCAATAGACGGCTCATCAAGCACGTACATAACACCAACTAAACCTGATCCAATTTGAGTAGCTAAACGAATACGTTGAGCCTCTCCACCAGACAAAGTTTTTGCAGCTCTTGAAAGAGTGAGATAGCTTAAACCCACATCGTTCAAAAAACCAAGTCGAGCACGAATCTCTTTTAATATTTCTGTTGCAATTACTGCTTGAGAACCATCCAAATGCAAAGCATTTACCCATGCTAGACTTCGCTCTACTGGCATATCGCAAACTTCAGCTATGGAAGTATTAGATACTGTAACTGCAAGAACTTCTGGACGTAAACGCTTTCCATTACATTTTTGGCATGGAACTTCACGCATATACGACTCATAATATTGACGCATTTGATCAGAATCAGTTTCGTCATGTTTGCGCATAAGCGTACGAACTACACCTTCAAAGCCAGTAGAATATTCACGCTGACGCCCCCACCTATTTGTGTAGGAAACTTGAACTGTGAAATCATGACCATACATGATGTCATGTTTAACGTCTTCCGCTAGATCCTTCCACGGAGTATTCATATCAAAATGCAAATCTTTAGCAAGTCCTGAAAGTATGTGCTGATAATACATTCCAGCTGACTTATTCATTGCCCACGGCTCAATAGCTCCCTGCGCAAGAGATTTGTCTGGGTCTGGGATAACAAGTTCAGGATCAATTTCGAGATTGTATCCAATGCCAGAACATTCAGAGCAAGCACCATAAGGAGCATTGAATGAAAATGTTCTAGGCTCAATCTCATCAAGCTCTAATTGATGATTATTTGGGCATGCGCGATGCTCCGAAAATGATTTACGACGCGTTTGTGAGTCTTCTGGTTCGTCAACAAAATCAGCAATTACTACTCCCTTAGATAGTTTTAATGCTGTTTCAATCGAATCAGTTAATCGAACACGAATGCCATCTTTAATAACTAAACGATCTACTACTACTTCAATTGTATGTTTCTTCTGTTTAGTAAGAGTAATATCTTCAGAAAGCTCATGCATTTGTCCGTCAATAATCGCACGAGCATAACCATCTGAGCGCAAAAGCTCAAGCGTGTCTTTAAATTCTCCTTTACGACCACGAACTACTGGAGCAAGAATTTGTAACCTCGTACGTTCTGGCATAGCAAGCAACGAATCAGTCATTTGCTGAGGAGTTTGAGAGCTTACTATTTGACCACATTCAGGACAGTGAGGCACACCAATCCTAGCAAACAATAATCGCAAATAATCATATATTTCTGTAATAGTTCCAACAGTAGAACGAGGATTACGATTCGTAGTTTTTTGATCAATAGAAACAGCAGGACTTAGGCCCTCAATAAAATCAACATCAGGCTTATCCATACGTCCTAAAAATTGGCGAGCATAAGCACTAAGCGACTCAACATAGCGTCGCTGACCTTCTGCAAAAAGCGTATCAAACGCAAGCGAGGACTTACCAGATCCAGAAAGACCAGTAAAAACAACCATACGATTCCTAGGAATCGATAAACTTACATTTTTTAGATTATGCTCTCTAGCACCCTGGATAGTTATTTTCCATTCAGAAGGAATACTAGATAAATCAGCTATAAAAGTACCGTTGTTAGCGCTCATAGGAGCATTATCAAGCAATTCTTGCAACGAGTCATTTTGTTCATTCGCCTGTTTTGACACAATTACCTCCACACTTCCCCATAATCACTTGAATATTCCCAACCAATACCCAATTTTATTACTAACAAGAAAATTATAGAACAAGTGTTCGAAAAAGTAAAGTATTTGACTATCAACCACATGCTGTATTCGTTACCAGTAAGCAGTATAATGGTGAGTTTGGTTATGACTTTTATAAGTAATAAATACTAACAGCCTAAATTTTGGGGAACGGAACAGACATTATGCCTATTGACGCACAAGCTTTAACCATTCAGATTGGTGCGCGAACGCTGTTAAATCCTACCGATTTTCACGTCACAAAGGGAGATAAGATCGGTTTAGTCGGCAGAAACGGCGCAGGCAAAACTACGCTTACTCGCGTTATTACAGGAGACATGCTGCCAGCAGGAGGCTCGGTTAGAGTTAGTGGAGGTTTAGGCTACTTACCTCAAGACACGCACGCAGCAGACCCAGAGCAAAGTGTTATAGATCGCATTATGAGTGCTCGAGATATTGCTTCTATCGTTTCGCGTATTCGCAAAGCGGAAAAAGAAATGACAGATCCAGATCCAGACATAATGACTAAAGCTATGAACCGCTACGACAAAGCAATGCAAGATTTTGAAAAAGCAGGCGGTTATTCAGTGCAATCTGAAGCAATATCGATGGCAACAAGCTTGGGACTTCCACAAGAAGTTATGCAACAAGCTTTAGGAACACTTTCAGGTGGTCAACGTCGCCGCATAGAACTTGCTAGAATTCTGTTTTCTGACGCAGATACATTAATTCTCGATGAGCCTACAAACCACTTAGACGCAGACTCAATAATATGGTTGCGCAATTATCTTAAACGATTTGAAGGCGGATTCCTAGTAATTTCTCACTCCACAGAATTACTAGACGAAGTAGTCAACAAAGTATGGCATTTAGATGCGCAACTTGCAAAAATAGACATGTACTCAATGGGTTGGAAAGCATACTTGCATCAGCGCGTAGTAGACGAAGAAAGACGTCGTCGCGAACGAGAAGTTGCAGAAAAGAAAGCTGAACGCCTTATGAAACAAGGCATTCGCTTGCATGCTAAAGCTACAAAAGCAGTTGCTGCTCAAAACATGATGCGAAGAGCTGAACGCCTATTAAGCGAAACAAGTGAAGCTCAAAAACAAGAAAAAGTTGCAGATATTCGTTTTCCAGAACCAGCTGCATGCGGAAAAACTCCAATTATGGCAAAAGATATTTCCAAAGCGTATGGTTCTAATATTGTTTTCGCTGGAATTAATCTTGCTATAGACAAAGGTTCACGCGTTGTCATTCTAGGCTATAACGGTGCTGGAAAAACAACAACATTACGCATTTTGGCAGGAGAAGAAACAGCAGATACTGGTGAAGTTCAATACGGACACGGATGCAAAATCGGTTATTTTGCACAGGAACACGATACATTAGACTTGGATTCTACAGTTTTGGAAAACCTTCAGCATGTTGCACCAAACCTGGATGACACGCAAGCACGTTCTATGCTTGGCAGCTTCCTGTTTTCCGGCGACGACGCAATGAAGCCTGCAAGAGTGCTTTCAGGTGGCGAAAAAACGCGTCTAGCACTTGCAACACTAGTCACTTCCAAGGCCAATGTGCTACTACTAGACGAACCTACTAACAACTTAGACCCAGCATCTCGAGATGAAATACTTAAAGCTATTGCAAAGTATGAGGGAGCAATTGTTCTTGTTACACACGATGAGGGTGCAGTTCAAGCCTTACAACCTGAGCGAGTGCTACTCATGCCTGATGGCGACGAAGACTTGTGGAATGACGAATATCTCGATTTAGTTGCCGAAGAGTAAAATGTTGAACTGAATTACTTGAATTGTGCAATAGAATGGTTAAGCAGTGATTTCAACGTACGCGTCTAAGACTTTGCCAAATACGGCAAATAGTGACAACAGTCGTATAAGCAATCAAATTGACAAACATTGCATAAAACGTACGCTACATTTTTTGCGAATACCATTCATCGTAATAATTCTTATAACCTTATTTGAATGTTCTATTGGAAATCTGCCATTTTGGAGTAGTGTTACAGGAAGCACAGATAGCATTTCTGCACACAACGATATAGGTTCTGGAATTAGACGCTTAGCTTCCGGCGGCATTCTTATAACGGATCCTTCAGAAGCATATTTAGAAGTAACATCCGATGGAAGTTCGCCTTATATTCGCTTAGAGCCTGCGATTATTAAAAAGAAAAGCAAAAATAATAATCTTATTTCAAACATCAATGTTTTAGTTGAAGCAAACAAATACTTAAGCAAACCTCAAAGCACAAACACTGCTTCTCTAAACCCATCTTTGCTTAAACTTCCAAAACAAGCAGTAGGAAAATCTTGCATTGTTAGAGTGTGGCTGCAACATCCAATAGGATCAATATTGAATATTGAAGACTCAAGAGCAAACGTTCGAGTGCCTTTTAGGTGGTCATGGGGTCGCGTATTAATACTTGCTATTTTTGCATTTCTTGTTACGCTTTGGAATCCTTGGTCCAAGCTTTGGAAAATTAAACTCAACACTCATAGTCTTATTCAACGTTGCTGCTTTGCTGCTTCTCTTCTTCCATTTATTGCTGTTGGGTTAATAACTATTTTTTGGAATTTACGAAACGCAACTCCTATGCATTTTTACACAAACGGTAATTATGCATATGATTTTGATCAATATGCCCACACTGCAGACGCATTGTTAAAAGGTCAAGTGCATTTAAATCTTCCTGTTCCTAATGAGTTAGAACACTTGCAAAATCCTTACGACCCTACGGCTAGAAATAATTTGTTAAACCACTCAGTACAACATATGTATTGGGATTACGCATACTACAAAGGTCACTGGTATTCCTACTTCGGAGTTCTTCCAGCAATATTGCTATTTTTGCCTTATCGCATTATTTCAAGACTATGGACTCCTGAAGGCTCTATGCTTCCAACAACAGTAGCTACGATAATATTCTTAATTGGTTTTCTTATCGCAGGCTCCCTATTGGTTATTCGAATTATTGAGCAGACTTCAAAAAAAGTATCTTTAGGAACGACATCCATTGTTCTTGCTTTATTCTTCATTACTTCAAATACAGTGTATTTGTGGTTTAGAACGTCATTTTATTCCGTACCTATGGCAGCCTCACTTTTCTTCACATCTCTTGGATTGTGGTGCTACCTAGGTTTTAATAGAACACACTCTTTGCTAAATATTGTTTTAGGTTCTTTCTTTATCGCATTAAATTTAGGATGTAGACCTACTTTTTCTATAGCTGTTCTTTTTGCACTTCCTGCAATTTATTCGCATATAGAAAAAGATTTACCAAATATTTTGCGCAACTGGAAACAAGTTTCTTCATGGCATAAGCCTTTTAAATATTTTGCAGCTTGGATACTGCCATGCGTAATTACTGCAATTCCATTTGGCATTTATAATCTTTTGCGCTTTGGCTCACCGTTAAATTTTGGCAATGAGTATCAAATAACTATTACTGACATGACGACTATGCGTTTGCCGTCACAAAATATTTTGCCGTCTATTTTCAGCTATATTGCGCTACCTTTACGTTTTATTCCAACTTTTCCTTGGATTGGTATTCAGCCTATTGCATTTGACCGTTGGCAATATGCAGAGCCTATGATTGGCGGAATGTTTACACTTTCACCATTGGCATTAGTTGGCATAATATGCGTATTTATTATGAAAAAACGCTGCCGCACGCATATTGCTTGGCAAACAAGCGTAATAGCTATAATAGTTGGGCTTGTTCTTATTGTTTTTGACAGCTTAAAAGCTGGTATCGGATGGAGATATATTGCTGATTTTGCGTGGTCTTTTGCTATAGCTGCCGCAATTGGAATTAGCTTGCTTTTAGAATATGCATCCACTTTGCAATCAGAAAATTCTTTACATAAAAAAACTATTGCTTACACAATACGCTTACTTGTAGCAGTATTGCTATTTGCTTCTATTGCTATCGCTGTACTCAGTTGGTTTGTTACAGGACGTGAAGACAGCACGCTTCGTTTTAACCCAAACTTATGGTTCGCGTTTAGAAGTTGGATGACATTGTTTTAAATAATTATTTATATAATTACTATTCTTCTAACAATGCATCTACAGTTCGAAGAAGCGCATGCAATCCGCTAATAAACTGCTGCGGCTCTGGCAATAATGACAATGCTAAATACCCATTAACTGGCATATCGAAATAATATCCAGGTTGAGAAACTAAATTATAATCTTTCATCAATCTCAAAGCTAATACATCATCGTCAATGCAAGATGGTACACGCAATAAAATATTCCATCCGCCCTCCGCACGCAGCGCGCTAACACAGCATTTAGGTGTAGATGCCAACGTTTCTCGAAGCGTATGCAGATTATTAATAATACGATTTCGTACAATAACGTTTTGAGAAGATGCATATTGCAATAATTCTGGTATTCGCTCAGAAACAGTATTACCAATAGGCAAAAAATCATCCGCTATAACGTCAAGCCTTTTTTGTGCTTCATAAACATCATCTTTAGGACCTGAAACTTCAATCCAACCAACTTTTGCGTGAGGAGCAGCAAGCATTTTGGAGAATCCATCAAGCGCAAAAACTAAAGTAGAAGATTCTCCAGCAAGACGAGCATTTCCAGCAAAAGGTTCAAGCGAATATTCATAAAATACTTCGTCTGCAATAATCGCAACACCATTATCACGACATAATTGCAATAGTATTCCACGTTCTTCAGGCTTGACATATGAGCCTGTAGGATTATTTGGATTAATAAGCACAAGAGCTTTAATACGCAAAGACACATCTTCTAAAAGTTCTCTAACACGCGCAATATCAATAGTCCAAGAACCATCATAGTGCAAAGGATACGGTATTGCATTCACGCATTGCAAGCGCGCAATAGACTCTATAAGAGGATATCCAGGAGTTGGTCCCATAACGGCATCCCCTGCATCACATAAAAGCATCATAAGCCATGCGTAAGCTTGAGAAGTTGAAGAAAGCACATAAAGCTGATCTGGATTAAGCTTTGATGGAACAGACTTTTCAGTGCGGTTATCTCGCTTATTGATAAAGTTTGAAAGAATATCGCGAATTTCCTTAGGACCCCTAGGGTCTGCCGTGTAACGTCCACTTAAACATTTAGGCGCTAAGCCGTGAGACGTTGGATTGGAATCGTTTAATTTAGTAAGCTTTACACCATTAACAATAGCTTTTCGCTGAGCTAAAATAATAGGATTTGGCTCACTCACATCTATTCTAGAAGAAAATCGCACGAAACTACCCTAACACTTGGCATAACAAAAGCTGGGCTGCAGCATAAACTGCTCACCCAGCTCAATAGATAACAAATAATATTTAGTTATTTTTTAGTTTTGCTGCATCTTTTGCATTGCATAGTAAGCTGCACCAATAATTCCAGCCTCATTATGCAATGTTGCAACAACAATAGGAGTTTTAATATCGATATGCGGCAAGAACTTTTCGCTTACGCGGCTAACACCGCCACCGACAACAAACAAATCTGGGTTGAAATACTTTTCCATCAGGCCGTAGTACTTAGTCAAACGCTTAGCCCACTTCTTATAGCCCATATCCAACTTTTCACGAACAGAAGAAGCAGCGTACTTTTCAGCATCGCCCTTACCTTTTTCAAGCTGAATATGACCAAGCTCAGTGTTTGGAATAAGCACACCGTTGTAAATCAAAGCCGTGCCGATACCAGTGCCAAGAGTAGTAGCAATAACCAAGCCATCCTTGTCTTTCGCCGCACCAAAACGCTGCTCAGCTAAACCAGCAGCATCGGCATCGTTAACTACTGTTACAGGACGACCACAAGCCTCGCTAAAGACTTCAGTAACATCAACACCAATCCAAGACTGGTCAAGATTTGCCATAAAATCGAGCTTCTTACCAGGCTTAATTGGAGCAGGGAATGCAATTCCAACAGGAACATCTGCAGGTACTTCAAAATGTTCAAGCTGCTGACGAACAATATCTGCAACTGCTTGAGGCGTAGAAACCGTAGGAGTGAGAATTTTGTATCGAGGTTCTGCGAACTCTCCCTTTTCCAAATTTACTGGAGCAGCCTTAATACCGGATCCACCAATATCGACGCCAAATGCTTGTGCAGTGTCAATCATTTCACTAACACTCCCCTCTGAATGTGTGCTGTATGGACAATTACCAGTATTCTATCGTATATTTGATACGACACGCTTACTGTTTACTAACTTCTACTTCAACGAAGGCATAGGTTTCCAGTCTTGATCGTGCAAAATTTTTCGAGAATCAATCCAACCGGTAAACAATTTACCAATACCCGAAATAATATGCTCACGATCGACAGCTATCAAACGAATAAGCTCTTTAGCAGCTGTTAAAGCAGTTCCAAGCGCAAACATAAACGGACGAAAATCGCCATGAACCATAAAGTAGCGAGCCATAAAGCCTCTATTTCGCATAATATGATAACGATTCATGTCCGATGTTGAATTTAGCTGACGCACTCCTGCAATATCCCAATTAGGAATATCACGAGTGCGACGAAGAATAATATCCGGAACAACAATAGGATTCGTAACCTTACTCGCAAGATACCCGTAAGTAGTATCATCCCAGTAAATAAAGTAGCGCGAATCCGGGAAGCCGATTTTTTCAACTATATCTCGACGAATCAAACCGCCCTCAAAACACATCGTATTCATAACTTTGTATCCAGCTCTGCCAAAAGCAGCAGGCGCAATAGGATTTGGAATACCAAGCGGAACCAAAAAATCGTACTGCCAGTAGAATTTACCACCGTCATAATCTAAACGACTTCCTTGAACAACAGCGTGACGCTTAGTCCAAGGAGCAAGACGCTCAATAGATTCAGGCACTGTTTCAACATCGTCATCCATAACCCAGAACCACTTAGCTCCAAGTTCATAAGCTTTTTTAACACCAGCACTAAAACCGCCAGCACCACCAAGATTTTCATCTTGAGGAGCATACACAACATGAAGTTCATTGCCTTCACAATCTTTTTGAGCTTTACCCCAACGATTAGTTAAAGAAGCTTCAAGACGAGCAACCATTTCGCCAGTTTTGTCACTGCACTCATTGTCAACAACGACAATACGCCAAGGGCATTCTTTTAAACATTCAAACGAATGGAATAAATTCTCCAAAAGCTCTTGACGCTTATAAGTGACAACAACAATAGCTAATTTATCAATGCTAGTTGCGTTATTAGTACTAATTTTTTTTGATGCACTCGTATTGCTCATACTTGTATTCTCGCACCTACCCTCGCCACACAATTATCACAACAATGTTCTTAGCATGAGATACAAAAGAATAGTTAGTTTCAGGGAAGGTGAAAATCCTTACTGGCGGTAACAAAATACGTGTTTCATGCGTTTTTGAAGCCCGCGAGCGGCTTACAAGCTGCTGATTCGGTTAAATTCCGAAGCCAACGGTTACAGTCCGGATGAAAGAAACGGAGACCCATCATGGGCATTTCTAATACAAATAATCACCAAACTTATGCAAAGAACTCTAACTGGTCTAGCGAAAAAATAGCAAAATACGCTCTATTCGTGGCACTTTCAATGGCTGTAAGTTTCATAGAATTTCCACTTATTCCAGACTTGTCGTATTTAAAATATGATCCTTCAGGAATAGTATGCCTAGTTGCAGGATTCGCATATGGTCCTGCAGCTGCAGCAATAGTAAGCATACTAGGTTTCGCACCGCACTTATTTACCAATCCACTAGGCACAGTTATGGCAGTGCTAGTATCTTTAGGAGCTAGCGTCACAGCGGCATTAATTTACAAAAAAATGCATACCAGAAAAGGCGCAATAATCGGACTTTTGGCAGGATCAATTATTGCTATTGCTCTTGCAATAGCTGGAAATCTTGTTATTACGCCACTTTATGCTCACATGACTGTTTCACAGGTTGTGGCTCTTATTATTCCAGCACTGCTACCGTTTAATATTATTAAACTTGCACTTCACGTTGTAGTAACTATGCTTATTTACAAACCAATTTCCAACCTGCTACACGAAAATAAATAATAATTCTAAGCGGCATAATTATGCATAATATCAGCACAAGTAGTAGCATGAACGAAGCTAAAAAGCACATGATTGAAAACAATGCGCAAGTAGTGTTGCGAAATATTTGCTTTAGCTACGATGATGGAAAAACTTGGACGCTTAATAATTTAAGTCTTACAATTAATGCTGGCGAGCGCGTGGCAATTGTGGGATTAAACGGTTCTGGTAAGTCAACCTTGGCAAAAATTATTGCAGGTTTAACGGCACCAGATAGCGGTTACGTTACATTATGCGGTGAAAAAGTTTTTGAAAATACTACTGCTTGTGCTGAATCATATAAAAATGCACGAAAATATATTGGCGCACTTTTCCAAAGTCCTGAAGACCAGATTATTACAACAATTACTGAAGAAGATGTTGCTTTCGGACTAGAAAATTTGCAATTCTCTCGAAAAACAATGTATAAGAGTATCAGTGAAGCTTTAAAAACTGTTCACATGGAAGATAAGCGTTACGCTGACCCTAGCACTATGAGCGGCGGACAGCAGCAACGAGTAGCTTTAGCAAGCGCTATTGCTATGAATTCTAAACTGCTTGTTCTTGACGAACCTACTTCTATGCTCGACTCGTTCGCTCGCAAAGACGTTGATGCTTTATTCGATAATTTGCATAAAAATGGCACTACTATTGTTCAAATTACACACAATTTTGAGGAATGCAAACGGGCAAATCGCATACTTCTACTAGAAAATGGCATACTGAAAGAAGTAAGCTTTAATGGTTTAAAAACTTACCTTTCTAATATTGAGTTGGCTAATAATCATTTAACTAAAATTAGCAAGAACAAAAACTTAACAGATAGCAGATTCAAAGAAAATGAGTCAGATATCGCTGTAGAAATTTCCGGACTAACTGTTCAATATGATAAAACTTCTCCAGCTGTTATTGACGATTATTCACTCACTGTTAAAAGTGGCGAAACAGTTGCAATAATGGGCGAAAACGGCTGCGGTAAATCAACTCTTGCTAAAACAATGTGTGGACTGTTAAAAGCCAATTCAGGAAACATAACAGTACATGGCATATCTGTTAGAGGTAAAACATCTAAAATAATACGACAAAAACTACATCAAACAATTGGCTACGTTATGCAACTGCCAGAACAACAGCTTTTTGCTGATACAGTACGGAACGATGTCGCTTATGGACCAAAAAATTTTGGGCTGAAAGGCAATGCTCTTAAAGAACGTGTGGATGAAACCCTACGCTTATTGAGCCTTGAGAATTTGGCTGAAAAATCACCTTTTGCGCTTTCTGGAGGTCAGCAGCGTCTTGTTGCAATAGCTGGCATTTTAGCTTGCAAGCCACGCGTGCTCGTACTGGATGAGCCAACAGCTGGATTAGATTTTGAAGCTGCGTTACGTATTCGAGAAATTCTTGGAACGCTACACAATCAAGGCGTAACCATAATACTTATTACGCATAATCTTCAAGAAGCAGAAGATTTAGGCGCAAGATTAGTAACATTAAAAGCAAATAATAAAGCAAGCAACACAGCAAAAAATACTGAAAATAACAAAAACAAAGAAAGTTCCGCAAAAGCAAAAACAACTTCGCTACTTAAATCTTTTGACCCACGCGCGACGCTGCTATCATGCTTTATTCTTATGCTAAGTGCTTTTAGTATTACTAACTACATACAGTTAGCTATTCTTGCTTTTGTAACATTTACTCTAACTGTTGCTGCAAAAATACCATTTGTTAAGCTTATTGCTTCACTGCACATGATTATTGCGGTATTTGTTTTCTCCGGATTACTTAACATTCTGGCAGTGCGAACCGGCACAGTGCTAGCAAATATTGCAACTATTCCTATTACAACTGATGGAATTAATTACGCAATACTTTTTGCAACACGATTCTCGCTTGTTATTATCATTGGAGCAATTCTAGTACTAACAATGAGTCAGACAACGCTTAACGAATCTTGCACACGATTACTATCACCACTTCGACATATTGGAATACCAACGCAAGAAATAGCACTTATTATGAGCCTAGCGCTACGGTTCTTACCAACACTCAGTGCAGAAGCGCACTCTGTGGCACTAGCGCAAATCGCTCGAGGAAGTAGCATTCGAGATGGTTCTTTTAAGCAACGAGTACACGCTATAACAGCTTTAATAGTGCCAGGTTTTGCAGGAGTAATTCGCCATGCTGACACTCTTGCGCTCGCATTAGATGCACGCTGTTACACGCCTGGAGCTGAAAGAACTCACTTGCACTCATGGAAAATGCGTATAAAAGATGTGCTGCTATCAGTAGTTACTCTTGGTGTTGTAAGCGCGATTATTGTGTGCAAAATGCTACCTTTGTAATAAAATTTTGAAAATATTTCACACTTTTGCAGCGCGCGTAATAAATACACAATGCACAGTAAATAAATTTGTATTATCACATGCAACAATTCGCAATATACTGTATAATCCGTTAAGCACTATGTAATTTATGTAATATTTGCGTTATAAAACTTGCATTTGAAAGGACGCCTTATGGCATTGACAAAAAAGCAGATTAAGCAGCTCCGCGCGCTCGCTAATACGCTTAGCCCACTTTTATACGTTGGCAAGAACGATATTACTGATGCAGCTGTGAAGCAAGCAGACGAAACCATGCAGTACCACGAGCTCATGAAGTGCTCTGTGCAAGATGGTTCCGGATTAAGCGCTAAAGAAGCTGCTGATGCACTTGCTCAAAAGCTCGGCGCCGAAGTCGTGCAAGTAATTGGCAATCGTTTTGTTTTGTTCCGCGTATCTCCATTAGACAGCGTTGACCACATTATGCTTGTGCGTGAATAAAACTCTCTCTTAATATTTTTATATTTTTGCGATAATTCGTAAATAAAAATGCTCCATGATTGCAAAACTGCTGAGGCAATTCAACATTCATGGAGCTTAATTTTATAGTAGCTTGCTATTCGTCAATGATTTGTACGCCACTAACTGTTGACTGACCTGCTGGAAGTTCCAGCCAATTTGATCCATCATCCCCATATTGAGCAGCAATAGTAATTTTTTTGTTATTATATTTTTCAAACCTATTGCTTTCATTTGATTTAGAGATCTTCATCGTAACCAAAATATTATTAAGATCATTGCGCGTTTGCATTACTCCACAATCTGTACCATTACAAAATCCTCCAACAGACATCTTTCTATCGAATACTAATACCGTATAAATATTATCTTTATTTTCTTCCAGAACATTGTCTTTATTACCAGTATTATTTGGTGTAGTTCCAGGAAAATCATATGCTTCATCAACATTTAATATTTTTACAGTTCCAGTAAATACTTGATAACCTTTCTCGCGCCAAAGTTGAACAAGCTTATTATGCTTACGCTGAGCTTGAGTCAAGTTTTTAGCATTAATCATCATATTAATATCAGTAAAATCATCAACTGACACAAAAGTTGGATGTAATAATTTACTTATCTCACCAGTTCCAGGAACTGGATCGTATGTATTATCTTTATCTAATGGGTGATAAACAATAGACCTAGTATTGGTAAAGTTGCCTTCATTCAGCTTATAGATTGTTTTAATCCACGGGAAAACATTAGGCGAATTTTTTTCAATAGCACGCAGAATTACAATTCCTTTATGGTGCGGATCAAAATATATTGTACCTGAATTCTCATTTTCATCATGCGCATTATCTATAATTTCTGGATATTTAACTAACTTGCCATTCTTAAATGAAAATACATGAATACACTTGTTAGAGTTATTATTATATTCATTTGTAGCAATAACAATCATTTCTGGAATATTATCGTTATCAATATCCCACAAATCATAATAATATTCGAAATCCTGCGGGAATTTATTTGAAACATACGATGAAGTTTCAAGCACCTTTTTGTATTCTTTACCAGCTTGAGAAAGAATATCGTCAGTACTGCGAGTATGCGGTTTTGTGATTGTGCTTATTATGCTATTGCTGGTAATACTTTTCAACGAAAAGCCGCTGTTTTGTAAGGTATCTGCAGCAAAAAGAGTATACACAACGCAAGCAGTAAGCCAGCATATAAGCACAACAGTCGATACGCAATAATACAGAAAATCACTATTCTTTTTCATAGACAACATATCTACTTTCGATTTATTTAAAACCTTTAGTCACGTTCAGGAAGCTTACTCCAGTCGAAAGGCTTTTCAACCAAGTAGTATGCAACACTATCGTCTGGAGCAGGCTTAAATGGAACAGCCTTGTGCTTAACTGTTGGCACGAACGGGTTATCTTCTATTGCACCTTTGTAAGGCTCAGCATCAACAGTTGTTTTAGAATACAGTTTCGGATTTCTGCGTAAAATAAACGGTCTTGTAGTATCTGGCTTTTTATTGCCTTTTCCTTCAAAATAGCCAGAAGATTCAATCTTATTAAGATTTGCATGAACTGGAACTACAAGGAAGAAGTCGCGCATTCTAAACGAAGAGTCTTTCCAATAGCCAGGAATTTTATCAGGGCTTCCATATTGTTTAATGTCTTCAGGAGGTTCAAACGCGTCAACCCACTTACCATTAACACACATATTGCCAATATTGTCATTAGCTGTTTCACCACAATATGGCAATCCCATTCCACGATAAAGTTCAAAGGCGCCAGTATCTCCAACAATCAAATGATTCTTCATCTGACTGTCTTTGTTTTTATTATTATCCTTATAAAATACCAATCCGCCAATCTCATGAGCACCATTACCAAAAGTTAAATACTCATAGAAATGAGAATCATCAGGATACTTAGGATCGGTAGGAAGCTGCAAAAACATATAGTCCGGATTATCTTTAGGATAATCATGTTTCTGAAGCTCAATACAGTCGCCATCATTAGTACACCAAGTGCCAATAACAGGAGACGCATTAGTCGCATACATAATAGTTTTGTCATAAGGATCATTTTCTGTCATCACATTTTTGGTTTCAGAAGCGTCAACACCGTAGTACAAGTCAACATGCCCACCTGAAAACTTTGTACCTAAAGCAGGCTTAGAAGAAATGATCTTACCAAGATTCTTTTCTGACGAGAAATGCGGGTGCAATGAAACATCTTTCAATCCTAAATCTCGCAACTTATTTACTGCTTCGTCTTTATCCATGCCGAACAAGTCTGCAGGAATACCTTTGTCTTTAACTCCAACAGCAATACGAATCACACCATCATCACTACTTCCGCTCGAAACTGGGAAGCCTGGCATTGGATCAGTTGCAATAACTTTTCCAGTATTAGTAGAAATAATGTTGTATGTTTCAACAGGAACACCCATAGATTCAGCTATTTTCTTAGCTTTTTCGAGAGGTTGACCTACTACTCCCTTTTTAGGAATTCCAGGACCTTTAGATTCTATAACAGTAACATGCGATGAACTTTGCACACGTTGACCAGGACGAACATTAGTAAAACGAACAAAACCACCACGTTTAACAGAAGAAAACTCTTTAACAATAATAACTTTCACACCCTGCTTACGTAGATCGTCTACAGTTTTTTGCAATGGCGCACTTTTTAATGCACTAGCTTTAGGAATAAGAACAGTATGACTACTTTGTGAAGGTAAATAAAATACCATAAACGCAACCGCAGCAGCAATAACAAGTACTACAGTAACAATTGAAGCAATCAGTAGTTTAAATTGCTTTGATTTAGCAAAAGATTTCTCGCTACTACTTTTTGCAATATACCCAGGCTGAGTATAAGTTTCTTTTACAGGTGGCACATTATAATTTTCATTCGCAACGTCCGAATAATTTGCAACAACATTGCCACATGAATCACAAAACTTACTATTCTGCTCTAGTTTATTTCCACAATTTTCACAAAATGCCATAATTCCCTCTCTTAACTGTGCTCGCACTTACCGAGTTTTTAACACAGCAAATCCCTCTTAAGTGAAATATCTACACACGATTCTAGTTACACTGTCTGATAAACACAAAGATGCAATAACAAACACAGCACTTATTTATTTGTTAGATTCATGAAGAATGGCACGGATTTGAGATAAACGTTGCGAAATCTCGTGCTCGTAGCCGCGATTCGACGGCTGATAGTATTCGCAACCAACTAGCTCATCTGGCATGTACTGTTGGGATGCTACAGCACCCGGATAATCGTGAGCATACTTGTACCCGTCATGGTTTCCCCAACTTTTCATCAAAGCAGTTGGAGCGTTACGCAAATGAAGAGGAACTTGACCAATATTTCCAGCATCAACATCTTGCAAAGCCTGATTAATAGCATTGTAGCTTGCGTTTGATTTAGGAGCGGTTGCTACAGCAATCACAGCTTCCGAAAGAATAATACGCGCTTCTGGCATGCCGATTAAAGCAACTGCTTGAGCTGCTGCAACAGTTACTTGCAAAATTTGCGGAGCTGCCATACCAACTTCTTCGGCAGCAGCAATCATAATTCGCCTTGCAATAAAACGCGGGTCTTCACCAGCTCGAAGCATTCGCGCTAAATAATGCAAAGAAGCGTCAACATCACTTCCGCGCATCGACTTAATAAAAGCAGAAATCACATCATAATGATCGTCGCCGTCTTTGTCGTAACGAACTGTAGTAGTATCCATTACGTTAGAAACAATATCAGCAGTAATTACAGGCTTCTTTTTGCCATGCTGTAACGCAACATCTCCTGTTACTGCTCCTGCAGCCGCCTCTAAAATAGTGAGAGTTTTGCGAGCGTCTCCCCCGCTTAAGCGAATAATAGAATCTATTGCGTCATCGTCGATTTTAAGCTGATTATTAAGACCATTTTCGCTAGTTAGCGCACGTTCTATAAGAGTATGCAAATCTTCAACGCTAAGTGACTCAAGTTTAACAACTACTGATCTACTAAGTAGCGGCTTAATAATTGAAAAGCTTGGGTTTTCGGTAGTAGCTCCAATAAAAGTTACGTCGCGATTTTCAACGCTTGGAAGCAAAGCATCCTGCTGAGATTTAGAAAAACGGTGAACTTCGTCAATAAATAAAACTGTTTCTTGACCATTACTAACTAAACGCTCATGCGCGCGATCAAGTACCGCACGAACGTCTTTAACTCCAGAAGTTACAGCAGAAAGTTCTTCAAACACGCGACCAGACTGACGAGCAACAATATAAGCGAGCGTAGTTTTGCCAACTCCCGGAGGACCAAACAACACAACAGAACTTGGAGCAGTAAGAGAACCTTTAGATTGCGGATTTGCAAGCCTACGCAAAGGAGAACCTTCTTTTAGAGCATGCGACTGCCCTAGCACGTCTTCAATACTGCTCGGGCGCATACGCACTGCCAACGGACGAGTCACATCACTCGGCGCGCTACTTGCTGCAAATAAATCCTGCTCCATAAATACCAGCTTACACTACATATAGAACAAACGTTCGATTGCATTTTGCATTCTGTGTTTTGCATTCCGTTAGCACATTTTAAAAATCACACATGCGAAACTTGGTAATCAAAGAACACAACTTCACCTTCGTCTTGAGTTGTATCTAAATCGACAACGCCAGTAATAGCCCAATTATGATCCCCGTCTGAATCGTCAATAATCTGCCGAACTTTCCACGAATGTTCACTTTTCTCAAGCGAATCATCCAAAATAAACAAGTCGCCACTTCGAGCCTTAGCATCTATTCCAACATACTCGTGCTCATCGTAATAGTCGTCAAGCACATCATTCCACTCGTGAACGCCGTAACCCCAAGCTTTGTCAAGCTCTCCTAAAGTATCCGCATCTTCCAAATCCATAAGCTGCACGCGACGAAACATTGCGTTTCTAATCAACACAATAAGTCCACGACGATCCTCAACTACAGACTCAGAAGTTGAAGGCGCAGCCGTAGTTACAGCGCTAGCTTCAGCATCCGATCCTCCAGCACTCTCCCACTCGTCAACAAGACTTGAATCAATAGAGCGCACAACAAGACGAAGCCACGAAATAATATCACGCAATTCTTCGTTAAGCATATCTTCAGGCACAGTGCGCGCAAGAGAACGGTAAGCGTCCGAAAGGTAACGAAGAAGCGTTCCCTCACTTCTAGCAATGCCATAACGAGAAATGTATCCAGTAAAATCAGATGCTGTTTCAACCATGTCTCGAAGCACAGATTTAGGCTTAATCCAGTAGTCGTTCGCCCACGGCACATCCTTGCGATATTGCGCAAAAGCAGGAGCTAGTAAGTCTTCAAGAGGCTTAGGATAGCTAACTTCAGCTAAGCGTTCCATGCGCTCCTCATAGTCAATGCCATCGTCCTTCATACCAGCCATTGCAGCATCGCGTGCTTTGCGCTCTTGAGCACGAAGAACAGGCTTAGGATCATCCAGAGTTGCTTCAACCATGGAAATTACGTCAAGCGCATAGCTTGGAGATTCTGGGTCTAGAAGTTCCAAAGCTGCGAGTAAGAATGGAGAAAGCGGCTGATCTAGCGCAAAACCGTCTGGCATAGCAACATCAAGATCATAATCGCAAGAACCGTCAACGCGCTCTCTACATTCAATGACTTGAGTATCGAGCAAAGTCTGGAAAATATCATCACAACGCTCAAGCAATTTTTCTTTATCTTGTGGCCTTTGTGCACTATCTTCAATAAGTTTTTCAACGCGCGCTCTAGCATCCCCACCTTGCGTAACTTCGTTCAAAATCATTGAATGCGTTACAACCATGTGAGGATTCAAAGTTTCGGGAGCGCTTTCAATAAGCTTAGTAAATGTCGGCTCGCCCCAAACAACAAAGCCTTCTGGAGCTTTCTTACGCTTAACTTTTTTAAGCTTTTTAGGATCATTTCCAGCTTTTGCAACAGCGCGCGCATTCTCAATCTCGAACTCTGGAGCCTCTGCAACTACTAAGCCCTCAGTATCGAATCCCATTCTGCCTGCACGTCCTGCAATTTGGTGAAACTCGCGAGCGCGAAGCTTTCTACTACGATTCCCATCAAATTTTGTAAGAGCTGTAAGCACAACCGAGTGAATTGGCACATTAATGCCAACGCCGAGAGTGTCTGTGCCGCAAATAACTGGTAGAAGTCCAAGCTGAGCGAGCTGTTCGACAAGCCTACGGTAGCGCGGAAGCATGCCAGCATGATGTACGCCTACACCAGTGCGCAGTAGCCTTTGCAAAATTTTGCCGAAACCTGTAGTGAATTTAGTACCTTTAATGGCTTGAGCAATTTTGTCTCGCTGCTCTTTGCTTGAAACTCCAGTACTTGCGAGCGCTTGCGCTGTTTCAAGAGCTGCGTCTTGCGAAAAATGAACTACGTAAATTGGCGTTAAACCCTTGTTAAATAAGAGTTCTACAGTTGTTGCAAGCGGCTTATCTGTGTACTCGTATTCGAGCGGGATTGGTCTTGGAGCGTCTGCAATAATATCGACGTTTCTTTTTGTTGATTTTTCTAAGCGTTCCGCAATATCCGTTACGTCTCCAAGAGTTGCGCTCATAAGTAAGAATTGCGTATTTGGAAGTGTAAGTAGCGGAACTTGCCAAGCCCATCCGCGCTCTGGATCTCCATAGTAGTGAAATTCGTCCATTGCAACGCAATCGACTTCAGCGTTTGCGCCTTCACGCAGAGCTTGATTTGCTAAGATTTCCGCCGTGCAGCAGATTATTGGAGCATCTGCATTAATATGCGAGTCGCCTGTAATCATACCAACGTTGTCACGTCCAAAAATAGCTACTAAATCGAAGAATTTTTCGGATACAAGAGCTTTAATTGGCGCAGTATAGTAGGAGCGTCTGCCGGTGGCGAGCGCCGCGAAATGCATACCGAGCGCGACAAGCGACTTTCCAGAACCTGTTGGAGTGTTTAAAATAACGTGGTCTCCTGCAAGCAAATCCATAACGGATTCTTCTTGATGCGGCCACAAATCTACATGTTTGTTATCTTTAACCCAATCAACAAATGCTTGAAAAATCTCATCTTCGCTAGCATGATGCAAATCGAAAGCTAACTCGCCCAAACCAGCCATATACGCTCCTACTTTACTTAACCCTAACTTACTTTGATTTAATCACGCTTTATTTGCGCTTTACTTGCGCTTCTTCTTATCTCGTACTTTTACAGAGATTTGAATAGGAGTTCCCTCGAATCCAAACTCTTCTCGAAGAGAACGCTCAATAAAGCGACGGTATCCGTGCTCTAAGAAGCCAGTTGTGAATATTACAAAACGCGGTGGGCGCGTAGAAGCTTGCGTAGCAAACAAGATTCTCGCTTGCTTTCCGCCTCGCAAAGGATGCGGATGAGCAGACTGAATACGACCTAAGAAAGCATTAAGCTTGCCTGTAGGAATGCGCTTATCCCAGCTGTCTAAAGCTGTTCGCATAGCGCGCGCAAGACGATTCGTATGCCATCCTGTTTTTGCGGAAAGATTTACGCGCTCAGCCCAAGTTACGCGCTCAAACTCAGTTTTCCATAAGCGTTCCATGCGCTGTCTGGAAAATTCGTCCATCAAGTCCCATTTGTTAAACACAAGTACGATTGCTCGACCCGCGTCTACAGCCTGGCTCATAACTTTCAAATCCTGCTCTGCAATCGGCTGGGAAGAATCGAAAAGAATCAAAGCAAGTTCCGAGCGTTCAATCGCAGCTTGCGTACGAAGTGAAGAATAGTATTCAGCACCCGTAAGCTTGTGCTGCCTGCGCTTAATACCAGCAGTGTCAATAAACAGCCAATCCTCGCCGTCAACTCGCACAACCTCATCAACAGGGTCACGAGTAGTTCCAGCCAAATCGTTTACAACAGATCGCTCTTCATGAGCTAAATGATTCAAAAGCGAAGACTTACCAACGTTTGGACGACCTACTAAAGCAACTCTGCGAAGTCCTTCTGGAGTTAAGAATCCTGAAGTTTTATTCGCTTTCTTCAAAGAATTGAGCGCTGCATCAAGCAAATCTCCAACGCCTCTGCCGTGCATTGCAGAAATTCCGTAAGGCTCACCCATTCCGAGCTTCCAAAACTCTGCAGTCAAATACTCGCTTCTAGCGTCGTCAACTTTGTTAACTGCCAGAGTAATAGGCTTACCTGCAGCGCGAAGCATTGAAACAATACGCTCGTCTGTAGCTGTTAAACCAACTTGACCATCTACTAGGAAAATCACAGCATCGCTTAAACGCACTGCTACTTGCGCTTGTTGAGCAATAGAAGAATCAATACCTTCAACATCTGCTTCCCAGCCGCCAGTGTCAACAAGCTTGAAGTTGGTCCCAGCCCACTCAGCGTCGTAGCTTACGCGATCTCTCGTAACACCTGGAGTATCTTCTACAACAGCTACACGATGACCCAAAATACGATTTACCAGCGTTGATTTTCCAACGTTTGGTCGACCTATAATGGCGATTACTCCAACAGCTTTAGAGTCTTTTGCATCGTCTTGACTTACTTCGTCGCCTCGAAGAAGCGCACGATCTTCATCGTCAAGATCGTAGCCTTCAAGATTAGCAGCATAACGGTCATACTCATCCTGCTCAATTGCAGCGTCAACCATTTCAACAAGAGCATCGAGAGTCTGCTCAAAAGTCAAATCAGAATTATCGAGCG
The DNA here is from genome assembly GCF_049244035.1 of Gardnerella sp. KA01000. NCBI lineage: Bacteria > Bacillati > Actinomycetota > Actinomycetes > Bifidobacteriales > Bifidobacteriaceae > Gardnerella > Gardnerella sp. KA01000. The sequence goes on along the minus strand of NZ_CP058367.1, from coordinate 651,326 downwards.
TTGTAACACCGTCTGCTGCTTGAAGAAAATGCGTAACTTTAGCATCTTTAGCATCACGAGCGCGAATATCGTCTTCTTCAGATTCATTATTTTTAGATTCATTATTTTGCAAATTTTCTTGCGCAATATTCTGCTTGTTTCTGCGAGCTTGACGCACTTCTTCGCGTGCAGTAAGAAGCACTCGAACTTGAGCATTAGGAGCAACAACAGTAGTAATATCGCGTCCTTCTGCAACTATTCCCTCACCTTTAGAGAAAGAATCTTCATCTGACTCTGAAGCAATATACGCACGCTGAGCAGCAATAAGCATACGGCGAACTGCAGGAATCGAAGATACAGTAGACACATGCGAAGAAACTTCGCTGGAACGCAATTCTTCGCTAATATCCTCACCTTCAACAGTCACTACAGGATTCTTAGGATCAACACTAAAGTCAGCGTCACTTTCAGTAAATAAGGCTCCAACAGCTTCAATAATTTGATTAAAACGTTCAGCATCCGCTGGATTTACAGGATTTCCTTCTTCATCCAATTCAAGTTGCGTGCTTAAATCAATACCTTGTTTCAAGCACCACCAAGCAGCAGCTCTATACATTGCACCCGTATCTAAATACGCAAAACCATAGTATTGCGCTAAAGCACGAGAAGTAGAAGACTTACCTACTCCTGCTGGTCCATCAATTGCTACACAAATCACAGGCCAACCTCCTTAGAAAGCGAGCGCACTTCTGTTTGAGAAAGCACGCGATACGATCCAGCTTTTAAGTCACCCAATTTAATAGGGCCAATTTGCGTACGAACAAGACGCTTTACAGGGTATCCTACGGCTCCAAAAATCCTGCGAACAATACGATTTTTGCCAGAATGCAACACAACTTTTACCATGGTTGTGTCGTGATTCTGATCGATTATTGCGCAACGGTCGAGCTTAATCCAACCATCTTCAAGATTTACGCCTTGCGAAACCAAGCGGCGGCAAACCATACCGTTGATTTTGCCTTCAACAGTTGCAATATAAGTTTTCTCAACCTCATACTTTGGGTGCATTACGTGCTGGCTTAGCTCGCCATCGTTGGTCATTAAAATAAGACCTTCAGAATCGTAATCCAAGCGTCCCATGTGGAAAATTCGCTCGTACTTGTCTCCAACAATATCTCTTAAAGTAAAGCGACCTTTTGGATCGTCCATTGCGCTAAGAACTCGCTTAGGCTTATGCAATGCGAGCGTTACTAGCTTTGTGTTGAACTTTACGCGAGATCCATCAACGCGCACTTTTTGACGTTTTGGATCTACTCGAGTACCAAGTGTTGTAACCAATTCGTCGTCTACTTCAACACGCCCGTCAAGAATAATCTCTTCACACTTGCGTCTTGAACCAAATCCCGCTTCAGCAAGCAGCTTCTGCAGTCGAATGGCGTTGTTGTCATCTGAATGCGCCTGATTGGCGCGGGAATATGCGTTTGGCATCGTTCTCCCAACGTGACCTAAAGAATTACATACATACTTGCGCCAGAATTTACTTAAGAATACGCAATATAAGCAATTCATTACTCATTAACTTACTAATTTCTGTGGCAATTTATTAAATTTGCAATAAATCAAAAAACACCACATTTTCCTATGTTACCGTATGGCATAGCCGTGATAGTATAGCCTAGGTTTCATTGTGTTGCAATCATTAACAAAGCGGCACAACTAAAATTAAGGAAAGTTATGATTAAAACTACAGATACACCGTGCAGCACAACTAAAACTGCTGCGCCACTTATTGTTCGTATTGGTACTGAATTTATTGCTACAGCTTTAGCGATGTTCGTTGTTTACACTTTTTATTCTCTTACTACCGTAATGTACGGAATCAACGTTTTAATGATTGCCGCCGGCACTGGTATCGCTTATGCTGCAGCGACATATATTGCATCTAAAGTTTCTGGAGGCCACCTTAACCCTGCAGTAACAGTTGCTTCGATGCTTACTGGACGCACTTCATACACTGCAGGATTATGCTACATTGTTGCCCAAGTTCTTGGTGCTATTGCAGCTGCAGGATTGTTTATTCTTATTATTCCTCAGCAGGATTCAAGCATTGATCCGTCACAAGTTGGTCAAGGCTCAGGTTTTGACAAAAAGTATTGGTTTGTTTCAATAGTAAACGGATTCGAAAAGGCATCTCTTTCTGCACGTCAACTAAAAGAAATAAACTTGTCTTTCGGAATAGTATCTGCGTTATTAGTTGAAGTTATTGCTGTTATTTTGATTGTTGCCACTGCATTGCGCAGCACAGACCATGAAGGTAATACTAAATGCGGTTATGCAACACACATCGGTATTGCATACGCAGCTGGCGCTTTCATTACGTATCAAATTACAGGAGCTGGTTTGAATCCTGCGCGTTCTACCGGCATCGCATTATTCGCAAACTCTCATGATTTGGAAGTTAAACCACTAAGTCAATTGTGGGTATTCTGGATTGCTCCAATTTTTGCTGCAGCGCTTGTTAGCCTAGTTTTGCTATTAACAAAGCTTCTTTCAAACTCAGCACAAAAACTTGCTGTATCAAATGAAACAAATCCTGCACCAATACAAAATTTTGCAGACACAAAAGCAGATGCTCCTGCAGCGCCAGATATGAGCTATGAGTACGTTCAAAACGTATCTGACAATAACGTTGCGAACAATCTTTAAAAATAAAGTTATAGCAAAAATATAATTGAAGCGTATGTTATAAGCAAACCTATGCCGAGCGTAATACTTATGAAAGAATCAAAGCCAACTGAGCGAACTTTCCAAGGGCTACGCTGACGCATAATTAAGCGCATAACTCCTAGAAGTACAGCCGTCACAGAAATAACAACTGTGGCGGCTTTTATATATCCTATAAATGCCAATAATGCGCAAAGTGCAATAATAATTGCTACAATCCATTCAGCATAAGGCTTACCCTCACGTTTTTCCGACACGTACGGATGCTCCGTTTTAGCACTTCTAGTCTGATGCTCACTATCTGTCATACTTGTATCATACCTGCTCCGCGATAAGAAAACATGAGTTGTTTTAGGCACTAACACAAAGATGCAGCGCTTGAAGTACACAAGCGCTGCATCCATAATATTGATTAATTTATTTGTCTATGAATCTTAGCTAAAGCAATTTTAGTGGAAGAAGTGACGAGTACCGGTAGTGTACATCGTTACACCAGCTTTGCGCGCAGCTTCGAACACTTCTTCGTCGCGAATAGAGCCACCAGGCTGCACGATTGCGCGAACGCCCGCTTCAATCAAAATTTGCGGACCGTCAGCAAATGGGAAGAAAGCATCCGAAGCCGCAACAGCTCCGCGAGCACGTTCAGCACCATCAGCCAAAGTATTCGCACGTTCAACAGCCAAATGGCACGAATCCACGCGATTAACCTGCCCCATACCAATGCCAACAGTAGCATTATCATGCGCAAGTAGAATTGCGTTAGACTTTACACAACGAAGCGAACGCCAGGCAAATTGCAAATCACGCAAAGTGTCAGCATCAGCAGGATCTCCAGAAACAAGCGTCCAGTTTTCAGGATTATCACCAAAAGCATCAATCTTATCTGCAGACTGAACTAAAGCACCACCGTCAATAGGATGAACTTGCAAATCTAAGACTGGCGGAGTTGCAACCTTCAAAATGCGAAGATTCTTTTTCTTAGTGCGAAGCAATTCCAAAGCTTCAGGCTCATAGTCTGGAGCCACAATAACCTCTGTGAAAATTGGGCGCACACTTTCTGCCATTTCCAAAGTCACAGTAGTGTTTGCAGCAATCACACCACCGTAAGCACTTACAGGATCGCAAGCGTGAGCTTTTTTGTGCGCTTCTACTGCAGTCGCGCCTATTGCCAAGCCGCAAGGATTATTATGCTTGCAAACAGCAACCGCAATTTGTGGAGCAAAATCCCAAACTGCACGCCAAGCAGCATCCGCATCCACATAATTGTTGTAGCTCATAGGTTTTCCGCCAAGAAGCTCAGCCTGAGCCAAACCACCCTTATGCAAAGGATCTAAATACAATCCTGCTTGCTGATGGGGATTCTCACCATATCGAAGCGTATGCTCTAAACTCCAAGTGCGCGTGTAGTTTGCAGGAAGCTTCACAGCTTCAGCATTTTGATTATCTTCTTCATCATTTGTGTTCAAACTTTCAGGCTTCTGCCATGCTTTACTTGTCCACTCAGATATAGAAGCATCGTAAGCTGCTGTATGAGCAAATGCTTTACCAGCCAAATATTCGCGCTCTTGCAAATTAAAGCCTTCACCTGAAACGATTCTATTAGCTAAAAGCTGGTAATCTGCAGGATCTGTAATAACGGCAACAGACTTATGATTCTTTGCTGCAGCACGAATCATAGAAGGTCCACCAATATCAATTTTCTCAATAATTGCGTCACTATCAGCACCGCTCATTACAGTGTCTACGAATGGATACAAATTAACTACTACAGCATCAAACGGCTTTATGTTTAGCTTTTCAAGTTGCTTTACATGATCAGCATTACTCATATCTGCAAGAATTCCAGCGTGAATATGCGGATCTAAAGTCTTCACTCTTCCATCAAGACTTTCTGGGAAACCAGTAACGTCAGAAACTTCAGTAACATGAACGCCAAGTTCAGCCAATTTAGCAGCAGTAGAGCCGGTTGAAACTACTTCAGTATCAGCCTTTCTAAATGCTTCAGCTAATATTTCAAGTCCCTCTTTATGAAAAACTGAAACAAGAACTCTACGAATTTGCTTTTCACCTGTGGTTATCAGCACATTTGCGTTTGATTCTTTGCTCTGTGTCTGTTGCACGGCGGCCTTCCTTCCCAAAATAGTAGTGAGGAATTATTTTCTTTTAGCCTTCGATGAAACCGTCCTAGGAGCAGCTTTTTTCAAAGGCAAAGGTTGATTCTTTTTATTACTAGTCTTATTTTCGATTAATTCTGCAGATTTTACAGGTTTATTCGACTTACTAGCAGCAATAAGATTAAAGCAATATCGCGCGCCACAAATAAGTAGGATACTAAAAATCGAAATAACCCATGCTACAGCAGAAGCGTATAGAGTAAGATGACCAACAGCCCTAGTACTTTCAATAATGTCAACTCCAATATAAGAAAGTCGACATTCACCCAATGAACCATTTGCTATTGAGAAAACAACAGTCCACATAATTGTAATTAAAGCGGATACACCTACACTATCAGTTGCAGCTTCTACAGCATTCAACATAAAAGACTCACGCTCGGTTTTGTCAATAATATTTTTTAAACGCAAGCCACAGCCGCTTTTATGCAATAAAGTTATAAGCATTACAATAAAGCAGAAAATTGGAACTATGGAGTAAAAAACAGTGCGATGCATAACATCAACAATAGCATCAGGAAATATTCCAAAAACCGGAATAGGAGGCAAAGATTTACGCTGAGAAACTGCTAAAGTAAAGTGTGCAACAGATCCAATATTAAATCCAGATCCACAAATCCAAGATAATGCCCAAATAGCAATATTCGGCAGCCAAACTAAGCAAGCAATAGTTGTAAGAATACGAGAACCATTTTGCATGCCTAATTTATTGAAATATGAATTAACATAGCCAAAATTTGTGCAAGCCCAAACTACAACAGTTATTAACGCAATAAAAGCGTATAAACCAAATAAAATTACTGCTGTACGCTTAGTAATACGAATATTTTTTTGAATATACTCAGGGCACATTTGCTTGTAGCGCTGCTTTAACGACATAAACAATGAGCTGCTTGGAAAAACCGCTATAAGCAAAGAAATTAAATAAATACAAGAAGATTTACAAGCAACAATAAAAGTAGAATCCAGTAAAGTAACATGCGTATTTTGAGAAAGTATCGCATTAATAACAGCCCAGACTACAAGCCCAGTAAAATATGCTATATCTCCACCTCGAATACGGCGAATTAAACATACAAGTGTTGCAATAAGTAGAAAAGTAAGACCTAAAGGAATAATCGTAAGAATGCAATTGCCAAAAGTAATACCTACGCCTTGAGCAAACATAAACACAGCCCAAGTCATAGACATTGCAGATTCAGAAAGATTGCCTGCTCCCTCTTCGATAGAAACCACAAGAAGTGTGAGAGATAGGAAAAGACCTATTGTAAGAGAAAAAATAAAAATAACAATAATAGGAGTTATTACACCTTTAGACATGTTTATTAAGAATGACTTAAGTTTCTCAACCATGCCTTTTCCTTTCAATTCTTTTAGGTGCAAAACCAATATATTGCTTTAAATAGGATATTACTTTAATAATAAGCGATAATAATAAACTTTTAAGCTGGCATAGTAATTAAACTACTGCAAGGATAATCGCATAACTCACTCATTCCACTAATACCTGTAAGTTCAATAACAAAACTAAAACCTGCAACTATTCCTTGAGCGCGCTTGACAATATTTGCAGCAGCTTTTGCAGTGCCTCCAGTTGCAATAAGATCGTCAACAATAAGCACACGTTGACCTGGCTTAATAGCGTCGTTTTCAATTTCAATACTTGCCTGACCATACTCAAGCATGTACGACTCAGTAATAACTGGAGGAGGTAGCTTACCAGCTTTACGAATAGCAAGAAAACCTTTGCCTAACCGAGATGCCAACAATGGTCCAAAAAGAAAACCTCGAGCTTCAAGCCCAGCAATCAAATCAATTGAATCAGCCGGTACAGGCAATGCATCAATCAAAGAATCAATAAGAATTCGCGAAGAGCGAGCATTTGAAAATATAGGAAGAAAATCACGAAATATAATACTAGGATTAGGGAATCCTGGAACGGTACGAATCAAAGAAGCAAGATAAGCGGCGTCATCGTTACTTACTGTTTTCAACGTTTTCACTGTAATATCCGTTGCTGTCATAATTCTAACGTTCTTTTCTTCACAAGACTTGTTATCGGAATATGGAAAGAATGTCACATATTCGCATGATGTGTGAGACATGCGCTGACTCACACATCACGACTTAAGTATTAAATTATAAATTTATGAAATAAAAGTTATTACTTTTCAGATTCTGCAGATTCTGATACTGGCTTGTTATCTTCGTTTACAGACTTATTTGCATCATCCTGCTTAGCTTCTTCTGCTTGTGCAGCTTCTGCCTCTTCATCGCTAATAAACGCTGGACGCACATACAATCTGTTTACAGCGCGGAAAGATACTCGCATCAAGCTACCTTCTGAATCGATGACAATCTCTTCATACTGCGTATCTACGCTTACAATCTTGCCGATAATGCCGCCAATTGTAATAATTTCAGTGCCTGGCTCCAAAGATTCATGGAAGGAACGCATTTCAGCTTGACGCTTCTTAGCATTGCGAGTCTGGAACATCATCATGCAAACCATTGCTACAACGAGAATAATAAGCATGCCATACTGCTGGAAAAATTGAGGCAAAGTAAACTCCTTAAGTATCCAACCCTAAGACGGTCGAAATGCCGTCCAAGTTAATTATTTTAAGCTAGCTCACTGACATTACTAGGCTCTTTAAAGCCCAAATGTTTCCAAGCTTTACTAGTTGCAACACGACCTTTAGGAGTGCGAATTAAGAATCCTTCACGCACTAAATATGGTTCACATACTGTTTCAACAGTTTCAGCTTCTTCACCAACCATTGCAGCTAAATTATTAAGACCAACCGGTCCACCGTTAAACTGACAAACCATAGCCTTCAAAACTGCAATATCAAGTCGATCAAGACCTTGCGTATCAATCTGGTATAAAGCTAACGCTTCAACAACAGCTTCATGATTTACTTCTGACAAATCATGCACAATAGCCCAATCTCTGACACGCCTCAACAAACGATTCGCTATACGAGGAGTGCCACGAGAGCGCAATGATAGCTCTTTAGCAGCTTGATCAACAAGACGAATCCCTAAGACTTTAGCAGATCGTTCAATAAGTTTTTCAAGCTCTTCGTGAGGATAAAAATCAAGATGAGCAGTAAAACCAAAACGAGCACGCAATGGAGAAGGCAACATTCCTTCCCTAGTGGTAGCTCCCACTACAGTAAAACGAGGAAGAGTTAACGGTATTGATGAGGCGCCAGGACCTTTACCCACCATAACGTCAACGCGAAAATCTTCCATAGCAATATAAAGCAACTCTTCTGCAGCACGAGGCAAACGATGAATTTCGTCAATAAACAACACTTCACCTGCATCAAGCGCGCTTAGTATAGAAGCTAAATCTCCAGCATGCTGGATAGCAGGACCTGAAGTAATTCGAATAGGAACTTGCAATTCATTAGCAACAATCATTGCTAATGTAGTTTTTCCCAATCCAGGAGGGCCTGCCAATAACATATGGTCAGGCGCAACATCACGCTTTTTAGCAGCATCTAAAAACAGTTGCAATTGCGCTTTTAAAACTGGTTGGCCAATAAAACCTTCTAATGCGTGAGGACGAAGCTCCTCATCACTGAGTTGCTCATTTCCTAAAGGAGTTGAAGAAACCATGCGTAAGGATTCTTCAGCAACACCAGTATTTAGCGCAGAAGCATACTTTTCACTCACTTCAACTCCCCCAATACTAGATTCTTTACAAACATGATTACCTACCTCTATCAAGTGAAGCTAATGCCATTCGTAAGACATTAGGCAAATCTGCATCAGATATAGGAGTTGAAATATTATTCTCTGCACAGACTTGCTCAACTGCTCTTTGAGCGTCAACTTGTCTCCAACCCAATGAAACAAGACCCTCTATGACGCATTGCACGCTAGAATCAACAATCTGCTTATTAGATTGAGTAGAATCATTAGAACTATCTGCCAGTATTGAAGGATCAAGAGAACCCTTCAATTCCAAAATAATCTTCTGCGCACCCTTTTTCCCTAAACCAGGCGCAGAAGAAAGAGAAGTTACATCTCCCTCAGAAATAGCTTGTAAAAGACGATCAACATTCAAAGTTGAAAGCATAGAAAGAGCAACTTTAGGACCAATTCCACTAACTTTTTGCACTTGCAAAAACATTCGTTTAGCAGCTTGAGTTGTAAAACCATAAAGAGTTAAAGCATCTTGCGAAACTTGAAGCGACGTATAAACGCGAACTTCCTGCCCTTCATGCAAAGAAGACAAATCTTGAGAAGGCATATAAGTCTCGTAGCCAACTCCAGAAACAACAATAAGCGCAGAACGAGCATCAATTGACGCAACTTGCCCAACAAGCATTCCAATCATAAGCTCACTCCTACTTAACAAAAACTCATAACTTAAAGCACATAAAGTCAAATACAATTATAATAGAACATCTGTTCTATTAATATCCTACATGTCTCGAACGACAGAAGAAGATTTACGCGCCTGAGCTTGAGCTAAAGCCCATTGTTTCTGTGCAGCAGTTAGATGCTGCTCGCGCTCGCCACCTTGCAAAGCACCAGAAGGACGAAGAGCATGACAAATAGCTTGAGCTAAAGCGTCGGCAGCATCAGCAGGAGTAGGCAAAACATTAAGACCAAGTAATCGCGCTACCATGCGCTCTACTTGAGGTTTTTGAGCTTTTCCGTTTCCAGCTACAGCAAGTTTAACTTCAGTAGGAGTGTGTAAAGCAACAGGAATATTGCGCTGTGCTGCAGCAAGCATTGCGATACCAGCAACCTGTGCAGTGCCAAGAACAGTATTTCGATTTTCTTGCGCAAAAACACGTTCAATAGACACAGTATCAGGCGAAAAACGCTCAATTTTTTCAACTAATCCGTTATAAATCTTTAAAAGTCGCAAATCTTGCGAAAGATCAGGCTCAGACCTCAACACATCGACGTGAATAAAAGAAAGCCGACGCGAGACGCCGGCTTCAATCACGCCGACCCCGCAGCGAGTAAGCCCGGGGTCAACGCCCAAAATCATCATAGGAGACTATTCATCTTCCTCAAGCTGAGCCATAACCTCATCTGAAGCGGTCCAGTTGCTGTAAATATTCTGAACATCGTCCAAGTCATCGAGATTATCGATTAAGCGAGAAACTTTTTGAGCATCTTCGAAGCTTAATTCAACCTCATTGTTTGGATGCATAATGATATCTGCAGAATCATAGTCGAAACCAGCTTCCTGCAAAGCCTTACGCACAGTTACCAAATCACTGGAATTGGTGTAAACAGAATAAACATCACCATCATCAGCAACATCTTCAGCTCCAGCTTCAGCTGCAACTTCGAAAAGCTTATCGTAGTCAACGCCTTCGGATGGAACCTCAATCAAACCTTTACGTTCGAAGTTGAAGCTCACGGAACCGCTTGTCGCCAAAGAACCGTTGCCCTTAGTAAGAGTTGAACGCACATCAGCAGCAGCACGATTACGGTTATCAGTAAGGCATTCAATAATCAATCCAACACCTGCAGGAGCGTAACCTTCGTAAACGATTTCTTCATAGTTTGCGCCGCCAGCTTCTTCACCAGAACCACGCTTTACAGCGCGCTTGATGTTGTCAGCAGGCATGGAAGCCTTCTTGGCTTTAACGATGGCATCGTACAGCGTAGGGTTACCATCAGGATCGCCACCACCCAAACGTGCAGCAATTTCAATGTTCTTAATAAGCTTGGCAAAAAGCTTGCCACGCTTTGCGTCGATAGCGGCCTTCTTGTGCTTTGTAGTCGCCCACTTGGAATGACCTGACATGATACTCCTAAAACGTACAGTTAACCAAACGAAACGATTTTATTGCGCTTTCGCGACAAATTTTATTTATCTTTTATATCAAGCCCATGCTTTACTTCAAAAATACGCTGGAAAACTGTAATAATACCGCCAATAGCAAGCAGAATCATAGCAAAACTCAACCAAAAAAGTTGATTTGTAAGACCAACAAGCCCCATAGCAACAAGAATCACAGCAACTCTATCTGCACGAGTTATTAAACCTTTTTTAGGATCTACATTTATTGACTGACCGCGAGCGCGAGTGTATGAAGTTACGAAAGCTGCCATAAGAGCAACCAAACAGCTTAATAATCCTACATACTTTATTGCATTGCCATTCAAAGTTGAAATCCAAGTGCACATATCTTTTTCATGAGAGTTATACAAACAAATGCATACCGAGGAAAACAATGACCAGTCTGCAATACGATCGAGAGTTGAGTCAAGAAATGCACCAAATTTTGTGCCGCCTGTTGTCAAAGCAGCAACAGAACCATCTAAACTGTCTGCAAGCACAAAAATAGTTAAAAATATAGTGCCAACAACAAACTGTTTAGTAAAAGCAGTAACAAAAGCAATAATAACTACAGCTATTGTGCCGACAATTGTTACACAGTTAGCACTTATGCCTAATCGGACTAGCAATTTTGCAATTGGAGAAATAGTGCGCTTAAACCCACTGCGTAATGATTCCAACATTGAATGCAACCTTCCTAGCGTAATCAAGCAAATAAAACTTGGGTTCAATAAACAATCCCATATTAGTCAATCGGCTGTAATACACACAAAAGCCCACACAACTTTAAGAAGTGTGGGCTTTTGCTTATTTCGTTTATTTATTGCAATTTAATTTTCAAGCGAAACTGTGCTGCTTAAGTAACGTTATTTAAGTTACATAACTTAAATAGCTTATGCTACTTAGTGTAGCGCTCAAAATCTTCTGCAGTATTGACCTGAACGCGCTGCTTAATGATGGACAAAATCCACTCTTTAGCTTGCGAAACAGGAACGCCATTCAATTGGCTGCCATCGCGGAAGCGGAAGCTCACAGCATTGTTGTTCACATCCTCTTCGCCAGCAATCAAAGTGAAAGGCACTTTAGACTTAGAAGCGTTACGAATCTTCTTGCCGAAGCGATCGTCAGAGTTGTCCATTTCGCAACGAACCATATTCTCTTCCAAATCGCTAATCAACTTTTGCAAGTGTGGAGCGAACTCATCTGCAACAGGAACGCCAGTCACCTGGACTGGAGCCAACCATGCTGGGAATGCGCCTGCATAGTGCTCAAGCAAAATAGCGAAGAAACGCTCAATAGAGCCAAAGAGTGCGCGGTGAATCATCACAGGACGCTGGTGGCTACCGTCAGCCGCAATGTACTCCAACTTAAAGCGCTCAGGCAAGTTGAAGTCGAGCTGAATAGTAGAAACCTGCCAAGTGCGGCCGATTGCATCGCGAGCTTGCACGGAAATCTTCGGGCCGTAGAATGCAGCTCCACCTGGATCGTCCACGAGTTCCAAACCAGACTCTTTAGCAACCTCTGCCAAAGTATTAGTTGCTTCTTCCCAAATCTCGTCGGAACCAACGAACTTGTGCTCATCCTTAGTGGAAAGCTCCAAGTAGAAATCGTTCAAACCGAAGTCTTTAAGAAGACCAAGCACAAAGTTAAGCAAGCTCTTCAACTCATCACGCATTTGCTCGCGAGTGCAGTAAATATGCGAATCATCCTGAGTCAAGCCACGAACACGAGTTAACCCATGCACAACGCCAGACTTTTCGTAGCGATACACAGTACCAAACTCAAACAAGCGCAAAGGAAGCTCGCGATAAGAACGCTGGCGAGACTTGAAGATCAAGTTATGCATTGGGCAGTTCATTGGCTTCAAGTAGTAGTCAGCACCTTGGCGAGTTACGTTACCGTTTTCGTCGCGCTCTTCGTCAAGCTTCATTGGAGGATACATGCCATCCTTGTACCACTGCAAGTGGCCGGAAGTCTCATACAAGCCGCCCTTAGTAATGTGCGGAGTTTGTACGAAGCTGTAGTGATGCTTGCGATGCTGTTCGCGGGAATAATCTTCCATTGCGTTAATAATTGCAGCACCTTTTGGATGGAACACTGCTAAGCCTGGACCAATCTCATCTGGGAATGAGAACAAATCCATTTCTTGGCCAAGCTTACGATGATCGCGCTTAGCAGCTTCTTCCATGCGAGTTGTATAAGCTTTAAGCTCTTCCTTACTAGGCCAAGCAGTTCCGTAAATGCGCTGAAGCATAGGATTATGCTCCGAGCCACGCCAGTAAGCTGCAGCAACACGCTCAAGCTTAAAAGCCTTAATATAGCGAGTGTTTGGCAAATGAGGTCCACGGCACAAATCGCTCCAAACTTTATTGCCTTCGCGATCCAAATTGTCGTACATGCTAAGCTCATGCTTGCTAATTTCGCCAGCAGCAGCCGGATCAAGAGCAGCTTCCTTATCCCCAATCAACTCCAACTTATAAGGTTGATTTGCTTCTTCAGCGCGCGCTTCATCTTCAGTTACAACGCGACGACGGAAGCTTTGAGACTCTTTAATAATGCGCTGCATATGCTTTTCGATTTGCTTCAAATCGTCTGGCGTAAATGGAGTATCAACATCGAAATCATAGTAGAAGCCGTCTTTAATTACAGGACCTACGCCCAACTTTGCGTCTGGTCGAATTTCTTGAACAGCTTGAGCCATCACGTGAGTAGCGGAATGACGCATGATTGCGATGCCATCTTCACTATCAAGTGCTACTGATTCCACGGTATCGCCGTCATGAAGAGGCGTGTACAAATCACGCAACTCGCCATTTAAACGCACGGCAATAATATTCTTATCTTCCGCGAAAAGTTGGGCGCCAGTGAAGCTTGCATCCACCTCCTTGCGTTCCTCGTTTACGGTGATGGAGATGGTATTTTCAGCCATAATTGTCCTTTTCTATCGGGGTCTTGCGTTACTAATGTGCAGACCTGGACTTGTGTGGCGTCGATAAACTTACGCGATTAAAACATAAATAAAACGCGCAAAAAACGACGTCAATCGCACGCATTTTTCACGCGCAATTCGTTGATATTCTAGGACAACAGAACGACTTTTAAGGCACTTTTGCTAAATAGCGTTTTCGGCTACTTTTTCTCGCCTTGCATGCAATCTTGATGAAAAATCATTAATTTTTATAAAAATACTTTCACCAATCTTGACTATTAAGAAGAAAGCTCCAGCTACGATAGCAATAGTGCCGCCGGCAGAAAGTTTCAGTATTACAGCCAAAGCTAGTCCAATTAAAGCAATCGAAACAGCAGTAATTACACATGCAAGCACGAATTTATTTATAGAAGCAATTCTTCCCTTTAATGCTGCAGCAGGAGCAGCAATAAGAGATACTGAAACAACTGTACCAACTGCTGGAATAATAACGGAAACAGTAATAATAATCAAAGCAAGAACCATGCCCTGTATAAAACCTGATCTTCCGCCTGCAGCACGGTAATTAATCGGATCAAACGAGCAATGCACAAGATTAGCAGAATTAAAAACCCATAATCCCAAAACAAGTAAGAAAGCAACAGAGGCTGAAATCACGTCTGCAGGAGTGCAATTAAGCAATGATCCAGTTAAAAATCCCTCAATACGCAATGGCAATGGAGCAAACCACTTATTTAAAAAGTATCCACTAGCAAAGCCGACAGTTAAAGTAATGCCAGCTGCAGCTTGCGAAGAAATGCCTTTAAGATGCGAAAGTGCATACATTACTAAGGAAAGTACAACGCACGCAACAGCAGCACCAACAAAAAGCCCAAGCGACAAAATATTTTGATCTATTGTATAAGCAGAAGTTAAAACTACACCTAATACTGCTCCAGGAAATGCAGCATGAGTAATAGATTCAGTAAAGAATATTCGCTGATTAAGAAGAGCAAGAGAGCCAACAAAACCGCATAGAGCACCTACAACAATTGCTTCAACTATAGGTAGAGCGATAATTTGCCAAATACTTACCATCTATGCCCTACCTTTATAAGATTTTGCTAAAACTTGCATATCGCTATCGCTTGTATGAGTTTTATGCGCAAAAACTATAGATGAAATAACTTGGAACAGCCAGCGCACAACAAGCACAACTACGAACATTGCACACATGCTTAATGCAATTGCTGCTTGAGGAGAAATAGGATGATCAAGCTCCAAATTCATAACGTACATACCAAGAACAACTCCAGCAATACCAACAAAAATACCAACTGCAACCATGCGCCCAACTGTTCTAGACACTAAACGAGCACTAGCTCCTGGAATAATAAGGTATCCGATCACAAGAAGAACGCCAACAGCTGAAGATGCAGAAACAACAACCGCAGCAATACCAACGTTAAGAACAATATCTACAAAAAGAGTATGCACTCCCATTAATGGAGCACTTGCTCGATCGAAAGCAACAATAATCTGCTGTTTCCAAGTTGCCAAAAGCACAATAATTGCAAACAAGCAAATCCACATTGCTTGAGTCATTCGCTCATCAGTGACATCAAGCAGCCTACCAAACATCAACGCTTCGAGCTGACCTGACATATCACCTTTTTTTAGTGAAATTACTACACCAAGAGCAAAGAAAGTAGTTAAAACAGTTGCGATAATCGATTCATTTATGCGAGCTGAACGAGAAGCCCACACTAACGCAGCAACTAAAAATACTGAACAAATTGCAGCACCAGGAATAATTTGATCTATGCCACCGTACAAAGCGCCTACAACAATTCCAGGAAATATGCCATGCACAATAGCTTCCGCATTAAATTCAGCACATCTCAAGTTCACGAATACACCAACGATTCCGCTAGCTATAGACAGAACTATAAGTAAGCAGAACGGGCGAAAAATATAAGGAGCAGAAGCAATAAAATCAAAACCTGGAATTGGTTCCAGAGCTTCTCTTAATGACTCAACTAATTGGGCAAGCATTGAAAATCAGCCTTCCGCAATTTCCGAAAAAGTAAGACCTGCAGAAGCAGCAGGCATGCTTCCACCATATGCGCGAGTAATATTTTCTTTAGTCATTACTTCTTTAAGCGCACCAAAAGCAATCTGCTTGCCAGCTAAAAGTAGCGCTTTTTCACAAATAGCATCTGCAATAACTAAATCATGCGTAGACACAACAAAAGCAATACCTTCTTGCTTTGCTGATTTCATAATATTAAGAAGTTCTCGGCGATTCGGTTCATCAAGACCATTAAAAGGTTCGTCGAGCAAAATAAGCGTTGGTTTTGCAACAATAGCGCGCGCAAGAAGAATGCGTTGGCGCTGACCGCCAGAAAGGTCACCAAATCGCACATCTGCACGATTTAATAAACCAACATGATTAAGAGCATCCTCAACAGCTTTTTTCTGATCTTTTTTAAGCAATCCAAGAAAACCTGTCTGTCTACTTAAGCCCATTGCAACAACTTGCCGTGCAGTAATAGGGAATGTTAAATCCAAATCAACCTGCTGTGGCACATATCCAATAGACAAAGCCTTAGGCATTTTCAGTTCACCGCGACTTACGCGCACGATACCAATAATAGCCTGCAAAAACGTTGTTTTTCCAGAACCATTTGGACCTATTAAAGCCAAAGCTTCCCCGGCTTGCACACTGCCATTAATACCAGTCACTACAGTTTTATAACCGTATGCCAGGTCGCAATTTTTCATTGCAAGGACGCTCTTATTCACTATATTTCCAGTCTTTTCAGTTTATTAATAAGTATTCGTAACAGTAACTTCCTGCTTTCGCTATTAAACTTTCGCTATTAAAGTTACTGTTACGATACTATTATTTTTACTGTTATTTATATGTTACTTCTTCAATGCAGTCTTAACTGAATCTGGAAGTTCAGGAACATTACCATTCCAAGCTTTCACCAATGTTTCAACATTGTGAACAATGGAACCGATGTAAGTTTCTCCGGCAGATCCGACTGGTCCAAGCGAATCTCCATAAAGTGCGTCGTCGCCAATAACAGCCTTTACTCCTGCTGCTGCAGCAACAGCCTTGATAGACTTGGAATTGTTAGAATTCTCAGCAAAAATCGCAACAGCTCCGGACTTCTTGACATCTTCTGCAGCTTTCTGAATATGATCTGCAGTAGCATCCTGCTGGCTGTTGAAATCAGAAAGTGCTGCACCAATGAACTTCACATTGTAGTCACGAGAGAAGTAACCGAATGCATCGTGAGAAGTGAAGAGAACACGATGCTTTTGTGGCACACTATTCAAAGCTTTAGTTGCCCAAGCATCCAAATCAGTCAAAGACTTAACGAACTTTTCAACATGCTCATCGAAAATAGACTTGCTCTTAGGAAGAGCTTTCCCAAGGAAATAACCGATATTCTTAACCTGAATCATCGTGTTCTTCGTGCTGGTCCAAATATGTGGATCGTACTGGAATTCAGGCTCCTTCTCGCCTTCTTCTGGAGGGAATGGCCACTTTTCAGCATGCACCTTAGCGATACCGCGATCAACCTTGTATGGAAGATCCTTTTCCTTAGCAGTCTCAGCCTTTGGATCCTTGATTTCATCAGCAGTGAGAATACCGGAAGTCACACCCATAGTGCCCTTAAAACCGGTAGCTTTCACAGCTTGATCCAAGAAGTGCTCGAGATCTACACCAGAAACGAGCATCAAATCAGCCTTAGAAAGAGCTTTAGATTGAGCTGGAGTCATTTCATGCTCATGAGCAGAAGCGTTTGGCGCAAGCAAGCAGGTCAAATTAATTGTTGACTTTGCTTTGTCTTGAGGAGCTCCGATTACAGACTTCTTGCCCTGAGAATCAGTCTTATTGAGACTCAATCCAGATTTTGCGTCAGCAGTTGAAGCGATTTGAGTTACGTAATCGCAAATTTGAGTTGTAGTTGCCACTACATTTACTTGATTGCCCTTCGCCTTATTTTCGGCATTTTTTGCAGAGCCGCAAGCACCCATAGAAGTTGCTAATAATGCAACCGCAGCTGCAGTTGCGAAAATTCGTGAAGTTTTCACACTCGTTCCTTTCGGGAATCTTTAACTATTATTGCATGGGTTGATTGTGAGAGGTACTCATGAAAGCTATTCATGAAAAAAATAATCATTCGCAATAACGCTTATAGCATAAGAAAAATATGCGTGACGGTCAATAAAAAATGTGAAAAAATATAATTATTTTTGCAAAAATGCGTTTCGCGACTTTTCCATCTGTTATAATGCAAAATTTCAAAAAAGACCGTGCTACTTTCTGCTTTATCTTGCATTAAAAAACGTTAATATACCAACGAAAAAATAAATGTGATTATAACATTTGAACAAATTTATTAATCAGGCATTTTTGTTTATTTTTTACGCAAAACTAGTAGCGACACGCCGTAACACTCACGACACGCAGAATAACAAAAAAATTACAAATATTTTCAAAATGTTTACAAATTGTAACAATACATAAGTTTAGACAATAATACACATGTTTAGCCAACTCTGCATGTGCTTAACAGCAATTACACTTAATACTATGTTTGGCAATACAGATGGTATGAATTACATTGCAAAACCCGACAGTTCACGCACTGACGATAAAAACTCTGCAACTAATGAAATATCAGTAGATATTCATCTTGCTTCCACACCATTGCGCACGCCTCACGCAAGCGATAATAAATATTCAAGAGGTGTTCTAGGCGTAATTACCGGTTCAAACGACTATCCCGGAGCAGCAGTGTTAAGTACAAGCGCTGCAATACATGCAAATATTGGAATGGTTCGTTATTCAGGTCCTCTTCGCGCACAAAACTTAGTATTGCAAGCATCGCCTGAGGTAGTAGCATCTGAACAATTAAACGGAAAAATAGACGCAATAACAGTTGGATGCGGCATACCAGACGAAAGCCATTGCAACGACGAAACTGCTTTATCTCAAAGAAAATACATTGCTAGCATACTTGCAAAATACTCCAACGAAAACGACAACAAAAACGAAAACGACAACGCTGAAACGCAATTAAATAACAATCTTCCGCCAATATGCGTAGATGCTGGAGCATTAGACTTACTACCAAAACAAGTTTGCGAAAAAGTAGTTCTCACACCTCATGCAGGAGAATTAAGCTCGCTTTTTACTAGATATGATTTAGAAGTAAGCGCACAACAAATATCTAGCAACCCAACACACTACGCTCAAAAAGCAGCAAATCTTACTGGAGCAACTGTGCTTCTTAAAGGCGCAACAACAGCAGTTGCTTCACCATCATCGCTGCACTCTCCTATTTATATTGCACAATACGCTCCATCTTGGCTAGCAACTGCAGGCTCAGGAGATGTGCTAGCAGGAATTCTAGGAGCATTGCTAGCACAGTACGAAAAAGATAACGAAAACGCCGACAAGAACGACAACAACAATGCAAATAACGAAAATTACGCACTTATTGCAGCGAGCGCAGCTGTGATTCATGGAGTTTGCGCAGTATTTGCATCACGCAGTAGCGGAGGAAACAATTACACTCAACTAGTGCAAGACATAGTGAAATCAAAGCATGCTTTAACTTTGGAACATCCAATTGTGGCAAGCGACATTATAAATGCATTACCGCATGTTCTTGGGATTCTTATTAATATAAAGTAGCGCGCAGAATAATATCAATAGCGTGCAAAATTAACGCATGAAACAAAATACGCAAATCTAAAATAACGTATGAAACAAAATAGAAGGAGTAGAAACAAATGACTAACGCACAAAATATTGAAATCCATGACGTTATGTTTGACTATTGCAAAGTTCTACTCGAATGGAATTGCCGAAACTGTTTGCAAAAGCAATTCCCGAATTTAGTTGATACTATTTGCCCTAATGGAAGCTTTGGAAAGAACGATTTAGCCGGGTTCTATGAATTTGAGGACCGCATGGATGGCGGCGAGCTTTTGAAAGATCTTATGCCTGAATACGAACGTCGCTTTGGAAGCGAACTTGCTGAATCTTTCCGTTGGTATTGTGCTCATTATGACCAAGTTTTGACGCGCATGATGCCTGGAATGGTTGATTTATTGCATGATCTGCGTAAAGCTGGATACGGCGTGTGGGGCTTAACGAATTGGTCTAAAGAAACTTTCCCACTTGCTTTACGTAAATTCCCAGAACTTTCTACTCTTTTACAAGGAACTATTATTTCCGGTGTTGAGCATTTGCATAAGCCAGAACCGGAAATTTTTGAACTTGCTATAAGTAGATTTGGATTGAATCCGCAAACAACTGTTTTCTTCGACGACAAACCAGCAAATATTGATGGAGCTCATAGAGTTGGCATGCATGGCTTTGTTTTTACAACCGCAGAGCAGGCGCGTAAGGATTTAGCTTCAGTGGGAGTAAATCTTTAATAATATTGCTTAAATATTTAGCTTATATTACTAAGATCATGTATGAGACTATGGTTATGTGAAACTATGGTTATGGCAACTAAAAATTAAGTTATGCCTATACCTTTTGCTAGATTCGTTAGCGGTTCATTTATGTGATTTTTGATGATTATCGTAACTTTTAGCTCACGAAAGAAGCTCGTATGACTTTGCTACAACTGAAATATATTGTAAAAATCGTTGACTGCGGTTCAATGAACGAAGCAGCACGAGCACTATATATTTCACAACCAGCATTGAGCTCTTCTGTAAAAGAGCTTGAAAGAGAACTTAACATTGAAATTTTCACTAGGTCCACTCAAGGAATTGCATTAACAGCTGATGGAGCGGAATTTTTGACGTACGCTCGACAAGTAATTGAGCAGGCAGATCTTCTTGAAGAACGATACAAAAGTACGAAGCCTCGCCCACAATTATGCAGCGTTGCAACACAACACTATATGTTTGCCGTTGAAGCATTCGTCGATATGATTCGCAGTATTCATTCTGATGAATACGAGTTTTCAATTCGCGAGACACGCACAAAAAATATTATTAAGCAAGTAAGCGATATGCGCGCAGACCTTGGAATTCTTTATCTTTCTGACTACAACAAGGATGTAATCGGCAAGCTGCTTCGTGAAAAACATTTGGAGTTCCACCCGCTTTTCCGTGCAAAATTGCATGTTTTTCTTTCTAGAAATAATCCGCTTGCAGTGCGAAAAAGCTTGAGCTTGGAAGATTTAAAACCGTACCCGTTTATTCAATACGAACAGGGAGAAGAAGGAAGTTTCTTCTTCGCAGAAGAGGCTGTTTGGCCTACTCGCCCACCGAAAAAAATCAACGTTTCTGACCGCGCTACCATTTTAAACTTTATTATTGGGTTGAATGGTTATACTGTTTGCACTGGAATAGATAACGGCGATTTAAACAATGAAAAAATCGTCACTATTCCGCTTGAATGTGATGACACTATGCTTGTTGGCTGGATTACCAACGAGCGCACGAAGCTTTCAAGAGCTTCACTCGCTTATCTTACGCAACTTAAATCTGTGCTTGTAAGACATGGCTACGCGCTTATAGATTCACAAAATTAACGCAAGCCAAAAACTACGCATAATAAAAGTTGTCCACATTTCTTTAATCGAATTGACGCTCACTTTTTCCATTCATAAAATCGCTATTAATTTGTTGCAGAGAAAAAGGAGGTGTGCGATGGGTATTATTAACGTAGCGGCAAAAATATTGGAAATTATGGGGCCAATGACAACTATGAAGCTGCAAAAGCTTGTGTATTATTCTCAAGCGCACAGCTTAGCTACAACTGGATTGTCGCTATTTCCGGAAGATTTTGAAGCTTGGACGAACGGTCCAGTTTCATTGGAATTATTTAACAGGCATCGAGGAAGATTCACAATTCGCAAAGAGGAACTACTGATTTCTCTTCCAGAAAGATGCGCAACTTTAGAATATGAGCAGGTGAAGATTATAGAGGAAGTGTGCGCAAAACTTGGAAATCTTACAGGAAATCAGCTCAGCGAAAGAACACATAAAGAAGATCCGTGGATTCGCGCGAGAATCGGCATATCTGCAAATCAAGGCAGCGAGGAAATAATTTCCAAGAAGTCAATGCGAGATTACTACATTAAGCATCCTATTGTGTAAATGCGCGAATGTCCGAAGAGCGCCAACTAGAGACCGTAACGCAGTATGCGCTCGCGCGCTTTGGCCGAGCTTGAAATCAACAGGATTTCAAGCTCTTTCAAAGCGTGATTTGGCATGTGAAGCACGGTGTGCTTCACATGCCAAATCAGCCGAACGGCTACCAATAGCCGTGAGGAATAAGCGCTCGCTTACGAAACTCGCGTTGGAAGTCCACTGGACTTCCAACTTAAGCGAGTTTCCGCTCCGAACTGCTTTCGCGCGCTACGCTCTAAGCGCGAAAGCAGTTCGGAGCGCACACAAATAACTAAGGCGAGCACGTTGTTATTAGCAAGTGCCCGCCTTAATTATTAAAAACATTCTTATTTTATAAGTACATCTAAATCGCAGTGCCGTGCTCGTCAAGGCGCGGATTCTGCCTAGAATTACTAAAGCTAAAGAACAAGCCAAACACGCCTAATGCAAACAAAACAGAAACTACCACAACAAGCACAATAGGCTGATTAGGAAGCCACATAATCACCAAGAAAGCAAGCGCTGAAAGCAAAATCACAGCCCAGGAAAACACTCCAACAACTTTACGAACAACATTCCAAGTATCATCGCCAACCTGAGATCGCTTAACATTGCGAGCCAATCTCTCCTCCTCAGCTGTCACGTTAGACGTTGGCTTCCAAGGACCAGTTCCCCTCTCTTGAAGTCTTCTAGAGCGTTCTTGTAAATTGTATTCGTCAATCATGCCTCCGCGAGCGCGACCTTTTGTTTCATCATATTGAGAAGGAATCCCTTTGCGGCTCTGCCTTTCCTTCGCGCGACGCTCTTTGCGGTTTGCCATGATTGTTCCTTTCTACATTGAATTTTCTTATATCAAGCATTTATGACACAATACGCATTATTTTAGCACGGTCATACCTTCTTCACACGCGTCAACAATTCTTTCTATTAATAAATCGTTGAGCAGCCTACCTTTGCGTGTTGCGATAATGCGATTTTCGTGCAACACTGCCAAATCTTCCTTACACACTTCGCGTAACACTTTTTGCAAATGTGAATCATCGAACACCTTATTAGTTTCGCGCATTTTTTCGCACAATTGCGAAATATCAAGCCCTTCTTTAATGCGAAGCCCAAGCATTACCTCTTCAATAAGCGCGTCTTCAGCATTTATACACTCGTAGTTTTGCCACGGCACGTTTCCTGCGTTAATAGCATGAGCCCAATGTTTTGGGTGCAAAATATCCCATGAGCGAAGGTTATAAAACTCACTTGTATTAGCTAAAGAAGCACTATCATCCATGCTTTGTTTACTAATGTGATTTGCAGCATTGTAGTGCGAATGTGCTCCAGGACCAATTCCAGCCCAATCAATATTTCGCCAGTAGCCAAGATTATGACGAGACTCAAAACCAGGACGCGCCCAATTAGAAATCTCGTACCATTGTAATCCAGCAGAGTTAAAAAGTTCGTCTGCCAACTCGTATTTTGCGGCTTCATCATCATCATTTGGCGCTTGAATAGTGCCAGCAGCGATTTGACGGCCCATTTTTGTACGCGGCTCTACCGTTAGCGCGTATGCAGAAATATGGTTAACGCCTAGACTTAAAGCCATTTCTACCGACTTTCGCCAATCGTCTAAACTCTCCCCCGGAGCTCCATAAATCAAGTCAACGCTTGAACGCAAGCCACATGCGTTTGCTGCGTTTACACCGCGAGTTACATTTTCTGGAGTATGAGTACGGTCAAGAGTTTTAAGAACATGCGGAACAGCCGATTGCATTCCAAAAGATATTCGAGTAAATCCACCTTCTGCAAGCGTCTCAATATACTTTTCATCTGCAGTATCCGGATTTGCTTCAGTAGTTATTTCCGCTCCAGTTTTCAATCCCCACAAGCTACGTATTTCTTGCAAAATTCGCACTAAGTCGCGCGCTTTAAGAACTGTTGGAGTGCCGCCGCCGAAGAAAACAGATTGCGCTTTAGGCTCGAAAATCCCGTGATATTCCTGCCATTTTTTTACGAGTTGCATTTCACGAATCGCAACATCCGCGTACCCTTCGCGACTTGCTCCCTCTCCTAAATCGCGAGCAGTATACGTATTAAAATCGCAATAACCGCAACGACGCAAACAAAACGGCACATGCACGTACACTTCAAAAGGCATACTTTTAGTTTGCATAGCTGATTTATTTAATTCAGCATCCAACTCTAAACTCATCCCTCGGACTTTTGTGCTGCACGAATCTTATCTTTAGTATCGCGATCGTTTGCGCTCTCGTCTGTAGCTAATGCAGCAACAAACGCTTCTTGAGGAACTTCAACATGGCCGAGCATCTTCATACGCTTCTTACCAGCCTTCTGCTTTTCGAGAAGCTTACGTTTACGCGTAATATCGCCGCCGTAGCATTTAGCGAGCACGTCTTTTCGAAGTGCGCTAATAGTTTCGCGAGCAATAATTCTAGAGCCGATCGCAGCTTGAATTGGAATTTCAAACTGCTGTCGAGGAATAAGTCCACGAAGCTTCTTCGTCATCATAACGCCGTAAGAATAAGCCTTATCGCGGTGCACGATTGCACTAAAAGCGTCTACCTTTTCTCCCTGAATAAGAATATCAACTTTCACAAGATCCGCAGACTGCTCGCCGTCTTCATGGTAGTCGAGAGAAGCGTAGCCTTTTGTGCGGCTTTTAAGCTGATCGAAGAAGTCAAAAACGATTTCTGCAAGAGGAATCCTGTAGTGCATTTCCACGCGGTCGGCACTAATATATTCCATTGTGCCCATTTCTCCGCGATGTTCCTGGCACAAATCCATTACAGCACCAATAAACTCTTTCGGCGTAATAATATCGGCAGCAACCATTGGCTCAATAATGCGCTTAATCTTGCCTTCTGGAAACTCGCTAGGATTCGTTACATGATGCTCTTTACCATCTTCGCTAGTAACGTCATAAGTTACGTTAGGAGCAGTGGAAATAAGATCCAAGCCAAACTCACGGCTTAAACGCTCGGAAACAATCTCCATATGAAGAAGACCTAAGAATCCGCAACGGAAACCAAAGCCCAACGCAACAGACGTTTCTGGCTCGTAAATAAGAGCAGCATCGTTAAGTTTTAGCTTGTCGAGAGCATCTCGAAGATCTGGGAATTGCGCGTTATCAATTGGGAAAAGACCTGCGTAAACCATAGGTTTAGGATCGCGATAACCATCCAAAGGCTCAGATGCAGGATTTATAGCGCTGGTAATGGTGTCGCCGACTTTAGATTGACTCACGTCTTTTGCGCCTGTAATTACATAGCCTACTTCTCCGGCTCCAAGCGCCTTAGTTGGAGTCATATCTGGGCTAATAACACCGATTTCAATAGGATCGTGCGTCATGCCGATTCCCATCATATGCAACTTTTCGCGCGACTTAAGTTCGCCATCAACCATACGAATATAGGTGACGATTCCGCGATACGAATCGTATACTGAATCAAAAATAAGAGCGCGAGCAGGAGCATCAGGATTTCCGCTTGGGGCTGGAACTTCCAGCACAATTTGATCAAGTAAGTCTTTAACACCTTCGCCGGTTTTACCAGAAACGCGCAACACGTCCTCCGGCTTGCAACCAATTAAACCAGCTATTTCTTCAGCATGCTTATCTGGTTCAGCGCTAGGCAAATCGATTTTGTTAAGAACAGGAATAATCGTTAAATTATGGTCGATTGCCATATAAAGATTAGAAAGAGTTTGCGCTTCAATTCCTTGGGTTGCATCTACCAACAGCACCGCACCTTCGCATGCTGCCAGCGCGCGCGAAACTTCGTAAGTAAAATCGACGTGTCCAGGAGTATCAATCATTCCAAGCGAATACTCTTTGCCTTCAAAAGTCCAAGGAACGCGAACAGCCTGCGATTTAATAGTAATACCGCGCTCTTGCTCAATATCCATGCGATCCAAGAAACGGTCTCGCATTTCACGCTCTGGCACGATTCCTGAAAGTTGTAAAATGCGATCTGCTACAGTGGACTTGCCATGATCTATATGCGCAATAATGCAGAAATTGCGTATCAACGATTGATCCGTAAATCCTGGCTGGTTATGCGGTGTAATCAAAGCAAGCATCTCCTTTTAAGAATGCGAATACATGAAAACATGCAAGCATGAATCAAGCACTATAACTAATCAATATTAGCAAATCTACTACCTTAACGTAAAGTGCAAAATACGAAAGTTATTTATTAAGTAGCATATTCAATAAGTTTTTAATTAAACCAACAATAACAAATTAATTATATGAACTACTATATTTATCTAATAAGCATGATACACTTACTATTTGTATGTCCTTATATAGCA
Source organism: Gardnerella sp. KA01000 (assembly GCF_049244035.1). Taxonomy (NCBI): domain Bacteria; kingdom Bacillati; phylum Actinomycetota; class Actinomycetes; order Bifidobacteriales; family Bifidobacteriaceae; genus Gardnerella; species Gardnerella sp. KA01000. Next base: position 625,237 of record NZ_CP058367.1, on the reverse strand, counting down.
AACGTCGTTTGGAGTAACAGTGGCAAACATTAAGTCGCAGAAAAAGCGTGTTCTCACTAACGAGAAAGCACATAAGCGTAATGTAGCAGTAAAGTCTGCTTTGAAGACCGCTATTCGTGCTACTCGTGAAGCCATCACCGCTGGTGATAAGGCTGCAGCGCAGGCCGCTTTCGCAGTAGCCGCTAAGAAGCTTGACAAGGCTGCAGGTCGTGGCGTGATTCATAAGAATCAGGCTGCAAACCGCAAGTCTGGTCTTGCTGTAGCGATTAACGCTCTGTGAAGTTTGTGCAGATAACTGCATAACACAGCATGTAAGGAAAATCCCCAGTACCAATCGGTGCTGGGGATTATTTTTATCATCGTATGCAATATTAGCGGTGACGACGATTATTAATACGACGAATACGAGGACGTCTAACCTTAATAGGTTCCGTGCGGTTCATTGCTCCAAATAAAGTTAAATCTAGTTTCACAGACAACAAGCGCATTGCAACAACAAGAACAACAATAAGAACATCAAGCAATATTTCAACAGTTAAACCAAAGTAACCTGCATGCTTTGCTTTTACAACAAAAACAGTTAATACACATCCAAAAGCAGCAGGTAAAGCATACCAATGCTTATCTCGCACAATAACAGGAACTTGGTTCAAAATCATGTCGCGAATCAAACCGCCTCCCAAAGCAGTTGCCATTCCTAAAAATACTGAAGCCATACCAGACATGTGAAAATCCAAACCTTTTGCTGTGCCATTCACAGCAAACAGACCCAACGCCAAGGCATCAAGCGTAAGCATAAGCCAACGCCATTTATCAATCTCAGGGTGAGCAACAGCCACAATAACACCAGAAAGCAGACCTGTAATAACAAAACCACGATCAGCAATACCAACAGGCGGCAATGCTCCAAGCAACACATCACGAACAATACCGCCACCCAATGCAGTTATCCAAGACGTAGTAATAATCGCAAAAACATCATAATTCTTACGAATAGCCCACATGCCGCCAACCATGCCACAACATCCCATAGCAACATACTCAACTATAAGAAAAAAGACGTTATCCCCTAACGCACCTTCCAAAGCATTTCCCTTCAAATAAATTCGCCAAAACACTACGTGTATAACAAACAAACGCGTTGTACTCTATACGATATCTAAATATATAGAGTACAACGCGCCATAAGCAACATTAGATGAGATAATATTAACTAACTTATATAAATTAGTCGCAAACTTTCCACATCCAGTTATGCTTATCTTCGACATCACCGAGCTGAATGCCAAGTAACTCATCGCGCAAAGCCTGAGTTAACTCACCAACGCCACCATCGGCAACCTTAAGATCGAATTCATCGGACTTAAAACGACCAATTGGCGTAATGATTGCAGCAGTACCGCAAGCAAAGACTTCAGTAACCTCGCCAGAACGAATATCGTCAAGCAACCCTTGAAGAGGAATCATGGTTTCAACAACCTTATGTCCTGCTTCCTCAGCAAGCTGAATCAAAGAACGACGCGTAACGCCAGGAAGAATGCTGCCAGTAAGAGATGGAGTTTCCAAATGGCCATCCTTGTGGAGTGCGAACATATTCATGCCACCAAGCTCTTCCAAATATGTCTTAGTTGCAGCATCAACGAAGCACACTTGCTCACAACCATGCTCAATACCCTTGTATTCACCAAGTAAGGAAGCTGCATAATTTCCACCACACTTAGCAAAACCAGTACCACCAGGACCAGTGCGGAACCACTGATCTTCAACCCAAATGCTAACAGGCTTCAAACCACCCTTGAAGTATGGGCCGGATGGAGAAGCAATAACACAGTATTCAACTTCGTGAGCTTCGCGCACACCGAGGAACGGCTCGGAAGCAAACATGAATGGACGCATGTAAAGCGTATACTCTCGACGGCTCGGAACCCATTGCTTGTCTCGCTTTACCAAGGCTGCAACCGATCCAATAAAATCATCAATAGAGAGTTCCGGCAAATACAAACGCTTAGCAGAATTTTGGAAACGAGCAGCATTAATATCTGGGCGGAAAAGCCAAATAGAGCCGTCGGCGCGCTTATAAGCCTTCAAACCTTCAAAGCACTCCTGAGCATAGTGCAACACAGATGCACCTGGATCCATTTTCAATGGACCATAAGGCTCTACACGACGATCAGACCATCCTTCACCTTTAGTCCAAGACATATGAACCATATTGTCGGAGAAAATCTGACCGAAAGCAGGCTTATCAATAAGTTCGTTGCGTTTTGCATCCGAAACTGGATTATCATTCGGCAGAACTTCAAAGTTGCCAGCCAATTTGTTCAACAGAGCTGTATCGCTATGATCATAAGACTCATAAGCGTCAGAAAACTCTGGAGCTACTTCTAAATCAGCCATTATGTCTCTTTTCTATGTGGATTATTTCTACTTGCCTTTTACCGCAATTAACGTATAGATTAATACGATTCTTGTTTTTCGCAAAACTTACACGCCAAAATATCTTAAGAAATATTTCAAAAAATATGCTTTAAAATAAAAATTATTTAGCAAATTTGTTGATTTTATATGAAAAAAGCCGCATAAGAACTGACTTATGCGGCTTAAAATTTTAAACTATTTTATAAGTTATGAATTATAAGTTAATTAGTAATCAAATACATTAACTTATTTTATAACTTACTTTTCTTCTGCAGCTGGAGCGGCAGCAGGAGCAGCATCAGCAGCAGCATCAGCAGCTGGAGCAGCAGCTTCGGCTGTAGCAGCATCTTCAGGAACAGTGACGCTCACCACGGATTCTTCGCCATCCATATCGAGCTCAACACCCTGAGGAAGCTTGACATCCTTAGCAAACACCTTGGTGCCGTCGGTCAAACCATCAACGTTAACAACCAAACGCTCTGGCAAGTTAGCAACGTCTGCGCGAACCTTGAGCTCCTGGACATCCACGAATGCAACTGCAGCACCCTTTGGAGTGCCTTCAACGAAGACTGGAACTTCAACGTCAATCTTTTCGCCAGCCTTAACTTCGTAGAAGTCAATGTGTTCTACAATGCGCTTAACAGGGTTACGCTGAACATCCTTAACAACTGCAATGCGAGATTCCTCGCCAAACTTAATAGTGAACAAAGCATTAGCGTGACGCAAAGCCAAAGTGGTCTCGCGCATTGGAAGAGTAACATGCACTGGTTCAGCACCGCCAGCATAAAGGCTTGCTGGAATCAGCTTAGCTACGCGCAAACGACGAGCAACACCCTTACCAAACTCAGTGCGCAATTCGCCTTCAAGAGTAATTTTTGTAGCCATATCGGTCTCCTTATGGTCTGGATAGTTTAGTTTGTTAATCCAGCTTCAGGCGCACCGACGCGCCGAAAACCATAAGAGGCTATCAGCCCAGTCGATAACGGAACTCTGCCAACAAACTAATCACAAGCTAGTGGCATATTCCCTCGCCAAAGCAACTTCGCTATTCTAACGACAGGCTACGACTTATAGCAAATACAAAATTATTACTAATCAAATCGAATATAACTGCTACTTGAGCATACAAACGATTATTATAGTTAATAGTATGTAAGTGCATAGCATGATACTATGATGTGCGCTTAATCCGCAAGCCGTTTGGCATAATGAAGGAGCAAATGTGTCCGTTTTTAATGCACTCCAACAGCAAGCGTTTAATCTTGCCCGTAAAGCATTGCGTATTGGCAGTAACTTCGCGCACCCAGTCAGCGATGACCGTGCAGGCGGACCAGACTACCTTAATACGGATCAAGAAAACACAAATACTTTACTTTCACAAAAACAACGCCTTCCACACGTAGAAGAGTGGGGTGCGCAAATGCCAACAACGACGTTTATCGATCCGGAAACAGGCTTGCTGACCACAAAAACCGAAAGCGCAGCACCTCTTGACGATGGCACAAGCATTTATGACTTATACGCAGATCGCGCAGCACGTATGGGCGACGATCCTCTTTACACTTATAAAGAAAACGATAAGTGGGTCACAAAAACAGCTAATCAGTTCCTTCAAGAAGTACGCGATGCCGCAAAAGGTTTGATGCACTACGGATTGCGCAAAGGCGACGCTGTTGCTTTTATGTGCAAAACATCATACGAGTGGGATGTAACAGACGCAGCAGTTATGGCTTGCGGCGGTGTTCTTGCAACTATTTATGACACGGATTCAGCTGAGCAAATTCGCAATATTGTGAATAATTCCGACTCGCGTTTCCTTATTGTTGAAACAACTGACATGCGAGATAAAGCTGATGGAGCTATTGAAGAATGCCCAAGTTTGGAACGCATTATTTGCATTGAAACAGGCGGTTTAGCAGAACTTCAAGCTTTCGGATACGCTGTTAGCGATGAGGAACTAGATGCTCGCATTGATTCTGTAAAGAAAACAGACTTGTGCTCTATTGTTTACACTTCTGGCTCCACAGCTGCACCTAAAGGTGTGGAAATGACTCACGAACACTATTGCACTACAGCGTTGAATTTGCCTGTTTACTTGCCGAATTTGCTTAGCGAAAAAGACGGCTCTGTGCTTCTGTTCCTTCCTCAAGCACACTCTTTTGCAAGAGCAATTAACTATATTGTTGTTGCAAGTACGTTGCGCATTTATATTGCTCAAGGTATTCCTACTTTGATTTCCGATTTGCAAGTTGCAAAACCTACGGTTATGATTGTTGTCCCTCGAGTTCTTGAGAAGGTTTATAACGCAGCTTCGCAGAAGGCTGGTCACGGTGCTAAAGGCTTGGCTTTCCAGGGTGCTGTTGTGACGGCTCAACAGTATATGAAGGAAGTTCAGGAATTTGGTGACGCTAAGGCTCTTACTAAAGCTCGCCGCACTGCTTACGATCCGCTTGTTTATCGTCCACTTCGCCAAGCTCTTGGCGGTCGCGCACGCTGGATTGTTGCAGGTGGAGCTCCTCTAGATCCTGAATTGCTTTCATTCTTCCGCGGAGCAGGAGTTCCTGTCTACGAAGGTTATGGTCTTACAGAAACTACTGCACCATGCGCGTTTACTCCTATTGGAGTTCCATTCCGAGAAGGTTCTGTTGGCATTGCATTCCCAGCTTTTACTTTGCGAATCGCATCCGACGGAGAAGTGCAAATTAAAGGCACTTGCGTATTCCATAAGTATCACAAAAACGATGAAGCAACAGAAACTTCATTTACTAAAGACGGATGGTATGCAACAGGCGATTTGGGACGAATTGACGACGATGGCATGCTTTATATTACCGGACGTAAGAAGGATTTGATTATTACTGCTGGCGGTAAGAATGTTGCTCCTGGACCTATTGAAGAGATGATTAAGAGATGCGAACTTGTGTCTCAGGCTCTCGTTCTTGGAGATAAGCGTCCGTTTATTTCTGCACTTGTTACTTTAGACGAAGAAACTTTACGAAATTGGCTTAAACTCAAGGGTCTTGACGCTACTATGAGCATGGAAGAGGCTGCTAATAATGCTGTCGTTCGTGCTGAAGTGCAAAAATTTATAGATCTTGCCAATGAAGGCGTGTCACGCGCAGAATCTGTGCGAAAGTTCATTATTTTGCCAGAAGAGTTTACGCAAGAAAACGGCTTAATGACTGCGTCTATGAAGATTATTCGTCCACGAGTTATTAAGCGCTACACTACTTTACTTAATACACAAATGTATACGACGCGCAAAAAGTAGTTTGTTTAAATTAACTCAGCTGAACGCACACAATTTACCCCGTATTTGGAAAGTTAATATATTTAACTCTACAAATGCGGGGTAAATTGCATAAAAAATACACATTTAAAATGTTTCACATACTTATTAAAATTATGCGTGCAAGGGAATTTTTCCTACAAGAAAGAGAACAATTATGAATAAAAACAAAACTATAAAATCTGAAAGAAAAGTTTATTCAAATACTTTTTCTAAGAAACTTACTGCCGCAAGCGTAGCGGTAATTTTAACTGGGGCTTCTATCTCAATGTTTGCAGTTACTGCCAATAGTGCATATGCAAACGAAACTGATTTAAAACAACCTACTGTTCTCATTCCTAACAATAAAGTCACTTACAATGTAGCATCAGCTCCACTAACAAAAGGCGCAACAACTTCACAAAGCAGTGTAGAAAAGACTGCCGCAGGTCTTTTTAGATTTGCAATGAACGATCCTTCTCTTACTGCGGCACAGCGCGAAGATGCTCGCAAAGCTTACGAAACTTTGACCGGACAATTAAATAAGCCAAGCTGGTACGACTCAAAGGTGACTTTAGGAAAAGGAGATATTTACCCAGATTCTCTTTCTCGCTTAAGCAAAGCAATATCTTATATGCAAGCAATTAATGCTTATCGCCAAAGCATAGGATTAAGTCCTATGGGCGTAAGCCTCCAATTAACCGCTGATGCAATTAACGATGCATTCTATTCTGCAAACTACATCGGTCATGCTCGTCACTATAATACTTATGAAAATTTGGCTTGGGCTGATTACGGCGATGGTTCATACACCGGTGGCACAACACCTGAAACAATGACTGGCGCAATGAAGCAGTGGATTACAGACGAAAAGAAAGTTTACGACGAATACAAGTCACGTGGACAAGAGGCTCCAGAAGGCGAAGTTGGTCACTATTTGAACTTCATTAACGGCTCACTTGGTTCAATGGGATTCACTACTGGAAACATTAGTAATGAGTACGGTAGCATTGCAGCATGGGATGCTTCAACAGAAAGCGCTCCTTTCACAATCGAACAATACAAACAACTTATTGACAGGTACATCAATGGTAATGGTGGATCTTCCAGCCAAACACCAACACCGTCAGTTCCTGACCACACGGTGCCGTCAGTTCCTGACCACACCGTGCCGTCAGATCCTGAAGTAGATCATACTGTTACACCAGATGTTATGCCAAATATCAATATTCCAGAAGAATATCCAAGCTTTAGCCATTCCGATTACAATATTGGTGTAGGAGATATCAATTCTTCTAACTTCGGCTTAGGAGACTTCAACTTCGGCTTAGGCAACACCACCGACTTCAGCGGAACCAACATCGGAGACTTCAACTTCGGCTTAAGCAACACCACCGACTTCAGCGGAACCAACATCGGAGACTTCAACTTCGGCTTAAGCAACACCACCGACTTCAGCGGAACCAACATCGGAGACTCTAGCTTGGGAGACTTCAACTTCGGAGACTTAAACGGCTCCAACGCTTCAACTACTTTACCTGCATCTAGCACTACGGATACCCCTGTAGTTGATCCTGACACACTTCTGTAAGAAGCTGAAATCTAATTAACAAACAAAAATGAAGTGACGCAGCGGCATTCACCGTTGCGTCACTTTTTATTACAACTTATTTGCAAAGAATTGTGTTTTCAACTTGAGTAAGGTTACTCTCATAATCACTTCCACAGAAACCATTATTACTTATTAAGTAGATTGTCACAAAATAAGTAAATATGCTCTACTAGAACCCCAAACGCTCAAGCTTCTTAGGATCGCTCTGCCATCCTTTTGCAACCTTCACATGCAATTCAAGCACAGCTTTTGTGCCAGTAATACGATTTACAGCCGTGCGCAAACGCTTCTTTACGCGCACTAAATGCTCCGCACGATGGCCAATAATAATCGGCTTTTGAGAATCACGCTCAACATAAACAGATACAAGCACATGCGCTTTATTGTCGTCGTATTGAGTATCCTCTCCACCGCCCGGATACACAATATCGTCAACTACAACAGCTAAAGAATGAGGCAACTCGTCGTCCAACTCTTCCAAAAATGCGCCGCGAATAAGCTCCGAAATCATGCTTTCTGGGCTTTCCTCACTAAGCTGATCCGCCGGATACATTTGCGGACCTTCAGGCAAGTTTTGAATCAAAACATTCTTAACTTCGTCAACATTGTCGCGTTCCAACGCACTAACCGGCACGATATCCGTAAAATCAGCAAACTGTTGTATTTGAAGCAAATGCTCAACTAACTCGCTGCGGCTAAGCGTATCAATTTTCGTAACAATACCGATAAGCGGAACTTTCCAAGTCCAATTGCCCTTCTCATCTTTTTTAGCAAAATCAGAACGAAGTCGACTCAGAATTCGCCTATCCCCAGGACCAATCTCCTGGTCTGCTGGAAGCAAAAATGCAATCGCGTCAACATCTGAAAGTGACTCGTCAACAATATCGTTCAAACGCTGACCAAGAAGCGTACGAGGACGGTGAATACCTGGAGTATCAACCAACACCATTTGTGCATTATCGGTAGTAACAATCCCTCGAATAGCTTTACGCGTAGTTTCCGGACGAGACGACGCAATAGCAATTTGCGTACCAATAAGAGCATTCATAAGCGTAGACTTACCAACGTTTGGTCTACCAACTACAGCTACGAAACCGGAACGATAACCGTGAAAATCAGGAGTAGAAATCGTTGCGCGAGTTGAAGCGTCTAGATTTGCAAACATCTCGTCGTCGAAGTCATCAGTGTCGTCGAAGTTGTTAATATTATTCACGTTATTCTTACCGTCCAGTTCTTTATTTCAGCATATTCGTTTGTTTCATAGTACTAGCTTGCTTCAAAGCATTGGTTTGTTTGCTTTCAGCAGATTTTTCGGAAGAGCTAATGTCATTTTGATTATCCTTAGAATCCTTAGACTCTTCCAAAACTTGTGCATCTCGTTCTACTAAAATAGTAGATACTTTCTTTCGCCTACCAGCTGAATCTACAGCAGTTAATTTTAGTCCTCTTGTAACAGCGCTGGAACCAACAATCGGCACATTACCAATCAACTTCGTAAGCAAACCAAACACAGTATCCACATCGTCTTCGTCAATATGAACTTCAAAAATATCTTCCAAATCTGCGATTGACGTTCGAGCAGGCATCTTCCACACGCCGTCACGTATTTCTTCTGGATCTGCATGCTGAGTGCGATCGTGCTCATCTTCCAACTCGCCAACAATTTGCTCAATAGCATCCTCAATAGTAACCAAGCCTGCAATACCGCCGTATTCGTCAACCACTACTGCCACATGCTGGCGAATTCGTTGCATTTCATGGAATAAATCGTCAACCGGCTTCGACTCAGGAACAAGCATAGGGTCTCGGCTAATTGTTTCAACTGCTCTAGAAGATGCTGCAGGATTAAACACAGTAGCGCGTACAGCATCCTTCAAATAAGCAACACCTACTAAATCATCTACAGAATCTCCAATAACGGGAACTCGAGAAAATCCTGAACGAGAGCATAATTTAAGGAAATTTTCCAGCGTTTCGTCACTTTTTACGCAAATCATATCGGTTCTAGGTACCATTATTTCGCGAGTCAAAGTATCTGAAAGCGTGAGCACATTGCGCATCATTTCCGACACTTCCGGATCGAAATCATTCGCTTCAACAAGTCGATCAATACTCGCCTTTGCTTGATCTAGCTGAATATCTTCCAAAGCTTCATCATCTGAAAGATCAACATGCTTTTTCCTAGAAGTGACGTCAACATCGCTAGCAATATGCACTAAAGGATTAATCGCAATAGCAATAGACACAATGCGAGAAAGTCGCATCAACTTTGCTACAGGTTGAGCCGCACCAACTGAACGTGGACGAACAAGAATAGAAATCACAGCTACAGCTACTGAAACAACAACACCAATAATAAGAGTTACCCATAAAGGCGAGCCGAAAAATGCAGCTAAAGAAGCAAACAAAACTCCATCTAAAACGTTACATAGCACACGCACAAAAGCGCATGCTCCAGAAGTTGTATAACGGTCAGCAATCAGTTTTTTTACACGATGGATTCTAGCAATTCGACGCATACGCACTATGGCACTAGTTTCATCATCATGCGTTTGTGCTTCAATCATAAGATTATTTAAGCTTGCACGAGTAACTCTAGGCACTGCCCCTTCTGCAGCAGCCATCGCAAGAGAAAGCCATACAAGCAGTATTGCCAGCACAAGCAATGCGGCTAAGCCAATCCAGATATGCAACGGCAATTGCGGAACTGATATGCTAGAAAATATTTGCTTAATATATTCCATAATTATGCTCTTAATGCGCTTTAATGCTGTTTTTTATTTTTATTTTTGACACTACTCGCTTCATGCTCAGCATCGTAACGCTCAAGCTCGTTTACTGCACCTTCTGGCAAAGTTGCATCGTACAATTCTCCAGATCGAGCAGCGAAAAAAGTAAGCATTAGTTGACGTTGCAAACCAAACATTTGCTTTTCTTCTTCCGGAGTAGTGTGATCGTAGCCAAGCAGATGCAAAATGCCGTGAATAGTTAGTAACAACATTTCTTCCATAGTACTATGCCCAGCTGCGAGCGCCTGCTGCTGAGCAACCCATGGGCAAATCACCAAGTCGCCAAGCATTCCTTCAGAAACTTTTTCATCGCTTCCAGGAGTAAGCTCGTCCATTGGGAAACTCATAACATCCGTTGGGCCTTCTAGGTTCATCCAACGTTCATGCAAACAGGCAATTGGCTCTGGATCAACAAAAGTAATCGATAAATCCGAATGCGTACTTACTTTCATTTGTTGAAGAACCCACATTCCAAGATCTGAGAAGATTTTAGCGTCAATATTCCACACTGTTTCATTCATGACTTCAATGCTCATGATTTATCCGTTATTCCTCTCAGTAGATTCTTTAGTACGTTCACGTTTTTTACGCTCAAGCATTGCATCGTAATTTTCGTATGCTTCCACAATACGACCAACTAAAGCATGACGCACAACGTCTTCTGCTTGCAAATGCACAAAAGCAATATCTTTAACTTCGCCCAAAATCTTCTCAATAGAAACAAGACCGGAACGCACAACTGCTAAATCAACCTGCGTGCTATCTCCTGTAATCACCATGGTTGTATTAAAACCGAGTCGAGTTAGGAACATTTTTAATTGCTGAACAGTCGCATTTTGCGCTTCATCAAGAATAACAAAAGCATCGTTTAATGTGCGACCTCGCATATAAGCAAGAGGAGCAACTTCAACAACATTCTCGTCAAGATAGCGTTTTAGTTGTGCAGATCCAAGCATATCAGAAAGCGCATCATAGAGTGGGCGCAAATATGGATCAACTTTATCGTTTAAAGTGCCAGGCAAGAATCCTAAGTTTTCGCCAGCTTCAACAGCAGGACGAGTAAGAACAATTCTGCGAACTCTCCCATCTTCCAATGCACGAACAGCTTTAGCAACTGCTAAATACGTTTTTCCAGTACCAGCAGGACCAATTCCAAACGTTACAATATTGCAATCCATTGCTTGCACGTACGCTGTTTGCCCAGCAGTTTTTGCACGAACAGGATTTCCTCCAGCAAACGTGATCACGCCTTTACTCATTCGAGCTCTTCTGCTCATAGCACGGCGATGCGCTTCTTCGCTAGAAGGCAACAGCTCACTTGAATCTCTTGAAAACTCATTTTCAGCGCGCGAAACAGGATTATTAATTGCATAGGATGAAGAAATAATACTATTTACAAGCACTCCACCATCATGACCGATACGGTTTATGCGCACATTGTGTTCATCGTTATGCAAAATATCACGCTCAAGCATGCGTCTTACTTCGTATGCATCCATAGGTTGTTCGTAAGCTGCATCAATCATGCGCCTAAACGCATACTCAGCTTTAGCTGCATCTTCATCTGCTCTAGCTGAACGAGCAACAATTTGAACATCTTTGCCTCGCACAGTAATATCTGCTTCTGGAAAAGCATGTTCCACCTCACGCAAACCAGCATCTGCAGCACCTAAAACTGCAACCGAGCTTAATTCGCTAGGAATTTGCACAAAACGCGTAGTACTTTTCGTCACGATTTACAAGCTACCTTCTACAAGTTTTTCGCCAGTTAATACATGAGCATGAACATGAAACACTGTTTGACCAGCATCAATACCAGTATTAAATACGAGTCGATAATCACCGTTGAATTCATCATCAGCAATTTTTTGTGCGACACCAGCAATATGGGCCAAAGTTTCAGGAGCTTTACTAGCAAGCTCAGCAACATTCTTATAGTGATTGCGCGGCACAATCAGCACATGCACTTTTGCTTGAGGATTAATATCTTTAAAAGCAACTACCGAATCGTCTTCATAAACTCTGCTGCTCGGTATTTCTCCAGCAACAATTTTACAAAAAATGCAATCAGCATCAGTATTGTAAGTAATATCACTCATGGTTTCTCCCCTATTTGCTACTAAATGAAATCAATGCCTTAAGCCAAAAGCAATCGACACTCTTCCTATTATTTTACACAATTATGAGCACTTTTAGATACGATTTATGCGATTATTCGTAACGTCCTAAATCACGCGAAAGAAGAGAAAGAGCTACAGGTCCTGCAGTAGATGCGCGAAGAATATTACTGCCTAAAACGCAGCTTTTAGCACCAGCATCAATAAACATTGACACTTCATCGTCACTAATACCACCTTCTGGCCCAACTAAAACGTAAATAGTACGCTCTTTACCATCCTCCAAACAGCGCTCGCTAAGAGTATTTACTGCTTGTTCTATTTGATTCCAGCAATCAGTTGCGTCTTGATGCAATACAATTACGAGATTTCCGTAAACGCACGCACGCCTACATATTGCAACTATTTGCTTGCTCGAAACACATTCTTGAAGTTCAGGCATCCATGCGCGACGAGATTGCTCTGTAGCAGACTGTAAAACTTGGCTCCAACGCTTATCTGTGCGACCAGGTTTCCACTTTGCAATTGAACGATCCGCGCACCAAGGGATTACTTCATCCACGCCAATTTGCGTAGCCATATCAATTGCTTGCTCATCGTGCCCTGTTTTTGCCAAAGCTTGAACAAGTGCAAGTCTAGTCATTCGCGGAGCTTCCCTAGTAAACGCTTCTACACGAACTAAGCCATTTTCAACATCCGTCACCTTTGCATGAATGCGCAAGCCTTTGCCGTCAGAAAGTTGCAAAGCATCGCCTTCTAATAGTCGCATGGCAGATATAGCGTGACGTTTTACTTGAGATGGAAGCGCAATCGTCCACCCTTCTTCGATTCCTTCTGCAAGCACAGGAGCATTATCGTGATCAGTATCAAGCAAAAATAAAGCGTCAGTCATAGTTCAAGCCTAACGTGAGGATGCGCCAAGTACTAAAAAATGTTTCTGTGCAAGTATTGTGGCAAACTAGAACAGTACGTATTGGAGGTTTGCAATGAGTAATGAGCTTGGTGATAACACTGCGCTTGTTACTTTGCGTATTTCACGCTTTACTCCATGTAATAAATCTGAAGATGATGCAAACAGTAAACAGACAGAGCGCAAGCGCAGAGAAAGTCCTTTTGCGCGCAGAAAGCGCAGTAATCCTTTCGCAAAACTAGATTCTTCAGAAAATAACATAAATAATTCTTCCGAATCTAGTGAATCCAGAATATCTAGTGAATCCGGTGAATCTTACGAATCTTCTCCAAAACGAATTCAAGGTAAGCATTGGGTTCAAGATTACAGTTTACGCGTTCATTCTACTGACACTATTCTTGACTGTTTACTGACTATTAAACGCACAATCGACCCAACTTTAGCTTTCCGCTACTCATGCGGTCACGGCGTTTGCGGTTCCGACGCTGCAAACGTAAATGGCATGCCAACCTTACTATGCAGTGCAACTATTGGTGCAAACGCACGTCCTGAAAGCACAAATAGCGTGCAATCTCGAGGCTTTAGAAAAACTGGCACTACTAGCAGCTCCTCACAGTCGACAAAATCGCCAACTTTACAGCAAAAATCTAAAGAGACTACCACTTTGCAAAATGGCACTTTTGGTGTTATTGAGCTTGCTCCACTTTCAGGATTTGCAGTTCAACGAGATCTTATTTGCGATATTTCGCCTATGATTTCGCAAATAAAACGCTTAGAACCTTATTTGCAGGCATCTAACGTTTCTACGAGAAATACTGAAGGGAAACTCCAGCTTATTGAGTTTTTGCAACATCCTGAGGAACTTAAAAAATTTGAGCTTTTGAGCAATTGCATTATGTGCGGTGCTTGCGAAGGAATTTGCCCAATTTATGCAGGCGGAGAAGCCTTTATTGGGCCTGCAGCATTGGTTAACGCGGCTCGTTTTATTTACGATTCCAGAGACAATGCAACAGAGCATCGCCTTGATCTAATAGACAGCAGTGACGGTATTAGCGCATGCCAGTCAGTTAGAGCATGTTCAAGACAGTGCCCTCGCGGAATTGATATTGGCGAAGAAATTTGGCAGCTTACAACGCTTGTAAACGAGCGCAAAAACTCTTAGATTATTCAATTCCAGATGCTATGCGCACTGCCTCTATTGGGTCGTCTGTGACAGCAAATAAGTGCGGATCGAGTGAAGAAATAAAACCTCGTTGAGTTACTGTAGACTTCAGCCAGTCAATCAAACCATTCCAATACGAAGTACCGAAAAGAACAACAGGCACGCGCGCAACTTTATGCGTTTGCACTAAAGTCAAAGCTTCAAACATTTCATCCATCGTGCCAAAACCGCCAGGGCACACAATAATTCCAGAAGAATACTTCATAAACATTGTTTTACGCACGAAAAAATACCGAAATTGCATGCCAAGATTAATCCACTTATTCAAACCCTGCTCATGAGGAAGCTCAATCCCCAATCCTACAGACGTACCACCAGCTTCTGCAGCTCCACGGTTTGCAGCTTCCATAATTCCAGGACCGCCACCTGTAATAACAGCAAAACCGCGTTTTACAAGCTCTGAACCCATAGTACGAGCTAAAGAATACTCAGGATCATCTTCTTTTATTCGAGCAGAACCAAAAATACTAACAGCTTTACCTAACGATGCGAGCGCGTCAAAACCATCAACAAACTCAGCTTGAATACGAAGCGCACGCCATGGATCCGCGCTACGCCAATCCCATCTCTTATCTACTTCTACACCAACTCCAGAAACAAGCTGCTGATTGTTATCGTTACGAAGAAGCGTCTCTGTAGTGCTCTCCTTAGGAATCATAGAACCGCGCATCACAACAGAACCACGATGATACGTGTTATTCCAAGGTGGAACATCTACTGAAAAATCTTCTTTACTATTAAACATGATTTCTCCTAGAAATTTACTTTCAAATATATTGAAAATAATAATTAAAACTAGTCTTCAACTTCATCTAATTCTTCTTCCATATGCTTTGCTTGCATAGAAAGTAAGAAGCCAGAAACTCCTGCAGCAATAATAGAAGCAACAAGAACGCCAAAACGTGCTTCAGCGGACAAATCTGCGTCAGAATACGCAAGCGAGGCAATAAGAAGAGAAACAGTGAAACCAATTCCACACGCACATGCTGTAGGCATTAAGTCTACTACGCGAAGACCATCAGGAACTTTCAAACCTAGAACACGCTTTGATATCCAAGCAGTTGCCATAATTCCAACAGGTTTACCAACAACAAGAGCAATAGTGATGGCAATCAAAATTGGCGAGAAGAACAACTCCCAAGTCAATGTTTCAAAATGCACTCCTGTAGCGAAAAGAGCGAAAATTGGAAGAGCCAATAACGCAGAAACAGGCTGAATTTTTTCACGATAGCGTTCAGCCCGAAGCGTTTTTTCACCATGAACTAAATGCGCCGGAGTTAGCAAACCCACCATTACTCCAGCTAAAGTTGGATGCACGCCAGCTTCATACATCATAATCCAAGCCATAATTCCTACTATTGCAACCAACGGCCATGGAACGCGCTTCAAACGCACTAAAGTAGTCCAAACCAAACCGCAAGCAATTACTCCAGCAAACCAATACCATGCGTTAAGAGACGAGAAGAAGACAGCAATAAGTGCTATTCCAAGCAAATCGTCTACTGTAGCAAGAGTCATAAGAAATGCGCGCAAAGCGTGTGGCAAAGTTTTTGCAAATAAAGCAAGAACAGCAAGAGAGAAAGCTATATCCGTTGCTGTAGGTATTGCCCACCCGTCACGAACCATATCAAGCGAAGGTAAAGCGCCAGAAGTAAGACGCATAATCTCCTGCCCAGCATGCAATTCAGAAAATACAGTTACTGTAGCAACAAACAGCAAAGGAGGCACAATCATTCCACCAACAGCACAAATCATTGGCATTGCAGCTGCGCGAGGGTCAGAAAGCGAACCAGCAATAAGCTCATGTTTTAAATCTAAACCAACCGAAAGGAAGAAAATAGTAAGCACGCCATCTTGTACCCAGTGACCAATCGACATGTGTATATTCGTCCACGGAATGCCTACATGAGTATGCGATACGGCTTCAAATATTGGTGCGGTTAAAGGAATATTTGCAAGCAATAAGCCGGTAAGAGCGAAACCAAGCATAATTAAGCCAGAAATTCGCTCATTATTTGCTATCTTGCGTGCTACTCTCCAACTGCGTCGTATCATATTGTAAATATTTCCTCCACTAAATGCATTTATAACGTTTATAACGTTTTATAGTGCAAAATATGTGATTCGCACTTTTAAGTATAACTGAGAGGCATAAACCGAGCGAGTTGCATACGAATTAAAAAAAAAAACGCGGAGCAAAAGCTTCGCGTTTTGTTTGTGCGCCAGACAGGATTCGAACCTGCAACCTTCTGATCCGTAGTCAGATGCTCTAATCCGTTGGGCTACTGGCGCATGTTTCCAGCCTCAAGAACCATGTCCTTGTTTCCGGCAACTTGACTAATATACAACCATCCGCGCTAAAACACAAACCCCGGCGTGTCGACCGGGGTTTGTTGTTAAGAAATGCAAGAATTGATAAATACTCGCTAAGTTGTAAAGATTGAATTATGCTCTGCGCTCAAGCACTTCGTCAACCATTCCATAAGCTTTAGCTTCTGGAGCAGTCAAAATAGTATCCACTTCAATATCTTTACGGATGCGCTCAATATCTTGACCAGTATGCTTTGCAAGAGTTGATTCTAACCAAGAACGCAAACGCAACATTTCCTTAGCTTGAAGCTCAATTTCAGTAGCTTTACCAAAATCTTGACCCATTGCAGGCTGATGGATAAGCACACGAGCATTTGGCAAAATCATGCGCTTACCAGCAGCTCCAGCAGCAAGAATAATAGCAGCAGCAGAAGCAGCCTGACCTAAGCAAACAGTTTGAACATCTGGATTAATGTATTGCATTGTGTCATAAATCGCAGTCATAGCAGTCATCGAACCGCCAGGTGAATTAATGTACATCATCACATCGCGATCAGAATCCATGCTTTCTAAAACAAGCAACTGAGCCATAATGTCGTCAGCAGAAGTGTCATCTACTTGCACACCCATGAAAATAATGCGATCTTCAAACAGCTTAGTGTAAGGATCTTGCGTTTTCATGCCATATGGAGTTTGCTCGCCAAATTGAGGCAACACGTAACGATTAGTAATGCGCTGAGCAGAAGTAACGCCGCCAAAACCAGCTAAACGCTCAGCACGCGCAACAAACTTTGCTTCTTCACTTGCCATAATTACTCCTCACCGCGCATAGAAGCAGGAGTGGTCACAATTTTATCTACGAAACCATACTCCAAAGCTTGCTGAGCTGTAAACCAGTGATCGTATTCGTTATCTCGGTAAATTTCCTCTACCGTATGACCAGTCTGCTTTGCAGTCAATTCAGAAAGCGTTTTTTTCATATCCATAATAAGCTCTGCGTTAATTCGCACATCCGTAGCAGTGCCACCGACACCGCCAGAAGGTTGATGCATAAGCACACGAGCATGTGAGGTAATATAACGCTTACCAGGAGTGCCAGAACTAAGCAAGAACTGACCCATAGATGCAGCCATGCCAACAGCAATAGTTGCAACATCTGGCTCAATTAATTGCATAGTATCGTAAATTGCCATACCAGCAGTAATTGAACCTCCAGGCGAATTAATATACAACCAAATATCCTTCTTAGGATCTTCCGCAGCAAGCATTAACATTTGCGCGCAAATAACATTGGCATTCTCGTCTTTTACTTCAGATCCCAACCAAATAATGCGATCTTTTAGCAACCGATTAAAAATAGAATCAGTTGATGTAGGCGCTTCAGCCTGTTCCATCACAGGAGAAGCTGTAAAAAGCTCAGTCACTATATCTCCTTGTTACCACGTAATTATTTCTACACTACATTGTGCGCATGACCGCATAGAAAATATTGCGAATATGATTTGAATTGAATGTTTTACGCCAAATTTCTAAAATTTTATTCATATCAACAGATGTAATTTTTACTTATTACCTCACGTTAGTATGCATTATTGAGTATATTTTTATTGGATTATCAATTCATTATAAGGAGTAATTATGGATCCTAACCAATTGCCAGACAACAACTACTCGCCTGCTCCGATGCCAAATAACGAGTATCCAAATAATGGTTACCAAAATAATACATACCCAAATAATGTAAATCCAAATAACGGATACCCAAACAATGGTTATGGAAACAATGGGTACCAGAACAACGGATACCCAAATAACGGATACCAGAACAATAATTACCCTAATAATGTAAATCCAAATAATGGTTACCAACCAAACTTATATCAGAATAATCAACAACCAGTCAACAACTATCCTGCAAACGCTTATCCAAATGCAACAAATACAAGTGCTCATAAGTCAAAATACATTTGGCTTATTGTTGTCATAGTAGTAGCAATAGTTGCAGTAGGTGGCTACGTAATTTCAACTAATCTTAAACCGCATTACAATTGCGCTGCACCAAAAAGCGCAAATATTGAAGAATACGTACATTGCCATCCAGAAGAAGCTAAAAAACTCACTAATGGATTTAATGATGCCACTAGCAGCTCACCATTCAACATAACGTTTGACACTAAAGGTGATCAGCTCAATATAAATGCAAAGTTCAAAAGGCACCTATCTGATTTAGAAATTACAGCGTTAAAGACTGGAATGCAAACATACGGCGATAGCCTCTCGAACTTGATGCCACAATCAGCATCGGATGAAATGAAAGAAAAAATTATTGCACCAATACGCATACATTTCTCCTTCTCAAACGATGATGGAACTTTTATCGCAGATAAAGAATTCAGTTCTAATAATTAATTAAAAAATAACTAAAATAACCAACATAACTAAAAAATATTTACTAATAACAAATGCGCCTTTGCTAATACTGAACTAGCATAGGCGCATTTATTTTGCACATATTGTATTTTCCATACTAAAAATTCAAACATTATTTGCGCATAAAAATTTTTGGTATTATCGCTATGCTTCTAGATACAGCACAAGAAACAGCCATCGGAATAATCATAATCATAGGCACATTCACTAATTGTGCTACCAAGAAAAGCGCAAACCACAATGACTTTCGGCTTGCAGTTAGCAAACTTGCAGCACCAAAAATAGCAGCTATTACCAATATTTTTGGCTGACTTGATAGCATGCCACCAACAACTGGAATGTTCATACTTATAAAACCTACGATCAGCCCTACGCAAGCTCCAGACGACATACTCGGCTGAAGCACACCACCACTTGCGCCAGCTCGAAGAGTGCAACTTGTTAAAATTATTTTTGCAACAAATAGTAGAAGCAAAGTTACCAAAGAGTTTTTGTCAATTGCAATACTTGTTTTTGCAATATTATATGCGTATTGTGCTAAAGCTCTGCCATTGCCCATAATTGCTGGATTCCACGATGCAACTAATCCCGTTACTAAGCCCATTAATGGCAAAAAATATAAAATTTGGTAATTGCGAGCACACTTAGAGCGAGCCCAACGAATCATCTTATGGAAAAGAGTGCCAACAATACCGCAAGCAATGCCAACTATAATTGCAAGTAGCAACACAGTAGTGTTGACAATATGGATGTCATTAAGACTTGGCAAACAATAGTAAGGTTCATCCCCAAGCACAAAAATAGTAGTCAATGATGCAATTTCACTTATACATAACGCAATAGCAAAAATACTAAATTTTTGTATAAGCCAATACCATTTCAAACGCTTTAAAGAAGATTTCGATTCGTGAGAAAAACGTGGAATTGCAACCAAACCTAGTGCCATAATCGCACCCGCTATTGGAGCGCGATAAACTCCAGCTAAACCAGCACCAGCAGCACTTGCAACCAAAACGCGAGCTTGAAATTCACTGACTCGAATAAAGCAGAGTAACTTCTGAGTAAGCATTGCAGCCAATTCTCGAGGCGCAACTTCTCTACCTAAACTTGCGCCAGAAGCAACTATAAAAATTTGTAAACATACATGGATAATCGTCGTATTAAATGGCATCGATTGGCCACTAACAGCATGAGCTATATCGACAATACGATTAGAAGATTTTGTCCATAACCACATCCAAATAATTGCAGCAACAGACATCACAATTAATACAACAGCAACATAATGCAATACTGGCAATCCAACTGGCGAAGGTTTAAGAGCAGATTCTGAAAATCCGAACATTACATTTTGCACAGCATGTAGTAACAGAGTTAATAATATTGCACCAACTCCAGCCATAACTGCAACAAAAAAAGCAATAAGACTTAATCGTAAACATGTAAAAACATAGTTCAAACACTTACCAGGTTTTTTACTGTCTACCATTTGCAAATTGCGTTTTTCCATTAGCAGCAGCCTTCCTTACGTTATTTGTTTTTCATTTTATTTGTTTTTCACTTTCTTTAAAGTATAACAACAACACAAAAACCCAGAGCAAAAGCCCTGGGTTTTTAGCAAATATGAGAAAGTATAAACTTTTTTTCTTGCTTGAAAAATACTACTTAGAAAGTTCGTCAGCAACTTCTGCAGCAGCAGAAGCAGCCTTCACGCTTTCGTCTTCGTCATCATCCTCAGACAAGAATGCACTCAAGTCAAGAGCTTCTCCGCCGGAAACGAACTTTACAGCACGCATACCAGCAAGCAAGCCCTTAGAACGAGCAACTTCCTGCACGGCAGAACCAAGCTGACCGTTGTTAACGATTGCGTTAATGAACTGGTTTGGATCCATGCCGTACTGCTGAGCAACAGAAACCAAGAAGTTGGTGACGTCAGCCTGGGAAACAGTCACATCCATCTGTTCAGCCAAAGCGTCAAGAACCATCTGGTCGCGAAGTTCCTTCTCAGCAGCCTGCTGAGCTTCATCCTTCTGCTTCTTGGTAGCTTTTTCAGGATCAGGGGTCATGCCCTTCAAATGCTCTGAAACAGCCTTGTCCAAAACGCCCTTTGGCACAGGAATTTCAACTTCTTCTTGAAGCTTAACAAGGAATGCGTCACGGGCATTAGTTGCCTGACGACCTTCAGCAGCCTGCTCGCAAGCCTTGCGAATATCTGCCTTCAAATCCTTCAAAGTATCAAACTCAGAAGCTTCCTGAGCAAAATCATCATCAAGCTCTGGCAATTCCTGAGTCTTTACGGAATTAACCTTAACCTTGATCTGAGCCTTCTCGCCCTTATGCTTACCGGACTCGAGAGTACCCTCAAAGGTGGTTTCTTCACCGGCAGAAAGGCTATCCAAAGCCTCATCCAAACCGTCAAGCAACACACCGGAACCGATTTCGTAGCTTACGCCCTCTTGCGCATCAACTACTTCGTCATCGATACGAGCTTCCAAATCAATGTTAGTGTAATCACCCTTAGCTGCAGGACGGTCAACACCAACCAAAGTAGCAAAACGCTGACGGAGGCTTTCCAAGCGCTCCTTGACATCCTTGTCGGAAACCTTTGGCTTCTCAACTTCAATCTCAACGCCCTTGAACTTGTTCAACTTGAAATCTGGACGACGCTCAACTGTTGCTACAAACTTAAGACTTGCATCTGCATCAGTCGACGTTGGAACTTCCTGAACGTCAAATTCTGGCTGATCCATTGGGCGAATCTTCTTTTCTTCCAAAGCCTTAGAATAAAGCTCTGGTACAGCGGAATTTACGGCTTCGCCGGCAACAGCTGCGAAACCGACGCGCTGATCTACAATCTTGCCTGGCACATGTCCCTTACGGAAACCTGGCACGTTAATTTGCTTAGCAATCTCCTTACGAGCTTCTTCCAAAAATGGCTTGAAGTCTTCGAGATCTGCGGTAATGGTGAGCTTAACCTTAGTTGGCTCAAGATTCCTGACGCTGATTTTCACGCTTGCGCTCCTGAAATTACGTTTTTTCTAGCTTCTGCCGTATGGCACAACCGTTACATGATAGCGCGAGTTACGGACTCAGCTACCAATCGGGTTTGCCAATCTCGAGCACCATGCTCACTTAGGAATGTTTTAACATCAATATCTTGCGCATCATCATGCCAGCAAAGATTACGAATAATCTGTGGTTTGATAATAATTTCTGCAGGAGTATGAGTGTATTCAGAAATTTGATTTAACTCAGCTTTTACTCTTTGTAAACGCTCGTAACGCTTAGGGTGATGTTCTCGCCAATATTTCATAGATCTAGGAGCGCTTTGGGAATCTTGCATATCCTGTAAATACTGCGAATCTGATGAATCATGGCAATCCTGACAATCGTTAGAACCTTGTGACTCGTCAGTATCTGTTGATTTAAGTACGCTCGTTTTACGAGATTCGCGCGAATTAAGTTGAATAGCTCCATTCGGTAATACTGGATGCACATCATCCATAGCTGTTTCACCAGATTTAGCGCGCAAAATAGCATTCTCTATAACGTTTTTCCAAATAGATGGTTTAATTTTGCGCTGAATTGGAGCGTAACGCTCGAACATTTTGTCTTGCTCACTGCCAGTGTGCATTCGCACTCGCTCATTCAAAGAACGAATAGCACGAAACGCGCGCGCATTACTAGGTTTACGCTTACCAGCTTCAATAATCGCAGCATCAGAAAGTAGCAGAGTTGGCGCAATATCATATTCACGCGCTAAAGCATCTCGCTTTTGCCACAATGCTTTCGCAATAACTAAACCAACACGATCGTGCATAAGCACACTTATATGCGATATTTTAAGCCATGGACGCGGATGCGGAGCTTTCTTTTGTGCACCCTTACTGAGTAAGTGTTTAAATTCTTCTTCCGCCCAAGAAAGTTTACCTTGTTTCTTTAGTTCCGCACGCATTACTTCTTCTAATTCGATTAACAATTCAACATCTAAAGCTGCGTAATTTCGCCAATCCCTAGGAAGTGGGCGGTAAGACCAGTCCGCTGCAGAATGTTCTTTTGCGAGCGTCAAACCCAAATAATATTCAGTTACAGAGCTTAAACCAAAGCGCTTTCTACCAAGTAATTTAGCTGCAATCTCGGTATCGAATAAAGCACGAGGACGCAAACCAATATCGAAAAATCCTGGCAAATCTTGCATCGAATCGTGGATAATCCAAGGCGCATCTCCTACTGCCTCGTTAAATTCGTTCCAATCAGCTCCAAGTTTTGTAAGTTCTATTGGATCCAGTAACCCGATTCCTGCACCTTTGCGTTTAAACTGAATCAGCCAATCTTCATGACCATATCTAAAACCGGAAGCTCGCTCAGCATCTGCAGCTAAAGAACCGGAACCTGCTGCCAATAAGCTACAATATTCTCTATATGCTTCAAGCGTATCAATGACTTCTGGAACTCCTTCTCTAGGCTCTTTTAAAAGCTTTGGTTCCTCGTTCAAGTACGCCTCCCGATTGCATGCTTTAGCCAAATTCTTACGCTTTTTGCATCTTATTCTGTACTTTTTGCAAAATGTTGCGCAAGATATATTTAAGCCGTGTTATAGATTATGCATCTTTTAACACGGCTTCAACTTTCGCACACAACTACGACTATTCAAAAATAAGTAATCAATCTGTTTTATTGTTTGCTATTTCGTCATTTATGCGCTTAACAAGTTTAGTTTTAAGGAATCTAGTAAGAGTAAATGCGATTGCCGAAATTAAAACTGCTGGAACAACGTAGCCAGCATATAAGCCTAAATTCGAGAACTTGTCTATTGAAAAAGTAATAATTTCTGTAATAACAGCTATCGCAATAGATGTTATTGGCACTTCGATAAGAAGTTTTTTATCGAAAGCTGCAACGATATTTATTGGCAACAAAATTATTGGCAAAACAACTAAAATAGTAAGCGATGTAGCAAAACCATACTGATCGTTACACTGCACAAAAATATCCAGTGCAAATGCAAAAGCTAATGCAATCCAACAACCTATTCTGCGCTTCATTGCGTATCCTTTCTCTAAAAAGGGTGTTTGTGTAATTATACAAAATCCTTTAAAAAAAAAAACAATACAATACGCAAAACTCGACTAGATTACAATTACATCGTTAACGCAGCCTAAACACAATCTAGTACACTACAAAACCGTGGTCTTTGAACTGGTTTACAACCCGCTCTTTAAGCGCTCTAGAAGGTCCTTTTTGATTCTCAAGAGGGTACGGTATTCGAAGCTCATGCCACTTTGGGCGGCCTAGTTGATGGAAGCCAAGCACGTCAATATGCTCAACAGCGTCACCAAACGAATCACAAATCTCAGCAACTTTTTCAACATTTTCTTCGCTGTCTGTCAAACCTGGAACGAGCACAAAACGCACCCAAATCTTCTTACCAGCCTTTGCCAATCGCTGACCAAAGTCAATAGTTGGCTGAAGTAAGCCGCCAGTTACTTTTTTATACGTTTCTTCAGTTCCGGATTTAACGTCAAGAAGGCAAAGATCAATGTCTTCAATCATTTCATCCGTATAATTGCGATTCAAAAATCCAGAAGTATCCAAGCAAGTATGCACGCCCATTTCTTTTGCAGCACGAAAAACTCTAGATACAAAAGCTGGTTGCATCATGGACTCGCCGCCAGAAAAAGTGATTCCGCCGCCTGTTGCTTTAAAAAGACTTTGATAACGGTCAACTTTTTTAATCATCGCATCTAAGTAGACTGGCTTGCCGTCGCGCATTTTCCAAGTATCAGGATTCTGGCAATACTGGCAGCGCAGCGGGCAGCCACTCATAAACACTGTCATACGAGTTCCAGGTCCATCAACAGAAGTATTGATATCCCACGAATGCACAAATCCAATATCGCCAGTTTTAAGAGCTACCAAGCGATCTTTACGATCCAGCCCAATTGGCGACTCAAATCCAGAAAGACCACCCATTAAAGTTTGGCGAGCATACTCTTTTGACTCCTTCAACATATGCTGAGTTGTAGTACGAAACGCTGTGTTTTCAGCCATCTAACTGCCCTCCAAACTATTTATAAATAAATAATAAATAATATACGCAATTAACAAAAGCCGGGAGCGAAACTAGCCTCGCTCCCGGCGGTGTTTACTAATCAACCAAATCAGTCAGTAACTGAACCCTGGTGGAATGTACGAGAAATAACGTCGAGCTGCTGCTCCTTAGTGAGCTTCACGAAGTTCACTGCGTAGCCGGAAACTCGAACCGTCAAATGCGGATACTTTTCTGGGTGCTCAACAGCATCTTCAAGCTGTTCCTTACGCAACACGTTGATGTTCGCGTGGTACAAACCGTGACCGTTGCCAGCATCCAAAATGCCAACCAAATTGCTGATGC
The DNA here is from genome assembly GCF_049244035.1 of Gardnerella sp. KA01000. Classification (NCBI taxonomy): domain Bacteria; kingdom Bacillati; phylum Actinomycetota; class Actinomycetes; order Bifidobacteriales; family Bifidobacteriaceae; genus Gardnerella; species Gardnerella sp. KA01000. Next base: position 599,767 of record NZ_CP058367.1, on the reverse strand, counting down.
GCTCGTCTTCGTCACGACCTAAACCATCAGGAGTAATGGTGTTCGTAAGCGAAATGCCGTCAAGAGCATCATCGTAATCAATCTTTCCAACGGAGAACATCGAAGGAAGCATGCCGTGCGAATCCATGCCGTTTTCTGGGTTTGCGCCTGGAGCGTACGGAGTACCCTTCTTGTGACCAGATGGGAAGGAACCAGTGTTCTTACCATACTCAACGTTAGAAGTGATAGTCAAAATGGACTGAGTTGGTACAGCATTACGGTACACAGGCAAACGCTTTACCTGACCCATAACAGTGCTCACAACCCACTTAGCTAAGTCGTCTGCACGATCGTCGTCGTTACCGTAAATTGGGAACTCGCCAACAGTCTTGTAGCCAACGATTAAGTCGTCGTCGCCGCCCTCAATGTACTCGTACTCGTGGCCTTCAATGGTCTTAGCATCCTTGTTGTAGATTGGGTAAACCTTTGCATACTTCAAAGCAGCCAAGGAATCTGCAGCAATAGACAAACCGGACATGCCGCAACCAAGCGTACGATAGACTTCCCTATCATGCAAAGCCATTTCGATGGACTCGTAAGCGTACTTATCGTGCATGTAGTGGATGATATTCAAAGCCTCAATATAGGTTTCGGAAAGCCATTCCAAAGCCTTCTCGTAGTTAGCCTTAACTTTCTCGTAGTCGAGAGTACCGTCAGCTTCTGGCTTGATTGGGTCAATAACACCCTTATCAATAACCTGCATACCGGTCATTTCATCGCGACCGCCGTTGATTGCGTAAAGCAAAGCTTTTGCAGAGTTCACGCGAGCAGCGAAGAACTGCATTTGCTTACCGACGCGCATTGGAGAAACGCAGCAAGCAATAGCAGCGTCGTCACCCCAGTGCTCACGAATGTCTTTATCGGACTCGTACTGGATTGCAGAAGTGTCGATAGAAATTCGTGCGCAGAAACGCTTATAAGCTTCTGGAAGCTTTGGATCCCAGAAAATAGTGATATTTGGCTCAGGACCAGGTCCCAAATGCTCAAGAGTCAAAGTGTTGAGCAAACGGAACGAAGTCTTGGTTACGAAAGTGCGACCATCCTCGCTGAAGCCTGCATCGGACCAAGTTGCCCAGTAAGGATCACCAGAGAAGATTGCGTCGTAATCCTTAGTACGCAAGAAGCGCACAATACGAAGCTTCATAACAAGGGCATCAATAATTTCCTGAGCGTCGGTTTCGTTAATTAAACCTGCCTTCAAATCGCGCTCAAAGTAGCAATCAAAGAATGCAGAAACGCGACCGAAGCTCATTGCAGCGCCATCCTGGCTCTTAACAGAAGCAAGATAGCCCATGTAAGTCCACTGAACAGCTTCCTTAGCGGTCTTAGCTGGACGAGTCAAATCCAAACCGTACTCGTTACCCAAGTTAATAAGCTGCTTCAAAGCCTTAATCTGCTCGTCATGCTCTTCGCGGAAGCGAATCCAATGCTCAATTTCAGTCTCGGTAAAATCGTTACGGTATGGAATCGAATCCTTGTCGCGCTTCTTGAACTCAATAAGCATGTTCACGCCGTAAAGAGCCACACGACGATAATCGCCAATAATACGACCGCGGCCGTAAGCATCTGGCAAACCGGTCAAAATCTTGTTGTGGCGAGCAATCTTAATATTCTTGGTGTAAACGCCAAATACACCATCGTTATGAGTCTTGCGGTAGACGGTGAAGATCTTCTTGATTTGAGGATCTACTTCCTTGCCAGCTTCTTTAATAGCCTGCTCAACCATGCGCCAACCGCCATTTGGCATCATAGCGCGCTTGCAAGGCTCATCAGTTTGCAAACCGACGATTACGTTATCTACTTCTGGGCTTTCAATGTAGCCTGCTGGCATTGCGTCAATGCCTGCTGGGATATGAGTTTCAACATCATAAACACGACGTTCACGTTCAACAGCCAAGTAGTTGTCGTCGAGATACTTCCACATGTGCTTCGTTTTTTCAGTGGCATTTGCCAAGAAGCTTTCGTCACCTTCATATGGCGTATAGTTCTTTAATATAAAGTCGCGTACGTCAATGTCTTTTTTCCAATTTCCGTCAGTAAAACCATTCCACGCTTCGGTACGAAGATCCTCTTCACTGAGAACTGGTGCATCAACTGATGTCATGTTTAGACTCCTTTTGTACCCGCAACGCATCTTCACGCTGCCCTAATAACAATGTTAAAGCATATGTAAACGCATACACGAGTAGTTTTGCAAAAAATCTAGTGAAATATATCACATTTATTCACGAAAAGCTGTGGTAACAGGCATTCTGCGATCCCTGCCAAAAGCAATAGCACTTACTTTTGGTCCAAGCGGATACTGCCTGCGCTTCCATTCTGCGCGATCAACTAAACGCATAACCGTGTCAACAGTATGCTCGTCAAAACCATCTGCAAGCAAATCTGCTCTACCATGAGCAAGCTCAATATGAGCCTCTAAAACGCGATCGAGCAAATCGTACTCAGGTAAAGAATCAGAATCCTTTTGCCCTGGACGCAACTCTGCACTCGGAGGCTTAATAATAGAATTAACAGGAATAAGCACGCCATCTTGCGGAGCTTTCGCTTTCTGAGAATCCTCATATCCAACAATTGGCAGCATACCAATACCTACTCCAGCATTCGCAGCGCGATTCCTCCAACGAGAAAGTGCCCAAACGCGCGTCTTAAGCAAATCCTTAATAGGAGCATACCCTCCTACCGCATCGCCATAGATAGTAGAATATCCGCAAGCAAGCTCCGATTTATTACCAGTTGCGAGCGCCAAAACACCGCGCGAATTTGAATATGCCATTACGATTACGCCACGAACGCGAGCTTGCAAGTTTTCTGCAGCAACTCCTTCTAAGGAAAGTTGTGATTGGAAAGCTTTAAAAAGCGGTTCAATTGGTTGCACATCGTAGTGAGCGCCAATTCGCTCTGCTAAATCGCGCGCATCGTCTTTAGAACCGTCCGAAGAGTACATGCTTGGCATAGAAATACCATATACATTTGCTCCACCGCAAGCATCGGCAGCCATAGTAGCTACTAAAGCAGAATCAATTCCTCCAGAAAGTCCTAAGCACACACCCTTAAAACCATTCTTACGCATGTAATCTCTAAGACCTACAACACACGCACAATACACTTCTTCATCTGCGTCAAGTTTTGGAGCAATGCTTGAAACTTTCTGCTTTTTCAGCGAGTTATCAAAATCAACAAACGACAAATCTTCAGCAAACATTGCCGAGCGTTCAAGCAAAGTTCCGTCAGAATCAACAACAAAACTTCCACCGTCAAAAACCAAATCATCTTGACCACCGACCTGGTTCACATACACAACCGGCGCATTGACTTCAACAGCGCGCTTTTGAGCCAAACTCAAACGCACATGAGTTTTACCTTCCTCATATGGAGAACCGTTCATAGTTATTAGCGCATCGATACCAAGTTTTGCCAAACGCGCAACAGGACCGCCGTCTTGCCAAATATCTTCGCAAATAGCAAAACCTAGACGTATTCCATCTACTTCCAGCAGCTCACACTTATTGCCAGAAGAGAAAATACGAAACTCGTCAAAAACACCATAATTTGGCAAGAAATGCTTGTCGTATTGCAACACAGATTTGCCTTCATGCAATACGAGAAGCCTGTTTCGAGGCTTTCCAGCAGACTCGTCAAAGCCAACAGTTCCAACTACTACATAAAGCTCCCCCAAGCCTTCTTCTGAAAGTTTTGATGCAAGCAAGTCTGCAGCTTTTTGTGCAGCTGTGCGGAACGTGGCACGCAAGGCGAGGTCTTCAATAGGGTACCCAGTCAAAGTCATCTCAGGAAATACAACCATGCGAGCACCCGACTGCTTTGCGCGCGCAGCATACTTCAAAACTTTTTCAACGTTGCTATCAATATTCCCAACGCAGGTATCTATCTGCGCTAACGCCAATCGCAAAAAACTCATACATTACAGTCTAGTAGATAGCTTCATTGCAAGTAAGCGACGTGTTGAAAAACTTATTTTTTCTCTTCTCACACTGCAAGCATGCGAATTATTAACACGTCATAAATAATACTAATAAGCAAAGTGTAGAATTATTGATTTTTCTCGCCTATATTGATAATTCGTTACTCGCGAAGGGGATTTAACTTTAAACGAATTTCACCGAACAAGGAGCAGGAAATATGCGAAAAATTAAAGTTATTGCATCAATTACAGCACTGGCAGCATTAGCGACTTTCACTTTAAGCGGCTGCGGTAACTCAAAAGCAGGAGCGAAGGATGACAAAACTATTACTGTTGCTGCTTCGCCTACTCCGCATTCTGAAATCTTAAATAAAGTTGTAAAGCCAATCTTGCAAAAAGAAGGCTACAAGCTAGTAGTAAAGGAATTTACTGACTACGTGCAGCCAAATACAGCTACTGAAGAAGGCGAAGTTGACGCAAACTACTATCAGCATTTGCCTTATCTTGACAACTTCAATAAGGAAAAGGGAACTCATCTTGTTTCAGTAGGTGGAATTCATTTTGAACCATTTGGATTGTATCCAGGAAAAACCAAGACGATTAAAGCATTAGCAAATGGCGCAACTGTTGCAGTTCCAAATGATCCTACTAATGAGGCTCGCGCATTGCTTCTTTTGCAAGATGCTGGATTGATTAAGTTGAAGAATCCAAAGGATATTAACGCTACTACAAAAGATATTACTGAGAATCCTAAGAATTTGAAGTTTAAAGAACTTGAAGCGGCAACAGTTCCTACTGCCATTAAGGATGTGGATCTTGCTGCCATGAATGGCAATTACGCTATTCAAGCTGGTTTTAACCCAACTAAAGACCCACTTACTTCAGAAAAAGTTGGTGGCATTGCGGCTAAAACTTATGAAAATATTATTGTAGTAAAGAAGGGCTCTGAAAAGTTTGCAAAAATCAAAGCCTTACTCAAAGCTTTGAAGACAAGCGAAGTGCACGACTATATTACTAAAACTTACAAAGGCGCTGTGCTTCCTGTTTTCTAAATAATACTCACAATGTAGCCACCTAATGCCGCATGTGTATGCTTCGTGTATGCTTTGCGGCATTATTTTATAAGCGTGTAATATACGTAATGTGCGTGCTAGTCAATAATCTAGTTAATGACGCTAGTTAGTAACTCTAGTTAGTAACGAAGTATATTTCATACAGAAAGCAATAATCTGTTAAGGAAAAGCATGATTCAGATCGAACATCTTCACAAAAGCTACGGCAAAGGTAGCAAAGCGAATGAAGCATTACACGACATTAATCTGACTATTGAATCGGGAGAAGTATTCGGAATCCTTGGTTCTTCTGGTGCAGGAAAGTCTTCGCTAGTTCGTTGCATGAATCTGCTTGAGCGACCAACTTCTGGCAAAATTATTATTGACGGAAATGATATTAGCGAAGTAAAAGATAAAGAACTTGCAAAAGTACGCACTAATATTGGCATGATTTTTCAGAATTTTAGCCTTTTCCAGCAGCGTACAGTATTGCGAAACGTCACTTTCCCATTAGAGTTAAATCACACTGCAAAAAAGGAACGAGAAGAACGCGCAAACTACTTGCTTGACTTAGTTGGTTTAAAAGATTTTGCAAACCGCTACCCTAGCCAACTTTCAGGCGGACAGCAGCAGCGCGTAGCAATTGCACGAGCATTGGCAAATAATCCGTCGATTATGCTTTGCGATGAAGCAACAAGCGCACTGGACTCCACAACTACTGCGCAAATCCTTGATTTATTGCGCCGAATTAACCGCGAACTCAACGTAACACTTGTTATTATTACACATTCGCTGGCTGTAGCACGAAATATTTGCGACCGAGTTGCAATGATTGATGGCGGACACATTGTGGAATTAGGTGACACGGATACACTTTTTGCAAATCCACAAAGCGATATTTTGCGAACTCTTATTGCAGATGAAAAACAAGAAAATCATCGCGCTAAAACTACAAACACGCTTGCAAACGAGGCAACAGATGCACAAACAAGTGCGCTTAATGAGGTGAAATAACAATGTTAGAAGCTGCTACACAATTTTTTAACGACTACGGTGACTTACTTATTGAAGGCGTGCAAGACACACTCGTAATGACATCAGTTGCAACACTTTTTGCATACCTTATTGGACTTCCAGTTGGCGTACTTCTCATTACATCAAACAAAAAAGGTATTTGCCCTAACGCGCCAATTAACGCAGTTCTAGGCTGGATTGTTAACATCGTGCGTTCTGTGCCGTTTATTATTTTATTAGTTGCAATAATTCCTTTTACTCGTCTCATAGTTGGCACTTCTTTGGGAGTTCCTGGAGCTATTGTGCCTCTGGTAATTACAGCTGCACCATTCGTTGCTAGAGTAGTTGAACAATCTTTAGCCGAAGTTGACGGAAGCTTAATTGAAGCAGCACAAAGCTTTGGAGCAAGCAAATTGCAAATTGTTTGCAAAGTGTTGCTGTGGGAAGCTTTACCTTCGCTAATTCGCGGAACTGCGCTTACATTTATTACGCTTTTTGGATTCTCCGCAATGGCTGGAACAGTTGGCGCAGGCGGACTCGGAGATATTGCAATACGATACGGATACCAGCGCTATCAATACGATGTGATGACAGTGGCTGTTATTCTTTGCATTATCCTCGTGCAGATTGTGCAAAGCTTGGGAGATTTTATTTCACGCGCAATCAATCATCACGAACGCTAAAGAATTTCGCAACATACCCACCACCAATTAAATGCACATAATCGTGTAAACTTACTGGTAATTCGACATTTTGCAGGGGTGCTTTCGAAAGAAGGCTGAGATGGTATTAATTTGCCTAACCCTTCGAACCTGTTAGTTAATACAACGTAGGGAGCAACGATTTTAGTATGACATCGAATTATCCGTACGCATCAATGCGTAATCAATTTAATCTAAGTGCCTGCTTTATTGCAGACCCACAAGCTTGTAATAATCGTCCACTTACAGATATTGTCGATGATGCTTTGCGCGCTGGAGCGACTTTTATTCGTCTTCATTGCAACAATGAAAACGCTAAAGAAATCACTACTATTGCACGCGATATTGCACAAATCATCGAAGACAATAACAAATGCGATTCTGTAACTTTTGTTATCGATGAACGTGTTGATGTCGTTTGGCAAGCTCGCAATCAAAGCATCAAAGTTGACGGAGTACATTTAGCACAAAGCGACATGGAGCCTAGAGAGGCTCGCGCACTTCTTGGCGAAGATGCTGTAATCGGCTTATCTGTTGAAACCGAAAGCTTAGTTAAAGTAATAAACGAACTGCCAGATGGATGCATTGATTACATTTGCGTAACAGCAATGCACAATCCTGAAGAAGGATGCGAAAGCACTACTGCCGCTTACGAATTGGAAGCAAACCACACAACGCTGGACGAAGCGAAAATTAATACGATTTGTTCCGCAAGTGATTTCCCAGTTCTAGTTGGCGGAAGAACTGCGCTCGACGATATCGATACAATCGCTCACACTAAGGCTGCAGGATGGTTCGTTTCTGAAGCACTGTATTCTTCAGAAACACCAGAATCAACTATGCGTGAGTTTGTTGAACATTGGAAAGCTGTGCGAGGCGAAGAAAAGCACGGCTACGCCAAGCGAGTAATAGTTGCAGAAAATTCTGAATCAAAATCTTCAGAAACTCAAGAAAAGAAACCAACTTTTATTAACGCTAAAGAAGCAAAGGATGCTGCGAAATTAGCTAAACAACAGCGAGTTGACATTGCAGCTCGTGGTTGCACTCAGCGCGATAAAGCTCATATTCGCAAAACAACTCCAGTTCATTTTGAGTATGAATATGGTTCTTACAATTTGGAAGTTCCTTATACGGAAATTAAGCTTTCGGATACTCCTGGCGTAGGTCCTAACCCGCCTTTTAAGGATTACAATACTGAAGGTCCAAAGTGCGATCCTAAGGAAGGTTTGGCTCCGCTTCGACTTGACTGGATTCGCGACCGCGGTGACGTTGTGGAATATGAGGGTCGCAGGCGCAATCTTCAAGACGACGGCAAGCGCGCAATTAAGCGAGGCAAAGCTTCTAAAGAATGGCGTGGTCGCACGCATAAGCCAATGAAGGGCGCAGATCATCCGATTACGCAAATGTGGTACGCTCGCCACGGAATTACTACTCCAGAAATGCAATATGTTGCAACGCGCGAAAATTGCGATGTAGAGCTAGTTCGCGAAGAAATTGCAGCAGGACGCGCTGTAATTCCTTGCAATATTAACCATCCTGAAGCTGAGCCTATGATTATTGGCTCGCGCTTCTTAACTAAGCTCAACGCAAACATGGGTAATTCTGCTGTTACGTCATCTATCGACGAAGAAGTAGAAAAGCTTACGTGGGCTACGAAGTGGGGTGCGGATACCGTTATGGATCTTTCCACCGGTAACGATATTCACACAACGCGCGAATGGATTTTGCGCAACTCCCCTGTGCCAATTGGAACAGTGCCAATGTATCAGGCTTTGGAAAAAGTTGAGGATGACGCTTCTAAGCTCAGCTGGGAGCTTTTCCGCGACACTGTTATTGAGCAGTGCGAGCAGGGCGTTGACTACATGACTATTCACGCTGGCGTGCTTCTTCGCTACGTGCCGCTTACTGCAAACCGCGTAACCGGTATTGTTTCTCGTGGTGGCTCAATTATGGCTGAATGGTGCTTGCAGCATCATCAAGAGAGCTTCTTGTATACGCATTTTGAAGAATTATGCGAGATTTTCGCAAAGTATGATGTTGCATTTTCTTTGGGCGATGGTTTGCGTCCAGGTAGCTTGGCTGATGCTAACGATGCGGCTCAGCTTTCCGAGCTTATGACACTTGGCGAGCTTACGAAGATCGCTTGGAAGCATGACGTGCAGGTGATGATTGAAGGCCCTGGTCACGTACCATTCGACACTGTGCGTATGAATATTGAGATGGAGAAGGCGATTTGCCAGAATGCTCCATTCTATACGCTTGGTCCTTTGACTACGGATACCGCACCGGGCTATGACCACATTACTTCCGCAATTGGTGGCGTGGAGATTGCGCGATACGGCACTGCAATGCTTTGCTATGTGACTCCTAAGGAGCATTTGGGGTTGCCTAACAAGGATGACGTGAAGCAAGGCGTGATTGCGTATAAGATTGCTTGCCACGCAGCTGATCTTGCTAAGCACCATCCACATGCTATGGATCGCGACAACGCAATCAGTAAGGCTCGCTTTGAGTTCCGTTGGTTGGATCAGTTCAACTTAAGCTACGATCCGGATACCGCAATCGCCTTCCACGACGAAACGCTTCCTGCAGAACCGGCAAAAATGGCGCACTTCTGCTCGATGTGCGGACCAAAGTTCTGCTCGATGGCTATTTCGCAAAATATTCGTAAGCGTTTTGGCGGAGCAGCTCAGCAGGAGCAGCTCGTTGAAGAAGCACGCAGTCAGGCAATTGCCGATGGTATGAAAGAGATGAGCAAAAAGTTCCAAGAATCCGGCTCATCGCTGTATCAAAGCGTGAAAGCATAAAATGCAGAAGTACGGAAGCAAAAACTGAATTGCAAGTGCTTCAATAACAATACTTACAACGGATAACAATAGAAGAAGGTTGATATAAACCAAAGCGAGTTTTATAGTGAGCTATTACGCTTGCTATAAGACTCGCTTTCTTTATATTCGCATTTAGATTCTATTAATCCGACCTTTTCGTTGCACGCGCGCAAAGTTTCTGCCGCCTTACAGCAAAAATCCGACCTTTATTTTACACGAGCGTAAAGTTTCTGCCGCCTTACAGCAAAAATCCGACATTTTCTGTACACAAGCGTATAGAAAATGTCGGATTAGTAATTAAGAACTTTAGTATTAAAGAATATTAAAGAGTATTAAATCAAATAACGTTTAATCACAAAACTTCAATAGAAATAATACCTACAGGCTCAAGAGGAGCATCAGATCGATCCGTTGCGACAGCCTCGAGCTTATCGACAACCGCCTTCGATTCATCGTCAGCAACTTCGCCGAAAATTGTATGGTGACCGTCAAGCCATGGAGTTGGCACAGTTGTAATGAAGAACTGCGAACCGTTAGTGCCATGCAAACGACCGTCACGACCGCGACGCTTTCCAGCATTTGCCATAGCGAGCAAATAAGGCTTATCAAACTTCAAAGATGTATCAATTTCATCGTCAAACTCGTATCCAGGACCGCCAGTTCCATTGCCGAGTGGGCAGCCACCCTGAATCATGAAGTCCTTAATAATGCGGTGGAAAGTTAAACCATCGTAAAATGGCTCATGCGAAGGTTTTCCACTGAATGGGTCAAGCCACTCACGCTCGCCGGTAGCTAAGCCAACAAAATTTTTGACGGTTTCAGGCGCGTTACTGTCAAACAAATTGATTTTTATATCGCCTTCAGAAGTATGCATAATAACTGTAGTCATGTGGTAATTCTCCCATATTTTCAAGACTGTTTCAATTCGTGTTAGATAAAAATATTCGCATACAAAAATGCCTCACTTTGCGTAGTAAAGAAAGACGCAAAGTGAGGCACATTTTACATTAACTTCATTATGCTAATTAACCCAATACTCAGCAAACTTACTGAATACAATTAAGCAAACATTAAGCAGCTCTAAAACTAGCTGATCTGCAATAACCAGACCAGCTAGCAAATATCCTACTTATTACTGTGACGAGAAGTACCACGACGCTTAGCCGAGAAAAGCGCAGCACCAGCAGCACTAAGAGTTGCAGCAAACAAGCCAAACACAGACACGTCACTACCAGTCTTACTAAGCTGAGCAACACTACCACTCTTCAACACCTGAGCGCGCACAGAAGCACGAACATCAGCCGCATGAGCCTTAGCAGCAGCCAAAGCCTTACGAGCAGCAGAAAGATTCTTAACCGCAGCATCAACCTGAACCTGAGTAGCGTTAGGATCAGCAGCAACCTTCTTAGCCTCAGCCAAAGCAGCATCCACAACAGCCTGAGCCTTAACAACTTGAGCATCCGCCTGCTTCACAGCCGGATTATTCTCAACAGCAGCATTCACAGCAGCAGAATTTACGCCATTAGCATTATTAGCGTTAGCGTTGGCAGCATTGGTGTTAGCAGCGTTACCTGCATTACCAGAGTTTGCGCCAGCACCAGCTTTACCAGCTACGTTGGCAGAATTACCAGTATTAGCACCAGCACCAGCACCAGCACCAGCGTTACCGTTACCAGCATTTCCAGGCTGCGAATCAGACTCAGCACCCTGAATCTGAACATTCAACTCACCCTTATCCACAGTAATAGGCGCATTATCATTCACACCATAACCAGCTTCAGAACCAGAACCAGCATTACCAGTTCCAGTTCCAGTTCCAGCACCAGTTCCAGTATTATCAGTTCCGGCACCAGGAGTTGGAATTGGGTTTGGAGTTGGCTTCAAATCATTCTCAGCCTTCTTCAAATCCTCAGTAGCCTGATTCACCTGATCCTGTGTAGCATTCGGATTATTGTTCACTTCGTTAGCGTGATCCAAAGCATGATCATAAGCCTGCTTCTTATCCGAAGGAGCATTCGTATAATCATCAGACTTCTTCACATCACCACTATTCGCAATCTCATGCTGCAAACCACTCTTATCAACCGAAGGAGCCGGGGTTGGTTCTGGCTTCTTACCATCCAACGCAGTCTTAGCAGTAGTAATAGCATGAACAGCGTTAGCAACCTCATCAGCCGTAGCATCAGTCTTAGCTAACACGCTCTGACCATCACTAATAGCCTTATCATAAGCACCCTGCTTATTAGCATCAGCATACTTATACGCGTCAGAATCCTTCACCTGCCCAGCAGCATCAACAAGAGCCTTTAAACCACTCTTATCAACAGAAGGAGCCGGGGTTGGCTTTTGTTCCTTACCATCAAGAGCCTTAGCAGCATTCTGCAATGCAGTCAACGCATCATTAACAGCTTTCTGCTTCTGTTCTTGAGTCTTTGGATCCTCGCCAGCAGCCAACTTCTTATTGCCTTCAGCATCCGCAATTGCATCTTCAGCCGCTGCAAGTGCCTTATCGAAAGCATTTTTCTTATCATCAGAAGCATTCTTGTATACAGGCTTATCCTTCAAAGGCTTATCTTTGTCGAGTTCAGCTTGCAACACAGTCGTATCAATGCCATCAAGAGCCTTGCGAGTATTCACTAAGTTAGCAAGAGCAGCACCAATTGCATTCTGCTGAGCTGCAGCATCAGCACCAAGCTGAGTTGGATTCTTTGTTGCATTGTCAAGAGCAGTCTTTGCAGCAGTAACTGCAGCATCAAATGCTTCCTTCACATTCTTAGTTGCATTCTTGTATACAGGATTATCCTTCAAAGCAACATCAGCATCGTACTCTTTTTGCAAGTCGTCAGTGTATAAACCAACACCCTTAACAGTATTATCAAGACCTTGCATAGCTTTAAGCAAATCATTGTATAAAGCGTTAGCACCGTCAGCGTTAATATTGTCGCTGTCTGCGCCTTCAACCTTATCCAGTTGAGTGTTTGCAGCATTCAAAGCAGCATCGAAAGCATCCTTCTTAGCTTTATCAGCAGAAGAATACTTTGTGTCTTTCTTAAGCGTATCTGCACTCATAGCAAGATCAGCCAACCGCTTCATCACACCGTTCAAGTTCAACGCTTGTTCAAGAGCATCATCGATATCATCCTTGCCAGTAGACTTTCCATCTTCACCAACGTGCTCAGAGGCATCAGTGCTATCAAGAAGATCCTTATAATACTGTTTCTGAGCCTTGTTCAAATACTTAAGATCAGCAATCTGCTTCTTAGCATCCTCAATCTTTTGATGCTTTTCAGCTCGGTTAGCAATACCAGTTGGGTCGCCAAGCTTTGTTGAAGCATCGATTGCATCATTGTACTGCTTCTTTTCCTCTGGAGAGAGATTAGTCTTATTGACACGATCATGAGCAGCTTTCTTCTCTTCGGCAAGTGCAGAATCTTGATCGTTGGTGATACTAGAAGTATCGCGCTTGCCCTTGGCGTTTTCAACTGCCGTATTAGCTGCCGTAAGTGCAGTATTCACTGTGTTAAGAGCGCCCGTAATCTCAGAAGGCTTGGTTGCAGAGTCAACTGTAGTCTTTGCAGTTTCAATAGCAGCAGTTGCAGCAGTATACTTTTCCGTTGCGGTTTTCTTCTGCTCATCAGTCAATGCATTGTATGCTGCATCAAGATTCTGCTTCATGTCATCAAGCTCAGACTTTGCATTATCTTTAGCTTGAGCTTCATTTTTATTGTTCTGTTGCTTTGCAGCTTCGAGAGCAGCGCGAATCTCAGATGCAGATGCAGGATTTGCTTTCAACTTCTCAGCCAAAGTTGTAAGAGTTTGATCCTCAGTAGGAGTTCCATGAAGCAACTTATTCAAAGCAGCATCTTCAGTGTGATTTGGATCAGACGAATCAGCATCCCCACCCTTACCATGGTCAAGGAAGTAAAGATGCGCTTCTTCAATTTCCTTCTTAACACCATTAAGTTCGCTGAGTTTCTTGGCTTCATCAACAACGCTATTCACGCTATTAATGTCAGCTGCTTTATCGACCTTACCCTTAAGATCCTTCTTTTCATCATCACTCAAATTAGGAAGCTTGCTGATAATATCCTTAGCAGCTTCTTTAGCAGCATCGAGTTTCTGCTGGTTCTCAGCGTCAGCACCATTCTGATTGCCGCTTATTTCACCCTTAATCTTAGGATCATTAGAAGTTGAGTTCTGATTTGCTTTCTCTGCAGCTTCCTTCAAAATGTTTTGAATCTGCTCAGCAGTAGTTGCTGCATCAATACGCTTATCAAAACCATCCTTATCTGTCTTAGTCAGATTTGGATTATGATCGATAGTCTCCTTAGCTTGCTTCTTCATCTCGTTAAGAGCATCGTCGCTAAGCTTTGGAGTTTCTTCCTTCTTCTTGTAGCTAATAGCAACAGTGAAAAGCTGAGTACCCTTGGCATCCTTAAATACCATTGACTTATAATCATCAGTATCACCAGTCTTACTGGAAGTAACTGACTTGATATTATCGTCAGCGATCTCCATGTCAATAGTGCCAGACTTTGGAGTTAAATCAGTAGGCAAAGCCGTAGTAACAGTATTAGCATGGAAATTGTCGCTCTTATCGTAGTTAGCTTTTACGAACGCTTCCACAGCCTTCTTGAAATCATCTTCAGTAAGCTTGTTTGGATCATCAACTACAACGTCACCAGCAGAGTTGTACATACGATCAGCATGCTTTGCTTCACTCAGCTTCTTAATAAGATCACGAAGCTCTCCAGCATCAGTCATTTTATCAATAGCATTATCAGTTATTTTATCTTTATCTAAACCAGCTCTTGTAAAGTCAGATTTAGTAAGATTCTTCTTTTCATTCAAAAGCTGCTTAGCAAGAGCCTTCAACTGATCAATGGTGTTGTCTTTATTGTTATTCTTCTTGATGTAAATATCTTCGCTATTAATACGTATCTGTAGCGTCGTATCGTGATCGTTAGGATCATCTTTATCCTTCGCAGGTGTAGGATCATAATTAATTGTAATGTCTCCCAAATGAGAAACCATTACGTCTACAATATGACCATCTCCATTACCACCATAAGGAGTCATTGATGGGTCTTTTGCAGTTAAACCAGAATCCTCAATCGTGATAGTACTACTACTACCGTCGTACTTTATTTTAGGAACCGCCCCATCGTAATTCAACGTAACGAACTGCTTAAGAGCCTCTTGCCCTTCTGCTAACGTTGGAGAATCACCAGCAATGTTGACATGAGGAATTTTATATTTATATCCATCCTTAGTCTCTTCATTTTTTTGCGTAGGATTCTGGGTACCAGTTCCAGTTGACTTCTTCTTATAGAAGATGCCGATTGGATACTTTCTATCTTCATATCCTTTAGCTTTAAAAGTTACCGTACCAGTTGCAATATCAATCTTTGCAGAAGTAAGAGTTACAGTCTTATTACTATCGCTTGCGTCCTTAGCTGTTAAAGCTTGCAATGAAGCTTCAAGGTTGGTAAGTTGATCCTGACCAACTGTTGCATTCTTATCAAATGGATCGAAAGTAACTTCCGTAGGTGTTTCTGGTAAATTAACCGTAAACTCTTTCGTAGTTTGCTTTTGCTCAGGCGTTGGAGCTTGCGTCTGCTTCTTCTTCAAGAACATCCAAGCAGGAACTGTAGTTTGTGAACCATCTGCCCAGGTAATTACAGCATTGTTTTTGTTATCAAACGTTACAGGAGACGTATTCTTGTTATGCTTTTTAGCAGCTTGATAAACAGGGAAACTCTTATTTGCTTCATCAAATGCCGACGCAATAGTAGTCTTTTGATCTTGAGTTAATGACTTAGATGGGTCATCTACTTCCGTAGGAACTGGAACGCGATACGGTGCCCAATCGGCGATAGTTGCGCCTTGATACACCAAATCTGTAGAAGGAATAGTAAGCTCTGATCCATCAGCATAAGTAACTTTTGCGCTGCCGTCTTCTTGAACGCGAATTTCATACTGGTTATTAGTTTTTTTCACATTCTGCAAGAAGGCATTAGGCGTAGAACCACCATTAGCATTAATGATTGCCTGAGTTACCGCAGTCTTTTCATCAGACGTGAGCTTCTTCAACTTCACTACAGGCGTACGAGCTGGAAGCGTTGGCTTATACTTGTCTTTATCCGTCTCGTTCTTTAATACCAATAAGCTAGCTGGCATAACACGCTTAGTGCCATCTGTAAAAGTAATAGTCGCATTACCTTTAGCATCAACGCTAATGCCGTCTTTTGCTACCAGTTGATCAAATAAGTTTGGATTTTTTGTATCCGCACTCTTATTAACATCCTCAATAGCCTTCTTAACTGCTTTCTGTTCATTCTCATCAAGCGAGTCAAGATTCTTTACAGGCGTCGGCTTAGGATATTTCAATTCCAAATGATCCGCAATCTTTGGCGCACGCATCGTGGTACCTGCAGCGTAACGCCATTTACCAACACCACGGTAAATACCTGCAACAAACAACAGCGGCTTCTGGTCGCGCTGCTTCCAAGCATCATCCGTCATTTCTGCCACATACGACATTTCGTAGTAACGTTGACCAGCAGACTCCCAGTCAGCAAAAATACCCTGGAGACCGTTAGCATTACCGTCCTTATAAATATTCCACTGATCTTTGGTATTACCAGAATTATCGTAATCTTTATCATTATTAGTAATACCGACCATGCGCTGCCAACCCTTGCCATCGATGGTCTTGTCACTACCAGAGTAATAATCGCGCGAAACACTGTGCTTCCACTGATCTATGTTGTTATACGTGTGATCACTTGCTACAACATAGCCTTTTCTTGAAGCCTCTTTCAACTTTTTAGCACCAGGAGTAGATGGACTAGAAGCCTCTTGAGTTCCTCGCTCATTCCTTACCAAGCGGATTTGGGAAATCGTATCTGCTTTCAAACCATTTGGCACACCAAACCACCAAGTTGGTCTTAAAGCCCACTTATCTGGTTGTTTATTGGCATCCTCAGGATTATTAGAAGTATATTCAACGCGCACAAACTTACCAAGTGGATCAACACCATCGTTTCCACCTTTAAGCGCGTCAGCCTTAGTTTTATAATATATTACTTTAATCAGCAAACGCTCTTTACTGTAATCAGCGTCAGCTTTGTAGCCGTAATAAACGCGAGCACCGTCACCACTTACGTAGCCGTCAGCATACGCAGGCAAAGGAGTAGAAACGAATACCCCCCCCCAATCACCATAGCACCTGCGAGCATAGCTGCGCACACGCTCTTAGAAAGTGGCGCATAAATAACGCTGTTACTAGATTTTTTCATAGACTTTTGCAAATCAGCAAGATGCTTTGCACTCATGATCTTCTTCGTCATTATTCCTCACTTCAATAATGTGTCTTCTTTATGTTTCTGCTTATACATAATTTGTAATATGCAATCATGCGGCAGCCAATAAATTAGCATTCGCTTCTTTGTTTCATACCAATTTGCTATTTACACAACGCTTCATACTCTCTTAATACGTTTCAATATGCATAAAAATGTGCAAACTGACACTCATACAGGTTGTATGATACTCACATGTTCATACATTGCAAGTAGTTTTATGCTATAATTTCGTAATTTGTATTTCACTACCGCATGAATCCCGCATGAATTGCATATTACGACGTCATAATATTTATTAAAAATTACGACACACACGAGATTATTAGTTACTTAAGATACGGCTTTAACTCTTTAATAAGCAAGCCATTAGAAGCAACCACATCATTTTCCTTGCGCCAATGAATAGGGCTTCCATCCCACTGGCACACCTGGCACTGCGCCTCTTCCACAACCACAGCACCAGCAGAAACAGCTGGAATATCCCAATAATGTAAGTGAGGCTCAAAATAAGCGTCATAAGTGCCATCTGCCACCTTGCACAAGTCGAGCGACGCAGGTCCAATACGCTTAATATCCGCAGGACAGCCTTCTTCAACAGAAGCAACTACGCCAAGTGCACGCTTAGATTCACCAGGTATATAAGACATTCCGTAGCAAACCACAGATCCTTGCAAAGTAGAAGTTGTGGAAGGCGTAATCTTCTCACGCTTCTCTCCTTGCGGAGTCCTACGAATACGAATAGCACCCTGACCCTTTGCAGCCAAATAAGTCAATCCCAACGCAGGAGCGTGCACAACGCCAAGAACCGGACGAGCGGAGCCTTCATCGTTAAACTCAAAAAGCGAAACCGTAAGAGTCCACTCAGCCATATCGCGATTAAAATTAATAGCGCCGTCGACGTTTCCAACACACCAAAAACGGTCTCCCGGATTGCACTGCTCCGGCCTAGTTTGCCAAAAACCTTGGAAAGGATTCACATAAGTCAAACGATTTTGAATAAAACGCACGAGCTTATCACCAAAACCAGATTCAGATTTATTAGGATCACCCAACGCAATCGACGTCATATCTTGAGGGCTTAATTGATCCTGATACGCATGTTTACCAACATCTTCCAAAATACGCGCAACTTCAAGCGCAACTTCTCGTAAATTCAACTTACACTCCCTACCCTAAATGCATAAAATTCCCGTACTTATGCACACTCTCTCTCCTATAAATTAACTTTATTTTACTCACTTAATAGAAAGATTCACCAACACATTTAAGCTCTGTGGTTAAAAGATACAGAACTTTCACAAAAAAATTTAATCATTAATCTTTAATCATTGCTTCATTATTTTACATTGCTTATGTACATTCATCAACTTTTCGTTCTATAAATGCAAGAAATCCCCCAAAACTCGCGCAACAGTAAACAAGAGACCTTAAAAACAGATTAATTCGCATTCAAAAAACGCAAGACAGCGCTTAAATCGCGAGTAAGAATGCGGTAAGGAGTGGCCGCCTGAACTGCTGGTTTTGCGCAAAAAGCTACGCCTAATCCAGCAAATTTAATCATTGAAATATCGTTCGCTCCATCCCCCACGGCAACAGTTTGCTCGCGATCAATTCCAAGATTAGTTGCCCAAGTTCTAAGCGCTTCAACTTTTGCATTAGCGTTAACAATATTTCCTAGCACGTTGCCAGTAAGCTTTCCGTCAATAGACTCTAAATGGTGAGCCGCCCAAAAATCAATATTCAAACTCGGCAAAAATTCGTCCAAAATCTCGTGAAAACCGCCAGAAACTGCGCCAACTTTCCAACCATGTGTATGAAGCGTGTCAATTAAAACATTCGCGCCTTTAGTTACATGAATTTTAGAAATAATACGCTTTTTGCACTCGTCAAGATTCAAATCGCGAAGCATACACACGCGCGAACGCAAGGAAGTATCGAAAGTAATTTCGCCACGCATTGCTCGCGCTGTAATCTCAGAAAGCTCATCTCCGCATCCAGCTTCTGCACCGAGCAAATCGATAACTTCTTCCTCAATAAGCGTTGCATCAACATCCATAACCAAAAGTCCGGATTTAGACAAAGTTGGCAACATCGAAGAAAAGTTTATACTCATAATTTTATGCGCAGTAAGCTGCTGCCGAAAGCCTGGCTCCGCGCGCCCAGTCTGCCGCTTTCATAGCTTTCTTACCTTGCGCTTTTACTTCCAAAAGCTCAAGTGCGCCGCTTAAAGTACCGACCCAAACTTGCTTCTTACCAGCAAGTAATTTTCCAGGATCAAGCTGATTAAAATCTTGGGCATGCGGATCGTTAGCATCTGCAGGAACTGCGCGCAAAACATGCAAAGTAATCGGCTCTGCGTTATTCTCATCGTCCGCGTGAAGTTCGCACCACGCACCTGGATTTGGCGTACAAGCGCGAATTTGACGGTCAACAGCAAAATCTGGCGCATGAAAATCAATGTGAGCATCTTCAACAGTGATTTTTTGCGCAACTTCTTGAGGAGTTTGATCTTGATCAACCGGCACAATTTCACCAGTTTCCATGCCACGAAGAGATGCTGCAAGAAGCGGAGCGCCGTCGTTTGCAAGTCGCGCAAGAAGATCGCCAGAATTTTCGTGAGGCTCAATTTTTGTAGTAAACTGCGCCAAAATAGGCCCGCAATCCATGCCGCGTGTAATGCGAAAAACAGTAGCACCTGTAATATCATCCCCAGCCCAAATGGCGCGCTGCACAGGAGCTGCACCTCGCCATTGCGGAAGAAGCGAAAAATGAAGATTATACCAGCCGAGTGGCAACGCGTCTAAAACATTCTGGCGCAAAATCTTACCGTATGCTACAACTGCTGCAGCTTTTGCACCGGTTGCCGCAAGCTGTTCAAGAAACACATTTTCATCTTTAGGATCCGACTCAAGCACTGGCAAGCCGAGCTCAAGAGCAGCCTGTTTCACAGGGCTTGGCACAAGCTTTCTGCCGCGACCAGTCGGAGCGTCCGGTCGCGTAAGAACAGCGCGAACATCAAAATGCTCACTATCTTTAGCTAACTCGCGAAGAGACGGAACCGCAACTTCCGGAGTTCCAGCAAACAATATTGGTAATGCCATATTTCCCCACTATTTTAAATTAAAGCCGTAAATTAAAGCCGTAAATTGAATCCGTTTAAAGCAGTAAATTAAAGCCGTAAAATCAGCCGGCAAAAGCTTCCTTTAATTTACTAAAGAAACCTTTACGCTCACTCGACTGCTCACTTAACGAATGTTGCTGCACTTGCTTCACAGAACTATCATGCAACTTAGCAAATTTTTCAATCAAAGAACGCTCTTCATCATTCAACTTAGAAGGCGTTTGCACCAGCACATGAACCACGATATTTCCGCGATCTTTAGAACGAAGCTTCGTTACACCAAGATTTGGCAAAGTAATAGTGTCTTCGTTTTGGCAACCTGCAGGAATCGTTATTTTCTGAGCACCATCAAAAGTGTCGATTTCAAGACTGCGACCAAGAACAGCCCAGCTCATAGGAACTGTAATCCAGCAATGCAAATCATCCTCGTTGCGAGTAAATTGCTTATCTGCACGAATATGAATATCAACGTACAAATCGCCAGCAGGACCGCCGCACTCACCAACGCTTCCTTGAGAAGCTAAGCGCAAACGACTGCCATCACGAATTCCAGCCGGTACGTTCACGCCAACTTCACGAATTAAACGCACGCGACCATGACCGTGGCAGTTTTGGCAAAGATTCTTAATAATCGTGCCATGACCTTCGCAATGCTCACAAGGCATCGAAGACATCATTTGACCGAGCATAGTGCGCACAACTTTTTGACAGAAGCCGGAACCGTGACATACTGAGCACTGTTCTGGAGCGGAATTGTCGGCAGAACCGGAACCAGAGCAATCCTTACAAACACCAAAAGTAGTTAACCGTACGCTAACATTTCCGCCAAAAATAGCGGTTTTCAAATCAATACGAGCCTCAGCTAACGCATCGTCGCCAGGCTGCACACGCGAAATTGGTCCTTGCGAATTGCCGAAAGAGCCACCAAAGAATTGGCTGAAAATGTCGCCCATTCCCATGTCTGCAAAACCAGCGCCTGAAGCTCCGGCACTTCCTGCAGAAGGATCGTTAGGATCAACACCCATGTCTACCATTCGACGCTTTTCAGGATTAGAAAGCACGTCATAGGCAGCATTTACTTCCTTAAACTTTTCTTCAAACTCAGCGCCTGCAATATCAGGATGATATTTGCGGCTCATCTTGCGGTAGGCTTTGCGAATTTCGTCGTCGCTAGCATTGTGATCAACGCCTAGAACTTTGTAGTAATCAGTCAATTAATTCCCCTTTTACCTTTTTCTAAAATCATTTTTGCATAAGGCACAGCCAGACATAAGCCGAATAACCAGCCATAAACCAGCCATGTTTTTATGAATTTTCGGATATAAACGAATTAAGGTAGCGCGCAACAGCCTTAACAGCAGTCATCGTTGCAGCATAATCCATATGCGTAGGACCAATTGATCCAATAAAAGCAGAGTCAGAATCAGCATTGTAGCCGTAAGCGCTTGTTACAACAGAAGCGTTAAGCAAACCAGGAGTATGCGTTTCCGAGCCGATTGCAACACTAACACCACTTGCACAATCGCTTGCTTCCTCACTTAAAGAAGTCATAAGTCGCATAATAACAGCCTGTTCTTCGAGTGCGTCAAAAAGTGAAGCAAAATCAACAATACTTTGTCTATGCGCAAGTTGAGAAGCTCCAGCCATGTATAAGTCGTGAGCATGCTCACCGTCATGCATATCTTCTAAAGCATTAGCAAGTTGACTAATAATTTGCAAAGCTGATGCTAAATCTTTGTGATTTGCGAGCGCATAAACGCGTTGTGAAGCAGATGAAAGGGATAGCCCAATGCAGCACTCATTAACCATATTAGTTAGATGCAATAAGTCATCTGAATTTATATTAGTTGCTTGAATCATGTGCTGAGCTACGCCTCCAGCATCTGTAATCACAACAACCAAAAGCGTAGAAGACGACACTTGAACAATCTCAATTCTTTTTACTTTTGACTTAGACAATGCTGGAGATG
Organism: Gardnerella sp. KA01000; assembly: GCF_049244035.1. Taxonomy (NCBI): domain Bacteria; kingdom Bacillati; phylum Actinomycetota; class Actinomycetes; order Bifidobacteriales; family Bifidobacteriaceae; genus Gardnerella; species Gardnerella sp. KA01000. Next base: position 577,753 of record NZ_CP058367.1, on the reverse strand, counting down.
CTACGAGAGCGACTTGACCCGTAATACTTGCAAGAAGACGTGCGGAACGTTGCAAAGTATCTTGTAAACTGACAGATCCGCTTAAAAAGTTACGTATAGCGCGACGCTGCGGTTCAGAAAGTGGAATAACAGAAGCCAAACCGTCAACAAAGTAGCGATAGCCTTTTTCAGTAGGAATACGACCTGCAGAAGTGTGCGGTTGAACAAGGTATCCCTCCTCTTCCAAAGCCGACATATCGTTACGAATAGTAGCTGAACTCACACCAAGCTGATGATGCTTTGCAAGAGCCGCAGAACCAACAGGCTCTTGAGAACGAATATAATCCTCAACAACTGCGCGCAAAATCATCATGCGTCGTGACTGCATTACCACTCCTTACAAACACGTCTAAATACTATATTCCTATAGTAGTCTATTTCTTAGCACGCAACAGAACATAAAAGCAAACTTTTGACACACTTTGTAACATATTCGTCGCGCGCGAAAGATAGGATTGAAGGGCAATGAGAGGGTAAAAAGCCAGCGTAAGCTGTGCTTAAAAACCCGGATTATTGGAAGGAAAGTAGATCACATGACCGATTTCAACTGGTCTGCATTAGACGAGCGCGCCGTAAAGATGGCGAAGGTTCTCTCGGCTGATGCTGTTGAGCGAGCAGGACACGGACATCCTGGCTCCCCTGTTTCATTAGCACCGATTGCGTACACATTGTACCAGCATTTCATTAAGCACGATCCAGCTGACCCAAAGTGGGCTGGCCGCGATCGTTTTATTCTTTCTGGCGGTCACGCTTCGCTTACGCAATACGTGCAGTTGTTCTTCTCTGGATACGGCTTGACTCTTGACGATCTCAAGTATTTCCGTGGCGGTGCAGACACGCGTACTCCAGGCCACCCAGAATACGGCTTGACTCCAGGCATCGAAATGACTACTGGCCCACTCGGTCAGGGTCTTGCCTCTGCTGTTGGTTTTGCTTATGGTCAGCGCTTTGAGCGCGGTCTTCTTGATCCAGAAGCTCCAGCCGGCACTTCCCCATTCGATCACAAGGTTTGGGTTATCTGCGGCGAAGGCGACGTTGAGGAAGGCGTTTCTTCTGAAGCTGCTTCCTTGGCTGGAAACCAGAAGCTTGGCAATTTGACTGTAATCTTCGATGCAAACCATATTCAGATTGAAGGCGACACTAAGCTCACCTTCTCTGAGGATATTCTTGCTCGTTACCGCGCATACGGTTGGTACACCGATGAAGTTAGCTTCATCCAGCCAGACGGCTCCTACAAGGAAGACGTTCAGGCTTTGGCTGCAGCTATTGAAAAGGCTCAGGAAGTTACCGATAAGCCTCACTTCATTAAGGTTAATACTTTGATTGCTTGGCCAACCCCAGGCAAGACTAACAACGAAGCTTCCCACGGCTCTAAGCTTGGCGAAGAAGCTGTGAAGGGCTTGAAGGAACTTTGCGGTTTCGACCCAGAAGTTCAATTCCCAATCGACGAAGAAGCTTTGGCTCACGCTCGCAAGGTTGCAGAGCGCGGCTTGGCTGCTCACAAGGCTTGGGATGAAGCTCTTGCAAAGTGGGCTGCCGCCAACCCAGATAAGGCTGCTCTCTACGAGCGCATTAAGGCTGGTAAGCTTCCTGAAGGCTTCGACAAGGCTATTGACGACTTGGTTGCTGGCTTCGAAGTTGGTTCTAAGGTCGCTACCCGTAAGGCTTCCGGCGCAGTTCTTAACGCAATTGCTGCCGTTATGCCAGAACTTTGGGGTGGTTCCGCTGATTTGGGCGGCTCCAACAACACCAACATTAAGGGTACTGACTCCTTCGGTCCATCCGAGGATGCAACTCGCACTTGGCCAAATGTTTCCGAGTACGGTCGTCAGCTTCACTTCGGTGTGCGTGAGTTCGCAATGGGTGCTATTACCAACGGTATTTTGCTTGGTTCTGACACTCGCCCATTCAACGGCACCTTCTTCCAGTTCTCTGACTACGAGCGCCCAGCAGTTCGCTTGGCTGCTTTGATGGAGATTCCAAACCTCTACGTTTGGACCCACGACTCCGTAGCTTTGGGCGAAGATGGTCCAACTCACCAGCCAATCGAACACTTGACTGCTTTCCGCGCTATTCCTCAGCTTGAGGTTGTACGCCCTGCAGATGAGTACGAAACTGCTGAAGCTTACCGTTACTTCTTCGAGAAGAAGAACAGCTACCCAACTGCCATGATTTTGACCCGCCAGGGCGTTCCAACCCTCGCTGAGACTGCTGAAAAGGCTCGCGAAGGCGTAAAGCACGGCGCTTACGTTTTGGTTGATTGCGAAGGCACTCCAGACGTAATCATCATGGCAACCGGTTCCGAAGTTCAGTGGGCTGTTGCTGGTGCCAAGACTTTGGCAGCTGAAGGCATTAAGGCTCGCGTTCTTTCCATGCCATCTCTCGAATGGTTCGAAGAGCAGGACGAAGAGTACAAGGAAGAAATCTTGCCAAAGTCCGTCAAGGCTCGCGTTTCCATCGAAGCTGGCTTGGCATTGCCTTGGTACAAGTATCTTGGCGATTGCGGCAAGGCTGTTTCTATCGAACAGTACGGCTTACAGGGTGACGGCGGTCAGAACATGATCGACTTGGGCATTACTGCTGAGCACGTAGTAGAAGCTGCTAAGGCTTCTATCGAAGAAGCTCGCGCTTAAGTAAATAAGCGAAATAAAGCTTGATGTATCAAAAGAAAATTGATATGTCACAAAACTAGAAGTGCTGACGAAACACTTCGCAAGAAACAGCGACGGCGTGTTGATGCCGAGCTACCGTTGGTTCGACATCAACCGCTGTTTCTTGTAAAAACGCCAAACTACCGACGTGCCCCAATTGGTGGAGCACAGTGTTAAGGAGATAACATGACTGAAGCAACGCAGCGCACCAGCGATTCCGGCGTTTCTATTTGGTTGGACGATTTGTCCCGTACCCGCATTGAGTCCGGCTCTTTGCAGGATTTGATTGCTAATAAGAATGTTGTTGGCGTTACCACCAACCCATCCATCTTCCAGAAGGCTTTGAGCCAGGTTGGCCCATACGATGCACAGCTTAAGGAACTCGGCAAGGTCGACGTTGAAACCGCTATCCGCGAGTTGACCACCACCGACGTTCGTAACGCAACCGATATCTTCCGCGAGATCGCTGAAAAGACCGACTTCGTTGACGGTCGCGTCTCCATCGAAGTTGATCCACGCTTGGCTCACGATACTGCTAACACTGAGAAGCAGGCTGAAGAGCTTTGGGCAAAGGTTGATCGTCCAAACGTTATGATCAAGATTCCAGCAACTTTGGAAGGTCTTCCAGCTATCACCGCTACCCTTGCTAAGGGTATTTCTGTGAATGTAACCTTGATCTTCTCCCTCGAGCGCTACGAGCAGGTTATCGACGCCTTCATCGAAGGTATCGCTCAGGCTGCCGCTAACGGCCACGACTTGAAGCACATTGGTTCCGTAGCTTCCTTCTTCGTCTCCCGCGTTGATACCGCTGTTGACAAGCTCCTCGAAGCTAACGGCTCTGCTGAAGCTAAGGCTCTTGAAGGCAAGGCTGCTGTTGCTAACGCTCGTTTGGCTTACGAACTCTTCGAGAAGAAGTTCGCAGCTGACCCACGTTGGGCTGAGCTTGAAGCCAAGGGTGCTAAGAAGCAGCGTCCACTTTGGGCTTCTACTGGCACCAAGAACGCAGCTTACTCCGATTGCAAGTATGTTGACGAGTTGGTTGCTGAGCATGTTGTTAACACCATGCCAGAAAAGACTTTGAACGCTCTTGCTGACCATGGCAACGGTGCTGCTTCCATTAAGGGCACTTACGAAGAGAGCCACGCTGTTATGAACAAGCTCGCTGAGCTTGGCATCAACATCAAGGACGTTACCGACAAGCTTGAGGCTGACGGTGTTGCCGCCTTCATCAAGTCTTGGGATTCCGTGATTGCTGACGTGCAGTCCGGCATCGATCGCGTAAACGCCTGATTTGATTAATCAGTAATAAACAAATATAAACCGCACATGTTCGTGGATTAATTCACACATGTGCGGTTTTTGTTTAACTTACAAAGTGTTCAAGCAGCTAATAACTTAATTATACAGTCACTTAATTAATACAGCTTAATCACTTAATAGACTATAGCTTCTTAGTACAGTTTAATATAACTTAATCATTGTCGTCATCGCTATACGACGAATCGCTGCTATCGTCCGATGAAGAACTATCGTCGTCCGATGAAGAGTCATAATCGTCAGAAGAGGAATCGTCGTCGGAGGAAGAATCATCGAAAGGATTCGGCAAATCTGAACCTATCTCACTTTGACTTTGCTCAGAAGTATCAACAGTATAAGTATGATCATTTCCATCTTTATCGGATATCGTGAAATGATAAACGCCAGAATAAACAAGCAAAGTGCACGAATCATCATATAATGAACAATTTGTAATAGTAAAGTTTTCACAGTTAACTTTTATATTTCCAATACTAGAAACATTGTTAACCTTAATCTCATCTGCTAAAGATCCAATATCAATAACATACTTTTTAAAAATTAAAAAGTCCGTCCCATTAGGTCTAAGCAATAAATTCTTATTTACTTTTTTGCCATTAACTTCATACGTTACGTTAACTTTGTAACAAGTATCCGTATTTACATTTAATCCTCTTGACCCAAAATTTCGGACTTCATAAACACTTTTGGACAATCCTGCAATACATTTATATTGGGACGTATAATTAACTACAAATCCTGAAGTCTTAGATTCATTAGCGTAATTATCATACAATAAACCATAACTACCGTTAGTTTGGAAACCACTTAATCCTAGAGATTTCTCATATTCAGAAGTAGCACTAGTATAGTGACCCGCAGAAATCATATCCATATACTTTTTAGCAACAGCTGTAGGAGAATAAACTAAATTATCAATAAGGATATACGCGCCACCAAGCAAAACAACAAGAGCAGCAAAGATACATGATGCTATTTTTATTTTTTTTACTCTCGACTTTTTAAGCATTGCATCATAGTCTTGAACTTCAAAAGCTTGAGAATAATCCTGCTGAGGCACAGCGCCTGCTTGATACGCATAATCAGAACCATATTGCTGATTTTCATAACCATATTCATATTGCGGAGTATTTTGATACACCTAAGTTGGAGAATACTGTGTAGTAATAGTCTGCGTTGGAACAGCCTGCGTATATTGCGTTTGTGTGTTTTCATATTGCTGATTATTTCCATCAATTAAACCACCGCAAGAATCACAAAAGATAGAATCATCCTTGTTACCCGCTCCACATAGGTTGCAATATTTCATAAGCTATTCCTCTACTCTTTTACTCATTTGCAATAAGAATTTGCAACATGATTAAGTTATATATATGCACTTATATTAATTATATTAAACCAATAAATTAGCAAAAACATAATAAAATTATTAATAAAAACTAACAGTAACGCTAGAAAACAAATGCCAAAGAAACTTACTGCAAATGTTCAACAGCAGCTCTCAGTCAGGTCGTCAGCGCACACAAAACACAACTAAATTCCCAATAAATTACCACACTAACCTGCCCTGCCTTCGTCTTTACCGACGAAGGCAGACCTCGCTTGCGTTGAAAGCACACCGCGCTTTCAACCCTAAGCAAGCTCGGCGCTCCGAATTGCTTTCGCGCGCGCTGTGCTGCGCTCAAGCAGGTCGTCGCGCTCACAGAAACTCAGCCATAACAATCGGCAAACATTCAATCGCACCAACGCGCTGATAGTCTTTAGTGTAAATCAGCAACTCGCGCGCAATACGCGAAGAAAACTTGCGCGAGAAAACATCAAGCGAAGCATGAGTTTTATAGCCAGAACTTTTCACTTCAATCGGCACAATTTTATTATTTTCCGCAATCAAAAAATCAATTTCGTAATTGCTCCTGCCACGCTTTTCCGTACTAATCGCAGCACCACCACTTGTGCCATCACTATTTGCGCAATCGCATTCGTCAATCAGATCCTCCGCAAAAGTGTGATAATACAACTCGTGCCCATGCGCACTCAACATTTGCGCAACCATATTCTCATAAACGTACCCAAGATTCGCCTGCAACTTACCGCTAAGCAATCGCGCGTAAATATCATTGCTCGTAAACGACTTATCTTTAAAAGCCAGCGTAACAAACAATCCAGTATCCGCAAGAAAAAGCTTAAATTTAGTCAAATCCTTATACTGAGCCATTCCTGCAGAAGGGTCAGAAGTATGATTCGCAATGAGAACGGTTCCGGAATCCTTTAACTGTGCGAGCTGCTCAAGAATATCATCCGCACCCTTACCAGCAAGAACGCTAGAAACGTGGTATCGCGACGTGTTAGACATAAGTTGTGCAGGAATAGCGTCGAAAATTGCGGAAATTTTACCAGTCGCGTCAATCTTCCTAAAATCATCCTCATACAGTGAAAGAATGTTGCGTTTCACTTGATCCACAGCACTAAAATCGTTAGTCTCAATATAACTTTCTACAGCTTGCGGCATCCCACCAACCAGCATATAAAGACGAAAATCTCTCAGAATCTTCCTGTACGCAGCCTGACCGATTGGCTTTTTAGAATCATATAGTTTACGCAGAAGCGGAATCGTAACTTCATCACCAAGCGCGCGAGTGAACTCCTCATAATCCATCGGATACATTTTCAACTTGTGTTCTTCGCTAGGAATAAGAATATCCTTAACATTTTTGTGAATCGAAATTAGCGAACCGGTTTCTATATAGTCGTATCTTCCGTCGCTTACTAAAGCTTTTATGGCTTGACGTGCTTTAGGGCAAAGCTGTACTTCGTCGAAGACAATGCAAGATTTGCGCTCTTTTAAGCTTGTTTTGTATGCTAGCTGCAGCTGCAAGAAAATATAGTTTACGTCCGAAAGGTCATCAAACAGCTCCTTTACTTCTTTCGATGCGGTATAAAAATCAACAAGAATGTAGCTTTCGTACTCATTTTGGACGAATTCTTTTACGATTGTCGATTTGCCTACGCGACGCGGACCTTCGATAAGCAGCGCTGTTTTGCCGTTGGACTCGCGCTTCCAGGCTAGCATTTCGGAGTAGATTTTGCGTGGGAATTTGAGGGTTGATTCATCACCTTCGTAAACCATTGTAATTCCACCTTTCTTCCCAAAATTGACAATTTTATTTTAGCGCATTACCCCAAAATCGACAATTTTATTTCGCAAATTTACCCCAAAATCAGCATTTTTAATACTCTAATATTCAATAAGCGCAGGTACATATACGCTGTACCTTCAAAAGTTACTAACGCAGAAAACATACTGTACCAGTAACAGCAATCACCCAAACACCGTTAAAAACTAAGTCAACAAGATGAGAAAATAACAGTAATAATAGCAATAGCAGCAATGAATCCAAACAAACTAATCGTGCATCAACAAATACTCTGCCTCAAAACAGGCGCATCTGTGTTTGCTTCAATGCTTAGCACATTAGGATTATCAATTGCAAGTTTTGTTCTAAAAAGAAGAAAACAAGCTAAAAAAATAGTTTACTCATAAAACTAGTAAACTCTAACTAGCCAAACCGCACATGCACGTGGATTAATTCCATCTCATGTGTGGCTTGTTTACATTTGCGTCCAAAAACAAGAAAACGTCCGTAAATTTTGCCAAAACGTCCGTATTTTGTAGAACGCGTCCGATTTACTGCTATTTGCGTCCGATTTTTCACTATTTTCCGTCCGATTTTGCCCGTTTTCAGACACGCGCGTAGTACGTGCCAGAAACAAAATAAGCACCACGCTACAGCCTAGTAACGCTTAATTAATTCTTTCGAGAGCTACCATATTGAATCATATCGTTAACACTATCTCTACTAATCAAGAGTATAACGCGACAATATTTAGATGCGTCGATGTGGGAATTAATGTTTGTAAACATACCTGGATTATATATTTCACCGCACTTATCGGAAGGGTTATATCTCATGAATACTCCATAGTCGCCATGGAAATAAACACTTACACCTTCCTTCTTATTCTCATAATCTTTTTTCAATTTTTTTAATTCATCTTTCAAGAAAGAATCATTCGGAGCAATAGAATTAGCTAAACAGCTTGCTTTATTAGCAAAGTCATCAAAAGACGAGAAATTATTCTTTATATAAATATCTTCTCTATTATATAAAGGCTCCTTAGAAAGCTCGGTTATACCACAATTATTAGCACCTAAACCAACAGCGCCATCGCTTTTACTTATAGCACTGACATCATTACTGTTAACACCACAACTGCACAAACACATTACAGCAGCAGCCATTGCAACAGACGCAACTATTCTCTTAAACATGCTAAAACAACTCCTTCGCAACAAATAAAAACTACTACTATCGTGTTCGATGATTCATCCTAGAATTTAACTTATTAAAATCGTCAACACTGAGAGCATGAAACTCAATACCTCTATAAGGGCGTGACGTTATTACATACGAACGTCCAACATAATTAATAAACGAGAGGTCATTTTCTTTAAAGTAGTCATTAAGATTATCAGGATTGTACTTGCTGAATGTTCTCTCAACTTTAGAAGCTAATTCTAAAGCTTTAGGATCATCAGGATTTAATTCTTTGATAACGCACGGAACAACTTTAGTCAAAGAATGCAAAAGACGACTACTATTTTCTCTAGAATACTCAGGTATAGTGCTATCATCAACGTAACCAGGATCTTCTACGTATTCTTGGTAAGAAAGTGCAGTATGTTCCAAATATCCAGATGAGACTTGCCATTCAGGGATATTGCATGCAATAGCTGCCTCTCTAATAGTTACCTTTTTAGAATGATTAGTGACATTGTTAACAGAACCCACAGCAGTGCCACTATTTTGAGCAGGCTCACCGCACGCGCTCAAACCACACATGCAACCAAGAGCCACAACTAAACAACCCGAAACAAGCCTACACTTACGTTTCACCTTCATACTCCTTATCACTACTTCGCGCTAGTTTGCGCAACTTCGCGCTACTTCGCGCTACCTTGCAATATTTAAAAAATTTCGCAATATTTATTTCTTTCGACCTAATTGATCAAGATTGAACTTGTTAAAATCTTCTTTCGTCATAATAAAAATATAATTATAACGATGTGCCTCATCGGAATTACCACTGAACTTTACTAAAGGAGATGCCCAGTAGTACACATTTGGATCTTCAGGCTCAGCATTGTATTGCGCAATTGCAACAACATCCGAATTTAAATATCTAAAAGAAGTTTCCCCGTCAGTTGTACCTGTCATGTACATATTATCTTTATTTGCAGTAGAAATATTAGACTTTAGCAAGCACAATTTAGTTTTATTAAAATCATTAATCGTTTTAAAACCATTAATAATTGCCATGTTGTATTTAGAATATACAGGATCCTTCATGACTTTTAATCCACACTCTGCAGCTAACGACTTAATAGGATCTCCCGACGGACTCGAAGAATTTATTTTATCATTATTCTCACCGCAACCAGATAAACCTGTTAAGGCTATTGATAAAGATACTACAAAATATATAAATTTTTTTGCTCTACTCATAACTACTAACAACTCCATTATTTATACATATAAAAATCTAATAATCAATGTCTGATGCCGATATTATGAAATACGAAACTAACTCAATAATATTTTTGACATCAAACGGATGATTTGCTAATAAAAAATGCTTATTTAAGTTTTACTATTTTTATACCCTCGTAAGTAGGGTATACGTAATAAGTGTTACCCAAATATGGTGGCATATATTTGTCATAGTTTTCAAGATTAACAGAAATAGAATTGATATCTGAAGATTCTAACTTATCGCTAAATTTTTCTGCAACTTGGTCTCCAGGATTAACATTTTTTATAGCACAAGCATAATCTTTCTTAAATTTTTCTCCAGAAGCATCTTGGTCTCCATCTATAAGAACTGCATCAAATAGATAATCATTTTCATCAGATTTCAATGGCTCGAAGTTGCATTTTTTGGCTACTTCTTTAAGAGATATAGTTTCTGATGAATTCTTACTACTAGCGTCATTAGAAACGGAAGAGCCACTTGCAGGATCCGAAGCATTAGTAGATTCAAAACCACCATTAGCAGGCATATCACTAGCAGAAGGCTCACCGCACGCGCTCAAACCACACATGCAGCCAAGAGCCACAACTAAACAACCAGAAACAAGCCTATACTTACGTTTCACCTTCATACTCCTTATCACTACTTCGCGCTAGTTAACGCAGCTTCGCGCTAGTTAACGCTACCTTGCAGTATTCGCTATATTTCGCAATATTTCTCAGCATTTCTCAGCATTTCGCAATATTTAAAAACATAGCAAAAGCAAAATTTTTCTCTCAACACTTACAAATATACTCCAACCACCAAAAAATGTTGCGCTCAAGCAGGTCCGTCGCGCTAACGCAGAAACAGTACTGCACTAGTAACGAAAAAACGACAGAGCTTGCGCGGGTAACGCGCTCGCTTACGAAAGGTGGGTTATTCACAATCTACTAAAAAGGTTTGAATTAAGCCAGTTGGCAACGCCGTCGTCATTGTTGGAATCGCAAACTTCGTCCGCAATCGCAAGCAAACGCGGATTACTATTCGACACCGCTACCCCATAACCACCGGCACGGAACATATCGATGTCAATAATGTCGTCGCCAAAAACAACAGTACGGCTAGGCTTCACGCCCAAACGATCGCAAATAACGTTCAGTGCATGTCCCTTGTTTGCAAGAGGATTCGTGAGCATCCACAAAACGTCTTCGCTAATATGCAGCGAAAAATCGTCCGGAAGAATGCGCTGAAGCTGCTCTTTCTCGCTATCTCGCGGAACAATAATTATTTTGTCTGCAGTTCCGCTCGGCACATTCGAAAAGTCGGTAATAACAAAATCCTGTTTGCTCCAAAGCATACGAACGTCAAAATTAGTGTAACGAACATCATTCATCACAACTCCAAGACGTAATGTAGGGATTTTATCAAGCAAACGCAAACACACATCGCAAGCATGCTTAGAATCAAAACCAAAACGTAATAACGTGCTTATTTCACGCTGAGAAGTAAGCTCCGAAATCGTGCTATTAGCGCAATCAAAATCGATGAGTGCACCATTGAGATACGCACAAACTTGAGCATTTAAATCGTGAATAAAATCAAAAGCACTTCCGACAGGACGAGCCGTAATAATCGCAAGAGGAATTCCGTTTTCGCGCAAACACTTAGCTGCTTTCACAGTTTCGTTGCTTAAAAAGCGCCCTTCAAAAGTATCGGCATCGTGAAGCATGGTGCCATCAAGATCCGCAATTACTAAAGAAGGAGAAAAACGCATCATAGAAAACACTTATATAAACAAAATGGGCGAATACAACGGGCAAATAAACAGTGAAGCAAGCTTCAGGCAAAGCCTGCAAACAAAGCATATAAACAAAAAGCGCACAATCTGAAGACCATGCGCTTTTCAAAAAGAATACTCAGATGAGCGAAAACTTAGTCATTAAGTTTAAAGCCACAATCACAGCAACCCAAATTAATGCAATAATAACCGTCCAACGATTTAAGTTCTTTTCTGCAACACCAGAGCTACCAGCGTTCTTCGTTAAACCGCCGCCGAACATGTCGGAAAGGCCGCCGCCCTTGCCCTTGTGCATCAAAATTAACAATGTGAGCAAAATGCTAGTGAGCACAAGCAACACCTGCAAAATAATCTTCACAGTGGACACAACCAACCTCCTGTTTTACAGTACTTGGTTAAGTCTAATAATAACCTTTGACCACTTAAGCTTATTTAGTTTCTAAACGTGTTTGTGCAGCCGTTAGTTGCACAATATTAGCAAGTTCTTGCGCATCAAGAGAAGCGCCACCAATTAAGAATCCATCGACATCTGGCTCCGCGATAAGACTTGAAGCATTAGAAGACGTTACAGATCCGCCGTAAAGAATACGGACAGTATCTGCAACATCGTCACCGAACGTAACAAGCAAGTCTTCACGAATAGCCAATGCAGCTTCCTGAGCTGAATTAGCCGTGGCAACCATACCCGTACCAATTGCCCAAACTGGTTCGTACGCAATAATTAAACGCTTAGCTTGCTTCGCATCCAAATCGCGCGTTACATCATGCACTTGCCCTACAGCAAAATCGAGCGCAACACCCTGTTGACGTTCTTTAAGACTTTCACCAATGCAAAGAATTGGCTGCATTCCTGCGGCAAGCACAGCTCGAACTTGATCAACTATATTTGCATCATCTTCAGGATGATACTTGCGTCTTTCAGAATGACCAACAATAACCATTGAGCATCCAAGACTTGCAAGCATATCTGCAGAAACATCACCAGTAAAAGCTCCTTGAGCAGTAACAGAAACAGCTTGAGCTCCGTACAATATTGGCAAATGGTCAGACTCAACAAGAACTTGCACGCTTCTTATTGAAGTAAAAGAAGGCATAAGTGCAATTTCACAATCGTGGTAGTCGTAATGCGCGTCACGCAGTAGCCACGCAAATTTTTGTATAAAATGCGTAGCTTCGCGGTGATTGAAATTCATTTTCCAATTACCAGCGACTAACGGCTTTCTTTTGGAAACCATAATCACCCTTAAAAGTTTACGATTGAGATTAATAGTATTGCGCAAATTAGTGTTATGCCGACCTCGATTTACAAAGCGGATTCATAAAATCGAAAGTCGGCATAAGCGGAAATATTTAGTTTATACTTGCTCGCGTAAATATTATTTACTCAAGCAATGTTACTTACTCAAGCACGCTCAAACCTGGAAGAGTCTTGCCTTCCAAGAACTCGAGAGAAGCGCCGCCGCCAGTAGAAATGTGCGAGAAGCCATCTTCTGGGAATCCAAGGTTGCGCACTGCAGAAGCAGAATCGCCACCACCGACGATAGTGAAAGTGCCGTTCTTAGTTGCATCAACCAAGCCCTGGGCTACAGCGCGAGTACCGGCTGCAAACTCTGGAACCTCGAACACACCCATAGGACCGTTCCAAACAACAGTCTTGGAGTCAACAATCTTGTCGTGGAAAAGCTTCTGAGAGTCAGGACCAATATCCAAGCCCATCTTGTCTGCAGGAATAGCGTCTGCTGGAACTACTTCTGGAACAACTGGAGTATCACCTGCTGGGAAGCCAGCATTCACAACAATATCGGTTGGAAGTACAAGCTCAACGCCGTTCTTCTTAGCGGTTTCAATGTAGCCCTTAACCTTCTCGAGTTGATCCTCTTCAAGCAAAGAAGTACCAACTTCGTGACCCAAAGCCTTGAGGAATGTGAACACCATACCGCCGCCAATAACAAGACGATCAGCCTTAGAAAGCAAGTTCTCAATAACGCCGAGCTTGTCGGAAACCTTGGAACCGCCGAGAACAACAGTCAAAGGACGCTCTGGATTTTCAGTTGCGCGAGAAAGTGCCTTAACTTCCTTCTCAACAAGCAAGCCTGCAGCTGATGGAAGATCGGCAGCAACATCGTAATTTGAACCCTGAGCGCGGTGCACAACACCAAAGCCGTCGGAAACAAATACTTCGCCAAGAGAAGCAATCTTCTTAGCGTAAGATGCGCGCTCGGAGGCATCCTTGCTGGTTTCTTCGGCGTTGAAGCGCACGTTTTCGAGCAAAACAACGTCGCCATTATTCATGGCAGCTACCTTAGCTTGAGCATCTTCGCCGTAAGTGTCTGCAGCCAAAACAACATTTGTGCCGAGCAATTCACCTAAACGCTGCGCAACTGGAGCCAAGGAAAGCTCTGGAACAACCTGACCCTTTGGACGACCAAGGTGAGCCATCAAAATCACCTTAGCACCCTGCTCACGCAAAGCCTTAATGGTTGGTAAAGCAGCACGAATACGACCATCATCAGTAATCGTCGTACCCTTGAGAGGAACGTTAAAATCAGCGCGAACCAATACACGCTTACCACTCAAATCTCCCAAATCTTTCAGTGTCTTCATCGGTATCCTTTCCAAACCATATTGGCTTACCATATTTGACTTACATACTGGCTTACCGTGCCGGCTTACTTCGTTCAACAAAACGCAAAATCAGCCTCAAACATCAACACATTGCCGGATGCAATTATACCGCACATCTTCAACAATCGTCCTCAGCTGAAACGACAAAAAGCCGGAGAAAAACTCCAGCAAATGTTCCATAAAGCGACATTTTCTTTACAGCCGCATAAAGGAAATGTCGGAATTAAGTCGAAAAGCGACAAAACTTTACACGCAAGTAAAGGAAATGTCGGTATCTCCTCAAACCTTTGGTAGCTTTGCAATTACGCTTCTGCGAACGTTGCTTCAGTAGCTTTGCAGTAATGCTTTGCAAACGTCGACTATATGTTGCTTAGTGAACTTTGACATTAATGCTCTGCAGACGTTGATTGCTTGTTGTCCAAAGGACATTAACGTCATTGCTGCCGCATACACCACGCCAAGCACTCCTACCACACCACAAAACAACTGCGATTGGAATTAACGAGTGAGGGGTGGGTGTTGCTTGGTCGAGCAATATAAAAGCGGAACGATAGTAATAATCTTGTTGACGAATACTATTTTTGAAAGAAAGTAAGTAAAAAACTAAACTTAACTACGCAACCGCTAAGTCCAAATAAGGTATAAGAGCGGAGCGCTGCGAGACAAGTAACACCCACCCTCACAGCCACGCAAGGAACACGCCAGCCAATACAGCTACAGACCGCTCAAAACCAGCATTAAAGCTGCTGCATACGCGACTTCTCAACCTTCGCCGAAAGCTGCAAAAGTCTACGAATTCGCCCTGCAATCGCATCCTTTGTAATAGGAGGATCAGCCAAGTGACCAAGCTCTTCCAAACTTGCGTCGCTATGCTCAAGACGAAGCTTTCCAGCCATTAACAAATTATCTGGAATATCGTCGCCCAAAATATCGAATGCGTGACGAACCTTTTCGCATGCCTCAGCAGCAGCCTTAGCGCTACGACGCATATTCGCATCGTCAAAATTAGCCAAACGGTTTGCTTTTCCGCGAGCTTCACCGTCCGAACGCTTACCGGTCCATTCGCGAGCAGAACGAGGAGCACCAATCAAAATCAACATTCGCTCAATTGCGTCAGAATCGCGCAACGTCACTCGCTCAGAACTACGAACCTGACGAGCCTTGGCGCTAATGCCAAGTCGCGCTGCCATAGTTTGCAAAGCATTTGCAGCCTCATGAGTTGGGCAAACAACTTCCAAATAGCTAGCTTTGCCAGGATCCGAAATAGCACCGTGAGCCAAGAAAGCACCACGCCAAGCTGCTTTGATTTGGGCGATACTTCCACCAACAATCTCAGGTGCAAGACCTGCAACAATTCTCATACGTCGATCAAGAAGACCAGATTGCAAAGCCAATGCTGCAGCACCACGCTCAACTACCACGTCATAGCGAACTACAGTGCCCGTAGGAGTTTGACGAGAAACTTGAGCAATTGTTGCTTCCCTCTGGAAATGAGTTTTCAATACCTCAACAAGCCACTGAGCTGCACGCTGAGAATCTAACTGAGCGCGAATAACAGCCTGATTATTTACTGGCCTTAAGCCGCCAGCAAAGCGCATCATTGCTGCAGCTTGAGCCATAATGACAGTCGGGAGCTCATTGTTGTTTGAAACGAGTTCATTTTTGACGTCGTCAAGAAGAGCCAAGGGACAACCTCCTACTTTTGTTCTTCTTAAAATATGAGTGCTGTTGGGTACTTGCATGATGCTGTGGCACACGACATGCCCGGCTTTCTGTGATACAGAATACGTTGGACATTTTACCGGTTTTTGCACATGCTTTACATGCTTTTAGTACAAGATTTTTATATTTTATATAATTTACGCAATTTTATTTAATTTTTTAATTAATTTTAATTGATTAGTTTCATAATCGCATTTCGCTACTTTACTTCTTCACTTACTACGATCTTCTCTGTAGCTCTCTTGCAGATACTGTAACTTGCAAACCGTGTAATCTCAAACGTCTAGCAAGCTCAATACTTACGGCAACAGAACGATGCTGACCGCCAGTACATCCTACAGCAATAGTCACGTAATGCTTGTCTTCTTTAGCGAATCCGTCGATAGCTGTAAGAAGCGCATTTTCATAAGAATCTAAAAATGCAATTGCCGCAGGATTCGATAAAACGTAATCTTGCACAGCTTGATCCTTACCTGTAAGCTCCCTTAATCCAGGAACCCAGAAAGGATTCGGCAAAAATCGCATATCGGCAACAAAATCAGCGTCCATTGGCATGCCGTATTTAAATCCAAAACTGAAAATATGCACAGAAACCGTAGAAGAGCCTTTTCCAAGCAATCCTTCGTAAAGCTTTGTAGAAAGTTGGTGAATACTAAGTGCAGAAGTATCGATAATAATATTTGCGCAATCTTTCAAATGACTGAGCAGCTCTCGCTCTTCTAGAATACCGTCAATAAGTCTGCCGCCGCGCTGCAAAGGATGCGGTCTGCGCACAGACTCATAACGCTTAATAAGCACAGCATCTGAAGCATCTAGAAACAGAATTCGCGTTTTTACACCAAGGTCATCAATATGCGCAAGAACTGCAAACAGGTCGTCGAAATATCCTCTAGAACGCACGTCAATAACAGCAGCAAGCTTATGCACTTTAGAACCGGATGAAGTCATCATATCTACTAGCGGTATGAGCAGTTTTGGCGGAAGATTATCGATAACATACCATCCCATATCTTCCAACGCGTTAGCAGCGTGCGATCGCCCAGCTCCACTCATGCCGGTAATTAGCATAACTTCAAATCCGTCAGCTAGTTGCACGCCAGTCGACGCGGAACGTTGCGTAGTATGTTGCGCATCACGTTGCGTATCACTTTGCGTAGTATGTTGCGTATTATCGCTCATAATGCCTCCTGTAAGGCTTTTCGCATGAGACTACTTAAGTCATCGTAATATCTAGCCTTGTCAGCACTAGGTTTATAACCAAGCTCAGAACCAGTCTCAGCACAATCCTCAGCGCCAGTCTCAGCACAATCCTCAAAATTTTCTTTAGATTGCCTGTAGTCAATCGTCATAAGACTTACTTGTGCTAAAGCTTGTTGCAAAAGCATTTCTTCTCCGCCAATAGCGCGACCATATTGTTGCCATACACTAAGTAGCATGCTTGGACGAGGATCGTAAACTACGTCAAGCAATGTTCCTAATTTCGTTTGATTATGCGCACTATCTTGACAGTATGCTTTCAACGCAAGCGCAATTGGATCTGCTACATGCGCTGGAACTGTGCTTACTACTATGTCTGCTTCTGCGATTGCACGAACAGCTTCTAGTGAATTTAAAGATTTCAAAATGAGAGATTTATCACATTCTGACAATTTTTCTGCGCTCAATTTTTCTGCGCTATAGTCTGCAAATTTTGAAAATACTTCTTCGCTTATTGTTGGAAACTCAATACCTTGCACAGGCTCATACATAGCGTCATTTTCTTCGCTTTTATTATTTTGACCTATGCTTATTTTATTTGGAAAATCAGCGCAATACTTTTGTATAAGATTATTAAAACGTTCAACGCCTTTTACACTACCGTCATCTTCAGTTCTAGCAACAACTTGCACTTGCTCAAGCTTTGCTACTTGCGCAATTTCAATTAAAGCTGCCAGTGCAGAGGATGCAGTGTTGCCGCTGCCAATAATAACAGCCTTTTTTACTTCGCATATGCGCTCATGTAATGCGTGCATAAATGTTATTAATATGCCACTTACATCAGTGTTGTATAGCTTTATTTGCGATTGCGAAGCGGTTGCTGGATTGCTAGCAAAAACTGCAGTATTTGCCACGTTAAGTGCGCGCGACCAGTAGTCGCAAGGTGTGCCGAGTTTCATTACGGTTTTTTTAAGCGGCATAGTAAGGCTTAAGCCTTTCCAAGAATCATCAAGATGCGTAATAAAATCGTGAAGATCCGTTTCGCTTACTTTTTCCTTACTATATTGCCAATTCGTAAGCCCCAAAGCCTTATAAGCCGTGTTGTGAAGCACAGGCGACAGCGAATGCAAAATAGGATCTCCCAAAACTGCGCAATGATATATTTTTACCATTTTTCTCTCCCCTATTAGTAAGTTAGTACGCTAATAAATCTTTTGGATCAACACAAAAACGCAACTCTCCTGCAGCACGTGTTGCTACGTGACGAGCTACTTCCTTGTGCAATCGGTTCACTAATTCTTGTCTTAAATAAAGCGGAACTCTTACTACAGCTTTTACACGGTCGTAAATATCGTCAAAATGCTGGTATTTGTCTGTAACAGGCGGATGCATTGGAACAATTCCTAATAATGGAGAAATTGCTGAAAAATCAGCATCTTGACTACTTTCGCACCCAAGATTTTCTTGCATTGCACCAATATTTTCAATCGCACGCATAACCGCATCATGAGCACCCCATACGCATGCTGCAGTTACGCAAGGCGGCAATATTGCTTGAGCTCTTTCTGAAAGCTCATTGCAAGAAAGTTGAGTCGTATCCCACAATGTAAGCGCGCGCGCAAGAACAGGATACGTTTCACCAATAAGAAGTACACTTCCTCCACGCGCTCTAGGAGCACATAAAGCAGAAGCTTTCATCCACGAATTAAGCGTATCTATTCGCGCATCAAGCCCTGAAGCGTACAAACTTACCCACGTATCAAGTATTGCTACAACACCATATTCTCCATTACAATTTGCGTCTTGCGTTTGTATGCGAGGCTCACATCCAGGAGTTGCAACAACAATTACAGGTTTTTCATCAATACACTGGATAATTCCGTTCGGTTGGTGTTGTGACGAAATAATAATAGGCACGTTACGAAATAGTTTAGATAATTCTTCCGCAACGCCAGCAGCACCAACTCGTATAACTCGCATATTGCTACTGCCACAATTAGAACAAGACCAATTTATTGCACTAGCACCACACCATGAGCAACGTGCTGTTTGCTGACTATTTGCAACATCGAGAGGCCCGGTGCATCGTCTACAGCGCGCTTGACGTTTGCACGAAGAGCATATAGCCGATTGCGTCACACCATCTTGCGCAATAGAAAGCAGCACAGGCTTACCATCCGAAAGAGCATCGTTAATAGCTCTTACTGCGCTATGCGGTATGCGAGCGCCAATGCTTGGGTCAGCTAATTTTAGTAAAGCTTCACGATTAAGCCAACGAACCCACGGAACTAACTTTTCGCGAGCAAGTTTACTCGCGCTTACAGGGATACTAAATCCGCTTATTGTTTCAGCAGTTTGAATAGCTTGTTCATCGTGCACACTTTGCGCAGATTGCACACTTTGCGCAGATTGCGCATTCGACATATAGCAGTCTACTTCACTTTGACTAAGCGCACTTCTGGAATACGACATTGACACAAATACGCCGCCATGCCTTTTCGCACGAAGCCGCATAACGCCACGCGCTTGAGCATACGGCATCATGCCATCAGCATATTGGTACGCGCAATCTTCAACAATCGCAAATAAAGCATCTCCCTCAACTGGAGCATACATTGCAGCTCTAGTGCCAAGAACGCAAGGAACTATTCCGGACGCGATTGCACGCCAAGCTCTATACCTATCAGCTGGAGGATCCGCAGCACAAAGTCGAGCGACATCGCCATCAAAACTTCCAGCAGAAAAACCACGATGATTCTCACTGACACGCTTATATGGCTTTAAGCCGTAAACCATTAGCGCGCGCATTACATCATTGACTTCTTTTAGCGTCGGCAAAACTACAACAGCTTGCTTACACGCACTTAAAGCAGTGACAATCATCCACGCTAAATCTTGTGCAAGTCGGCAAGAACCTGGTAAAGCGTCTACAATAAAAGATTGAGAAGAATTATTTTCTGCTTGCTTGACTAATTGATTTTCTGTTTTATTTTCACTAAAACTTGCGTCAATAGATTTTTTGATTAATGCATTGTATAAAATATTTGCATTTTCGTAATCATAAATCATGCGAGAAGTTGTAGCGTAACCTGGGTTTGTATTGTTATCGTTTTGCAAACGATTCCTAAGATTTTCACGCCACTGTTTTCTGCGTTGCAAGCGTATGTTGTCAAAAACTTCCTCATGCTCAACACGAGCTACGCGTTGAGGCACAGCAAGACGCAAAATATTTGAGCTAGTTCCACCATAAGCTTTAGCTATGGCGTCAATATCGTCTCGCAAAGATTTAGAAAGCAAAACATCTGAGGGAAACACGCGTTCTAAAAATCTTAAAGCAGCATAAGGGGTGTTAGTATGCGAAGAACGAGACCAAATAACTCCAGTGAGTTTTTGTGCTCCAAAACGAACGCGTACAAACGCCCCAGGCTGAGCAGATTCATCTTGATCTTGCGATATCAAGTAATCAAAAGTACGACCTAAATGTGAAGCTTGAACATCGAGCATCACATGCGCAATAGGGCATTCATTAGCAGGCACTAGAGAAACAGCATTACGCTTACGTCTTGTTTCACGCGCTAAGCCGTCTAGCGAAGGTTGCTCTGCCATAAATAACCCTTAGTTTTACTTGAATTACATCACATAATTACTGTTATTTTACAGCAAAATTTATCAATAAAACTACTTTTTTAGCGCATCTTTCAATTGCTCAATACGATTCGTTTCTTCCCAAGGGAATTTGACATCCGTACGACCAAAATGACCATAAGCTGCAGTTGGAGCATAAATTGGCTGAAGCAAGTTAAGCTCGTCAATAATCGCAGCTGGACGCAAATCAAATACTTCGCGCACAGCACGCGCAATATCTGCGCGCGTAATACCGTCAGCTTCAGTTCCGAAAGTTTCTACGTTTACGCTTACAGGATCAGCAATACCAATAGCATAAGCAACTTGAACTTCTGCCTTATGAGCTAAACCAGCTGCCACAATATTTTTTGCAACCCAGCGAGCTGCATAAGCTGCAGAACGGTCAACTTTACTAGGATCCTTACCGGAAAAAGCTCCACCACCATGATGAGCAGCACCACCATAAGTGTCAACAATAATTTTTCGACCAGTTAAGCCCGAATCAGCTGCAGGACCTCCCAAAACAAAGGAGCCAGTAGGATTTACAAGCATACGGTACGAATCGTACGCAACTTTTTGAGCAAGAACTTCATCCAACACAGGCTTAACAACATGCTCAACAAGCTGATCTTGTAACCAGTCTCTAGAAACTTCTGGATCATGCTGAGTAGAAATAAGCACAGTATCCAAACGTTTAGGCGTGCCTTTGGAATCATACTCAATCGTTACTTGAGTTTTCCCATCCGGACGCAAATGCGCAATAGTGCCATCTTTACGAACTTTAGCAAGCTTTTGAGCTAAACGATGAGCAAGATAAATCGGCAAAGGCATTAAAGTATCTGTTTCGTCGCTAGCGTAACCAAACATAACACCTTGATCGCCTGCACCTTGAGCAGCGTAGCGCTCCTCACGAGAAGATGCACTCTCACAAGAAGCATCCAACCTAGCAACACCTTGATTGATTTCCGCACTTTGCTCAGTTAAAGAAACCATAACACCACAAGAATCAGCATCAAGACCAATTGTGGAGCTCGTGTAGCCAACATTACGAACAACTTGACGTACAATTCCCGGAATATCGCTATAAACTTCACCACGCACTTCACCAAAAACCACGAACTGACCAACGGAAGCACAAACCTCTACAGCAACATGCGCATGAGAATCCTGACGAAGCATATCGTCCAATATAGCGTCAGCAATTTGATCGCATAACTTGTCAGGATGACCTTCAGTTACAGATTCTGCAGAAATTAATTTACGTTCTTCCACATTTCCCCCTTAAGTTCATAGTCGATAAAGGCTAAATATAGGCTAAATAAAGCGAAAAACGCAGCCGTGCATCCGCTTTATTGAGCACGGATGATACGCGACTGCGAATACCCATAAAGACGTTTATTAGCAAGGCTTATTAATTACCTTCGCTTAAATCGTCCTCACCAAGAGTCTCTTCAAGCAATCCAGCATTAATCTCGCGGAAAGCAATAGCTAAAGGCTTTTCTTGATTTTGATACTCAACTAGTGGGCCAACATTTTGAAGCAAACCTTCATTAAGCTGAGTAAAATAAGCATTAATTTGACGTGCTCGTTTTGCAGCAAATAAGGCAAGCGCATACTGGGAATCCGCATGTTGCATTAAATCATCAATCGGTGGATTCGCAAGACCAGTAGGTGTTGGCTGAGTGCCTAATGCCATAATATTCTCCAAATTCTATGGTGCTACAATAGTTCCAAAAGGCTTATTATATGCTATCGATTGGATATTGCGTAAGTTTTAACT
Organism: Gardnerella sp. KA01000; assembly: GCF_049244035.1. Classification (NCBI taxonomy): domain Bacteria; kingdom Bacillati; phylum Actinomycetota; class Actinomycetes; order Bifidobacteriales; family Bifidobacteriaceae; genus Gardnerella; species Gardnerella sp. KA01000. The sequence goes on along the minus strand of NZ_CP058367.1, from coordinate 555,429 downwards.
ATAAGTCGTATTCGCTTGCAATAACATTCCACAGTTCATCTGCAGCACGCTCAGCATTATCATTCACAATAACAACATCGAACTCTTTAGCTGCAGCAATCTCAACTTTAGCAGTTTCCAAACGTTTTGCTTGCTGCTCAGGAGTTTCAGTACCACGACCAATAAGACGACGCTTAAGCTCTTCAAAGCTCGGAGGCGCAATGAACACGTACACAACTTCTAATCCAAGACGAGCAGCCTCTTGTTTTACGCGCCTAGCTCCTTGCAAATCTATTTCCAGCAAAGTAGGAATATCTTGCGTAAGATGATCCAAAACAGGCTGAAGAAGGGTACCATAATGAGCCATGCCATGAACTAGCGCGGTTTCCAAGAATTCGCCATTACGCTTACGACGCTCAAATTCTTCTTCATCTAAGAACCAATAGTGAATACCATTAAATTCACCAGGTCTAGGCGCACGAGTGGTAGCAGAAACAGATAGCCAAATATGAGGATGCTTCTCACGAAGTATGCCTTCTACTGTGCCTTTACCAGCCGCAGTAGGACCCGTTAATACGATTAATCGACGTCTAGACTGCGAAACTGCAGCCTCATCCGTGGCACCCATTTGCTTACCCCTCGTTTACACACATTCGCCTGAATCAACAAGAGCCTGACGAATATCCAATGCTATGCGTTCAGTTGCAGCCGAAAGTTCACCAATATTTGGACCATGCGACGCAATCGAACGCGAAACAGTTACCAATACATTACCATGTGTACCAGCAAAAACACGCTTTAAATCGTCAGCTTCTGCACCTTGCCACCCGTAACCAGGAGAAAGAATTGGACCAGTAAAACTGGTTACGTCAATTCCACCACCGTTCATCCAGTCGCCAATAGTAGCTCCAACAATTAAACCAACAGAACCCATTCCTTTAGTTTTATTGTTAAAACTTTGAGCTGTTTGAGCAATTCCGTGAGCTACAGTAGTTCCGCGGTAAGTTCCGCTCTGCCTAATAGCAGTTTGCAAACTTGCGCCTTCGCGATTAGAAGTTAGAGACGCAATAAAAACACCGCGACCGTTATTAAGAGCTTCGTTAATTAAGCCGCCCATAGAACGTGCGCCATAATAGGGAAGCAAAGTAATAGCATCAGCAAGAAGCGGAGCTCCAGGCTTAAAATATGCGTCTGCAAGCGCAGAAATAGTAGTAGACAACCCTCCATGGCCGCAGTCAACGATAGTAATAATATCCATTTGACGAGCGGCATACAGCACACGCTCAAGCGCTGCGAAACCCTTAGAACCGTAGCGCTCAAACATGCTGGATTGGAATTTGACTGCCGCTGCCCTACCATTCATAGCTTGCAGCATTCGCATAGAAAAAAGTTCAGCTCCAAGAGCATCCATGTTGTATCCCCAATTAAGCAGCATTTTGCGATGAGGATCGATTCCAACACACAATGGTCCATATTTTGCCATAGCGTTCTTCAAACGCAAACCAAAATCGGATCGTTGCGCCTGCACTTCTTGATCACGAATGCTCTCGGTCATGTATTAAGCCCGACTTTCTTGACTTTCTGCCTGTTCAATTGCAAACAGCTGCTGAGCATGTTCTTGTATACTCATCACCTGATAATCGTTGTTCTTAACAGCTTCAATAGCCATTAATACTGGTGCAAATTCGGTAATAGTAGTGAATTGTGGAAGATCAGCTGCTACAGCTGCCGCACGAATGGCATAACCATCAGTGCGCGATCCCCTTGAATTCGGCGTATTTAATACCATGTCAATCTTACCATTTTCGATAAGCTCTACAACATTCTTACCGATTCTTTCGTTCGCTTTCTCACTATTTGGCATATCCTTCGCCGTGTCGCCCTGACTAGAAAGCTTATCGACAATAACAGAATCAATGCCATAACGACGAAGCACAGAAGCTGTACCTTCAGTAGCCCAAATCGTAAAACCAAGCTCCACTAATCGCACTGCAAGAAGTGGAAGTTGTCGCTTATCTGCATCGCTTACGGACACAAAAACGTTTCCACTGGTAGGCAAACCGCCCTTGTATGCTGCAAGCTGGCTCTTAGCAAAAGCGTGAGGGAAGTCGCGATCAAAACCCATAACTTCGCCAGTAGAGCGCATTTCTGGTCCAAGCAAAATATCAACCGTGCGACCAACAGGAGTGCGGAAACGCTTGAACGGCAGCACAGAAGCTTTAATAGCAACCTGCTGACCTGGGTGAATATCTCCGCCATCGCCTTGCGGGAGAAGAAGTCCACGCTTGCGCTGCTGTGCAATGGTTTCACCAGCCATAATTCGAGCAGCAGCTTTAGCAAGAGCAACGCCAGTAGCTTTAGAAGCAAACGGAACAGTACGAGACGCTCGAGGATTTGCTTCAATTACATACAAAGTGTTTGCCATAAAAGCGTACTGTACGTTGATAAGACCGCGAACTGAGCAGCCGCGAGCAATCGAAAGCGTACCCTCGCGAAGGCGTCGAATTTGATCGTCCGAAAGCGTGCTTGGAGGAAGAGTACAAGCAGCGTCACCAGAGTGCACGCCAGCTTCCTCAACATGCTCCATAATGCCGCCAATATAAAGCTCGTTGCCGTCGTAAAGTGCGTCAACGTCGATTTCAATAGCGTCCTGAAGGAACTTATCGATCAAAAGCGGCGAAGGCAAGCGGCCAGAAACAACCGTGTCTGCTCGAGCCTCATCCAATGCGCGATCAACATACTTTGCAAGTTGAGCGTCGTCGTATACAATTTCCATGCCACGACCGCCGAGCACGTAGCTTGGGCGCACAAGAACTGGGTAGCCAATTGCGTGAGCTGCATCTTTTGCTTCCTCAAGACTTAACGCTGTGCCGTATCGAGGAGCGTTCATGCCTTCTTGACGAAGAACTTCGCCGAAAAGCTCACGGTTTTCAGCCAAATCAATAGCCTCAGGAGTCGTTCCCAAAATTGGAACTCCTGCAGCTTTAAGACGAGCAGCAAGCGAAAGTGGCGTTTGACCACCAAGCTGCACAATCACGCCCTTAACAGGTCCAAGCTTCTTTTCTGCTTCGTAAATTTCAAGCACATCTTCGAAAGTAAGAGGCTCAAAGTAAAGGCGATCAGACATGTCGTAATCTGTAGAAACTGTTTCAGGATTGCAATTGACCATAATGGTGTCGTAATCCTTGCCCAATTCCTGAACAGCGTGAACACATGTGTAATCAAACTCAATACCCTGACCGATTCTGTTTGGACCAGAACCAAGGATAATCACAGCTTCGCGATCACGCTTCTTCAACTCGCTTTCGTCAGCGTAGCAAGAATAGTAGTACGGAGTTGCTGCGTCGAACTCAGCTGCGCAAGTGTCAACAGTCTTGTAAACAGGGCGCAAACCGTAAGCCCAACGAAGCTCACGAACCATGTTTTCGCCTTCGTCGCCAAGATTACGCAAATGCGCAATTTGAACGTCCGAAAGACCAGCGAGCTTAGCGCGCTTCAAAACTTTAGGAGTTAAGGTTTCAGCTTCACGAACTGCGAGCGCAGTCTCGTTAATTTGAGCCAGCTGCTCTACAAACCAAGGGTCGATTTTTGTTGCTGCAAAAATCTGCTCCGGCGTTGCCCCACCCCAAAGCGCGCGCTGAATTTGCAAGTAGCGATGCTCGGTTGGAGTATGCATTTCTTCAAGAAGCTTATTAACTTCTTCCTTGCTCGGGCGCTCACCATCCCAGCTAAAGCATGAGTGACGCTTGTCGATTGAGCGCATTGCTTTTCCAAGGGATTCCTGGAAGTTTCCAGCCAAAGCCATTGCTTCGCCGACAGACTTCATGGAAGTTGTAAGCGTGGTATCTGCTCCTGGGAACTTTTCGAAAGCAAAACGCGGAATCTTTGTTACAACGTAGTCGATTGTTGGCTCGAAGCTTGCAGGAGTTGAACGAGTAATATCGTTTTGAATTTCGTCCAAAGTGTAGCCGAGAGCAAGTTTCGTTGCGATTTTTGCGATTGGGAAGCCGGTTGCTTTAGATGCGAGCGCGGAAGAACGGGACACGCGCGGGTTCATTTCGATGACGATAATGCGACCAGTTTGAGGGTTGATTGCAAACTGAATATTGCAACCGCCAGTATCGACGCCAACGCCTCGAATAATAGCAATACCGATATCGCGCATCTTCTGATACTCGCGGTCTGTAAGCGTAAAGCAAGGAGCAACTGTAATCGAGTCGCCAGTGTGCACGCCTACAGGATCGACGTTTTCGATTGGGCAAACAACTACGACGTTATCTTTTGCGTCGCGCATAAGTTCAAGCTCAAACTCTTTCCAGCCTTCAATGCCTTCTTCAATAAGCACTTCGTTTGTTGGAGAATAGTGAATGCCAGCTCCTGCAATGCGGTGAAGCTCTTCTTCGTTATGAGCAATACCAGAGCCCAAGCCGCCCATTGTGAAGCTTGGACGTACTACTACCGGGTATCCTAAAGTTTCAACAATTTTGTCTACTTCTTCGATTGAGTGAGCAATAAAGGATTTTGCTGACTCAGCTCCGGCTTTTTCAACGACTTTTTTGAAAAGCTCTCGGTCTTCTCCGCGGTCGATTGCTTCCAAAGAAGCACCAATAAGCTCAACGTTATATTTTTCTAGGATTCCTGCACGACCCAAATCCATTGCAGCATTAAGCGCAGTTTGACCACCAAGCGTTGGAAGAAGCGCATCCGGACGCTCCTTCGCAATAATTCGCTCCAAAATCGAAGTGTCAATTGGCTCAATATACGTTGCGTCCGCAAGCTCCGGGTCGGTCATAATAGTAGCCGGGTTAGAGTTGACCAAAATTACGCGAATACCTTCTTCGCGAAGAACTCGGCAAGCCTGCGTTCCGGAATAATCAAATTCTGCAGCCTGACCAATAACAATCGGACCGGAACCAATTACCATAACCGACTTAATATCAGTACGTTTTGGCATAGTAAACTTCTCTTTCCGTAAATCTTAAAATCTTACTTGCTTTTTCGAGTATTACTTGCTTTTTCGAGCGTTTTCGCGCATCAATTGCACAAAACGGTCAAATAGATAGGAAGCGTCGTGCGGTCCTGCTGCAGCTTCCGGATGATATTGCACCGAGAACGCTGGAATATCAAGGCATTGCAAGCCTTCTACAACGTTGTCGTTCAAGTCAATATGCGAAACTAGCACGCGACCAAAGTGTCCGTTTTCGTAAGGAGATTGCACAGGACCGTCAAGAGGTGCGTCCACAGCAAAGCCGTGATTGTGAGCCGTAACTTCCACTTTTCCGGTTGTAACGTCTTTTACAGGCTGATTAATACCGCGGTGACCAAACTTCAACTTGTAAGTTCCAAAGCCGAGCGCGCGACCAAGTAACTGGTTTCCAAAGCAGATACCAAAGAACGGGTAACCTGCATCCAAAACTTTGCGCAAAAGCTCAACTTCGCGATTTGCTTGGCTAGGGTCTCCAGGACCATTCGAGAAGAATACGCCGTCTGCGTTAAGCGCTTGCAGCGATTCGAAGCTTATTGAGGAGCTTACAACGTGCACGCGGCAGCCGCGCTCAGCCAAACGGTGAGGAGTCATAGATTTAATACCAAAGTCGACTGCTACAACAGTGTAAAGTGGATCTTTTCCTTCAAAATCACCGCAAGGCTCAATCGTGTACGTTTCTTTAGTACTGACTTCATCCGTTAAACGCAAGCCCTGCATTTGAGGAGTTTGCTTAATTTCATCAACGAAAGAAGCGACGGTGCGAAAAGCCCCGGTTGACGGATCAACCAGGGCCTTATTAGAAAAAATGCCGGCACGCATAACGCCTACCGAGCGTAAATGACGTACCAGCTTTCGAGTATCAATACCACTAATGCCAACGATACCTTGCTTTTGTAAATCGTCTTCCAAGGAACCTTCAGCTCGCCAATTGCTAACTACTGGGCTTGGCTTCTTAACTACGTAACCAGCAACCCAAATGTGGGCAGATTCTGGATCTTCGTGATTTATTCCCGTATTACCTATGTGTGGGAATGTTTGAACTACGATTTGTTGATCATAACTTGGATCAGTTAATGTTTCTTGATAACCAGTCATGCCCGTGGAGAACACAATCTCAGCGCGCGTAGAACCTTGCGCACCAAAAGGCTTACCAACGTAAACCTGACCATCCTCCAACACCAATACTGCATCATCACTGCCGAATCCGGCAAAGGTGTCGCTGTAATCCACCTTAACCCCCTTATGGCTTTAGGATATTCGTGGTAAGTCTACTCAGGTTGGCGGACGGGCGACGCGCCGGCGATAGTTATTGCTTCTTACTCGGCAGCAGCAGCTTCTTCCGTAGACTCTTCCGTAGCAGCGTCTTCAGGAGAAGATTCGCCATTAAACTTTGCCAAGCAAGCGTCTTTATCTGCCATAATCGCGCTTAGTAAGCCGTGAATAAACGCAATAGCTTCGTCATCGCTATACATTTTTGCGAGCGCAATCGCCTCGTCAATAGCAACTTTATCTGGAATCTCATCATTAAGAAGCATTTCCCAAACTGCAATGCGCAAAATATTGCGATCGATAACAGCCATTCTGCCAACTTTCCAGCCAGTCGAATAGCGGTTTAGCGTCTTGTCAATTCTGTTACGTCGCTCTCCTACGCCTCGAACAATCTCAATAGCGTACTCTGGGAGCGGAGTTTGAGCGCCAGGCTCCTTAACTCGCTCCTCAAGCAAAGAAAGAATATGCTGATTCTTCTCATCCGCCTCATACAGCGTATTCAAAGCCCTTTTACGAGCGGTAGAACGTGCCATCGTAACGCCCTTCTGTGTAACGTATAAAAATTACTTAATAAAGTTGTATCAAAAATTACGCGACCCAGCAACGAATAATCGCCACCGGGTCACTCTATAAAAATTATTGAGAAATAAATAGCTAATTTAATTAGATAACTAATTATTTTAATTAGATAATTAATTCTTTAGTTTTCACGACCAAGGTAAGAGCCGTCACGAGTGTCGACCTTCACCTTTTCGCCTTCACCCACGAAGAGTGGAACCTGGATTTCAGCACCGGTTTCCACAGTTGCAGGCTTAGTACCAGCGTTAGAACGATTGCCTTGCAAGCCTGGCTCAGTGTGAGTAATAGTCAAAATCACGGAAGCTGGAAGCTCAACGCTCAAAGGAGTGCCATCATGGAAGCTTACGATGCAGTCGGTGCCTTCAAGCAAATACTTGCTCTGCTCGCCAACCAAAACCTTAGGAATATAAACCTGGTCGTAAGTGGTCATATCCATAAAGACGAAGTTGTCGCCATCTTCGTATGAATATTGCAACGTGCGGTTATCAACGGTCTCGAACTCCATCTTCATGCCGGCATTAAAAGTCTTGTCGACAATCTTGCCCGAGAGCACGTTCTTAATGGTGGTACGCACAAAAGCAGGACCCTTGCCTGGCTTCACGTGCTGGAACTTAACGACGGTCCAAAGCTGACCATCAAGGTTCAAAACCGATCCATTCTTAATATCATTGGTAGTCTGTGCCACGAGTTACCCGTTTCTTTCGCTAATAGGCTGCAAATTAAGCAGCTAAGAAATAAACCTTGCTTATTATGCCACAAAGCGTCAACTTAATATATTTAGAGATTATTTTTCAACAAATTCAACAGTTTTGAAACAAATTCAGCAACGTCATCTTTATCTGCACTTTTTGTTAAAACAGACACTCCGATCCTATTCTTGCCCTTCTTAAGAATCAAGAAATAGTTATAAACATTCTTAATTCCTTGACCACGATGAGCCATAACCTCTATGCCGTCTGGAACGTTCACGCCATCAGCAGAAATATCGTAACCCGTCGCATTGGCAATAGTCGAATTTTGCATAGCTTTTGAAAGCATCATCGCAGCATCATGAGAAGAAGTAAGATTTTCGTGACCATCGTTCGATGCATCAACATCACCATATTTGCGAGTAAAAGATGTATTTGCATAGCCATTATCTGACAGCCATTGATCTAATCCGTCTATGCCACCTTGATCATCTAAAAGCTCATTAGCGGAGTCATTACTCATTGCCTTAATAACATCTTCACACTTATCTTCATAATCATGCTGTGGATTATCCTTAGTATAAAGAACAACAGGGAAATAAAAACCTACAGCAGGGAATGTTTTACGAGAATTAGAAGACTCATACAATATGCCCTTCTTGCCAGAAATCGCTACAGATACGCTATTATTTGAAGCAAAATTGCTTACTAATTTATTGATTTTTTTGGTATTGAGCTTTTCACTCGCGCCAATAGCGTTATCCTTATCGCTGCTAGTATCACTATCTTCATCGTCTGAATCTAAATCATCATTGGTTAGAACATGCTGCTTAGATTTATTATTCTTTGATTTTGATGATTGTAATTCAGTTTTATTATTTGATTGAGCTGTTCGCGCACTATTTACATACCACCATGCACCAGCACCTATAACCAAAACACAAGCAATAATAGCGGTTATTAAAGTAATAATTACTTTCTTCTTGCGCTTATCATCCTCTGAATGAGAATAATTAGCCGGAGCTTCGCCTTGTACGTAAGGTGAATTATTCATAGAAGGCTGTTCACTCGAAGAACCCATAATAGGAGAACCTAAAACGTTTAGATTATCCGATAAAGCTTCCTGCGCAGGAAATACAGTAGTAGGCGCTTCGTTAGTAGGCAATTCGTATTGTTGACTTTGGATTGACGGCTCGACTGTTGACGTAACTTCTAAAAGCGCTCCGCAAGTATTGCAAAACTTGCTATTATCATCATTTTTATTACCACATTGCGTGCAGAACATATTCTTCCTTTAAACAAATGCATCTATTGCAACGCATTATTTTACAACCCGCTTACAATAAATCACTTATCAAAAATCATACTTCATTAAAACTGAAAAAACTTATATACTACTTTTATGAAACTTCTTGGCAATATTGTGTGGCTGATATTCGGCGGTCTTTTCATTGCTGCAAGCTGGTTATTTATAAGTTTCCTCCTTTGCATAACCGTTATTGGCATACCATTCGGTATTCAAGCATTCAAAATGGCAAAGCTCACGCTCACGCCATTTGGAAAACATGTTATTTACCAAGGCGGCACTAGCACAATTTGGAACATACTATGGATTGTATTTTTCATTGGGCCAATGCTTGCATTAGGCTATATCGTTTCAGGATTCATTTGCTGCTGCACAATTGTTGGCATCCCATTTGGCATACAATCTTTCAAAATGGCAAAACTTGCGTTGTGGCCGTTTGGTTCCGAAATTGTAGAGGATAATTACGCACCATACGTACGCAAGTAATCTGCAGCACGCGAAGCTAATTCCTCATCCATAACTGGCTTACCGTCAGCATTAACTAAGCGCTTTGCTGCAGCGAAAATTTCGCGCACGTTTGCAATTGGCAAAACTGGGAAGCCAAACTCCTGCTCTACTGCTTTTACTGCAGAAAGCTCGCTGTCTTTCGTGCGTTCCATTCTGTCTACTGCCAAAATCAAGCCAACAACTTGCACATTTGCTTCCGCTTTAAGCTTTGGCAAAGTTTCGCGAACTGCAGTTCCAGCAGTCATCACGTCGTCAACTAACAGAACTTTCATGCCGTCTTTTAACGGTTTTCCAACCATAATTCCGCCGTCGCCATGATCCTTTCGCTCTTTGCGATCGAAAGTAAAACCAACAGGCATATTGTGATTATTCGTCAAAGCCATTGCCGTAGAAACTGCCAACGGAATACCCTTATAAGCAGGGCCGAAAACAGTGTCGATATCTTGCGGAAGTTTGCCATCTTCGATTGCTGCAACAACGCGCTCAGCGTAGTATGCGCCTAGATTTGCGATTTTCATGCCGTCGTCAAAAGCACCAGCGTTAATAAAATAAGGTGATTGACGACCAGATTTCAGCGTAAAGTCACCAAATTTAAGCGCACCTGAATCAAGCAAAAACTTTGTAAAACGTTCGTCTAATTCTGCCATAATTAGCTCTCTTTCTTAAAATGATTTTAAATACTTTCTAAATACTTTTTAAATACTTTTTAAATACTTAATTTCAGCGCCAAGTTTTGCCTTCAGCGAGTAAAGACGCAAGCTTTGGACGAGAATCAAGCAAATCGTCAAGCTCGCGAGCAATGCGAATTGGAGCAGTAGGGTCCACCAAAGCGGCAGCACCAACTTCTACAGCATTCGCTCCAGCATACAAGTATTCCAAAGCTTTTTCGCCAGAATCAATGCCACCAATGCCAATAATTGGAATATCTGGCATAGCTTGACGCACTCGCCACACGAATCCAAGTCCAATCGGGAAAATAGCAGGACCGGAAACACCGCCCGTGCGGTTTGCAATAATCGGCTCGCCTGTTCGAATATCAATTCGCAAACCAACTAGCGTGTTAATCATGCTTAAAGCATCCGCTCCAGCATCAACTGCAGCTTTGCAAATCGAAACGATATCCGTCACATTTGGCGTCATTTTTACAATCATTGGCTTGCTTGTCATTGCGCGAAGACGCTTAATTAAGCGGTGCAATGCAACCGGATCCGTACCAACGCTCATTCCGCCGTGAGTCACGTTTGGGCAGCTTACGTTAATTTCGAGCATGTCGGCCGCAGAATCTGCAAGCTTTTCAACAACTTGCGCATAATCGTCGTCACTGTGCCCTGCAACATTAGTAATAACAAGTGCTCCCATGGATTTTAGTTTCGGCAACTCGTCTACTAAATAATGGTCGACACCAGGATTTTGCAATCCAACGGCGTTTACCATTCCAGAAGGAGACTCTGCAGTGCGCGGAGAAGGATTTCCTTCCCACGGAACAGGGGAAACACCTTTTGTGCAAATTGCGCCGAGTTGGCTTACGTCATAAAAGCGTCGGCAAGCTGCAAGCTGGAAAGTTCCAGAAGCAGTTCCAACCATGTTTTTCCACTTAACGCCTGCAACTTGAGTTGGATGCTTCCAAATGTGGCTAGTGTCAAAGCCAAAAGTTTCAGCGGAATTTTTTGCGGAACTTGTTGCACAATTTGTTGCAGAATTTGCGTTATTTACAGAATTATTTTCGGCATTATTTACAGCACTCATATTTTTTACTCCCAACCCAAACGATTCGCATCAAAAACAGGACCGTCGTTGCAAACTTTCAGCCTGCCTTCCAAAGTGTCAACAACGCAAGCAACGCAAGTTCCGTATCCGCATCCCATACGCGCTTCTAAACTGAGCTGACACTCAATATTTCTTTCATGTGCCCAGTGAGCTACAGCTTTCATCATAGGCAAAGGACCACAAGACAAAATAACCGTTGGTAAATCGTCGTCGAAATCAAAATGCTTAACTTTTTCAAGTTCGTCAAGAAGTGTAATAACAGTTCCTTCAGCATTTGTAATACTGTGTACGTCTGAAATATATTCTTTCGTTAAATCATCTGCAAAACGTTTGTTACGGTAGCCAAGCACTGCCGTTACGCTAGAATCTTCACGCTTTGAAAGCGCTTGAGCAGCACACAAAATAGGTGGCACGCCCAAGCCGCCACTAACCAACACATAATGTGCAGGTTTGGAAATATTAAAGCCAAGCCCTAAAGGACCAAGAGCGTCAATGCTATCTCCTGGCTTAAGCTCAGCAAACTTAGCAGTGCCTTTGCCAATCACAGCAAAAATCAAAGTAAAAGTATCACCTTCTACGCTTGCAACTCCAAAAGGACGCGGAAGCATAGCAGTTGGGTCAGGGGAATACAAGTTCACAAATTGCGCAGGAGCAGCTTTTTTAGCAATCTCAGAATCTCGCAAAGTTAAACGGTACACGCCTTCGTCTAGCTTCTCATTATTGAGTACTTCTACAGCTCTGCGCCCCCAAAGGCGTGAATATTTTGCATTATTGCTTTCGTCTGCAGAACTTGAGCCGGAAGAATCAAAAGCGTCTTCACGTAACGTAATTATGGCGTTTCCAGAGGCTTTTCGCGTTGGAATAAACATGCCATCACTCATGTGGTTTCCCCTACCCTTGTATGTGTTTTGTACCGTTGCGTTTTATTTTTAATTTTAATTATATTTTTAGTTATATTTATTTTAGTTATACATTCTAGCGATACACTGCATTACGCAAGTCGTCACGCATATTTTTCGCAGCAACAGCTGCAGAATCACGCACAATATCAAGAATGTCATCGAGAGACATATGACCTTGATTTTTAGCGTAATCTTCAGACTTTTTCCAAGCACCAATAATACCGCGCGAAGAATTTACAATAGCGCCTTCAGAATTTGCATCAAACATTCCAGCAACATCTTGAGCTGTACCGCCTTGAGCGCCATAGCCTGGAACAAGGAAGAAAGTGTGCGGCATAATCTCGCGCAAATGCTTGCCCTCCTGCGGATGCGTGGCACCTACAACTGCGCCAACTCTTGAATAACCGTGCTTACCAATGCTTGAAGCACCCCAGTTCTCAATCAAATCCGCCATATGCTCATACACTGGCTTGCCATCTTGCAAAATAAGCTCCTGTAGCTCCTTGCTAGAAGGATTCGAAGTGCGAAGCAGCACAAAAATGCTTTTATCGTGCGCTAATGCTTCATCGATAAAAGGCTTCACTCCATCCGAACCCATATAAGGGTTTACTGTAAGCGAATCTTCATGCCAAACGTCAAGATTTTTAGAGCTTTTTAGAAGATTTTTAAGAGATTGTGGTAGTGCGTTGCTATTAGTGGCGTCGTTTTCAAAATATGCAGAAAGATTAGCAAAACCGCTTAAATGAGCCGCATACTGACCAGCTGTAGAGCCAATATCTCCGCGCTTTGCGTCACCTATTACAACTAATCCTTGCGATTTTGCGTATTCGCAGGTCATTGCGTAAGTATCGATACCTGCAGGACCAAGCGCCTCGTACATAGCGATTTGCGGCTTTACTGCCGGCACAATATCCGAAACCGCGTCAATAATCGCACGATTAAACTCAAAATAAGCTGTAGCTAAAAGCGTTGGCAGCGCATCCTCGCCTTCTACTTCTTGCAAAACTTCGTCCGCAAGAGAGCTAATAATTTCGGCAGGAACAATTCCAGGCTTAGGATCCAAGCCCACTACGCTAGGATTTTGCTTGGTTGCAATCGCTTCAATAAGTTCGTCCATAATTTACTACCATTCCAAATTTATATTTAATCAATCACATTCTCGAGAAAGCAATTTCTGAACCAATAATCGTCGCAACAGGCCTGCCCGTAAGTTGCCATCCATCAAAAGGAGTGTTTCGAGCTTTTGAATGGAACGAATTTGCGTCAACCGCCCAATTTTCGCGCATATTAATCAGCACTAAATCAACGTTTTCAGGGTGCTCAGTAATACTTAAACGCAGCGTTCGCTTGTTTGCGCATCGCGAAGAAACGTTAAGCAAAGCCGCAATATCAGTAGGTCTTCTGCTCATCAATTGCATTGGATTTACTGCCATTAATTCGATTAAATGCTTATCGTCCGTATATCCTGCATCAACCAAAACTTTGCGGCACACGCCATACGCGCACTCAAGCCCAATAATTCCGTTAGGAGTGCTTGCAAAATCTCCTGACTTTTCTTCCGCAGTGTGAGGCGCGTGATCTGTTGCAATCATGTCAATTGTGCCATCCGCAATAGCAGCGAGCGTTGCTTGACGATCCGCTTTTGAACGAAGAGGAGGATTCATCTTAGCCATAGCACCATATCGCAAAACATCCTCATCACACAAAGCTAGATAGTGAGGCGCAGTTTCGCACGTAATCGGCAAATCCTCTTTCTTTGCCTTACGAATAGCTTCAAACGCAGCAGCAGTGCTCACATGCTGGAAATGCACATGTACGCCAGTTTCGCGGGAAGCATCAATATCTCGCTGAACAATTGCAAGCTCAGTAGAAGCTGGAATTCCACCAACACCAAGCATTTTTGCGACCGGACCCTCGTTCACAGCTCCCGTATCATGATGCTCACAATGCTCCACGAATGGCAAACCAGTTTGTTTTGCCATAGCTAACACATCTCGCAAAATCGGTTCAGGCACTGCAGCACCGTCGTCGCTTATAGCAGTAATCGGGTGCTTTTTCATAGGAGAAGTTTTTTCGTCGTCGTCGATTCCAGCAACATACTTTTTCCAAAGCTCAATATTGCTTGGCTTTAAGCCTTTACGATTCAATGATGCGCACACGCTCAAATCGTAGCGAACTGGCAATTTTACGCCGTAAATGCAGCCATAGCGCTGCAAATAGTCGACTACATTATCTACATCAAATGGAGCATCTTCCCAAGGCTCGCCGTCAAGAGCTGGAACAGTATTTGGCATAATCAAAACTTGCGTATAACCGCCAGCCGCAGCAGCCTCACTGCCGGTCATCATTGTTTCTTTTGCTGTTTGTCCTGGATCTCTAAAATGCACATGCGGATCTGCAAAACCAGGAGCAACAACCCAATCACTTGCGTCAATATCGCCAGTAACGCGCGCATTCTGCTCTATAAGGGCATCCTGACGAACGCCATCAACAATAAGATCAATACGTTCGCTAGTATCCCACACAGAGATATTGCGCAAAGTTAAGGTGCCTGATTCGTTCATTTCACTCCTGGTTTTGCGTAATTTTTACAGTTATATAATAATATTATTAAATTTTTTATTTAGTTTCTGCTTCTTCGTCGCAATACATGCAACGATACTCTTGCCTTACGGAATCAGCTTTGTAGAACTTACGTTTAAGAGTTAGTTCGCTGTTTGTTATGCAACGAGGATTCAGGCAAGTAAGATCTTCAGGCGCATTCACGTCTGTTACGTGCACGCGAGGATCCGTTAATGAAATTCCATGTGCGTCAACTGCTTGCAATTCGTCTTCTGGCACGTTTACAAAATCAGTTGGTTCGTAGCCGCAAAGCTCGTCTCCAAGAACGGAACTTTCCAAAGCCATACGCATAAGCATACCGTTTTTAACCTGCTCAAAATATGCTGCGCGAGGATCGTCATCAACGTCAACAGAAATCTCGTTAATTCGAGGAAGCGGATGCAGCACAGGCATATGCGACTTTGCTTTTTGCAATTTTTCTTCAGTCAAAATGTACGTGTCACGAAGTCGCAAGTATTGCTCGCGATCCGTAAAACGCTCTTCTTGCACGCGAGTCATGTAAAGCACGTCAAGCTTGCCAATAACTTCCATCAAGTCGCGAGTTTCTTCGTAAGTGCACGAAGGAGTGTCATTAATGCGGTCGATTACGTACTGCGGAGTTTTAAGCTCATCCGGGCTAATCAGCACAAAATGAACGTTTCCAAAGCGGCACAAAGTTTCAATAAGCGAGTGAACTGTGCGTCCATAAGTTAAGTCGCCGCACAAACCGACAGTGAGATTATTAAGGCGACCAAAACGCGCGAGAATAGTTGCCAAGTCTGCAAGAGTTTGAGTTGGGTGCATGTGGCCGCCGTCACCTGCGTTAATAATAGGCGTGCTCACAGCTTGCGTAGCAACGAAAGCAGCACCCTCCTTTGGGTGACGCATTGCAACAACATCAACATAATTAGACACGACTTTCAAAGTATCGTTTACAGTTTCACCCTTGCTTGCGCTGGAAAGTTGCGCACCTGCAAAACCGATTACCTTTCCGCCTAAACGCAGCATTGCTGTTTCGAAGCTTAAGCGAGTGCGCGTGCTCGGCTCATAAAAAAGAGTGGCCAACACTCTGCCATCGCAAGTGTGAGCCACTTCTTTACGGTGCGAATCAATGTATCGCGCTTTGTCTAAGAGCATTCGTATTTGCGCAGTTGAAATATCGTCTAATGTAACAACACTTTTGCCAGCTAGAGAATTTGCAATTGTGCTGCGAGAAAAAGTTTGATGCAAAGAACTAGAAATTGCGTTCGTCATAATAAGTACCGCTCACCTTCCGTCAATTGGCAAGACGGTCGCAACCACACGCGACCTACGCAATTTTACTGATTAGCGTTGACGAATCTATATACGGAGTGGCGTAGAATTATAACTTATAATGCAACATTTAATAAGTACTTAATCCAATAAATCTATTTGTTCCAATACAGTTTGTTGATTACGTCTACCATAAGTAACCTTCAAAATATAAACTGTATTTTCTTCTAAAACAACTCTGTAATAAACAAGAAAATTCTTTACAACTATACGACGCATGCCAAGTGAATTCCAAGGCTCATACTTGACTGCAGGCGCAAACTGAGGAAAAAGAGACAGTCTTTCAATACTAGATTTAATAAGATTAATAATTCTTACGGAAGTTTTCTTAGAGATATTAGATGCAATATAGTCTCTTATATTTTTTAAATCATTTTCTGCATCTTGAGTAACAAGAATATTAAAAGAACTCATTACAAGCCCTTTTCTAACTCAGCAAAAACATCCGCATATGGGCGTGCTAAACCAGAAACTGACTGCTTATAACTATGCATAAGTTTTGCAGCAAAATCAGTAGATAATAATTCGTCATTTTCTTCTAAATTTTCACTACTGACTGCTTGTCTTATAGTTGCAGAAGCATCAGCATAAAAAACTGAAGAGTTAGCTCTTTCTTTTACATCATTACTTATTACTGCATTTTTCATTAAAAATCACCTCCCGTCTTGTAATTATAACTTAAAACAAATAATGCAACAATAAATGTAAAGTGACTAAAGATGAAATGATTAGCGAGCGTAGAAAAGACGAGACATGATTTCGCGGCACTGACGCATGGTTGCTAAAAGATCGTTTTCAAAAACGCGGCCCTGATTCGGCTCATAGCCAAGGTAAGTTGCGATTCCGCCCAAAGAATACGAGTCAGTTGGAATAATATCTGCGCGAGCCATTGAGCCAGACCACAAGAAGTTTGCGTTGCGCACTGCAGAACACATATGCCAGCAGCGGCTTAAAACTTCAGCATCCTCGTCGCTTATAAAATGCTCAGATTGCAATGCTTTCAATGCTTGCATAGTTCCAACTACTCGTAAAGATTCATGCTTTGAAGCATATTGCAATTGCATCAATTGCACAGTCCACTCAACATCGCTTAAACCGCCACGACCAAGCTTCAAATGCCTATCCCTACTCACACCTCGAGGCAAACGCTCCGCTTCCATGCGCGCTTTAAGCTTACGAATTTCAGCAAGCTGAGAATCACTAAGAGGATTTGCAGCGTAGCGCAATTCGTTCACAACGCCATCAAGCAAAGCATCCGCCAATTCCTTAGAACCTGCAGCGAAACGCGCTCGCAACAACGCTTGATGCTCCCAAGTACTAGACCACTGACGATAATAATTTTCGCAAGATTCTAGCGAACGAACAAGCGGACCGTCTTTCCCTTCCGGACGCAAATCCAAATCGACCATGATTTTTGGTTCAAGCGTAAGAGGACCTTGCAAAATATTACGCAAAATATCTACAGTTTTTTGCGCAAAGCGGTGAGCTGCATTTAAATCGCAAACTTCACCAACCGGCTTGTAAATTACCATAATATCTGCATCAGAACAGAAGTTTACTTCTCTACCACCGTAGCGACCTAAAGCAATAATAGCAATTTCAGCTTGAGGAGCATTCAAATTCATAACTGACACAGCTTCACGCATAGACCATTGCAAAGTCGCATCTAAAATAGCATCAAACACGTCACTCATTGCAAGCATAGAAGTATCGTCATCAATAAGACCACACATCCAAGCTAAAGCTACTCGCTCAATTTCCTGCCGGCGAAGAGCGCGCAAAGACTGCGCAAAATCCGCAATATTACTTGCATAACGCGCAACCATTGCACTAGTTTGCATGTCAAGACTTGCCCTATCGCGCGCAGATAACGCTTCGTCGTCTCCAAGCCAAGTAATAGACTGCATAGACTGCATCATAGCGTCGCCAAGATAGCGCGAATCCGCCAAAACGTGGCAAAGACGCTGAGCTGCGGAAGGAGAATCACGCAAAAAACCAAGATACGTATTTTTTCCGCCAAAACGCTCCGCAAGACGCCGCCACGCAAGCAAACCCATATCCGGATTCTGCCCGTCGCCAAGCCACTTCAACACTGCCGGAAGCAAAATTCTATGAATTTTAGCAGCCCTAGAAAGCCCCTCTGTAAGCGCTTCAACATGCAACTGTGCTGCGCGAGCATCCGCAAAACCAATAGAAGCAAAGCGCGCGCGAGCAGCCTCCGGCGAAAGCACAATAGGATCCGCATCCGTTTGAGCGTTAATAGGAAGCATCGGACGGTAGTAAATATCCTTATGCAAGTGCCGAATTTCACGACGAGCTTTATCAAAACGCGCAACTAACTCTTCCGGACGAAGCCGCACAGCACGAGCAAGTCGGCAAATCTGCTCATTGTTGTTAAGCTGCTCTGTAGAAATTGTGCGCGCGCGATCCAAGCCGCCGTTTCCTTGCGCACCCAAATCTGGGAACAAATGCGTGCGATGCATACTCCACATTTGCTGACGATGCTCAAGAACACGCTCAAAACGGTAGTGTTCTGCCAATAGCGCCGCCTGAGACCTAGAGACGTAGCCACCTTGAGCCAACGCTTGCAAAGCGGAAATAGTATCCCTTACTCGAAGCGACTCATCCTCACTTCCGTGCACAAGCTGCAGCATTTGCACAGTAAACTCAACATCGCGCAAGCCGCCTTTACCAAGTTTCATATCCAAATCGCGTTGAGAAGCCGGAATAAGCGACTCCACACGCTGACGCATATGCTGGCAGTCAGCTACAAAATGCTCACGACCAGAAGCCTTCCAAATAAACGGCTCTACCATATCGCGATAAGCTTTTCCAAGATCCGTATCCCCTGCTGCAGGGCGCGACTTCAAAAGCGCCTGAAACTCCCAGCTACTCGCCCACTTTTCATAATATTCTCTATGAGAATCAAGCCTACGAACAAGAGGACCATCCTTACCTTCCGGGCGAAGCGCAGTATCAATCTGCCAAAGCGGAGGCTCCACAGAGCCCATAACCACCGACTGGCATACTTTTTGCAAAACCATTGCCATAGAAACACCAACGCGCAAAGCAGCATCCTGGTTCTGCTTGTTGCTTAAATCCGCAGGCTCCACAACATAAATCAAATCGATATCGGAAACGTAGTTAATTTCTTGCGCTCCAAGCTTGCCCATAGCAATAATCGCAAATCTGCATGCGGAAGAACCAGTAACCTGTCCTCGCGAAATAGACAACGCTGCCTCTAAAACAGCATCGGCAGCGTCGGAAAGCTTACGGCTAATATCTGGCTGCACTTCAACAGGGTCAGCGCTCGCTAAATCAGCCGCCATAATTGCAGCAACATGCTCACGGTAGCGCGCACGAAGCGCAGAAACTGCTTGTGCAAAGCCGAGTGATGTTAAGTAAATTGTGTTAGAATCGCTGCTTTCAGAAGAAACAACTGTTGCAGTGTAAGCTTGTATTGCTTCGAGTAAGTCTTTTACGCGTTCTTCCCTAGTCATTGCAAAAAGATGATTCGGGTCATTTGCTGCAGCTTTTATAAGATTAGGCCTTGTGCGCATAAGCATTGCCAACGCGTTAGACGCACCTAATACTTGCATTAGGCTTGTTAATGAGTCAGACACTTGCGAATTTGAAGTTGAAATATTATTTATTATTTCGGGGTATGCTTCACTTAAATCTTGCAATGAAAGCAATGCAGAATCTGGATCTTCAACTGTAAGCGCGCTTCTTAGTAGTGTTTCAAACGATATTTTATTGCAGTTTTTGCGTATTGCCATCATTGCGCAACGTGCGGCATCCGGGCGAGCAAAGCCCGCTTTAATAAGGCTTCTTGAGGTGAGTGCGGAAGAGTTTGTGCTGCTTTCGTTGCAGTTGGTTTCAGTAGTTGTACTATCTGTTCTGTTCGCACTTTCCATACCGCAACTTTACATTGTGGTGGTGTACAAGGCTGAGAAACTACCTGCTTTCGCGCTTGCTTAATGTGGCGCGCGTAACTTATCTCACGTTTGGAGCAATTAGCTTAGCGCAGCACTCCAAACACGAGAAACAAAAACACGAGAAACAAAAATCCCTCGCGGATTATCGGAAGATAACCTGCGAGGGAATTTGCTTAATTACGGCGCAAGACTACTCGTTAGAATGCTTGCGACGGCGAGAAGCCACGCCTGCAACACCAAGTCCGGAGAAGACCGCGGCAAGACTTGCAAACAAGCCAGTTGCAGCACCTGTCTTAGCAAGACCACTAGCATTACCGGAAGCATTACGCCACGCAGCCTTAGCGTTCTTAAGATTCCTCAAAGCCGCATCAACCTGAGCCTGAGTAGCATTAGTATCTGCAAGCACACGCTTAGCTTCAGCCAAAGCATTCACGTAAGCTCTAGCAGCAGCAGTATTTGCCTTAGATGCAGTAGAAGAATCTGCTTCAGAATTATTAACCTCAACTCTCAAAGCAGTCTTATCAACCGAAGCACTCTGAGAATCAGTAGTCTCGAAACCAGCAGCAGCACCAGAGCCAGAGCCGCTTCCAACACCACTACCAATACCAAACGGATGATTAATCTTATACTTAGCAGCCTGAAGCTTCCTCAAAGCCGCGTCAACCTCAGCCTGAGTAGCATTCGGATCTGCAAGCACACGCTTAGCCTCAGACAAAGCAGTGTTATAAGCGTCAATATCCTCAGTCATTCCAATCATAAATAATACAGAATCACGGAACTTAGCATCAGCATCCGCTTCAGACTGCAATCCAGACTTATCAGTCTTATAACCGTCCGAAAGCTTAGACTTAGCATCCTGAAGCTTCTTCAAAGCATCATCTACCTGCTTCTGCATAGCATTCTTATCACCAAGAACCTTATTCGCATCCTCAAGAGCCTTCTTGTAGTCGTCAAGAACCTGCTTAGACGCATCATCACCCTTAGCCTGAGCATTCTGATACTCAGGAGTCTTAGTGAAATCAGAATCCTTACCAGCCTCAGCAGTCAAATCAGACTTATCAGTCTTATAACCGTCCGAAAGCTTAGACTTAGCATCCTGAAGCTTCTTCAAAGCATCATCAACCTGCTTCTGCGTAGCATTCTTATCACCAAGAACCTTATTCGCATCCTCAAGAGCCTTCTTGTAGTCGTCAAGAGCCTGCTTAGACGCATCATCACCCTTAGCCTGAGCGTTTAGATACTCAGGAGTCTTAGTGAAATCAGAATCCTTACCAGCCTCAGCAGTCAAATCAGACTTATTAGTCTTATAACCGTCAGTAATCTTCTGCTTAGCGGCTTTCAAGGCATCTAGAGCATCGTCAAGTTGCTTTTGGGTTGGAGCCTGAGTCATGCCTTGAGGAAGAGGTGTTACTGGTTTGCCAGTAGTGCGATCAAAGGCAGCAAGAAGATTCCTGGCTGCTGTGAGCTTCTCGTTATAGTCGTCAAGAGCCTTCTTAGACGTATCATCAGCCTTAGCAGTCGCGTTCTTGAACTCTGGAGTGTTCTCGAACACGTCGGTGCTGGTGTCGTCCTTGCCGTCCTTAGACTTATCAACTTCTTCTTGCAAGTCGTGCGGGCTAGTGACGTAGTTCTTAGTAATCTTATCCTTAATTTCCTTCAGATTATTAAGAGCCTCGTCAACTTCTTGCTGAGTTGGAACATCCTTAGCACCAGGCTTTGGTTTACCGTCATCACCAAACTTTTCAAGCAAAGTCCTAGCTTTCTTCAACGCTTCTTTATAAGCAGTAACGTCAGCATTATCCTTGCCGTCATCAGTCTTCTTAGCAAGCGCATTCTGATACTCAGTAGTACTCTCAAATGACCCAGCAGTTGGCTTAGCAGTAGGATCTGTCGTATCGGCAGTAGACTTCGCAGCTTCAGTCTTCAAATCGTCAATCTTAGTACCGAAGCTGTCGTCGATTGCCTTTTTAGCATCTTGCAAAGCCTTAAGAGCATCATCAATCTGTTTCTGAGTTGGATGATCGCTGAGCGTATTGGATGTGTTATCTTGCGCCAACTTGCGTGCCTTTGCCAAAGCATCCTTGTACGCTTTCACATCATCATTGTCTACCTTCTTACCGTCAGCGCCATCCTTCTTCTTAGCATCAGCATTCTGGAACTCAGGCGTATTCTCGAAGTCGTCTTCAGTAACAGCAGCATGCTCTGGAGTAGACTTCTTAGTTTCTGTCTCAAGATCAGTAGTAACAGTCTTATACTTCTCAATCTCAGTACGAGCATCGTCGAGAGCCTTAAGTGCGGCGTTGATGTCTTTTTGAGTTGGCTTTGCGTCTTGCGGCGTGTCAGCGCTGTCATGCTTCTTCAAAAGCTCCTGAGCTTTTGTCAAAGCTTCATCATACGCCTTCTTGGCTTCCTTAGCAGCGTTGTTCCTCTCGGTATCTTCAACTAACTTAGTTGGGTCAGTTGCATCCGCCTTCATGAAGTGAGGATCAGACGCATTGCGATACGCATCAGAAGTTTGCGTTCCTTCTGTAGCTGCAGGGCCCTCTGTAGAGCCGTGCTTCTTTACGCTTTCCACAAGCTTGGCGGTGTCGGTGTTGTAAGCGTCGAGAGCCTTGCGTGCTTCATCAAGCTTCTTCAACGCATCATTGACTTCCTTCTGAGTTGCAGCAGGATTCTTGAGCAATTCCTTAGCTTCATTAAGAGCTTTGCCATAATCGTCTACAGCCTTTTTAGCTGCTTCTTTCTTAGTTGCATTCTCAGTGCCATCATCATTCTTGAAATCAGGCACAGAAGCATTCTTATACGCAGGAGTCTGCTTGGTTGCATCATCCTCGTTAACAGACTTAAGCAGCGCGTCAGTCTTGGTTGCAAACTTATTCAACTCAGCAGCTGCAGCGTTCATTTCCTTAAGGATAGCGTCAACATCCCTATCCAGAGGCTCGCCTTGTGCGTGTGCCTGAATATTCTTCAGGTAGTCTCCGCTGTCAGGGTTGCCATCCTTATCAGGAGTATTTGTATCAGGAATATCATTACCATCTGCTTGATCCTTAGGCATCTTTTTCTCAAGCGCCTGTTGTAGCTTCTTTACGGCATCGTCATACTTCTTCTTAGCAGCCTTTGCATCCGCGCTTGCATCAGCTTCAGATACATTCTTATACGCAGGGCTGAGCTTTATAGCAAGGTCATTAAACACAGCTGCCGAAAGCCTGCTGGTATTAGTTGCATACTTGTCGATGACTTTACGAGCATCTTCAAGAGCTTTCTTTGCATCGGCGATGTCTGTAGCAGTTGGCTGCTCAGCTGGATTAGTTTTAGCAAACTTTTCCTTCAGAGCCTTAGCTTTTTGATAAGCATCGTTGTAATCTTTGAATGCTTTCTTAGCATCAGTGTCTCCAGCTTGCGCCTTATCGAAAGCGTTGAAGTAGGCTGGCATCAGATATCCGCTAAAGTTGTCTGCAAGAGCTTTCGTAAGATCGTTAGCATCGGACTTATAATTCTCATGCAGAGCGTTTTCGGCCTTAGTTAATGCATCTTTAGCATCATTAACTTCTTTTTGAGTTGCATTATCTTTCTTAAGAACCTCACGAGCCTTAGCTAACGCAGTGTCATAGTTTTCAACAGCAGTTTTAGCAGCAGGGTCGGTGTCTTTCTTCGCAGCGGCATTCTTGTAGAAGGTACTCTGCTTGCTTGCATCATTATTAGGATTATCAAAGGTGAGCTTTTCGGCAGTTATAAGCTGCGACTTATCGGTTGCTTTAGCGTCAAGAGCTGCTTTGGCTTTTTGAAGCTCATCAATAGCTGCATTAACGTCCTTTTGAGAAGCGCTTGGATCCTTAGAAAGATCGTTTGCCTTCTTTACAGCGTTATCATAAGCTGTACGCTCTTTTTCAGTTGCGTTTTGATATGCTGGGTCAGCGGTCTTGAGCTTCTCCTCGCCTTGCTTAGACGTATCACCAGTCTTTACCTTACCATGCTGAGCGATTGCATTATTCAACTCATCCTTGTTGGTGCTGTACTTATCAAGCTCCTTACGCGCAGCATCAAGCTTTGCCTTAGCAGCGTCAACGTCTTTTTGCGTGGCGTTGTTGTTGTCCCTTGCAGCTTCAGCAGCTTGAAGTGCTTCATCGTAAGCTGTCTTTGCTTTCTTAGCAGCTTCGTTCCTGTCGGTGTCGGCAGAACCATCTGACTTCTTAAAGTCAGGATCGCTCACATTCTTGAACTGGTTTGTTGCTTGCGTGCCTGTAGCAGCTTGCTGACCTTCTGCAGCTTTACCGTTCTCATCGATGGATTTCTTAAGCTCCTCTTTCTTGGTAGCGTCACCATCAAGAGCTTTGCGAGCTTTTTCCAGCTTAATGGTTGCGTTATCAACCTCAGCCTTAAGCGCTTCGGTTAAATCAGCATCAGCTGTGTTACCAACTTTTTCAAGCGTTTGTTTAGCAACCTTCAACGCATCATCATAGTCGCTCTTTACCTTGTCCGAAGCGTTGTAGTATGCAGAATCAGTAGGAACTTCCTTACCCTCAACATGGGTAGTCTTGTGATCCTCAACCGACTTCTTCAAATCACTTGTCTTATGATTCGTCTGCGGCACAAAGATAACGTTAATCGCCTTAGGCGTATTCCCAGGGTTTTTGCCATTTTCGATGTAAATGTTTCTATACATCGTCAATCCATACGGCAAAACAAACAGGCGCGCTTTATATACCTTGTTTCCTTTAGCAGCAACTACTACCGGCTTAGCTTCTTCATCCCAGGAATACGATCCTGCATTCGATTCAGAATCGCCAAGATTTTCACCAGAATTAGAAACATTCTGACTATATTGCCAATAAGCACCGCTCATATTGCCGAGCGACAACTCAGTTGTAGGTTGGCCGTTCTTGTCGATCACGTAGCCCACATGCGACTTCTGCGCGTTTTCTTTATCGCCTTCATGAGCAAGAGCTTCGCCACCAGTAAGCTCCGCGCAAACCAGCGTTGCCATCCTTCGGCGTAGCTTTCAACAAATTAAGAATCTTATTTGTATCAAACCCTTCTGCTTTAGTTGGGTCGTAGCGGTAAATGATGGTCTTGTGGTCTTCGCTCCACGAAAGGCCTTCGTCGGTGTCGCGGCCGGCAATTTTATTATTCTTCCACGAAACGTCGTAATCTTTGCGAATATCCGCCAAACGCGTGAGCTTGCCAGCCTTTACATCAGACTTAAACTCAGCAACCGCTTTATCGGTCTTAATCTTAACGGTAATAGTATTTTCTGCCTGACCATTCGAGATGCCCTGATTTGCATGACCAGCCGCAGTAAGATTGCCAGTAAGATACGAAAGCGTAATCTGCTTCTCGTAGTCGGTAGCGCTTAATCCAAGCTCTGTGTTGTCTTTATTAGCTTCGTAAATAGCCTTCTTAATGCTCTTAATCTCAGCATCAGAGTAAGCGAGTGGATTGTAGATAACAGTTGCGGTACTTTCTGCAGGAACCTTAATCTGATCTTCGGTAAACTTCTTCAACACAAGGTCACGCAGAGCAATCTTAGGAGCATCTTTTTCATCCACGCCGTCAAAATGGATTACAGCATTATCTCCATCAAACGAAATCTTATCTGCTGTAACGCCATTAATCTTGGCAAGCTTCGTCTTAATTTCTTCCTTAACTTCAGCCGAAAGATTAGTCGGATCTTCCACAATCGGCTTGTCAATGCGATCATCGTAGCGCGCAACGGTAAGCGGAATAGCCTCAGACTTAAAGCCCAAATCCGTAACCATATAGGTGTTAAGCGTCTTCGCGCCAACTACGTAAGTATTATCATCGCCAGCTTTTTTAGCATTAATAGCATCAAACGTAGTCTTGTCGTAAGCATCCGCAGACCTTACGTTAATATTTTGCGTAAACGTTCCAGAAAGCTGATCATTTACAGACTTCTTATCACTACGCGCCGTCTCAATATTGCCAGCTTCAGTAATTGCTGCTTGAACCTTTTCTGCCGTAAGAGGCTGATTATATTTCAGCACCACTGATCCAGAAGTTTTTGGCGGAACAAGCGTTACAGCACGGAATACATTCGTTTTATATGCAATAGTTTCTGTACTACTACCATCTTTAGTTACATACACGAAAATAGAGCGACTGGCTGTATACTTCTCAGCACCGCCATTAAGGTTACCATCCCTAAAAAGAGTGCTCATCGTAAGAGTTGCAGATCCATCGGAATTAGCAGTAAATATATATTCGCCAGAATAGGCTTTATGTTTGTTTGGATCTTTCGAGTAAAAATCAATACCTCTCTCACTTTTTGCATTATTGAAACCATTTGTCCTAGCAGGGAAAATAGCAATACTGGTAATCTTGCTACCATCTTTTGGAGCTGCAAAATGGAAAGTAACAGTGTGCTTTTCGCCATTTACGCTATACGTGTTGTCTGAGCTTCCCCAAGCATACGCATTTGGTACAGAGTCAGCATTATTATCGTTAATTTCAATCTTGGTGCTTCCATCTGCTTGAGCAGCTGGCGTAATTTTATTAGGATCTTGATTTGCTGTATCATTAGAAGCGCGATCCTGATTTTCAGGCTTAGTATCATCAAGTTGCTTATCTTCAACCGTTGCACGCTTTGAACGCTTCCTTGCGGAATTTGCTGTAGGAGTGCTATTTGCAGTCTTATCAGTAGCAGCAGTGCTATCTGTAGCCTTATTATCTACAGACTCAACACTCGCAGTCTTCTGTTCAGTCTCAGTAACACCAGCCTCACCGTCAACCTTTACTACAGACTGCGTAGAAGTTTTCGTTTTGTTAGCCAGTTTCTTTTCAAGATTAGTCTTGCCAGGTTTCTCTTCAGGCTGCTTCTTTTCTTCAGACTTTTGCTCAGAATCTTTATTAACATCAGTCTGATTCTTCTTAACCTCTTCCTTAGCTTTATCAGACTTAGCAGCATCCTTATTCTCAGCCTCAACACCAGGCTTCTTACCAGCCTCAACAGGAACCGAAGCCGCACCAGCCGCAGCACCATTCTCCGCCGCCATTGCCGGAGTTGCTCCAAAAGCGAACGCCGCACCAGCCAACACGCCAGCGGCTCCAACCGTAAATGCTGCCACCTTGCGTGCATCCACAGCCTTAGCAATCGCATTACTTACTGCAGCATCCAATGTAACCTTGCGTGCATGCCTTCCGGAATTTGAATTAGCCATTGTGTATCTCCTTGAATACCAGATTCTCTCTGAACAAGTCTTTATGAATTTATTAGTGAAGAGCTTTGTGCAGTAATCAAACGCTGATCGAACTACGGTCAAATACATATGAAACTTCTGCTCAGCTCTCAAAAGCGCAATCTCTTTTATTGAGATTTACATTCAATAATACCGAATATACGAATATTTTGCAACGTATTTGTTATAATGTATAGCCTATGAAGCCCCCCCCCCAGAGGCTTTATTCCAACATTTTTAGCAGATTTTTGGGGCGAAAACTTTCATAACAAATGTAAGCTAGATTACAGTTTTAATGGTAATTCTAAACACATGTTTAGTATAAAACGCAATTATTTTATGCATTTATACATAGATATACATTTATATTCAGTCGCACGCAGTCACGCAAATAAAAGTTATCTCGTAAGCGCACTTAACATGCACGCTCACGAGATAATGCTCAAAAAGTTACTGCAGAAAAATCAGCGATTCTTACTTCCAACTACCCAATTTTCGTAAAAAGCGGCTTCACATTCGCCCAAATCCTTCGAGCAATACCCGGATGATTCATCGTATACAAGTGAATGCCATCCACGCCTTCTGCAATTAAATCGTTAATCTGCTGGGAAGCAAAAATACTGCCAGCATCACGCAAGCAATCAGCATTACTCCCCCAACGATCCATCATTGCGGAAACTTGCGAAGTAATTCGAGACGCACACAAGCTCGTCATGCGCTTAACTTGCGAAGCGTTCGCAACAGGCATCACGCCAGCTTCAATCGGCACGTTAACGCCGGCAGCACGAGCTAAATCACAGAAGCGCAAAAAATCCTCATTATCGTAAAAAAGTTGCGAAATTAAATGCGTAACACCCGCATCAACCTTGCGCTTCAAATTATCAATATCCGCTTGCAAACTTTCCGCCTCCGGATGCTTCTCCGGGTAGCAAGCGCCCAAAATCGGCAAATCCGGGCGCTTTGAACGAATATAGGAAACCAAATCGCTGGCATGCTCAAAAACGCCTGCCGCCTCCTGGCCTGCAATCACGTCGCCACGCAAAGCCAAAACACCGGAAACGCCAGCATTATCAAACATTTCCAAAGCTTCATCAACAGCATCATAATCAAGGTAGCGAGCTGTTAAATGAGCAACTGCGTCAATGCCATATTCGGAGCGAATCGTATGAGCAATACGCGCAGTAGCAGTACGATCCTGCAGCTTTCCAGTGCCGTAAGTAACCGAAATAAAATCCGGGTCAAGACCCTTCAAGCCATCCAAAGTATCGTAAATCGTACCAATAGGAGATGTGCGCTTAGGTGGAAAAACTTCCAGCGAAAACTTTGGTTTATACGGCATAGCTCACCCCCTATTTAGATTGTTGCTTACATTGCCGCTTAGATTTCCGCTTTGCTTGTTGCTTTGCTGATTATTAGAAAGCTCCGCACGGACCTCTTTAGCAGCAGCGACAAGATTCTCCAAGCTTGGCCAAGTTTCAGCGTCGCCTCGAGTTTTAAGACCGCAATCCGGGTTAATCCAAAGCTTTTGAGCAGGCATCTTACGCAAAATCTCGTGAATACGCTCCACAAGCTCCGCCTTACCAGGAACGCGCGGAGAATGAATGTCGTAAACGCCAGGACCAGCCTCAGTCTCAAAATGCGCGTCGTGAATAGCGTCAAGCACAACCAAGTCGCCACGAGAAGCCTCAAAAGAAATCACATCCGCATCCATAGCATCAATGTCGCGAATAATGTCATTAAACTCCGAATAGCACATATGCGTGTGAATTTGCGTAGTCGCAGCAACTGCAGAATGAACAAGGCGGAAAGCAGCAATCGCCCAATCCAAATACTTCTTATGCCAATCAGAGCGGCGAAGTGGCAACTTTTCGCGCAAAGCAGCCTCATCAATCTGAATCACACGAATACCCGCACGCTCCAAATCCAACACTTCATCGCGAATAGCAAGAGCCAACTGCTGAGTCTGCTGCTCGTGAGTAATATCCTCGCGAGGCCAAGACCAGTTAAGAATCGTCACAGGTCCTGTAAGCATGCCCTTAACAATATGCTTCGTGCAGCTTTGGGCATAAGCGCTCCAAGCCACAGTAATCGCAGACTCGCGAGAAACATCCGACCACACGATTGGAGGCTTCACGCAGCGAGTACCATAAGACTGCACCCAAGCGTTTTTCGTAAATTTAAAGCCGCGCAAATGCTGGCCAAAATATTCAACCATGTCGTTGCGCTCAAACTCGCCGTGAACAAGCACATCCAAGCCAATTTGCTCCTGATGCTCAATGCACTTGGCAATGCGATTGCGCATAAACTCGTCGTAAGCTTCGCGCGAAATCTCGCCCTTACGAAGAGCAGCTCTAGCGTTACGAATATCCTTAGTTTGCGGGAAAGATCCAATAGTAGTCGTTGACAAATCCGGTAAGCCAAGAGCTTCCTTTTGCAAACGCTGACGTTCTGCCCTTTCCGGCAATCGCACAAAATCAGAATCTTTAAGATTAGCAAGACGATTAGCAACAGCAGAATCTGCTTTCACGCGCGAACCGTCGAACAAAGCCTGATTTTTAGCCAAAACGTTACTTGACTTGCGGCTTTCGTCACTTTCTGCAGCAAGATTTGCAATATCGCGAATCTCTTGCAACTTTTCAACAGCAAAAGCAAAATATTGCAAAACATCCGCACCCAAAGCATCCTCACCAGCAGTGCTAAAAGGCACGTGAAGAAGCGAGCAAGCAGTAGAAACAGCCACGCGATCCGTAACATTCTCACGCAAAGCGTCAACCAAACCAAGGCTCACAGCATAATCGTTACGCCAAATATTACGGCCATTCACAACGCCAGCAAAAAGCGTAGTTTTTTCGTTCACACCATAACGCTCAATGGCTGCAAGATTTTCTTCCTTGCCTTCCACCAAATCAACGCCAACACCGTCAAAACCAAGATTATTCACAGTTTCGTAAGCGTCAGCAATATTGCCAAAATACGTGTTAAGAAGAAGCTTAACTTCCGCGCCCCTAGCCTCAAGCAAAGGCTTATACAAAGCTTCAAAAAGCTCCAAATCGCCTTCCTCTTTATCAAGCGCCAAATAAGGCTCATCAAATTGCAGCCAAGTTGCGTGAAGTTCGCCAAAACGCTTAACAATACTCGCATAAGCAAAAGCCAGAGCTGAAATCACAGACTCAGTTACTTTCAACTCCTGCGCTTCAGGAGTACGAGCCAACTTCAAAAAAGTGTACGGGCCAATCAGCACAGGCTTCGTTTCCAAACCCTGCGCGCGAGCCTCCAAAAACTCGTCAAAAGGCTTAGTTCCAGCCAAATGCAAGCCTTCCGGATTCTCAACTTCCGGAACAATATAGTGGTAGTTCGTAGTAAACCACTTCTTCATTGGCAACGCCGTCACATCGCCGCGCTCACCCTGATAGCCGCGCGCAATAGCAAAAAGCGTATCCTCAGCATGCTCAAAATTCAATTTACGATAACGCTCAGGCACAGCACCCAGCAAAATAGCAGTATCGAGCATTTGATCATAGTAGCTAAAATCGTTACTTGGAATTAAATCAATCCCAGCTTCAGCTTGCAAACGCCAATGCTTAGCTCGCAAAGACTGAGCAACTTCACGCACTTCATCCAAAGAAGCATCCTGCTTCCAGTAACGTTCAATAATCTTCTTCAACTCACGATTAGCGCCAATACGTGGGAAACCGGAAACAGAAGTAAAAACCGCAGACATACATCCTCCAAAAAATTTCTTTGACTCGCTTTAGCCTAGCAAAGAAATGCTTGAATGCGGTCATTCAAGAACTTGGGGTGTCGTTATAAGCTTAATTTATATGCTTAATTTCGTGTGGTTATGCAAAGGATTTGGGGGTGAGGATTGCGAGGGCCGTGGCACCGCGCAAGCCGCAAGTTGCGAATGGACGATCAGACACAAGCACCACAACAGACGCATTAGCAAGCCCCAAACGCATCGCCCCAAGCACATCCGGATCCGAATCAGGCGAAGAAAGCCACTGCGCAGCCATAGACATCGTCGGCTCATGCCCAACAATCATCGTCGTATGAACATCGCCTCGAATCGCTTGCAACTCGTCCATAACAGATTGCATACCGCCATCGTAAAGACTCTTGCGCGACTCAACCACAGGAGAGTCGCCAAAACGCTTCAACATGCGTTTCAAAGTTTGCTCAGTGCGATTCGCACTAGAACACACAATATAATCCGGCACAAGCTTCAAAGATTCCAAGCCTTTTGCCATAATTTTCGCCTGCTTCAAGCCCTTATCTGTAAGACCACGACCCCAGTCGTCACCCATTTGAGGAGCCTCAGCTTTAGCATGACGCATCAGCAACAAAACGTACTTACTATGATGTGCTTTCTTCATAAGCTTTTTCATTGGTGATGCCATAATGCTCTCCTACTTAGCTTGATTAAGCGCTGATTGTTGTGCAGACTGCGAATCTTGCAAATCTTGCGACTGCGAATCTTCCGGCAATTGCGCAAGCTGCACGTCTAAATCACGTAAAACTTTACGCAATTTACGATCCGAAATATCACGCAAAGACAAGTCTTCCAACTGTTCAGCGCGCTCTTCTGCTGTCATATCGTCAATATCGCTCACAGTATCTTTAGTACCGTGCTCACGCTTTTTCAAAGCGCTAAAACCTTCAGCCATTGCGCGCGAAACAATCAAAAATCCAGTGTGGCCAATCATCGCATGATCCGGACGAACCGCCAAACCTTGAGCTTTCCAAGTGCGTTCCAATGTTTCCTGAATCTCCGGCTCAGTCCACATGCCACTTTCTCGCAAAGCTTCAGCCATGCGAGACATTTGCGTAGTAGTCGTAACGTACGCAACAAGCACGCCTCCAGGCACAATAACTCGATGAGCTTGCTCGAGGCGATTCCAAGGGTCAAGCATGTCTAGCATAATGCGATCCACGCTGTGCGCATCTAAGGTTTTTGCAACAGAATCAAAATCGCCAGTAAGCAAATTCCACCATTCTGGGCGCTTTCCGTAGTACAAAGTTGCGTTAGACTCGGCAATGCGCGCAAAATCCGGGCGAAGCTCAATCGTAGTAAGCTTTCCACACTCCCCAACTGCGTCCAAAAGACTTAAACTCATAGCACCAGAGCCAGCGCCCGACTCCAAAACGCGCATTCCAGAACGAATATCTCCTAAAGCGATTACTTGCGCAATATCTTTCGGATACATAATTTGCGCGCCTCTAGGCATAGAAAGCACGTAGTCAACCATGCGCGGTCGCATAACTACATAATCCCAGCCGCCAATAGCGCGAGCTGCTTTCCAAGGCTTATTGCCAGATTTTGAAAGGTCTTTAGATTCTTGATTTTCGCTATTTTGCTGAGATTCGCGCTTTGCACTAACAGTAGTAATTACAACGCCTTCGCTTTGGCCAATCACGTCGTCGTGACAAATAAGACCGTGCTCAGTTTGTGTAACCCCACCCACAACAAGCTGTGCAGTAATTCGCTTACCTTTACGATCGGTGAATTGAATCTTCTCACCTACTCGTAACACACCACTACGCGAATTAACTGACTGCACAAAACACCTCGCAACTTTAAAGCGACTTTTATTATTGCTACTTATTATAAGCTCACAGTGGTAAGAGGCATTGCAGAATCGATTGCAAAATCGGGAGCAGAAGGACGAACCCCTGCTTCTACCAAATTTACGCCAAGCATTGCAACCATCGCACCGTTATCCGTGCAAAGCTTAAGCTCTGGCAAACGCACTTCAATTCCATGCTCCTTGCCGCAAGCCAGCAAATGCTCACGAAGCTGCGAATTAGCAGAGAATCCGCCGCCAATCATCAACGTTTTAGAACCGTACTGCTCGCAGCCCATCATAGCTTTGCGTGAAAGCACTTCCGCCACAGAATTAGCCAAAGAAGCACACACGTCGTCAACTGGAATTTCAAGCCCTTGAGCCTCACGCGCTTCAACCCAGCGCGCAACAGCAGTTTTTACGCCCGAGAAGCTGAAATCGTACGGATGCTCTTTGCCGGAACGACCTTGCGTCAAACCTTGCGGCACTTTCAAAGTATCCGGATTGCCAAGCCTTCCATGCCTATCAATATGAGGGCCACCCGGGTATGGGAACCCAAGCAAACGCGCAACTTTGTCAAAGCACTCGCCTGCAGCATCGTCCAAAGTTGTGCCAACAACGTCAATACTTCTAGCAATATCGTTCACGTGAAGAAGCGAAGTGTGACCGCCGGAAACAATTAAAGCCAGCACATCTTCCGGCACGTCGCCGAATTGCAATTGTGTTACTGCAATATGCCCAATTACGTGATTAATACCATAAATCGGCTTATTTGCAGCCCAAGCTAGTGCTTTAGCTCCCGAAACTCCCACAGCTAAGCAGCCAGCAAGACCAGGACCTGCGCTTACTGCAATCGCGTCAACATCGCTTAAATCCATGTTTGCGTCTGCCAATGCTTTAGAAACAACCGGCACGAAAGCTTCAGCGTGCGCACGAGAAGCAATTTCTGGAATTACGCCACCGTAGCGCGCATGCTCTTGCATTGAAGATGCCACCACATTCGACACCAGAGTGCGTCCGCGCACAATAGCTGCGGCAGTTTCGTCACAAGTTGATTCAATTCCCAATACGATTGCTTCGCTCATTTTATTCCTCTTTATTCCTCGTTATTCCTCAGTTCCGTTATTTTTTGCGGTTAGATCAGCACACATTGTGTACGCATCCACGCCTTCCGGCTGATAGTAACGTTTTCGCAAACCCATTTTCTTAAAACCAAAACGTTCATACAACGCGAGCGCAGGAACATTGTCAACTCGAACTTCTAGCAACATGCGTTTAGCACCAATTTTTTCTGCGGTTTTGATCATAGTTGATAAAAGTTCCGACGCTAGGCCTTTTCTTTGATATTGTTTTGCAACGCCAATTGTCATTATTTGCGCGTCATCGCCGTCAAACCAGTAGCCGGCATACCCGCATAACGTATGCGTATTTTCGTCGATTTGAGCGTAATACGCGCGCATAGGAGCTTGTAATTCTTGCGAAATCATGCTCTCATTCCATGAGCCTTTGCCAAACAAATCGGCTTCAATAGGAGCTATTTTTTGCGCTAACTCATCGCACGTAAAATCGCATTTCGGCACTATATTGCAATCTTCAACTACTGCTGGAAATTTAGAACGCGTTATATCAACAATCATAATTACTCAAATCGTTAAAACGCTTCTATTTTTCTTTTGCCTTATTCACTTCGCCAGAGCCAAGCACATGCTTAAGCGGATTTGGCACAGACACGTCCGGACGGCGCAAATAAAGCGGTTCAACAGCTTTTACGCGCTCATCTTTATCGACGCAATTCTCAGCGCACTGCTCGAAAATTTGCAAGCCTTGCACGCCTAAGTCAAGCGCAGAAACTTCTGCAATAACGCCAATATTGGCAATATTTCGCCAATCTTCAACGTATTTTTTAGCACCGTGTCCGAGCACATCCACGCAATAATTTTCGTTAGTTTTGCTTGCTAAATACTCATTCACACGAGCAACAACATTTTGCGGATAGTCAATATCCATATTTATCAGTGCATTTCCTTCGTTGTCGTATAAGGACATGTACACTTGGCGACGACGCGCATCATTTAGTGAAAGCACGTAGTGACGAATATTAGAGTCGCAAGAATCCACAGAATTCGGAATATTTAGTAGCAAATCCTTGCAAATAACGCCATTTTTGCGAGCTTCTTCGAACGCGCCGGAACGCATCATCAAACTTTGAGGAAGTAGACTATCACACCCCAAAATTTCAGCATTATTTGCAAACGCAATCGCTTTTGCTGCAACTAATCCTGCGCGAAGTCCTGTAAAAGGAGCAGGACCTACTCCCACAACCACGCATTTAATATCGGAAGACTTAAGCCCAGCGTCCTCCACAACTTTTGCAATATTTACTTGTAAACGCTCCACGTGAGTGCGAGAGTCGGTTTCAACAATCGGCTCATGGCCCACAATTCCAACAGTAGAGCCAAATGATGTGTCAATAATCAGCGTATTACTCATGTTCATTCCTCGAAGTCACGTACCAGACTAGCTTACTCGCTTAGCACAACTTGATTTATTTGTTGCGATATTTACTCGCGTATTTCTAATTACAATTTTGCAAGTCGATTAAGCCAATCCTTGCCAACAGCTTTCAAAGTTACGATTCGCTCGCCATCGCTAGTAAAATCGTCTACTTGCGAAGAGTCAATAGGTCTTGCAATATGAACTTCTAAGCGCTCAGCAGCAAGCACTCCTGCCATTTGCTCACCCCACTCCATAAGCACAACAGTGCCGTCTCCTGGCTCTTCCAAAGCTTCGTCAAGCCCCAAAGATTCAAGCTCGTCAAGCAAACGCGAAACAGTATCTTGCCCCGGAGCAAAATCTTCGCCACCCAAACGGTAAGCATCAACGTGAATTAGTGTCGCCGGCTTACCATCCGCAAAAGTGCCATGCAATTCGCGCGCAATCGTAAAAGTTGGAGACACAATCGGCTCACTAATTGAAAGCCCCGCACCAAAACCTTGAGCGAACGTTGTTTTACCAGCCCCAAGAGGACCAGAAAGCAGCAAAACGTCGCCTTCTTTAACTAGTTTTGCCACAGCTTTACCAAGCTCGCGCATATCAGTAACTGTAGGCACAGTACACACTTTTTGCTGTTCTGACACCGTTTCTTCTTTCATACTTAACACAATCTTTCTAATTTGCAGTTCTTAATTTACGTTTCTTATTTACGATTCTTATTTACGATTCTTAATTACGATTCTTAATTTACGCTTTCTAATTTCCTCGAGACGCAATGAGCATAATACATTTTTCAAGCGCATAATTCGCATCACTAGATCCGCCTTTGCACTGCTCATCCGCCCAAGCTAAAGATTGCAAACATTTAGAAACACCTGCACTATTCCATCCAGCAAGCTGACGCATTGCCATTTTAAGAGCCCACGGGTTTACTTTCGCTTCAGCACTAGAAATCGTGCCGTTGCGAATTGCCATTGCGAGCGCAATTACGCGTACTTTTGCAGCCAAAGCACCTATTAATGCTATGGCGTCAACTCCTTGAGCAATTGCAGTTCTTGCTGCAAGCACAGCAGAACCTGCATGACCTGCAACAGCTTTATCTGCAACAAAAAAGCCGGTAACTTGCGGATCTGCAATCAAGTATCGGTCGACAATATCAAGCGTTATTGGATTATCGTCATAGTCGAAGCATAATTGCGAGCATAATGCTGCAAGCTCCCCTGTTTTACTTCCCAAAACTGACACAAGACGTTGTGCTGCTTGAGGCTCAACGCTTCGATTGTGACGCTCAAATATGCTCATAACGAAGTTGAGCTTGGCATCGTCTTTTTTAAGATCCGGCACTGTAATTGTGTTTGCGCCAGCTTTCGTAAGGCGCGTAATAATAGACTTTCCTTTAAGCCCACCTTCGTGACGCGCAATAACCCAAGTTGCAGAAGAGTCTACAAAATTATTTTCGCTATTTTCACTATTTTGCGCTTGTTTGCAGAAATTTTCGATTGCGTCCACTAAAGACTCGTCTGCTTGTTGCAAATTATTTATTATTACAATCGTTCCGTCACCGAAAAGCGAAGGACCTACAGCTTCGTCAAATGCGTACTGATCCGCAGTTGACGCATCAAGTTCAATAATTTCAGCATCCGGAGCACTTTTTTGAACTTTTTCACGCACATTTCGAGCATTTAGCTCGTTTAAGTAAGCGTCACCTCCAACTACCAGCGTAACTGGCATAACGCGTTGCGCGCGCTTATTATTTGCTGCCATAATGCTCCTTAAACCAACCAACTCTTAACCATCATAATATTGCATTCGAATATGCGTGCGTGTTTGCTACTCTTCGAAAATTTTCTCTGCTTCTCGTAATGTTCGCTTTGCCGAAGCAGACCACAGTTGACCAATTATGCTAGCTCTTTGAGCATAATACTTATTGCGAAAAGCGCGCAAAG
This sequence comes from Gardnerella sp. KA01000, assembly GCF_049244035.1. Taxonomy (NCBI): domain Bacteria; kingdom Bacillati; phylum Actinomycetota; class Actinomycetes; order Bifidobacteriales; family Bifidobacteriaceae; genus Gardnerella; species Gardnerella sp. KA01000. The sequence continues at coordinate 518,398 of NZ_CP058367.1, read as the reverse complement.
CTAGCATAAACAAAGCCAATATCACAAATTCTGCACACAACATTGCCCACGCTCCTGCAGCACCTTTTATCCATGGAAACACGCCAAAAGATACTTCATCGCACCAACACGCGCACTTTTGCATAAAGCTTGTTCCAATTGATGAAGCTCTCGCAAAAATAAGCGATAATCCACCGTTAAAGCTCGCACAAACTAGTGAAATTAAGCCGCACACTGTTGCCCAATCCATAAGAGGCGCAACTATTAGATTAGCTGGCACAGACATAAATGACACTTCCGGTTGCATAAGAATTTGCACTGGCATAGTCCAAAATTGTGCAGAAAGCGTTATAGCTAGCGCAGAAGCAACACAAGATGGCATATATTTTGCAAGCGTTTTAGAAATCGGCACTCCCATAACAACAATTCCCAAAGTTGCTGCAGAAGAAAGAGCAAAAGCATAATCCCAAGCATACGAAGGGTTTACTAGTAACACTCCAATAACAGTCCAACTTAAAGCACTAACTGACTGGTATGGACGTTTGCAACACCACGCAACAGCGGATATTATTCCCATAATTAACGCTCGAAGCACAGATGCAGAAGGGTAAACTATCGCAGCCAAAGCAATTTGCAACGTAATTTGTATTAAAGATGTAGCCCAACGAGCCAACAGTAATCGTGCGCAAAACTTGCGAATAATCATACTAAGTAGCAAAAAGTGTCCGCCTGAAACTGCCATAACGTGCATGATTCCAGCATGTTGAAAATGTTGACGTGTCATATTCGCATAAGTTTCGTCGACAGGCTCAAGTGAACTTGCATCCTCTACTGGCACATATTCTTGCCCAAGCATGCCAACAGTTACTCCAGGAACCAACATTCTGCCTTGCATATCGAGCTTATTTGTTACGTCATAAAACGATTTCCACAAATTACTAACGGCTTTGTGCCAAAAGTCTGAGTCTTGTACAACATGCAAATTTCGTTGAGTTTTTTCTACATGCAATTCAGGCTTACTACTATCAAATCTCGAAGCTTTCACGCTAACAGGAACGCTTAGGCTAGAACCATAGCTAAGTTGCTTGCATATTGGCGAATACGCATACAGTCGCGCTTGAACGTAACTTTTTTGCGCATCAAACTTATGCACTTGAACATTAGCTTGGCAATCTCCTTTAAAACTTCTAGACGAGCGCACAGGAGTAACTACTGTAAATTCTGCAAAATGTGCGCACCCGGCATTATTTCCTCGAGAATACAGTGCTTTAGTAGGATTATTGCCGCGTATTTCTCGCATAATAACGTCACCAGATATCACATATTGAGTTATGTACGAAAGCATGAACGCAGCTACAAAAGCGTTTATTATCACTAAAACTGTTCTACGCCATATAAAAAACTTAAATTTTTTGCAAAATATAAAAATCGAAACTATAGTTGCATTGAATAAAACTATTGAAATGCAATAAATTATAGTAAAATCGCATAAGAATTTTCCAATTAAGCACCCAGCCCAGCACGCTGCAGCAACAGGAATCATACGAAAGTCACGACTTCCAGAAACGTTTTCTACTTTTTCTACGTTTTCTCGCATAATTCACCTATTTGACGTCAACATTCCCACGGAATTTATTCAAGGTTTTAGGCCCAATTCCTTTAATTTGCATCAAATCTTCTAAACTGCGAAAATAACCAACTCTTTTACGCTGAGCGATAATGCGCGCAGCAGTTTTGGGACCGATTCCTTTTAAGGTTTCTAGTTGATCAAGCGTTGCCGTGTTTATATTGATTCTGCCAGTGCTACTTTGATTAGAAGCAGTATTTTTGTCGCTTCTGTCACTTTTATTACTTCTGTCACTTTTATTACTTCTGTCGCTTTTGTTGCTCACGTCGCTTTTGTCGTTACTATCACCTTTACTTCCTCTGTTGCCTTTACTTCCGTCACCTCCGCTGTTTTCGTCGAGTTCATTACTTACACTTTTTTCTTCATCATCATTTTTATTGTTACCTTTTAAATCGCTAAAAGAATGCTTTTCGCGACTAGTATCGTCGTTTTCTATTGCAAACGCGCCTGCTTTTTCGTTCTGAACTCGTTGATATGTTAAGGATTGAGAAATAAGCATTGTCAAGCTTGCACAAAGAGCCGCAACTAGTATCAGCATTAAAGCAAGCGTATGTACAGGCTTCATGTGAAATCTAGGATGAGTTTTTCTACTTATAATTTCTTCATCAAAAGAATTACAAGCTTTTTCGCAATAGTCGTCACTAAAATTTTTATCAACATTGCTGTTAGAAAATTCTTCTAAAGACGTTGCAATTCGTCTCCTAGGCAAATCAGACGCAGGCTTATTAAGCCTAAAATTATGCTCATGATTCTGCCCAAAATTCTGCTCAAAGTCTTCCATAAATCCCCCAACTCTTAAAGTTCTTAACTTAACTATTGGGCAACTTATAACACTTCGCAACAAAAATATGCGCCTGTGGTTAAAACCTTTAACATTCTCTACTGTTCAAAGAACACTAAAATTAAAGCTCTGCTGACACCACACCAAACACACTCACCCACAAACTACCCCGCAGCTTAATTAAGCGACTTTAGTGTACGAATACCAACGTGGTGAGATTTGAGATTTTTCGCACTGAGCGAGGCGAACGTCAGAGCCGCAGGCTGCTGATTCGCCAAGCGAAGAAGAAAAATCGAAAAATCTCTGCGATGAGCACGGTTATTAACGATTATCACGCAGAGTTTGGGGGATTTCTCTACGAGCACTAAAAGAGGACTGATGGAGCAACATTCTTTAAAGAAAGGCAAACACAATAAACGCCTTTAACAGCCAAAGCGACTGAAGGACGGGACGTGCGAGGAGAGAAATCCCCCAAAACTCGCGCCACATAAAGCAAGTATTTGCGCAAACACAAATTTTCTAGCCTCGTCAAAACCAAAAAACTAAATCAGTTACAAAACTCATAGACGAAACCCAAGAATAACAAAAAATGCTGTAAAGCACGAAAAATCGCGCAATACAGCATTAATTAAGCAGATTTTAGCTTCGACTCAGCTCTCGTCAGGCACAATAGACACAATCTTAGGAGCCTTCACAATCACCTTGCGCGGAGCCTTACCGCCCAAGCGATCAGCTACAGCTTCTAGCGCGAGCTTTTCAAGCTCAGAAGCGTCAATATTTGGGTCAACTTCAAGCTTTGCTCGAACCTTGCCCTTTATTTGCACAACGGCAGTAACAGTATCCTCACCAACGTAGCGAGAATCCGCAACAGGCCAATCTGCGTGAGCAATCGACTTTGCGTGTCCAAGCTTGCTCCACATTTCTTCGCAAATATGCGGCGCAATTGGAGCCAGCATAAGAACCAGCGGCTCGACAGCTGCTCGCGGCACGTGAGGAAGCGAAGTCAAGTGGTTGTTAAGCACAATCAGCTTAGCAATTGCAGTATTTGGACGCATTGCTTCCATTTCCACAGTCACTTCTGCAATTGTGTTGTTAAGAACCTTCAACGTCTTCTCGTCGAGTGCGTCGTCGGTTACCACGCAAGCTCCGGTTTCTTCGTTCACAACGTTACGCCACAAGCGCTGCAAGAATCGCATGCCACCAACAACGTTACGCGTATTCCACGGGCGAGATTCAGAAAGCGGACCCATGCTCATTTCGTACAAGCGGAACGTATCTGCACCGTAGTTCTCGTACATGTAGTCTGGAGTCACAATATTCTTTAAGCTCTTGCCCATTTTGCCGAACTCGCGGTTCACGCTCTCGCCATGCCATGTAAAGGTTGGCTCACCAGCGCTGTTTGAAGCACCTTCTTCAACCTCGTCAGCAGGAACGTACTGTCCGCGCTCATCCGTATAAGCGTAAGCCTGAATCATACCCTGGTTAAACAAGCGGTGGAATGGTTCAGCAGAATCCACGTAACCCAAGTCGTAAAGCGCCTTATGCCAGAAGCGCGAGTAAAGCAAGTGCAAAACTGCGTGCTCTACACCACCAACATAAAGGTCAACGCCGCCAGAAACATGCTCTTTGCCTGGACGGTTTGTGCCCATCCAGTAGTCGTATTCATCGCTGTCAACCATATGCTCAGCATCGTTTGGATCCAAGTAGCGCATGTAATACCAGCAAGAACCAGCCCAGTTCGGCATAGTGTTGGTGTCACGATAGTAGGTTTTTACGCCATCGCCAAGGTCGAGCTGAACTTTTACCCAATCTTCGTTTCGGCTCAAAGGTGCTTCAGGCTCCGAATTTGCATCGTCTGGAGCGTAAGTTTTTGGCTGATAGTCAGGAACGTCCGGCAATGCAATTGGAAGCTCGCTATCTGGCACTAAGTGAGCAACACCATCTTCGTCATAAACGATTGGGAATGGCTCACCCCAGTAGCGCTGGCGAGAGAACAGCCAGTCGCGAAGTCGGTAAGAAACCCTACCTTTTCCTACGCCTGCAGCTTCAAGCCAAGTAGTCACCTTTTTAATAGCTTCGTCTACGCGCAAACCGTTAATAGACAAAGCGTCACCAAGCTTGTGCGTATGTTCTACTGCTGAATTAATAACAATTCCGTCGTGAGAAACAAACGGAGCTTTACCTTCGTAATCTGCCAACTTTTCTTCGGAATCAGGCAAAGGCTCAACAGTGTAAATTACTGGCAAACCGAATGCTTTTGCGAAATCATAATCGCGCTGGTCGCCGCCAGGAACCGCCATAATTGCGCCTGTACCGTAACCCATAAGCACGTAGTCAGCAGCAAACAGCGGAAGTTTTGCTCCAGTTACAGGATTAATTGCGTAAAGACCAGTAAACAAGCCGGTTTTTGCTCCTGCATCTTCCGTGCGATCTTTAGCAGTCTTCGCGCGAGCTTGAGCTTGATACTCTGCCAAGCCTTCTTTAAGACTTGCGTAACCGCCCTTCCAGCTTTCTGGAACGTCCGCACCCCAAGCTTCTGGAACATGCTCAAGAATTGGGTGATCTACGGAAACAACCGCAAACGTTGTACCAAAAAGCGTGTCTGGACGAGTAGTGTACACTTCCAAATCGCGCGCTTCGCCGTCTGCACATGGCACCTCAAAGTGCACAGATGCACCGTGAGATTCGCCGATCCAGTTTCGCTGCATAAGCTTAACTTTTTCTGGCCAATCAATAGTGTTCAAATCTTCCACCAAGCGGTGTCCATAAGCGGTAATTCGCATGGACCACTGGCGAAGGTTGCGCTGGAATACTGGGAAGTTTCCGCGTTCAGACTTACCTTCTGCAGTAACTTCCTCGTTTGCAAGCACAGTTCCCAAGCCTGGGCACCAATTTACAGGAGATTTAGAAATATAAGCAATGCGGAAATTGTTTAATACATCCGCTTGCTCTACTTTATTAAGCTCTTCCCACTTTTTGCCTACAAAACCAGGAATTTCGCGCTTGCCGCTCTTAAACTCATCAACGAGTTCAGCAATCGGACGAGCAGAACCCTTTCCGCCGTCTTTGCGCACAAAATCAGTGTCATACCAAGCGTCATAAAGCTTCGAGAAAATCCATTGCGTCCAACGCACATAATTTGTGTCAATCGTTGCAAAAGACCTACGATCGTCAAAACTCAAGCCCATACGATGCAACTGCCTGCGCATATTAGCAATATTTGCCTCAGTGGTGATGCGCGGATGCTGACCAGTTTGAACAGCATACTGTTCTGCTGGCAAACCAAAAGCGTCGTAACCCATTGCATGAAGAACATTCTCACCCTTCATGCGATGGTAACGGCTTACAACATCCGTTGCCAAATATCCAAGAGGATGTCCAACGTGTAAGCCTTTGCCGGAAGGATACGGGAACATGTCCATTGCAAAGAAAGAAGGACGACCGTCCGCAAGCTTGCCTTCGCCATCCTTCAAATCGCCTTTAACATTAGCAGCCCAGAACGTGCCTTGTTCATCCCAGGTTTTTTGCCAGCGCTGCTCAATATCTTGTGCGAGCTGCGCGTTGTAACGAAAAGCTGGCTCAGCAATAGTAGCTTTGTTGTCAGCTGTTGCATACTGTTGATCGTTGTCGTTCATACCCTAGGACTATAGCGTCTAATATCGTCATTACGCAACACTTTTTACAAGTTTTGTTGATATTTTATTAAGAAAATATGTGGTTTTAACGTAAGTTTTCCTAATATGCGCACAAGATTAAGATTTTATGATTATTTCGCAAAATAAATCATTACAATAGTAAATAAACTTTTTGAGCAAATAAAGATTAGAAAATTAGGTAAAATTCAATAAAACTATAAATATTAAAGAGGTTGTGAATTGAAAGTACAAAAAAATACGTTACTTCTTATTGCTTGCTTAGTTTGGGGAGCTGCTGGTTCTAATATTCTTAAGATTGGCTTATTGGCATACCCAAATTATTTGCAGCCACTAAATTACGCTTTATCGTTATTAGTTTTTGCAATATTCCAATTCCTTATTTTTGGAAAACTCGTTAAAAAACATACTCAAAGAATTAACGGCTATGTGGAAGAAAAGCAGTTTTTCCTTAAATTCTTTGACGTTAAATCTTTTATAATCATGGCTTTTATGATGACTTTTGGAATTGTTCTTCGTGCAACAAATATCGCTCCAGAACGCTTTATTGCCGTGTTTTATACGGGATTAGGCTCCGCATTAGCCTTAGCAGGATTACTTTTTGGATATCAATTTGTTAAAACTGTATATCCGCATTACAAAAACACTCATACTATGCAATAGTGCTTACAAACACTTGCAACACCAGCAACATTACTAGTGAATATTTGACTATCACTCTACGTAAGGAAGTTACTATGAACCATGTTATGAAACGTTATATTAATACGTCTTTGTTGTATGCTGTCCTCGCCATGATTGGCGGCGTCTTTTATCGCGAATTTACAAAATTTAATGCTTTCCATGCAAAAAGTATGCTTGCTGTAGTTCACACACACTACTTTATGCTTGGCATGGTTGTTTTTCTGTTACTTATACTAGTTGAGAAAAACTTCAGTTTTAGTAACGAAAAAACTACGAGAATCTTAATAACTTATCATATTGGACTCAACCTAACAGCAGTAATGATGATTACTCGTGGAATTGCACAAGTACTACGTCTACATCTCAGTCCATCTATAGATTTTGCCATAACTGGTTTAGCAGGAATCGGACACATCCTACTTGGCGTAAGTATTGTACTCATCTTATTGCAAATTAAACGCAGCATCGCTCATTGTGCTAATACTTCAGTAAAATAGTGAGCTTGGGAATAATTTAATTTATTAATAAATATTTTATTAAGTATGTAGCGCATGTTTCGTATGCGCTACTACGTTAAGAAGGCTTCTATGAACAACGCTGTATATAAGAAAAGTAGATTATACGCGCCTGAGCGTTTCTTTGAATGCGAAGGTAAAGGCTTAAAATGGCTTTCTGAAGCTCACAAATACGGCGGCCCTAGAGTGGCTGAAGTATTTGATTGGGGAAACGGTTACCTTAATATTGAGCGCATTGACACTCACTCAGCAACACCACTTGCTGCATTTGAGTTTGGTGCAGCGCTCGCTCATATGCACGATTACGGTGCAAAATATTTTGGTGAAGCACCAGCAGATTACGATGGCACATGCTATTTTGGACCTTTAAGTGATCCAGTTGAAATGCCAACTGGCACTTGGAGTAATGTTATTGACTACCTTGCGGACGGACGATTGCGCCCTATGGTTGAGCTTGGGATTGCTCGCGGAGAGCTTACTAAAAGCGACTTAGATCTTACAAACGAAGTTATTGATGCGCTGCCTGATTTATTAGGAAAAGCTGCAGAAGATAAGCCTGCTCGAGTTCACGGAGACTTGTGGAGCGGAAACGTGTTATGGACTAAAAGTTCAGACGGCGAACACACTGAAGCTGTTCTAATCGACCCTGCAGCACATGGTGGGCACCGCGAAGAAGATTTAGCTATGCTTCATTTATTTGGAATCAGCTATTTTAAGCAGATTTTAGACGGCTATCAGTCTGTTCATCCACTTAAAGCAGGTTTTGAGCAGCGCATGATTATTTGGCAGCTCTACCCTATTGCAGGACATTGCGTGTTCTTTGGTGGAGGCTACGTGAGCGAATACCGTAATATGTGCGAAAGTCTTATAAAAAGTTCTATAAGATAATTTTGCTCACTAAAATAGCAATGTAAGTATTTAGCACACGGCTATATACAATGTTAGAAGATAGTTACAAGTAGAACACATATAGACAGCAACAGATAGACCACGAAACGAGAGGTCACTACTATGATTCGTTTGTGCAACAGAACTATGCATCGTTCTTTAGTTATGCTGACAGCATTAGTTACGATGCTTTTTGTTGTTAGCTCGTGCGCAAGTTCAACAAAAACTTCTTTAAAATCTGAAAATAAAGAACAAGCGAACCACGGTAACGTTATTGTTTTTACTCCATCAGATGGATTGGCAATAACACGTAATAAGCCTCTAAGCACGTGGGATATACTGGTCCCAGAATTAATAAAATCGTTAAAAGATAAGGGATTTGACGATAATTCTATTACTACTAAAACTTCTTCTAGCCTTTCAGAACAAAGCCGCGATGTGCAAGATTATGTAGTAAATTTGCTAAGCTCATTGAACAATGCAAAACAGAATAATTCAGAAAAGCACAATTCTGTTTCCGAAAATTCAAAAGTCAAAAAACAATTAAGCAAAACGACAATTGTTATAGCTCCATGGACTAACAAAAACGGCAATAATAACTATGGAGATTATGCAACATTACCTGCGTCTAATTCTGAAAATACGCAAAAATCAAATACTCAGGACTTAAATTTACAAAATGCCGATAACTCTCAATCATCCAAAGATGAGCTTAATGCAGAAAAACGATTGGCATCATCACTTAGCCTAGCAAAAAAGGCAGGAATACACGTTGTTATGCTCTCACGACGTGTTAGCGGTTTCAAACCTGATGTGATGTTCCATTTATCTGACGCAAGAACCATTGGCGAAATTCAAGCAACAACTCTGGTACAAAAAATCGCTCTAGATCGTGCAACTAAAGAAAATCCACGCTACATTGAAGTTCTTTTGCCATGTCACAATCAAAAAAATATTAATGCAAACAATAATAATCAACAAAATAACAGCGACGAAGCAAGCGAGGATGATGATTCTAACAACAATACGCATGCAAATAGCGAAACAGCATTCCATGATGATTTTGCTGAAGAAGCATTCGCTGGCATTTGGAAAGTTTTGAGACCATATTTTGCTTCGGGGACATTAATAAGCACTTCTGGAAGACTGAATGTGAATAGTAGCGAAAAAGACTGGACCAATGTTGCTTTCGACGCAGATGTAGCTGACTCTGTGAAAAATGAGTTAACAAAACGAATTACGAGAAGTACAAGTCTTTTTTCACACTCAAGGCATCGCGTTGATGGAATTATTGCACTCGATGATCAAATTGCTTTACAAGCCGTACAAGCACTAAACGATCTCGGTTATGAAGGAAGCGCAGCAGATATAAACCCATCTTTCAATTTGCCGGACGTTATCGGAAACTTCATAGGGAAACGAGATCTTAATAAAAGACCAGTTCCTGCTCCAAAAGATTCTGCGAAGAAAACTGAAAAAGAGTTACAACAACAGCAGAAAAAAGATGAGGAAGAAGAATCAGAAGCAAAGAAATGGCCAGTAATAACTGGTTATGGCGCGTACAAAAATATTATGCCAAACATTGTGAGCGGAAAGCAATGGATGACAACTATAGAAAATCATAAGCAGATTGTTCAAGATCTTACTGCTACTTGTTATTCTTTGAACAGAAACGGTAAACTTGACAAAAAAATCGCTACAGTGCAAACAAAAATTGAACACGGGGAAACTGTCCCTACTGTTAACGAGCGACTAGTGGCAGTAAGCGCAACAAATCTAAAGTCACGTTTAATTGACCCAGGCTACGTATCATTAGCAGACGCAGGCTTGTAAATACAATTTTTGGATGCAAGTTGTGAAATATAATTTGTGGAACGCAATCTGTAGCTTCAGGCTAGCTTCAAGTTATATTCCACGAATTTACACGCAGCTAACGTTTGCGTGGAGCATAAATAACATGTTCGATAAGGTCGTTATAACGCTCTACAACAACTTGACGACGCGCCTTTAAACTTGGCGTAATCAAACCGTTTGCTTGAGTAAACTCATCTGGAACTATTTCGAACTTGCGAATAGACTCAGCTCTAGAAACTAGCTCATTTGCTTTGCTAACAGCACGCTCAACTTCTGCTCGCACAATACCGTTACGTGAAGCCTCTTTTAAAGACCGTACAGGGCATGCGCCACGCGAAGAAAGCCAAGTATTTACTTCTGATAAATCGAGCGCAATAATTGCTGAAACAAACGGCTTCCTGTCTCCAATAACAACAGCTTGAGAAATAATAGGTGAAGACATTAATGAAGCTTCCAACACATTTGGAGATAAGTTCTTACCGCCAGCAGTAATAATAAGATCTTTCTTTCTGCCTGTAATACGCACAAAACCGTCATCGTCTAAAGACCCAAAATCTCCCGTATGCAACCAGCCATTTACAATCTGCTGTTTGGTAAGCTCAGGATTATTATGGTAGCCTTTGCATACTGCAGGACTCTTAATGCACAATTCACCATCGTCAGCAATAGCAACAGATACACCCTTTACAGGCAAACCAACGGTACCAATGCGATAACCTGTCGTAGGATTCACCATAGAAGGTGCACAAGTTTCTGTCATTCCATAGCCTTCTAGAAGAGGCAAACCAATGCCATTAAAGAAATGCGCAATCGACAAATCTAAAGGAGCGCCGCCCGAAATAGCGTATGAAACAGAGCCTCCAAATACGTGTAGTAGTGGAGCATACACTAATTTTTTACATATTGAATGGCTAAGAGCAAGCATTGGAGGAACCATTGAACTAGACTGCTGAGCGCGAGACCATTCGCGAGCAATCTTAGACGCATAAGCAAAAATAAAACCTTTTACTCCCCTGCCTGCTTTTTGAGAAGCAGCATTGTAAATCTTCTCAAAAATGCGTGGAACACCAAGAATAAATGTTGGTTTAAAAGTTTGAAAATCAGACAATACAGTTTTCAAATTACTCGTCAAACCAAGAGTTATATTTCCAGCAAAGCAGAACAATTGCATAAACCTAGCAAAAACGTGCGCAAGAGGCAAGAACAGCAAAAGACGCGGGCTGTCTTTTAACGCAATATCTGGCATAGAAATAACACCTGATTTAGCAATAAAAACAAAATTGCTATGAGTAAGCTCAATTCCTTTTGGCTCACCAGTTGAACCTGAAGTGTATACAATTGTTGCTATGTCACTTCCATTAACAGCGTGCACTCGCTCATAAAATTCAGCATCAGTTACTGCTTTACCGTATTCAATGCACGCGTCGATAGCACCACGATTCATTACATATACGTCGTGAAGAGTAGGACATTCTTCCTGAACAGCCTCTACTTTTGGCAACATTTCAGGAGACTCCACAAATATTGAACATACTTGAGAATCTTGAACAATATGTTGTATTTGCAGCGAAGAGCTTGTTTCATAAATTGGCACTGTCAATGCGCCTATAGACATAATAGCCATATCAAGAACTGTCCATTGCCATGAAGTGTGAGCAATAATTGACACAGCGTCACCAGGCATTACTCCTCTAGCAATAAAGCCTTTAGCAACAGCTATTACCTTATCTCTAAATTCTTCAGCAGTATATGACTTCCAAACGCCGTCAGCTCCAACGTATTCAACCAAAGAACCATTAGGATTGCGCTCTGCTCGCTCTTCTAGCAGTGAGAAAACATTAACATCTGTATTAATAGACTCATCAAGTGGACGAGAATATTCTTGCATATTAGCTCCTCTATCTGCTGAATTGACGTATATCTTTACTATACGCGATTTGCAAGCCTTCGCATATGCGAATATCTACAAGATTGTAATCAATTTTGTTCATTTATCTACAAATATCTACGATATAAATATATTATTTTGCTCATTCCACAGGCTTAAGCACAATGCGACGCTTAACAGTCATTCTTTCAGGATTAACATATGTGCGATTTTTACGCTTTAAACCCCACTGCACACAAGTTGTGCCGCAATGGTCCGAACCTCCTTCGACATGTGCAAAATTCTGGCCTCTTTTCACAAAAACCCCAACGCTAAACTTTGTTACAGCAGGCTCAAAAGTGGATGTCAGTTCACCATGCCTAATAGTCACAACTGATTTACCAGCGACTTTACCAGCAAAACTAATAACGCCATCTGCAGGCGCAAATAAAGGAGTCCCTGTGCTTGCAGCTAAATCTACGCCACGATGCCCAACCATCCAAGGTTTAGGCGGAGGATTAAAAGCTTTTACTATTTGTGCAGGTTTCACAGGCCATTGCATAGCTGACTTGCATGTTTTTTCACTATAATCACCTTTAGAAAGAGCACACTTGTGGCAACATGTCACAGCAGATTCTACAACATAATATTTAAGATGATGATTATTTTGCGAAATTTCGGGTTGTAAAAACAGCGCATCTAATAAAATAACTGAGATTATAAAAATCCCCAAACAGGCAGATATTTTGTAATATAATCCATAATTTTTGCGAATACACATATATTCCCCATCCATATTTTTATAAAACGACTTTTATAAAAGTTTTGCAGCTAATTTGCGAAAATCATAAGCTTTTAAAGCATTGTGGATAAAAATATGCTTATAATCACTATTTCGACACGCCAAAACACGCCATATTTGCATCTTTGAAAATTCCGTGTAATATAAATGTCTTGTGCACAGCGCTTAGTTGAGCACAAGATATTCCTGCGTAGCTCAGTTGGCAGAGCGTTCGACTGTTAATCGAATGGTCGCTGGTTCAAGCCCAGCCGCAGGAGCCATAAAGCCACTGGTTTTCCAGTGGCTTTTTGCGTTAAATATTACGACTTGCATCCACAAGCAAAATCTTAATTGTTTAGCGCTCATGAGCGTGGCTAACATAAACATTTTGGCGTATTATATAAACAAGTTGCGTATTCAAATGCGCTAATGTTGAGCAGCAATAGATAACAGAGGACAAATATGAATCAACATAGCTCCGATAATGTTGAAACGAACCAAAAGAAAAAGCTCATTATTCTCATAGCAGGAATTGTTGTGCTAGCTTTAGCTCTTGGCACAGTTGGCACACTTTGGTACATGAAGCAAACTGAACGCACTAAAGCAGCTCGCAGACAGTGCGAAATAAAAGTTGCGCAAGTTTCTAAAGCCAATGCCGTATGGAAAAGTTTAGTACACAACAGCGTAATAACAGATCTCACAAAAGGTGACTCTGATAACGCAAAAGAACTTGCTAAAATCATGAGCGAAAAGGTTCCTGATGCAGTATCTTGCACAGCAAACTCTCCTGAAGAGCTTGGTTCCCAAAGCGCAGAAGCTTTAGCTGCTTCTGAATGGTATGCAGTCAAAGCAAAAAAAGTGCGCGAGTTGGCTGTTACATTAATCGATGAAAATAACAAAAAAGATAAAGACAAAGACAAAGACAAACAAGACGAAGAAACAAAGAAGCAAGAGATAAATGAATCGACTGGAATTGTAATTCAGCGTTCAAATGTTGTCCCACCAAAGCCAACGCCAGCGCCGACGACAAATACTCAAGACACTAAGAAACAGAAGACTGAGAAAAAGCCTGAAACAAAGACTAACAAAAAGCCTGAAAAAAATAGTAATACAGAAAATTCACAGCACAAAAAAGGCAACGAAGAAGGTGAAGGAAGCACAGAACCAGGCAAAAAAGGCAACGAAGAAGGTAAAGGAAGCACAAAATCAGACAAAAAAGGCAACGAAGACGGAGCTGGTGCTGAAAAACCTAAAGGAAATAGTGGTCAAGGAGATCCGAATGATAAAGCAAAAAAGGACAACCAAGATTCCGATAAAAAACAAACCCCGGACATAATAGCAGGTTCACAAAAACCATAAAACATTGCTCTGTTATCTGATTCAATGTAAAAGCTCCCAGTGATATACGCTGGGAGCTTTTACATTATCTAACTCTACATCGTAAACGATGTTGAACTTTATAAACTATTCGTTCATTTTGCTACTCGAACATGAGTTAAATCGACTTCTTCAAGAGGAATTACTCGAGTATGATTTTTAATCTTGTAGCCAATGTATAGAACGATGAATAGCGGCACAGACATGTACGTGATTCCAATAGCCTGCCAGTTAAGCGTTGCAAATGAATGCAAATCCTGACCAACAATAACAAGAATGCATAAGAAGAACGCAACAATAGGACCAAACGGATACCACTTTGCTCGGTAAACTAATTCATCTAAGGAATGACCTTGAGCCAAGTATGCCTTACGGAAGCGATAATGAGCTGCAGCAATACCAGCCCAAGCAATAAAACCAGTCAAACCACTTGCAGCAACCAGGAACATGTATATTTGATCGCCAAAAATACTCATAAAGAAAGTAAATAAAGCAACTACAAATGTAGCAATCAACGCAGGAACAGGAATACCACGAAGACTTACCTTGCCAAATACTTTTGGAGCATTATCTTCTTTTGCGAGCGAATAAAGCATTCTTGTTGAAGCATACATGCCGGAATTTGCTGCAGAAATAACAGAAGTCAAAATAACAGCATTCATAACTGCTGCAGCAGCTGCAAGACCTGCACGCTGGAACACGAGCGTGAATGGGCTAATAGCAATATCAGTTACATCAGAACCAAGTAAGTTCTTGTCAGTATAAGGAATAATGCAAGCAATAACGAAAATAGCAAGAATGTAGAAGAGAAGAATACGCCAGAACACTTGCTTTACAGCCTTTGGAATACTCTTTTCAGGAGTTGCAGACTCGCCTGCAGTAATACCAATAAGCTCAGTTCCTTGGAAAGAGAAGCCTGCAATAGCGAAAGCACACAACACTGCAGGAACACCGCCTGCAAATGGAGCGTCCTTATGAGTGAAGTTTTGCAAGAATGGCGCTTTGCCGCCAACAATGCCAACAATCGTAAGCGAACCGATAACAAGGAATACGATTACTGCCAACACTTTAATAATAGAAAGCCAGTATTCGGTTTCTCCAAAGCACTTAACTGTAAGCACATTGATAACCAAAATAAGCATAAGAACCGACAGCGAGAAAATCCATATTGGCACTGTTGGGAACCAGTATTGCAGAACTATTGCTGCAGTACTAACGTCCACTGCAACCGTAATAGCCCAATTAAACCAATAGTTCCAGCCCATTGCGAAACCGAGTGCAGGATCAATAAAACGTCCAGAATACGATGCAAACGATCCACTAATAGGCATAAAAGTGGCCATTTCACCAAGGGAAGTCATAAGGAAGTAGACCATAATGCCAATCGCACCATAAGCGAGCAAAGCGCCGCCAGGACCAGCCATATGGATTGTTGCACCACTAGCAACAAATAAGCCGGTGCCAATGCTGCCGCCTAAAGCAATCATGGAAATATGGCGGGTTTTTAATCCTCGATGAACATCGTTATTTTGCTGAGTATTTTGCTGAGTATTCTGTACAGCAGTAGATGATAATGAGCTACTCATTTTTCCTCCTTTCATGACAATCAGAGGCAAAACAAGCAAGCAAAAGCAAGCGTGTCGATAGCTCTCCGCAGCGAATGCCGACTCGCTGCGACAGTCCTTGGTATATTAAGCCAAGTCCCAGCTCACTACTTTTGGGATTAAGCAGTAAACTTCGGCGCTCTCCCCTTTTGTAAGCAATTAACGCTTTCCCTAGCTCATGCTTATTACTCTTGTCGAGCGCGACCTCTGGTCGATGGTGTTCATTATTAGTACGACTTGCAGACAAACAGTAAAAAATACGGCGTGGCGCATAAAAATCGAAAAATAATAACAAAAAACGCCACTTCATGAGAAGTGACGTTTAAAATTTGTGGAGCTAGGGGGATTCGAACCCCCGACCCCCTCCATGCCATGGAGATGCGCTACCAGCTGCGCCATAGCCCCGTTTTTACTTATGCCGTTCAAACGAACCTTTGATAGAATACAACAAATAGCCGCTCTATCCAAATGCGGCGTGTCGAATTCAACTTACAAATTCCAAAAATCCTGCGAATTCTACTAACAATTTAATCGCCAATTCGGCAAACCAATTCAAGAACCAATTCGAAAATTAGTTACCATTGGCACTTCCAGATTGATCACCATTACCAGGAGAAGTTACATTGTTTGAAGAACCAGTAGATCCCGAAGATCCAGCAGATCCAGCACCTGCATCAGAACTATCAGCACCCGATCCACTATTCCCACTAGCAGCATCACCTGAATTCGTTCCTGAATCATTGTTAGTATCACTACCTAAATCATTATCAGAATGACCACCTGTTGAGCCAGTTGCGTTTTCATTGCCATGCTCATCATTTTCGTCTTCATTAGCATCTTTACTATCAGAATCATCATGAGACTTCTTATGGTCTTGATTAGTATTAGTGTTAAGACGTTGCTTAGGTTGCGGCTGATTTTGCTGCTGCTCATGACTAATTTCTTCAGGCTTATCAATATTGTCTGTGCCTTTTCCTTGTGTAAACAAAAGAACAGCACCTGCAGTAACAATAACAGCTATAAGAGCACTTATAACAGCAACAACAATTGTTGTACGATGATCGTTTCTATTTTGGTAAGATCTAGAAGAGTAACCGTAGTTTTCACTAACAACCTTAGATAACGGCACCGGCTCTGGAATTGTGCCCTCCGACAGTTCCATGTCTTCTTCATGCTGTTCACGTAATTTCGACAATTCCAAAATACGCGTATTTTCTAATTCTGGATTACGGACTTGCGAACTAACAGTGCGTCCAGATCTTGCATCTTGAACAGTCATATTTTTGTCATCTGAAGGATCAGTATTACATTGCAACGAATTTGATGAATATTGCATATGAATATCATCTCCAATTCTTTTAGAATCAACATTCTCTAAACCATTTGAACGCACGCTAGAATCTGACACATTACTAAAATTAGACTGTTCTGTAGAAGTATTCGGATTCACTTCCGAAAGTTTACGCGATGAAGCGTGAATAACATTCTGATACAACTGTGATGCTACTGCTGAGACAATAGAACCAATAGCTACGCCAATAACTGAACCAGCAATACCAATTTTAGAAGCAAGTAAAAACGAAGTCACTGCAGCGAGCGATCCAGCTAATACTTGCGTAAACGATATGCCTTTGAAGAAATTCTTCACTTATGCACCTTAACTATTTATGCGAATATAATGCCAAAATGCATGGCAAATATGCAAATTCCACTACCAACATCATTACAACAATGATGGTATCACTCTACGCAAAAATTGCACAGTATCGCCAGAGCATTCTTACAACAAAATCACAAGTCTTATATACATAAAACTTAGCTACACAAAACTGAAATGCCTAAGACTTAGCAACCTCAAAATCTCTATCTTTATAAGAAAGCTCACAATTCGCTCTTTTATCACAATAATGCTCACCTAAGCTTGCAGTAATAATTGCAGCAAATATTAAAGCAAATCCCACAAAAGCCATGTTAGAAACATGCTCATGAAAAAGAACAGTAGAGAATAAAAGCGTGAACAAACTTTCAGTGCACATAATCACAGAAGCATTTGCAGTAGAAAGATTCACCAAACTATAGTTTTGCATAATTTGCGCAACTACTGTTACTACCACTGTAAGGTAGAACATATTAGCAAAAATAGAGAAATGATCAGCAGCGTTAAAGTTTGGCAAAGGCTCACAAATAAGCGCACCAGCTACAAAAAGTACGCCTGAAACAACAAATTGCCCAAAAGTTAACGTAACTGGATTATATTTACGAGAATAATACGCAAGGAACGTAAGATTAAAAGCAAAAACTGCAGCACATAATAAAGTAAGGAAATCTCCATAAGACAATGTGAGAACAAGCATTCCAGGCTTTAATGCCACAAAACCTACTCCAGCAACGCACATAACTGCAGCTACTAATCCTAAAAGAGTTGGCTTTTTCTTGACAATTAACCAAGCAGAAAATGGCGTAATTACGCAATATGCTGCTGTCAAAAACGCGCTACGGCCTGGATCGATTGAACGTAATCCTTCAGTTTGCAAAATTAAAGTAGCATAATACGTAATTCCAGTTAGTAAAGAAGGAACAATAAGCTTTTTTGTAAAAGTTTTACGAAGTGTACCGAAAAAAATAACAGCCATAATTGTGCAAGCTCCAACCATACGAACGCCCATAAGCCATTGCACAGGAAACACTTCAAGAGCATATTTTGAAGAAACATAGCTGCCACCCCAAATAGCAGCACAAATCAACAACATAATCTGAGCAGTACGAACACTTTTGCCTTGAGGCATGCCCGATTTATCCGAAAGCGGTTCAGCTATAGATTTAGCTGTTTCATATTTCACCTTCATAATGTTCCCCTTCAACTATAAAAGTTGATTCTTTAAAATTTTTCTTTTATAAAGCGTTTTAGCTTATAAAATAGACAGAATAGCCGTAAAATCGTGAAAAGTACAACTTTCTGGCGTTCTTTCGTAAAATTTCCGATATACGCTCCAGAAAACAGTGGCAATCAAGTATTTTGCTGTATAAATTTCGCCCACGAAACTATTGAAGAATTGGGTGATTTATATCACAACTTACAATTTTTTTACGCTACACGCTCGTATACACTTTTAAATCAGCGTAATGTAGCAATGTAGGCTTATAAATTGCGTACGAAGAAAGTACGCAATCTTGTTAGGAAAGGAATATTATGGCAACTCTTAGCGCAGATATGAAAGAATTTATTGCGAATAATTTGGCTTGGATTGCAACAGTAAGCAAAGATGGCGAGCTTGATTTGGGACCAAAAATGTCTATGTTCGTACTCGACGACAACCACCTTGCCTACCACGAGCGCACTGCAGGTCAGCATTATAAGAACTTGCAAGACGGCAGCCAGCTGGTTGTAGCAGTTGCTAATTTGGCAGAAAAGAAAGGCTATCGCTTCCGCGGAACAGTAACTCTTCACACTGATGACGCGATTTACGAAGAACAGGTACGTGTGGCCGAAGAAAAAGGTACGAAGAAGCCAGCTGCAGTTCCAGTTATGGAAATCACTGAGATTCAGGACTTGACTTCTGGAGCTACTGCCGGCAAAACTATTGCAAAAGATTAATGCGTCGTCATTCAGTCGTGTGGATATTAGTGCGGTAGAGATTTGAGATTTTTCGCACTGAGCGCGGACGCTCGCGCGGGTAACGCGCTCACTACGAAACTCGCGTTGGAAGTCCACTGGACTTCCAACTTAAGCGAGTTTCCGCTCCGAGTTGCCTTCGCGCGCTACGCTTTAAACGCTCAGGCAAGTCGTCGCGCAAAACGCCGAATTAGTACGTCTATAGTAGGCGTCATACAATATCGAGTGGCGTTCGTCCTCAACGGCGAAGATGAACACCACTCAATTCTTTACTTGATTATTTAGTTGTCACTAATTTACTTGCTTTCTTTACGCAATGCTTTCAGTCTAGCGTTCATTTCTTTCGCTTTCTTCTTCTCGAAGTAATAAATTATTGCAGCAATAGGAATCGGTAAAATAACAGTGAACGCAATCCATCC
The DNA here is from genome assembly GCF_049244035.1 of Gardnerella sp. KA01000. Classification (NCBI taxonomy): domain Bacteria; kingdom Bacillati; phylum Actinomycetota; class Actinomycetes; order Bifidobacteriales; family Bifidobacteriaceae; genus Gardnerella; species Gardnerella sp. KA01000. Next base: position 498,756 of record NZ_CP058367.1, on the reverse strand, counting down.
GCAAATCACCGCTGGCTCATCTTTGAACGAAATCCATCCAACAATCACCGATACAATAAACTGAATAGCAATTGGCGGAACTAGCGCAAAAACGAACTTTGCAAAATTTGACATGCGTTCATTCGACCAAAAAATAGCGAACACTCCATATCCTATGCCTATAACAAACGATGCTACAGCATAAGATGCAATTCTATTTCCAACCTCACTATGCGCTAACAGACTTGATATAAAAGACATTACTGTAAAAATAGTGCACCCTATGCCAATGCCTTTAACAATGTTTTTTACCATTGTTTTACCTAATGTTGCAACTTGCTTTTCCATAATAATCGCTTCCTTTTAAGTATTAAAATCTAGTATTAAAAAAAAATCAGTATTAAAATTTTTGATAGTTTTATATTTGACTACATTCTAGCTACATTCGTTATTACTATAACTACATCCCTAAGCGCTTTTTGAACCCACCTAAGCATCTGCGACTAATCCACTCAACGCTTCCATCGTCCATTTTTACGCTCATACTTCCACCAAATCCTGGATCAACTCGAACAATGCGATTCAAGTTCACGATTGCGGATTTAGATATGCGCACAAACGACGCGAATTGCGGATTGTCAAAATCCATTAGGCGCTTGTAAGACACGCACTCGCCTTTATCACCGTGAATGATTACGCGCGAATTTTCAACGCAAATCATAATCACATCTGGCTCATGCATAACAATAATCGAATCGTTAATATAACCGTATATGAATGGATTATTGTTGCTCAACTTATCTGAAGTATTAATTTCAGTATTATTTTCAGCACTTCTTACATTTGCATCATTGGAGTCAATGCTTTGTAACTGAGCGATAATGTGCTTAAGCTCATCGTCAATATTGTGAATTGACAACTGAACTGACTGCTCTTCCTCAGGCGGAACGATAGCAATAGTTACTTTCATCAAGCCTCCTTTCCGTACACTACTGTTAGCGTTTGTTAGCTTTTTGTTTTGTAATTTTGACTATACGGCACTGTAAATAGTCTGTCTTTACAAAATCGCTAAACGGTAGCTTTCGGTAATTAAGCGGTAAAGGAGAGATTACGCAGCACCCCAAATGCGAATAAGACGCTGGCTTGTAGGGTCAGCTGCAGGACCTTGATCATAAGCATCCAAACGCCAATGAATCGAACCATCAGCGTTAAGACTTGGAATTAAGCGCGCCCAACGACCGTTTCCCATGCCGCCAATCGTCTTGTAAGAAGGATCTACTTTATCTAATCCAAGCAGCTTATGAACAGTTTGCGAAAGACAGGAACCATGCGAAAATACTAGCAAATCACGGTCTGCGCCAGTTTTGCGAGCCCAATCTTCTACTGCAGCAGCAGCGCGCTCTCCTACTTCCTGCTTAGCTTCAGCACCATGACGAAGCTCTCCGCTTTTACCTTCAACCCAAGCTTTGAAATCTTCCGGCCACTGCTCGCTAATCTGCTGACGATTCAAACCTTCCCACTCGCCAAAGAAACGCTCGCGCACACCATTTTCAACATGCACATGAAGCCCAATCTTATCTGCAAAAGCATGAGCAGTCTGTTGAGCGCGAATAAGTGGAGAAACAATCGCCACAAAACTCTCGTCCGCTTCTTCTGGCGTAATGCGCACGTGTTCAGTGCTGTTCGGGTCCTTTGGATCTTCTAAATCAGAAGCACCAAAAAGCACGCGCAAAGCTTTTCCAGAGCGAGTCACCTGATCCATTCCAGACTCATCCAAAGCAATATCAATCATGCCTTGCAAACGGAACTGTGCATTATACGGAGTTTGACCGTGGCGAATAAGCATAACAGAACGAGCAATTCCTTCATGCGCACTATTAATGGAATTATTTACGTTACTCGCAACATTTTCTACGAAATCAACCATGGTTTGTACCGTACTTTCTTCTTATTATTCAGTTTCGCTAGAATCTTCAGTTTTGCTAGAATCTTCAGTTTCGCTAGCATGCTCTGGCAGTTGCAAATCGATTGCCGGGCAATCATTCCACAGGCGTTCCAAGCGGTAGAATGCTCGTGCTTCCTCATGCATTACATGAACCACAAAATCGCCAAAATCAAGCAAAATCCACTGTGCTAATTCCAAGCCTTCACGAGATAAAGCCTTGCGTTTGTTGTCTTTCAAGTACAAGTCTTTTTCGATTTCTTCTGCAACAGCTAATACTTGACGCTCATTTGAAGCAGAAACAACTAACATAGCATCCGTAATACCAAGCAAATCGCTTACATCAAAAGCCTGCTCGTTCGTTGCTTTCAAACGGTCTGCAGCAGCGGCAGCAATACGAATTGCACTAATTGAGCTTTCTAAAGCTGTCATAATGTTACTACTCCTTAATTCTCCAACAAACGCTTTTTAGCGTTCCCAAGCTGGCTTCCAGCCCTCTACAACGTGCTGAGTATTTTCCGAGTACACCATAGAATCAGCCGGAACATCGTGACGTACCACCGATCCAGCGCCGGTAGTAACATCATCTCCCACAGTAACCGGTGCTACAAACAGGTTTCCTGCGCCAACGTGAGCACCAGAACCAATCGTAGTATGATTCTTATGCACTCCGTCATAATTTGCAGTAATCGTACCGCCGCCAATATTCGTATGCTCACCCAAATCAGCATCGCCAATATAGCTTAAATGAGGTACTTTAGTGCCATTTCCAATATGAGCTTTCTTCATTTCTACGAAAGCTCCTGCCTTACTTTCCTCACCAAGTACGTTTCCTGCACGCAAATACGTCCAAGGACCGATGTTTGCAGCTCTACAAATATGCGATTCCTGTACACGCGAACGTTCAACCACAGCATCCTCATCAATTTGCGCATCAATAAGAGTCGTGTAAGGGCCAACTACAGCACCACTTGCAACCGTAGTACGACCTTGAAGGAAGCACCCAGGAAGCACAGTAACATCTTGTGCGAGCGTAACACTATCTTCAATCCAAGTAGTATCAGGGTCGAGAATAGTTACACCTTCAAGCATCCATTTTTCACACACGCGCTTATTATGTGCTTTTGCGAGCGCAGCTAATTGCACACGATTATTTACGCCCTCTACAGTAAGCGGATCTGGAGCAGACATTGCACCAACATGACCAAACTTTCGAGCATGTTCCAAAGCATCAGTCAAATAGAACTCACCTTGAGCATTTTGAGAGTTAAGATCTGCAATCGCGTCACATAATACAGTCGCATCGAATACATATACAGAAGTGTTCACTTCATGAATAGCAAGCTCTCCAGCATTTGCATCTTTATGCTCAACAATACGCAAAACGTCACCGTTTGCTTCGCGCACAATACGGCCGTAGCCAGTTGCATCGTCTAATACTGCTGTAAGAACTGTTGCCACATTGTTATTATTATTGTGAAAATCAACTAAAGACTGCAAAGTTTGCGTATCAAGTAGCGGCATATCGCTTGCGGCAATCAGCACAGCTCCTTTTAATGCTTCACCAGTTTCGTTTTTAGCAATTTCGTTAAGATCTTTAATAGCACATTGCACTGCTCTGCCGGTTCCAGGAGTTTCGTCCTGATTTACAATATGCACATTTTCGTTATAGCTAACAGCAGCAGCAGCTACGCGTTCAGCCTGAGCATGCACAACTACAGCTAGTTTTTTAGGATTTACGCCATTCATGGCATCCATAACACGATTGAGAAATGTTTTACCAGCAAATGGATGTAGTACTTTTGGAGTTTCTGAACGCATACGCGTCCCATCGCCTGCTGCCAAAATTATTGCCGCAGTTACATCATGCTTTTCCACGCATACGCTCCTTATACTATTTCAATAAATTTCGCTGTATGTAATTCTATTACTTATTAGCAGCGTTTAAAACAAAAAACGCCACCCGATTCAACGAGTAGCGCTTCAAGTAAGCTCCCTCACCTGGATTCGAACCAAGACAAAGGGTTCCAAAGACCCGTGTGCTGCCATTACACCATGAGGGAACGGCGGAAAAACCGCCAAGTCACTATTATGCCATAATATCAAAAAACGTCAAATTGGCGTGCCGAAAAGCAAACCGCACGAAATCAATACTTAAGCAAATAAGAATCCTTGTCCGTGATGCTCAGGATAAGTGTCGAAAAGCTTAGCAACCGAACCATCCTCAAACACTGCTTTAATAGCACTTGCAAGAAGCGGAGCAATTGAAAGAACAGTCAAACCATCCCAACGCTTCTCTTCTGGAATAGGCACAGTATCAGTCAAAACAACTTCCCTAGCACCACAAGACTTCAAACGTTCGACTGCAGGACCAGAAAGCACGCCGTGAGTTGCAACAACTGTAACAGACTTAGCTCCAGCTTCCTTCAACACATTGCAAGCTCCTGCAATAGTTCCTGCAGTATCGATCAAGTCGTCAACCATAACGCAATCGCGTCCAGCAACGTCACCAACGACGCGATTTGCAACCGTCTTATTAGGGCAAGTGATATCGCGAGTTTTGTGCACAAAAGCCAAAGGACCGCCGCCTAAGCGCTGAGCCCACTGTTCTGCTACGCGAATACGACCAGCATCAGGAGACACAACAGTCACATTAGCAAGATCATCGCGGAAACGATCACGTACGTAATCAACCAAAACTGGCATAGCAATCAAGTGATCAACAGGACCGTCGAAGAATCCTTGAGACTGAGCTGCATGCAAATCGACGCTCATAATGCGATCAGCACCAGCAGTCTTTAGCAAGTCAAACATCAAGCGGCAAGAAATAGGTTCACGACCGCGATGCTTTTTATCTTGTCGAGAATAACCAAGCAACGGGCATACTGCAGTAATTGAACGAGCAGAAGCCCTCTTCAAAGCGTCAATCATAATTAACTGTTCCATAATGGACTTGTTAACAGGATCACTGTGGCTTTGAATAACGAATACATCTGTACCACGCACAGATTGCGTATAGCGAACATACATTTCACCATTAGCAAAATCGTATGCCGTAGTTTCAAGTACATCAATTCCAAGCTGATCAGCTACATCACGAGCAAGCTTCGGATGTGCGCGACCGGTAACGAGAACAAGGTTTTTATCTGGCTTTCCTTCAAGGACGATGCTCACCATATCTCCAAACATTAGTTCGCTTTAATTCGCGAAATGAACATAATCAATACTAACTTTTTGCACAGACGATAAACGACAAGCCTACAAAATCAATAATTACGCACGATACAAACCATGCTTAACTATGTACTGAACTACTCCATCTGGAACTAAATACCACACCGGCTCACCATGCTCAGCTCGACGACGAACATCAGTAGAAGAAATAGACAACGCTGGAATCTCTAAAATATCAACCGGCAAATGCGTAGAATCACAATGAACCATATCGTCACGATTCGCTGCAATACCAGTATCATTCGTATGCATTTGGCGAGGCATTAACGGAGAATTAGAATCTGCTAACTTTTCTGGCCTCGAATAGCCAGGACGAGTAACAGCCACGAATCGAGCCAAATTCCACATTTCGCGCGCATTTTTCCATTGCATTATTTCAGCAATAGCGTCAGCTCCAGTAATAAAGAAAAGTTCCGCATCAGGATGTTGAGCACGTATATCTCGCAAAGTATCGATAGTATAAGTAACTCCAGGGCGATCAATATCAACCCTAGAAACAGTGAACTTTGGATTGGAGGCTGTTGCAATAACAGTCATTAAATAACGATCTTCTGCATTCGTAACTTTTTTATCAAGCTTAAAAACAGGCCTACCGGTAGGAACGAAAATAACTTCGTCAAGATCATAAACCCAAGCAACTTCTGAAGCAGCAACCAAGTGACCATTGTGTATTGGATCGAATGTGCCGCCCATAATTCCAATGCGCTGACGCTCGTGCACATTGCCACGAGTAGAAGTACGTTTATGAACTGAATTCACAACCGCAGGAGGAGCCGCTTCTTTACCAGTAAACGCGCCATGAAATAGGTCAGACATGCGACGTTCTGCATCTTCGTGAATTTCAGGACTCATTCGCTTCAGATTCCTTGTCTTCCACTTGAGTTTCATTCACTAACCCAGATGCAACATTTGCGCTATCCGGATTAATATTGCCCATTTCTTCATCCCACTCATCTTTTACGACACGCTGGATTTCGGCAAAAGTTGGAAGAGGGAAATCTGGTTGATATGCACCACGAATTTTCGCTACAGATTCCGAAATTTTAGCAAGCATGGATGTCATGCCATCAATATCATGATCACGTTCTAATTCGCTAAACTTAATAATATTCTTTTCCATATTGCGAACATTTTCAAGAACATTATTAAACGAAGCTTCATCAGGAATAGTCACATCATTCGAATCAGAATCTGGCCAGCCCATTAACACTGCGTCAGCATACTCAAGCGATGAACGTTGCGATGCAGAAGCAATACCATCTTCAATTTGCACCAAAAAAACATATCGCACAATGGACAAACGTTCAGCAGCAATATCAAGCGCTTCAGCTGTACTCAAATTCACGTCATTATTAGGCATACTCTTACCTTACCGCCACGTAACTATTAAAACCAGTACGTCTATTTTTTAATTTGCTTACTGTGGCGCGAGTTTTGGGAGATTTCTCTCCTCGCAAGTTCCCGTCCTTCGTCGCTCTGGCTGTTAAAGATTTTACTGTCTGCTTTGTTCTTAAAATAATGTTGCTTCCTCAGTCCTCTTTTATTGCTCGTAAAGAAATCCCCCAAACTCTACATGTCAATCGTTAATAACCGTGCTCATCGCAGAGATTTTTCGATTTTTCTTCTTCACTCGGCTTGTCAGCAGCCTTCGGCTCTGACGTCCGCCTTCGTTCAGTGCGAAAAATCTCAAATCTCTACCACACGAATATTCACACGACTGAATAGTAGTGCGCATTGAGATGTAAAAAATAAACTATAAACGTATTTGCCCATCTCCGTAGCCGATCCATTTGGTTGTTGTCATTTCAAGCAAACCCATAGGGCCTCTTGCATGTAATTTTTGCGTAGAAATACCAAGTTCTGCGCCGAAACCAAATTCGCCGCCATCTGTAAAGCGCGTTGAAGCATTTACCATAACTACAGCGGAATCAACACTTGCAATAAAACTTTGAATAGTTGAGTAATCTTCAGCAATAATGGTTTCAGTATGGCCAGTAGAATATTTCGCAATATGAGAAGCTGCATCAGTATAATCATCTACAACTTTTACACCCATATTCAGCGACAAATATTCTCGCTTCCAATCTTCCTCAGTGGCACGCTCAAGCTGCAATCCTTGAATATTAGCGGATTGCAAAATATCGTAAGATTTATCGTCTGCATGCAAAATTACATTATGCTCAGCTAAAGCAGCAGCGATTTTTGGCAAAAATTCTTGCGCAACAGCTTTATGCACTAATAATTTTTCAGCAGCGTTGCACACGCCCACTCGTTGCGTTTTTGCATTAATAATAATAGGTACAGCTTTTTTAATATCAGCGCTTTTATCTACATAAATATGTACGTTTCCAGCTCCAGTCTCAATAACAGGAACCGTAGATTCTTGAACAACTGCTGCAATAAGATTTGCACTACCTCTAGGCACAAGCACATCAATATGACCGTGAGCATGCATCATTGACGTAGCTCCGTCTCTTCCTAAATCATCAACAGACTGAATCAAATCAGCACTAAAGTTAGAATTTTTAAGAACCGATTGTATAACTTCAATACTCGCCTGATTCGTATGAAGAGCCGCGCTTCCGCCTCGCAAAATCGCAGCATTTCCAGATTTAATACACAAAGCAGCTACGTCAATAGTTACGTTTGGACGAGCTTCGTAAATCATTCCCATAACGCCCATTGAAACTCGAATTTGCGAAAGTTTAATTCCATTAGGAAGAGTGTATCCGCGAACTACTTGACCTACAGGATCCTGCAATTGCGCAATTTTTCGCACGCTTTTTGCAGAAGCTTGGATTCGCTCTTCATTAAATTTAAGCCGATCGAGCTTTCCAGCATCCATTCCCTTAGCTTCAGCTTCTTTAAGATCTTTTTTGTTAGCCTCAGCAATATTTGAAGCTGCATACTCTAAGGCATCTGCCATTTTTTCGAGAAGCGCATTTTTTGCGCGAGTATCTGCATGAGCAAAATTACGCCACGCTTTGCGCGCACAATCAGCACGAGCATTCACTAAATCATCAACAGACAACGTTCCCCCTATAAATTATTTGCCTAATCGCCAATTAATTAATAGTAAAACAAAAGCATTTATATATATGAGATTAGCACACGCCCATTCGCCCAGCGCTTCAGGTACCATAATTTGATATAAGTTGTGTAAATAATTTACATAAATAATCTACGTAAGTAAAAAATATTCTCTATAAACAGACGGTTACGGAGTTATTATGGCATCAGATACAACTATTTTCCATAGCACTCGTTCGCTTAAGCCAACATGCACATCAAAAGAGGCAATACGTAAAGGAATTGCTGAAGATGGCGGATTATTTGTAGCTGATAGCCTTGGTAGCGAGCGTTACGATATTTCTAAATTGCAAGGCAAATCGTATCAAGAAATTGCGCAGGATATTTTGCAACTGTTGCTGCCTGATTATACTTCAGAAGAGCTTTCTTCTTGCATTAAACTGGCATACGGCAATCAATGGTCTAATAACGCTATTACTCCACTCCAGCAGCTTGGGAACACTAGCGATTTTGTGATGGAACTTTTCCATGGTCCTACTTGTGCGTTTAAAGACGTTGCTTTGCAAATGTTGCCACAATTAATGTCTCGCACTAAAACTCAACACGAGAACGAATCTGATATTGAAAAAAGCGTTATGATTCTAACTGCAACTTCTGGAGATACAGGTAAAGCTGCTTTGGCTGGTTTTGCTGATGTTCCAGGCACTTCTATGATTACTTTTTATCCAGAAGGAAAAGTTAGCCGCGTCCAAGAATTGCAAATGACTACTCAGGTAGGCGAAAATGTGAAAGTTTGCGCAGTCCGCGGTAATTTTGACGATGCTCAAACAGGCGTTAAACAGATTTTCACAAATAATGAGCTCAACAAAAATATTGAAGAAGATGCGAATACAGTATTGTCTTCAGCTAACTCAATTAACGTTGGTCGTCTTGTGCCACAAGTTGTTTACTATTTTGCAGCATACAAGCAGCTTATTGAACGCGAAGTTATAAAACTTGGAGACGAAGTAGAATTTTGTGTTCCTACAGGCAATTTTGGCGATATTCTAGCAGGATATTATGCAAAAATGCTTGGTCTTCCAGTGAAGCATCTCATTGTTGCTAGCAATAGTAACAATGTGCTTTTTGATTTTTTGGTAAGCGGCACTTACAACCGTCAACGCACATTCCATCACACTGTTGCTCCTTCTATGGATATTTTGGTTTCTTCTAATTTGGAGCGAATGCTTTATTACATGTGCGATAAAGACACGCGTTTAATACAAATGCTTATGAATGACTTGACTCAATGGGGCGCTTTTGAGATTCCAGAAAATGTGCTTGCAAAGATTCGCTCACTGTTTGGCTGCGGTTGGGCGAATGAGGATCAAATTCGCGAAGCTATTTATGACTGTTGGAACAAGTACAAGTATGTGATCGATCCACATACTGCTTGCGGATTCTTCGTTATGCAAAATATTCCACATGACGAAAGCACACCTAGAGTATTGCTAAGCACTGCAAGCCCGTATAAATTCCCTCGTGTTGTTGCTGAATCTTTGAATATTGAGCATGTGCAAGATATGGATGATTTCAAATGCATGGACGCTCTTAGTAAAGCTACAGGAACTAAAGCTCCAAGCATGCTTAGAAATCTTGAAAATAAAACTCCACGCTTTAATGATGTTATTAATGTTGAAGATATGCCTGAGTATGTTGTAGCTCAAGCGCATAATTTCGCAAAATAATCATAAAGTTTTAAGCGAAAGAGGCTGGTTTACTTGTATAATCCAGCCTCTTTTACTATTCATTCGTTATTACTTTCGAATAAAGCTGCATACACTTCGTTAATAACGTTTAAATCATGACCTTTTCTTGCAGCTGCTGCGAAAAATCTTCGTCTTCTGACTAAAGGCTCAAGATTTCTCGTGCGCGAAGCCGTTTTGCGACCGAGTTCCCACGCTGCTTCAGTGAATACTCCAGAGTTTTGAGCAGAAGCTACGTTTTGTGAAATAGCAGCAGGATCAACATTTTTACGCTGCAATTCCATTCGAGTAGCTCTAGCACCAAGAAGCCTCACAGCGCAAGAGCGAATCACCATTTGAGCATATTGATTGTCATCAAGAAGATGCAATTCAAGCAAACGATGAATAACCGCGTCAATAGCAACTTCCGTGTAGCCTTTTTCTTTAAGCCTTTTGCGCATGTCCATCACAGAGCGAGGAGCATAATCTAAAAGCCTTAAAGCAGCTTCCCTGCAATCATCTTCACTACTATTGCAAAGTTCGTCGCTTAAATCACTTACTTTAGTGTTTTTTACATACGGCATGTTTTTTGTATTATTTTTTGCGCTTAAAAGTACTGATTTATGCGATATTTTTTTGCGAGTATGTGGCTTTACGCTATTACTTTCGTCATCTTCTTCAGTCCGCTCTACTGGATGATCGCGAAGAAAACTCTCTACACTAATAGGCATATTGCATTCGCTTTACACTGTAATCTTATTATTACTTCGATTCGGATGACTTTTGTGCAGAATTTTTAGCTACAGAATCATCAGCGAATTGATCTAGTTCAGAATCTTCAGCGAATTGATCTTCAGGATGCATTAAACCTAACGAAGCTTTGACTTTTTCGCTAATTTCTTCAGTAATAGCTGGATTATCTTTCAAGAACTTACGGACGTTTTCACGACCTTGTCCAAGCTGCTCACCGTCATAAGTAAACCAAGAACCAGATTTCTTAATAACTTCAGCTTGCAGCCCCATATCGATAACAGAACCTTCAGTAGAGATACCTTCTCCGTAAAGAACATCAAACTCAGCAGTTTTGAAAGGCGGAGCCATTTTATTCTTGACAATCTTAACTTTAGTTCGGTTGCCAACAGCTTCTTCGCCCTCTTTAATAGTAGAAACTCTGCGAATATCCATACGCACAGACGCATAGAACTTCAAAGCTTTACCACCAGTGGTAGTTTCAGGATTACCAAAGAATACACCAATTTTTTCACGAAGCTGATTAATAAAAATAGCAGTAGTGCCAGCTTGTGAAAGAGCACCAGTCATCTTACGCAACGCCTGACTCATTAAGCGAGCTTGTAAACCCACATGACTATCTCCCATATCGCCATCGATTTCAGCTTTAGGAACTAATGCCGCTACAGAATCAACAACAATAACATCTAACGCCCCAGAACGAATAAGCATATCAGCAATTTCCAATGCCTGCTCACCGTTATCTGGCTGAGAAACAATAAGAGCATCCGTGTCTACTCCAAGCTTTCTCGCATAGACAGGATCCAACGCATGCTCAGCATCAATAAATGCCGCTACCCCACCATTTTTTTGAGCATTTGCAACAATATGCAAAGCAAGAGTTGTTTTACCAGAAGACTCAGGACCGTAGACTTCAACTATTCGCCCTCTAGGAACACCGCCAATCCCCAAAGCAGTGTCCAACGCTAATGAACCAGTAGGAATAACTTCTACATCTTGCATAGGTCTATCACCTAAGCGCATTGCAGAACCTTTTCCATATTGTCGTTCAACATTGGCTAACGCAGTTTCCAACGCTGCTTGGCGACGCGGATCTGTTTTATCCGCATCAATAAGGCGATTAATACTGCCTTTACTTTTCGTTTGCGCCATGTATGCTACTCCTTTCGCATGCCGTTATGTATCGAACGACCTTAGTTCCATACTAGATTCAAGTACAAGCATTTTTGTGCAATGTGGATAAAACATTTAACCCAAGCACTTAAACGCTTAACTCAGCTTAAACCATCTCGACAAACACAAGTATACTACATATGCGAACATTTGTTCGATAGCGCGTGTCTTGATTACAACCCAACTACTTACAATCTTCGACATAAGCAATCAACTCATCAGCTATTCTCAACAACTGAAATACAGTAGATTCGCGAACTTCTTGACGACTGCCAGATAATCTCAATTCAAAAACAAAAGCAACACTTGATTGCGCAATCTTAGTTACGCTTTGACTTTCGATTTGAGCAAAATCATAATCATAGACGTTACTCACGCATCCATCTTCAAGTTCTTTATGAGCCGCATCTTTCACAGAATCCATAACATCATTAACTTTAGGCAAAAATATTCCAACATAAACTAAACCTGCTGGTTTATTGCCATCGGGACCAGGACCTGCAACACCAGTTGTAGACAAGCCAATAATAGGAAAATTTGCACAACACTCACAATCTTCCTCATATTCCCAGCCATCGCCACGATATATTTGAGCAGCTCCAAGCGCCATCTGAAAAGCAACATCCTGGTAAACCGCGCCTTCAGATTGTAAAAGATTAGAATTTACACCAAGAATTTTGGATTTAGCATGAATATCATAAGTGACAGCAGAGCCACAAAAAACTCGTGACGCGCCAGGAACAGAAACAAAAGCATCAGCCAAAAGCCCGCCAGTTAACGACTCTGCTGAAGCAATATGCATTCCTTTAATAAAACTTTTTTCCAATAGATCCGCGGCTAAAGAAACTGTATTAAAATCTGAAGAATTATTCATAATACGCTCGATATGATTGTAGCTTACGATTTTCCACAACATAAACCCTTTAGGGATAATCTATGAAAAACCGTAAGCTACAAACAAGAAGTTTACTTATTGATTTTATTTACTTCACAGGAGGCAAAGGAACTGCATTTTTTGCATCATCAACTTGAGATTCGCTATCTGAAGAACCTTCAAAGAAAGCACTATAGACATACAAAACTGCAGAATAGAAAGCAAAGCCCAAAGAAATACCAAGCAAGCCAAAAGCCACTGCATAGTAAGAAACCATCCAAGAAGGCAATGGATTAGCATGAAGAGTTGCAACAAGCGGTGCAATAATCATTGCAATACCAATCGATTGCGTAAGAGTCTTATACTTTCCTGCAGAAGATGCAGCAATTACTCTTCCACGAACATTAACAACATAAATTCGCACAAGAGTAATAGCAATTTCGCGAATCATGAACAAGATGGTTATCCACCAATAAATTTCGCCGAAAACAGAAGCAATAATAAGCGCAGCTAGAATAAGAATTTTATCCGCAATTGGATCAAGTAACTTACCTAATTCTGTAACCTTATGATATTTACGAGCCATCCACCCGTCGAGCTTATCCGTAGAAGCAGCTACGACAAACAGCACAAACGCAGCCCAACGCAACGAAACTGAATCAAAACCCCACGTACCTGCTTTCAAATATAAAACAATAAAAACAAGCGAAAGCACAATACGGATATAAGTCACAATATTTGGAGCATAATTCCAGCCAGCAAAAAATGATGACTTAGCTTTTTTCTTCATACGCATAACCTTCATTCTACTGCAAAGTAAAAACTTCTAGCACACACAACTTGGTGTTGTACACAACAATACAATATCTTATAACGAATCTGACTCGCCACGAATAAAAGCCAAAACTTTTGGCAAATCTTCCGGCTGAACCAAAACTTCGCGAGCTTTAGAACCTTCAGAAGGTCCCACAACACCTCGAGATTCAAGCAAATCCATCAATCGACCTGCCTTTGCAAAACCAACGCGCAACTTACGCTGAAGCATTGAAGTAGAGCCAAATTGCGAGCTGACAACAAGCTCAGCAGCCTGAAGCAACTCATCCATATCGTCGCCAATATCGCTAGTTTTAAGCTTGCTTTGAGCTTGAGCATCCGCTTTTTGAGCCATTTGCTCAATATCTTCACGATACTTTGGTTTACGCTGCGTGCGAACATACTCCACAGCCTTGCGGATTTCAGATTCACTCACCCACGAACCCTGCACACGTTGAGGTTTTGCAGCACCCATTGGAAGGAACAAAGCGTCGCCTTGACCAATCAAAGTTTCTGCACCAACAGTATCGAGAATAACCCTTGAATCAGTAGCAGACGAAGTAGCAAAAGCCAAACGAGAAGGAATATTTGCTTTAATCAAGCCTGTTACAACGTCAACAGACGGGCGCTGAGTAGCTAGAACCAAATGCACTCCTGCAGCTCGAGCAAGCTGAGTAATACGCTGAATAGAACTTTCAACATCGTTCTTAGCAACCATCATTAAATCAGCCATCTCGTCCACAACCACAAGCAAATACGGGTATGGAGCAACTTTTCGCTCAGATCCAGCCGGTGCGTGAACCTTTCCTTCACGAACAGCCTTGTTGAAATCTTTAACATGACGGAAACCAAAGAATTGCAAGTCATCATAGCGAGCATCCATCTCTTTAACAACCCACTCAAGAGCCTGCGCAGCCTTCTTAGGATCCGTAATAATCGGAGTAAGCAAATGCGGAATGCCAGCATAAGCAGAAAGCTCCACGCGCTTAGGATCGACCATAATCATGCGAACTTGTTCAGGAGTTGCTCTCATAATAATCGAAGTAAGCATTGAATTAATAAAACTCGACTTACCAGAGCCGGTAGCGCCAGCAACAAGCAAATGCGGCATTTTATCGAGAGCTGCAGTTACGAAATGACCTTCAACATCTTTTCCAACACCTGTAAGCATAGGATTAGGGTCATTCATAGCTTTTTGCGAGCGCAGAACATCTCCCAAATGCACAATTTCGCGGTCGACGTTTGGAATTTCAATACCAATAGCAGACTTTCCTGGAATTGGCGACAAAATACGCACATCCGTACTAGCTACAGCGTATGCAATATTTTTTTGCAAATTCGTAACTTTTTCAACTTTTACACCAGGACCAAGCTCAACCTCGTACTGCGTAACAGATGGTCCTCTAAGGAATCCAATAACGTGAGCGTCGACGTCAAATTGCTCAAAAGTAGAAGTTAGCGCGCGAATAACGTTATCGTTTGCTGGAGTTCTCGCAGCATGAGGCTTGCCATGAGCTAAAAGATTCAAATCAGGGAGCTTGTAAGGTTCAGAGAAAGAATCAAAAGAAGGCTCATTATTATTGCCAGCACCATTTTCACTGTCGGTAGCATTTTCATTATCTGAATCTTCCTGATCCCTGCGATATTGATCCATACGTTCAGCTGGAATACTTGACCATGGATCGCTTGCAGATAAAGAGGAATCACTCATAGGAGCTTTTGGCAATATTTCTTCAGGAACAGGCTTTGATGAAGATGAAACACTTCTAGGTGTAAGTTGACTTGAATTATTATCAGCATTTTCAAATTGGGAATTATTTGCAGCATTATTATCGGAAGAGCTGCTCACAGTTCTTGCTTTACGAGGTTCAACTCTTTCAAGATTATCTACACTATTACCGTGAGAAGCAGCATGCGAAAATGCATCATCGCCGGCGTATTCGTCAAGCAATTCCCCATTATTATTACTGTTTTTACGCTTAAAGAATGATTTAAACAGTTTCAACACAGAAGACATTTGAGAAGATCCGCTATTATTTTTCGACGACTCTTCATTGTGAGTTGGCACGCCATCTGCAAATTCCAAAGAATTGGTTTTGCTGTCAGAATTATCTTCTTCAGAGTTTCCTAAATCTTCAGAAGATTTTTTACTGTTATATTTAGCAAAAATAGTAGCAACACCTTGAGCTATATCAGTTACATGAAGGCGAGTAATCATTAATATCGAAAAAATAGCAGCTACTACAAAAATAATAATTGCAAAAATACGAGAAAGACCCCACGATAGCGGAGATCCAAGCACAAAACCTAACAACCCACCTGACTTTTGCACAGTTCCTAAATTAAATGCTTTTCCGCGAGGCGCAGAAGAAATATCAAGAATTGAGCAAACAGATAACAATAGAATAATAAATCCGCTAATAACACGAGGATTACCAGAGCCAACTCCACTGTTACGCATCAACCTAAAAGCGACAACGCTTAACCATACAGGCAGAACAACGCTCATAATTCCAAGCAAACTAGAAGACACAAAATGGAGACCTACTCCAATAAATCCACTAACTCTAAACCATTCTGATGCGCAGAATAAAATCGCAAGAACAAGCATAACGAAGCACAAACCGTCCCTGCGATATGCCTCATCGTATTCTCCAACACCAAAAAGCGAGCGCACTAACTTTCCTAAAGTTCTAGGCACAAACAGGAGAATTGTCTCCCACAATGGTTCACTAGGTGAAGCCTTACCAGCCATAAATACTCCTTCTGCACCATGTGCTATTTAGTACGCCATGTCATCATCAACATACATATGCGTAACCATACCAGTCTACTCCATAGACTGAGGTTATTTAAATGAACCAATTACCGCTTACTCTAATGCTAATATGATGCACATTCCTCAAGTATTTCATCAACTGATAAATCGCTGATATATCACTTCTTTCTTTCACAATAAGCAATCATGTATTTATTTTTCACAAATATGCATTCCTTGCGGCGCAATATTATTATTACGACGTTTTCGAACTATAGCAATAATCATTGTGGCAAGAACCACCGCGCAACTTATCAATGCTATAAGGAACATAGTCATCCAGAATGGCCACTGAAGATGATCTTCTGGAGCATGCGCTGGGTCCGGCAGCACGCGATACCCCGTCACTAGCAATCTATGCGAGTTAACACCATACGGCGTACATGTAAGCAACGTCGCTAAATCGCGACCCTTTTCACGCTGCAACAAACTAATATCATGCGGATCAACCACGCTAATGCGAAACACCTTATAGCGCATTGTATAGCCCTGTACATCAATGTAGAAGTAGTCTCCACGCTTCATATCGATTAAACCGTCAAACATGGTTGCTGTAGGCAAACCAGTATGAGCTGTGATAACAGTATGCCTGTTTTTGCCGCCCACTGGCAAATCTGTGCCATACAAGTGCCCTGCTCCGCGAGCTAGAACATCGCGCGAAGCACCATGATAAATCGGTAGTTTTACGCCTATTTTTGGGATTTTTATGATTCCCATAATTCCCATTGGTTCGTCTAGTTGTTTGATATATGACTTATAGTCTGCTGTTTTTTTGTAATTGTCACTACCGTCATACGGATCGGCTGTAAAAATTTTTTTTCTGCGCGCATTGTATTTTCGCGCACTTTTTAGAATAGATTGTCGCACGCTAGCGGCTTGATTATAAGTTACTTTGTCGTAATCTATGGAAATTTGTTTAGACACGTGATTATTCCACAGTGTTGATGCCACTGGGTAGGTGAAGCATAGAATTGCAGCTAGCGCCAGAATGATTGGTTCAATAACGCATTTAAAAACAGATTTTTTGGGATTTGCAGAATCTGAGTCTGCAGAAGATTCGTTTGCAGACGATTCATTGGGAGTGGATTTAAGAATATGTAAGCCTGCTAATCGCACTAATCTCTCTAAGCTGCTGCGGCAAGCTTTTGCAAATTTAGTAAAACTCATAAATCCACTTCCAAAAAGTAAAACAGGGGGCTAAGCAAATACCACCCAACCCCCTGAGTTTTTTATAATATATTTACGTTAGAAGAATACTAAGCGCGCTGCTTATCTTCTTCTTTGCGATTGTTACGAGTGTAAATAAACACGCTTGCAGCAATCAAAACAATGCCAGCGATAGCGAAAATAAACACGCCATAAGCACCGGTCTTTGGAAGCTTGAACCAGTGGTCGATGTTATTGCTCGTTGGAACATCAGCAATCGGAACTTCAAGCGATTCAGTATCGCTTGCTTTAGCAGTATTCACTTCATGAACATCTTCTGAGCGAACATAACCTTTTGGAGCATTAACCTCAACAAGATAAATCTTGCTATTCTGATCAGTAGTCTTGACAACATAATCAGAAGTCTTACCGTCAGTGCCAGTTGTAGTGATGGTAGAAGTTCCTGCAGTAGTGGCAGCAGCAGCAAAGCCAGGCATAGCACTATTGCAATTATTTCCACTTGGATCCTTTGCACACTTTACAGCTTCAGTTTTATCAGCAAACGCCTTGAACTCTGCTCCAGAAAGAACTGTCTTCTTCGAGGTATCAGTGCCGTCATACTTCAAGATATGGAACTTGTGGAATACAGTATTGGTATCGTTACCAGGTGTATCCTTGCCGCTGTCTCCGCCTGGGTTAAAACCATACTTGTTGGTAAGTGTAGTCTTTACACTTTTTGTACCAAAATCGCTCTTAATCTTAAGATTCAAAGTTACCTGAACTCGAATATCCTTACTAGCGTACGCTTTAGAATCTGTTCCAAACTCGTTAGCAATTTTAGCTAAACCAGAATCTTGGAATGTGAACAGAATGCGCTTACGAGTATTATCCTTAGGCGTATTAGTACTATCACTTACACTAAAATCATTAGCTGCTTTAGTTAACTCAACAGCACCCTGCTTCAAAGCTTTAGTGCTGGAATTGTACTCACCAACGTAAACCTTATAATTACTTACAGTATCACCAAACTTGTCAAGGTTGCTATATGCGGATATTAACGCATCATCCCAAACCTTAAAGCCTTTGAAATTAGAGTTTGCTAACTTATTGTTATCCATTGCAGGTGTTAGTGGAAGCTTCACCTTAGCGGTAATCACGTATGGAAGCGTGTCTCCATCGCCTACCATCTTGCTAGTTTGAGCATCCTTAGTAATACCACCATTAGCATTCCAGTTCTTTGGAGAAACGCTTACATCATACGTATAAGTGTTGGCAGCTGCTTTATCTTCACGCGTAATTTGCGGAACAGTTATAAAGAATGGAGTAAACTCAGGGCTATATCCTGTTGGCACTTTAGTTTCCTCAACGTAGTACAAGCCGATTGCAAGATTATCGAACTTTGCAACGCCTTTTTCATTACCAACTGTTTTCGTGTCTTGGTTCATCTTGCCATTAGTGCCAAATTTGTCATCAAAGCCGACTTTGGTAGTATTACCAGCTTTTGCAGCTTCGTTAAGTTCCTTAACTTTAGAGGCAAGCTTAATCCAATCATCTTGCTTAGTAAGATCAGGAACAGCAGCGCTATCAATCGTACTAACCTTCTGAATTGTAAAGGTTGCACCGTTAAGACCAACAGGTGTACCAGAAGTATCATCCTTCTTATGAATGGTGATAGTACCAGTCAGCTTCTTACCAGCTTCAGACCAAGGTGCTGGCTTAGCAGCTTCAGCACTTGGACTATTAGCAAATGCTACGTTGTTTGCCACCACAGCACCGGCAACGCACAGCGTGCCAGCCATTGCGAGCGAGGCGAATGCCGCCACGCATTGTTTAGTGAATTTGTTCATATTCATTCCTTTCATAAATGCTGTTTCCAGCAATTAAAAGTTTTGAAATTTTGATGTAAGTATGTAATTGTTTATCGGTTTTAACCGAATTTCGAATTATTCACGCAATTTGCTCATAAATGAGTAAATTTTTTAAGTTTAGGAATATTATGTTGCAATATCACGCTCCAAAATTCCATGAGATTTTGCATCAAAAACACGCACATTAAAAACATGCACCCAGTAGAAAAGCTTCATACGAGTCGCCACCTTCCAAGCAACTCGTGACCGCGCTTAGTTTGATCCATTACAAACACAGCAGCAATCAAACTAGACAACATCGCAGAAACAACGCACAAAGACGCATTCCAGCCGCATCCGCCGGTCTTTGGCAGCGCGAATGGTTTCACAACGTGAATCATGAAAGTCTTAAACTCGTAATCTTTACCCCTGGTGTACTGATCACCGTAAACTTCATTCAACAAATCATATTTAGCACCATGATGATTACTCATACCATCAAAAGATTTCTTAGCTTCTGGTTTCAAAGCCCAAGCAACGCACTGATAGTCACCAGTTTTTTCTGGAATACCATCGAGCGTAGCAGTAGTACGTTGAGCAGCATCGAACGGATTATTCGGATTATCCTTAGCGTTATAGCTATACAATTTATGCTGCGCGTTGCAATTAGAATTATTCTTACATTTCTCACGCTCGGAGTACGTATCAATATGACTCCATGTAATTGGATTACTTGCTTTCATACCCGCAAGTTTTGAAACAAAATCACGGTCATCATTTTCGCATAAAACTTCCAAGCCTATTTTCTTCTCAGTTTTATTACCACTATTCCACACGTCTTTTGTAGACCAAGCGTCAATAAACGGTCTATACATAAGACTCATGCCACTCATAATGGTAAGACCGCTACCACTTCCAAACTGACCATCAGTATCACTAATATCAGGCGCGTCAGGAGAATCTGACCTTAGCACTCGAAGCTTTATATCATCGCCTTCCATAGGATCCACTGTCACTTGCGCGTACACTGGATTTGGTTTACTTATGCCATCCCCATTACCAGCATCTTTATCCGTAGACTTTGAACCGTCCGGATAATGTACGATCACAGGAATTTTATACACGCCAGGCTTCTGCCACTTAAGCGGCTTAAAAGACATCACTCCATAGTGAGAACCATCACCCGTACCATGGTTTTTACCAGTCTTCCCACCATCGCTAGGCTTATTATCTTGACCATTATCGTAGAAAGACATTCCATAAGGATGACCCTTATCCTTCTTATACCAACCAGAATTATCTTTCTTATACTGGTTTTCATCAAACTCAAACCAAGTGCCGTCTGGAAGCGCGCCTTCTTCTATATCATCCTGATGAGTAGCATTATTAGCACCTTTCTTACTCTTAGGCACATCAGTAACATTCTTATAACCGTTAGTAAGGCTTGCATGATATTCACCAGCCTTCACTTTCAACGGCACGTAACTAGGATTATTCCTATGCGCGTAAGAAGCTTTAACACTAAACTTTAAAGTTTGATCATTCCAATCTTTACCCTTTGAATCCTTAGTCTCGCCCTTAGTACCATAATTAGCAAAGAGCATTTTCTTATAAACAACACTTCCGCCAGTATCATTGACAATTATGTCATCGAAATTCTTAAGACTAACAGCATTGTTAAAAGCAAACACGCGACACTCGTACTTACCGCTTTTCCTAGGCGTTCCAGTAATAATCGCGCGAGAACGAGCCATAGTATTCGTGTTGTACTCATCTTTAGTTAAATACGAGTACTTAAAATCATTGAGATTACAGTCTTTATTATTCCTGCACTTGTTTTCTTCGTCTTCCGTAGCGATTTTCCATTGATGAAAAGCTGTAAACTTTAATCCGTTAACCTCACCGACAGACCTGTTTTTCGCTTCATCCCATTTAAGAAGCGTATAATTATCCTTATTTTCTTCGTGGCAAATAGCGCGGAATGTAATCGGAGACTTATTATTCGAAGACCACGCGTCAGGTATAAGAAGCCTATTCTTGTCTATCTGCTTATCTTTATCAAGATTCGTGTAATGATCCGTATGATACGAACCATAAGTAATACGGTCGGAATAGTTACTACCGAAATCGTGCATACCTGCACCCTCAGCAATAGAAAAACCTAAATCGTTATTGCCTACAGTAAGTGGCGTTACTTTAACGTGAGCATAAACCTGCCCATTATCCGTACTACTTGAGCCATCAGGATAGTGAGCAATTACAGGAGTATCGTAATTATTAGGATCTTGAGGTTTGCTCGGAGTAAAAGTTACCTCACCAGTATTAGCATTAGTCATTTTTGACCAAGAAAGCACTGGTTTAGAATATTTATTACTCTTACCAAGCTCAAAACTAGTACCTTTCGGAAAATCGCCTTTAGTAATCCCCTCGTTTTTTGGAACCGACGTAATTGATTTTCCAGCTTGCACCTGTTTTTTATCATAATCTGGATACACAGGCTTATAAAAATGAGACATAGGCCAAACTTTGAATTTAGCGACAACCGTCTCTGAAAAAGGCTGAGGATGATTACAGCTGTAGTTACTTGGATTAGGATAAGTTACCTTAATCGGTATATAAACTGTATGATTCTTATGCGAGTCTGCCGGGTTAAAATACACTTTGCCTGTGGACTTGTCAATCCACGCATGACCTTGTTGCAAAGTCTCTGGCTTCGGACTATTAGGATCATCAAAAGTAACTTGAGCATTGGAACTCTTATTGTTATCAAAATAAGCGTTACCATCAATAGAATAAGTAAGATTCTTAGGAATATGATCGTACAGCCTACCTCTTTTACCGTCACTGCCATAATCAGGAACAAAACTACCCTTATTATCGAAGTAATCACCATCATTCTCATGCCAATGACCATCATCAGTATAAGCTCTTACGGAAGAAGCTTGACGAGGCTGTGAATCCTCCGACTCCTCAAAATGTAATCCACCAGGCTTAGTTGGATCGGTACTATTATCCCACTCCACGTTATCTGGTATGCCATCACCATCGTGATCATACGGACCATAAGTTGCATAATCACGCTCATGAGATTCAGCATTAGTAGACTGATATCCAGCAATAATAGGCATGTAACGAATATCAGTACCATCTGGCACATCTGCAGTAATAACCCAACGGTAGCAAGTCGTAGAATTAGCACTTTCAAACGAACGCAGCATTATACCAAAGTCGCCATTGTCATGCCACTTCTTTATTTCGCATAAACTGTAATTCTTAAATTTAGACGAAGGATCAGTATTATATCCACAGCCAAAATTACCATTGCCAACAGTATCTTCCCACTGACCATTAAAATCGTTACTACCATACGTATAATGCCAACGAGAAATTGTTCTAGACCAGCCCCAATACTTATCCCAATTTTTCATTGTTTCTGGGATGCCTTTATCATTCTGACTTGTCCAGTCATTCCACTTTTTCTCGTAAACATTTCGCCTATCTCTTTTCACTCTAATAGTGTCTGTAATAAGCTGTTTCGGAAGATCTACGTAAAAAGTGACTCGTGCTGGAATACGCTGTCTAGGCTGAGGATTTAACTTCTCCTTAAAAGCATAGTTAAAATATATTTCATACTGCACATGAGTACCATTAGAATCCTTAGTAAGTGTTGGTGCAATATGCATATTTTCAATAGCATTACCAATACCATTACCATTAGCAGTAAAATATCCATAGCCACCATACGACCACATAACCTGCGCAGCGCTAGCATGCTTAGTAGGCAAGACGAGCACAGCAAGAATAGTCGCCACAGCAACAATCAACGCAAGAGCCGCGCGACGAATGTAATACAATTTAGAAGCGCTAGCAATAGAGCACCCTTTAGTGCACCTTTTAGATTTTTGTAAAGTTACAGAACCGTTAACATCATCAAGCGCATGATGACAATTCATAAAACTACAAGTTATACGTATAAGGTTAGAGAAACAGCCGTGAAGCCGTGACATTCTAACGCCTCGATTTCTTAAAAATCTAAAAGCTGCTCGAATACTCATGCCTGTTGGTTTTATGAATCAACAAGCATTGCCCGGGGTGCAGAACACTGCATTATCAGCAGCAAATGAGCGCGAAATATCACAAATCACCAAAGCAAACGTCGATACGAACGCAAGCAAGCACAATCATGCCCAAAATCAGCAGACTAATTCACGCCAAAAACTTAAACGCAAGATAATGTAGTGCACTACTGCTAAGCACATACGTTGTTATACCCCCCCCCCATGAAAAATTTCAAGTAAAATTTGCAAATTTCTTAATATTCGTAAAAATTCCTAAATTCGGGGTTATATACGGGTTATAGGCAAAAATATTGCAATCCAAAAAACAAAAAACGGCAGATATTTACCTGCCGTTCAAGTGGGGTGGCTAACGCGGCTTGAACGCGCGACCTTCTGAACCACAATCAGATGCTCTACCGACTGAGCTATAGCCACCATGTGCGCGAAACGAATTGAATCACACAACAAAGGGATACTATACACGATTTCCTCGATTTATGCTAGCGCAACACACTTCGGCGCGTCGTAGTA
The DNA here is from genome assembly GCF_049244035.1 of Gardnerella sp. KA01000. Taxonomy (NCBI): domain Bacteria; kingdom Bacillati; phylum Actinomycetota; class Actinomycetes; order Bifidobacteriales; family Bifidobacteriaceae; genus Gardnerella; species Gardnerella sp. KA01000. The sequence goes on along the minus strand of NZ_CP058367.1, from coordinate 474,837 downwards.
ACAACATCAATTATTCGACAATGGCAAATGCAACAATGGATGTATGAGTTTTTCTGAGCAAAATCAGCGCATATTTGGCGTAACTGAAAACAGTAACAACACAACCGCGCTTCTTCTTGGATCTGGCGAGCTTGGCAAGGAAATTGCGATTGAGCTTATGCGACTAGGCGTGCGAGTATGCGCTGCCGATAGCTACAAAAACGCTCCAGCAATACAAATAGCTCACGAATACCACGTGCTAGATATGTCGAATCCACAAGAATTGCAAGAACTTATTTCAAATGTGAATCCTGACATTATTATTCCAGAAGTTGAAGCTATTGCTACTGAAGTTTTGAAAGATGCTGCTAAAAAGAATATTCAAGTCGTTCCTAGCTCAGATATTGCCGCGATTGCAATGGATCGCGAGCGCTTGCGTAGAATTGCGCACGAAGATTTAGGACTGCCTACTACACCGTATTGTTTCGCTTCATCTTATGAAGAGTTAGAGGATGGAGCTAAAAAAGTTGGATATCCTTGTGTAGTTAAGCCTGTTATGAGCTCTTCTGGTCACGGTCAGTCAATAGTTCGTAGTTCTGAAAATTTGCTTGCAGCTTGGAATGAAGCTCAGCATGGCAGGCGTGCAGCAGCTGGTCATGAGAATGAGTGTTCACGCGTTATTGTTGAAGCTTTAGCTCCGCTTGATTATGAGCTTACAGTACTTACAATAAGCTCTTGCGCAGGAATTACTACTTGTGAGCCGATCGCTCAGCGTCAGCAAGACGGAGACTATAGAGAATCTTGGCAGCCTGCAAATATTCCTGAATCGATCCGCACTAATGCGAAAGATATTGCAAAGCGCGCTGTAGAAGGTTTGACTGATATTGCGCAAGAAGCTGGCGAAGCAGGTTGGGGCGTTTATGGAGTCGAATTATTCGTGCTTACTGATGGCTCTTTGCTTTTTAATGAATTGTCACCTCGCCCACACGATACTGGCATGGTAACTATGATTTCGCAGCATTACAGTGAATTTGCATTGCATGCATTGGCTATTTTGGGAGTTCCAGTTACAGCTAACTATACTGAGCTTTCTTTGAAAAATAATGAAGTTGCAGCAAGTCACGCCATTGTTATTAAGGCGGAAGGATCTGTTGGTTTTACGAATATTGCTCAAGCTTTGCAATCTGGCGAAAATTATCGATGCAACTTGCGTATTTTTGCTAAGCCTTCTGTACATGGTCACAGACGCATGGCAGTTTCTTTAGCTACTGGATTAACGCAAGAAGAAGCTAGAGAAAATGCGACACGCGTCGCCATTTCGCTAAAAACTACACAAACAAATGCTTAGATACATTGAAAATTAAGGCATAGGAGTTAAAAAAGATAATAATTTACAGTATGCACGAAGGGAAATTTTGTAGGTAACAATTGTTACGCTAATCGTGCTAGCAAAGGTCAGGTAAACCTACAAATATTGTTGGTTTGCGCCTACAACTGTGAATGCACATAAGAGAGGGCATATCATGGAAAAACTTGAGAAGTTGTACGAAGGCAAAGCCAAAAAACTGTATGCTACCGATGACACCAATGTGCTATGGGTTGAATACATGAACCAGGCAACAGCTGGTAACGGTCTGAAGAAAGCTCAGATTGCAGGTAAAGGCAGTTTAAATAACCGGATTACTTCGTTACTATTCCATTTACTTGAGGCGCGCGGCGTAAAAAGCCACTTCCTCGGACGAATTTCCGATACTGAACAACTTGTAAAGCGTATGCGCATGTTCCCACTGGAAATTATTATGCGAAATACTGCTGCAGGTTCTTTTGCAAAACGTTATAACGTTAAAGAAGGAACACCTTTAAAGAAGCCATTGTTGGAGTTCTGCGTAAAGTCCGACGAGCTTGGTGATCCATTTATTAATCCTGAAGGCGTTGTGGCTCTTGGATTAGCAACAGATGAAGAAATAGCAGAAGTCACTCGTCAAGCTCATGCTGTTAACAATGCTTTGTTGGATATTTTCTCAAAGATTGATGTTCAGCTTGTCGACTTCAAGATTGAAGAGGGCGTGGACGCCGAAGGAAATATTCTTCTCGCTGATGAAATAACTCCTGATACTTGCAGACTTTGGGATAAGCGCAATGCTGGTACGAACGGAGTAAGTCATTTGGACAAGGACTTGTTCAGGCGCGATTTAGGCGACATCATTCCTGCTTATGAAGAAATTCACGATAGGCTTGCATCTTTAGCTCAAAGCGAAGGTTTGGATGTTTCTGTGCGCAAACCTGACGATTGCGTAGAACGATAATGATTGTTGTGGCTCGTACCTTTAAGGGTGCGAGCCACATGCATTCTTAATGTGATTTTGAATAATTTAATATTTATAATTTAAAACCAATACAACAATAAACACTGCATTCATACCGCACATTCAACAAGGTAGGTTTCTCGTGGTATTTCGCGTATATGTGGAAAAACGCACTGGTTTTGACGTTCAAGCGCAACAGCTTTTACATGAGCTTAGGGAGATTCTTGGCATAAGCGCGATTACTTCCGCAAGAATTATTAACCGTTATGACGTTGAAGGTATCAGCAAAGATTTATTCGACAATGCTGTGCAAACAGTATTAAGCGAACCTCCAGTTGATAATACTTACGATTACTTGCCTATTGAAACCGACGAGCACGTATTTGCTGTAGAATTTTTGCCTGGTCAATTCGATCAGCGTGCGCAATCTGCTAGCGAATGCATTCAACTTATTAGTCAAGGCGAACGTCCAACAGTGCGCACTGCTAGAGTAATCGCTTTAAAAGGTGATCTTGACGAAAAAGCACTAAACGATATTAAACACTACGTTATTAATCCTGTTGAAGCGCGAGAAGCTTCACTTGATGAGGTAAAAAGTTTACAGCGAGAAGCAGTTGTACCATCTGATGTAGAAGTAATTAGCTCATTTAACGATTTAGACGAAGCTGGATTACAAGACTTTATTAATACTCGCGGTTTGGCAATGGATTTGGCTGACGCAAAGTTCTGCCAGAAGTATTTCTGTGAAGAACATAGAAATCCTACTATTACAGAAATTCGCGTTATTGATACGTACTGGTCCGACCACTGCCGTCACACGACTTTTGGCACCGAGCTTACAGATATTTCTATTGACGATAACACTGTTCAAGAAGCATTTAGCCGTTATCTTGATTTGCGAAAAGAACTAAATCGCGAAAATAAGCCTGTTTGCCTTATGGATATGGCAACTATTGGCGCAAAATACTTAAAGCATACTGGCGAGCTTAAAAATTTGGACGAGTCAGAAGAAATCAACGCTTGCACAGTAAAAGTTAAAGTGGACGTAAACGGTCACGACGAAGATTGGCTATTCCTGTTTAAAAACGAAACACATAATCATCCTACAGAGATTGAGCCTTTCGGTGGAGCTGCAACGTGCATTGGTGGCTGCATCCGCGATCCTCTTTCTGGACGCTCTTACGTGTATCAAGCAATGCGCGTAACTGGTGCTGCAGATCCACGCACGCCTATTAGCGAGACTTTAAACGGTAAGCTTCCACAGCGAAAAATCGTAACTTCTGCCGCCGCAGGATACTCTTCTTACGGAAATCAAATTGGTTTAGCTACTGGCGAAGTGCATGAACTTTATCATCCGGGTTATGTTGCAAAACGTATGGAGGTTGGTGCGGTTGTTGCCGCTACCCCAGCCGACCATGTGCGCAGAGAAACTCCAGCTCCTGGCGATGTGATTATTCTTCTTGGTGGACGCACTGGCAGAGATGGCATTGGTGGTGCTACCGGCGCTTCTAAAGCTCAAGATGTTGAAAGTATTGAAGAGTGCGGAGCTGAAGTTCAAAAAGGTAATGCTCCTATTGAGCGAAAACTCCAACGACTTTTCCGACGCAAGGATGCTTGCCAACTTATTAAGCGTTGCAACGATTTTGGCGCTGGCGGCGTTTCTGTCGCAACTGGCGAAATTGCCGACGGCTTAACTATTAATCTCGACAAAGTTTCTAAAAAGTATGAAGGTCTCGATGGCACTGAGCTTGCTATTTCTGAATCTCAAGAGCGCATGGCTGTCGACGTTGCGTCAAGTGATGCTGAAGAATTTTTGAAGTATGCTCGTGAAGAAAATCTTGAAGCAGAAATAATAGCGACTGTTACTGAAGAAGCGCGAATGCGAATGACTTGGCGTGGAAAAACCATTGTTGACTTAAGCAGAGCATTCTTAGCTTCTAATGGCGCTCCAAAACAGCAGATACTGCATATTGAAAGTGGAGAATCTTACGAAACTCCATGGCAGAATCAGTCAAATTTGCCGTTAGAAAAGCGCATGCATAACTTAGTTTCGGATATTAATATTGCTTCAAATAAAGGCTTATCTGAACGATTTGATTCTACTATTGGCGCTGCTACTGTGCTTATGCCTTTTGGCGGTCGCCGTCAGCTTACTCCTGCTCAAGCTATGGTTGCTAAATTCCCAGTATTTGGCGAAACAAACACAGCTTCCGCAATGGCTTGGGGCTTTAATCCGTATTTAATGGAAAAAAACCAATTCACTGGTGCCTATGTTGCTGTTGTTGAATCATTGGCAAAGCTAGCAGCTAGCGGTTTCACGCGCGAACGTGCTTACTTGAGTTTGCAAGAATATTTTGGCAAGCCTCACGATATTCCAGAGCGTTGGGGAAAACCAGCTGCAGCAGTTCTTGGTGCTTTAAGTGCACAGCTTGATTTTGGCGTTGGTGCTATTGGCGGCAAGGATTCTATGAGCGGTAGTTTTGAGAATCTGGATGTGCCACCAACTTTGATTTCGTTTGCTGTTTCTACTGGAGATGCACGTTTAACTGTTTCACCTGAATTTAAGGGTGTAAATCATAAAGTTATACGTATTGCTCCAAAGTATAAATCTGACGGAATCACTCCAGAAAAAGAAAGCTTCCTGAAAGCACTAGAAATTGTAGAAAATATTACGAAAAACAAGCAAGCTCTTGCTATATCTACTCCTGGCTACGGTGCTAGCGCAGAGAGCTTATTCAAAATGACGCTTGGAAATCATATTGGTTTTAAATTATTCAACAATTTAAGCGACGATGATTTATTTAAGCCAGCATATGGAAGCTTCTACGTTGAACTCAAGGAAGACGCTGAAATTCCATCTTTAGCTAATACAAGCTTGGTTGACGTTGAGATTGTTGGCGAAACAACTGAAAATTACGCAATTACTTCATCAAATAGCGAAGAAATTGATTTAAGTGATTTGCAAAAGGTTTGGGAAAGCGAACTTTCCTCAATCTTCCCGTATAAAAAGCCTGGCGAGATTGTAGAAACTATTAATAACAAAACTAATGTTTCTACTACAAATCACATGCACACAGGAAAACTAAATCCGCTTTCGCATCCGCGCGTTATTATCCCGGTTTTCCCTGGAAATAATTGCGAATACGATACGCAAGCTGCTTTTGAAAAAGCTGGAGCAGACGCTCATACGCTTATTATTAATAATTTAAGTGCAAAAGATATTGCACAATCAGCTGAACAATTGGTTGAAGAGATTAAAAAGAGTCAAATTGTAATGATTCCAGGAGGCTTCTCCGGAGGCGATGAGCCGGACGGTTCTGCGAAATTCATTACAGCATTCTTTAGGAATCCAGCAGTAACAGACGCAGTTCGTGACTTGCTTAATAATCGTGACGGTTTAATGCTTGGAATTTGCAATGGCTTCCAAGCGCTTATTAAGCTAGGCTTGGTTCCTTTTGGAGATATTGTTCCTATGGATTCTAACTGCCCAACTCTTACCTACAACACTATTGGCAGACACCAAAGTAGGATTGTTCGCACTAGAGTTGCTTCAAATCTTTCACCATGGTTAGCAAATACGCAAGTTGGAGACATGCATACTGTTGCAATTTCTCACGGAGAAGGTCGCTTTATTGCTACTAACGAAGTTATGGAAAAGCTTATTAAAAACGGTCAAATAGCTACACAATATGTTGACAGCAATGGCGTACCAAGTATGAGCTTAAATGTAAATCCTAACGGCTCAATGATGTCAGTAGAAGGTATTACAAGCCCAGACGGTAGAGTTTTTGGAAAAATGGGACATTGCGAGCGCGCAGGTCGTGACTTGTATGTCAATATTCCTGATTTCCATGAGCAACCATTGTTTGAAGCTGGCGTTGAATATTTCACTGCATGAGCTTTAGTTTACAGTTACAAAACTTGTATCAAAATAACTACAAATTCGACGATTACAATCATCGATTATTAGGGGGTATGAATGTCTGCAGAACTTGAAGATATTCACGAAGAATGCGGCGTATTTGGTGTGTGGGGTCATCAAGATGCAGCTAGGCTGACATATTTTGGACTTCATGCACTACAGCATCGAGGACAAGAAGGTGCCGGCATTGTATCTAACGACAATGGCAAACTGCATGGGTATCGCGGATTGGGATTGCTAACTCAAGTATTTAGCAATGAACAAGTTATGGATCGTCTTACTGGAAACAGGGCTATCGGTCACGTGCGATATGCTACTGCAGGTTCTGGAAGCGTTGATAACATTCAGCCTTTCCTATTCCGTTTCCACGATGGAGACGTAGCTCTTGCGCATAACGGAAATTTGACAAATTGCACTAGCCTACGTAATTCCTTGGAAGATAAAGGCTCAATATTCCACTCAAATTCTGATACTGAAATATTGATGCATTTGATTCGCCACTCTAGTAAAGCAACTTTTATGGATCGCCTGAAAGAAGCTTTACAAACTGTTCATGGCGGTTTTGCTTACTTATTGCTTACTCAAGATGCACTAATCGGAGCAACTGATCCAAATGGTTTCCGCCCTCTTTCGCTTGGTCGTATGAAGAACGGCGCATACGTGCTCGCTTCTGAAACTTGTGCGCTTGATATTGTGCGAGCAGAGTTTATTCGCGATATTGAGCCTGGCGAAATCATTGTTATTAATGACGATGGCTACACTATTGAGCAATATACGAAGCACGTACAGCATGCAGTATGCTCAATGGAATTTATTTATTTCGCTCGCCCAGATTCTAATATTTACGGTATTAATGTTCATTCTGTGCGAAAGCGTATGGGTGCGCGTTTGGCTAAAGAATCTCCTGTTGAAGCAGATATGGTTATTGGAGTACCTAATTCTTCACTTTCTGCTGCTGCAGGATACGCTGAAACAAGCGGAATTCCAAACGAAATGGGATTGATTAAAAACCAGTATGTTGCACGCACTTTTATTCAACCGACGCAAGAATTACGCGAGCAAGGCGTTCGTATGAAACTTTCTGCTGTTCGTGGTGTGGTTGCAGGAAAACGCGTTATTGTTATTGACGATTCGATTGTTCGCGGAACTACTTCTAAGCGCATTGTGCAATTGCTCCGAGAAGCTGGCGCTAAAGAAGTGCATATGCGTATTTCTTCCCCTCCGCTTAAATATCCTTGCTTCTACGGTATCGATATTCAAACTACGAAGGAACTTATTGCAGCAAAGCATTCAGTTGAAGAAATTCGCGAGTATATCGATGCTGATTCCTTAGCATTTTTGTCTTTAGATGGATTAGTCGAGTCGATTGGATTAAAAAAGCCTGCTCCTTATGGCGGTTTGTGCGTTGCTTACTTTAATGGCGACTACCCTACTGCACTAGACGATTACGGCGAAGAATTCTTGGCTTCCCTTACTCCTGAAGAACGCGAACATTTGCAAGAAGTAAGGAAACATAGTAAATATTCGCACGAAAATCTTATATAACTTAATAATTTAATTGTTTATTGCAATTTATAAATAAAACTTAAGAAAATACTTATAACAGTGTTACGAAAGGAACCGATATGCCACATGCATATGAAGAAGCTGGCGTAAGCGTAGAAGCAGGATACGAAGTAGTACGTCGTATTAAATCTCATGTAAATCGCACAAAGCGCCCAGGCGTTGTAGGTGGCATTGGCGGATTTGGCGGCTTATTTGATTTGGCGTCTCTTGGTTACAAAGAGCCAGTGCTGATTTCTGGCACAGATGGCGTTGGAACCAAGCTTGTGATTGCAAAAATGATGAATAAGCATAACACTATTGGCATTGATTGCGTTGCAATGTGCGTAAACGATATTGCAGCTCAAGGTGCCGAGCCGCTTTTCTTCCTCGATTACATTGCGTGCGGAAAAAACAATCCTGAAATACTTGAGCAGGTAGTTTCAGGCGTTGCAGACGGTTGCGTGCAATCAGAAGCAGGTTTAATTGGCGGCGAAACTGCTGAAATGCCTGGAATGTACGACGAGGACGAGTACGATCTTGCAGGTTTTGCAGTAGGCGTTGCAGAACGTTCGAATATTGTTGACGGCTCCACTATTACTGCCGGCGACGTGCTTATAGGACTTCCTTCTTCAGGAGTTCATTCAAACGGATTCTCTCTTGTTCGCAAAGCTTTGTTTGAAGAAGCAGGTTTTAGCGTTGACACCAAACTAGATGAGCTTGATGGCAAAACACTTGGCGAAGTTCTTCTTGAACCTACTCGAATCTACGTAAAAGCTTTAAAGCCACTTTTTGCAGAACATCTTATTAAGGGAGTTGCTCATATTACAGGCGGCGGATTTATTGAAAATGTTCCACGCATGTACGCAGATGATTTGGCTGCAAAAATTGATACTACTAGCTGGAGCGTTCCACCTATTTTTGGAGTTATTGAAAAAGCTGGAAAAGTTGCTCACGCTGAAATGTTCAACGTTTTTAATATGGGTATTGGCATGGTTTTGGCAGTTGACGAAAACAAAGCAGACGAGGCAATGCGAATACTAAACGAGCATGACGAAACAGCTTATATTATTGGCAAAATGGCTAAACGCGAAAACGCTGCAGTCGAATTGTTGTAATCCACAAAACAGCAAAATATAAAGCTACAAAACAGTAGACAGCAAAATCTTAAAGCAATAAAGGATTAAAAATGAAAGTTTTAGTAGTTGGTTCTGGCGCTCGCGAACACGCTATTGCACACGCGCTACTTAAAGGAGAAAGCGTTGAAGAAGTAACTGTTGCTCCTGGAAATCCTGGTATTGCAGCAGATGGCATTCAAACTGTAAACATAAGTCAATCAGATCATGACGCTCTTATTAAGTTCGTTAAAGACAATAACTACGATTTTGCGTTCATTGGTCCTGAAGTTCCGCTTATGAATGGCATTGTTGACGATTTTGAAGCGCATGGAATTGCCGCTTTTGGTCCAAACAAAGCCGCAGCTCAAATTGAAGGCTCTAAAGATTTCGCAAAAAAGCTTATGGCTCGTCACAGTGTTCCAACTGCCTCCTACAAAACATTTGACGCTTTGGAGACAGCACGCGCATACGTTCTTGAGCATGGTACTCCAATTGTTATTAAAGCGGATGGTTTAGCTGCTGGAAAAGGCGTTACTGTTGCTATGGATGAGCAAACAGCAGTTGATGCTTTGGAGGATATTTTCGTCGATCATCGTTTTGGTCAAGCCGGAGCAAAAGTTGTTATTGAAGAATTTTTGCAAGGCCAAGAGTTTTCGCTTATGAGTTTTGTAAGCGGAACTGATTTTTGGGTTATGCCTATTTCTCAAGATCATAAGCGTGCTTACGACGGCGACAAAGGACCAAATACTGGCGGCATGGGAGCTTATAGCCCTGTGCCACAAATTAGCGACGAAACAGTTCAGCGTGCTATCGACGAAATTGTGCGCCCAACTGTCGAAGGACTAGCTAAAGAGGGTACGCCTTTTACTGGTGTGCTTTATGCTGGCTTAATTGATACAGCAACAGGTCCTAAAGTTATTGAGTTTAATGCTCGTTTTGGAGACCCAGAAACAGAAGTTGTACTTCCTCGCCTTACTTCAGATTTTGGTGCAGCTATATGGAATATTTTGCAGCATAAAAATCCGACTTTTACTTGGAAAAATAGCGGTGTTACGCTCGGCGTGATCATTGCTAGCGAAGGCTACCCTGGCACTTTAGTTACTGAAACTCCTCTTCCTCAAATTCCTGTTGACGAAAATCAAGGTCAGCACGTGTATTATGCAGGAGTAAAAAGCGATGAAGAAAGCGGCAAACTTCTTACTTCTTCAGGCAGAGTAGCTCTTGTACAAGTGCATGGAGACGACGTAAAAGACGCTCAAAACAACGTCTACAGCATATTAGATAAGCTTAATCTTCCGCACATGTTCTTTAGGCATGATATCGCAGAAAAAGCTTTAAAATAGTTTGTTAATTAAATATAGTTTTCATTAACAAACTGCAAATCAATAAGCCCCTCGCTATTTGAAAAATAATATTTATCAAATACAAACGAGGGGCATTTTAATTATCAAACTAACTTTTAGCGCGGTAATTTCATAAAATCAGTATTACGCAAATAATGCTTTCCAGCAGTAATATCGTATTGTATTAAGCGATAGTCGTGAAGAAGTTGACGTGACTTCTTATCCATCTTAGACAAAATCATCGGATTACCATCGTTATCCAAATAAATTGATTGTCCTTCAGGAATTCTATCCCAGCCTTGAATAGTATTTACAACAGGAGGCTCCATAGCACTCACATGCTCATGTAAACGAGTTAAGAAAGCAAGATACGGAGAAACTTTAGCGTTCATATGTAAAGCAGCCTGAGAAATAAAGAAGTTAGGTGAAGAATACTTATTAGTACGCTCTACATCTTTATTTGTATTAGAATGCTCTACATTTTTGTTTGAAGATTTTTTCTCACTACGCTCTTTACGCTCCAAAGCAACTTTATTTGACCAAATAAAATAATCAGTCAAATGCAAAGACAATGAATTCTTTTCATCCGAACTTGCAGTGCCGTAAATTCCTGGCAAATGGTCACCATAAAACATAACAGTAATAGGCTTATTCAGTTTATCTAAACTCTTCAAAAACGCTTGCGTTGCTTCATCAGTGTGCTGCACACCCTTAGCATACGTTTCAATAGAAGTTTTTTCATCATCACCAAGATCAGCGGCACCATCTTTAGAAGACGCTTCGAATTCATTATTCGCATACCAATCCCTATAAGGCATGTGGTTTTGCATAGTAACAATTTGTACGAACCTAGGTTGCTTATGTTCTTTAATCTTTTCTAACGCACTCTTATATGCTGATGCGTCAGAAACATACGGCGATTTATCTAGCACATCACGGTGAGCAATAACATCAGGTCCTTGCAATGCATAGAACTTACTAAATCCAAACTTTTTGTAATTAGTAGCGCGCAAATACATGCTCGGCTCATACGGGTGGAAAGCTATAGATTTAATAGAATTACGAGAATCATCCCAATATTGATTAATAGTTGGAGACCATTGAGCATTAGGAACCAACTGCTGATACGGACTCGTCATTGAAGGATCAAAATTAGCCATGCTCAAACCAGTTAAAGACATGTACTCTAGGTTTGCAGTACCGCCACCGTAACCAGAAGAAAGCATCAAACCACTATCCGTATGCTTCTTCAAATTGCTAATAAATGGTATTGGATTCTTGTTCAACCTCAAACCAGGAACACGAGTAGGATCAGAGAACGATTCAGACAAAATAAGAATAAAAGTATTATCGTTCATATTTGTTGTACGAGAACGATTTATACGTTTAGCTTCATCGTTATAACGCTTGTATACAGCCTTCATAGTTTCTTCACTGTAATCAGCCGGCCTATCCATAATTTTAGGATTTACATTACGCAAAAATGCCACAATAGCACCATTGCGTTGAGCGTCATAAACAGAATCCCACATAGCAGGACTGTCACCAAGCATTTTAGAAAAAACGTTAGCCGAAGAGTCAACTGTGCCAACGCCGCCAATATACCAGCTTAAATTCCCTATTAAAATCAACGCAATTGCAACACGAATACCAGCAGAATAACGCCAATCTTTAAATCGCACAATCTTTCCATGATTTGTATCAAATATGTGTAAGCAAACAGTTGTAACTAAAAGCAAAATAAAAACGCCTAAAGCAACACCAATGACCATAGGGGCATTATCTGGCAAAAATGAAGCGACATTACCAGTGTTACTTTTTAAAAAGTTTAAGTCCGCAGGAAGAATAGTTTCATAACGAACATTTACTTTCATATATTCAATAACAGCAATAAGCAATGAAACACTTAGAATTATTGCACTTGATATCCAAAATCGGTTACTAATCAAAAGGATTAAACCGTATATCATCGCAACGACGAGCGCACTAAGAACAATAACAAAATTAAGTTCTCTCCAAGTTTTAGTTATTAATCCCCAACGTCCACCAGACATTGCAGAAGTCATCTCAACTCTTCCAGCGCGCTGCACACCCATTTGCACAATAATTACCGACATGCCGTCAATAACAAAGAAAAGAAATGCATACAGCCAATACGGAACTTTCAAGCGCAAAAATGACTTCATATTATCCTCAATAAATCACACACATACTGATTATTACTAATAATGTGCAAGTTTACTTATTGCTATCGTCATAACTTTTTAACAATGCATTGAAACAAGAAAAATAGCGATTTTAATACTTAGGACTGATTACAATATATGTTTCGATATTTATTATTTAAATAGAATAAATAATAAAAATAAAACAAATATTGAGGAAAATTTCAGATACTAGCATTACATTACTAGGTTGGGCAATTACTGTGCGTATATGTCACTTAGATTGGTAACTGGTACGCAAATTAGACTAGAAAGTATAGGAGTCAAACATGCTGCAATTGGCAAAAGTGAGTCTTTTGCAAGGATGGCTACCAATAAGCCTTTTTAGCGTAAATGGTATTTCTTTAGTCTTGTTGCTTTTTATGAAAACAAAACGCGGCAAGAAAATGTTCCACTTACTAATACAGCTTGCAATAGGTGTCATAACATTTTTTGTCGGTGGAATAATTGCTTGGCTTATTTCTGACGTGTTTCTTGTATTCGGAGTAAGTCTTGGATGGCTCGTTATTTTTTCTATTGCATGCGGCTTCGGGCTTATAGGTTTTGCAGCAACAGCACTTGTTTTCTTACACAAATGGAGGAAACTAGTTGCAGTAATAGCTATTATCTTGACGTTAGCAAGCACAGCTCTTCATGTAGACATGATTTATGGGGAATATACGACAATAGGTTCAATATTTGGAATGGGCGGTTTTCCAAAACTAGAAGTTAATAAGCAAAAATCCGCATCCTCTAGTATTAAGCAGTGGAGAGAGTTAGCAGCCCAACAAAAACTGCCAAAACTTCCTAAAAAAGGTATTGTTCGTTCAGTTTATATCCCTAACACTGCTTCACATTTCAATGCTAGAATAGCGAACGTATACTTGCCACCTGCTGCACTTGTTAAAAAACCACCAAAACTGCCAGTTATGGTCATGTTCGCAGGACAACCTGGTAGCCCTAATCACTTTTTTGCAGCAAGCGATATTGCAAATACTTTAGACAATTACGCGAAAGATCACTACGGTCTTGCACCTATTGTTGTAGCTCCTGACCAAAATGGTGAATCTTCGCATAATTCTCTTTGTGCGGATACACATGTGTTCGGCAAAGCAGAAACATATTTAATTAATGATGTTCCTAAATGGATACGCAAACATTTGCCAGTAAGCAAAGATCCTAAAATGTGGCTTATGGGCGGCTTCTCACAAGGAGGCACTTGCTCAACGCAACTAGTTCCATCTCACCCTGATATATTCGGAAACATTTTTTCTGCCGGAGGGGAACTAGAACCAACGTATAAGAATCGCCAAGAAACAATTAATCATTATTTCAATGGAAACACATCAGAATATGAGCGACACGTACCTAGTGTGATAATGCGTAAAAATGCTCCTTTGAAACAAAATTATTACGCTATTGCAGGCTCATGGGATACTAAATCTCAAGCGAATCAGGCAACCATTGCATTAAGCGCACATCGCGCTGGAATGAATGTTATAACCATGCTTTCTCAAGGCAATGGTCATGATTGGCACACAGTAAAAGCTGGATTAAAAATAGCAATTGATCAATTCTGCAAAAAAACAGGTATTTCAAGCACTGCACCAAAACTTAATACCTACCAAAATGTACAAATTCTTATCAACCAGCAGGTGAATCGAGACTAATATGATGCTGTCTTTCTTTCATAAACGTTGTAAGAAAAATGATTCTGATTCTAAACATTCAGCAATTCGGCATACAAAAATATTGATGCACGATTTCATAGCTTGGATGCAACATAAAGTTTTTGCATTAACACTTACGTGCATTTTTATTGTTATAAATTGCATACATTGGGTTGTATTAACGCTTATGCATTTTTATACTTATGGCACAAGCGCTACTCTTGCACAATTGTTTATGCGGCATCATCGCTCAAAAGGTCCAAGCCTATTCTTCGGGCACGGAAACGTCACAGAGCTGCTGATAAAAGTATGTCATTCGCTTATTTTCGTAAATAATATGCCATCTCTTATGGTTAATTGTTTACTTGTTGCCGTACTTATTGGCGTTGCAGAAACTCGTATAAGTAGACTCAATATTATTTATATTGCAATATTTAGCACACTTATTGGCATAATTGTAGGATTAACAATCATAGGTAATCTTTCAATCATTATTCGAAACATGCATTGGATTACCAAGATTCCTATTCGACTATCTCCATTCACACTGTTTATTGGCGCTTTTATGGCTTCTGCATCTTACGAATCTATTTTGTGGCGCAGAAGAACTTTAGTAATTGGATACGCTACTACTTCAGCAATGCTTCTTTATAGTGGAAATCCTGGCGATTATTGCACTATTATTGCAGCTCTTACAGGGCACATCATCGGCAATATTATGAGCAAAACAAAAGGCGTTAAACGAAGTGTAAACTGGTGGGAAGGTACAGATTACGAAATTCGCAGGCTTTTTGCAGTAGCTCAGAGCATTATTGCATTAGGTCCAGTGTTGGCATTATCTTCGCGCTCTCACGCAGGAATTCTTACTACTCTTGGTTTGTTTATGTCACCGCAACTAGGCTCTAAAACATGGCTTACGCGATGCATGACAAATTACAGCACAAATAATTGTTTTCTTCATTCAGGTCTACATCACGCTGCAATTGGCGGATTATGGATTCGCATTCTATTACCAAGCATCACACTGATGATTATTGCGTGGGGAATGTTACGAGGGCGTAGACTAGCTGCATTAACTTCTATATTTATAAACGCACTAACTGTGCTATATGCAGGAATGTATTTCACTGTTTTGCCTTTAATTGCCACAAAACAAAATATTTTGGAACATCAACATAATGCTGTTGCTGTTGCTTTTATGCTTACAGCTCTCCCACCATTATTGCTTACTATTTTGTTGATAATTAATTTAAAGCATTTTTCTGTTCATACGAGCAAACTACAGGCACGTTTGGGACTAATAGCGATTTTTATAGCATTGTACATAACTGGCGCTGGATATGTTGCTTTTGGTCTTATGATACCTGAAGAATTTACTCCATCTGCTGATGTTTACCACTTATTGCGAGATTTACCAGGGCGCTGGATGCCTATGGGATTTGGAAACAGATCTAACGCAATGCTTCGCACTGAAACACCTCTATCTTCTTTACTAGCACAAAGCGTGGGCGTGATATTCTGGGCAATATTGTTTATTGTCTGCTTTACGTGGTTCCGCAGCAGCATCTCTACAAGCGAAAACGATAGAAAAAAAGCAAGCTCATTAGTAGAACTTGGCGGAAACACAATGAGCTTTATGACGACTTGGGCAAATAACCATTATTGGTTCTCTCAAAGCGGGCAATCTGCAATCGCCTATAGACTAAATTACGGTATTGCACTCACTCTTACAGAGCCTTTTGGAGATGAAAAAGAATATTCGCAAGATATTCGAGGATTTATTAAATTATGCGAACAAAATTCGTGGTCTCCAGCATTCTATGCTGTGCACGATAAAACGCGTCAAGAACTAGAAAAACTTGGATTTACTTCTATTAAAGTCGGAACAGACATGCTAGTAGACCCTAATGCTTGGCAGACGCGAGGGAAAAAATGGCAAGATATTCGTACAGCTATAAACAAAGCAAAACGAGATGGAATTGCCGACGTACTTACAACATATAACGAAGCCTCTTGGGACATACAGCAACAAATTGTAGAAATTTCAGAAGAATGGGCAGAGTTAAAAGCTCTTCCAGAAATGAAATTTACTCTCGGCGGACTTGACGAACTTCAGGATAGCCGCGTCAAAATTTTATACGCTATTAATGAAGACGGCAGGGTACTTGGAGTAACTAGCTGGATGCCAACATATAGAAATAATCGAATTATTGGTTGGACGCTTGATTTTATGCGTCACCGCACAGATAGTCCTAATGGGATTATGGAATTATTAATTGCTAGAATGGCAGAACGTTTAAGAGATGAAGGATTAGAAAACCCAGATTGCGCTGTAGAATTTATGAGCCTTTCTGCAGCACCTCTAGCTGGCATAAACGAAGACACATTGAACGAAAATGGTCAAAAATCTTCTAACGTTATTAATCATGCGCTAGAAATGATGTCTGACATTTTGGAACCAGCTTATGGATTCAAATCACTATATTTCTTCAAGAAAAAATTCCAACCATCTGCAAGTTCCGTATATGTTTGCTATATGGATTCTGCAAAATTAGCTCAGATTTCACTAGCTGTAACTCACGCCTATTTACCGGAAGCTAATCCTAAACAAATACTAGAAATGGTAAAATCATTGCGACCAAAAAGCAATGAAGCGAACAAATAATTTGTTAAGTTTTAGATAAACTTCGGCGAGTTCTCCCTAGTGTTGCGTAAAGTAACAAGTGCACGTCAGGGAGGTTCATCGTGTCAGAAGTAAAGCCAACCGTCGCTGTCGTAATGGGATCCTCAAGTGATTGGGAAACCATGCGTCATGCTTGTGAAATTCTAGATAAATTCCAAGTTCCGTATATGAAACGAGTTATTTCCGCACATCGTACACCAGAATTAATGGCAGATTTTGCGCATAATGCTCGCTCAAACGGTTTCAAAATTATTATTGCTGGAGCCGGCGGAGCTGCCCACTTGCCTGGCATGATTGCGGCACAAACCACGCTTCCTGTTATTGGAGTGCCAGTACGCTCGCATGCGCTATCAGGCTGGGATTCATTGCTTTCAATAGTACAAATGCCAGGAGGTATTCCTGTTGCAACTACTGCAGTTGGAAACTCTGGAGCAACAAATGCTGGATTGCTTGCTGTAAGCATTCTAAGCACAACTGATAATCGTCTTGCTAAAGAACTAGCAGAATATCGCAATGAACTAAAAGAAAAAGTCGAGGAATCAAATGCCAACCTTATCTGAAGTAACTAATGGCGCTGTTGAACGTTTAATGCCAGGATCCACTATTGGAATTATTGGTGGCGGCCAGTTAGGGCGCATGATGGCTATTGCAGCTCGCCATATGGGTTTTCGTATTGGTGTTCTTGATCCTACGCTTGACTGCCCTGTGTTCCAAGTAGCAGATTTGCAGGTTGAAGCCAATTACGACGATCCTGAAGGCTTGCGTGAGCTTGCTGAACGTTGCGATGTATTAACTTACGAATTTGAAAATGTTAACGCAGACGCACTTGATAAAGTTCGTCATTTAACCGCAATCCCACAAGGAACTGACCTGTTACGCGTAACTCAAGATCGCGTCAGTGAAAAAACGTTCATTAATAGTCATAAAATCGAAACAGCTCCGTGGCGTGAAGTAAATAATTTAGACGAC
Source organism: Gardnerella sp. KA01000 (assembly GCF_049244035.1). Lineage (NCBI taxonomy): Bacteria > Bacillati > Actinomycetota > Actinomycetes > Bifidobacteriales > Bifidobacteriaceae > Gardnerella > Gardnerella sp. KA01000. Next base: position 457,101 of record NZ_CP058367.1, on the reverse strand, counting down.
TTAGATACTGCTATTGACGAAATAGGCTTGCCAGCAATTCTTAAAACTCGTCGCGGCGGCTACGACGGTCATGGCCAAGATGTTTTGCGTACAGAAGAAGACGTTGCTAACATTCACCATCGCTCGGATCGCGGAGGAAAATTCCCTCCTTCAATTCTCGAGGGTTTCGTTGATTTTGCTTTTGAAGCATCGATCCTGGTTTCTGGAAATGGTAAGGATTTCGTAACTTATCCTCTAGTAAAAAACGTGCATCACAATAGTATTTTGCACATGACTTTAGCTCCTGCAGTAGTTGATCCTGAAGTTGAAAAAACAGCTCACGAATTAGCTTTGCGCTTAGCTAAAGGATTCGAACTAGCAGGAACATTAGGAATTGAGCTTTTCATCACTAAAGATAATCGCGTAGTAGTAAACGAACTCGCTCCTCGCCCTCACAATTCCGGGCATTATACGATTGAAGCTTGCGATATGGATCAATTTGAAGCACATATTCGCGGTATTGTTGGTTGGCCTTTAAAGAAGCCTAAGCTACTTTCCCCTGCTGTTATGGTAAATGTTCTTGGACAACATGTGGCTCCTACGCGTTCGCTGATTTTGGAACATCCAGAATGGCATATACACGATTATGGAAAAGCTGAAGTTCGTAAGAATCGCAAAATGGGTCATATTACTGTGCTATGCGATAATCCTGTTGATGCCGCTGCCGCATTAGATGCAACAGGCTGCTGGGACGACGAACTAGACTAAAAACGACGAAAGGATGCGAAATGTCTAGTGAGCCTATGCGTAGACATACAAAACAAAAAGAAATAGTACTCTCCTACTTACGCGAGTCTCGTAATTTTGTTTCTGCACAAGATTTGCACAGAATACTCGCCAAAGACGGGGAGATTATTGGCTTAGCAACAGTGTATCGTCAACTTAATTCGCTTACTCAAAGCGGCGAAGTAGACACAGTGCGTTTTAACGGTCAGCAATTATTCCGCATTTGCGACGAGAATACGCACCACCATCATTTAGTTTGCGAACGTTGCGGAAAAACTGTTGATATTGAGCCGCCTGACGACGAAGGCTGGATTCATAAAGTAGCTGAATCTCACGGGTATACTGTGGTGGATCATACGCTAGAAGTATTCGGCTTATGCGAAAGCTGCCGCGAAGAAGATAAGTAACCTGCGCGCGTCTTATTGACGCGTGCAGACCTCGCTTGCGTTGAAAGCACACCGTGCTTTCAACCTTGAGCAAGCTCGGCACCATGAAAAATCTTGAAATGCGCTATGCTATTTCAAGATTTCATAGTGCCCCCGACGCGACTCGAACGCGCAACCAACGGATTAGAAGGCCGTTGCTCTATCCTTTGAGCTACAGAGGCAAACAAATGGTTATTATACCAAAAAACTACTATCAACGCGCCATAAAATTATAAATATCAAACGTTTATATAAAAATTGTTATTCAATAATCCACGCAAGTGACATCAACACTGCAAGGAAGAACACATTGACAATAGTATACGTGAGCAAATAACGCCCACGGTAATGCGAATACTGGTGTGTAATTCCCTTATAAGAAATAAGCGAAGCCATAGAAGCAATCAAAGTACCCATTCCACCAAGATTCGTGCCAATAATAAGAAGCTTCCACTGATCACAGAATCCAGAAAGCAGAATCGTCGTCGGCACGTTGCTAATAAATTGGCTTGAAGCAATAGAAACTTCCATCGGATGCGTACCAACCCACATTTGCGCAAGATCGCTAAATCCAGCAACTCGACGCATATTGCCAATAAAAACAAAGAACATAATAAACGTGAGCGGCAAAGCCCAATCTAAAACACGGAATACGTGGCGGTCGCAAACAAGGAAAGCTGCAACCATAATGAGCACCATAATCCAGTCAGGAATCCATCCACTAACACCACACAAACAAACAACAAACAGCAAACTATAAACAGTAACACGCCAGCGAGTAAAACTCATGCCGTAACCCATAACACGAATTTCATCAGGCTGCGGATGACCATGTGAAGGGGCCAACACGCTTTGCTCAATATCGTCACCATGCAAACCTGCAAACTGGTCAACTGTGCGCGACTTAAAGAATACGAATGCAAATACGATCATCAACAGTGCTGCTGTAATCGTATAAGGCGCCATAATCTTCAAAAAATCTTGCGTAGACATATGAGTCAACGCCTTTAAATACAGATTGTGAGCATTGCCAATAGGAGTGAGCATACTTCCAACATTGGCACCAATAGTCATAAGCGTAATTACAAGAATTGACTGCTTTTCAGCATTCGCCATTACGAGCACAGATAGTGCAAAAGGCACAAAAGTTACGAGAGCAACGTCGTTCGTAATCCACATCGCCGAAAAGAATGTTAACGACATAAGCACGAGCACCAAGCCGCGCTCAGTGCGCACATGCCTTAGCAAACGCGCACCAATAGATCGAAACACACCAATGCGCTGGAATCCGCACACAACCATCATAAGGCACACTAATTGCGAAATAGTGTTGAGATGAATATAACTCAAATATTGCGGATCTGGAGGTACCAAAAAACAGGAAATAACTGCCAAAATTGCAGCAACAATAAGAATGGTTTCACACTTGACCACATTCAACAGCCAGCGCTTCATCATTCCTCCGTAACGCAATAGACATAATGACTCTATTATACTAGAAACCCAGTCCCACAATCGGGTTAAATTCCCGACAAAATCGTTGCAATAACAATAAATTAGCAACTATTAATAGCGTGATTTAGCCTAAAGTAGCTAACATAAAATTCCGCCCTTTTTTATGACACGCGCATTGAAAAAATTGCATTTAAAGACAAGATTGCGTATATCATAATAAAACAAAGAATTTGTTGTCTACACAAGAAGCGAATTATGGCAGAAATAAACAAAACAGAAGATCAAAAGCTTGAACAAAAACTTGCTCGTCAAATGCATCTTCGTGAAAACCACAAGCGCAATACTGCAGATTTAGTTGTTGAATGCTTGGTAAACGAAGGAGTTGAAGTAGTATTCGGTATTCCAGGTGAGGAAAATATTCCGCTTCTTGAAGCAATTGAGCGCGATGGACGAATTCGTTTTGTGCTTACTCGCCACGAGCAGGGCGCTGGTTTTATGGCAGCGACATACGCTCATATTACTGGAAAACCAGGCGTATGCTTGGCAACTCTAGGTCCTGGCGCATTGAATTTAACACTTCCTGTAGCTCAAGCAAACGCAAGCACCACACCGCTTGTAGCAATTTGCGCACAAGGTAACGTTTCTAGGCTTTATAAGGAATCTCACCAAATTATTGATTTGGTTGCACTCTTCCAGCCAATTACGCAATGGTCTTCTATGATGCTTGCTCCAGAATCTGCGCCAGAAATGGTTCGAAAAGCTTTCTCAATTGCCGGTCGCAACCGTCCGGGAGCCACATGCCTTGTTATTCCGGAAGATATCAGCGAAATGCCAGCACCTGACAACGCAAAGCCTCTTCCACTTCCACATCCGCTGCATATTATGCCAGCGCCAGACACTATTGAAGAAGCTGCGAAAATTATTAGTCAAGCAAAGCAACCTATTATTTTGGCTGGAAACGGCGTTGCGCGCTCTCACGCTGAGGATCAGCTTCTTGCGTTTGCTGAGCAGCTTAATGTGCCAGTTGCAACTACTTTCGAAGGTAAGGGCGTTTTCCCAGATAATCATCCGAATGCACTTGGCGTAGTCGGCTTCATGCATCGCGATTACGAGAACTTCGCGTTTGACACTGCTGATTTGATTATTGCTGTCGGCTTCTCAATTCAGCAGTTCGACCCGAAGAAAATCAACCCAAATATTGATAAAACTATTATTCACATCAATACTTTTGTGGAAGATACCGACGCACACTACCCTACTGCGCTGAATATTATGGCGAATATTGGCCAAACGCTTAAAACTCTTACAGAAGTATTAAAGACACGAAACATTACTTTTGACGTAAGTCACCCACGTATTCGACAACTACTTACGGAAGAATTACATTCTTGCGAAAACGACGAAAGCATGCCAATGAAACCACAGCGCGTAGTTTACGATATTCGCCGCGCTGTTCCTGAAGGCACGAAGGTTCTTGTAGATACAGGCGCTCTTAAAATGTGGATGGCACGATTGTACCCAACTATGCACCCGAATACTTGCATAATCGACAACAGTCTTTCAACTATGGCTTGGACGCTTCCAGGTGCTGTTGGAGCTTCGTTTATTCGCGATAATTCCGGCAAAATTAACACGAAACCGGTTTTGGCTGTGATGGGTGACGGAAGCTTTATGATGAACGTGCAGGAAATTGAAACTGCAGTGCGCGTTGGCAGCCGAATGGTAGTTCTTGTTTGGGAAGATAACGCGTACGGCTTAATCAAGTGGAAGATGGAGCTTCATGCAGGCGAGCACGAGTACGTTGATTTCCATAATCCGGACGTGCCAAAACTAGCTGAAAGCTTTGGCGCGCGCGGTCATGCTGTTAAAAAACCGGAGGATTTGTACAACATGCTTCGTGAAGCGCTGGATCAGGAAAGCGGCGTCGACGTGATTTCTTGCCCAGTTGACTACAGTGAGAATATGAAGCTTATTGAAAAGCTCGGCGATATTGACTTTAGTAACTGAGTTTCAATAAATTTTTGCAAACAAAAGGCTACGTAATCACGCTAGATTACGTAGCCTTTTGTTTGTTAGTACAGTTTTGTACAAAAGATTGCATGAAAGGCTACATGATTTGCGATTGTAAGTTTTTGCGAGCCGCTTCCATTGAAGTAATTTTTCCTAGAAGCTCAAGCTTTTCCTGACCATCCTTGAGTTTCGCCATACGCACTCTAGCAGCACCGATTCTACGCATATAGCCGATATCAAGAAGGCGAATAAGCAGCTCGTTTGCATACTTACTTTCTGCACTCGTAGCTTTCCGCAAAAGATCTGAAGGAGATCCGTTTGAAACTTGCTGATTCTGTCGATTGCCGGTATCTTCCAATGTATCTGCAGGAGAAGGAAGCGGCAACGGCATTACAGAAAGTTCTGTAATAACGGATTCAAGCAAAGGACCTGCAGCTTTTGTCATCATATGCAGCCACAATCCTTGCGAAACATTGCCAACCGGCAATCCACCTGCAGCTACAAATGCTTGAAACAGCGTACGAAATACTGGTGTAATAAAATTATTCAAAGTCAATTGCGCAAACAATTTCTCATCAAAAGCAAGCGGAACTTGCAAAAGTAACGCCATAAATTGTTGTTCGCACATAAATACAGCATCATCCACACGATAATAATGCTGATTTTTAGCAGAACTTTTAATAATTTCCATACGCGAAGCTTTAAAACCTGCATTACGATCGTCATTAATTTGCTGACCAAAAGTTGGAATAACGTTATGCTTTTGCGCATAAGCATCGTCGTCACGCACTTTCAAACGTCTACGTGCAGACTCAACTTCATTGCGCATAACAGCTAAATCAACGCCAATTGAACGCACGGCTTTGCGCATATACAAGTCAAGCAGCGAACGGTCTCGAATTTGCGCAATAAGAGGAGCGACAGCCTTTATAGCGCCCATTTGACCAGTAGTGTACGAAGTCTCAAAACGATTAATTACTGTGTCAATAACGAAATCGTATAGCGGACTTGCATGTGCAACAAGCGAACGCACAGCCTCATCACCGCGCTGAATACGCAAATCGCAAGGATCGAGATTATTGTCTGCTACAGCAACAAAAGTTTGCGTCAAAAACGCAGAATCCAAACCAAAAGCGTGTAGCGCAGCCTTTTGACCTGCAGCATCACCGTCGAAAGTAAAAACGATGCGCGAACTTACAGACTGTCCATCCACCTTCAGTGGGCCAACAAGCTGAATTGCCCCCAAAGAATCGTCTGCAATAAGGCGGCGCACAATTTTTGCATGCTCAACGCCAAACGCAGTTCCGCAAGTTGCAACAGCAGTATCAATACCAGCCAAATGACATGCCATTACATCTGTGTAGCCCTCTACAATTACAACTTGACGCTTTTTTACAATATTTGCCTTAGCTAAGTCAATTCCGTACAGAACTTGCGTTTTTCGATACAGTGCAGTATCGGGAGTGTTAATATATTTCGCGCTAATAGAATCGTCATCATAAAGCTTTCTTGCACCAAAGCCAAGAGTTCGACCAGTCGAGTCGCGAATAGGCCAAGTTAAGCGGCCACGGAAATAATCATATATTCCGCGCTGACCGAGTCTAGCGAGACCAGCGTCGAGAAGCTCTTGACGCGTAAAACCTTTATTCGCTAAGTATCTAACTAAATTATCCCAGCCTTTAGGCGCGTAACCGCAAGAAAAACGCGCACTTTGTTGCGGAGTAAAGTTTCGCCCTGCAAGTAATTCGCGCGCAGGAGCTGCCTCTTGAGTGCCGAGATTTGAAACGAAAAACTTTTGCGCTTCTTCATTTGCTTCTAAAAGCCTGGCTCGCTTAGAACCGCGCGATTGAGAATCACTATTTTGCTCCTGCTTATAATGCATCTCAATGTGGTAACGATCTGCTAAAAACTCGACCGCTTCACGAAAATCAATATTCTCTTTTTGCTCAACGTACTTAAATACGTCGCCGCCAGCGCCGCAACCAAAACAATGCCACACTCCCAAGCTTGGTCGCACACTAAAACTTGGCGTTTTTTCATCGTGGAATGGGCAAAGACCTACAAAAGTGCCAGTTCCGGAAGGCTTAAGCGTCACTGTTGCAGACACAATGTCATACAAATCTGCCGCAGCGCGCACGCGCTCAATGTCTTCTTTCACAATCATTCCAACCATGCTATCTAGCTTATCGCAAATCTGCGGCGAGTGGTATTGCGCACATAACTTTAGTGTTTCAGCCACTTTTCACCGCTTTTCCAAAGCATAATACAAAAATAGGCGATGCGAACACAGAATATACTGCGTTAAGCACCGCCTTAAAATCAATTACTCGATTACAACAGATACAAATGCAATTTATAAACGCAATTTATAAGCATTAATACCTAGAAATAACTAGAGAAAAGATTAGCGAATAAACTATTTAGTGACGACTCTTGCAAAGAACAGCACCAATACCGGCAAGCATGGAAGCAGTGACAGCAGCCAAAACTACAGAAGAACCAGTATTAGGAAGTTTAGCAGTCTTATTGCTATCAATCTTATCGCTATCAATCTTATCGCTATCAGTCTTATTGTTATCAGCTTTACTATTATCGACACGATGCGGAATAGAAGTATCTACAGATTGAGTGTCAGCCGATTCAGAATTTTTTTGAGAATGTCCGAAGTAATCAATAGCAGCTACAAACCTATTGAGCGCGCCATCAAACTTTGGATGGTGCAAACTAAGATAATAAGATTCAGCTTCATCTGCCTTATTCTGAGCTGCGGCTTTTTCTTCTTCTGTAGAAGCGTTATCAACTTCATCTAAAGCTGCAACCCACTTAGCCTTAGCTTCGCAAATCTCATGATTTACTTCCAACAATGCTTTAGCTTCGGCGTACCCCTTAGCATTCGTATCGCCTGCGGAAACGATTTCATTTGCGCGAGACAATACTTCCAAAATCAAATTATCAACATCTTCTTCTTGACTATCATTGGAATAATCATCAGCCATCGCTGGAGTAGAAAAAGCTAATCCGGATAGCAAAGTTGCAGCAGCAGCGAATACTGCGATAGCTTTCTTGTTTAACATAATTTTCCTTTCTTCTTCCTTCTCACGTACAGCGTGCGAAGAATTTTGCACTAAAATATGTTAGTGTAACTTTGGGTCAAACATGTGACCTATATCACAAAATACCCCCCCCCTAGAAAATGAATGAAGTAGAAGGAAAAATAGAACAAAGCTATATAATTTTCAGGCTAAATTAATGACAGCAAATTTGCGAGAATTCACCATATAACTGATGCAAAACCGTCGAAAACACATAATCACTTGGTGAAATAAACAAAACGAGACGAAACTGTCGAAAACACCAAATCAACGATAATATCGACAAAATACGCTACGAAATCAGCGGAAGACGCACAAATCGCAAATAGTTGCGCAAGCCGCATCTTCCGCAATCTTTCGTAATCTTTTGCTACTTTACAATTCCCGATCTTTAATGAAACCAGTAAAATCAAACGGCTTCTCAACTAGGTAGTAAACGTTTGAATCATCCGGAGCTGGAGCAAAAGGTATTGCTTTATGTTTAGAAGTTGGAACAAAAGGATTGTCTCTCATATCACCATCTTTTGAAGCAACTGTTATCTCTGATTTACTGTAATATTTAGGATCTCTGCGCAAAATAAACGGACGATCCATATCCGGTTTAGTCTTGCCTTTGCCTTTAAAGAATCCGCTTGCTTCTAGTTCGTCGAGCTTTGCACTAACCGGAACAAGCACAAAATACGCGCGCATCTTATACGTTATACCCTTATTTACTCCCGGCACATCAATAAAGTTATTGCTAGAATAATCTGGATAATTGCTATCTAAATCTTGGTAATCTTGGAATTGTCCGTTAACACACAACCCCGAATGCACATTGTATACCTTATTGCCACAATAAGGATCTCCACCATCGCGAAATATTTCAGTCATGCCAGAATCACCAAAAATCAATGTATTGTGCAAAGGAAGAGAATTCTTATCTTCATCACTATCATCAGTATCAATTGCATCACCCAATAATTGCTGTGTATACTGCCACATTCCGAAACTGTGTGCATAATCTTTATTATTTTCATCATCTACTAAATCATCCATAGCATGAGTGCCACGAAGAAGCACTCTAGTATTCTCGCCTATTTCTGTATCATAATTTGTAGGTTCAAACTCTAAGCAATCTCCAGATTTAGTGCACCATTTTCCAACAAATGGAACTAATGTAGAAACTACAGTTGCTTGATTACTTTCACCATATCCACGCTTGCTAGTAAACATTTTCTTAGTTTCAGAAGCATCAGCGCCATAGTAAAGCGTTATGTCGGTATCTCCCCTATGTGATTGCCCTAATCCAAGATTAGACCCAACAATTTTGCCTAAGTGTTTTCGGGATGAATATTTTGGTACAAGTCTAACTTTGAATCCTTCATCAGACATCATTTTGTACGCTTCGTCTTTATCTTTATCGAATAATTCAACAGGAACAGACCTGCCGCTATCAGGATATTTATCTTCTTCTCCAACGCCTATGAAGATTTCTTTATTTTCATCTAAAGGCTCGCCTGGCATTGGGTTAGTTGCAGCAATTTTTCCAGGATGAAGTGAGGCTACTTTGTAAACTTTTACTGGAACTCCCATTGATTTTAATAGAGGCGCTGCTTCTTCAACAGTTTTTCCAATCACTCCCTTTTCCGGCATTCCAGGACCTTTGGATTCAACGACCGTTACAACGTGATTCCCGCGAATAACTTGCCCAGGTTTTACGTTTTGATATCGCGCAAAATTACCTGGTTTACTTCCTCCGAAATCTTTTATTACGTGAGTTTCAATACCTTTTTCTTGCAGTTCGCGTACAACATCTTGTGCAGATTGTGAGGCTTTTGCTTTAGGTACGACTATGCGATCACTTGGCGATGCTTTATGAAAATACGAAGAAGTAAAGAAGAAGATTGCTGCAGCAATAATTGCAACCGCTGCTATAACACATGCGCTTATAATAATTAGTTTGCGATTTTTTATAAGCGGAGTTGCATATTCAGGCTGAGCTATCTGAATTCCGGGCTGCATCACTTCCGTAGGCTGAGATTGTTCAACGTTATTCCCGTATGAAACAGAAGCACCACAGTTACCACAGAATTTTTCTCCAGGAATAATATTATTCCCGCAATTTGCACAAAACATCGTAGCCTTCTCTCGTGCGCGCAACAATCTCATCTACAGAAAAATCTAATTTCTATACTACAGCTACTTGCGCAATTTTTTAATGCGACAACAAACGCCGTGAATATTCACAGCAAATGTTTCCACATAACGCCGAAACGGCAACAAACGCCGGGAAAATAACACGGCAAATGTGGTTAGACGCGGCCAAATCACAGTGATTCGCCAGGAATTGCACTCCAGTCGAAAGGTTCTTCCACAAGATAGTACGCGTTTGAATCGTCCGGAGCTGGAGCGAACGGAACCGCGCGACTACGCTCCGTAGGTACAAAAGGATTAACCCAATCGCTTCCTGCGTTCTGGTCCATGCGCGTTTCTTTGTATAGCTTAGGATTTCTGCGCAAAATAAACGGTCGTGTCAAATCAGGCTTATTCTCAACTTTTCCAACGAAATATCCGCTATTTACAAGCTTATCGAATTTCGCACCAACAGGCACAACTACCATAAAATCTCGCATTGTATAGTAGAAACCAACACCATTGCCTGGATCATCTTGAATACGGTGATATTCGTCTGGATCGTTATCTGGATACTGAACGTATTTTCCATTCAGGCATGCGAATCCAGCACCCATAATAAAAGTATCCTCACCGCCGCATTCTATAACTCCTCCACCAGAATACAGTTCAACAGCACCAGTATCACCAGAAATAAGGTGATTTCTCATCATTGAACTATTTGGAAGATTCTTATCAAATACAGCGTAATCCGTAGGATCTTGGCCCGTTGAATTTAGTGTAAGAACACCTTTCATATTTATATAATCTTTGTGGTCTTTATCAGGTATTCTACCGTTTTTATCAGCAATATCTGCCGGTATAAGTTCCGTAATGTCCTTCTCTTCCGTGTCTAATTCGGAAACTCCACTCATAAAACGCGGAATAAGATTTATGCAATCGCCACTCTTCGTGCACCACTTGCCAACAAAAGAGCCTGCTCGAGTTACAAGATAAGCCGTTTCGTCTCCGAAAGTCATCGGCTCAGTCACCACATCCTTAGCTTTGGACGCGTCAACACCATAGTAAAGCGTTACGGCTTTAGGATTGCCTTTAGTGCCCAAAGCTGGGTAGGCGCCAACGATTTTGCCAAAATACTTTGCAGACGAGAACTTCGGGCGAAGATCCACGCTGAAAGGCTTAGAAGATAGCATGTCCTTGGCTTTGTCTTTATCTAATCCAAACACGTCAACTGGCACGCCATCGCACTTTTCGCCAACCGCAATATTTATTACGCCGTCTTTGCCAACAGCATTTCCAGGCATAGGGCTAGACGCAACAATCTTACCGTCTGCAGTATCGGTGGAAGGAACGTGATGCAGTTTTACTGGAACGCCCATTGACTTCACAATTTTCTTAGCATTGTCCAGACTTGCGCCAACAACGCCTTTTGCAGGAACACCCGGGCCTTTAGATCTTAGAATTTTTACAACTGTTTTAGTTGACACTTTAGAACCCGGCTTAACGTTTGCGTATCGAAGGAAGTTGCCCTTCTTTTCGGCGCCAAACTCGTCTATAACTTTCGCACGGAAACCCTTATTTTCCAAGGATTTTACAACTCCATCCGTATCGTCTCCAGCTTTTGCTTTAGGAATTTTAGCGTAGGCTTTTGCACTGGTTAAGTTTGCGATTGAATTAGGATTTTTTACGCAATATAAAACAGTGCCTGTAATTACAAGCGCGATTGCAAGAATAATGCTCGTAATCATAATTATGAGTTGCTTGCGATTATGAAGAGGGTCGAATTTGAAGGAATTATGAGATTGCGACGAGCTTGATAAGTTGGACGAGTTTAATGAGCTGTATGAATCGGCTACATCGCTTTCAACAACAGCTCCACAAAAACTGCAGAACTTGTTACCTTCATCAATCTTATTCCCGCAATTTGCACAAAACATTCTCAACCTTCTTCGCACACTTTAGTCTTTACAACAAATCTACACTCACAGCTCACCCAGAACAAAGCACTTAGCAAAAGCACCTAGCACAAAGCCGCGTGAAGAGTTGTAGCAGAACCGTCTGTAAGACTTGCCACCTGGTCGATTGCAACACGAAGACGCTCATCATCGTTAGTGCACTCGTTCCAATCTCCCACGAATACTTCCTCCATTGCATCGTGCGAGCGCGGCGACTTGCTCATAAATACTTCTACTAAATCTGTCAAAATTTTCTGTTCGCGCTTATAAACTTCACGCTCGCGAGGAGCGATTATAAAGTGCACAGCTAAGCTTTTCAGCATCACAATTTCGTAGGAAGTATTTTCCGGAATCACAAGGTTTGCGCGGTAGCGAACAAGCGGACCGTTGCCATAACGCTCACGCGTAGCGTGCTCAACAGAGCTTGCAAAACGACCAATAAGAGCACTAGTAATATTTTTCAACTGCGCTAGCGCTCGACGAGAACCGTCGAAAGAATTAGGAAACATGTGAAGCGAGCGCAAACGTTTCAAAGCATCCAAAAGTTTATCTACATCCCAACGTTCACCATACCATGCATGGGTTTCTTCAATAACTTCATCTACAACTTTTGAATCCGCAACTAAAGCAGGGTTAAAAGCGCCAGTTACAATCGCATCCTCAATATCGTGCACACTGTAAGCAATGTCGTCTGAAAGATCCATTATTTGACATTCCATTGGTTTTGCTTCGCGTGGAGCACCAATTTTCAGCCATTCAAACACATCTCGATCATCCGGATACACACAGAATTTCAAATCACGCTCGCCTTTATCGTGCGCTTTTGCTTCTTCTAATCCCCACGGATACTTCACTGCAGCATCTAATGCTGCGCGCGTAAGATTTACTCCTGCACTTCTACCGTTTTCGCGAAAAACTTTCGGTTCTAAGCGCGTAAGTAAGCGAAGAGTTTGTGCGTTTCCTTCAAATCCACCAATATTTTTCGCTAATTCTGCGAGCGCGCGTTCTCCGTTATGGCCAAATGGTGGGTGCCCTAAGTCGTGCGATAAGCAAGCGCAATCAACAACATCCGGATCGCATCCAAGCATTGCTGCAATTTGCCTACCAATTTGCGCAACTTCCAAAGTATGTGTCAAGCGAGTTCGAGCAAAATCATCCGAACCCGCAACTAAAACCTGGCTTTTTGCACCCAATCGACGTAGCGCAGATGAGTGTATGATTCGCGCACGATCTCGTTCAAAAGGCGTTCTCACACGAGTGTGATGAGGCTCACTCGCCCAGCGCTCAGTATCATGCAAATCGTATTCGCCAACGATCTCATTATCCGATGCAATTACTTCGTTGCACATACAGCACCTCTTTTATTTGCAATTAAGGCTAATTTAACCTTCTAAAAAACCAAGCAGCAACAAGCTATATAAGACTTTTTGCGTCCAATTTTGCAATATCGCTAGAAGATAGCACTTCGTAAGCATTGCGGTAAAGCCGCGGCACGCGAGGTCCGATTCCAGTCATGATTTCGTAGCTGATTGTTCCTGCAGCTTCTGCCCAATCGTCGGCAGTAGGCTCAGCAAATTCCACACCTCTTCCAGGACCAAAAAGCGTTACAGTATCGCCTTCTCGGACGCCTAACTCTGCAGCATCGCCTTTTAAATCAACTATGAACTGATCCATGCAAACTCGCCCTGAAACATTCAAAATTCGCGCACCTTTATTGGTTTCTACTCTAACCGGTCCGCCCTGCTTATCAACATGACGCGCACCTTGCATATCAAATCCGGAAGCAGATCGCAAAATTCCGTCAGCGTAACCAAGCGGCACAATAGCAGTACTCGTATTATTTGGAGTTAAATACGTGCGCCCGTAGGAAATTCCATGCCCTTCTTCTACAGCTTTTACAGTGCCAAGTTGCGCTTGAAGCGTCATAGCTGGTTGCAATCCATAAGTTTGAGAATCCCCCATTGCAGGATCCGGCTCGTATCCATACAAACCAATTCCTGGTCTAACAAGCTCAAAACGAATTTCTGGACGATTAAGCGTTGCAGCAGTATTCGCTAAATGGCGGATTTTAGGTGCCACAGATGCTTCTTTCATGCGATTTGTAAACTCGTGGAATTGTTGGATTTGCCGGTCGGTTGCATCTACAAATTCTGGAACATCAGGAGAATCTGCCACAGCTAAGTGACTCCATTGGCCAATAACCTCAATTACGCCTTCACTAGAGTATTGTTGCAATTTTTCTAGAGCGGCACTAAAACCTTCTGGCGTAAAACCGTTTCGTCCAAAACCAGTATCGACTTTTACGTGCACGCGAGCAGGTTTACCTAACTTTCGTGCAGCAAAAGCTACAGCATCAAGAGAGTCAACAGAGCCTACTGAAATATCGATATCTGCTGTAATCAGATCTGCAAATCTCGTAGTTGGAGCGCTAGTAAGCCAAGTGAGAATATGGCAACGGCTAGAATCAATACCAGCTGCACGCAAACGCAACGCTTCGTACGGTTGAGCTGTGCCAAGCCAAGTAGCACCTCCAGCCAAAGCCGCGAGCGCACTAGGAACAAGCCCGTGACCGTATCCGTCTGCTTTTACGACTCCCATAACTTCCGGCGCATTCTGACTAGGCTGCAAATCTTGCGAAACGCGCTCAACCAAAGTACGCATATTGTCTCGAAGCGCCTTCAAATCGACAATTACTTGCCCAGGGTATACGCTTAACGTGCGAGCATAGTTTGCTTCTAACATTGCCGCATTACGTGCACTATTACTTGCCGCATTACTTAAATCTGTACTCATAACTCACCTAACTGATTTAGTATGCTTTAATGCTACATGCTCTTTTGCATACTCTCCATAAGCTTTTTAAGAACACATGCGCATTTCATATGACATGATTAAGTGTTTGCACCCATTGGTATGCAATACGTACTGCACTGTGCGCACGATCTGGAATAACGACCAATCCACAACGACTAAACCCTGCACGCGTAATTACTTTTTGCATAATCACGTTATCTGGATGCGTATCAATGCGTACATTATTATAGTTTTGCTGCACCCAATGCAAGCACGCTGTTGCCATTTTTGGTTTTATTCCCGAAGATGCTAAGCGGTGAATTGTTACATAAGGGGAAATATCATCAAGCCATGCACCGTCAATACTGGCATACACTTCATCAACACCTTCGCATAATGCGAATTGCGCTAAAATACGCTCGTTATGCGATTCTGGATCCTCGTCAACAATCAAATAGAAACGTTTTAAACGAATATCCTCAATAACACTTGAAACAAGTGGAAAACTATTCCCCCACTGATGAGGATTGCCTGTAACACGCATAAATTTGCGAGCATTTTCATAAATATGCTCAATATTTCGCAAGTCACCAAGAGTTGCTTTTCTCAATGTTATATCTTCCATGCCAACCTCTAAAAGAAACCAAATAAAATCACGCAAAATTAGCTAATTATTACTTACACAAGTTTGCGCTCAAAAGGATCCGAACTAATTCCCTTCGCTAGAATATCTTTACACCATTGACTAGCACCAAATAAACTGTGGTCTCTATAGTTGCCGCAAGATTCAATAGTTGTTGCAGGAACATCATCCCAGGTGGCATTAAACGCAATAAACTCAAGAGATTCCTTTAAAGCGCGCGCCACATCTTCTGTGCTGTGTTCGCCCCAAGTTAGCAGATGAAAACCAGTTCTGCAGCCAAAAGGCGAGCAATCAATATAGCCATCAATACGCTCACGAAGTAACACTGCAATCATATGCTCAATTGTGTGCAAAGCTGCAGTAGGAATCGCTTCCTCATTAGGCTGCGTTAAACGAATATCATAGTTGGAAATAACATCCCCATTAGGACCTTTTTGCGTATTGATATAGCGCACATAAGGTGCTTTTACTTTAGTATGATCTAGTTCAAAACTTTCTGGTCTAGGTCTAGACGCATCCTGCTTATTCATAAGTATTCCCTTCACTTAACTACACAATAAACAACGTACTCTTTAACGTAGTGAGTACTTCTATAGTAGACGGTAGTTGCCTAATTAGTTGAAAGATTTATTAGTAGAAAGATTTATTTACATGATTGCTGCGTTTACAAGAGCACGAGTGTAGTCATTTTGTGGATTATTGAGCACATCATTTACACTGCCACATTCCACAACTTTTCCTTCATTAAGAACAATAACTCGCGTTGCTAAATGCCGGATCATACCCAAATCATGACTTACAAATATGCATGACATGCTTTTACGCTCGGAGCGAATGGATGCAAAAGCGTCTAAAATGCGAGTTCTTTCCGCAACATCAATTGCACTCATAGGCTCGTCAGCAAGCAAAACTCGAGGATTATTGATTAATGCGCGAGCAATACAAACACATTGCGCTTGACCGCCAGAAAGCTCGTGAGGATGACGTTCCAAAAAATCTTCAGGTTTTAAGCCTACTAATTTCAGCATTTCACAAACACGCTGCTCAATAGTTGCATCGTCTAATTTAAGCGATTTTTGCCATATTCTAAGAGGCTCAGCAACACTTTTTTGAACTGTCCAGCGTGGATCCAATGCGGCAAACGGATGCTGAAATACAAGCGACGATTCGCGTCTCATAAGCGTACAAGCATTTTTATTTACTTCTAATAAATTGGCATTATTTACAATTTCACCGCAATAAGTAACGTTTCCTTCGCAAAGAGTTTCAAGCCCCAACATAGCGCGTATAAGAGTTGTTTTGCCGGAACCAGATCCGCCAATAATCGCCAAAGATTCGCCGATATTAAGATTTAAATCTACGCCTCTTAACACTTCAGCACGAGTTTTTGCGCGACCTAAAATAACGTGAATATTTTTTGCATTTATAAGCGAATTTTCTTCACTATTGCCAATACGGGAATTAAATTTCTTAGAATCAACGTTTGCAGAACCAGTATTTGCAAAATCAACATTTGCAGAACCCACTTTTACAGAATCTAAATTTTTAGAACCTAAATTTTGCGCTCTAAAAGTCAACTTTTTAGCAGCACTCACTAATTGTTTAGTAGAAGAAATACGCGGATTATCAAGCAAATTCTTAATATTTTCACTATCGACCACACGCCCAGAATCAAGCACATAGCAACGATTAGCAGCATGCGAAAGCACAGAAAAATCGTGCGTTACAAAAAGCATTGAAGCGCCCATATCATCTACAAGTGAAGCAAGCATTCGCACAACTTCACTTTGTGTAACCGAGTCAAGCGCGGTAGTAGGCTCATCAGCCAAAATCAAACGCGGAGAAGTAATCAAAGCTGTAGCAATACCAACTCGCTGCTGTTGACCTCCAGAAAGCTCAAACGTGCGTTTAGATGCGAGATTTTTCGACAACCCTACTTTTTCAAGCATCATGCATACTCGATTGTGAATATCGTCATCATCTAGATTGTAATGTATTCGCAAAGGCAAAGAAATTTGTTTTTCAACGCTTAACATTGGATTAAGCGCTCTATTAGCCTGCTGAAATACTACACCAACGTATTTTCCGCGAATAGAAGCTAAATTTTCATCTTTTGCTTTCACTGTTTGAAAATTGCCAAGCATACAAGAGCCTGAAATTTCAGCATTTGACGGCAATAATCCAGTTATAGCTCGAATTAGCATAGATTTGCCAGAGCCAGAGGAACCAACTAAGCCAACACGCTCACCGTCAGAAATCTCAATTGATACGTTGTCAAGAATTAGTTTTCCGCCAAGTTTTAGCGTGAGATTTTGAATATTTAAGCTCATTTTTCCCCTACTTTATTCGTACTTTTTGATGAAGGATCTAAAACTTTGCGCAATACGTCACCAAAAAGATTAAGAGCAACAACAACCACAGTCACAATCAAACCCGGCCAGACAACCGATAAAGGATTTACGTGAATTAACGAAACAGAAGTAGCCAACACGCGCCCCCAGCTAGGAACTCCAGAAGGAACACCAATACCCAAGTATGTTAAGCCACTTTCAGCCAAAATAACAGTTCCTGCAGAAAGAGAAAGCTCAACAAAAGCAACAGGAATAATATTTGGTAAAACATGATGAATAAGAACATATTTACGCGAGGAACCTTGCAAAACAGCTGAAGTCACATAATCAGATTGCAACGCAAGCTGCGCACTAGGTCGTACAATACGTGCTAAATTCAAGCCATAGCCAGTTCCACAAGCAATAACAATCACAACAACACTAGCTCCAAACGGAACTGCAAGTATAAGCGCAATTAAAACAGTTGGAATAGAAATCAATGCGTCAACAGACATAATGCTTATTGTGCGAACAATTTGTGAACTAGAAATCATAAAGCTCAAAACAATAAACCCAATACAAGTAGCAACTAGAACAGTAGAAAAAACGAGAATCAGCTCAATTCTTGAACCTGCCATAAGCCAACTAAGCATATCTGAACCAGTGCCGTCCGTGCCAAGCCAATGCGAAAAAGACGGCTTCTGCCATACTTTAAAACCATTAGTTTCTAAAAGTGAGTACGGAGTCCATAAAAGCGAAAGCAAAGCAACAAAAAACCATATTGCAAACGTTAAACACACAAATTTACCGAAAGTAGCATTCCATATGCGCTTAAACAAAGTAGATTTTACTTTGATACTTTTTTTAGACATATTGCACATAAAAACTCACCTTATTCGCATGTTAGATTCAACAATAGGAAATTAATTCAAACTATCTTTAGATAACCTAGGGTCAAGTAGTCGATGGGTAATGTCAACTACAAAGCCGATTAGTAAGAACAGCGCAGCAAGCATAAAAAGCTCACCTTGCACTGCAATTAGATCGCGCAAACCAACATCTCGAACCATTCCCGTACCAATACCAGGTAAGGAAAACAGGTTTTCAATAACCATCACGCCCATAACCATATGAGCGAAAGTTAAACCAATAACAGATACAAGTTGAGGAAGAGCAAGTCGCAAACCAACACGCCACACAACTTGTTTGCGAGTCATTCCGCAAGCCATAGCTTGAGAAGCTACTTCACTTTTAACAATATTTTCAACAGTTGCAGCAGTGTAACGCATAAAACTAGATCCAACAATAAGTCCTACTGTAAGAGCCGGAATAAGAAGAGACGCAAAAGCTTCAGGAAATTCGCTCCAGCCATCTGTAGGGAAACCTTGAGTTGGCAACAAACTGAACACACCAATACCGCGTCCTAATAGCAAAATAAGTAGCATGCAACCCCATAATGCTGGAACAGAGCCTGCTGTAATAGCCAAAAAGCGCATAATTGCCTGTGAAAGTTTGCCTTCATGAGTAATTTGCAAACATCCAAGTGAAATACCAACTACTAAAGCAATAAACAGACCCAAAAGAATCAGCGGAAAAGTAATAGAAGCACGCATCGCAATAGTTGAACTTACAGAACGACCAGTTAACATAGACACGCCAAAGTCACCGCGGAAAACACCACAAATCCAGTCAACATACTGCGTAAAAAGTGGTTTATTAATACCAAGTTCTGCTCTAAGCTCCTCTACTTTTCCGCTAGGAGCGTTTAAGCCGGCCATAACTTGCGCAACATCGCCCGGAAGTACACGTAACGATATGAAAATAACTACAGAAATACCAAGTAAAGCAAGAGTAAACAGCAATACTCTGTAGCAAATCATGCGAAACATAAAATGCCTCCTTTCTATGTTCTTCTAGTCGAAACGCACCACAAATACACAAATTCGGGCACTAGTGCAGTTTGCGCGCTGCGCGAGTGTCTCATTTTGCATATTTTGAGACGCTCGCGCGGATTACGCTCGCACACTACGCTCTATGCGCGAAGGCAGGTCGTCAGCGTACACAACCACAACCAAATTCCCAATGTGCCCACATGTGAGTCTTCCCTGCCTTCGTCAATCGAGACGGAGGCAGACCTCGCTTGCGCTGAAAGCACACTGTGCTTTCAACTTGAGCAAGCTCGGCGCTCCGAGTTGCCTTCGCGCGCTACGCTCTATGCGCGAAGGCAGGTCGTCGCGCACAGCTAACACAAAATCAGTTAAGCCGCAGGTTGTATAGCGGCAAAATCTCTTGATTCATGTCAAAAGGCATTCCTTCAAGATTCTTCATTTTCGCAGTTACAACGCGATAGTTAAACAGCCAATCAGCAGGAGCATCCTCGCTAATAATTCGCGCAGCTTTAGCAAGCAATTTATTTGACTCTTTAGGATCCGCACAAAGCATAGCTTTAGCATACAAATCCTGGACTTGCTTATTGTCGTAACCGTAGTAATACGTAGGATCCGCCCACTGCCCAAAATCGTGACTCTCATTGTGATCAACCATCGACAAATCATACTGCTTATTCTTATAAACATCTTGAAGCCAAGTAGTAAACTCAACAATATTAACTTTCAAATTGATTCCAATAGGCTTCAATTGCGAGCGCAGCTGATCGCCAATTTGCGTGCCGTAAATATTCGGATAAGTAAGCGTCAAATCCATAGGATGAGATTCGTCAAATCCGACTTCCTTCATTAGCTCCTTAGCGCGCTGCAAATCATGAGGATACAGCTTAGTTAAATCCTCATAACCAGGGTCAAGAGAAGGAATTGGACCACCAAGAGCTAAATCCGTGCCGCCACGAGATGCAATAATTTGCTTGTGATCAATCGCGTAACGAATAGCTTTGCGCACGCGCTTATCCTTAGTACGTTCGCCTTTCATATTCATAGCTAGAACAAATTTATCTGTGCCATTACCTGCACTGACATCGTAACGCTTGGAATCATCTTTAAAAGGCTTAGCAAGTTGACCAGAAATAGGAGCTAATGCTTGCACAGAACCGGAAGAAAGTGCGTCAACCGCTGCGTTATCGTCAACAAAATAGCGAACTACTATCTTATTAGTTTGCGCACGATGAATACCTTTATAACGCGGATTTGCTTTTAAAACAACACGATCATTTGGCACAAATTTGTCAATTAAATACGGTCCAGAACCAACTGCTTGAGTTTTTGCATCATACTTTGCGCTTTTATCAAAAACTAAACCTGAACGACTGCAAAGTGCCCACAAAAGCTTAGCATTTGGCTCTTTAAGAGTGATTTCAAACGTGTAATCATCTTTTGCTTTAGCAGACTCAACTTTTCCAACCATGTTAGAGCCGCGATATTTTTTAGCAATAAGCTCGCTAAACGACCATTCTGCATCATGCGCAGTAAGCTTATTGCCGTTAGAAAATACAGCACCCTTACGCATGTGGAATGTGTAACGCAAACCATCTTTACTTACTTCCCAGCTTTGAGCTAACGAAGGAACTACCTGATTAGTAGCATTGCGAGCAACTAAGCCTTCATACACGTTACCAATAAGCAACTGGTCGAGTGAGGAACCTGATTGATTACGGATATCAAGATTCGTAGGAGCTAACTTTAGACCTATAGATATAGTTTTGTTCGAAATTTCCGATACTGAATTTGATTTATTTGGTTTATTAGATGTAGTAAGAGTTGCAAAAATTGCACTAAACACTACTACCAAAACAATAGCTAAGCTAAATAGCCAGATCTTGCCCATTTTGCGTTTCGAGCCTGAATAAGCATATTTTTCAGCTTCATTCAGCGAAGAGTCAGTGCTCGCAGCGAAAGAAGTGCTTTTATTAGTCTCATTGTTAGTTTTACCGGAGAATTTTTCAGTCGCGCCGTTTTCTTCGTGCACGCTTTCCTCAGGTTTGCTGTTAGCCATACCATAAACCTTTCTTAATGGCATATAAACATTATTTATTTATTATTATTTATTTTTTTATTTATTCTTTATTTATTTTTGTCTTATAGCTCGCCGCTTTATTGGAAATGCACATTTGCAAACATAACTATTTGCATACCACATAAACCCAAATACAAGTCGACTGCATTACTAATCGTAGTCGATTGACAAGCCAGTCTCACCTATGGCGCGTCCAAAAAATCAAATCATATTTTGTATATTTTTGTAATATTTTTATACCAATACATATGAGATATATCCTACGAATGTGGTTAAATTCCAACAGAACGTAAACTTGCAAACGTACGCAATAATCGACATAAGATTAAAGCGTAGAAGCGCGCAAATTCACGAAATATTAAGATGCATACACGTATCTCATATGTTAAAGCTCATATGTTAAAGCTAAAGCGAGGAATGATGGCTGAGAACTTGAATACTACGGTAACTGTGAACGAATCCTCGGATCCGCAAAACAAAAGCGGCGAAGACCGTACAGCATTGAACCGTCAACTGGCACAAATGCTTAAAGGCGGCGTGATTATGGATGTCACCACCCCAGAGCAGGCGCGAATTGCTGAGGATTCTGGCGCGTGCGCAGTTATGGCTTTGGAACGTATTCCTGCTGATATTCGCGCAGCCGGCGGCGTTTCTCGTATGAGCGACCCAGCAATGATTCACGGCATTCAAGAGGCTGTGTCTATTCCTGTTATGGCAAAATGCCGCATCGGTCACTTTGTTGAAGCACAAGTGCTTGAAGCTATCGAGATCGACTACATCGACGAAAGCGAAGTGCTTTCTCCAGCCGACGACGTGTATCACATCAATAAGCGCGATTTTGCTGTGCCTTTCGTTTGCGGTGCTAAGGATTTGGGCGAAGCTTTGCGCCGAATTAACGAAGGTGCTTCCATGATTCGCACTAAGGGCGAGCCTGGAACTGGAGACGTGATTCAGGCTGTGCGTCACATGCGCATGATGAATTCCGCAATTCGTAAGCTTACAAGCATGCGCGAGGATGAGCTTTTTGAAGAAGCCAAAAATTTGCGCGTGCCTTTCGAACTCGTAAAATACGTTGCACAAAACGGCAAGCTTCCTGTTGTTAACTTCGCAGCCGGCGGCGTTGCTACCCCAGCCGACGCTGCTTTAATGATGCAGCTTGGTGCCGAAGGCGTATTCGTTGGCTCCGGCATCTTTAAGTCTGGAGACCCAGCAAAGCGCGCTGCCGCAATCGTTAAGGCTGTAACTAATTACAAGGATGCCAAGATGATTGCTCAACTTTCCGAAAACTTGGGCGAAGCTATGGTTGGCATTAACGAGCAGGAAATCAAGCTTTTAATGGCTGAGCGAGGCGAGTGATTTTGTCAAACTCACCTACCAATACTGATAACTCCGCTCATACTGTAGCAGTTTTAGCTGTTCAAGGTGCTTTTCTTGAACATCGCTTAATGCTTGAAAAATTAGGCGCGCACGTTATTGAACTTCGTCAAGCGCGCGACTTGGAGCAGTCTTTTGACCGCTTAGTACTTCCGGGCGGCGAAAGCACTGTGCAAGCTAAGCTTCTTCGTGAGCAAAATATGCTCGAACCTTTGCGCGAGCGCATTGCAGGAGGGATGCCTGTTCTTGGCACTTGCGCAGGTTTGATTTTGCTTGCGAAAAACGTGGAAGGTGACGAAGTAAACGGTTTTGGCACTTTAGACGTAACAGTTAAACGCAATGCTTACGGACGCCAGCTCGGAAGCTTCCATTGCGAGGCTGAATTTGGTGAGCTAGGCAATGTGCCGATGACGTTTATTCGCGCGCCTTACATTGCAGAAGTAGGCTCTAATGCCAAAGCTCTTGCAACTGTAGATGGTCATGTTGTCGCCGCGTGCCAAGGAAAGCAAATCGGCACATCCTTCCACCCGGAGCTTGACGACGATATGCGAATCCATCAGCTTTTCCTGGATTTGTAATCGAATTTGCAAATAAAAACGTAAGTAAAGCGCCAGTTAAAGCGTAAATCTTAAATAAGTTACATACAAACCTTCGCAAGTAGCAATATTTGCGGAGGTTTTTGATTCTGAACATTGACACAGAACGAAAACTATCCTGCCTTCATATTTATCGACGAAGGCAGACCTCCCTCACATTTGGAGCACAACACAACCCAAAGCCCTCCAAGCACGAGCAAAATTACCCACGTTTGGAGCAAAAAACAACAAATAAACGATATTTACTATTAGCGCAAGTTTCGTTGATAAATCGAAGCCATACCTTTGAAAATAAGATCCGGATCGTAATAGTCAATCGATTGCACGTCATTTTCAAAAAGCCTACCCAAGCCACCAGTAGCAACTACCTTAAATGGCTCGTCTATTTCAGTTTTAAATTGTGCAATTGTACGCTCAATTCCACCCAAGAAGCTGTAATATAATCCAGCTTGCATTGCGAGTTTAGTAGATTTTGCAAGAACAGACTGCGGTCTAGCTATTTCCACTTCTGGAAGCTGAGCCGTGTTATCCCAAAGTGCCGCAGCTGCAGTACGAATACCTGTGCAAATAAGTCCGCAAGTAATAGCACCACTTTTATCTATATAGTTATAAGTTGTTGCCGTACCAAAATCAATAACTAATACAGATCCTCCATACTCACTAAACGCACCAACACAATCAGCTAAACAATCCGCGCCAAGAGTTCTTGGCTCATCAATACGAATATTCATACCGGTTTTAACACCAGGACCTACAATCATAGGATCAATATGAAGAAATTTGATAATACTAGCGCGGAATGAATGCATAACTTTCGGCACAACAGAAGCAACGATAACATCTTCAACATCGTTTATTGTAAATCCGCTTAAATGCAAAAATTGCGCAATCATAATGCCATACTCGTCTGATGTATGATTAGACTTTGTTGTCATACGATAAGTGCCAACAATTTGGTTATTTTCCAAAAAACCCAGCACAATATTCGTATTACCAATGTCTACTGCTAATAACATGTGTGTCTACTTCCTATATTGGCATTTACGGATTAATTAAGTTAATCTGCAATCATGCGCGCACGTATTGTATGTGTATTTATACTATCCTATTGTATTTATACTACTTTTGCTAATGATCTTACTTTTACGCAAAATTAAGCTGCTTTTACGAAATCACTTAATTTTAATACGTTACGAAATTATCTAACTACAAATCCTTGATTGTAACCATATTCTTGAAGATCTTTTTCCCACAATAAAAGACCATCTTTTAAAGAAATACGTTTACCAGGATCATCTGGAAGCCACAATTTACTTCCATCATCTTGAGTAACACCAGCATCAATCATGGCTTGCACGTTTAATCTAGCTAAAGATTTAACACTCCAGTCATATGCTTGACCCATAGTTGCTCTAAAATCACTTCGCGAATACACTTCAAAAGGCAAATACCTGTATCCCGTATCCACGCGATTAGCGGCATCTGCAAATACACGATTAAACTTCTGGCCGCCAAAATAAGGTATATCAATGCCTCGTGAATCACGAATAGTAGCTCTATCTAAAAATGACTTATCTCTAAGCGTAACAACATCTGCAGGAAACGCTCCACCATTGACACGAGTACGAATTCCATGCATATCATGGCATACAAAATTCACAAATCGCATTGCTGCTTCAGGCTTACGACTCGATTTAAGCACAGATAACGAAGAACCGCCCATTTCTGCATTACGCTTTTCTCCGTGCATAGTTGGCACATTCGTCACCTTCCACAATCCTGCAGTTCCAGGCACATTTTCCAGAAGCAAAGACGGCATCCAGGCTCCTGAGAAAACAGAAGCAATCTTGCCAGCTCCAACACCGTTCTTCCAGCGTTGACTCCAAGTTGTAGTTCTAATGTCAATCAATCCTTCATCAATCATTGATTGCCAGAACTTTGTAAACTCTTCAGTACCCTTATCTTTGCTCAATCTAACAGTAACTGTTTTCCCATCATGAGAAGTCATAAACGGGTGTCCACCTGCAAGCCAAATCATAGCGTTATAAAAACTTGCGTCACCTGAGTCTGCTGCAATATACACACCGATATCTTTAAGCTTACGAGCAGCGTGACGGTAATCTTCCCAAGTGTGTATTTTTGTGGCATCTACACCAGCCTGCTTAAACACGTCATCATTATAAAACCAAGCCATTGGGCCAGAATCCATCGGCAAACCGTAAACACGTCCACCAAGTTGCACAGAAGACCATGTTCCAGGAGTATAGAATGTGCGAGTATTTTTCACACGATCAGTAATATCTAAAAGCTGTCCACTTACAGCATATTGCGGAAGAGCAAAATATTCTAATTGAACAATATCTGGCACACCATAGCCATCTTGAATAGCACTATTAAGATTGCTATATCCGCTAGTATCTTTTACAGTTACATGAACATCTGGATTATGTAATTCAAATTCTTCAGCAAGTCGTTTCATGCTTGGTTCCCAAGACCAAACACTAATTTGAGTTCTAGAATCTTTAGTTCCGCATCCGCAAGAAAACAGCAAAGAAAAAACACAAAGTATCGACAGAAGCAAGCGTCCAAAATGATTGCGTTGTTGCAAAATTCTTGCAAATGCAGACATAAGATTTGCCATCCGTTACTTTATGTTACTCAACGTTGTTATGCGCTTACTCAACAGTTACAGACTTTGCAAGATTACGAGGCTTATCAACATCATAACCTTTTAACTTTGCCATATCCATTGCAAATAATTGCAATGCAACTACATCTACAAGAGGACTTAGCAAAGTCGCACATTTAGGACGCCAGAACACAATATCTGCATAGCGAGAAGCATCTGGATCACCCTCTTCTGCAACAGCTATAGTGAAAGCTCCGCGCGCTTTAACTTCTTCAATTCCAGAAATAACTTTCGCATGAAGCACATCACGACCGCGAGAAGATGGCACAATCACAACTACCGGCTCACCTTCATCTACAAGCGCAATAGGACCGTGCTTAAGCTCACCCGCAGCAAAACCTTCAGTAAACGTATACGCAATTTCCTTAAGCTTCAACGCACCTTCTAGCGCAACAGGATATCCAACATGTCGACCTAAGAAAAGGAAAGATTTAGCTTCCAGAGTATGCTCAGCAGCTTTCATAATTGATTCAGATTGTGTATCAAGTACATGCTGAATTTTATCCGGCATCTCTTTTAATTGCGCAACGATTTGCTGAATTTCGTCGCGATACATAGTGCCTTTTACTTGCGCCAAAAACAGACCAAGCATATAGGCTGCAACTATTTGCGCAACAAAAGCTTTAGTAGATGCAACTGCTATTTCTGGACCTGCATGCGTGTAAAGAACTGCATCAGATTCGCGCGGAATGCTAGAACCTTGCGTATTGCAAATTGCAAGAACTCGACTACCTTGCTCGCGCGCATGGCGCAAAGCCATAAGCGTGTCCATTGTTTCACCAGATTGCGAAATAGCAACAACCAGCGTGCGATGAGTCAAAATAGGATCACGATATCTAAACTCATGCGCTAATTCAACTTCTACAGGCACACGAACCCAATGCTCGATAGCATATTTTGCAACCAATCCGGCATAACTTGCAGTTCCGCAAGCAACAACAATAATTTTATCTATTGAACGCAAAACATCTTGGCTAATATGCACTTCATCTAGCACAATATTTCCTTGCGCATCAAAGCGACCTCGCAAAGTGTCAGCGACAGCATGTGGATCCTCATGAATTTCCTTATCCATAAAGGAATCCCAACCGCCTTTTTCTACTGCAGAAGCATCCCAATCAACCGTAAAACAAGTAGGATTTTCAACAATATTATTGTCAAAATCAGTTAGAAGCAAAGATGCCTTGCCGCTGCCATCTACATCTCCAATGCACACAGCTTGATCTTGACCAACTTCCAAGACTCGATCCGTATAAGCAACAAAAGCTGCAACGTCAGAGCCAAGGAAATATTCACCGTCTCCAAGACCTACGACCAAAGGCGAATCGTGACGAACAGCAGCCACAATACCAGGCTGACGAACGTCAACAGCAAGTAATGTGAAAGCTCCTTTTAACATTTTTGCAGTACGACGAAGAGCTGTGAATAAATCAGGCTTACCAGTTTCGTTTACAATATCATTCGCAATTTTGCCAAGTAATTTTGCAGCAACTTCAGTATCTGTTTGAGAAGAAAATTCGTATCCTTCTTCGTGAAGCTGCTCTTTTAATACAACAGCATTTTCAATAATGCCATTATGAATAAGCGCGATTTTGCCATCTGCACTAGTATGAGGATGCGCATTAATGTCACAAGGAGCACCATTAGTAGCCCAACGAGTATGACCAATAGCTGCACTCGCCTCAGGCATAGGGTTTGCATCAATATCATTGCGAAGAACAGATAAACGACCAGCTTTCTTTCTCACAGTCGCACATTTCATCCCAGGAGCAACTAAAGCTACGCCCGAAGAGTCATATCCGCGATATTCTAGACGCTCTAACCCACCTAAACAAACTTCTAAAGGTTTTGCACAAACTTTTCCAAAACCTGCGTATCCTACAATGCCACACATAATCTTCTATTGTACGTTATGCGAGCGAGTGCACGCCAGAGAAGCACACAAAAACTATGCAAAACTACATAAATAAGATACGTTTCTTACGTAAATTACAATACGTGATTTAGGAAATCTTTAAAACGATCAGTTTGCGGATTAGTAATAATATCTGCACTACCCTGCTCAACTATGACACCGCCATCCATAAACACAACCTGATCTGCAACCTCACGCGCAAAACCAATTTCGTGAGTTACTACAATCATAGTCATGCCATCTTTAGCAAGATTTCGCATAACGGTTAACACTTCACCTACAAGCTCTGGATCTAGCGCAGATGTTGGCTCGTCAAATAGCATAATTTCCGGTTTCATAGCAAGAGCGCGAGCAATTGCAACGCGCTGCTGCTGACCGCCTGAAAGTTCTGCAGGATAATGGTTCATACGCTCATCCATGCCAACTCGCTTTAGTTCTTCAATAGCTAAATCGCGCGCTTCTTGAGCTTTCATATGCATAACATGAACAGGAGCTTCCATAACGTTTTCTAAAGCCGTCATATGAGGGAATAAATTAAAACGCTGGAATACCATGCCAAGCTTCGCACGCTGTTGAGCAATTTCTTTGTCGTTAAGAGCCTGCAGACATTTCTCACCTTTATGCATTACTTGCTTTACACCGATGCGCTCGCCATAAATACTTATATTTCCTGCAGTCAAAGTTTCTAGTTGATTAATTAAACGCAATAACGTCGATTTTCCAGAACCGGACGGACCCAAAATAACTGTTACGCTACCTGGATTCACTGTCATATTAATACCGTTAAGTACATGCAATTGACCGAAAGATTTCTGCACGTCGTTAATAGCAACCGCAGGAAGATTAGATTTTGCTTCTACCATTTATTCACATCCAATTTGTTTGTTTCATGCAAAATTTAAAGTTTACAAAGAAAAATATTTAAAATTTAAGCTATTATGCGTTTATTCAGGCATTAAATCCGAGCATAGCAGCATCATTTCGTCCTTTAACATTTTTCCGTTTAGCATCTAATGATTGATCGCCGCGCTGATCAGAATCAGTATTAAGTTGAGCATGCTTTACAATATCTCTTGCTTCAAAACCTTTAGCAAAATGCTTCTCGAGCATGTATTGCAAAACCATCAAAATGGAAGTAATAATCAAATACCAAATACTCGCAACAAGAAGAAGCGGAATTGGTTTATAGATACGGTTAGCAATAGCATTTGTAGCAAATTGCAATTCAAGAGTAAACGGAACTGCAAGAACTAACGAAGTCGTTTTTAGCATACCGATTGTTTCGTTACCAAGCGGAGGAACAATAATACGCATTGCTTGAGGAAGAATTATACGCCTCATAGTTAAAGCTCTACCCATTCCAAGAGCCTTAGCAGCTTCAACTTGTCCACTATCGACAGCTTCCAATCCTGCGCGAACAATTTCCGACAAATAAGCGGATTCATTCAAAGACAAACCAACTACAGCAGCAGTAAGAGAAGTCATAATCACATTAGAATCAATAGACCAAAATTCTACAGAAGTAAAAGGAATACCAATACTAATTCTCGGCACAAGAACCGCAAACATGCCCCAAAATACAAGCTGCGTATAAACAGGAGTACCACGGAAAAACCAAATAAAGAACCAACTTACGCCACGAAGCACAGGATTAACTGACTTACGCATCATCGCTAAGCCTACAGCAAACACGATTGAAATTACCATAGCAATTAGCGTAAGAAGCAACGTCCAGCCAATACCAGAAAGCACATTATCGCTTATTAGATATATTCCGACTACTTGCCATTCAAAACGAGGGTTAGTAATAATACTGTAAAGAAGCGAACATGCTATTACAGCTACAATGACTCCGGCAATAATAGGTCCTGGCTTTTTTACTGGCAAAATACGTTCAGAGTTAGCTACTCCGGACTTGCTCTTAGCAGAGTTACCAATTAAAGAATTCAAAATATGCTCCAATAAGTACGTTTATACAAAAACAGCAAAGTAAAGAAACAATCTGAGCCGAGAATTAAATCACGACTCAGATTAACGATATCATTTTAGATAATTATTCGATTATTTGATAGCTAAAGTTTGATAGCTAAAGTTTTATAGTTTTGGATTAACTACAGACTTTTCAATAGCAACATCTTCAACGCCCCACTTCTTCAAGATATCCTTGTAGACGCCGGACTTCATAAGCTTATCAATACCAGCTTTTACAGCCTTCAACATCGCTGCATCACCCTTTTTAACAGCCGCTCCCATTGGTTCAGAATCCTTGCTGTTTTCCAAAATTTCAAGCTTTCCAGGATTCTTAATTGAAGCGTAACCGGCAACAGGAGTATCTGCATACATAACATCAGCGCGACCGGAAAGAAGTGCGGTAGTTGCGTCAGTTTGCTCCTTGAAGCTCATGATTTCAAGAGGCTTATTCCCTTTAGCTGCGCACTGTTTCTTTGCTTCTTCCATAATAGGTTCGCCAACAGTTCCAGTTTCCAAAGTTACTTTCTTGCCACAAAGGTTCTTTGGATCTACTTTAGTAGGATTTCCCTTACGCACTTCAAAAGACAAACCTGCGTTTGCATAAGTAATAAAGTCTACAGACTTCATACGTTCAGCATTTACTGTAAAACCAGAAATACCGACATTATATTTGCTTCCTATTGCTGGAATGATTGAGTCAAACTGAGCATGCATAATTTTTGCTTTTAAGCCCATGACCTTTGCAAGAGCCTTCGAAAAATCAATTTCGTAACCTACAGGAGTTTTACCGTCTGCAGCAAAGAATTCTGCAGGGGCATAACTTACGTTTACACCAACAGTTAACTCTCCTGTTTTTGCAACTTCTGCTGGTACCAATGCTGCAACAGCATCATCTTTTTGCACATGACTTATATCATAGCTACGAGCAATATCAGGGTCTGCTTCTTTAGAATCAGCAGGTCCACATGCAGCAATACTGCCAATCATTACTAAAGATGCAACAATAGCAACAGGCTTCATAGATTTAAACATAGTTCTTCTCCTCATGTATGTACTAAGAATCTATAATTTGCATTAATGTGTATAACTATACACGATAACCCTACAAATTCAACAGCCTTTTATACGATTATTGAATATACGAAGATACTCATGCAGTACATCTGCACAATAATTATGCTTTTCATAAACAAAAACTGCATATTATGCGCAATAATGTATAATATGTGCGTGTCGTATTGTCGCACTTTCTATCCCATGCAAAGCGCACATGCGTTTCAAAAACGTATAAAAAGAAGCATCAACTCTTAATCAATACTACGAGAACGCAGATTACGGTAACGCATTTCACGCAGAGCCTCTCGCTTATCTTGCTCCTCACGCAAAGCCTGACGCTTATCAAATTCCTTTTTACCGCGAGCTAAAGCAATTTCTACTTTTACGTAGCTTCCCTTAAAATACAAACGCAAAGGCACAACAGTGTAGCCTTTCGCCTCAGTTTGCCTAGAAAGCTTAGCAATCTCAGCAGCATGAAGCAGAAGCTTACGCTTGCGCTTAGGAGCATGATTATTCCATGTGCCGTTTAAATATTCAGGAATATTTGCTCCTTCAAGCCACATTTCACCACGACGATCAATATTCACAAATGATTCAGCTAAAGAAGCACGCCCTTCGCGAAGTGACTTAACTTCAGTACCAGTAAGAGCAAGACCTGCTTCATAACAATCTTCAATTACATAATCATGATGCGCTTTACGGTTTTGTGCCACAGTAACAGTGCCATCTTGCGCAGGCTTATTTGCCATAATTCCCCTCCAGTACACATCACACACAAAAGAAACTTGCCATAAGATACTACTATCTTATGGCAAGAACAATAAGTCGTAAATCTTACAACGTTTTCAATTTCAATAAATTGAAAACTATGAAGTGCTTATATTTAATAATGAATGTACTCATAATCGCCTGGATTATAAATAGTTTCATAAGCAGGGAATGTTGCAAAACCAGTTCCACCTTCAGAAATAAGAACTGATCCATCAGCATTCACACGTTCCACAACCGCAACATGTCCATATTGCCAATCAGCATTCCAATTACCAACACGTTGGCCACGAGCAAACACCATAACAGCACCAACATGTGGAATTCTATTAACTAAATATCCAAGCCTACGAGCAGTATTCGCCCACTCAGCACCATTACCCATGTAGGAGCCAACAGGCAGACCAAGTTGCGAACGACGCAAATAAGCCCATAACGTGCATTGACGAGCAGGATAAGCAGAACCACCAACAGTGTTTCCAGTATTATGCCCGTAGCAGAACTTAGAACCTTCTGCGCAATTTCCAGGAACAGTATAATTCATACCATTAGCAGCGCCATTAGAAAGTTGCATCGGAGGAAGGTAAACATTCTTCCCAGAACTTCCATTCAATTGCTGACGATTACCAGCATTCGGATCGGCTTTAGCGAATGACTTATTAGCAAGAGCACGCGCTTGAGCATCGATGGCAGATTTCATTGCTATAATTTCTGCAGCCTCACGCGCAGACTGAGAAGTCAAACTACTCTTTTGACCTTCCAGCTGCTTACGAATCTCTTCACCATGATCTCGCAAACTTTGCAAGGACTTTTTGCGATCATTGGCAGCTTTCGCAGCGATTTGAGCACTTTGCGCTTGGGCATCCGCCTGCTGCTTTAACTTGGTTATTTCTGCTTCAATAGCAGCCAAACGCTGACGACGATTCATAGAAGTATTCAACTTGATAGCAGCATCATTAGCAGCGTTTGCTTCACTTCTAGCAACAGCAGCCTCGGATTGTAACTTTCCAACAAACTGTTCTGTGGTAGTTGATTTAGTCACAATATCCATAACATTAGATGCCTGAGAACCATGGAAACTCTTACGAGCAAGCTGTGCTACAGCAGCCTTAGCATCATCAAAATCTTCACCAGTTTTTTTAATTTTCTCTTCCAAATCACGCTTATCTTTTTGTGCAGACTCTAGACGCTGCTGCGTTGATTCTACAAGACTGCGCGCCTGAGAAGCTTGCTCTTCTGCTTGTTGAGCAGCTCGTATTTGATTTGGAATTTTATGCTCATTTAAATCATTCAATTCAATGATCTTATTTGCAAGTTGTTTACTTACACCAGCAAGTTGGCGCTTCAAATTCTCGTTTCGTTGTATTTTGCGCCTATATTCCTTCATGTTGACAGCACTTGCTGTAGACGCATTAAATAATGCACCAGCAACACCAGCAAACATCATTGAAATAGCAACTATTAAACTCACTACAGTATGAGTGCGTCGAATTGCATACATGCTATGTCGATCTTCGCTCATATCACTTCCCTTTCAACATCACTATTGCGAATTATACCGTAATGCAAGGAATCACGCGAGTTTCTACTTCAAATCTTCTAAAATAGTACTTTTATAATACTCATACGAAAATAACGCAAATAATTACACACCTATTATTTTGCATTTTAAGCTTTTAAGTATCGCCTCAAAGCAATAGCAGAAGCAACTATAGATAACACCACTGCACCAGCTACAAGTATTGGAACGCATAGCCACACAGTTGTTTGAGTAACAAATGGCATCCAACGCACATTCTGAGCAAGCCAATCAGTTACAAAAATTTTAACTACTAAACTTAACGCAGCACCAGCAAGTAAAGAACCTACAAACGACGCGAACGCTCCTTCAAGAATAAACGGCATACGAATAGTCCAGTTAGAGGCACCAACTAAGCGCATAATTTCGGTTTCTTGACGACGGCTAGCAGCAGACATTCGAATCGTAGTGCCAGTAAGCATAATAGCTACAACAACCATAACCGCTGCAAGCACAATTGTCACAACAGTAGCGCGATTAAGTACACTGAAAACAGGATCAAAAATCTGACGCTGATCAACAACTTCTTCCACACCATCGCGTCCAGAAAGAACTTCTGAAACAACCTGATATTTCATAGGATTAGTAAGCTTCAAGCGCAACGAATCTTGCATGTCTGCCGCAGTTAAAGTACGTCCTTGATACATTCCGTTAGGATATTGCTTTAAGAATGTGTTTTTATAAAATTCATTGCGGCTAACATAAGTGATATTTGAAACATCATCGCCTAATTCTTGGTGAATAATATGCTCCAATTTTACAATTTCGGCACTAGTGGGCGCTTTCCCAGAAGCACAAGAAGGAGATTGGCTAGTTCCATCCGGGCACAGCCAGGCAACCACTTCTACTTTGTCATACCAGTCACCTTTTGCCTTGGTAATCTGCGCTTGCATAAGCACTGAAACACCAATAAAAAGGAAAGAAATGAACGTTACAAGCATAACCGAAAGAATCATCGAAACATTACGACGCAAACTAATGCAAGTTTCGGAAAAAATAAATCGTAAACGCATTACTCTGCTCCTTCAGTTTTATTAATGTCATTATTGCTATCGTCAACACTAATGTTCTCATTATTAGTATTTTCAGCTGCAACAGGTGGCTTAGGCGGAGCTGGAGGCATAGGAGGAAGCTGAGATTTACGCTCAGATTCAGCATCGGATTGCAACTTACTTTCTGCTTCTGATTGCGACTCATCGCTGGTTTCGGATTGTGATTCTCCGCTCACTTCAGAGTTTTCAGTAGATTCATTAGTTTCATTAGTTTCATTAGTTTCAGCAGTTTCATTAATTTCAGCAGTTTCGTGAGATTCGGCAGTTTCGTGAGATTCGGCAGTTTCATAGGATTCTTTATTATCTTCCGAAATCTCAACTTCTGAATCATTCTCTTCAACATCTTCATCATCATTTGAAGAAATCAATCCGCGTCCCCAAGTCATCGTTGTTTCCAAAGACTGGAACACTTCGCCGTAACGACCAGTTCTGCCAGAATGAACAGACTGAGCCAAACGTGCAATTCCTTCATTTTCTGAAGTGTCACTCTTCAACGATTGCGTTACCATGTCAACAACTTCACGCGCCTGAGCAGCACGTTGAGCTTTTTTAGAAAGCCTCTTATGACGTTCAGTATGCTCAGATTGAGCAATTGATTTTTGAGCATCACTATCTGATTGATCTTGAGAATTTTCAACAGTTTGTTGTGCTTTAGAATTATGCTCAACTTCACTATCCGGGAAATACAACGCAGAATCATATGATCCTTCACGCTCATCACGCACAATTTTGCCGGCATGAAGCTCCACAACTCGCTTACGCATTGAGTTCACAATTTCCTCATTATGCGTAGCCATAACAATCGTTGTACCAGTTCGGTTAATAGCATCCAAAACTTCCATAATTCCAAGAGAAGTAGTTGGATCCAAATTACCAGTAGGCTCATCTGCAAGAATAATTTGAGGGTGATTGACATATGCGCGAGCAATTGCAACTCGTTGCGCCTCACCACCAGAAAGCTCATGTGGGTAATTATTTTCTTTACCAGTCAAACCAACCGTTTCAAGAACACGAGGAACAAGTGAACGAATCGTAGACCGACTCGTGCCGATCACTTCCAAAGCAAAAGCAACATTTTGGTAAACTGTTTTATTATTAAGCAGCTTATAATCCTGAAAAATAAAGCCAAGAGATCTACGATACTGCGGCACCTGTCGGTTAGAAAGTCTGCGCAAATCGTTACCAGCTACGTGAATTTCCCCACCATTTGCTTCTTCTTCGCGAAGCAGCAAACTAAGCAATGTAGTTTTACCAGAACCGGAAGCGCCAACAAGAAACACAAAATCTCCGCGATCTACATGCAAAGACACATCGTCTAATGCAGGACGTGTACCTCGAGGATATATTTTTGACACATGATCTAATGAAATCAGCGACATTGTTTCAATTCCTTCCGAAGATTATGTGTAATTGTTGGTTTTTAGTTCTAGCTTTAGTTTTATTTAAGATTCTGCTTCAGCTTCTTTTTGAGCCGCAACTCGCTGCTCGTGACGCCAACGAATACCAGCTTCAATAAAACCGTCAATATCGCCGTCAAAAACAGCCTGAGTTTGCGAAGTTTCGTAGCCAGTGCGCAAATCCTTCACCATCTGATAAGGGTGAAGCACGTAGGAGCGCATTTGATCACCCCAACTTGCCTTAATATCTCCAGCAAGTTCCTTCTTTTTTGCAGCTTCCTCAGCATGCTTAAGCACAAGCAAACGCGATTGCAAAACTGCCATTGCAGCGGCGCGGTTCTGAATCTGACTTCGCTCATCTTGCATAGAAACAACCAAGCCGGTTGGCAAATGCGTAATACGAACAGCAGAATACGTAGTGTTCACGCCCTGACCTCCTGGCCCTGAAGCCTGGAAAGTATCCACGCGAATATCCGAATCCGGAATATCAATATGATCCGTAGCTTCAACAAGAGGAATTACTTCAACAGCAGAAAAACCAGTTTGGCGACGTCCTTGATTGTCGAATGGCGAAATACGAACCATTCTGTGAGTGCCACCTTCTACAGAAAGACGACCATACGCGTACGGGGCATCCACTTGGAAAGTGGCTGATTTAATACCAGCCTCTTCTGCATAAGACGTGTCCATCATCTTAGTTTTATAGCCGTTTCGCTCAGCCCAGCGCAAGTACATACGAAGAAGCATTTGAGCAAAATCGGCAGCATCCACACCGCCCGCACCAGAACGGATCGTAACAACCGCAGAACGAGCGTCATACTCGCCGTCAAGAAGAGTCTGAACTTCCATATCGTCCAACTCGTGAGCAATATTTCCAAGCTCTTCTTGAGCCTCATTCATTGAATCAGCATCGCCTTCTTCTTCACCAAGCTCAATTAAAGTCTTAGTATCTTCAATACGCTGTTCAACAGCTTGCAAACGCTTCAATTGAGACTGAGCTGCAGAAAGCTTACTCGTGACTTGCTGAGCATGCTCAGAATCGTCCCAAAGTCCAGGCTCTGCAGCCTGCTTTTCTAAATCAGCAATCGTAGCCTTCAACGAATCGACATCTAGTGCTTTAGAAATCAAAGAATACTTTGCTTCAACATCATTTAACGCTTGGGAAAAATCAAATTCCGCCATTTACTTAAAGTACCTCTTTACATACCTGTTTTACGCAATTACTACTCGCAAAATACTTACAAAATCAACTATTGATAAGTTTAGCGCACGGTCAAAATCTCAGGACCGTTTTCCGTAATTGCAATCGTATGCTCAGTGTGTGCACCGCGAGAACCATCAGCAGAGCGAAGAGTCCAACCATCCTTAGGATCCTGGTAAATTTCGTCAGTAGTCTTTAAGAACCATGGCTCAATTGCAATCACAAGACCTGGGCGAAGCTTGTAGCCATGGTGAGCAGTTCCATCGTTAGGAACATGCGGATCGCCGTGCATAATATGACCGACTCCATGACCGCCAAACTCAAGATTTACGCTATAACCATACTCGTGAGCAACGCAACCAACAGCTGCAGAAATATCGCCAAGACGGTTGCCAGGCTGAGCCATATTAATACCAGCCTCAAGAGCTTCCTCAGTGCACTTAATTAAGCGTAAATCCTCAGGATCAGCATGCTTTCCAACCAC
Source organism: Gardnerella sp. KA01000 (assembly GCF_049244035.1). NCBI lineage: Bacteria > Bacillati > Actinomycetota > Actinomycetes > Bifidobacteriales > Bifidobacteriaceae > Gardnerella > Gardnerella sp. KA01000. The sequence goes on along the minus strand of NZ_CP058367.1, from coordinate 419,470 downwards.
AAAACTAATAGCGGAATCACCAACCCATCCATCGACGTTAATTGCCAAATCAAGGGTCAACAAATCGCCGTCTTTAAGGTTATAATCAAAAGGAACTCCGTGAAGGACAGCATCGTTTACAGAAGTGCAAATATAGTGCGCAAAAGGACCTGTACCAAAATCAGGAGCGTAATCAACATAGCAAGAAGACGCACCTTTGCGGCTCATAATTCGCTGACGAACGAAGTCATCAATCTCAAGAAGATTCGTGCCAACTTTGGTCATTGCTTTCAAGTCTTTAAGAATACTACCGACGAAGCGACCTGCAGGCTTCATCGCTTCAATTTCAGATGGAGTTTTAAGTTCAATCATGCTTCAAGACTAACGCGCAGGCACGAAAATAAAGCAAAATATAGCGAAAATACTAACTAATAGTGTCGCTTAATACTTGTAAGCTAATCACATGTCTAACAACAATGAAAACAATAGTAATAATAGTAATAATAAGGAATCGCAGAAGGAAATTTCTGCTGTAGATTTCGACCCTGCCTCCTTCTCGTCGGCTACTCGTCCACAAGACGATTTATTCCGTTACGTAAATGGTCCTTGGATTGACACTTACACTCTCCCAGAAGACAAACCAATGTATGGTGCTTTCCACAAGCTTGCAGAAGATGCAGAAAAGCAAATTCGAGATATTTTAGAAAACGAAAATTGCCCAGCCAAAAAGTCGCAAACCTTATACCGTAACTATTTGGATACCGCATCTATTGAAAAAGCTGGAATTACGCCAATTAAGGGCGATCTAGACGCTGTGGATTCAGCAGAAACTAAGGAAGATTTGGTTCGCACTATTGGCGCGCTTAATCCGTACGGCGGTCCAGATGCAATGTTTTATTTTGGAGTTTACGGAGATCCTAAAGATCCTAAGACGAATATTATGCATATTGAGCAATCGGGATTGGGCTTGCCAGACGAAGCATACTATCGCGAAGATAACTACGCTCCAATTCGCACTGAATATGTAAAAATGGTAGCTTCGTTGTTGAGATTGGCTGGTTACGGAGATACCGCCACTACCCAAGCTCAAGCCGAGCGTTTTTTGAATGTTGAAACTAAAATCGCGAAGCATCATTGGGATAACGTGGCAACTCGCGATTCTCAAAAAACTTATAATCCTTGCAATTATGCTGATTTGGCAAAAAATCTTGAAGCGCTGAATCTCGACGCTTTCTTAGATGCTGCACAAAAAGCGTACGAAACTTGCGAAGAAGCAGAACATCAACCAATCAATCTTCGTGAAGCTTTTAGCAAAGTAGTAGTTCACGAGCCAAGCTTTATAGAAGGATTGAATAAGATTTGGCAGGAAACTAACTTAGAAGATTTAAAGCTTTGGGCACGCGTGCACGTGATTTTGTGCTGGGCAATCTTACTGAGTGAAGACTTTGCCGAAGCTAGATTCGACTTCTACGGCAAGGTGCTTTCTGGAGCCACAAAGCAACGCGACCGCTGGAAGCGAGCAGTCGGAGTTGTTGACGATGCTTGTGGCGAGGAAGTTGGACGCGAATACGTGCGATTGCATTTCCCTGAGTCTTCTAAGGAATATATGCAAGGCTTAGTTGACAATCTTATTAACGCTTACCGCGAGTCGATTTCTCACAGCAGCTGGCTTGGCGAGGAAACTAAAGCGAAGGCTTTGGAAAAGATTAGTAAATTTGAGCCAAATATTGGTTACACAAACCATTGGGTTGACTACTCTGCGCTAAATATTAAGGAAGACGCTGATTTAGTTGAGAATATGCGCGAAGTTTATCGATTTGGCTTTGGTAAAAATACTGCAAAAGCCGGAAATCCTGTGGATCGCGAAGAGTGGCAGATGACTCCGCAAACTGTGAACGCTTACTACGATCCTCTGCTGAACGTAATCGTGTTCCCAGCTGCTATTTTGCAACCACCATTCTTTAACCCAAGCGCTCCAGACGCAGCAAATTATGGTGCTATTGGTGCCGTGATTGGTCATGAAATCGGTCACGGTTTTGACGATCAAGGTTGCGAATACGACGGCGACGGCGTACTTAACAATTGGTGGACTGAAGAAGACAAAACCAACTTCACTGAGCGCACTAAGAAGCTTATTGAGCAATACAATGCTTTCACACCAACGCAGCTTATTGTTAAGTACTCTCACTTGAAGAGCAAAGAAGAGCGCAATGCGATGCCTCACGTAAACGGTGCTTTAACAATCGGCGAAAATATTGGCGATTTAAGCGGCGTGACCATTGCGCTTAAAGCATACGCTTTCGCCTTGCAAAAGAGCAAGGGACAAGAAATCAACGGAAGTGATGATGCTATTCGCGAAACCTTGCTGAACGCTCCTGAAGTAGATGGTTTCACTGCTTTGCAGCGATTCTTCTTAAGCTACGCGTTAGTATGGCGTTCCAAGGCTCGTAATGAAATTGCGGAACAGCTGCTTCAAATCGACCCGCACTCCCCAGCCGAATGCCGCACTAACGGCATTGCTCGAAACGTTGACTTGTTCTACGATGCGTTCGATGTTCAAGAAGGCGACGAGATGTGGCTCGACCCAAGCGAGCGCGTGCACATTTGGTAAAGCATCTCAAATTGAGCACAGAAAATAGAAAATAAGAAATAGAAAAGCCTGCAAGCGTTCTTTACTAATCGTTTGCAGGCTTAATTTATATAACCTTATAAGTTTTTATTCTTCCGCAGAGGCAGAACCTGCAGAAACAGCTTCTTCTGCAGCAAAATCTTGCGAAATAGTCTCATTTGAAACAGCTTCTTCTGCTACAACAGCAGTATTATCAGCAGCTTCTTTTACAGCAGTATCAGTATTAGCAACAGCAGTATTAGCAACAGCAGTATTAGCAACAGCAGTGTCTACAGAAGCAGCTTTTGTACGCGCATTTTTGCGTGACTTATAAAGTAAAATAGAAAATACAACTACAGCACAAAGAATAATTACCATTGCAATTACAGCAACCACCATTCCAGAAATACCAGTTTTTTCAGTATTTTTAGCGGAATCTTTACTATTTGCAATTTGAGAATTAACCTTATTGGCTAAATGCTTATTTTTCCCAAATGCTTTCTTTTTGTTAGATCTATCACCCTTATGTTTTTTCTTATTTTTATCGTCCTTCTTATCTTTCTTATCTTTTTTATCCTTGTCGTCCTTTTTATCCTTATCGGATTTAGCTGCCTTAGTATTATTCGCTACTGCAGCAGGACGCTGATAAACTTGAGGGCTTCCATAACCAATTTTGCCATCAGGATAGTCAATATCACCGTTATATTCCGACAAAGTTAAATCACCAACAATGCCGTACGGACCGCCTTGAGCTTCACCATAACCAAAGGAGATATTTCGTGGATTCAAGATTTGATACAAATGACCATTCTCGTCAGTAAAGGCACCACGAGTAGCGCGCAATGGTCCCTCTTCATTTTGAATCCATAAACGCATAGAACCAGCAAGATCTGTACCCCAGCTTAAGTTTTCACCCCAAGCTTTTCTACCATTAAAATCAGGTGCGCTTTTACCATCTGGAGCAAAATGACCAAATTTACCATGTTGAGCAGTCTCTTGTGCGCGACGATACGCATCCTCTTCATTTGCGGAATCGTATTGAATATTATTCACATAAGCTTGTTTAGTTAAACCGCAACGACTCACATAATCTTGCAAAGGAATTCCTTCAAAGTAAATACTACGATCGTCGTATAAACGCGAACGTGCATTACGAATTGAAGCCAGCACATAGCGCACTACATCAACAGATCGAACCCAGCCAACACTACGTGCAACGTTTTTTTGTTTAATAATCGGGTTTTTAATAGACAGGTTTGACGTAGACGAATTAGATGCTTCTTTGCTTAATTCTAACGAATTTATGCCCATCAAATTCATATTCATGGAGCTTTGTGCAGACAAGCACACAAAGGATACTACAGCAAGCAGGCTTATCAGCGAACATACAATATGCTTCACTACAGCACTTTTAACTATCGTATTCTTCGAATTCATTGAACTATTCGATTTAAAACCAAATGATTTAAATAAATTAGATGAGCATGAATTTACATGCATAGCTAAATTGCGCACCAATCCCTGCTTATTATTTTTCATAGTAAAAAACTCTTCTTCTGTTCATTCAATGCAACAAATATAGGTTAATAGTATCTCTTAATAAGGAATTATTGCGAAAATGCTTGCAATCTTGCTGTTTTACAAGTGATTTTATTGTCAATATTTTTAATAAATTGTGGTTAAAACATAGCTTTTAACCACAATAAAAGAATTTTCTAGAACAATTCTCGCAAAACATTCATAGTTGTTATTACTGCGGCATTTCCTTGTGGCTGCGAAGCTCAGGGGCAATGATGGCTCTGATTTCGGGGCTGAAATGGCTGCAGTCCAAATCGTGAAAGGATGATGAATATGGTACAACAACAGTCAACTGTGACTATTAGCGGATTTGTAGGCGCAGAACCAATAAGTTTTGGACGCAACGAAAATTCTCCTGCTTGTTCTCTACGAATTGCAAGCACACAATCTTATTATCGAAATGATGAGCAGCAATGGCATGAGCGTCCAACCACATGGATGACTGTGAAGGCGTATCGAACTTTGGCTTCAAACGTTCTTAAAAGCGTGCATAAAGGTGATGCAATTGTTGTTTCTGGAAATTTGAGTACTGAAAGTTGGACAAAAGACGGCAATGATTATAATCGCATAATTTTAGAAGCGGCTACTATTGGTCACGATTTAAATCGTGGAACTACTCAATTTACAAAGCGAAACGCTGATTCCGCTAAAAATGATCATACGAAAGAAAGTAATCAAGCACAGCAGAACAATAGGGCACAACAAAATAACTCTAACGCAAACATTTTGAATGATGAATTTGGGGGCGAAACTGATATTTAAGAAAAATAAAATCGCAACTCAAGAAATCCCTCAAACTCGCGCAACGGTAAGCAAATTAATATGAATAAAATAAAATAGCCGCCAAGAATCAACATTCCTGGCGGCAAATCTATTTATTCTCTATTTCGCAAATTAAGTATTTCCTAATTTACTGAAACTGAGATATCTACTACTTAATCACATGTATGTCATCAGAAGAAACCGATGGCTGACCATAAGGCAAATCACCACCATGATACATAATGCCATTAGGTTTCGTTGCAATAGTAATTCTCTTACCTTCGTATTGTTTGAAATTATTACTAGTTCCATCATTAGAGTCACTGATAAGCACAGCTACTTTATTAGCGAAAGTAATAGTTGGTCTTAAAGCACAATCCATAAAACCATTAGCCACTGTAACTGAAGATGGATTATCTAGCAAAAGAACAGTAAAGCGTGCATTATCATCATAAGTGTCTGGGAAGCCAGTAGTATCATCCTTATCAGCGCCAGGTAAGTTCTTAGCTTCTTCCTTACTTAAGGTCTTTATTGTTCCAGTGTAGACTTGGTAACCCTTTTCAATCCAATTCTGAACATTCTTATTATGCTCACGCACTTTTTGTGAATTCTCTTCATTATTCACTAATGCGTCAACGCCTCTCATGTCTGAAATTGAAATAAACGACGGCATTACTACTCTTGATAATTCATCAGTTCCTTGAACAACACCATCGCTTCCTAACGGATGCTCAACAGTTTCAGAACTAGTTGTGAATTTATGATGTTTATTTAGGCGATATATTGTTTTTGTCCAAGGCATATCTCCATCACTTGTAGCATCAGAACCAAATGGAGCAAGTGTAACTATTCCATCATGATTCTTGTTAAAATACAAAGTTGCATATGAATCGCTACTAGTGGTCAAATCTTCAGATTTTATAAGCTTTTTACCATCGTAAGAAGCAACACGAACACCATATGTAGCGTCTATCATTCTAGTAGTATCAGCGCTGCGCGAAGACGCAATCACTAAATCTGGGATAGAGTCTTTGTTTATATCCCATAGCGTGTAGTAATACTTCATGTCACTACTGTCGGAAGATTTGGTTTCGCTAAAATCTTTTAGAACTTTTTTATATTGTTTTCCAGCCTCACTAATTACGTTATTATGAGACCCATCAGCACTATTTACTCTTTTATTTAGATTCAAAAAACAAACTATTCCAGCAATTACCACAACTAATGCAACTACTGCCGAAATAATAATTGTTAATTTTGAATACTTACTTTTCTTATTCTTAGGCGCGTCTACAGGCTGCTCATAAACCTGAGGATACATCTGCTGTTCTGATTGGTTATAAACTGCTTGCTGTGGATTATTTATTTGTTCTGCAGAAGTTTGCGAACCAATAGAAGAATCAATCCTCGCTCCACACTCATTACAAAATTGCTGATCATCACTAATTTGTGATCCACATTTTTCACAAAACATATGTGTAACTTCTTCCTATTACGTATATATAAAACAAGTGGGATGCAAACGCAGAGCCCACAAGTTATTAATATTTCTCACGATTCAAAATTACGCATCAAATTTTACTTATTCAAAAGTATTTTGACACGCTCTACAATGCGGCTTGCAGCTTCGTCAACTGGAACTGCTTCAACATTTGAGCCGTTTCGATCGCGGATTTCAATCGTACCGTTGTTCACGGTATCGCGACCTACTACAGCAATCAGCGGCACGCCAACAAGCTCAGCATCCTTAAACTTTACGCCTGGAGAAACCTTTGGACGGTCGTCAAAGATTACTTCGATTCCCTGCTTACTAAGCTCTTCAACAACCTTTTCAGCAGCGTCGAAAGCAATCTGATCCTTGCCAGTAGCAACGACGTGAACTTGAGCTGGAGCAATTGCCATAGGCCATGCGAGACCAGCGTCGTCGTGATGTGTTTCTGCTAAGCATGCGATCACGCGGCTAACGCCGATACCGTAGCAGCCCATCCAAACTGGCACAGCTTTACCATTTTCGTTAAGCACACTTAAGCCCAAAGCCTTAGAATACTTTAAGCCAAGCTGGAACACCTGTCCGATTTCCACACCGCGTTCGAAGCTAAGCGGACCGGAACCATCTGGGCTCATATCGCCGTCACGAACCTGGGCTGCTTCAACAACGCCGTCAGCCTCAAAATCGCGACCGTAAACAGCGTTGTAAACGTGCTTTCCGTCTTCGTCAGCTCCTGTAATCCAGGCGCTTCCCTTCGCAACGTGAGCATCCATCAAGTAGCGAACAGGATTTTCAATACCACTACCCTCTTTGCGAGCTTGAGGACCTAATACGCTAAAACCAATGTAGCCCTTAACAAACTCAGGATGAGACTTCAAATCATCCTCAGTTGCTTCTTCGATTTCTGCAGGAGCAAACTGAGCTTCAAGACGCTTCATATCTACCTGGCGGTCACCTGGAATACCAATAGCAACAATTTCGCGCCATGGCTCCTCATGCTCGCCACCCTCAGCATCAGCCGGGTGCTTAACAGCAATAATCAGATTCTTCAAAGTGTCGTCTGCTTGCCATTCGCGGCCATCTTTACGCGGATGCAAATCGTTAGAGACCTTAACCAAAGCTTCAATCGTCTTAGCGTCTGGAGTTTCGAGCGCTTCTGCTGTAGGAGTTGCAGAATAATCAACCTCAGACATTTCTGGAGTGGTAAGAGCCTCAACATTCCAAGCTTTTCCGGAAGGAGCAAGAGCAAAAGTATCTTCACCAATTGGCATTGGAGCCAAGAATTCCTCAGAATCAGAACCGCCCATTGGACCGGAAACAGCGTGAACAATCACGTATTTAATGCCCAAACGGTTGAAAATTCGAGCGTAAGCAGCGCGCTCTTCAACATAAGCAGACTTCAAACCATCTTCGTCAATTGAGAACGAATAAGCATCCTGCATAATAAACTCGCGACCGCGGATAAGACCTGCGCGAGGACGGAATTCGTCGCGATACTTCGTTTGAATCTGATACAAAGTAACAGGCAAATCCTTATACGAAGAATACATATCCTTAACAAGGAGCGTGAAAACTTCTTCGTGCGTTGGAGCAAGAAGATAGTCAGCTTCATGACGATCCTTAAGGCGGAAAATGTTGTCGCCGTATTCTTCCCAACGGTTTGTAGCCTCATAAGGCTCACGTGGAAGAAGCGCTGGGAAGTGGACTTCCTGCGCACCGATACCGTTGATTTCTTCGCGAATAATCGCTTGAACCTTGTTTAAAACCTTGAGTCCGAGCGGCAACCAAGTCCACACACCTGGGGCAGATTTGCGAATATAGCCTGCGCGCTGCATAAGTTTTGCGGAAGTCACGTCCGCGTCTGCAGGATCCTCGCGCAGCGTACGAAGGAACAGCTGAGACATACGAAGTACATTGGAATTCATGCGTTCCAATCTATTTGCGCATGAGGACATAAACACTTGTTTACACAGCTAAACAAACAAGCCAAAGCAGCGACAAAAACCCAGTTAAAACTCCGGCAAATGTTCCTGAAGCTTTGCAGTAATGCTTCTGCGAACGGTGAGTATTTATTGCCTAGAGAACACTAGCGTCCGTGCTGTTGCACACACCACGCCAAGCACACCTACCACACCACAAAACAACGGTGGGTGAATTTACTAGTGGGAGATAGGAATTGCTTGGTCGAGCAATATAAAAGCGGAACGATAGTAATATCTTGTTGACGAATACTATTTTTGCAGAAAAAGTAAGTAAAAAAAAAAACTAAACTTAACTACACAACCGCTAAGTCTAAATAAGGTATAAGAGCGGAGCGCTGCGAGACAAGTAATTCCTATATCACACAACCACGCAAGAAACCCGCCAGCCAAAAACCAGTCCAGCGACAAAATCCGGAGAAAAAGCCGCGCGCCAGTAAAAACGCGTATCGCACTAAAACTCGTCATCGAAGGAAAACTCTTCATTATCTGCGTAATTGACAGCGCCAAAAATGTCAAACTCTTGCTGATTTGCAGAATCGCCCTCAAACTTATCTGTCAAAAATACAGAAGCACCATCGCTAGCAAGCATCTCACTCGCACGTTTGGAAGCATCGCGCAAAGATCCATCTAGTAGAACGGCATCAACTGAAACGCTAAACGCGCGATCGTTAATACCTTCCAAATAAAGACCGCCCAGATTTTCCACGCGAGAAAGCGCAACATATCCCATTCCAGGAGCGAAAGTTCTACGCAAATCCATTACCGCACTATCGAGCGTCATACCTTGCGACTTATGAATCGTAATTCCCCACGCGCAACGAAGAGGCACTTGATTTACGCTAGCAAGTACAGTCTCACCGTCCGTCATTTCCCACGCAGCTGGCTTAAGAGTGATAATATTTCCGTTTTCAAACTCAACAATCGGCCAGCCACCTTTAGATTCAGGCACAAAACGCAACACACGTCCAACAGAGCCGTTTACATACTGCTTTTCTTGGTCATTACGCAATGCCATCACAGCAGCTCCGACCTTCAAAACTAAACGCTCCGGAGCAAGCATATTCTTCTTTAAGCGCTCAACGAGATTTTTAGGTCCTGCTTCCGTTGCAACGAATTCGTGAGGCTCAGCATTAATTTCCGCAAGCTGCATATTATTTAAGCCATCTGCTTGCGCGTTCGTTGGGAAAAGATGTACTGCAACTTCGTCATCTTGCGGATACTCACCAAGACGGCTGGCCAACACTTGCTTATCGTCGTCACTTACTAGACCGCTACGAATATCTGTTAAAACATCAAGTAACTTACCGTCGTCTTGACGATGTTGCTCAGTTAAATAGCACACAACAGGTTTCAAAGCATCCCAGGCGAAAGATTCCGTAATATAGCCTTCCGGATTTTTTCCAGCTGCAGCATACTTTTCGCGCGACGAAATAAACTCCGGGCTCGGCTCGAACACGTCACGATTTCGCATAGAAGTGCTAACAGGAGGCAGCTGGAAGAAGTCGCCCGAAATAACTACTTGAAGCCCGCCGAAAGGAGCGGGATTTTTGCGCACTTTTCGGCATACTTCGTCAACCATGTCGAAAAGCCACGCGTGTATCATTGAAACTTCGTCCAGCACGAGCACGTCCGTGGCTTTTATGCGCTTTCCTCGCCTAGCTCTAATGGTTTTAAGAAGCGTATCCGTAAGTGCGTTTGCAACTCCAACTCCACTCCAAGAGTGAATGGTTTGACCGTTTAAATGAGTTGCTGCGATTCCGGTAGAAGCCGTTACAGCCACGCTTAAACCGTTCTTTCGCATTTCGCGAATAGCTTCGTTTAATACGTAGGTTTTACCTGCACCCGGAGCGCCGGTAATGAACGCGCTTGCACCAGCGTTGATTATGGTTAGAGCTTCGGATTGCTTCATCGGCAGTACCTTTTATTGTGTTTAATACGTTTAGTAGTCGCGCTTTTCTGCGGAATTTACGTCTTCTAGCGCCTCTCCGCGGCGTTCGTAGTCACGAAGCAAGCTCGTGCTTTCAATGTGCTGTGCGCCAGCTTTTGCTTGAGACTCACTTGGGCCTGGAGCTGGAACGAACATCATATCGCGGTAGTAACGAAGCTCGTCAATCGACTCAATAATATCCGCGAGCGCACGGTGACCGCCATGTTTTGCCGGCTTATTGCGGTAAACGTCCGGGTAAAGCCTGCGCGAAATTTCCTTCAACGTGCTTACGTCTATTACACGATAGTGCAGATTTGCCATTAAATCTGGCATGTAACGGTCGAGGAACTTTTTATCGGAACCGACGGAGTTTCCAGCAAGATGAGCTTTTCCGCGAGCCGGCAGGAAGCGCTTTACGTATTCAACTACCTGCTTTTGTGCTTCTTCCAAAGGCAAACCATTCTTATTCCACTCGTCAACAAGTCCGGAAGAAGTGTGCATATTGCGCACAAAATCGTTCATATGAGCCACAGCAGCTTCGCTTGGCTTAATCACTAAATCAATGCCGTCGTCCAAAACTTTCAGATTAAAGTCGGTTGGAACTACAGATACTTCGCATAATTCGTCGTGGAAAATATCGAGTCCCGTCATCTCGCAATCAATCCAAATTAAGCGCGACTCTTCCGGCGTAAACGTAAGATCTTCCTTAGCTTCAGCCATTTTCGTTCCTTTCCTAATATTTTTTCGAACCCATCAGCCTACATCTTCCCACCGACTACTAGACCCTAAAACTAATTAAACAAATCATCATGAGAACCAGTTCTAGTGAGTACAAGCTGCAATTCTTCTTTCTCAATCTTATAAATTAGAAGCCAATCCCCCTCAATATGAATTTCCCTATACCCTTTCCAATTACCAGTAAGAGAATGATCTTTATATCGAGTAGACAACAGTTGCTTATCTTGTTTCATTAGGGCATCGATTGCATGCTTGAATTTTATTGGATCTACATGCTTTTTCAATAAAGCTTTGAACTCTTTTTTGAATTGAGTTGTACGAAATACTGATTTAAGCATCTAATAAATCCTGCATAAGTTCATCTGTGTTATTAAATGATTTTCCCTCATGAGCTTCAGCTTGACGACGAGCTTCGTCAGAAAGATCAACTGATTCAGAGACTTTGCCAATATTAAAATTGCGAATTGCTTCATCCATACTTTTAAGAGTTCTAGAAGATATACTCTTTGGAATAGTAAGCTCACGAGGCTCTAATAAAATACAACCATTATCGCATTCTTTAACATTGTAATAAGGATATTTAGCCCCACGCAGAGTTACACGCTTTTTACTATCAAGACGCACGTCATAATCTTTTACTACTTCCACAAAATCACCTCATTTTTTAGTGGGATATCCCACTAACTATATAATAATTTTATCTGTCTTGTCAAAACAAAAAAACGACGAAAAGCAGGCAAGTTGTGAGTAACTTGCGTAACTTTTCGCCGTTTAATGCAAAAATAGTTGCGACTTACACGCGACTTACACGCGCAACTTACGTAATATGCACAACTTGCGCACCACGCGATTTAGTTGTGGAAACCGCTGTAGTTTGGTGCTTCTGCAGTCATCACAATATCGTGAGGATGCGATTCGCGAAGACCTGCATCCGTAATGCGAATAAAGCGGCCGCGCTCTTGCATTTCCTTAATATTGTGAGCACCAACGTAGAACATGGACTGATGCAAGCCGCCAAGCAATTGGTAAAGCACAGCGTTAAGTGGACCGCGATATGGAACTTCGCCCTCAACGCCTTCTGGAACCACCTTATCGGAGCTGGTAACGTCTGCCTGGAAGTAACGATCCTTCGAATAAGACTTCTTACCGCGAGGAGCCATTGCGCCAAGCGAACCCATGCCGCGGTAAAGCTTGTACTGCTTGCCGTGAAGAAGAACCTTCTCACCAGGAGCTTCCTCGCAGCCAGCCAAAGTACCGCCGAGCATAACGGTGTCAGCACCTGCAACCAAAGCCTTAGCAATATCGCCGGAATAGTGAATGCCGCCGTCTGCAATGCATGGAATACCAGCAGCCTTGCAAGCCTGAGCAGCGTCGTAAACTGCAGTAAGCTGAGGTACACCAACGCCTGCAACAACACGCGTAGTGCAAATAGAGCCTGGACCAACGCCAACCTTTACAGCATCAACGCCAGCATCAATCATAGCCTGTGCGCCTTGGCGAGTTGCAATATTTCCGCCAATAATTTGCACGCCGTCGAAAGCCTTATCTGCCTTAATGCGACGAATCATGTCGAGAGCCAAGCGAGCCTCGCCGTTTGCGGTATCGACCACAAGCACGTCAACTCCAGCTTCCATAAGAGCGCACGCACGCTGCCAAGCATCACCAAGGAAGCCAATGCCAGCAGCAACGCGCAAGCGACCTTGATCATCCTTAGTAGCATCCGGATACTGCTCAGTCTTCACAAAGTCTTTAACAGTAATCAAGCCTGTAAGCTTACCTTCAGCATCAACCAAAGGCAACTTTTCAATCTTGTTATCCGCAAGCAAGCGGTGAGCATCTTCCTTAGAAATATCGGAAGGACCAGTGACGAGATTTTCACGCGTCATCACGTCCTTAACTTTCAAGCGATCGTAATCTTCGGAAGCAATAAAACGCATATCGCGGTTGGTAATAATACCAACTAAATGATTTTCGCTATCCACTACCGGAAGACCAGAAATATGGAAACGCCCGCACAATTTATCTAAATCGGCGAGCGTAGCATCTGGGTGAACAGTAAGCGGGTCGGTAATCATACCGGATTCACTGCGCTTAACAATATCAACCTGCGCAGCTTGATCATCAATAGAAAGATTGCGGTGAAGTACTCCAATACCACCGTTACGCGCCATGGCAATAGCCATATCGGACTCGGTAACAGTATCCATAGCTGCCGAAATAGTCGGCACTTTCATGGTAATTTCGCGAGTCAGACGAGTGGAAGTATCCACTTCGGACGGAATAACATCAGTTTCGTTTGGAAGCAAAAGGACATCGTCATAAGCGAGACCGAGCTTCTCGAAAATTGGTGGAACAGGAGCATACACGGATTTCGTGTTAATATCAGTTGTAGCCATAGGGTTACTATACGTTTTTGCTATGACGTTTGCCGAAACTCCGAACGAAACGCTACGAATTGCGAAGTTCGGGCAGGCGACGACGCAAGTACGGCATCATTGTGAGCACAGTAAGCAACGCAGCAGCAAGGATCATTCCAACAAGCACATACACAGCTTTAAAGAACAAAATCATAATAGAGCCAAACGCAATTAGCGCAGCCCATCCCCATAAAATCAGCACAGCACCCTGCACAGAATGTCCGATTCTAAGCATGCGGTGATGCAAGTGCATGCGATCCGGATGCATTGGCGACTGCCCTTTAGCAACACGCCTAAAAATAGCCAAGCACATGTCAAGAACCGGCAAAAACAGCACAAGAATCGGCAACAAAATCGGCATAAATACAGGCAAATAAATACTCGTATGCACAGCCGACGGATCCAAATGACCGGTCATAATAATCGACGCGCAAGTAATTAAGTAGCCGATTAGCATGGAGCCAGAATCGCCCATAAAAAGTTTCGCAGGATGCCAATTGTGCATGATAAATCCAACGCACATACCTACCATTGCAACGTCAATAAGAGTTGCCATTGATGCGTAGGATGGCGACGTGCGCGCGAGTATGTAAGAGTATGTTGCGAAGGCAATGCCGCCGATTGCAACGATTCCGGAAGCCAGTCCGTCCAGCCCATCTACAAAATTTACTGCATTAATTGAAGCAACGATTAGTATTGCAGTTATTGCGATTGACACGCTTGGAGATGCCGTCACGAGCGAGCCGAGCGGCAAAGTTACGATTTGCAACCCTCCCCACGCCACAAAAACAGCTATAAGCAGCTGACCGGCAAGCTTTAGCATCCAATCTAAATCCCAAATGTCGTCGCATACCCCAAGCAGGCATATCATAACGGCTCCTGCTAGTACAACCCACGGCTGGTGCGTTCCTGCAAAAAGCCCGGAAATAAATGGCATAGAACTAGCGAATGCCATCGCAACTGCAAAACCAAAAAGCATACCTACACCACCCATACGTGGCGTTGGAATAGTATGCACGTCGCGAGCGCGAACTTTGCCAACAGCACCCATACGGATCGCAAGGTGACGAACAAGCGGCATAATAAGCCACGTAGCACCGCCTGCAATTGCTGCAATAAACAGGTATACCCTCATGAATGCGTCCTTTGCTATGCGATTACTTCGTTGGGTTTAGCAGCGTTTGCTAAATTTTTCGCTTGCTTATTTTGATTGTAGCGATTTGTTAGTACCAGAAATTTAGTATCAGAAATAAGTTAATAAACTTACTCACTTAACGCATTACGAATTTCGCACTCCGAAATCACACCTTCGCGCAAAATCACAATACCGTCTTTATCGCTTGAATCCGCACCAACTACCGTGCTTGCCACGTGCGAGCGAGTCGGACCTGCGTTCAAATACAGCGGAATTTCGTTGCCGAAAGCTTCAAATGCTTCCTCGACGCTGTCTGCACTTTCGTTACCACTGCGATTCGCGCTAGAAGCAGCCAGCGGGCCCGTAACGCGCAAAATTTGCATTAATTCCGGGCAATCAGGCACGCGCACACCTTGAGTTGATTCGATTGCTTGAGTTGTTTCAGTTTCTTGAGTTTTCTCATCAGTCTCATTCGTTTTGCACAGCGTTGCAAGTTTGGACGCAACCGAGTCCTTCTTAGCGCGCGCAATCGGAGAATATCCACCCGGAAGGAACTTTTTGCCTAAAATATCCAGCGGAGACGGCAAATACAGCCCAAGTTTTTCTAAATCTTCCACTCCGCTCATTAAAATTTGCAACGCCTTCGTGCGCGGTCTGCGCTTAAGCTCGTAAATTTTTGCAACTGCAGCTTCATTAAATGGGTCGCAAGCAACGCCATACACAGTGTCAGTTGGCACTACGATTACGCCGCTTTCGTTAATAATTTGCGCTGCCATTTGCAGTGATTCTTCGTTGATATTGCAAATTTTGCTCATTTTTGCCTCTTTTGTTGCTTTTGTTGTTTATTTTGCTTATTTTCTTCTATTTGATTCAAGTCATATATCTGATTCAAGTCATATTTTTGCGCAAAAGTGTATCGCGGTCTGCCTGTTAAGTCGTTTCCAACTCGAGTACAAACAAAACCTAGGCTTTCCGCGTACTTTTTAAGCGCATCTCCTTGCGAAATATCATGCTCCATAACCATAGCTCCCCCGGGTTTAAGAAGCGCAAAAGCCGCACGCATAATCTGCTCCGGAATAAGCAAGCCGTCCACAGAGCCGCCGTACAACGCAAGCGGAGGATCATATTCTCGCACTTCAATCTGTTCCGGCACTTGATTTTCCGGCACGTAAGGCGGATTCGTTATTACTAAATCTACTTTGCCGCAAATTGCGTGAAGTTCAGGAGTTAAATCTGAAATATGCGCTTTTGTTGCATCTGCAAGAACAGCATGGTATCGACTGGAAATCTGCATATTTTCGTAATTCTTTGCAGTTTCTTCAAAATTTTTTCGCAAATATTGAAAAGCTTCAGGAGATTTTTCTACAGACCACACTTGCGCGTCTGCAACTTCCGTTGCAATCGACAATCCGATTGCTCCCGAACCTGCGCATAAATCGACTACCGTAGGCTTGCTAATATGCGATTCACACAACCAATCTAGGCCAGCATCAACAACAACTTCTGTTTCCGGACGCGGCACAAAAACGCCCTTGCCAACGCGCAAATCCAAGTAGCGGAAAGGCGCGCGACCAATAATATGCTGCAACGGCTCGCGAGAAGCACGCCTAGATACAAAATCGCTATATTTGCTAGCATAATCGGGCGAAAAATTCTTGTAATCACCCATAAGCAGAGCTTTGTTCAGCTCAGCTAAGCTCACTCCGCAAGCGTGAGCCAGCAGCAAGCGCGCATCATATTCTGCTGACTCCACGCCTGCAGAATCAAGCTTTTTAACAGCATCGCGCAAAACTCGCAAAAGTTCTTGCATTTTAAGAATTGTTTAGAAATTTTAATCGGCTACTTACTTGGCTTGCGCTAAGCGGTCAGCTTCATCCGCCTGAATATCACTGTCGATAACAGGCTGCAAATCGCCGTCAAGAACCTGGTCAAGATTGTAAGCTTTGTAATTCGTGCGATGATCCACAATACGATTTTCTGGGAAATTGTACGTGCGGATTCGCTCAGAGCGGTCGAGCGAACGCACCTGTGAGTGGCGCATATCCGCCGCTTCTGCTGCCTCCTGCTCGTGCTTCATAGCGAGCAAACGAGACTTTAGCACGCGAAGGGCTGCCGCACGGTTTTGAATCTGCGACTTTTCGTCTTGCATGCTAACAACAATTCCGGTTGGAATATGCGTCATGCGAACCGCGGAATAAGTAGTGTTCACGGACTGTCCACCAGGACCGGAGCTCATGAAAATGTCGATCTTCAAATCTTTTGGATCGATTTCGATTTCGTCGTCATCTTCGTCTGCTTCTGGAAACACGATTACGCCGGCTGCGGAAGTCTGTATGCGCCCCTGCGATTCAGTAACTGGGATTCGTTGCACACGATGCACGCCACCCTCGTACTTCATGCTTGCCCACACGCCGTCTTCTGGAGCAGGAGTACCTTTTGCGCGAATCGCAAGCTGCACGTCTTTTACGCCGCCAAGTTCCGTTGAATTTTCGCTTTGGATTACGGTAGTCCAGCCGCGCTTTTCGGCATAACGCATGTACATACGCAATAAATCGCCAGCAAACAGAGCAGCTTCTTCGCCGCCTGTGCCAGCTTTAATTTCCATAATCATATCGCGCGCATCATCCGGATCCCTAGGAATTAATGCCGTGCGAAGCTTTTCTTTTGCTGCTGGAAGCTGCTCTTCTAAGCGCTTAGCTTCTTCAGCAAAATCTGGGTCGTCGCTTGCCATTTCGTTTGCGGCTTCAAAGTCGTCGCAAAGCTGCTTGTAATTTAGGTAAGCGTTTACGATTGAGCCGAGTTCTGCGTGCCTGCGGCCGAGCTTGCGAATAGCGTCCGGGTTTGACGCAACTTCCGGGCTTCCCATGCGACTTTCAATATCGCGATACTCTTCTAACGCGGTAACTGCTGCCGGGAATTGTTCCTCTACTGACTCAGCCATCATATTCCTTTGTAGTCGCGCTTAACGCGGATTGTAAATCAAAAATTTAAATGTTAAATGTAGAACACTAAACACACATGTTTAGCACATAAAACGCCAGCCCCGATTCCGCGAGTTACACGAAAACAGGGCTGGCGTCACAAAAGCTACTTAGTCTTCTTACCGTAGCGCTTCTCGAAGCGAGCCACGCGGCCGCCGGTGTCGAGAATCTTCTGCTTACCGGTATAGAATGGGTGGCACTTTGAGCACACGTCAACCGTCATGTGATCGCCATCAGCGGTGGAACGAGTTACGAAAGTGCTTCCGCAAGAGCAGGTAACCTGCACTGCGTGATAGTCGGGATGAATACCCTGCTTCATAATGTCTCCTATGGAATTCGGGCGACCCGGGTCGCAAAGCCCCAATAGCTAAGCGTGAACCGGAACCTTCGTTATTTTAGTCACCACCCTCGACGCGCTTATAATTCGTATAAAAATGGAGCGCATGAAAAATTCAAACGCTCCAAATTTAAATAAATTATTTATTATTGCGACGCTTGCGATGGTGCTTGCCAGTCTTTACTACCGCAAGACCAATTGCTGCGATTGCTGCCGACAAAATACCAGCAGATGCAGAAGAAACCGTGTCGCTACCAGTTTTAGCTAATTCCAGCTTTGCTTCAACAGTTTCTTTTAGATCCTTTTCTTGCTTCTTTTCATCCTCAATAGTTACGTCATATGAAATAGAAGAATCAGGAGAAGGAATAACTTGCTCAGGCGCTGGAGTTGGCTGCTCAGGCGCTGGTGCTGGACTTGGAATTGGTGCTGGAGTTGGAGAGTTTGGTTTGCTCTCAGAAATCACATCAATTTCAACAGCAATTTCCGCTTCGCGACCATACTTATCGGTAGTAGTAAACGTTAGCTCAACTTTTGGCTTTCCATTCACAATCTTAGGAGTGCCGGAAATCTTGCATACAGTACCAGCGCAGGTTGCGTTAATACCGTTTACAGAATTCGTAACCTCTGAGATTAACTCGTTAATGGTTACTTCCTTACCATCTACCGTAATCTTGTTAGTAGCATCGCCAGATCCTTCAGTCATGTTTTGCAAAGTAAAGTTCGTTAACATACCCTCGCGAGCAGAACCACTAAACTTAAACCTCATAGGAGCCATCTTCTCGAAGTTTGCAGTAATAGTGATTTCGTGTTTTGAGTGAGGCTTTGGCAGCGAAATCTCTGGATTTACTCCAGCATTGCGCAAAACCTGCTTCAAAGCTTCCAAACTAGACTTCTTGGAGCTGCGAATTATCTTTGCAACAAATGGCTTATCTGCTTCATCAGCAAGCTCAGCGAGCACTTCTCGCTGTTCATCAAGAACATAACTATCAATTGCGTTCTCAAGATTAGCAAATGTTAAGTCTATTCCTGCTTCTTGCATCAAATTCTTCAGCGCTTCTATTGAAGAATACATAGAATTGGAAATTTGCTTGGCAAGCCATGGTTTTCCAGCTTCTTTAGCAAGTTTTACAAGCAAAGTCTTTTCATGAACTTGCTCAATGACTTTGTCAACATCAATGCCATTTTGGACAAGCTTATCCTTAATCTTTTGTAAGGAATCATGAGACTGACGAATTTCAGAAGCTAGATCAGTCTTATGATTTCTTTCAGCAACCTGAGCTAATTCTTCACGCTTAGCATTGTAGACTTGCGCAGCATGTTGCTTTTGCGCTTCGTTCAGGAGATTTTGCAAAGCAGCAAGCGTAAATTTATCTGAGTTACGAATCAACTTTGCTACATATGGCATACCATCCATAATTGCCATTCGAGCCAAAGCTTCTCGTTCTTCTTCTGTGGCCTTGCGTTTATCTGCCAGAGCCGCTGGCTTTTCAGTCGTATCAGACGACCAATCCTTGAACATGTAGCCTTTATCGGCAAGCACATCTGGAACTGGCATAAGCAAATTAGTAGCGCCGTTTCGTACCCAATATACTGAAACTATCTTGTCGCCAGCACTCTCAAGAGGCGATTTTTGCAAACTTCCGCCCTTACCAGCTACATACGTCACCTTCGTGTAGTTCTTTTCTATGAACTTAGCCGCAGCAGTGCCCTTAGCCGGCAAATCGTTATCTGCAATCACGTTAGGCAAAACATACACATGCACAGGCAACTTAGTTGTAACAGTTTTTTGCTTTCCTGTAGTCTTATCAATTTCATCAGTAGGCTTAGTTACATTCACCATAATTGTTGAAATTCCAGGCTTTGAAACATCAACCTTAGCATTCTCATCTACAGATGCACTCACTTTAGGGTCAGCACTATGTACGAGCTTATTGACGTTTGGAATCTTATCTCCAACGCCAACAACTGTTTCTGGAATCTTCACACCATCAGCGCCATTTTGTTCAGCAACGAAAATGCGCGGCCTGCTGATATCCCAATTGTCGTGTAAGAGTATGTTTGACTTACGGCTCTTTGCATCATACATTTGCCACTTTGCAAAACCGGAAAGTTCTGCAGCAGTATCGTTTGCAACTTTTTGAGCAAACTTAATGTTATCTTCTTTATCTTTTCCGTGACGAATATACAGAAGTTTTGGCTTATACGAACCGTCAGCCCACGTTCTACCAAATCCTGGAAGGAATATGGTTGCAACGTAGCCATCTGGAATATCGTCTTGTTGAGAAGCGTCAATTACGTTTGGCACAAGCTTATAACGTGCTATAAAAGTGGTGT
This sequence comes from Gardnerella sp. KA01000, assembly GCF_049244035.1. Classification (NCBI taxonomy): domain Bacteria; kingdom Bacillati; phylum Actinomycetota; class Actinomycetes; order Bifidobacteriales; family Bifidobacteriaceae; genus Gardnerella; species Gardnerella sp. KA01000. Next base: position 399,203 of record NZ_CP058367.1, on the reverse strand, counting down.
TCCCACTAAACTTCATACCAGCAATTTCAGCACTAGAATATAGCTTAATTTTTGGTGGATTCGACACAGTAGTAGGTGTTGGAGCCGCAGTAGCAACAAGTGTCACAACAGGGACTACTGATGCAGCAGTCTTTGTACCATTCGTAATATTTGGCGTGTTGGTCGAATTTGCTACAGGTGCAGTAGCTGCCTGCATCTCCCAGCCTTGGAACTCGTAATGGTATCCTTTCGCATCGTAATCCTTGCCAATAACCTGCGGTGCACGAACGCCACTAGCAGATTGCTTATATGCGTAGTACAACTCGCGCGAACCTTCAGCAAATTCACCCTTGCCATTTGGTGACTTATTATCACTCTGAGCATTTATAAAGTTGACTGAAACATACTTAGTCTTATCAAAAACTAGTTTGCGTTCAGCATTAGCACCAGTTTGCGTAGTATCCTGCGTATTCTCCTTCGGCAAGCTTTCTGGGTACATCAACTGATAAAGCACTTTTAAGCGTCCTACAAGTCTATAAGTCTTGTAATCCACTGCATCCTTATACTTAACTGTAACTTTCAAAGGAACAGTGTACAAAGCAGGCTTCTTAAGCATTTTTTGTTTTAACTTATTTTGTTCAGCTTCAGTTGGTAAATCGTATTCGACTTTTATGTCTTCTATGCCATTATTCACAGCAGCATCTGCTTTGAGCTGAGACATATTAGTTATAAAATCGGTTAGCTTTGGAAGCGTGTCAGGGTCATCTTGCACAGCAACAAGGTAATCAGTCTGCACTGCTGGCTCTGTCCAAGGGGTTTGATCTGCCACGAACTCTTGGAATGGTTCATTGACTTTCCAGCCATCTTTCCAATCACCGGTCACGTCAGCAACATCTTTAACTTCAGTAACTTTCTTACCGTCATTAAGCATACTGCTTCGTTTCCAAGTGCCAGTAGCTCCAGTGAGACTGCCTTTCAGCATCTCAAGAACATTCACTTGCTTTCCATTAATGATCTTCGTAATTTGGGAAATATCAGTGCCCTTCTTTACGTAGAACACTTTAGGTCCACTCGTGCCGTCACTCCACAATCGTCCTGGAGCAGGCTTGAAGATTGCAACTACAGCATCTTTAGGAACTTCACCGCCGTCAGAGGAACTCGAGAAGTATTCAATCTTCTTGTAAACAGCGTTATAAGTTATGCCGGAATTATCGTTAACCTTAACATCTTTATAACGACCTTCAGAATCGATATCGTACTTCTGCTCTGGATTCGGATTCTCAGCAGTCGGCTTTACAACATTAGTTGCCCAGCCCTTAAACACGTAGTGGTAATTATCGGCACTATGATCCTTACCGAAAGCTTGCGGCACACGGATTCTAACATCCTTACCTTTATAAACGTACGCAGTAAGCGTAGTGTCTCCGTCATCAGGATGATTAGAATTATCTCCATCGTGACCAATAATAGTGCCTTCATCGTTCTTACCGGTAAAGGTAATCGGCACGTACTCGTCTTTATGCTTGCTACCGTAGTCAGTAGCCTTAAACTTCTCCCACTCGCTTCCGTACACCAAATCCGGCAGCGTGCGGTACAGCACTTCAGTTTCAGCAATGTTGCCATCAAGATGCACTTGCACTTTAATCTTGTGCAAGCCTGGAGTGTTGTCAAACTTTTCGTCTTTACCGAATGAGAACGTAGCATCACTTGGATACTCATCAGCATTCGTTATAAGAGCTTTAGCTGCAGTTGGATCAGCCGGATTCAAAGTATCTATTGGCTTCAAAACCTTAGTATCAATTGCAACAGGAGCTTTTATCTTGAAGTTAGCAGTGTAAATTACCTCAGGATTGTTCTGCTCTTCGGAGCGAATCGGCAAGCGATTTACACCATCGGAATACTGAAGCGTATGCGAGCCAACTTCAGACGAACCGACTTTCGAAGTCCAGCCTGCAAACTCAAATCCAGGCTTTGCTTTCACTGTTGGAAGTGGCATTTGATAAGCTTTTGTGCCCTTAATTGCGTCGTACACAAGAGCAGAGCCGTCAGCTACATCCTTGTTCTGCCAGTCAACAACGCTGCCCATAGAGTCTTGACCATCAGCCACTTTAAACACGTAACGCGTGTAGTGATCTGGGCGAGCTTGATAATCGTCCTTACGCTTAAGCACGCGTACGTCATCATATCTAAATGTGATAGTACGAATATCGTCAGCTTTTTGCTTGCCGTAAGGATCAGTAACGTATTCAATACGCTGCTGCGTATTTTCTGGCTTAAAGCCTTCAATAGGCTTGTAGAATACTACGTCATACTTTCTATTTACAGAGCTAACTTCGCTTTCTGGAAGAAGCTCCTTTTCTTTACCGTCCTTACCAATAGTTACATAGCGAACTTTGTACTTGCGCATATTATAAGTTTGGTAAATAAACTCGCCAGTATTCTCAGATTCAGTACTCGAAGCTTCAAAGCTCGTGAAATGCTTATCTGGGAAGTGCGTTTCGTCACTATAGACTGCTTCCGCATTGTAGCGCAAATGCTCGCGCAAGCCGGAAACCGTTTGCTCGGCGGTATGGTCTACCATCGCAGCTTTGGCTTCTTTCGTAGCAGCATCCTTATAGTCAGAAATCGTGTATCCAGGCTTTAAGAATATATGCTTAAAAGTGCCCTTGTAGCGAGTATCCTTCACCCACACTGCGTTAAGCGTTATATCTTCTACTACTTTGTTGCCAAAGGCGTACGGCAAAGTTTTGCCATTCTTGTTGATTTCCCAACCGTAGAAGTCGTAGCCTTTGCGAGTTGGAGTGCCTATTTCATCCTTTTCGTCAATAACATGGTAGCGAGCGAACTCCTTTTTCTTAACTACGTTTGTGCCAGCTACCTCATTACCGTTTCCATCGGTATTTGGCATATTGTAGTTAAACGTTACCGTGTGCTTAATATTAGTTGGCTTACCCCACGCAGCATAAAGCTTAATGCCATTAACTGGCATTGTAACATCTTTAGCTTTACTTTTATCTTTGCTTTCACCTTTAGCATCTTCACTCTCGCCATTTATAAGCTGACTACCAGCTTGATCAACAGCCCAGCCTTTAAACACGTAGTCTTTTGGCAAATTGTTAGGACGAGTGATGGAGTAAGTTTTGCCGTTAAGTGTGAATGTGTACTTGCCATCGAACTGAGTTGCGGTGTTATCACCACCCTCTTTAGTTACAGAATCATCGTAAGACTTAACGTTGCCGTATAGCTCTTTGTCTTCGCCCGTCAAATCTTTTTTGCCGCGCTTAGTCAAGCTATACTCGTACGGCAATCTCTCTTTAGCAGCGACATTGCCATCTGTTATAGCATTGCCATCCGCATTATAAAACTGCACGTCGTACGACTTGCGGTCGTACCTAAACTCAAGTGGTTTGTTATCATTAAATTCATCTTCATCACCTTTATAATTTTCTTGTTCATCTACTGGAACGCCCCTATACTTTCGAAATGCTAAATGATACTTTTTAGCAAAAGCTTTCTGCTCATCCTCACTTAAATCATCCCAATTCCCATGAGCATGAGATTCGTTATACCACACTTCCAGATTATCTTTAAAGTCGTCTGAATCTAACGCATCACCAACTTTTGTCTTATCATAACCATCAGCAGGATTAAAACCAGCAATAGATGGAGCTGGATAATCATAGCCAGTGTTGGGAGTATCATCTTTGCTATAAGAATCGGTAGAAAGCTCATAATCGTCATCGCTTGCTGTACCACCCTTTTTAGCGGATGCAATACTTTGCTTCCTAATAATCACCTGTATAGGCTGACTTTGATCACTGCTATCAGCAGTAAGCAGACGCTGATTATCTTTTAACTCATATTGTTTTGCATCAGGATTCGAAGGGTCATCACTAATTTTAGGCGCTTGGTTCTTACCCACTACACGCCAACTAGGGTCAGCAAATTCTTCTTTAGTAAAACGATACGGAGGAGTGTCACGATACTTTACATCCCCCGCAAATCCAAGCTGCCACCCTAAAGAGCCTTTTCCCTCTTCACTAAAATATAATTCATTTACATCAGGCCAAATATCAGTAAGCTTTTGACCGTAACGAACATTTACGCGGTAGCCTTTATGGTTAATTTTAGCGCCATTATCATCCTCATCTTTACCTTTATACTTCGTTGAGCAACCGCCACCGCCAGCATAGCAATAAATAGTTGTTTTGCCGTTTTCATCTTTTCTTTTTATAGCAACATTGTCACCGCTATTGACGCCAGCAGGCTTAGCAAAAATAAGCTCGTACTCGTTGCGATCGTAAACTAAGTTAAGAGTGTTGTTTAAGTCGTTTGCGCAAAGCTTCGCTTTACTGCGTTTGCCTAAATCTGGGCGACCCTGCACAAGATTATGTTCCTCACTGTTAAGCTCTTTAGTCAGCTTCTTATTCACGTGGAAGTAGCGCGTGAATAAGTCCTTACCATTGTTGTTAGCATCACCAGGATGCTCAGTATCATACCCGTCTAAGCTTGTTACAGGCGTATCGTTCATCCAGTTGAACTTTGAAATTAAGCCATCTTTATGATTATTCGCATCTGTACCTTGCAGCTCTTCTTTTGTTAAGCCAAGCTCCGGGTTCGTTACATAATCAGCTTCGCTTTTACCATTAAGCTCATCAGTATCTTTAGCAACACCAGCATCATCCATCTTATCGAGCACAACGTCGCTATCAGTTTGCACATTCGTGCGCTCAACAAGACCAACAAAGTCGTAGTTTACAAGCGAATCCGGATGCTCTTTGTCTACCAAATCCGCCTTCTGTACCCACACGTTCACGCGGTAGCTGGTAGTATTGTTAGCTTCCCAAACTGCGCGGAATCGCACATTGTGATCCGGCATCTTGTAGTTAGTAGAATTTCCTTTAATTAGTGGACTACCAGAAGTATTTGATTGATTAGTATCCCCTGGTTTTACTACCTGCCACCCAAGGAACTTATGACCACGATATGTAGGTTCTGGAACCGCAGGCACTTCCTGATCATAATACACTTTTTGAGCAGTAACATCCGTGCCGCCAGCAGAATCGTAAGTAACTTCATACGCCTTACGATAGTAACGAAGGTTCAAAACTAGCTTGTCTTTTTCATCTTCAGAATCAGAAAGTGGCGAGCTAATAAGATTATGCTCCGGCTCGTAGCCTGGAATATACAGAGCTACAGCACTCACATCTGAACCAACAGTGCCAGTAACTTCAGTGACGTGGATACGTTCTTTTTTGCCATCTTTGTAAGTTACTTCAATAGTCTTGCCAACGCCAAGATTTGGAGCATCGTGAAACTCATCCTTATTATCGAGATCCTGCACCAAGTGACGCACATAGTACTTAGCTGTTTTAGGAGCGTAGTTGATATTCAACTCGCCGTAATACTGAATGCCGTCTTCTACTGCCGGTTGCGCAGATGATGAAGATTGCGAAGTTGTTTGAGATGACGAGGCTTGCGGGGCTTGAGCGCCGTTGTTAGCTCCAACAGCAGGCCTTTTCTTTACAGCATACTCAGTAATCAGCTTCTTACTCAAACGCAAGTAGCGCTTAGCATCCGCATCCGTACCGTCGTCAATAACAAACTTGCCTTCGTCGTTTTTAATGTAGTACTGATAATCCCCGGAATGGTATACAGATGGACGGTATCCAGCAGCCTGCGGAAGCTCAATGTATTCGTACTTACCATCTTTGTCGAGCTTATCGAAGTCTTCTTGGTCAATTGTAAGCTCATAAGGCTGTACAAGCTGCTTATTCGCAGCACCGCCAATCGTATAGCGAATTTGCAAATTGTACGTAGCTTTTGGCTTAGTGTCGGTTTGTACCTGTTCGTTGGCTTGCTCTGTGCTCTTCGCCTCTGGATTATCCGTATTCGGCTTAATTACCTGGCTGTCTGGATCAGTTGCTGCGTTATTAGTTGTTGTGCCAGTGTTCGGTGTGCCAGCGTTCTGTGTGCCAGAGGTCGGTGCAGGAGAAGGTGAAGGCGTTGGCTGATTGCTCGAAGTAGGCGTTGAGTGAGTTGTATCATTGTTCGGCGTAGAAGCAGATTGATTCTGGGAAGCAGAGTTTTGTGCAGTAGTTGAAGGCGTAGCGCTTTTATCTTTGCCTGTGGCACCTGTAGTTGCACCTTCTGCACTGCTTTGCGAACCTTGTGCATTGGTTCGTGCAATTGTATCTGTACCTGGGGTCGCTGCAGTTCCAGCACCAGCGTTAGCTTCTGTACCTGTTGAAGTTACAGGAGTAGACGATGCAGTTGTATTACCTGCAGGAGCCGCATCTGCAGCAGCTGGCTCTACGTTTGCAGGCTGCTGATTTTCAGCTGGATCAACGTCACCAGCATTTGCTTCCGGTTGCTTTGTTTCTGCTGGCTTCGCAGTTGGCGTTGATTCTGGCTTTACTTCTGCTGGCTTTGTAGCTGCAGTATTTGTAGTAGCCGGCTTATTATCAACATTCTGAACCGGTTTCGCAGTATCTGGCTTCGTCGTATCTGGATTAGTAGTATTTTGATGAGCTTGCCTATTAGCAGTCGCACTTTTTACAACAGAATTAGACACTGGCGCACTCACCGTAGCAGATTCAGCAGCACTTACTGTATTTTCAGTAACATTTGACTTTGAGCCTAAAGTTGCATTTTTAATCTCAGAAGTATTTGTATGCGTAGCAGACTGAACGTCATGAAGAGCTTTATCAGAATTTACAGACTTCACAGCACCTACAGAAGGCATAATAGGCATGGGAGAAGAAATTGCAACTGGGGTATTTTTCACACTAGTCAGCGGCTCAGAAGGAGACGCAGCCAATGCAGATGGAGATGCATTCGTTTTCAGCACAGATGCACCAGAAGTAGTTTCACTAGGTTTCTTATCTTCTTGCTCTTTGCGAGATCCCTCAGCCTCGCGCAACTGTTGCATTTGTGCATCATGACGCGCAAGCTCTACAAACTTTTGAGTTTGAGCACTCTTATTGAGCACGCCAGCACCCCAACGCTGCATGTTCAATTCGTCTACATCAGGCTTACCTTTGCCCATTTTTTGCGTCATATTAGACGCATCGATAATATCTTTTTGAGTAGGCTGAAGCGCGGAAGCTACAACAGATGGCAGCATCATTGCCAAAGTTGAAGCAACAGCAACTCCAGCAACTCCCTTACGCAAAGCACGAGAACGCTTCACCGCATGAGCCTTACGAAGTGTTCTTCTTGGTACCACATCACCGTGTAAATCTTTACGCTCTGCCATTATTTCTCCTCACTCCAACCAATTTCAAGTAGACCACGCATACTTATAAATCTTCATATGTATCATACATGAATACAATATATGGACATAAAATAAACATTTGTTATAATCTTTTATTCATTACAAATCAACTACAACTCATATTTACGCTTGGCAAATAAAATCACCTAACTAATAGTATACTAATCAATACCCCCCCCCAAAAAAAATCATCCGAACGACTATGCCGTGAGGAATAAGTGCTCAAGCAGTTCGTCGCGTTAAAATATGATACAATGTAGAAATGTGTGCTCTAGAGCAACAATTGTTTGAAAAATCAAAAGGGGTCGATCGGTTTCGACGGCGATCTGTTCGCCGCGGGGAAGCGTGCCGAGAATGCGGAAGTCCACTCGTAAACGTCCTTTCGCAAAAGAATAAGTGCTAAATCTAATCGCACTGAGTTCGCTCTCGCTGCCTGAGCTTCGCGCCAGGATTAACCAGTGAGCAGCTGCTCCGTTCACCCACTCACGTCTTCGGAGTGGTGCTGAACGTCATAAGAAGACTTGCTTGAATTGCCGAGCTGCAGGACAATTCAGGGACTTTGACTGTAGATATGCTCGCCATGAATTGTCTGCGATAACATGGGGGCAGAAAAACTGCCGCACGGCCAGCAGACTACGCACGTAGAAGACCGAGGGTACGGTCACCGGACCGGGGTTCAATTCCCCGCGACTCCACAAACGCAAAAACGCCACTGCTCAAACAGTGGCGTTTTTTGTAGCAAATCCCAATGTTGCCAAGGCTTAAATTAAACGTTAAAAGCATCTCCGAGATGGTGCTGAGTAGCGTGCTCAGTAGCGTCAGAACTATTGCAATCAAACTCCCCTGCATCCGCAGCATCAACAATCGCGAGCGCAGCTTCCGCAAGATCCGGTCGCAACGCGTCCAACCAGTAAATGCGTGCATCCCTACCAAACCAACCCATTTGTTTGCGTGCAAGTCGTCGAGTTTTTTGTGCAATATCCGCAAAAGCCTCATCCTCACTCCAAACGCCATCCAAATAATCCATAATCTGCTGGTAGCCAAGAGCACGAGCTGCAGTCACACCCAATCGCCCTCGAATTGCGCGCACCTCATCCACAAAACCCTGCTCACGCATAATTTGCGTACGTAAATCCACGCGCTTATCTAAATCTTCACGACGCAAATCTAAGCCAATTTGCACGCAATCAATCACATACTTATACTTCGGAAGCGTTGCGGAATAAGGCTTTCCTGTAAGCTCAATCACTTCAAGCGCGCGAATTGTACGTCGCGGATTGCGCGCATCCATATGAGCCGCAGCAACCGGATCCTTCTGCTTCAACTCATCAAACAGCGCACTCGCTCCCTCTTTGCGCTCGCGCTCCTCCAAAGCTGCACGAATAGACTCATCCGTGCCTGGGAATGTAATATCATCCACAGCAGCACGAGCATACAATCCCGATCCTCCAACTAAAATCGGCCTCACACCACGCGATTGCAACTCACTAATACACTGCCTTGCCAAAGTTTGAAAGCGCGCAACCGTCATCGTTTCTTCAGGATCAATAATGTCAAGCAAATGGTGTGGTACTTCCGCCTGCTCCTGCGCACTCGCCTTAGCCGTGCCAATATCCATGTAACGATACATTTGATACGCGTCTGCGTTGATGATTTCCGCACGAATCCCACGCTCAGCTAATTTTTGCGCAAGCACAATACCAAGACTAGTTTTGCCTGAAGCTGTAGGACCAACTATTGAAATTACTTTAGGAATATTATCCTGCTTATTTTCAGACAAAATACACTCCCCGTCAAAACACTTTCCTAGATTTTGCTTGCGCGCAATCACCTAAGATATTTATATCACGCTTTGCAAAGAATATTACATTTACATACGCACTCCCAGACGTTTAGCAGTTTTTATAGTATTATTAAAAGACGTGATACTTGATCGTCATAACCGCGTAAACGCAGCAGAACTCTATGCGCGTCTTCATAGCAACGAAGCAGCTAATGAAAGCAACAATTTAAGTAGCAATGTAAGCAATACAAAAAATCAACAAAATTGCTCCCAATGCGACAAAACTAATTCGCTTATGCTTCCTGAAGACCAAATCGACGAATTTGTAAACATGATGCAAATTTACGAAGGAGCAATGTACGAAATAAGTACAAAGCTCGAGATTCTAGATAGCGAATTTCAGGTGCGATTCTCTCACGACCCAATTCACCACATGGAACGCCGTCTTAAATCAGTGCACTCAATTTTTGAGAAGCTGCAAAGGCGTCATCTAGATATTTCCACACGCTCTATACGTGATAATCTTTTCGACGTAGCTGGAATTCGCGTAATTTGCAACTACTGCGACGATGTGTATTCTGTAGCACAATATCTTTCTAAACAAACAGACATTCAAGTATTGCAAGTTAAGGATTATATTAAGAATCCAAAACCTAATGGATACCGCAGTTTGCACGTAATTTATGCAGTTCCTGTGTTCTTGTCTTCTGGAGCACACTACACGCCAGTTGAAGTGCAATTCCGAACTATTGCGATGGATTATTGGGCTAGCTTGGAGCACGCTTTAAGATACAAAGCCGGTTTGCCAGATGCAAAGTTGGCTGAACACTCTCAAACTTTGCTCGATTGCGCGCATAGCTTGCAAAATATTGAAACACAAATGCAAGGTATTCACCGCGATATTAATGGTGCTCCTCAAGTTGAAGAGGCACCTAATAGTAAGGCATAATATCAATGCGAAGCGCAAGATTACGAAATACTAAAATCAGCTTATTGTACGAACGTATAAATTATGCTGTATTTTTTTAGCATTTTCCCAGATGCTTTAATTATAATTGTGTGAGAACGTTGTCTTGACAGCGTTTTATTTCATAGCTGTTAAGGAGAAATAATGACAAACTTTACTCAAGATTATTACGGAAGCGGTGCTCCTGAGGTTATTGACACTCAGGCAACATATGCTTTTGAAGAAGCAAAAAGAGTTTCAGTAGGACGCACTTATGGTGAAATGACGCTTGGATTGATTGTTACAACTCTTGTGGCACTGTTCACTCAGAGCGGTAATTTCTGGCTTAGATTTATGTTTGCAACCCGCGGATGGGGTTGGATGATGCTGGCAATTGCTCAGGTTGTGATAGCAGTTGTTCTTGGAACGCGTTTAATGAAGATGAGTGAGACAACAGTACGAGTTTTGTTCTATGCTTATGCTGCTTTAACAGGATTCACTTTAAGCTCAGTCTTTCAAGTATTTAGCCTTGGATCCGTGGCATTAGTGTTTGCTTTAACTGCAGGATTCTTCCTGTGCTTGACAATGCTTGCACTTACTACAAAAAAGGATTTGCTTAAAGCTGGTCCAATTTTAATGGTTGCATTACTTGTATTCGTTGTTGCGCAAATTATTATTTCGTTTATTGGGCAAGATACTGGAACCATGCGTCTTATGGCTGGAATTGGCATCGTTATTTTTGCAGGTTTAACAGCTTATGATGCTCAGCAAACTCGCGCATTACTTGCACAATATGAAAATCAGCCTGAAATGGTTAAGAAAGTATCTATTTTCTGCGCATTCCAGCTGTTCTTGGACTTCATTAACATGTTCATCTACTTGCTAGAGTTGCTTGGAGATAATAGAGATTAGTAGTTCTGATTTTCTAAACACAAAAACCCTGCTGAATTCGTTCGGCAGGGTTTTTATTTATGTGTTCTGTGTTCCAAACATGGGCGCGACGACATGCTTGAGCGCAGCATTGCGCGCGCGAAAGCAACTCGGAGCGCCGAGCTTGCTCAGGGTTGAAAGCACAGTGTGCTTTCAACGCAAGCGAGGTCTGTCTTCGTCAATAAAGATGAAGACAGGGCAGGTTCGTGTGGTTGGGTTTTAGAAACTGGGTTGTGTTTTGTGTGCGCGACGACATGCTTGAGCATTAACCACAACCGTGCTTCGCATGCCAAATCGCGCTTTGAAGGAGCTTGAAATCATTGGGATTTCAAGCTCCTTCAAAGCGCGCACGAACATAATAAAGACCCCGCGAGGAAACTCGTGGGGTCTTTATTAAGCCTTAGCTAATATTTTCAGTTAGAGAAAATACTAGGCAAGAATCTTGGTCACACGACCGGAACCAACGGTACGGCCACCTTCACGAACTGCGAAGGTCAAGCCCTCTTCCATTGCGATAGCCTGGATCAACTCAACAGTGAAGGTTGCGTGATCGCCTGGCTGAACCATCTCAACGCCGTCTGGCAAGGTGATAACGCCGGTGACGTCGGTGGTGCGGAAGTAGAACTGTGGACGGTAGTTGGAGAAGAACGGCGAGTGACGGCCACCTTCATCCTTGGTCAAGACGTAAACTTCGCCTTCGAACTTGGTGTGTGGGGTCACAGAACCTGGAGCAGCCACAACCTGACCACGCTCAACGTCGGTACGGTTGATACCACGGAGAAGAAGACCAGTGTTATCGCCAGCCTCGGCCTCATCCATCTGCTTGTGGAAGGTCTCGATGGAGGTAACGGTGGTGGTCTGAGTTGGACGCAAACCAACAATCTCAACTGGGGTGTTGATTGGGAGCTTACCACGCTCAACACGACCGGTGACAACGGTACCACGACCGGAGATGGTGAACACATCTTCGATTGGCATCAAGAATGGCTTGTCAAGATCGTGAGTTGGGGTTGGGATGTACTCATCAACAGCCTTCATGAGCTCCTTGACGGTCTCTACCCACTTCTCGTGATCTGGAGCGTCATCGTGCAAAGCACCGTAAGCAGAGGTGCGGATGACTGGGCAGTCGCGATCGAAGCCGTTTTCTTCGAGGAGGTCACGAACCTCTTCTTCGACGAGGTCGATAAGTTCTGGATCATCAACCATATCGCACTTGTTCAAAGCAACGAGGATCTTCGGGACACCGACCTGCTTAGCGAGCAAAACGTGCTCACGGGTCTGAGCCATAGGACCATCGGTAGCAGCAACCACGAGGATTGCGCCATCCATCTGAGCAGCACCGGTGATCATGTTCTTCACGTAATCAGCGTGGCCTGGAGCGTCCACGTGAGCGTAGTGACGCTCAGCGGTCTGATACTCGATGTGTGCGATGTTAATGGTAATGCCGCGTTCCTTCTCTTCTGGAGCGGCATCAATCTGATCGAAGTCATACTGAGGGTTCAGATCTGGATACTCGCCATGCAGCACCTTAGAAATAGCCGCGGTCAAGGTAGTCTTACCGTGATCAACGTGACCAATGGTACCAATGTTAACATGCGGCTTAGTACGCTCGTACTTTTCCTTTGCCATGTGTTTGTCCTCCTGGACGTCTCGTAGTTTGCCTCACACATTTGTGAGAGGTCTTTCGCTACATATTACTGGGTTTCTGGGTTAGGTGCCACTTCGGTGCCAGAACCCAGTCAACGTAGGAAATTCTAGCGTTGACCGGGGACAGAAAACACCGAAGTAGCGTGCGCTTTATTCGCCGCGCTGAGCCTTAATAATCTCGTCCGAAACGGCCTTCGGGACCTCCGCGTAAGAGTCCATCTGCATGGTGAACATTGCGCGGCCCTGAGTCTTAGAACGAAGATCGCCAATGTAGCCGAACATTTCGCTCAGCGGCACCTTGGCATCGATAACTTTCACGCCAGTAGCATCAGTCATAGACTGGATGTTACCGCGACGAGAGTTCAAATCGCCCATGACATCGCCCATGTACTCTTCTGGAGTACGGACTTCGACAGCCATAATTGGTTCGAGAATTACCGGATTAGCCTTAGGAGCAGCTTCCTTGAAGCACATGGAACCTGCAATCTTGAAGGCCATTTCCGAAGAATCGACATCGTGAGTCTGACCGTCGGTGACGGTTGCTTTTACACCCACAACTGGGAAGCCAGCCAAAACGCCGGATTCCATAGCTTCCTGCACGCCTGCATCGATTGAAGGAATGAATTCCTTGGTGATGTGGCCGCCGGTAACTTCGTTGACAAACTGGTAGGTTTCGCCAGATTCTGTGTCGAGAGGCTCGAAGTTCATCAAAACCTTTGCGAACTGACCAGAACCACCGGTCTGCTTCTTGTGAGTGTATTCCTGGTTCATAACAGCCTTACGAATCGTCTCACGGTAAGCAACTTGTGGCTTACCAACGTTCGCTTCGACCTTGAACTCACGACGCATACGATCAACGATAATGTCAAGCTGAAGCTCGCCCATACCGGAAATCAAAGTCTGACCAGATTCCTCATCGGTCTTAACCTGGAATGTAGGATCCTCGTCAGAAAGCTTAGCCAAAGCCAAGCTCATCTTTTCCTGATCAGCCTTCGTCTTTGGCTCCACAGCAACCTCGATAACAGGATCTGGGAATGTCATGGATTCCAAAGAAATTGGGTTCTTTTCGTCGCACAAAGTATCACCAGTGCTGACGTTCTTCAAACCAACGAAGGTGTAGATGTTACCAGCTTCAGCTGAATCTACAGGATTTTCCTTATCAGCATGCATCTGGAAGATCTTACCAACGCGTTCCTTCTTGGACTTCGTGGAATCGTACACGGAATCGCCTGGCTTTACTTCGCCAGAGTAAACGCGCACGAACACGAGCTTGCCATAGAATGGATGGGTTGAAATCTTGAATACCAATGCTGCGAATGGATCTGTATTAACTGGCTTACGGTCAATTTCAACGGATTCATCGCCTGGCTTGAAGCCCTTAATAGATGGAACATCTTCTGGGCTTGGGAGGAAGTCGACAACAGCATCCAGCATTGGCTGAACACCCTTATCCTTGAATGCAGAACCGCAAGTTACTGGGAATGCCTTACGCTCAATGGTAAGCTTACGGATACCAGCGCGCATTTCTTCTTCAGTAAGTTCGCCAGTTTCAAGATACTTCTCAACCAGCTCATCGTCAGCTTCAGCAACCTGATCCATAAGCTCAGCACGATACTGTTCTGCACGTTCCTGCAAATCTTCAGGAATGTCAACGGTGTCATAGTGAGCACCCATATCGTCCTTAACGTCATTCCAGACGTAAGCCTTCATACGAATCAAGTCAACAACGCCGACGAAGTCGTTTTCAGCACCGATTGGAAGCTGAATAACGAGTGGAGTTGCACCGAGCTTCTCCTTGATGGTCTTGACAGAATAGTAGAAATCAGCGCCAAGCTTATCCATCTTATTGATGAAGCAGATACGTGGGACGCTATACTTATCAGCCTGACGCCACACGGTTTCGGACTGAGGTTCCACACCTTCCTTACCATCGAAGACTGCTACAGCACCATCGAGCACGCGAAGGGAACGTTCCACCTCAGCGGTGAAGTCCACGTGGCCTGGGGTATCGATGATGTTGATCTGATAGCGATCATCAACGTCATGAGTCTGACGCTTCCAGAAGCAGGTAGTTGCAGCAGACTGAATAGTAATACCGCGCTCCTGCTCCTGAGCCATGAAGTCCATGGTAGAAGCACCATCATGAGTTTCACCGATCTTGTAGTTCTTACCAGTGTAGTAAAGAATACGTTCGGTGGTAGTAGTCTTACCAGCATCAATGTGCGCCATGATGCCGATATTACGAACCATATTCAGGTCGTTAAGCACATCTTGTGCCATATTCTTATCCTTAGCTCTTTAAGATACCGATTATCTTGTGGATTACCAGCGATAGTGAGCAAAAGCCTTGTTTGCTTCTGCCATCTTGTGGGTATCCTCGCGGCGCTTCACGGAAGCACCCAAGCCATTGGAGGCATCGAGAATTTCGTTGGCCAAACGCTCAGCCATAGTCTTTTCACGACGAACACGTGAGAAGTCAGTAAGCCAGCGGAGGGAAAGAGTGTTTGCACGAGCAGGCTTAACTTCGACTGGAACCTGGTAAGTTGCGCCACCAACGCGGCGAGAACGAACCTCAAGATTTGGACGAATGTTATCAAGAGCGCGCTTCAATACAGAAACTGGCTCCTGCTCGGTCTTTGCCTTCACCTGCTCAAGAGCGGTGTAGACGATGTTTTCTGCGATGGACTTCTTACCATCGAGAAGGATTTTGTTAATCAACTGAGCCACGACGGTCGAGCCGTAGATTGGATCAGGAAGCAGTTGATGCTTTTTTGCAGGTCCTTTACGTGACATGTTTTACTTCGCCTTCTTTGCTCCATACAGGGAACGACCCTGCTTGCGGTCCTTGACACCCTGGGTATCTAATGCGCCACGCACGATGTGGTAACGCACACCTGGGAGATCCTTCACACGGCCACCACGCACGAGCACGATGGAGTGCTCCTGCAAGTTGTGACCTTCGCCTGGAATATAGGCGGTTACTTCAATACCAGAGCTGAGGCGCACACGAGCAACCTTACGAAGCGCGGAATTTGGCTTCTTAGGAGTGGTGGTGTACACACGGGTGCACACGCCACGACGCAGCGGGCTACCCTTCAAGGCCAAAGTCTTTGACTTTTTCGGCTTGGCCTGACGTCCTTTACGGACAAGTTGTTCAATCGTAGGCAACTTAAGTTCTCCGATTCATTGTTATTTTCTATTTGGTGAAAACCGCCACACTGCAGCACACCATAACCAAAGAATCGGTTAAAGAGTAAAAGCCACAGTCCACCGGCCCGATGGCCCTCGCGCCTCCAGCCACACATTACTGCGCACTATCTTTGGCACTTGGGATATCCCAACACGCACGCCTATAACATAAGGCACGCCGTTGGCACACACGAATTACTATTATACACCTAATCTTGACAATGCAATTAATAAAGTTTTAAAACCCTATTTAAGAATTGGACGCACAGGAGCAGACACATCTAAGCTGCGTTTGTTTCCAATTTTACTAGGATCATCAATAATCTTGGCAACAATAGCTTTCTTTAACTCAATCTGAGACGAATTGCCCCATATAATAGTTTTTTTAACATCCCCTAATTCTGTTTCGACAGAATCTTGAGTTTTTGCACTAACTCTCGTAACTCTAGCTCGCAAAGATTCCGAAAGTGAACTAACAATTTTTACAGCTTCAAGTACCGCTCTATTATTCAAACTTCTTTGCACATTTGAAACTTCAATAACAGGTATTCCTTGTGTTGTAACTTGAGCTACGGCATTTAACACGCGACCTTTAGCGTCAACAGCAGTTAATTTATTGCTATCTCGAGTTTTGAGCATTGCTGCAGGACGTTGCGCATGTACAGAAACATGCAAACCATTAGGAAAATTCTTAGAAACTTTTGCTTCAGTTACGCCAGGAATATCGTTAAGTTGGTTAATTACTTCTTGAGAAGAAACTAAAAATAGTGATTTACCAACCTGAGTTGACGCAATTGAAGCAATTTTTTGCTCACTCACCCACTCGTTAGATCCAGAAATACTTATATCGCTAGACTTAAGAAGAAAAACTGGCGAGAAGAATAAAAACCAAACAATCGCCGAAACAGAGGCAATCACTGCAAGAATTGCAAGAATTCGTTTAACAGTAAATTGCAAATAAGCAGATTTACGTTCTTTCAAACGCTCTCGAAAATTAATTATTCTAGGACGAGTAATCATTCCAAGAGAACCAGAAGTTTGACTTAAAGTTTTTCTTACAAAATCAAGCTTCGGCAAAAGTCTAGCGTCAACAAACTTACCTTGATGATTTTTTTCATTAACATCAGCTACTCGTATTTGCGATGTGTTTTGGCTGATTATATGCCTTTGGAAACGCTGGTCTTTGCGCAACGACGAAGCAGATCTAGGTTTAGAAATATGAATTTTTTCATCACGCGTTTTTTCGATAGTAGATTTTTTTATATTAGATTTTCCGATATTAGATTTCGCACCACGCGCTATGCCACGCAATACACCACTACGCAATTCATTATTAAGCAATTCAGCGCTACGAGACGCACTACTACGAGACGCAATGCTGCTTGATTTATTACTACGAGACTCTTCAGTACGCGCAATATTAAGACTTGAAACGGTACGACGATGCGAATTATTTGCATCAGCATCGTACGATTTGCTTGACCTCACGCGACCCATAATTGCCTCTCGTAATAATTTATTTATATTTTAATCGCTTAGTTTCAAAGCACTACAATGCTTCTAGCATAACAGACGTCATAGCAGTAATACTTCCTGCACCAACTGTAAGCAGCACATCACCAGATTTTGCACGCAAAGCCAGTTTCAACGCAGCTGCGCGCATATCGTCAACCGCTTCAATTTTTACATCAAGATTCTGTGATTTTGCAGCTTTAACAATAGTTTCAGCATTAATATTTGGAAAATCTTCCTGCTTTTCGCGAGCTGGGAAAATTCCTGTAACAATTACATCGTCTGCAAGAGCCAAAGATTTTGCAAACTCATTAGCAAAAGCCTGCGTTCTGGAGAACAAATGAGGCTGAAACAGCACGCGAAGAGTAGAAGAAGTGTACTTTCTTCGAGCAGCGCGCAATAATGCAGCTATTTCAGTTGGATGGTGAGCATAATCGTCCACAACTGTTACACCATCAACACATCCACGAATATCAAAACGACGAGACGCACCTCGGAAGCTTTCTGCACCACGAGCCGCATCTTCTGGATTCATACCGAGCAATACTGCAGCAACAATAGCTGCAGAAGCATTAAGAGCATTATGCAAACCTGGTATTAACAAGCTAACTTGCACCTTGTTCGAACATTTAGCATGTTCATCCAAAATTTTTTCTGGCAATACAAGCGTAAACATTTCTCGACCACTTACAGCTTGCTCATTTTCATGCTCAATACTTGCGAACATAGCTAATTTTTGTACGCGCGAGCTAACTTTTAGGCTCCAAGTATCCAAATTACCGTAAACAATTGTTTTGTTTAAAATATTATCCGGCATAGCTTCAAGTACTTTTCTAGCACCTTCGTCTTCTGCACAAATTATTACGTTATTAACAGCATGACTTACGTGCTCAACAAATGCTTCTCTGTATCGTTCACTAGAGCCGTAATGATCCAAGTGATCTGCTTCAGCATTTGTTACGATTGCAATACTTGGACTGTATTTTTCAAAACTTCCGTCAGATTCGTCAGCTTCAGCAACCATAACAATTCCATTACCAGCATGACCGCCGTCTAAAACTGTTCCGTCTGCGGCTTGAATAGATCCGCCGATTGCGTAGCTTGGATCAGCCAAATCGCCTACTGCAGCCACAGTTAATATATGAGAAAGAAGTGAGCTAGTAGTTGTTTTACCATGCGCTCCAGCAACAGTCACACCAGTTTTTGCAGATAATAATAACGCAAGAATATCGCTGCGATGAACAAGTTTTATGCCGCGCTCATGTGCTGCCATAATCTCCGGATTGCTCGGTTTAATAGCACTTGAATACACGAGTACATCTGCATGCTCAACATGTGAAGCACTTTGTCCAATTTCTACTTCAATACCTAATTCTTCCAAGCGTTGAGTGTGATCATTTGCTTCACGATCGCAACCGCTTACGCTTACGCCCTCTTCATGCAACATTTCTGCCAGAACACTCATTCCAGCTCCGCCAATGCCAATAAAATGCACTCGCCCTAGTTTTGAAATAGTTTGCGAATCATCAAATGCTGATTTTACTGGGTTTAAATCAATATTATTATGAGATGAAGTTGTATTGCTATTAAGTTTAGTCATTACTTTCTGCCTTCTTTTGCGATTTCAAGAATACGCTTCGCCATAACGTCTGCAGCATCACGAATACCATAATTCCAAGATTTAGTGCGCATAGCTTGTAATTGCTTTTTGTTTTGCAATAAAGCTAATCCTTCATCTATAAACCACTTCGCATTGAAATCAGCATCATTTACCATTAATGCTCCCCCTGCATTTACTACAGGCTCAACATTGAAACGCTGCTCGCCGTTGCCAATAGGCAATGGCACGTATACAGCAGGTAAGCCAAGTGCAGAAATTTCTGCAACCGTTCCAGCTCCTGCACGACATATAACTAAATCTGCACAAGCAAAAGCCCAATCAATACGCTCTAAATATTCTGCAATATGATAATCGCCACAACCAGCATGCTCTGGTTTAATATCGTTTATTTGCGATTCACCTACTTGCTTTGCAACTATATCTCGCACTTCTTCCGCTTTTGCGCGACCAGTCAAGTGAATTACTTGCGCATGTTTTAAAATATCTCCTGCTGCTGCAGCAACAGCTTGATTTATGCTTTTTGCACCCAAAGATCCGCCGGTAACAAGAATAATTGGACGTTTAGGGTCAACGCCAAGTTTTTGCGCACCTTCAACGCGAGCGGAATCATAATCTTTTTCTAATCTTTCACACAATTTAGAAATAGCAGGTCTAAGAGGTAAACCAACTCTTTCAACTTTGACACCTTTTCGTGTGCGCAAATCAGTATTCCCATAAACTGTTCCAACAGCATCAGCCCAACTTGCACCCAAGCGATTTGCCATTCCAGATTTAGCATTCTGCTCGTGAATCACAATAGGAATATGCTGCGCATGAGCTTGAGAATATACTGGAGCAGAAGCATAGCCACCGAAGCCCACTACTATATCTGCTTTTCTAGCGGCTAGTATATTTCGCACTTTGCGTTTTTCGCGCATCCATCGAATTGGAAACTTAATTGCATCCAAATTTGGCTTACGTGGGAACGGCACTTTTTCTATAGTGTCAAGTTCGTATCCTGCATTCGGCACAAGACTTTTTTCCAAACCAACTTCTGTGCCAATTACACTAATTAACGCTTCAGGATTGAGCTTTTTAATCGCGTTTGCAACAGAAAGCAAAGGATTGACATGACCTGCAGTACCCCCGCCTGCAAGAACAATATGCACTTCCTGCTCAATAGCATTATCAAACTTCATTTCACTACCCTTGTTATAACTTTCATATTATAAAAAAGTTGTAAATACTTACTACTTCGATATAGTAAGTTGCGGATTGGAACGCATAAGACCATCAGCTACGCCAATTGCAACCAAACACATAACAAGCGAAGATCCACCTGCGGACACAAACGGCATAGGCACTCCCATAACCGGAAGTATTTGCACAACAACAAGAATATTAACTAATCCTTGGCCTACAATCCACGTTGCAATACACATTAATACGATTGAAATAAATTGCGATTTCGCTTTTAATGCTGAAGATAGTATGCACCAACCAATAATTACGTATAGCAAAATTACTGCTGCTGCAACCAAAAAGCCCATCTCTTCGCCAATAATAGCGAAAATAAAATCATTGTGAGCGTAAGGCAAATAATTCCATTTTTCACGAGAATTTCCGATGCCAACGCCTAATAGTCCACCAGAAGCCATTGCATATTGAGCGTGAATTGCTTGGAAGCAAACGCCTTTAGCTGCTTTTGCATCGCATCCGTGCAAAGTAGCAAGAATACGTCGCATACGATTTTGGCTTGTCAAAACAAGCATAGCGACCATAGCAATAGCAATAAAAATACTTCCTATCAGCCAGCGCGTAGGGAATCCACCAAGATAAAAAGCTATAAGTGCAATAAGAATAATAATTAAAGCAGTACCAAGATCCTTACCTGCAATAACAAGCAATAACGATACGCCGAGTCCTGCTGCTACAGGAATATATGCGCGCATTTGCACACGCTCATATGCTTGTTTTGCAGCAATCAAAGCTATTGGAAGCCAAATACATAATGCAAGTTTTGTAATTTCTGCAGGCTGCAAAGTAATAGGGCCGAAAGCAATCCAACCAGCATTACCATTAACTTCACGTCGTAAACCTGGAACAAATGTTAAGAACTGTGCAATAACAGAAATAATGTAAATAACAGCAACGTATCGTCTATAAACTGTAACTGGAAGTCGAGAAGCGAAAATATAGCCAATTAAGCCTAAAACGCAATACATTGTTTGGTTTACGCCTTGACCCCAAGGCGCAATTCCGTAGGTAATCATAGTTACTGAAGAACTAGAAAACACCATGAATAAGCCAAAAATCGACAGTATAACCACTGATACTCGCATGCCGTATAAGCACCACAGTGGGTTAGTTAAACTGCGCAAGCCAACATATTTCTTTAATTCTGAATCTTGAGTTTTGCGCTCTAACGAGTTTTTTGAGTAGTCTTTCTTCGAGGAAAATATTCCAGATACAGTATGCGCTAATTTTGCGTATTTAATTGACTTTGTCGGCTTTGCTGTATTTGCTGGTTTCGCTATCTTTGTTAGCTTTGCAGGTTTCGCAGGATTTACAGTATTTACAGGATTTGCTTGCTCTGCAGGCTTTACAAAATTAGCCCGTTTAGTTTGTTTCGCTTGTTTCGCAACTTTCGACTTCTTTACATCTTTTACAAATTTTACAGATTCATTGAAAGAAGAACCTACAGATCTGCCAACTTTAGTAACGGACTTACTTACAGACTTTCCTACAGATTTGCCTAATTCCTTACCCGCTTTGCTTGCATACGCTCCTACTTTGCTTATGGACTCACCTACTTTACTTGCTGAAGTCCTAATAGATTTTTTAAAAGATTCAAATTTTTGTTTTTGGGAAGAATGAGAAGAATCTGAATCTGCTTCAATATGATCTTCCATAATAACTTCTGAGACTTTGCGCGCTAATGAACGCAAAAACTTTTTAGGCTTATTACTGTTGAACACCATGATTATGCACCCATCGTTGAGATTCTTTAGCAAAACGATTGCCGCGATCGGCGTACGAAACAAATTGATCCATAGAGGCACAAGCAGGAGCAAGCAGAACAACATCACCAGGCTTAGCATAACGCCCAGCAGCTTCTACAGTTTGACGCATAACAGCCTCACCGAATGAAGAATCAGGATTTACAAGCGAAGTATTCTCAATATTCTCACAAACTAAGTCATCAACGCAATCATATGATTTAGCGCAAGAACCATCCTGTGAAACAATAGTTACTGGAATGTGAGGAGCTGAACTGTGAAGAGCTTCAACAATTGGACGTTGATCTATTCCAATAACAACAACTGCTTTAATCACATGAAGTTGGTTTGCAATTAAATCTTCAAAATGACCACCTTTAGCTAAACCGCCAGCAATCCAAACAACCGAATTATTAGCAAAACTAGCTAAAGATGCACAAGCAGCATGAGCATTAGTTGCTTTAGAATCATCTACAAATCTAATACAATGCGAAGGATTTTCATCTTCAGACATCAAAGTCGCAACTGTTTGAATGCGATGACCTCCAGGAGCAAATTCGCGTAAAGCACGAACTGAAGAATCTACGTCACCAGTTAAACCTAAAGATAAAGCTAACGCAGTAAGAGCATCAGCTAATAAATGCGGATACACACTGCCATCAGGCTCGCACAGATGTTTTAGCTCACGCAATTCGACAATAGGTTTTAGAGTGCCTTTAGTTCCTCCAGCAACACCGCTGTTATCGACAATCCAACCGTCTTTTACGCCAATTTCACCATCTTTAGGCTCTCCTAACGTAAAACCAATCTTTTTACAACCATCAGCAACTTGTGCACAATCTGCCAATTTGCTTACACGCTCATCTTGAGCATTGTAAACCAAAGCTTTTTGCACATTATTAAATACTTTTGACTTGTCACGAGCGTACGCTTCCATACCACCATGCCAATCTAAATGATCAGCAGCAATATTAGTAATAGCAGCACAATCAAGAGCTAAAGAATCAGTGAAATGCAATTGGAAAGAGCTTAATTCAACGCATAAAGCATCATGCTCACATTCCAAAGCAGCATGTGACACAGACTTTCCAATATTTCCCACGGCTGGAGCATTTAATCCGCAAGCGGTTAGCATTGCAGAAGTCATTTCTGTAGTAGAAGTCTTACCATTTGTGCCAGTAATGCCAATCCAATAAGCAGGTTTATTCGTGCGCTTAGAAGGTACGCGCAAGCGCCACGCTAATTCAACTTCGCTCATTACTGGAATATTGCGCGATGCAGCTTCTTGCAAAAATGGCGTGCGAGGGTTAAATACTGGAGATGTAACAACAGCATCGATTTTAGACCAGTCTATTGCTGAAAAATCATGTATATCGGCATCAGGCTTATTTTCGTCTGCAGTCACAGTCTCAGATCCAACAGCGCGCAAAACCTCAGCTGCGCCACGACCCGAAACTCCAAGACCTGCAACTAATACACGCTTAAAAGCAAATGCTTTATCGCTTGTGCACGACTTACAAGTAGATTCAGACGAAACAGATACTTCATTGCCATCGACAATATTCATATTGAAGCCTTCCAATTTTTGAAATTAAATAAGCAAGCCAGAATGCCCTGCCCAATCGGCGTAGAACATCATAAGTGCAGAAAGCACAAACATAAGCTCAATCATCCAGAATCGCACAACAACTTTAGTTTCCGTCCAGCCGAGCAATTCAAAATGATGATGAATAGGAGCCATTTTGAACACGCGCTTATGCGTAGCTTTAAAGAATCCAACTTGAATAACGTCACTTGCAGCTTCCATTACAAATAATCCACCCAAAATCACAGCCAAAAACTCTGTGTGAGTTGCAATAGAAAGAGCTGCAAATAATCCGCCTAAAGCCAACGAACCAGTATCTCCCATAAATACTTGAGCAGGATTCGAATTAAACCACAAGAATCCAAAGCAAGCAACAGCAGCGCAAACAGCAATAATAGTTAAATCGAGAGGGTCAGAAACAGCGTAAGAGAATCCAAAATGACCACCTCCACGCACATGGTAGCTTTCCCAAAAAGCAATCAAAGCGTAACCAGCAAAAGCAATCATAGAAGATCCAGAAGCTAAACCATCAAGTCCGTCAGTCAAGTTTACAGCGTTAGACCAAGCAGCAATAAGGAAATTAACCCAAACAATAAATACTACGATTCCTACACCTTTACCGAGTATAGAAAAATCAAAAAATGGTTTTTCAATAAAACTCATTCCAGGTTGAGCGCTAGCAATACCAGATTGAGTTGGCAATAACAATGACAAAAGCGCGTAAATACTTGCAAAAATAATTTGACCAGTAAACTTCGCATGTACAGAAAGACCAAGATTCTGCTTTTTACGAACCTTAGCAAAATCATCAATAAAGCCAAGCAAACCCATTGAAAGCATTGCAAACAGCACCAAAACAGCAGACCATGAAGGCGAGCGACCAACAGAAACATATCTATAAAGAGCAGAAGCAGCCCAACCTGCTACTACAGCAAAATTAATAACAACACCGCCCATAGTTGGCGTGCCGCGCTTTACTAAATGAGATTGTGGTCCATCTTGACGAATGTACTGACCGTAGTGCAAACGATGCACTAAACGAATAAGCAAAGGTGTGCCAACAATCGTAACTACGAGCGACACCACAATTCCTACAATAAGCGCAATCACCGCTTAACCTCCGTTTACTGTTCCGTTTGCTATAATACTTAATTTATTAATTTCACACTTATATTGAGCATCGAGCAGTTAAATATTTGCCCAATGTTCAGCAAGCACGCTCAAGCCTGAAGCATGAGAGCCTTTCAATAACACAACACTACTCGGATGCTCGGCCACAAGTTTCCAAACAATATCATCAGCCTCATCCGCACTGTGTACAAAATAGACTGCCTCATGAGAAGAAAGTAGTTTATTATTCCAAGAAGAACGCGCACCTTGAGCAATACAGTGAGCTAATTTATCTAAGTCAGAGTCCGTTTTTGAACCAACAGCAACAACCGCATCGACACTCGAATTTGCCACATATTCTCCAATATTTGTGTGCAATTCATCTTCGTTGCTGCCAAGCTCCAACATAGAACCAAGAACCGCTATACGGAAAGGTTTCGAAGATGCACTACAAGAATCATTTTCATAAGCGCACAAACCATCGATTCCTGCTTTCATAGAATCAGGATTTGCATTAAAGGAATCATCAATAAGTGTAAATTTCTCGTCATTCTTAGAAACTGTACTCAATTGCATGCGATGCGGGCTAATATGCGAAACTTTAGACAGCACAGAAGCAATATCATCTAAAGTCATTCCCAAATATCTGGCAACATTTGCTGCTGCAAGCGCATTCATAACATTATGCTCGCCTTGTATAGCAAGATGCACTTCAATATGATTCACTAAATCAGAAGAATTAATGCGTTCAGTGATAGTAAAAACTGCTTTACCAAAAGAATCTAACTTTATATTGCTAGCTGAAAGTTGGTAGTCATCTTTACTAGCTGATTCCAGCAATCCATTTTTAGCATTTCTACCAAACCAGCGCACATGCTTATTTTCTACAAGACAAGACATTGCAGAAACTCGCTTATCGTCGGAATTTAATACTGCTATGCCATGTGGCAAAAGCCCACGCACAATCTCACTTTTTGCTTGCGCAATTCGCTCAACTGAGCCAAATTCACCTAAATGAGCAACACCAACTTTAAGCACTATTGCGAGATCCGGAGGAGCAATATGAGTTAAATTGGCAATTTCGCCAACATGGTTAGCACCCATTTCTGCTATTAGAAACCGAGTATTACTGCCAACTTGCAAAGCAGTAAGAGGCAAACCAATATTATTATTAAAAGATCCAACAGGAGCAACTGTTTCGCCTAGCGTGCTCAACAAAGCCTTCAACATATCTTTCGTTGTTGTTTTGCCAACGGAACCAGTGATACCAATAATAGTGAAAGGTTTGTTAAGATTGCGGCGAAGTTCCAAATTATGTTTAGCTAGCAAACCCAGCGCTTCTACAGAATTATTAACAACTATTTGATTGAGATTAGTGCCTTCGACAACATGTTCAACAATAGCTACAACAGCTCCAGATTTTTCAGCATTCTTTACATAATCATGACCGTCAACATGTTCACCAACTATAGCTACGAACACAGAACCTTTACGGATTTGACGAGAATCACTAAAAACGGAATTTGCAACTAAATCTGTGTCACAACTATTAAACTCGTGCATTTCCCCATGAACAGCGTTAGCAATTTCGCTTATATTCATAGGCATCATATCAGCATAATCTAAACTCTTAGCATTGCTAGCACACGAAGTTTCAACACAACTCATAACATCCTCCAAATTAGCCACATAATTAAAAGCCCTTAAACAAAACTCACGCAATTAATTTATTTGAAAACTCGAATGAAATCAGCGCTTCAGCACAATTCAGTGCAATTCATGCGAAACTCGCAGCGCACTTTTAATAGTCCCACGACGAACACCAGCAGCTAACACCATTGCAATAGATAATGAAAGATGCCGCTGTACATCATTGCCACCAATTTGATCTGCTAATTCAGCTAATTCGTCAGACTCAGCCGATCTAGTAACGCAATAAGCGTGCTCTCTTCCAGAAAAACCATAACGTTGACGCAACGCATAAAAACTCATGCCGGTTGCATATGCCGGGTAAAGCGGTGAGGAAGATGTCTTTGCGCTAATTTTCACATTTGATGCTGCATCTTTAAATTCAGAATTAGGTTCAGATTCAGAATTAGTATCAGAGCTATCTTTAGACTCAGTATCAGATTGAGAATCAGATCCTGCGCCAGAATTGCTTTCATTCTGAATTTGCTCAACGCCAAGAACATCAATATTAACGGATTGCAACGCATTCTTAGCTAAAGTTGCAGAATTAAGTGCAATAACAACAGCTGCGGCACCATCTTCTGCACACACGGATAAAGCATGCTGTACATCGGCAATATTTAAAGGATATTGCAAAGACAATTCACGCTGTAATGAAGTAGATCCAGCATCACTAATAACACCAACAGGATTGCCTAACATATGCAAAAAATCAGCTAATCGCAAAACGTTAGCATGGATCTCATCATCATCGTCACCAGCAATCGCAAATATTGCAACGCATGAAGAAGGATCTGCATTAATATCGCAAGCAAGCTTGCCCAAAGCAACTGGATTAGCAGAAGAAACAAGCAAAGGCAGACCTAAATCTGCAGCCTCACCACGAAATTCTGGTGAAACTAATGCAGCATATGCCCCAGCATCACGTGCAGCCTCAAGCTGACGACGATCAATATGACCAATTGGCACAAATAATCCACCAGGACGTACATGACGCACATCATGAGCAATAGAAGTAATAGTTACCTCTGAAGCAAACGCAGGAACAACTTCAAAACCATAATTTTTTGCAGCAAAACCTAGCGTCACTCTAATTCTAGAGTATTCATCAACCGCACTCATTGCACACCCTACTTTATAGACAACAACATTGTAATGCGTACACTACCAATTCACAGGAACAGGATTTGTGCGTGGAGAAGAAGCTGGAATATCATACTTTTGCATTAAGAATTCTCCAATAGTTTTGAACAGTGGACCTGCAGTCATACCACCATAAATACCTTGTGGATCACGCAAAACAACTGTTATGACGAAGCGAGGATTATCTGCTGGTATAGCACCCGACCAGTCGCTGATTGTAGAGCTAAGTTTACCATCAGCGCCAGCAACTTCAGCTGTACCACTCTTTGCAGCAACACGATAACCATCGACACCAGCAAATCTATGATAATGCTCACCAGAATTTTCCAAAGCATTCATCATTTGTACAGCAACATTTTCATCCAAAACGCGCGTTCCTGCAGGGCGAGAAGACTTTGTAACCCTACCATTAGGATCTATAACGGATTTAACTATTGACTGACGCAATCTCACGCCTTTATTTGCAATAGTTGCAATCGCATTAGTAAGCTGCAAAGCATTCACTGCATAACCCTGACCAAACAGAACGGTATCTTTTTTACGACCATCCCAAGCTTGAACGCTAGGAAGCAAGCCGCGAGATTCTCCTTGTAAATTCAATCCCGAGTACTGACCAAGACCAAATTTATAAAGATACTCATAGCGTTTATCGATCGGATATTTTTCACCAGCCATAACCATACCGACGTTAGAAGATTCTGAAAGAATACCAGCTAATGTCCAACGCTCAACACCGTGGCTAACAGCATCATGGAATGCTTGACCGTTCTTATTGAGAGTATTAGGAACAGCAAATTTATCAGTAAGCTTATGCGCACCAGTTTGTAACATTCCAGACATTGAGAAAGCTTTACCAATAGAACCAGGCTCAAAGGTTTGGCTTACAGCTCTAGAAACATTCACCTTAGCTTGCGTTGTTCCAGCTTTAATCTCATCAGTATCTTCCAAAGCAAGTATTTCGCCAGTACGAACATCTTGCACTATTGCAATACCCCAAGTTGCATGATATTTTTTCTTGCCATCAAGCAAAACTTTTTTAACATACCAATCGACATCGCTATCGATTGTGAGCTTAACATCGCTTCCGTTGATTGCAGGCTTAGATTCAGTTACAGTACCAGGAATTTTCTCATTTCCTGCATTATTACCTTGATAACGCTGATATCCGTCTACGCCGTTCAAAGTTGCATCTTTAGTAAATTCAAGACCGGTAACACCAACCTCACCTTTACGATCTTTAATATCTTTACGATTAACTTCATCGGCATTAGCAACAGCACCAATCACAGATCCAAGAATAGGACCGCTTGAATATACTCGTTCACTACTGTTCTCTGCATAAATACACCCAGAAAGATTCAAATCGTCAATGGCACGTTTCATTGCAGGAGTCACGTTACGTTTCAATAAAACGTAACGACCAACGCCAGCCAGCTTTCCACCAAGTTCTACAGAGCTCATGTGCAAAATCGGAGCAAGCAAACGGGCGACCGCCACAGCGCCCGTGCCTTCTACAGGCTTGCCATTAAGCATATGACAGTTATGCTCGGTTTGTTTTGTGCAAGGAGTCGGCACAAAAGCCTGAGCATTAAGTGGATCTCCAATAATATTAAATCGCTCAACACTTTGAGCCAACACAGCACCATTAGCATCAAGTATGCGACCACGACGTGCAAGAATTGGTCGCACACGACTACGCTCAGCCTGAGCTGCTTGCGCTGTTGAACGAGCATTAATAATCTGTATAAAACTTAGCTTTACTATTGCACTAACACCAATTAACGCAAAAACAATTGCAATTACGGTGCACTTACGCGCAAATATCTGCTGAGAAGCGAAACGTTGTTTGATTAAGTGGCGCATCAATGTTTCTCCTGTTTTGCTTTCTGTTGATATTGACGATTTTGTTGTTCTTGTTTTTGAGTTTTATTTGAGTTATTAGTTTGTTTTTCGTGCTTAGTTTTCTCAGAATGACCATGTTTTCGTTTTGCTGCATAATCACTCAAGTCAATAGAAATAGAACCTTGTTGCGGAACCATTCCCATTCGTTGCGCTCTTGCAGGAAGCTCAGATTCCAAAGTATCTAATTTCGCTTGACGAGCTTCCACATCCTGATGCAAACGAGAAATACGCATCTGTACTGCAGTTTGGTCGAAGGAAATCTCTGCCATTTGCGTACGCAAAAGAAGCGAAGTCAACAACGTAACAACCATAAAAATCACAATAATCATGCAATTTATAAGAGGTACTTTGCGCGTATTGCTCCATGTCATAACCTTGCGGAATCGTTCAAGCACAGCAGAAGATTTACGTTGAGATGGGTTAAACGCCGAAGGAGCAGAATTATGTACGTATTCTTTACGAGTCGAATTATCTTTAGTACGACCAGCTGGAGCTGAAGCAAAAGACGCAGAAGAGCGCAAAACACGATTTTGCATGTTCAATACCATGTCAGCGACCTCCTTTTATAGCTTTACGACCAGCCGCCTCATCTTCAAGCCTTGGAATCCAACGCTCAGGAATAGGTCGGCATAATTCGACAGCGCGCAAACGAACTGAAGAAGATCTAGTGTTATGAACAATTTCTTCTTTAGAAGCCTTCATGGCTCCGCGAGTAAGAGCTTTAAAGAACGGCTGAGCATCGTCAGGAATAACAGGCATGTTTGCAGGAACATCGACGGTTAATCCTTGATTCATAAAACGTTTTACAGCTGTATCTTCCAATGAATGATAAGATTCAACAACTAAGCGACCATACTCACGAAGATGCAAAGCAATTTTAGGAAGAGTACGGTTCAATTTATCTAATTCACCGTTCACTTCAATACGCAAAGCTTGGAACACTCGTTTTGCTGGATTTCCAGTAGCGCGATGAGCTTTCGGAATTACAGAGTCAACTAAGCTAACCAACTGACCCGAAGTAGCAATAGGCTCCGTAGCGCGAACTTCAACAATACGACGAGCAATAAGAGACGCAAAACGTTCTTCACCATACTCGCGGAAAATTCTAGTTAATTCTCGAGAATCATAAGTAGCTAAAATCGTTGCGGCAGTAGTTGCTTGCGTTGTATCCATACGCATGTCAAGTGCTGTATCGTGAGAATAAGAAAAACCGCGATCAGTTTCGTCAATTTGCAAACTTGAAAGACCCAAATCCATAAAAGCAGCATCAATACCGTCAATGCGGTTTTCTCGTAGTACTTCATCAATCTCATCGAACGCCGCATGTGCAGGAATAAAACGATTCTCAAGGCCTTCACTACGCATTCTTTGCGTTGCTAACGAAAGTGCTTCAGCATCACGATCAATACCAATAAGTGTTGCAAAAGGCGCAGCTTTAAGAAAAGCAGTTGCATGACCAGCAAGACCTAAAGTGCAATCTACTACTATTGCGCCTTTATGTTGCAAAGAAGGAGTAACTAAATCAACACAATCTTGCAATAATACCGGTGCGTGAATAGCTGTAATGTCTTTCATAACATCAGTCATCACATCACCGCCGGAAGTACATCGTCAGCAATATCCGCATAACCTTGCTCACGATCGGCAAGATACTCTTCCCAAGCAGATTTATTCCAAATCTCTGCACGCGTACCAACACCAATAACAACAATTTGATCGCCCAAATTGGCGTAATCTCTTAACATTGGCGGCACAACAATGCGTCCCTGCTTATCTGGCTCTTCATCAACAGCGCCAGAAAGGAACACGCGAAGATAATCGCGAGCTGACTTGTTGCTCATAGATGTGCGCTGAATTTGCGTTGTCATACGCTGGAACTCAACCATAGGCAGCACGTAAACACAATGCTCTTGACCGCGAGCCATAACAAAACCAGTTCCGAGCTGAGAACGGAATTTTGCAGGAAGAGCAACACGACCTTTATCGTCAATTTTTGGAGTATAAGTGCCTAACAAAATAGGTGTTGCTGGATGAGTTGACACAGCTTCTTGATATTGAGAAGCATAAAAAGGTGCAACTGGCATAGCTGCAGCTTGTGCAGACGAATCAGCAGCGCCGGACGGAGTGGAGGTGAAAACCGGTGCTGGCATATATTGCTGCATTGCTGGCATAACAGTTGGAGGCATACCATAATAACCCTGAATTGACTGCTTAGATTGTATAGGTTGAACAGGCTGAACGTATTGTTGCTGAGGCACTTGTGAATCTTGCATTTGCAGTGGCATCTGCGATTGCTGAGAGACATTTGGATCAGCAGCTGATTGAGCCTGATTTATGGAATGCGCAGAGGAAGAATTGGCGTTATTGCGCGGTTGCTTATTAGCAGCACGACGTGCCATACTCCACCTCCTTAACTCAACATGTACTATGCCATTTACACGTTGCTCACCATTTTACCCCATTCCTCCCCAAAAATCCCCACTTTTTTACAAAATTTTTGATTTTTTTGAAGCAAATCACCAATAGAAAACAAAAGACCCTAAAGCAGCGCTCAAGCAGGTCGTTACGAACGCAGTCGACCATCTGCACCAGTAACAAAAAACGACCAAAACTGTACAGCGGCGTAAAGAAACGGTCGCCTACGCGCGAAAAAACGGCAGAAACTGTACAGCGGCGTAAAGAAAAAGCCGTTTGCGCGCCAGAAAACGACAGAAACTGTACAGCGGTGTAAAGAAACGGTCGGCTACGAGCGAAAATCCGACAGAAACTTTACAATCGCGCTGCTAGCGAATCGATACACGCGTTAAATATTTTTGCAGTCAATAGAAAATGTCGAAAACATCTTGCGATTATGTATTTTCGACAGTTTTGGCTTGCGTTTTGTTTATTTCACCAAACGATTTGGTATTTTCGACATTTTAGTAAGCTGCAAAAAATCGTGGAAAACGCTTGGAACGCAGCGCGACGTCTGCAGCAGTGTCCCAAAACAAGCTACAAACGCCGGAGAAAAAACTCCAGCAAATGTTCATGAAGCTTTGCAGTAATGCTTCTGCGAACGGTAAGTATTTATTGTCTATAGAACACTAGCATTCGTGCTGCTGCACACACCACACCATACGCACCTACCACATCACAAAACAACGGTGAGTGGATTTACGAGTGGGAGATAGGAATTGCTTGTCGAGCAATATAAAAGCGGAACGATAGTAATAATCTTGTTGATAAATACTATTTCTGCAGAAAAAGTAATTAAAAAACTAAACTTAACTATGCAACCGCTAAGTCCAAATAAGGTATAAGAGCGGAGCGCTGCGAGATAAGTAATTCCTATATCACACAGACACTCCAGAAACCCGCCAGCCAAACGCCAGGCAAAACAACTACAAACGCGGCAAATACTTCTCAAGTTCAAAAGGCGTAACCTGGCGACGGTACTCTTCCCACTCTTGATGCTTATTGCGCAAGAAGTACTCAAAAGCGTGTTCACCTAATACGCTTGCAACGAAGTCCGAGCGCTCCATAATCTTTAGTGCTTCATCCAAGGATTCTGGCAATGGCTGAATACCCATTGCTTGACGCTCAGCATCAGTAAGCTCCCACACATCGTCGCTAGTTGGATCGCACAAAGTCATTTGCTTTTCAATACCATCCAAACCAGCAGCAAGAAGCACAGAGTAAGCAAGATACGGATTCGCTACAGGATCTAGCGCGCGGAATTCCATTCGGCAAGAATTACCTTTACCAGGCTTGTATTGCGGAACACGCAGAAGTGCAGAACGGTTGCTATGACCCCAGCAAACATAGCTAGGAGCTTCCGCACCACCCCACAAACGCTTGTAAGAGTTCACATACTGATCAGTTACAGCGCAAATTTCTGAAGCATGATGCAAAATACCAGCCGCAAATTGACGCGCAATAAGAGACATATTAAATTCTTGACCAGCCTCATAAAAAGCGTTCGTATCACCTTCGAACAAACTCAAATGCGTATGCATACCAGAACCAGGCTGATCAGTTAAAGGTTTTGGCATAAAGCTTGCGTACATTCCGCGCTCAAGAGAAATTTCCTTAACTACAGTGCGGAAAGTCATAATATTATCCGCGGTAGTAAGAGCATCTGCATAACGCAAGTCAATTTCGTTTTGACCAGGACCACCCTCGTGATGCGAGTATTCTACAGAAATACCCATTTGCTCAAGCATACTGACTGCGCTACGACGGAAATCCATAGCCGAACTTCTAGGAACATGGTCAAAATATCCACCCTCATCAATCGGCACAGGAGCTTTGGACCAATCATCCTGAGCTTCAAACAAATAAAACTCAATCTCCGGATGCACGTAAAAAGTAAATCCTTTTTCTTTCGCTTTTGCGAGCGCAGTCTTTAAAACGTGACGAGGGTCTCCCAGCGAAGGCTCTCCGTCTGGAGTTAGCACATCGCAGAACATGCGCGCTGTGCCTTCCGGACCTCCATGCCATGGAAGAATTTGGAACGTCGACGGATCCGGCTTCACAATCATATCGTCTTCTAGGACGCGAGTCATGCCTTCTATTGCTGAGCCGTCGAACCCTATTCCCTCTTCAAAAGCTGCTTCTAATTCAGCAGGGGCAATAGCAACGGATTTAAGCGTGCCTAAGACGTCCGTAAACCAGAGTCGAATAAAACGCACGTCTCGCTCTTCAACAGTACGTAGAGCAAACTCTTGTTGTCGATCCATAATAAGCCCCTTGGGTATCATCCGGTTGTATGCATAGTCACGCACATATGCATATTCACATGCAATTGTAGTGTATTATTTCGTATTGCGCTTCATATGTTGAGCTTATATGCAATGAATTTACGTAATTGTAATGAAATTTCTACTTTCTAACGCAACTTCTTCAATTTAATATGACAATTAATTGCTCAAATTATTTTTACTTTCTTTTGCCATATTTTTGAAATAGCTCGTACGCGTTTGCATCGCTTAAATCGTCACTATTGAACATTTCTATATTTTGTTTTGAAAGAGTTTGAACTGTTTCCATGCCAATAGCTAAATCTTCTACTGCACGCGACCACACAGCTAACGCCATAGGCGCAACTATTTCTTGCGGTTCGCAATTATATTCGTAAACTTTTGCAGTTAATTTATCAGCTCTATTTGTAATGAGCATAACATCCATTCCACGGAAGAAATCAACAAATTTTTGCACTGCTTCTTCCGGCTCATTGCCGTCCAAATTTTTTAATACCGCAACAGCACCTTGCTCTTCATCGAAGCATCGTGCTGAAACACTAGCCATTTTGCAAAAAGCAGCCAACAACTGCGCAGGCTGCACATACGTAATCATTAACGCAACTTTTGCCTTATTTCCAAGCAGGCCTTGCAAATCTTCTTCAAAATTAGCTTCTTCAATATTGCGCATAGCTTGATCAAGAAAATCATTTTCTTGATTATCGTCGCTTTTTTGGTTATTTTCTAAATTTTCGCTATTTAAATTTTCTTGCGACTCTTCTTTAAATTCACGTTCAAATCCCGCGAGCGCATTATCTAATTCCGCATCAGTAAAAGAAGTGCGCACAGAATCGTCATTATTGCGTTCGTCGTCATTGTTGCGTTCGTCACCATTGTTTAACATATTCGTTATTTCCTCCCCTTTCAATGAACTTCTTAAAACATACCTAGTTTTATATTTTATCAAATTAGTAGTGCATATTTTCTACGCACTAGGCAAACAACTAGATCCAAAAACAATTTTCATTTCAGCAAACAAAGAAGTATCTCGCTTTACACGGAAACGATCCCCAAACGTAAGAACTTGCGCCTTGCCAGTATCATCGACAAGAGCCAAGCGCACTTCACAGCAGCCTGGGTGTCGGCTCAAAATGTCACTTAATTGCGCAACATGACCTTTATCTAGAACTTTACGCGGAATAACAACTGTTAAAGGTCTTTCATCCACTGATTCAAGAGTTGGTATTTCAAACTCTGTAGCACGCATTGAAACAGTTTCATCACGCACTTCAACTTGTCCACGAATACGCACAACTTGATCAATTGCAAGTTCTTGCGCTGAAGCTTCGTACACTTTGCCAAAGAACATGCATTGTATTGAACTTTCCATGTCTTCAACTGTGACAATCGCCCAAGCGTTACCTTTTCGAGACACTCGCCTATCTACGCTTGTAACTAGGCCTGCAATAGTTACTTGCTGACCGTCACTCATAGTTCTCGCTCTGTCGATCAGTTGAGCGATTGACATCTCACGTAAATCTGCCAAAACTGCAGACAATCCGCTTAGTGGATGATCAGAAACGTACAATCCAAGCATTTCTCGCTCAAAATTAAGCTTTGTCTTTTTATCCCACTCTTCAACATCCGGTACAGTAATTTGCATATCTCCCATACCGTTGTCGTCATCCGAGTCAGAAGACGAATCAAGATCAGCAAATAAATCAAACTGACCCTCTGCCTGCTTACGCTTAAGCGCAATCACAGAATCAATTGCAGGATCACAAATTTGAAACAGCGCACGACGATTTGAATCAATAGAATCAAAAGCTCCAGCTTTAATAAGTGATTCTACTAAACGCCGATTAAGTGCACTAATAGGAACACGTTGTACGAAATCCATAAAGTTTACGAAACGTCCGCGCTCACCTTCGCGCTCAGTAATAATATCGTTTACTGCTTTGTCTCCAACGTTACGAATAGCACCCAAACCAAAGCGCACAACATCTCCAACTGCGGAATACTCAAGAACAGACTCGTTTACATCAGGTTGCAAAACTTGAATACCCATGCGCCTTGCCTCGCCCAAGTACAGTGCAGTTTTGTCTTTATTCGTACGTTCGTTTTGAAGCAAAGCTGCCATAAATTCCACAGGATAATGCGTTTTTAGGTATGCAGTCCAGTAAGAAATCAAGCCATAAGCTGCAGAATGAGCTTTATTAAACGCGTAACCAGAGAACGGAACCAAAACATCCCACACAGCTTGTGCAGCTTCTTCAGAATATCCGTGAGCTTTCATACCTTCAAAGAACGGCACTTGCTCTTTTGCCAGCACTTCCGGCTTTTTCTTGCCCATTGCTCGACGTAACACATCTGCTTTACCAAGACTGTATCCTGCTAAAATACGCGCTGCAGACTGCACCTGCTCCTGGTAAACAATCAAACCGTAAGTTTCGTCCAAAACTTCCTTTAACGGCTCAGCAACTTCTGGATGAATAGGGATAATATCTTGCAAACCATTCTTGCGCTTAGCGTAATTCGTATGCGAATCCATATCCATAGGACCAGGCCTGTAAAGTGCAATCAAAGCCGAAATATCGTTGAAATTATCCGGTTTCAAAGTACGTAGAAGCGCACGCATACCGTCGGAATCAAGCTGAAAAACGCCTAAAGTGTCACCCCTAGAAAGCAGTTGATAAGTAGCTTTATCGTCTAACGGAATCTTAGTATAATCAATCGGATCCTTCCCATTATTTTCAATATTTCGCAAAGTATCGCGAATAACCGTTAAGTTAGAAAGCCCCAAAAAGTCCATTTTTACAAGACCGAGCGTTTCACAAGTGTGATACTCAAAAGTTGTAGTAATAGTACCGTCAGTGCGCTCTAAAAGCGGCGAAGTGTTTGTAATTGGCTCCGAACCCATGATTGTTGCACAAGCGTGCACACCTGTTTGACGAATCAAACCTTCAATGCCCTTAGCTTCTTCCGTAATGCGATGAGTATCTGGATCCGTGTCGTACATTTCGCGAAACTCGCGCGCTTCAGCATATCGCTTTGATTTTTCGTCGAAAATATCGTGCAAGCTCATATCTTTGCCGTTTTTAGCAGGAGGAAGAACTTTCGTAATTTTTTCGCCCACTGAAAACTCGTAGCCCATAATACGCGCAGAATCTTTAAGAGCTTGCTTCGTTTTAATAGTTCCGTAAATAACGCACTGAGCAACTTTATCTCTACCGTATTTTTCGCCCACGTATTCAAGAACTTTAGCTCGACCATCCGGGTCAAAATCAACGTCAATATCAGGCAAGGATACTCGCTCTGGGTTTAAGAAGCGTTCGAAAATCAGACCATGCTTCATAGGATCAAGCTCTGTGATGCCCATTGCGTACGCAACCATAGCACCTGCAGCAGAACCACGACCAGGACCTACCATTACACCATGCGCTTTAGCCCAATTAATATAATCTGCAACAACTAAAAAGTATCCACAGAATTGCATTTGGCAAATAACACCGCACTCGTAATCGGCCTGCTTTAAAACTTCCATTGGGATGTTGTTATTGTAACGACGCTCCAAACCTTCCTCAACTTTTTTAAGGAATAGCGAAGTCTCATCCCAACCCTCAGGACAGTCAAATTGCGGCATAAAAGCGCCATCTTCACCGTCGTCGAACATAACATTGCATCGACGAGCAATCTCAAGCGTGTTATCGCAAGCTTCTGGAAATTCTTTAAAAAGCTCACGCATTTGCTCAGCGGACTTCAAATAGTATCCTGAACCGTCAAACTTAAAACGGTCAGGATCGTCAAGCCTAGAACCAGAATTAATGCATAACATAGCATCTTGCGCTTCACGATCTTCTTCATGAACGTAATGCAAATCGTTCGTTGCAAGAAGAGGTGCATTAAGTTTTTTTGCAATTTCAAGCAAGTCTTTAGTTACGCGCGTTTCAATAGAAAGCCCGTGATTCATAAGCTCAATAAAGAAATTGTCACGCCCGAAAATATCTTGAAACTCGCCAGCTGCTCGTAAAGCCTCTTTGAACTGAC
The DNA here is from genome assembly GCF_049244035.1 of Gardnerella sp. KA01000. NCBI lineage: Bacteria > Bacillati > Actinomycetota > Actinomycetes > Bifidobacteriales > Bifidobacteriaceae > Gardnerella > Gardnerella sp. KA01000. The sequence continues at coordinate 361,145 of NZ_CP058367.1, read as the reverse complement.
CTAAACGAAGACGCGTTTGAATAATTCCAGAAGGGCATCCTGAAGACGCAATTACACCTTTTGAGTAAGTTGAAAGCACGTCTTTATCCATACGCGGGTAGCGCATTACACGGCCTTCAAGATTTGCAACAGACGAAGCTTTAAGAAGATTTGTTAAGCCGGTATCGTTTTCCGCCCACAAAGTCATATGCGTAATTAAACCGCCGCCAGAAACGTCATCTGCACGCTGATCTTCCGTGCCCCAATGCACGCGACTTTTGTCTTGTCTTGCTGTTTCCGGAGTAACATACGCTTCTATGCCAATAATTGGCTTAATTCCAGCTTTTACAGCCGTACTCCACATTTCGTACGCGCCGTGCATGTTGCCATGATCCGTAATTGCAACAGCCGGCATACCTAATTCTTTAGCGCGCGCTACTAAATCAGGTATTTTTGACGCACCATCTAGAAGTGAATAATGCGTGTGATTGTGTAAATGCACAAAATTGGTTTCCGGCTGAGTCATAAAAGATATTCTATAAGCGAAAGTTGACTGAAAAAATGCAAAAACGTTACTTTAATAATGCTCGCATAGCTTCTAACGCGTGTTGCAAATCAAGAGGATAATGCGACTTAACAGTCACTGATTTACCCGTGCGCGGATGCGTAAAAGTAAGTTCCATAGAATGCAACCATTGACGTTGCAACCCAAGTTTTTGAGCCAAAACTGGGTTCGCTCCATACATTGAATCCCCAACCAAAGGATGACCTATAGACGAAAAATGGACGCGTATTTGATGCGTACGACCAGTTTCCAAATTAACGCTTGCTAACGTTGCTTGACCAAAACGCTCAAGCACATCCCAGTGTGTAACAGCAGGCTTGCCGTCCGAAGTAATAGTAAAACGAAAATCAGATACTTTTGCGCGACCTATAGGAGCCTCAATAGTAGCTTTATCTTGCGCTAAATCTCCTTGAACAAGCGCATGATACGTTTTTTTAACGATATGCTTTGCAAACTGATTTTTCATTGCTTCATAGGCAAAGTCTGTTTTGCAAACTAGCATTAATCCGCTTGTTCCAACGTCTAATCTGCTTACGATTCCTTTGCGCGATTCGTCGCACAGCGTTGTTTTTATATCTATTCCAGCAGCTTCTAGGCATTCTGGAACTGTCGGCCCGCTCCATCCTTTTGCTGCGTGAGAGGCAACTCCAACAGGCTTATCTATTACAACAACATCGTCGTCGCTGTAAATGATTGGAATATTACATACAGAAGATTTATTATTCCGCTCTTCTTTTCGTTCTGTACTTTCTTTTTGATCAACAACAATCGTATCTCCATCTTGTAAAATGGAGGATTTTTGTGATTTTCTACCTAAGATTTTCGCTTGGTTACGCTCAATAAGAGATATCGCATTTGCACGCGAAACTCCCATTAGCTTTGATAAGCAAACGTCAAATCTGCAGCCGGAAAATTGGCTTGTAACTTTAAAGCAAATATCACTCATCGGCATGCTCTAAAAGAGGAATCCCAATCAAAATAAGGCATACAACTGCGATTCCTGCAAACATAAGCTCAATATCCGCAACGTTCCCAACAGACCAACCGTAGTTTATAAAATCTACGACTTTGCCATTCAAAAAACCTTGAGCATATTGCGCTCTATCAATGAGGTTTCCAAAAGCTCCAGCAAACGCTAGAGCAAACGCAATAGTCCAATACAAAGATTTTGTGTGCTTAATAGCCGCTATCATGGCACCACAAGCAGCACAAGCTAATACGCTAATAACCCATGTAAAAGAAGAACCTAAGCCAAATGATGCTCCAGGATTTCGTACAAGAGTTAAAGAAAGCAAGTGCGGCACAAGCTCAATGTTTTTCCCGTCACTAAGCGTCGACAAAGCCCAGAGTTTTGTTATGCGATCTAGCACAACACCAATAAAAACAATCAGTGCAAAAACGGCTACGCGAGTACGTAGCCGTTTCACACGCACATCTCTATGCGTCAATATTTATCCGATCTTTAGTAATTCAAATAGTATCGGTGCAGTGCGCAACATTTTAAAATATCAGTTACGCACTGCTAAAAACTACTCTTGCTTACCAGATTCCTCACCCTGCTTCTGACCTAATCCAGCATAGGTATTTTCATCAGAAACTTGAGCAACCAATTGACCAAGGAAATCAGTCAAGCGAGTACGATATTCAGTTTCAAACTGCTTGAGGCTCTGAATATTCCCTTCAATAACTTGAGTTTGCTTCTCAAGATTCTCACGTACCTGACGAGCATATGCATCAGCAGCTGTACGAGTTGTAGAATCATAGTCTGCAGCACGATGCTGTACTTCAGCCTCATACTGGTCAGCTTGATCGTGCGTCTGCTTAGAGTAATCATCAGCAGCTTGACGAACCTTACCAGAGTAAGCATCAGCTTCATTGTGAGCACGAGCAGCATAAGAATCAGCATCGCTGCGAGTACGAGTAGAGTAATCGTCAGCATCAGCATGAGTCTGTTTGCTGTACTCTTCAGCTTCAGAACGAGTACGTGCAGAATATTCATCCGCCTTAGCAACAGTTTCATTATAACGAGCTTGGCTTTCTTCAACAATTTGCTGAGCCTTAGCCTTGCCCTTATCTACATATTGATCATGCAATTGCATAGCAAGAGTCAACATTGCAGTTGCACGTTCTGGCTCAGAACCTTGTGCTTCTGCACCAGCACCAGCAATCTTTTGCAAGCTACCTGTTTCAGTATTTGGCTCCATCTTAGCAACCTGCTTTCGAAGCTGCTCTTCACGTTGACGGGACTCTTCCAATTGCTTGGAAAGTTCCTCAATCTTAGTGTTTTCTTGCTGAGTGACAACAAGCTGCTGACGAACAGTTTCAAGCTCGCGACCCAAGTTTTCGCTGCTTGCACGGAAGTCGTCACGCTCGCGAGTAACAGTTTCAAGCTCTTTTTGAACCTGCTTAGCATTGTCTGCTTGAGCAGTTTGAGCAGTCAACTGATCTACCTGTGCACCCAAACCATCTAACTGTTCCTTCAACTGCTGGTTTTGAGCAGTCAAAGCACGATTACTTTCTTCAGCTTCACGCAACTTAGTTGCAGTAGCTTCAAGTTGAGAAGCAGCTTCATTTGATTCACCCTGCTTCTTAGAAGCATTACGCAATGCCTCATTTTCTTTAGTTAAGGATTCTACCTTAGAAGTTAACTCAGCAATCTTCGTATTCAAACCCGCAACATCACGGCCAAGAGATTGCGTGGAAGCCCCTAGGCCCTGCACTGCCTGCTGACCGAGTGCTTCTATTGTTTCTGTAACCTGATCGAGAAACTCGTCGACCTCGTCAACGTCATAACCTCCCTTAAAACGTACAATTTGGAAGGTATGCTCTCGAATGTCCTTAGGCGTCAACAGAGTCATATGCTTTACACCTCGCTTTTTGGGCACAGCCCTTTGATATATATCTATTCGATGCTATCACGTCCGCAGAAAATTAGTGCGGTTAATACAAAAATTTATGTAACAAAACGCCGCTTTTATAAAAATTACGCGTTGAAAAAACGTAAACTCATCTATAACCAAATTTGAAGAACGTACAAAGCAAAATATAAAAGCATATAACTTACGTCAATACTAATATTTCCACAACGAGTTGGCGGAATAAACTTGCGCAATACGCGTAATGGCGGTTCTGTTGTGAAATAAATAATCCGTATTAGAAAATTAAAAACACCTCTAGGACGCATACGAGGAACAAGCACAAATAACCAATCTGCAACCATTCGAATAATCATTATTATCAAATAAGCGCGTATAATCACACGCAATATAGATAACGCAACAAATATCATTCGAACATCACCTTACAAAATAATACAACTGACACATTCAAGTTAAGCATACGCTGCAGAATCAAAATGCAAGAATAACAGATGCTATGCAACAGATGCATATCATTAAACTTCAGTTTTACGAGATATAATCTCACTGATTGTATTGATATTATTCAAAAGGAAGGTCGACAATGACTGTTCTCGTTACAGGTGGATGCGGATACATTGGAGCACACGTAGTTCACGCCTTACATGAAACAAAGCAAAATGTCGTCGTCGTTGACGATTTAAGCTACGGAAAGCCTACAAGAATTGAAGGCGCACGTCTTTATGGTATGGATATCTCTTCTCCTGATGCAGGAAAGCGACTTGCGCAAATCATGAAAGACGAGAATGTTGATGCTGTAATTCACTTTGCTGCTAGAAAGCAAGTTGGAGAATCCGTAGAAAAGCCACTTTGGTATTATCAACAGAATATTAACGGCATGCTTAATGTGCTTGAAGGCATGAAAGATAGCGGAGTTAAGAAGCTCGTATTTTCTTCTTCTGCAGCAACTTACGGCGTACCTCCTGTTGAAGTTGTACCAGAAGATGTTGTGCCAATGTTGCCAATTAACCCTTATGGTCAAACTAAGCTTTTTGGCGAGTGGATGGCACGTGCTTGCGAGCATACATATGGAATTCGCTTCTGTGCATTGCGTTACTTCAACGTAGCTGGATGTGGCCCGGTGGAATTGGAAGATCCTGCGATTTTGAACTTAATTCCTATGCTTCTTGACAGACTACAGCGAGGAAAAGCACCTGCTATTTTTGGCGACGACTACCCTACTGCTGATGGTACTTGCATTCGCGACTATATTCACGTCTCTGATTTAGCAGACGCGCATATTGCGGCACTCACGTATTTGGATCGCGACGAGCGCAAGTACGACGCTTTTAACGTAGGAACTGGCAAGGGTACGTCTGTGCGCGAAATTGTTGACGAAGTACGCAGAGTGACCGGTTTGCCATTTAAAGAAACTGTTCTTGATCGCAGAGCTGGAGATCCTCCACAGCTTATTGGCAGCACGAAGCGAATTAACGAAGAAATGGGATGGCATGCTCGCTACGACGTTAAGGATATCGTAGAATCTGCTTGGGCAGCTTGGCAGGCAAATCCTGAGCATCATATTGATGTTGATTCGTGGAAGCAGCTTGACTAGCGAATAAAACAAAACGCGCGGCACAAATCGTGTCGCGCGCTTTTTGTTGTGGCTCCGAGCGGGATCGATCCGCTGACCTAGCGATTTTCAGTCGCTCGCTCTACCAACTGAGCTACAGAGCCATGATGAATAAAAAACCCGGCGAACCGGGTATTCTACTAATCGCGACCCCGGCCGGACTTGAACCGGTGACCTCCGCCGTGACAGGGCGGCGCTCTAACCAACTGAGCTACGGGGCCGTGGCTTTGTTCTCTCGAACAGCCGAGTCACTATCTTACAGAATCCTTAGCAAAATGCAAGTGCCGCGCGTGTTCGGCGTGTTGCAGCACAAAATCAAGCTATTATTCAAGCTCAACAGCTCCAGTGCAAAGCTGATAATACTCCCCACGTTTTGCCAATAATTCCTCATGTGAACCGCGCTCAATAATGCGACCGTGATCCAGCACCATAATCACATCAGAATTGCGCACTGTAGACAGCCTGTGAGCGATTACAAATACAGTGCGCCCTTCCATCAAAGAATCCATTCCATGTTGAACTAATTCTTCAGTATGCGTGTCAATCGATGAAGTTGCTTCATCGAGAATTAACACAGGCGGATTTTCTACTGCAGCACGAGCAATAGAAATAAGCTGTTTCTGACCTTGAGAAAGCCCTTCACCACCATTGTTAAGCTGCGTATTGTATCCGTCAGGAAGATGAGAAATAAACGCGTCAGCATGAGCCAATTTTGCAGCTTGAATACAATCTTCGTCGCTAGCATCAAGATTTCCATAACGAATATTGTCCATTATTGTGCCTGTAAATAAATTCACATCTTGCAAAACAGTGCCAATAGCGTGGCGCAAATCCGTTTTGCAAATATCGCGCACGTCAATGCCATCATACAAAATTTGTCCATCATCAATGTCGTAAAAACGCGTAAGAAGGTTAGCAATAGTAGTTTTTCCAGCACCTGTAGCTCCAACAAGAGCAACTTTTTGACCAGGTTTTGCAAACCACGTAATATCGTGCAAAACTGGATGATTTTCTTTGTAACCAAACACAACATCCGTAAAACGCACGTCGCCTCGAAGCAAAGTATAGCGACCATCTTTAGAAGTGCGAGCATCTCGCTTTGCATGGCACACAATCTCTTGAGCCATTTCGCTTAAGTTTTGAGCGCGCTTTTTAGCTTTAGTGCCATTATCTTGTTTTGATCTTTTCCAAGCCCAATAAATATTGCTTCCTTCAGATTGTTCGTCTACTTCTTCAAGCACATCAAATGCTGATTTTTCTTCAAGATCTTCATCAGACTGAAGTACACGCACTTTAACTAATTGCACACTGCCAGAATCAAGTTCTGGCTTTTCATCAAGTAACTCAAAAATACGAGAAGCTCCTGCAAGAGCCATCATAAGTGCGTTAGCTTGCATTGTAATTTCGCCAATAGGGTTAATAAATGCGCGCGAAAGTGCCAGCAAAGATATAAGCGTACCCAATGTAAGAGTACTAGATCCAGATAATCCCAGCGTTGGCAGACCCACTGAAGCAGCCCACGCACCAAGTAAAGCAATTAATACATAAAGCAAATAGCTTGCATTACTAATAACAGGCATTACGTTATTTGCATAAGAATTCGCACTTGCAGAAATTTTTTGCACTTTTTCTATGCAATTATCTAATTTTTCAATAGAATCTGCTTCATGATTGAAAATTTTAATTACTTTGCTTCCAGTTGCAGATTCTTCAACAAACTCATTTAACTCGCCTAATGCATGCTGAAATTGTTCAAATAAACTGCCAGATTTCTTTAGCATAAAACGCACTAAATAAAGCAATATTGCAGTGAATATAGCTACAAAAACTGCAACCGGAAGCGATAAGCACATAATAGATATAAACGCTGCCAAAATTGACATTAGTGCAGAAAAAGAGTCAGGAAAAGCCCACGAAATTGCTTCACGAAGAACCTCAGTATCGTTTGTGTAACGGCTCATAATATCGCCATAACCTTGAGAATCTAAGTAACGCAATGAAAGCTTCTGCTGATGCTTAAACATAGAATCTCGCAAATCACGCATAACACTTTCAGATATATTCGCAACAAGCCTGCTCCAAAGCCAAGAACAAAACACGCCAACAACATAAACACTTGCCATCAGAATAATCATGCGAACAAGAGGCGTCCAATCCTGATTATGCTTACCGACAAGCGGAAGAATATACGAGTCGACAAGAGATTGCAAAAACATTGCGCTTGCAGCTTGCACGATTGCGCTAACTATTATTGATGCAATAATTACGCAAATTTTAACTCGATACACAAGCACATAAGAGGCAAGTCTGCTAAGAGTTTTCCAACTAATAGCTGAATCATTTTTAGAAGAGTGAGCCGTTTTATTCTTAGCCATTGTTATTTAGCTCCTTCTTCTTTAGTTGCGCTAGTTATGCGACTTTTTTCTTGAGAAACCGCCATATTTCTGTAAATTTCACAAGATTTAAATAATTCATCATGCGAACCGTTAGCAACAACACGACCATCTTTAAGAACAACAATAATATCCGCATGTTCGATTGAAGATATGCGCTGAGCAACGATAATTTGCGTAGAATCAGGCATAAACTTTTTCAAGCCATCGCGAATTTTACTATCCGTTTTCATATCAACCGCACTCATCGAGTCGTCGAGGATTAAAATTTTCGGCTTCCTCAAAAGTGCGCGCGCAATGCACAAACGCTGTCGCTGACCACCGGAAACATTCTTACCACCCTGGTCAATATGCGTATTGTAGCCGTCTGGTAAATCTTTAATAAACTCATCAGCACAAGCAATTTCGCAAGCTTGACGCAAATCATTATCGCTTGCTTCCGCCCTACCCCAGCGAAGATTTTCTGCAATTGTGCCACTAAACAAAATATTTTTTTGTAGAACAACACCAACTTCTTCACGCAAACTAGAAGAATCATAATCGCGAATATCTTTTCCGCCTACAAAAAGAGTGCCAGAAGTTACGTCATAAAGTCTTGCAATTAATTGCACTAAACTTGATTTTCCAGATCCCGTTGCACCAACAACGCCAACAGTTGCTCCAGAAGGAATAGATATATTTATATCATGTAAAATTTCCTGTTCTGCTGGAGTGGATTCATCTGTATTATCTGATTGAGGATAGCGTAGCGAAACATTTTCAAAACGCACAGAAGCGTCAGAAAGCTTTGTAAGTGGATGCTTGGAAACAACTTCAGTATTTCGAGATTGCAAAACATGTGAAATACGATGCATCGAAGCTCGAGCTGTTAACGACATTACAAAAACTGCAACTAAATTCGCTAAAGCAAACAAAATTTGCAAAGCATACACTACTAATGCAGCAAGATTTCCCGTTGTTAAACCAAAAGCAGGATTATTTCCTGAAGCCACAATTTCGTGCGAAGCCAACCACGCAATAAGCAGCATGCCAGAATAAAAACATAAGTTAAACAAAGGAATACTGCAATTTAACACATACTCAGCTTTAATAAAATAATCATAGATTTTATGCGAAATACGCGTAAAACGACTTATTTCATAATCAGAACGCACATAAGACTTTACGACGCGAATATTATGCAAATTCTCGCCAACTCTATTATTCATCTCGTCAATCATTCGATAAATTCGAGAAAATGCTGGAGCAACTATACTCGCACCAAAAGCGCCAATTGCACCAACAATAGGCACGAATGAAAGAAAAACCCACGAGATAGCAGGGCTAATTGAAAAAGTAAACCACCAAGCAGTGATGATAATCATAACGCTGCGAACACCAGAGCGAATAATCATTTGGTAAGCAAATTGCACATTTGACACATCGCTAGTCATACGCGTAACAACAGTGCCGCTAGAAAACTTATCTAAATCAGAAAAACTTAAACCTTGCAAGCGTGAAAACATGTTGTGGCGCAAATTTTTACCAAAACCAGCACTAGAATGCGCGCAGCAAATACCAGAAATAATGCCTGTAATCATTGCAATTGCAGCAAAAATGAGCAATTGCAAACCATAATATTGCACAGCTTCTTGGGAACGTGACATAATGCCAAAATCAATAAGATTTGACATTACTGTAGGGATCTCAATTTGCATAGCAGCTTCAACGAGAATAGTAACAACTGTTAAAACGCCAAGAAAACGGTACTTTTTTAAAGATAACAGAATCGTACGCAATGCGCGAGGAGGATTATTGCTAATTTTTCGTGAATTGTTCTTCGGCTTTTCTGCCATTGCATCCCTTCCCCTACATAACGTCATGTGTAGGTTTAATAATATCACTTCTTCAAATACATATTTGAATTATTGCGCATGGCGCATTTCCGTATTGAGTTACTTCATTACCAAATGCATAAATAGATGAATCTTTGACATAGTAGTATACAGACAAATCACATACGAAAAAGTGCTTCTACACATTCAAATTATAAACAACGATTGATTTCATCTTATAAAAAATTATATAATAAAAAAAATGTATATTCGCATGTATAAAGAGGTACTGTCATGAATATAAAAAAGCTATTAATAGAATACTTACTTGCTCAGTAGCATTATCCATGTCTTTTTTACTATCATTGCAAGTTCAAGCCAACACCCAAGAAGAAACTTATGAGTAACACAAAGATAGTTGGCGCTGTAGCACAGCAGAAAGGCATTCGTGTCGACTTGCAGTGAGAATTTCCACATTAATATCAACAATTATGTGAGGAACAATATGAACAGCAAACACATAGTTCTACTGCCAATAACGCTGCTTTGTTATATTTCGTCAGCTATTTATTTCTTTAAACAATTGAAGGACTTAAAAGACGATAACACTTGTATTAATACTGTTAGTCTCACCATTCAAGCATTCATCCTATTAATATTACTAATCTATCTTTTATATTTATGCAAAGAAAAAACATACCCAACTGTATATCGTTTAGTTACAGTATTTATGAGCATAGTTAGCATAATTCTTTTGACAGTTTGCAATACAGATGTTACTAGGTTAATTATATTTAGCTTAACATGTGTATATGTATGCATTCTTATAATCGTCCACAAACATTGTTAAATATATCGTATGAGTGGCGCATTCAATAGGATTACGAAGCATCACCTTCGCCTTGCGCGCGGTCTTTTCCGTAAATTGACGGAATAAAACGCTCCTGATCGTGAAGCTTTTCCCAGATTACAGGAGGATTTTGCGGATTTTCCAACGACTTTGGCACGTCAATAATTCGCTGATTACTAGAGCCGCGGAATTGCAGCAGCGAATCGTGCAAATCTTTCATATAACGGCCGTCAACAAGAATATCAATGTAACGTAGCAACTCAAGCTTATCAGGCGTCTCCCCTTTGCGCATAAGCTCTTCCCAAGTGTATCCAGTCCAACTCCAAATGTCTTTCGTATGACCAAATTCGCTTCTAATACGCTTGCAAAGAGGCAATAAAATGCCAGTATTAAGCAGCGGCTCGCCGCCAAGAAGCGTTAAACCTTGCACATAAGGCTGCGCCAAATCTTCCATGATTTGATCTTCAAGCTTTTGAGTATAAGGATGACCTGCGCGAAAATCCCAAATCGACTCGTTATAGCACTCAACGCAATGGAACGGGCAGCCGGAAACGTAAAGCGAACAACGAATCCCCTCGCCGTCAGTCATCAAAAAACGCTTGTAATCGGCGATCATCCCCTGGCTCATGCGCTCACTAGACCACTGTCCTGCGCGAGGGTTATTGGAAAGAGAGGTAGGAATCCACGGTCCACGATTCACGTCTGCAGGCGCAAAATCGTGCAAACTCATGCGAGCCATATCCAACCCCCTTCCAAACCGAATAAGCAACTAAAAAATAAACGACCAAATTTGCGAAAATAAAATAAATCCAGCCGTTAGAAAGTGCAATCACAAAACGCAATACATTTCTAACGGCCAGATTATCACCAAACAACAAACACAAGAAAAGCTATTTATTTAGCTAAATTATCTAGTCATACTTATTTTACTAAGTTTCAACATAGTAAATTAGCTAAGTTTATTTTGTTTCCTCATACCATTCACGAGACTCACCGTTGTTAAGAGTCACATGGCCAGTTTCGCCAGACATGTGCTTTACGCGGTGAGCGATTTCTTCGTGACGTCCGTGAACCATTGGGCGCTGAACAGGATTGCCCAAGTAGCCGCAAGTACGCTTAGTCACATTGCACTTATCTGGGTCGCTGTTGCCGCACTCCGGGCAACGGAAGCCTTCTTTAGTCGGCTCAAAATCGCCCTGGAATCCACAAACGAAGCAGTGATCGATTGGCGTATTCGTACCCAAGTAACCGATGCCAATCTTGTAAGCGTAATCCCAAACAGCTTCCAAAGCCTTAGGATTCGCCTGCAAGCATGGGAACTCGCAGTAGTTAATAAAGCCGCCGGAAGCAAGATACGGGAAGTCAACCTCGTAGCGAAGCTTCTCCATAGGAGTTGGCTGCAACCAAACCGGGTAATGGAAGGAATTAGTGTAGAAGTCGTGATCGGTAACGCCTTCAATGCGGCCGAACTTCTGACGATCCATACGGTTAAAGCGGTCAGTCAAAGACTCAGCAGGAGTTGAGTAAACAGAATAATGGTAGCCTTCAGCCTTTGACCACTGCTGGCAAAGCTTATTCATGCGGCGAACCAAAGAAAGCGCAAACTCCTTGCCTTCCTCATTCCAGCTGTGATCTTGCATCCAATCCTTGCCGAAGAACACTGCAGTAGTTTCGTACAAGCCAATGTAACCAAGCGAAACTGTAGCGCGCTCGTTACGGAACAGCTGATCCACACTTTCGTTAGCTTCCAAACGACCAAAAGCACCGTAACGGAATAGCGTTGGAGCGTTTACAGGAGTTGCTTGCTTGCAACGCATAATACGGAATCGCAAAGCTTGGTGAGCTACTTCCATACGCTCGTCAAAAAGCTTCCAGAAGCGAGTCACATCGCCGTGAGATTCAAGAGCAATACGTGGCATGTTAACAGTTACAACGCCAAGATTCATACGACCGTCTTCAACGTCCTTGCCGGTCTTTGGATCAATCCAACCCTGAAGGAATGAGCGGCAACCCATAGGAGCCTTGAAGGAGCCAGTAATCTTAATAATATTCTCGTAGAACACAACATCCGGATACATGCGCTTAGTAGAGCACTCAAGCGCAAGCTGCTTCAAATCGTAGTTCGGGTCGCCAGCGTCTGCGTTTACACCGTGCTTAATAGTAAACACAAGCTTAGGGAAGATTGCAGTATGACGATCTTTGCCGAGACCACGAATACGGTTAAGCAAAATAGCGCGCTGAATTTCGCGAGCAAACCAAGAAGTGCCCAAGCCAAAGCCAACAGTTACGAACGGAGTCTGACCGTTAGAAACACGGTTGGAATTAATTTGATATTCCATCGTTTGCATAGCGTCGTAAATAGCTTTACGCGTCATAATCTTTGCATAAACTTCACGAAGCTGATCAAGCTCACTCAAGTTTTCGTCAAAAGGAGTATCAGCAGGAAGTGGATCTCTGTCCAAGCAATGAAGATTCTTAGGCTCCTGAGCTTTTAGGCCGTCAATCATATCTTTTGCGACTTGAATTGGCGTGGAATCAGGAATCATAGCGTGCGCCATAGCAAGATTTTTGTCGTAATCGCACTTAGCATAAGGCTCAAGCATCTCGTCAGCGCGATTAACAGTCTGACCACCATATTGCGCTCCAGCAATATCCTTAATAATTTGCGTAACCTGAGTTGCAGCAGTACCAATAGACTTTGGGCTATCCATCATTGCGTTACCAAGAGCAAAGCCCTTAGCAAGCATATCGCCAAAATCAGGAAGCGAGCAGTTGCTCATGCAAGTAAATGGCGAATAATCAGCGTCGTGGAAGTGAATATCACCCTTCATATGAGCGTTAGAAACTGCGTGAGGAAGCATAGAGAACGCAGAAGCCTTGGAAACAGCGCCTGCAAGAAGATCGCGCTGAGTTGCATAAACATTGGAATCCTTATTTGCGTTTTCGCGAACAAGAGACTCATCACGATTTACAAGGCGGTTAACAGCCTCGTTGATATCGGTAGCTTTAGCGCGGTCGATATCTCGGTTCAGTCGGTAGCTCGTGTAGCAGCGAGCAACCTCGTAAAGATGATTCTCAATAAGACTGTGCTCAACCAAAGTCTGAATATCTTCGATTTTTGCTGGACCATTGTAACGATCCTGAATCTCAGCTTCAATATGATCTGAAATATCGCGAATCATCTGCTCTTCTTGCGGACCGACTTCCTTGCCTAAGTCCTTAAAAGCAGCCTTAATTGCCATAATGATATTCAGCGGATCAAAATCAACTACGCGACCATCGCGCTTTTCGACCTGCACACGAGAAACTGGAGCTTCAACTACATCATCCGTACAATTTTCTGCGCTTGTGACAGCAGTTTCTTCCAAAACCTGCATCGGTACAGACCTTTCTTAAACACTGTTCCTTCTAGCAAATTTTCTCGTTGCAAACATGGGAACTATTTCTAACGACTCGCTCTACTATAACCCAACTCATGCACAATATCTAGGGCAAGACGCAAAGATAACCACCTATATATAGTGATTTGTGTCATAATCGCGATTTTTGAGGCGTGTCCTGGTGTGTCGTAATTGATAAACAATAAATTACTTAATACACGCCGTCAAATGTGCGCACTTCGTGACGCTTTGATATATTGAATCACGTGGAACAGATAGCTTTTCAGCATGCACAGGAATTCGGATTCCAACCAGGAGACATTGTGCAACAATGGCTCTGGGATGACGATGTTGACGAAACAATTTGCGAAAGCATCGAGAAACTTACCGGCGAAGAGTTGGTAGATGAAGATTACGACGCTGCTGTTGATGGTGTGATTATTTGGTGGCGCGACGGCGACGATGAAGATGAGCTCGCGGACACCATTATGGATGCCACAAATATGCTTGACGATGACGCGCCTATGTGGGTTCTTACTCCAAAACCAGGTCGCGAAGGTTCCCCAAGTTCTAGCACAGTTCAATCTGCAGCAAAAACAGCTGGCATGAACGCAGCCACTCCGTTAACCGTAAGCGCTGACTGGAACGGCGTGCAACTGCGCGCATTTGGTAAAGGTCAATCTAAGTAGTATTTGCTAGTTGACGTAACTAGCTTAACCGACTATTGACTTGCGTAACTGCCTGGTTAACTGCTTATTTGCTTAATTGCTAGCTCGGCTTCTTGTTAAGTCGCTTATCGCTTGCTTATCGCTGGCTAACTTGCTGCTTACTTTTGTAGTATTGCTACTGTTTTTGTCAAAAACACCAAATCAGCCGATACTTTCGACAAAAAACAGGACAATTTTGTAAAAAACACATAATCATTTGCGAAATCGACAAAACGCACAAGAATAGCGCAAATAAAAGCGCGAGGAGAGAAATATGCAAGCCCCGCGCCACAACAGACAAGAAAACTAAAGCTGAAACAAATACCGGAAAAACACAGCATTTGTTTCTAAAGCTCACGATTGTTATGCAAAGCGAACAAACTTACGACCGTTACGCAATACCGCCAAACTAACGACCGAAGTGATGAACACGACTACCACGCTCGCCACGTTTACCGCGCCAACTGCGTTCGTTGCGTTCACTACGTTCACCGTGCTCATTACGACTGCTGCGACCGTTACGCTCGTCACGCTCACTCTCACGCCCGCGCCCACTGCGTTGCCCACGTCCACGACCGCGACCACGACCCTTACGCTTCTGCTGCTCCGGCTCCGGCATACTCCAGCCTTCTTGAAGCTCAGCAGCTTCACCCACAATCTCATCTAAAACTAGCGAAGCAGGATTCACATCCTCAGCTTTCGCATGAATTCCAGCCTTGCGAAGCATCATATGGGCAGCGCGCTTTTGATTAGGAAGCACAAGCGTTACAACATCGCCTTCTTCACCAGCTCGAGCAGTGCGACCCGAACGATGCAAGAAAGACTTAGGATCCTCAGGAGGCTCAGTTTGCACAACTAATGCAACGTCGCTAATGTCAATACCTCGCGCAGCAACGTCCGTAGCAACCAACACACGTACCAAGCCTTCAGCAAACACAGCCAAATGACGATCTCGCTGATTCTGCGACAAATTACCTTGCAAATCGACTGCAGGAATACCTTGCTGCACAAATTTTTTCGCCATATTCTTCGCTTGATATTTCGTGCGCGTAAAGAATATAGAACGTTTCTTTCCGGAAGCAAGCTTTCGCAAAACTTCGTACTTATCCCCTGCTGACACAGCAAAAATATGATGCGTCATAGTATCAACTTGGCAATCAGCATCATCCACAGCATGGACGACAGCATTTGGAAGGAAACGCTCAACTAATGTAGAAACTTGCCTATCAAGCGTTGCAGAAAACAGCATGCGTTGACCATCTGGCGCAACTTGCTCAAGAAGTCTAGTAACAGCAGGAAGGAATCCCATATCCGCCATTTCGTCTGCTTCGTCGAGCACGCTAACCATTACTTTTTCAAGCGTAAGCGCTCCCTGACGCAACAAATCTTCCAAACGACCAGGGCAAGCAAGCACAATCTGCGCGCCCTGCTTAAGCTGCGATACTTGGCGTTGGTATCTCACGCCTCCATACACTGTCACAGTGCGCATGCCATAAGCTGCAGCAAGCGGCGCTATTACGTCATCAATTTGATGCACAAGTTCACGAGTTGGAGCAAGAATTATTGCTCTAGGAGCAGGAATATCGCTAGACTCGCGTGACTTACGGTTTTTATCAGAATGAATTAAATCAACAAAATTCTCAGCTAAACGTGCAACAAGTGGAATAGAAAATGCTAATGTTTTACCGCTTCCTGTGCGACCTCGCCCTAGGATATTCGCGCCTTGTAAAGAATCGGGAAGCGTTGCTTGTTGAATTGGGAATGCAGTGGTTTTCCCATCCGCACGCAACACCTCTACTAAAGGCTCTGGAACGCCAAGTTGCGCAAAAGTTACATCGTCACGGTAATTTTCACGAGATTCAATGGCAGAGTCTGGAATAATTGTTGCGTTATGAGAATCTTGCTTTTGCTTTTTCGAAGTAGGGTGCAAAGATATTGCAGAATTTTGTTTTGTATTATGAGATTTTGCACTATTATGCTTAGCAACATTATTTTTATCAATATTATGCTTAGCAAAATCTTGTTCAGCATCCGCAATAGCTACTTCTTCATAACGCAAGGCTTTTTCGCGCGTCTTTTGACGAGCTTTTTCTGCTTTGCGATTGCGCTCCCTGCGTGAATTGAACTCGTGATTAGAACCATAATTTTTATGGCTCCCCTGATACTCAAAAGGATTGCGTTTTTCAGCTGATTTCCTAGTATTTTTGGCGCTTTTAGGCTTTTTTGTTTTATAACTATTTTTATTATTCGTATTGTTTATACTATTCGTATTTTTATCATTCTTGGTATTCTTCGCGCCTCGCTTTTGAGCGAACGCAGCATGATGAGTATGCGGCACAATAGCCTTTCGTAAAATATGTGTGTTCAAAACTTAAATTTCAAAACGTGAACTAATCGAGCCTAGCACACGCCTGGCACAATAACGGCAAATGTTGTCAAAAAGCGCCAAGACGCTCGCACCATAAGTGCTCGCTTCTGAGCTTGCATGGAAAGTCCAGTGGACTTTCCATGCAAGCTCACGCTCCGAGTTGCTTTCGCGCACTACGCTCCAAGCGCGAAAGCAGGTCGTCGCGCAAACGCCGTAAAAATCACCGGCAAATGTTTCTGCCAATAAATGAAAACAAAACTCAACTAGCGAGTGAGCTTACGGTGCAAGCGATGCGGACGAGCAGCTTCCTCACCCAAGCGCGCAATCTTATTTTCTTCGTAAGCTTGGAAGTTACCTTCGAACCAGTACCATTTTGCAGGATTCTCGTCGTCGCCTTCCCAAGCAAGAATATGCGTTGCAACTCTGTCGAGGAACCAACGATCGTGTGAAACCACAACAGCGCAGCCTGGGAAATCAAGTAAAGCGTTTTCCAAGCTTTCCAAAGTCTCAACATCCAAATCGTTAGTAGGCTCATCGAGGAGCAGCAAGTTTCCACCCTGCTTAAGAGTCAAAGCCAAGTTCAAACGGTTACGTTCACCGCCAGAAAGCACTCCCGTAAGTTTCTGCTGATCCGAACCTTTAAATCCAAAGCTTGCAACATATGCGCGAGTAGGAATTTCAACGCCTGCAACCTCAATAAAATCGAGTCCGCCTGAAACAGCTTCCCACAAGTTCTTATTAGGATCCAATCCTGCACGATTCTGATCCACGTAAGAAATCTTCACAGTGTCTCCAACAATCAGCTCGCCACCAGAAAGAGGCTCCAAGCCCACAATCGTCTTGAACAGCGTAGATTTACCAACGCCGTTTGGACCAATCACGCCAACAATACCGTTACGAGGCAAAGTAAACGACAAGTCGTCGATTAGCACACGGTCGCCAAAAGCCTTGTGAATATGCTTTGCTTCCAAAACTTGCGAGCCCAAACGTGGACCTGCTGGAATTTGAATTTCAGAGAAATCAAGCTTCTTGGAATTACGTGCCTCTTGCTCCATTTGGTCGTAACGTTCCAAACGAGCCTTGTTCTTAGCCTGACGCGCCTTCGGCGAGCTGCGCACCCAATCAAGCTCATTTTTCAAACGCTTAGCAAGCTTAGCATCCTTGGCACCCTGGATTTCCATACGCTTTGCTTTAGTTTCCAAATACGTTGAGTAATTGCCCTTATATGGATAAAGCTGACCACGGTCAACTTCGCAAATCCACTCTGCAACATTATCCATAAAGTAGCGATCGTGCGTAACCGCAATGACAGCACCCTCGTACTTGTGCAAGAACTGTTCAAGCCACAAAATAGATTCCGCATCCAAATGGTTAGTAGGCTCGTCCAAAAGTAGCAAATCTGGAGCTTCAAGAAGAAGCTTACACAATGCCACTCGACGCCTTTCACCACCAGAGCACACAGAAACAGGAGAATCCGGGTCTGGGCATTGCAAAGCGTCCATAGCTTGCTCAAGCTGCGAATCCAAATCCCAACCGTTTGCAGCGTCAATTTCAGTCTGAAGCTTACCCATTTCTTCCATTAACGCATCAAAATCAGCGTCTGGATTAGCCATTTCTTCGCCGATTTGGTTAAAACGCGCCACTTTTTGCGCAATCTCACCAAAAGCCATCTTAATGTTTTCGCCAACCGTCTTAGTGTCATCAAGAGGTGGTTCCTGCTGCAAAATACCTACCGTATAGCCAGGAGTCAAAGAAGCTTCACCGTTGGTCACATTTTCCAAACCGGCCATAATTTTCAGCAGCGTCGACTTACCCATGCCGTTCGGACCCACAACACCAATTTTTGCGCCCGGAAGGAAGCTTAAAGTAACATCGTCGAGAATTACACGATCTCCATACGATTTACGCGCCTTAATCATCTGATAGACAAATTCAGCCAAAGTAATATACCATCCTTACAAACGTTGAAATTCCAGCGTTTGTTGCAACTTGCGTCAAAAGCGTTTAATACTTTTACCTACTTAATTCAAGCAAGATGCAACTTACATAAAACTACGCAAACTAATAGCTAGTAAATACGAGCCTAGCAAATACTAGCATGTTGCTGGCGTACGATTTGACTTATTGACAGACTCAGAATCATCTTCAGGCGGAATCTGGCAGAGCCACTCGCCTAAAATGCCAACAACCATATCAATAAAGCACACCAAGCCAGCAATAGAGCATTCACGCACAACAGAGTTATACAGAATTATCTCACTGTGTGGCAAACTCATTAACAATTGCCCAACATACCAGCCAGACAAAATAGCACCTGCCATTCCCAATGCCTTCGACAGCATAAGAGCCGCAACAGCAAATTGAGAACTTACATGCTTCTTATTCTTATCTTTGTTGTTGGCAACACTTTGATGAGTTTGCAATGCCATAACAAAAGTTATTAAGCCAGCAATCACCATAATTGCAACAACAACCCACGGAGCTCCTGCTAACGACATAGCACTAGACTCTGTTGACGACACTAGAAATGCGCCCAGCACAAAGCCAAACAGTAACCCTAGTACCAGATACCACCAAGGTGTGCGATACGCTTTCATTAACAACCATCCCCTATAAGCCATTGCTCTGAGTATACCCCAACAGTTTGAGCATCAAAAGCAAACGCTAATGAGTACGAAACTGAGTTATCGTCCAAAGCAGCATCCGACTCTATCTGCATCCACGGCATAAGTTCAGGCGCCTTAGGGTCAACCGTCACCATTTCCGCTAGTTGTTGTGGCAATTTTTCTGCATCAACAGTTCTTGTGTCAGCAGCAGAAGCACCATATGAACGCGTACCCAACACTCGCACAGTCACTTTATCTTTATACAAAGTAGCAACAGCGCGAAGCAAGCGAAGCAGCTCATACTCGTCACCACCCGAAGACAGAATAAATACAGCCGCGTAATAATCAGCATCAAGCATATTGGCAACATATAATGCCGATACACCGTCAACGCGAGATTCTCTATCCTGCTCGAGCATTGCAACTATTCTCAGCATAGCAGAACGCGTGTCTTGTTTCGCGACACCCTTCATAGAAATCACTGCAGTTGTTTGTAACGGAGTTGGACATATGCGGAACAAAGGAGACTTAGTTTCTCTTTTAACAAGCTCATTGCCATAATTGACACTTTTAGATTCATCGCCACAAGAGCACTGTGAATCTCCATTATTTTCATAATCATCTGCGAAAGAATTTGCAATATCAACAGCAGCTTTAGCAGCTGCAACAGCGTCTTCATCTTCTTTGCGTTGCTTTTCTTTTCTATCTTCCTCAATAAGAGAACGGTAGTAATCTGCTATTTCGCCTTCCTCAAGATCGTCAACCGATACGCTTCCACTGCGAACAGCAACATGCGCAAGAGACTCAGGAACTACACGCCGTTCCGAATAATTTAACTCTTCTCTAGAAACGCTATTCAAAGTAACACAAACATCGTCAACAGTGCTTTTCATGCCGTAATATTCGCTTCTTAAAGCAGCATGAACAGTAATATCAGCCTCACTAATTTGCCAAGTGTGCATAGCAGAATTTAAAACAGATTTAGCAATAAGTTCTAAAGCTATAGCAGGATGCTCCTCAATCTCGCTATCTTTTTCGCAACGTTTAAGCATAAAAGCAAGACGCTCAGCAATTTGAGGAATATCTATTGCGTTAGTCTCATCTCCGTCTAATGCATTACTCAAATTAACTTTTAAAACAGCATCTATGTAAATAGAAGAATATAATCCAATGACTATTGAGTCACCGCTTGGGCGAATACCCTTCAAACTTATGGTCGTATTCATAATTTCATCTTCTACTCTCTAATAAAAACAATTTAAAATTTCAATTATTCGTTTATTTATCTTTTATTACTCTTACCTATAATACGCAAAACTAATATTTTGATATATTGTACTCGATATAAATCAACATGCGTAATTTTTTGCATATAGCACTAATTTTTATTATTAAATTCTTAGAAAAATAAAAATAAACGCTGACAGCAATAAATTATATTGTTATCAGCGTTTATTAATAACTTTATTTTATCTGCTTTTTAGCACTGCATTTACACTATTAAGCACCAAATTGAGTACCGTCATTTTGATTAGTAGGCGGATTAACAGGTGGTTTAACAGTTCCAATAACAGTTCGAGGAGCAGGTGCAGGAGTTTGAATAGACGTATCAACAGGCATCTGATCAGACTGCTGGTTTTGTGAAGTTGCATTATTGGAAGATTCAGAAAGTTCAGAAGCTTCAGTCTGCTCATTCTTACCTTCAACGTTGCGCTTCAAACTTTCTGGAATTTCAACAGGGGGAAGATCAGAATCTGGTCTTCTATCGTCCGAAAGCCAAAGAGTACGCTCAGGAGCCTTACGAATCTTACTGAAGATTTCCTTAAGTTCCTTCTCGTTAAGAGTTTCCTTAGCGAGCAACTGACGAACCAGCTCATCCAATACGTCACGATTATTGTTAATAATCTCCCACGCTTCAGTATGAGCAGTTTCGATAAGCTTATGAACTTCTTCATCGATTACTTCAGCAGTACGATTCGAGAACTTGCGAGGTTGCAAAGAATCGAGTGAACCAGAAGAATCTTCGTCAGTATCCATCCACTTAACAGCTCCAAGCTTTGCTGAGAAACCATATTCAACAACCATCTTACGAGCAATGGCAGTAGCTTTCTCAATGTCGTTAGAAGCACCAGTTGTTGGATCGTGGAACACAACTTCCTCGGCTGTGCGTCCACCCATAGCATATGCCATTTGATCCAGCAATTCGTTGCGAGACTGCGAGTAACGGTCGCTTGTTGGCATCACAGCAGTGTATCCAAGTGCGTGACCTCGCGGCAAAATCGTTACTTTAGTAACAGGATCCGTGTGGTGCAGCGCAGCAGCAACAAGAGCATGACCGCCCTCATGGTAAGCAGTGTTACGCAATTCATCCAAAGCCATGCCCTTAGACTTACGTCGAGGTCCTGCTTGAACACGATCAATTGCCTCATCAATAGCGCGATTATCGATATATTGAGCACCAGATCGAGCGCAAAGCAACGCAGCTTCGTTAAGCACGTTAGCTAAGTCTGCACCAGTAAAACCAGGAGTGCGCACAGCAACCATATGAAGATCAACATCCGGCACAAAAGGCTTACCCTTAGCGTGAACCTTCAAAATTGCCTCGCGACCTTCCAAATCAGGAGCCTCAACAGCCACCTGACGGTCAAAACGACCAGGACGAAGAAGTGCGGAATCAAGCACATCTGGACGGTTTGTTGCAGCAATAATAATCAAATTAGTATCGTTGTCGAAACCATCCATCTCAACAAGCAACTGATTAAGTGTCTGCTCGCGCTCATCATGACCGCCAGTCATGCCACTTCCGCGGCGACGACCAACAGCATCAATCTCATCGATAAAGATGATTGCAGGAGCATTCTTCTTAGCTTCGTCAAAAAGTTCACGAACGCGAGACGCGCCCAAGCCTACGAACATTTCCACGAAGTCAGAGCCAGCCATTGCATAGAACGGCACACCAGCTTCGCCTGCAATAGCACGAGCCAACAAAGTCTTACCAGTTCCTGGAGGACCATAAAGCAGCACACCGCGCGGAATACGAGCACCCAAAGCCTTGTAGCGCGAAGGGTCCTTCAAGAAGTCTTTAATTTCTTCAACTTCTTCAACAGCAGCTTGTTCGCCAGCAACGTCAGCAAACTTAGTTTTAGGAGTCTGACCTTCGAGTAGCTTGCCACGGCCACGTCCGCCGCCCATGCCAAGCATACTTCCGCCGGCACCGCCTATTCTGCTAAACATGAACCAAATCATGCCAAGGAAGAACAATATCGGAACAAGCGAAGTAATCAAATACGAAATAATGCTAGATGACTGTAAGCTAGCAGTCCAGCCGTTAGAAGGCTTCGCCTTTTCGACTTCTTGTACAATTGACCTACCTTGTGCATACGCGTAGTAGAATTGCACATCCTTGCCAAAGTCACGATTTTGCTTACTTCGTTTATCGAACTTCTTAAACGGACTATCAAGCGTAAGCTTAACTAACTGTTTATTGTCAATAATTTCCACATAACTTGCTTTATGAGATCGCACTAACTCAATACCATCCTGAGTATCGATAGTTTGCGATCCGTTATGAACAAACATTTGGAATCCGACAACTGAAAGCAACACAAGAAGCACAATCCACGTCCATGGCGACTGCCAGAAGGAACGACGATTGTTATGGTTGTTCTCGTTATTTTTATTATTCTTGCCCTGCTGACCGTTGTTTCGCTGATTCCTAGGGTTGCGTGGATTTAAAAACGGATTATTTCCGTTATTTCCACGCCCAGGACCGCCCATTGGGCCTTGCGGTGTCATAGGAGAAGCGCCCATGTAATAAGGCTCCTTTCAAACTCCTCAATTTATATAAAAATTCTGAATAGAATCTATAAAATCAAGCACCATACACTGATGGCTTTAATACCGCAATACTATTGAGGTTGCGGTAGCGTTCGTCGTAGTCCATTCCGAAACCAACGACAAATGCATCAGGAATTTCAAAGCCCGAGTAGTCGATTTGTACGTCTACTTCGCGACGTGCAGGCTTACTGAGCAATGCAAAAACTTTTACACTTGCAGCACCACGACCTTTTAGCTCATCTACAAGCCAAGCTAGCGTGCGACCGGAATCAACAATGTCTTCTACAATAAGCACATCTCGACCGCGCACATCAGTACTTAAATCTTCGCGGACAGTAATTTGTCCGCTAGTTTGAGTGCCACTGCCGTAACTAGACAAGCTCATAAAGTCCATTGATGCGTTAATGCTTAATTCTTGCGAAAATACAGCAAGAGTATTTACAGCACCTTTTAGAACTGCAACAAGCAAAACATTACGGTTTTTGTAATCTTCACTTACTTGTTTAGCAACTTCACGAATACGCTTCATAAGGTCTTCGTGGCTAATTAATTCATAGTCGATGTCATCTCGTATATCTGCAATTTGCATGTTCACTATCTTTGCATAAGCGAATGACGATATTGCGCGAGAGCCGAGTCGCTTCATAATAATTTGGCAGCGAAAAAGGCTTCTGGCCATGCCATTTTGTACATAGTTCGTCCACTGCAGATATGTGACTTGACGAGAAACGCAGACCAAGCTCACTTAACGCACGCACTATAATTCGTCTACGAATTGATGGATGATATTGCGCTAATTTATCAGCTTTTAACCTAACAGTTTTCGCATTTTTATCAAATTCCATCACTTGTGAACTAACTTCGTCAACTTGAGAATTAATATAGTCAAGATCGTCTCTAGCTATTTCAGCTCCGCGAGAAAGCAAAGTAACCATATTCGCATTAAAAAATCGCGAAATATAAGGCATTAACGTGTGTCTAACTCGAGATCTCAATGGATAATTTTCTGAAAGTTCCTCATTTTGCGAAATATCGTCACCATTTGTAGGATCATCCCACCATGAAATACCTAGATCCTCGCAAATACCAGTAGTATCTTCTCTAGTAAGCTTAATAAGAGGCCTTGCAAAAAGCACGTTTTGACGCAATGTCACTGCTTTCATGCCAGCAACTGCTTCTAAACCTGCAGAATCTTTTAACCCCATCATTACAGTTTCTGCTTGATCATTTGCAGTGTGAGCTAGAAGCACGGCTGCAGCTTGCTGCTTTTTAGCAACCTCAATAATTGCTTGATACCTAGCATTTCTTGCAGCAGACTCTTCGCCTTCTCCAGAATCTTCGACGTTCACAGATTGAATATACACGTACTTTTCGTCTATTCCAGATTGCAAACAATGCTTAGCAGCAATATTAGCAATTTCAGTTGAGTGCGGCTGCAAATGGTGATCTACTATTACAACACCGCAACGAATACCTCTACTTGCGCACACAATCACGCTCAATGCTGTAAGTGCAAGAGAATCTCTACCTCCAGAGCACGCAATAAGAACCAGAGGAGCATCAACATCTGTCGCGTGATTGCCGTGTTCGGAAAAACGCGCGTCTTGAGCACACAACGAAAGTTCGTCAAAACAATGCTTGATTGCGCCAATTCCTGCGCGTATACGAGAAGAATACACCATAGCTTCTAGTGTAACGCGCCAATAACGCTAAATTGCAACTCATAAATCATAGTTTTGGCAATTCTGCCATAAACTTATTAATCGCTACGAATGCTCCCCAAATATCAGCTGGCTGGTTCGCAACAACAGCGAAAGTTAGCACTCCACCACTTTTCCTAGATACATTACCAACCATAGAAGTAACTTCACTTAAAGAACCAGTCTTTACGCGAAGCATGCCGGCAGAAGATTCATCCGCTAAACGCTTTCTTGCTGTTCCAACTAAACCAGGAAGAGACAATCCTTCAGCAGCTGCAGCACCTCCAGAATCGGCTTTAATATTAAGCACTTGTACTTGAGCTAGCGTTGTTGCGCGCAACCTTGATTTTGGAGACAAGCCTGAGCAATCAGACATATGCAAACCACGTATATCGATATTGAGCTTGCGTAATCCTTCTTTTACTGCCTGAACTGCACCCTCCGGAGAATTGGATTTGTGAGTTGCAAGCGCAGTCAAACGACCAAACTCTTCCGCCAATGTATTGTCTGAAATACGAAGCGTATATGCCATTATTTCGTTTAAAGGTGCAGAAGAAACTTGTGCAATTAAACGCGAATTAGATGATATTAACGATTTAGTTTCGCTTACTGGTATTACAAAATTTTCAGATTGTGCAGATTTATTTTCATTTTCAGAATCTTTGTTATTTTCAGAAGAATCATCTGCAGACGAGTCTGAACCGGAATTTTTTTCGTCAGAAGTGGTTTTATTAGAATAATTACTTATAACTATTCCCTGTTTGCTTAATAATTTAGCAAAAACACGACCGACACTTAAAGCAGGATGAGGATCAGAAAGCGGAAAATCTGTCATAGCATCAGCGTCAACACCTTGCACTGAAAGGTCACGCTGACGAGCATCATCTATAGCCAAAGATGACGTTTGAGCATAAAAGCGTCGTTCAACATCTGTTTCATAAATCAAATCAGGAGCACGTTTTGCGCCAAACAATGAGTCATCAACAGCTAAAGAAACTGTGCGAATATTTTCAAGTTTCAAAGCGTTGGCTGTTCTTCTCGCTAATGTCGTTAAGCCTGCTCTGCCATTAACATGGTTCCAATCGTTTTCTCCAACGCCAAGAAGCATGTCACCATTGCCGCGAAGCACAAGCTTTCTAGCATTCGCACTAGAAGCTCGTTCTGGTTCACCGCCTGTTTTAGGCAACAAAAATACTTGAGTATCAAGAGTTGAACCCATGTCAAGAGTGCGAGAAGCCACGCTAGCAGTTAAAGTTTTAAGCGTTGATGCTGGCTCTCTTAAGGCATTTGGCTCATGTGAAGCAACTACTCGCCCATTAGCATCCATAATTACTGCTGAAGTGCTGCTACTCATAGAAGCATCGGAAACCAACTCGTCAATAAGTTTTTGAGCTTGCGAATGATTTATTTCTTTACCATAAGTCACGCCTTTAGCTAGTGAATTAACTCGCAAAAGTGATTTAGGAGAAGAAACAGTTACAGCATAATGTTGTTTTCGTAACGTCAAAGGACCGGGAAGAATATCGTATACGTCAAGCAAAAAATAAGTAAAAATAATTGCTGCACTAACTATAACTGCTATAAATGCAATAAGTAATCGCCAACGAGAAGGATATTGGCTTCTTAAAACCATAGCAGCGTATTTACTTTTCTTCTGTGTGCTACTTGGTTTAGATTCACCACTTGCTTTAGGCTCGATACTTGGTTTAGGTTTAATACTTGGTTTAGGTTTAATACTTTTGTTGGGTTCGCCGCTTTGCGTTGGCGTGCTCGCATTAGGAGTATTTAAGGCATCGTTTGAGCCTTTACTACTTTCCATGCGAGCACACCTTTAAATCGATTGCAAATACCGCGCTTAACTATACATTGCGCTTGCAACAAAGCGTGCATAAGTTACGCAGTAATCGACGCAAATCTGCGCAAGTTTTCTACAATGCGAATCATGCGCTTATCCATCACTTTGCCGCCAAGAATTACGCCAACAACCAACACAACAAATCCGTTTACTACGAACAGAATGCATGCAATCCACAAAAGATTCGTGTTAATAGCCAAAAACGTCATAGCTGCAGCAATAGACGGAATCATGCATACTGCAGAAAGAAGCGAAAAACCTATTGGAGCAAAAGATCTAGCGCCTGCAGAACCTTGCGGCCTAGAAAATGGCTTTTCGATTGACGCTACAGGGTACATTGCTATGCACGAAGAAATTAAGCCAATGCCTATGGTCGCAAAAGCTACTCCGATTGGAGAAAGAGTTTGGAACATAACTGCATTCACATTTTGCTGAACATTTGCTACGAAGAAAAGGAAAACGTAAACCCCTATTCCAAGAATTGCAAAGTACACAGCGCAAATCACGGACCAAACTATTGCGTGCGCTAAGCGATCGCACACTCCTTTTACACCAATAATCGCGTGCATAGTAAAAGCTGTGCCATCGTATGCAATATTGTTTCCAACAACCATTCCCATAAGCATCGCAGCATACATAAGCCAGCTAGAAACGCCTATGTCCTGTGCTATAGAACCAAATCCTTTAGCATTAAAACTAGTTCCTCCTGCAACTACCAGAATAAAAAGCGGCGCAATAAGCAAAAATAGTTGGCGCATATCTCTTCTCATAACGCTAATAATTCGCGCAACAATCGCACCAACTACGTTGTCTGGAACTGCAGCAAACAAGCCAATTCCTTTAGTTTTAACAACTGTTTTTTGCTCACCGCGAAGTAGCTTCGGCTCTAATTTTGCGCAAAATACAGAGATTGCAAAGCAAGCAGCAATTGTTAGTACACAAATAAAGAAGCGAATAACAAGCGCAAGCCAATTGCCATTGATGGCATCAAGAGGCAAAGCCATAGCAGCACTTAATGGAGTAAAAGCGGACGCAGAGCAAAAACCTAAGCCAAACACAATTCCTCTTGGACTTTTGTTACCAATATTCACAGTGGAAACAAAAATCATATACGCTACGAAAATAGCAAAGTAAAAAATGTTTCTTGAACGCTTGTTTATTAAAATAGTGTCCAAAAGCTCAATAAGCATTTTGCTTAAAGACACGATTGTTGCAACGTAAAGCGGAGCTGCAATTACGCTTACTAAAACCGGCACAATTCCAAAGTTTCTGTACGCTAAAGACCACAAAGCAAGCGCGATTGTACAGCTTATAGAAAACGCTCCAAAAAGGGAGCCAAGAAGCATACCAGCTTGCTGCTTTACGTAAGGAATGCCGTAAAGCGCAAAACTACGCGACTTTAGTGTTGTGTCACTGCCGAACATAAACAGGTTTATAAACAGCGTAAAAATTGACACAATCGACGCAACCATTATTGGAGCGAACTGAAATTCCTGCCAATTTTTAGTATCTGCAAGCATTCCTGGATTAAGATACTTTCCTGCTTGCCAGCCCGCAAAACCAAGAGCACATATAATTGCAAGTCCAAAAACAATGACTATACCAAAGCCGATTTTTTGCCAAATCGACTTTCGCATAACAGAAAAAGTAAGCGCCCAGCGAAGGCGAACCATGGTAAAAATCATAGACATTACGGCCATCCTTATTAGGCGTTGAGATTAGCAGACTTGGTAGAAGCAACAGCAGCGTTATCAGACTTGCCGCCGTTAAGCCAATCAATGCGCGCAGCCGCGTGACGTCCGCCAACAAGCTCCATAAAGCGATCTTCAAGATCTTTGCCCTGAGCCACCTCTTCAAGAGTGCCAGAAGCTGCAACATGACCTTCGTTAATAATCGCCACGTGCGAGCACATTTTTTCAACCAATTCCATAACGTGCGAAGAAATAATAACCGTACCGCCAGTAGAAACATACTCGGCGAGAATATCCTTCAAATTTGCGCTAGAAACAGGGTCCACTGCCTCAAAAGGCTCATCGAGCACAAGTACGCGAGGGCTATGGATCATAGCTGTTGCAAGGCAAATCTTCTTAGTCATACCAGTTGAATAGTCAGAAACCATGGTGTTTGCAGCTTCTGTTAAGTCGAAAGCAGAAAGCAAGTCGTTCGCGCGCTTTACGGATTCCGCGCGACTCATATCGCGAAGCATGCCAGCGTAAGTTAAAAGCTGCAAACCAGTAATTGTCTTAAAAATCTCATCTGCTTGAGGCATTAAACCGATTGCGCGCTTAGCACTATTTACATCGCTCCAAACGTCATTGCCAAAGATCGAAGCTGAGCCAGCATCCGGCATAAGCAAGCCCGTAAGCATTTTAATCGTAGTGGTTTTGCCGGCACCGTTCGGACCTACCAATCCGTAGAAAGAGCCTGCTGGAATGCTCAACGAAAGATTATCTACAGCAACTTTCTTGCCAAAAGTCTTAACAAATCCGCGAATAGAAACCGCTGGAACATCTGCATTGCTATCGCTAGCATCACTCGAATAAGTGTTTGCGCCAAAAACCGGAACGCTGCTAGCAAAAGCATTTCCGGACGGATATTCAGACGGAATAGAATCTACCATAAGAACCTCGCAGTATACAGATAAACGCACGCATCGCGCCACAATGCTACGCAAGCAAGCGTTTACATAGAGGTTTCTATTATCTCATACTCGCAATCTTTGCGCAATCGCACCCCTCCCCTTGCTCCGCACACACCACACTAAACACAAGCACTCAGCGACCGGTATGCTGAATCGGCTTCCACTCGCTCTTTGAGAAAATAGCTTGGAACGCAATAGGCACGTACGAAAGCATAAAAATCGGGAAGCTAAGAGCGTACGCAAACAGCTCCTTATTCGTGGCCCCAAGCTTATCGTGTTCAACCAAAATAGTGAGTGACACAAATATCATCATACCTAAAACGCTTGTAACAGTAGTGGTAATGAAATTAATCATTGAAGAGATTTGACTCATCCATGTTACAAATCCAAATGCAGCAAAAATAAAACCAAGTATTATTCTTGCAACAGCTAAAACCATAAACGGGAAAAGCATAAGCGTAAAATCAACCGACGAAAAATCTCTTTCGCGAATACCATGTCGAATAAGAGCTGCTCCATAGTAACGAAATACCTGCAAGAATCCCTTGCTCCAACGAAGGCGCTGCCTCCAGCTCTGCCTAAACGACACAGGCTGTTCGTCATATAATACTGCAGAACCGCAATATCCAACTTTGTCTCCGTGAAGAATAGCGTCCATAGTAAATTCAAGATCCTCAGTAAGAAGATGGAATTTCCATCCGCTATTTCTGTGCATAATCTCACGCGAGAACATGAATCCAGTTCCACCAGCATGGCAACTTGAACCGAATAGCATTCGCGAGTTGTTAGTAAATCGCGATTCTCGAATAAACCAAAGTGCAGAGCCAGAAGAAACCCAATTATCTGAAAGATTCACGGAATTACGGTAGCTAGTTAAAATTTGATATCCTGCGTGGAAACCTTTATTCATTTCCTCAAAATAATGCGGATCAAGTTTATTGTCTGCATCGAAAACAAAGTACGCGTCATAAACTTTATCCGCACCAATTTTCATAATATGATCGAGGAGATAGCTGAGCGCATAACCTTTACCAATATGCTCTTTATCAAAACGTTCAATTACGTTGCATCCGCAATTGCGACCAACTTGCGCAGTAGAATCAGTGCAATTATCTGCAACAAGCCAAATATCAATAAAATCTTGTCTATATGTTTGAGTTTGAATGCAATGAATAAGATTACCTATAACAGCTTCCTCATTGCGCGCAGAAATAAGCACAGCATAATGCTTATCCATTGGCGCTTCAGGAAAAACAATAGGCTTAGCGAATAAAGATGCAACGGCACAAACACCTTGATACACAACACCGCTTATGCCAATAAGTATTACTAGTACATCAAATATTGATAGAAGAATCATCGCTTCCATCCGCTCCGTGGATTATTTTTTACGTTACTTTTACTATTTTTTGTATTTTTTGTATTGTTTACTATTTTAGACTCGCCTACTTGCAATTTTGCTTTAGGAGAATCCTTATTTTCAGAATCTACTTTACGCTTTGCAATATCTTTATTTACGGCATCTAATATTTCGCGCGAAATTGGCATTGTTGCCAATACATCAGTTTGATCAGAATCGTTAGAGGAAACTTTGCTACTATTCGCATCGTCAGAATCTGACACATAAGCTTGCTTATACCAATATAAAATATCCTCGTTCAGAGAAATGCGAGAGCTTGTGCCTTTCATTACACGATGAACACTTTCACTCATTGGATTCATGAACTTACGGCCAATCGCCTCAACGCAACGAACAATAATAGAAGTGTGATCAGGGTGAGGATCGTTCATAAGCGGAGAAGAAACTAAACTATATTGCTTCGTGCATACTCTAAAAATTGCTTGCAAACTTGCAGTCACAGGCAAAGCCAAAAATGCTCCAAGAGCACCAAATACAGCGCCCATTACAAGAACTGAAATAAAAGCTACTGCAGGATTCAGATCCATAGTCTTTTCGGAAATCTTCGGCGAAATAACCATGTTCTCAATTTGCTGATAAATCGTAATAAAAATTAATGTTGCAACAGCCGCACCAAAACCATTGGAACCCCACGCAACCAAGATAGGCAAAGCTCCACCCAAATAGCCACCAATTGTAGGCACAAACTGCGAAACAATTCCGCAGAATAAGGATAGCGGAAGCCAATACGGTATATTCATCACAATAAGGAAAATTGCGGTACCCACTGCGTTAATCGCTGCCAAAATAATTCGCGAAAATAAGAAGCTCGAAATCTGCTCTTGAACAACTGACCAAATAAATAGGAAACGACGCTGAGCTTGCGGATTCATCCAACGGCACATGCTACGACGCATAGCCGGACCTGCTGCAGAAATGTAATACGTAACCATAATAATGGTAAGCAAATCAAGCAGAACAGTCATCAATCCCCATGTTGTGTTAAGTGCTTGGCCAGCAAAATCAACAACCCAAGATGTTTGCACATGCTTCAAAATTTCCATGCCAAGCTGCTCAATATTAGGCATTTTAAAACCGGTATAGTGAAGCACAAAATTTGCAAATTGATTGTATAAATCAGGCAAGCCCATAACCATTGAAACAACCTGCTGAGCAAATAAATTACCAAACAAAGCAAGTAGCAAGCTAATTACAACAAGCAAGCCCGTTAGCGTAAAGCCAGAAGCAACTCCTCGCCTCCAACCATGCTTAATTAACCGAACAACAAGCGGTTCCATTGCGAGCGCAATAAAAATAGAAATCACAACATCGAAAACAATGAATGAAATGCTATTCCAAGCGAACCATAGGAAGATGGACACAAAAGTAACAATTGCAACGTAAATAAGTGCACGACCTAGCCAATCTGGCGGCCTTCTATCATCGCCTTTGGCTGGGAAAAGTGAAGCTAAATCTAGCTTATTTTCACTTTCCTTAATATGCTCATGCATCTTATGTTCATGCATTTCTTGCTCTTGGTAATTCATAGGTACTATTGTAACTGCGCGAACTGATGAATGCGAATTAGCGGCATGTAGTATTAATTATTCGCATCTACGCAACTACACGTAACATTATGTAACACAAACGTAACGAGATATTCGAGTCGCTGAAATCCAAAATGGCATTCATAGTCATAAACTCGTTACTGGGTTTTTTAAGAAAGGAATGGTGGCCATGACCACTTTGCAAACTAAAGAAGATGCCGCAGCCCTTATTGAAAAGGAAGGCATTGAATACGTATCCGTACGATTTACTGATTTAATTGGCGTTCAGCAGCACTTTACTGTTCCTGCTGACGAGTTCTTGCACAGTGCTTTCACTGATGGAATGGCGTTCGATGGTTCTTCAATGCAAGGCTTCCAGGCTATTAACGAATCAGATATGAAGCTTATTCCAGATGTTGACACTGCTTATATTGACCCATTCCGTAAGCATAAGACTCTGAATGTTGCTTTCTCTATTGTTGACCCTGTAACAGATGAGCCATATTCTAGGGATCCTCGTCAGGTCGCTATTAAAGCAGAGTCCTATTTGAAGTCCACTGGCATTGCTGACACTGCAAGCTTTGCTCCTGAAGCTGAGTTCTTCATTTTTGATAAGGTGCGTTTTGCTAACGACATGCAACGCTCCTTCTATGAGGTTGATTCTAACGAAGCTCCTTGGAATTCCGGAATTGACACTGAGGATGACGGCAGCAACAATATTGGTTTTAAGAACCGCGTAAAGCACGGCTACTTCCCTGTGCCACCAGTAGATCACAATCAGGATTTGCGCGATGACATGGTTTGCAATTTACAAAAGGTCGGCTTGATTCTTGAGCGTTCTCACCACGAAGTCGGCGGTGCAGGTCAGCAGGAAATCAACTACCGTTACAATACGCTTGTTCATGCTGGCGACGATTTGATGAAGTACAAGTATGTGGTTCATGAAACTGCTGCTTTAGCTGGTAAGGCTGCAACATTTATGCCAAAGCCAATTGCTGGAGATAACGGCACCGGCATGCACTGCCATCAGTCGCTTTGGAAGGATGGCAAGCCATTGTTCTATGCAGAAACTGGCTACGCTCAACTTTCTGATATTGCACGTTGGTACATTGGCGGCTTGATTAAGCACGCTTCTTCTGTGCTTGCATTTACGAATCCTTCGCTTAACTCTTACCATCGCTTGGTTCCAGGATACGAAGCTCCAGTCAACTTGGTTTACTCTGCTCGTAACCGTTCTGCAGCTATTCGTATTCCTCTTGCTGGTACGGAACCTGCTGCTAAGCGAATTGAGTTCCGTGCACCGGATCCTTCATGCAACCCATTCTTAGCATTCTCCGCTCAGCTTATGGCAGGTTTGGATGGTGTTGTTAACCATATTGAGCCTCCTGCCCCTGTTGATAAAGATTTGTACGAGCTTCCTCCAGAGGAGCATGACGGCATTAAGCAAGTTCCTTCTTCACTTGGTGAGGCTTTGCAAGCTTTGGAAGAGGATCACGACTTCCTTATGCAAGGCGACGTATTTACTAGCGACTTGATTGAAACTTGGCTGAATTTGAAGCATGAGGAAATGGATATGGCGCGCTTGGCTCCAACTCCACTCGAGTATGAGCTTTACTTCCACATCTGATTTGTAGTTAAGTTCTTCTAGCCAATAAGCCGACTCTACGATTTCGCAGAGTCGGCTTATTGTTTGGCGCTCAAGCAGATTGTCGCGTTAGCTGTTTATTTTTTAGCACGTATTTTACATCAGCTTGAGATGCGACCTTCGAATCATGAGTAACAACAATCACACATTTGCCATGCTCTCTAGCAGCTTTTTTTAATATTGCAATAACTTCTTTAGTTGTTGCAGGGTCAAGACTTCCAGTAGGCTCATCAGCTAAAATTACCGGCGCAGAAGATACTAAAGCTCGTCCAATTGCAACACGCTGCTGTTGACCACCAGAAAGTTTAGTGACGTTACGATTTGCTTCTTCTTCAGTTAACCCAAGATCTATTAGCACTTGAACATCAGCATGTGAATTTACTAATCGCAAATTTTCTAATGGCGTCAAATAGTCAATAAGATTAAAATTCTGGAAAACAAGTGAAATATGTTTTTTGCGATGCTCAACATATCCTGTTTTTGCAATATCCTCACCATTGAACAATACTTCACCTTTATAAGGAGTATCTAATCCAGCTAAAAGTGAGAGCATAGTAGACTTTCCTGCTCCAGAAGCTCCCATGATACTGTACATTTTGCCAATTTCGAAATCTGCATTCACGTCATTTAATACCGCAATATTTGCAGGTCCGTAAGTGTACTTCACATTTTTTAATTGCAATAAAGCCGACATAATAAGCTCCTTATTTTTACATAATTTAAATATGATTTATACGATTTGTTCCATTTATGCGATTGCGCTTTTAGTAGAAAATTCGCATACGCAACTACATTTCTGCTAACTCATGGCACTTAGTATTTGCCGAGGCTTCTTTATTAATATTGGCAGCACTGCAACAAGTAATGCGACTATTGAAATAAGCAAACCAATAACAAAAGCAGCAAGAGTTTGCAGCAATGGCAATACTGGCATACCATCCGCAATAAATGACGAATCAGCACTATGCAAAATCACAGAACCAATAACGCCAGAAAAAGCAGCACCGAAGCCTAGCGAAATGACGAATGACACAATGTTGAGTATCACTATTTCAACAAGCAATTGACTAACTATTATTGCTCTAGATAATCCAATAGACATAAGTACGCCAATCTCGTGCATACGTCCTCTAACCCAGAACACTAATACAAGTCCAAGCACTAAAATACCAACAAAACTTAGTGCCACAAAAATCATTCGCACAAGTTGTTGCACAGAGTTAACCGAGCTTATTACATCAGACAATTGCGAAGCATTCTGCTCTACATCTGCCCACTTGCCAGCAATACTTTTAGCCTCCCGTATTGCACTAGCTAATAAATCAGAATGCTCAACAACACAACGCAAAACACTTCGATTAGAAGAACCCGCCAAAGACAACGCAGAACTTAAGTCAGTAAATATGCGGTTTTCTGACGTATCCGAAGGAAGCGCTCCTTTAGTTTGCAATTTGCCGGCAAAAATGCCAACAACGCGAACTTTTACATTAAACCCCTGCTTAAGAATTATAGTAGAACCAATCTTAAGATTATTTTTCTTAGCAAAATCACGATGCACTATTGCGCTACTTACAGAACGATTAGTAATATGCTCACCCTGTTCTAAACGGTACAATCCTTCTTGAAAACCTTGAGATAATCGAGAATCTGTTGTGCCAGTAATTCCAGCAGCATGAGCCAAAACATCATCGTCTAGTCTAGGACCCTGCGCAGGAAGCACAAGTTGCTTTCCAACAGGCACAGCTAAAACATTGCGCTCTTCCACTACAGTTTTTACGCTCGAAATCGCAGCAAATTTACGAATTTGACTAGAGTCAATTCCTTCATTCGCGGCCAAATCTTGTGGAATTGGAGAATTAGACGTAGCAACAGAATTAGAATTTGCATTACTTTGCTCTGGAAGAGTTTCACCTCGAGTTTTTGCTCGTACAGTAAAACCTAAGCCAATACTGGATTGAATACGATCCCTAGCACCCTCAACAGAAGCACTGATACCAGCTTGTGAAACTAGCGCACTTAAAACAAGAGTCATAATCAGCACAATTATTGCGTTACGTCGAGGTTTACGCAATATTGCAAGTTTCGCTCGAGCACATAAAGAAATTACTTCACCATTCATAATGTTACTCACTAACTTTTCAAATAACTTTCATACGACGAATTATGAAAACTATGCCGCCAAAC
Source organism: Gardnerella sp. KA01000 (assembly GCF_049244035.1). NCBI lineage: Bacteria > Bacillati > Actinomycetota > Actinomycetes > Bifidobacteriales > Bifidobacteriaceae > Gardnerella > Gardnerella sp. KA01000. The sequence goes on along the minus strand of NZ_CP058367.1, from coordinate 325,184 downwards.
AGCATAGTTCTACTTTTGCAATCCGAGGAGCTCACGAGGAGATTTGCATATAATTGGCAAATAAGACAACACAACTGCAATAACGATTACTGCACCAACAATTGTAGAAACTCCGACAAAACACTGAGCATCTACTTGTACGCTAAGTGTTTCCAAAGTTTTTGTTGCCAAAGTTGATTCAAGATTTCCACCAGCTTGACCCATACTACTCAATTCACGGACGGCTGATGATTGCACAGAGCCAAGAGCAACATTAGCCATCAACGGAGCTATAACTTTTGCAAAAAGGTAACCCACAATCAACGAAGGTATTGCAATAAGCACAATCTCAGCAAGATATTGACCAACTATAGATAATTTGCCAGTGCCAATTGCAACAAACACACCAATTTCATTACGTCGCTCATTCATCCACAGCAAAAGCACTAATGCCAAAGCAATAATAGCGAATGATACAACAGCAATTGTTGTAACAGTCATTATTGAGCGCACTCCCTTTGCTGCTTTCAACAAACCAGAAACGAACTGATCGTCACGAGTTAGTTGATAGTTTTGCAAATCAATAGGCAATTTCGCAGCTTGAGACATAATATTATCCGCATCCTCGCCGCGCTTTATTCTAAAACTTGCATCCTGATATATTTCTTTTCCAGGCTTATATTTGTATAATTCGCGAGTAGTTTGCAAATCCGTATACACGGTATTAGCTGTCAATTCCGCCCTAGTTGCGACTTGACGCTTATTTGCTCCGGCATAAATTCCAACAATACGAGTTTTTACTGTTGCTGTTGATTGTTGAATATTGTCAGCATCGTAAGGATTAGCGCGAAGTGTAAGAGTATCTCCTACATGTAATCCGTTAGCTTTAGCGAGATCTTCATGAATTAGTGATGCATGAACGTTGTTAGCAATAAGATGCTTGCCTTTAGACATAGTTATTGCTTTTGTTTTAAAAGTATTTAAACCAGTAGAGTCATTCGTTCCTTCAATATTAACGGCATTGCCAAACTGCTGTTCACGCTTATTGTCATACTCTTGTACGCCTGGAATTCTTGCCGCTTTAGCATTAACTAAATCCGCTGTTACATTTTGTCGAACAACGTAGGAAGCAATTCCATTTAACTTTGCAATTGCCTGTACATCTTTAGGTTTTACAGTTCCAGCTCCTCTAGGAGTTCCAGGGTTTATTTGAGGGTTATTTGCGAGCACAAAACTAGACTCTGCTTGCGCTTCAACTTTTTCTCCTTCTCTACCTGCAGCATTTGAAACTGCAGAAGTAGAAAATAACAATGTCGAAATAAGAAATACAATAATGAAAACTATTGCTGTTTTTATTCGTTTCCTCAGAATGTAGCGTATTGCACGAGAGATAAACGTCATCGACTACCTTTCTTCATTGAAAATTGCTTGTATATCAACCTTTAAATATACGGACTACCAGTATAACATATCCATACTGAAAAATGCGTTTAGTGTCATACTTTACAATGCGCAAATCTACCAGTGCGCAAATCTACGCTATAAAAAATTCCCCTCTACAAAACAAATTGTAGAGGGAAACTTTTATTCGTATTTAATGCGCCTTTAAATTTTGCACATTTCGTTAGGTTTAGTCTTGGTTAAAATCTATTACTAGCTTATTATCTTTAATACTAAACTTTCCATAAACATAACCACTATTTCTAGTGTGCGAGTCTCTCCAGTCACTATCATCATCATCGTCCTTATAGCGATAAGTAATGTCTACACCAACCTCATCGCTCTGAAAAGTTCCTGACGACATGTTAACTTGATCCAACATAGGAGTGCTATTAACACTACGCTTAATATTGTCATATTTATAGCTGGTATAGTAACTAAAGCTTGCAAATCTACAACTCTCTGGAACATCAGTTTCAGTTGACGCTACACATTTATCGACATGCTTTTGAATAGCCTTAGTAAGCTCATCCTTTAATGTTTCTGTAGCTTCTAACTCTAAACTTGCAGATTCCGAACTATCTTTTTCGCTAATTGACGCGTCAGCAGAATTTGTGGTCCACAGTTGCGAACTTTTTGCAGATTCAATATGGTAAGCACCAGGATACACTGGAAGTCTATATTCTGTAGCTGATGTATATACTGAATAACCGTATTCTGAACTGTAGCTTTCACCGTCATATTTCGGCGATTTTTTGAGAGTAGACAAATTTATTTCAGAATCATTAACTTTTATTTTATCAACTTCATTTGGCACAGTTATGGTAATGTGACCAAATGGTGGATATTGAACTTTATAAGAGTCAAAGAATAGCCACTGTTTGCCCGCTGGCACAAGGCTTATTACCGCCGAAGCATCACTATCGCCAATTTTGTAAGAAAGCTTAAATGAATTGTATGGGCCACTATCAACACTCATGTAAGACATATGATTCTTGGAAGCTCTGCCTATTGCGCTTGTAAGTAAGGCACGATAATTTTCTGGAACTTTAGAAGAAGACCAATCTGTCATATTGTTAGCTTCATCAAAATTGCCTTCTTGCAAAGACTTCACATAACGTTGAATTGTTGCTTGTGGAGAATACACATTCTGTTGAATAACTGTATAACCTATACCAAGAACCACAATAACAATGCCAATTACAATAAGCATAATTTTTGTGCTGTGTTTCATAGGCGTGCTTCTCACAACATTACCTGCTACGAAATTAGGATTAAACGAATCAGGAGCATAATATTCTGTAGGCTGATTTTGCGAATAATCCTGCTGATTATAGTACTGTTGATTTGAATAATCCTGCTGTCCATAAGTATTTTGACTGCTATAAACAGGTTGAGGATAAGCTTGCGTATTCTGCTGAATGAACTGCGTTTGTTGTACATCGTTCATTTGATTTTGCTGATATTGAGCACTTTGCATTGGCTGATAATTTGAATTAGCTTGCTGCGGCACAAGACTAGCTCCACAAGATGAGCATACTATAGCTCCATAAGCATTTTGACTGTTGCAATATGGACAATTCATATATTTCTCTCCGTATATTTTTACAAAATAAGCCTAGCAGACAAGACTGCTAGGCTTATGACTTATTAGATATATTTACCTAAATAAATTAGCTAGGTCTTGTGCTTTATTCATAAGGTTATTCGAAGGAACCAAGGAATTAACCATAGCAGTATTGATTGCAGCAACGATAAATATTGCAACAATTCCAATCAAGATAAAGATAACCCACATCCACTCACGATCAAGCTTACCCTTGTAGTGTGCAGTTGCCATAAACGATACAGGAATGAGCATCAATAATACCAAGTAAAGTGTGTGCAAAGACATAGATGGAACTTGCAAAACAGCACTAGGATTATTCATTAACAATGAGATGTCTGAATTGCTGTAGATTATAGATGCAACTAAAGAATCACTGCCTTCTACTTTTCCTTTAAAGTAATTCATAACAGGAATAGATGGAGCAATGAAAGTCAAAATCACTGAAACAATTTGCAAGCCTAAAAGCGGTACGAGTTTCTGAGCAAAAAGAACGTGAAGCTGAGCTGGCGAAACCTCTTCACCAAACATCTTCATGCCAAGCAAAGCTACACCGTATACAGCGTATACGGTAATCATTCCAATAACAAACTTATAGAAGAATAGTGTAAAAGGCACACCAGGAGTTTGCTGTCCAGCGAACTTAGATACAAGTTCCAAAGCAGTGCTATTAGAAGCATTGTAGAAAGAAAGCGAAGAGAAATATGCTTGGAAACCAAACAGCAAACCAGAAATCACAGAAATTAAAACTGCGTAAATATTAGATACGCGATACCTCTGGGAAGGATTCTTAAGAGCAGTTACTAACCAACGGAAGAAGTTCATCATCTGTTCAGCATTAAGCTGGTTTGAAATTTGGCTATAGTGCGAAACGCCTGGAGTATTTGAGCGATTCTGCATACCCGGCATTCCTGGCTGAGCTGGCATACCCTGCTGAGCATATGGATAGCCTGGACGTTGCATATTCGGCATACCCTGCTGAGGCATTCCTGGCTGAGCTGGCATACCCTGCTGAGGCATACTAGGACGCGCAAACTGAGGAGCATGCTGCGCAATAGGCTGAGCAGGCGCCGGCTGAGCTGGTGTAGGCTGAACATGCACTTGCTGAACAGGCACTGGCTGAGCTGGAGCATGTTGAACAGGTACTGACTGAACAGGTGCCGGCTGAGCAGGCGCCGGCTGAACAGTCTCAAACTTGTTACCACAACCCTTGCAGAATTTTGCAGTATCAATATTCTGGGTACCGCATTGAGCGCAAACTTTCACTCGTCTCTCCTTTGTTAATGGAACAGATCCCATAAATTTGCTAACCGAAAAATGTTTAACAAACCACTTGCGCTCAATTCTATTACTAAAAGCACACAAAACAAACCAGACGTAACAAAAAAGTGCTTGTTTGAAACAAAAAATTCTATAAACACGACATAAATCAGTAAAAAATACGACGCAAAAATAGAAAAACAGAAAAATATAGTCAGTATCTATTAATCAAAAACAAAATCAAATTAATAAATAAATTGACAATAAAACCTAGATAGCAAATCCCAAAGTGCGAGCCGCCGCCACTGGAACTGCTTCATCTGCCCAATAATCCTCAAGGTTCTCATCAGTGGAAAGTGAACGCATTTCTGCACGATCAATATAAAGTTCACCACGAAGATGATCTGTTTCGTGCTGGAAAATACGCGCAGGCCAACCATGCAAACGCTCGGAATGTTGTTTGCCGTCCTCATCCTGCCAAGTAGCCTGAATATCAAGCCAACGTTGACGTACAGCCTGATAGCCGGAAACGCTTAAGCAACCTTCATAAAAACTACGAGTTTGCGTACCAATAGGCTCATAATGAGGGTTAATAATAGCTCTAAACGGAAGCTCTGCGATGTCACGAGGATCGTCTTCATCATCACGAACATGATCTTCAATAACAGCAATAGCAAGACCAAGACCAATTTGAGGAGCAGCTAAACCAACTCCCGGAGCTTCCAACATTGTGCTATGCATTAACGAAATTAGCTTAGTAAGAGTTGCACGTGTAAGCTGACCATCATACGCAACAGTACGCTGGCGAAGAACAGGCTCACCTGCCTGCACAATCGGCAAAATGCCGTCTTCTGTAGCGGAATCAAGCAAGCGCTCAACAGCGCGACTGAGCTTAGTATCAACACTTGCGTGATGCGTAAACATAGGACTCCTTTTCACCGTTTTAAATAACGCGCATAATAACGCGAAAATATACAAAATTTACATGCCGCGAGCAGAATTTGAAAGCAGCACTAAAGATATAAGTGTATCAAAATTATTTGCGCACTGCTAGAGCCGACTGAGATGTAAGCAAACAGAGAACGCAAAAGTAAACAAACTTATAACTTCAGATTATCAACCACAACTTGAGCAAGACGAGCGCAAACCTCATCCGCCTGAGTTTGAGTTGCAGCCTCGCACATAACGCGCACAAGAGGCTCGGTGCCGCTAGGACGCAAAAGCACGCGACCTGTATCTCCAAGAAGTTTCGATTCTTTCTCAACAGCTGCAAGCACAGCTGCGTTAGTTTTCGAAGCCATTTTATCTACATTTGGCACATTTACAAGAGCTTGCGGAAGCTGTGGGAAGTCTGCAGCCATTTGCGAAAGTTTCTTGCCTGAACGCACAACTTCACGGCACAAAGTCAAAGCAGTAAGCGTACCGTCGCCGGTGGTTGCAAATTCGCGATTAATAACGTGACCAGACTGCTCGCCGCCGAGCGAATAATCGTGCTTGAGCATTTCTTCAAGAACGTAGCGATCGCCAACGTTTGTTTGCACTGTTGCAATACCCATATCTTTAAGAGCAAGTTTTAAGCCAAGATTGCTCATAACTGTAACTACAAGAGTGTCATAATTAAGCTTGCCTTCAGCCTTTTTAGCGCGAGCAAGAATACCCATAATTTGATCGCCATTAACCATATTGCCGTTTTCATCGACAGCCAAGCAGCGGTCTGCGTCGCCATCAAACGCAACACCTAAATCAGCCTTAGAAGCTTTAACCATAGCTTGTAACTGCTCAGGATGAGTCGAGCCCGCATGATCGTTAATGTTGTAGCCGTCAGGAGATGCGTTAATAACTACAACTTCTGCACCAGCGCGGCGCAAAGCCTCAGGAGCAACAACAGAAGTAGCACCATTCGCGCAATCTGCTACAACACGCAAACCTGCAAGCGGCTTTGGGCGCGTAGTAGAAGCGTTACTTAAAGGCGCAACAGCAGAAACTAAATGATCAATATACAAGTTAGTAGCTGTAGTAGTATCATGGCTGACTCGACCTACACCAGCACCAGTTGGACGCTCCCAATCTTGACCAAGCACAGCCTCAATCTCATCTTCCTTGCTATCTGGAAGCTTAAAGCCTCCGCGCGCAAAGAATTTAATGCCGTTATCTGGCATAGGATTATGCGACGCAGAAATAACAGCACCCATTTCAACGTTAAGCACGGAAGTGAGGAAAGCAACGCCAGGAGTTGGGATAATTCCAGCATCGATAACATCAAAACCGCCAGCACTCATGCCAGCAGCGAGAGCAGAAGCTAGAAAATCGCCAGAAACGCGAGTATCTCTACCAATAAGCGCGCGGCGACGAGCGTGAGCGGAGCGAGAAGAAGTATCTGATGACGCTTCTTCTTCTGCAGCAGACGCAACCGCGCTTTTATCTCCCAAAACGCGCACTGCAGCGTCACCTAAATCTAACGCAAGTTGCGCTGTTAAATCGCGATTTGCTAATCCACGCACACCGTCTGTACCAAACATTCTTGGCATAATAAAGCCTCTTTCGCAAAAATCACTTCATCCTGCGCGCAAGCAAACAACATCGCATACTAGCGCGTCACACACTATCCGCAATTCTACTCACTGTTTCGCATAACGCGCTAGCGCAGCAAAGAAGCTTTGCAGTAATACTTCTGCGAACATCGATTACTTGTTGATTAGTGAACTTTAACATTCATGCTCTGCAGATATTGAATACTTATCCCCTAGTGGACACTAGCATTCGCGCTGCTGCACAAACTGCACCAGACTCTCCTACCACACCACAAAACACTAGCGTTTTTATCAGTAGTGAGGGGTGGGTGTTGCTTGGTCGAGCAATATAAAAGCGGAGCGATAGTAATAATCGTGATGATGAATAACTATTTCCGCAGAAAAAGTAAGCAAAAAACTAAACTTAACTACCTATCCACTAGTCCAAATGAGGTATAGGAGCGTAGCGCTGCGAGACAAGTAACCCCACCCCTCACAGCCACTCCAGAAAACTGCCAGCCAAGCACCACATTAAACAAAAAAACTCGCGCCACATTAAACAAGAACTTACTTGCTCAATGCAGCGCGAAAGCAGGACATCGCACTAGCGCAAAGAAGCGTTGTAATGCTGCACTTTAAGCGTGCGACGCGAAGAATCAAGGCTACCAAGCACCATGCGTCGCAAAGCCTGATCCGCATCAGCATGAGCCTCAAGCCACTTTTCACCGTGCTTAACCAGCTCCTCAACCGGCGCATACACAGGATACAAGCCCTCAATCAGAGCCTCAGCCATATGGAATGTGCGGTTCTTCCAAATCCACTCAACTTCAGCAAAGTAGCGCTCAACATAAGGCTTAACCAAATCGCCTTTAGCTGTGCTTGCAAATCCGGCAACCACAGCGCCCATTTGCATATTCGTCAAATCGAGATTGCGCAAAGCCTGTTCAAAAGCCCAATCCTTAGCTTCTGCAGTTGAGCGAGCTGCACGAGCCTGGTAAGCGTATTCGCGATTCTCAGTCGTGTCGCGCTTTTGAAGTTCCGCGTCAATTCCAGCTTCGTCCAAAGCATTCACGCCTGCGAGCGCAATCAAAATGCTCCAGCGCAAGTCGTTGTCGATTTCCAAGCCTTCCAAACTCACGGAACCGTCGAGCAATCCGTTAGCTACGCGCAAGAACTCAGCATCTCCAACTTCGCCGTATCCAAGATAAGCCTTAACGAGCTGGAATTGCTCGTCGGAACCTGCAGAAGCTGCCAAAGCTAACTGCCACAATTCGTGAGCAACATGCTTTGCGACTTCTGCTTGACGCTCTGGGACAACGTAGTGGCTTGCAGTTACTTTCACTTGACCAAGAGCATAGCGGAAAGTAGTTGATTCGCGCTCAGTTGCCAAAGCTTTAAGGCTGAGTTCCACGAAGCGTTCTGCTGGGAATTCTGCGTCGCGAGTCATGTCCCACAACGCGAGCCAAATAAGTGAGCGAGTCAAAGAATCCTTGAAACGATACAAGTTTTCGGCAGCAAATTCAAGCGACTTTTCGTCAAAACGTAGCTTCGTGTAAGTCAAGTCGTCGTCGTTTACAAGGATAAGTGCTGGCATTTTTTCGCCGCGCGCCTCAACAACTTCCGTCACTTCGCCGTCTACGTCAAGTTCGATTCGCTTTGTGCGCTTAATTTCGCCAGTTGCTTCGTCTACATTGTAGAATCCAACAGCCAAACGGTGTGCGCGAAGAACAGGATGCTCAGCTGGCGCGCTCTGACGCAAACGCAAGGAAGCAATAGTGCCGTCACCTGCTTCTTCGACTTCGGTAGAAATCGTGTTAATTCCAGCCTTTTCAAGCCATTGAGCACTCCAAGCTTTAAGATCGCGGCCGCTTGTAAGCTCTAACTCGTGCAACAAATCGGCCAAAGTTGCGTTGCTGTATGCATGCTTGCTCAAATAGTTATGGATTCCTTCAAAGAACTTTTCGCGACCAACATACGCTACGAGTTGCTTCAATACGGAAGCACCCTTTGCATAAGTGATGCCGTCGAAGTTGACGGAAGTGTCATTCAAATCGTTGATTGGAGCCACGATTGGGTGCGTTGTTGGAAGCTGATCTTGATTAAGTGCCCAGCTTTTTTCGCCGGAATTGAAAGTGCTCCAAGCGTCATGCCATTCGGTTGCTTCAGCAGTTGCAAGAGTAGAAGTGAATTCTGCGAAGGATTCGTTAAGCCACAAATCATTCCACCACTTCATGGTCACGTAGTCGCCGAACCACATGTGTGCAAGCTCATGCAAAACTGTTACAACGCGGCGCTCAGCATAAGCGTCTGTAACTTTGGATTCAAACACGTACTGGTCGCGAATCGTAACCATACCAATGTTTTCCATAGCTCCAGCGTTATATTCTGGCACGTAAATCTGATCGTACTTTGCGTACGGATATGGCACTCCCCAAGTCTTAGCGTAGAAAGCAAAACCTTTCTTCGTAATATCGAACAAGTAGTCAACGTCTTTTGCAAAAGCGTCTTTAAGTGCCTGACGGCAGTACATTGCCATTGGCACTACGCGACCGTCTTCGTTGTCGTAAGTTGTGTGCCACCCAGCGTAAGGTCCTGCGCAAATAGCAGTTAAATAAGAGCTCATCTTTGGAGTTGACTCGAATACCCAGCGCTTCATGCCTTCTACAGTGCCATTTTCCAAAGTGCCTGCTTCAGTTTCGCGTCCTTCCAGCACTGTTTCGCTTTTAACTGGCATGTTGGAAGTCACAATCCAGCTTTCTGGAGCATCAACCGTAAAATCAAAAACAGCTTTCAAATCTGGCTGATCAAATACAGCATAAACACGGCGAGCATCCGGCACTTCGAACTGAGTATATAAATACACGTTTCCGTCAGAAGGATCGACACTTCTGTGCAAACCCTCGCCCGTGTTGGAATACTGGCAGTTTGCTACAACTTCTACGGTATTATGCTCAAGCAAATTTGCAAGCTCAATTCGGCTGTCTGCAAAAACTTTAGAAACGTCAAGATCGGTACCGTTTAACACCACGGATTCTACGCTGTTTGCAATTAAATCGAGGAAGCTTGCGCTACCAGCCTTAGCATCGAACTCAATCTTTGTGCGCGAAGTAAAATCGCGTCCGCCTTTTCCTAAATCGAGCGCAACATCGTAGTGAATTGGCATTTGGATAGCGTCGAAACGCTCTTGAGCTTCTACGCGAGTAAGATTTGCTCCTGGCATATTTTGTACCTTTCTTATTTTTTCTTATTTTTAATTATATTTACGATTATTTTCAGCTATTTACGAATAATCGCGAATATTTTTCTTTATTTTTGATTATTTTTCATTATTCTTGACTATTTTTTGCAATATCCGCAACTACCGGAACGAGCATAGGCTTCCTGCGTAAAGCGCGAGCCACCCAACTGCCCAATGTGCGTCGCATAATTTGCTGCAATTTATAAGTATCGTGCTCGCCGCGCATCATAGCATCTTGCAACTGTTCAACAATTTGATGACGAACCTTCTCAAAATCAGCCTCGTCTTCAGCAACAGCATTCAAGAAAATCTTTGGACCAGAAACCACGTCAGCGTGCTCTGTATCAACTACAACAAAGCTCGAAACGAAACCTTCCGTGCCCAAAATTCTGCGCTTTTCAAGCTCTTCATCTGTAAGCTCACCAACAGAATCACCATCAACATACACGTAACCGCATGGCACAGAACCAACAACTGCAGCATTGCCATGATACAAATCCACAACATCGCCGTCTTCAGCAAGCACAACGTTATTTGGATCAACGCCAGTTTTTACTGCAATCAATCCGTTTGCAACCAAGTGACGATGTTCACCGTGAATTGGCATAGCGCACTTTGGCTTCACAATGTTGTACAAGTACAGCAACTCGCCTTCATTGCAATGACCAGACACGTGAATAGCAGCATTATCTTTGTTAATTACGCGCGCACCCAACTGCACAAGCTTATTAATAACTTTGTAAACCTCATGCTCATTGCCTGGAATAAGCGAACTTGCAAGAATAACAGTATCGAATTCGTTAACAGTAATATCTCGGTGACTGCCATCTGCAATACGCCCAAGCGCAGCCATAGGCTCACCTTGTGAACCAGTGCACATGTATACGAGCTTGTCATCCTGAATATCCTTCGCCTGTTTTAAGTCAACAACAGTATTTTCAGGAATATGCAAGTAGCCTAAATCCGCAGCAATTGACATATTACGAACCATCGAGCGACCAACGAACACAACTTTGCGCCCAAACTTATGCGCAGCGTCAACTACTTGTTGCACGCGATGAACGTGACTTGAGAAGCTAGCAACAATAATTTTGCGCGTAGCTTCAGCAAAAGCGCGATCCAAAGCCGGACCAATCGAAGTTTCAGGCTTCACAAATCCTGGGACTTCAGCATTAGTGGAATCAGCCATAAGCAAATCTATGCCTTGCTCACCTAAACGCCCGAACTCAACTAAATCAGTAATGCGATGGTCAAGAGGAAGCTGGTCAAGTTTAATATCTCCAGTATCAATAAGCGTTCCGGCTGGAGTTTTTACGCACACAGCGAGCGCATCTGGAATAGAATGCGTAACAGTAATAAATTCAAGGTTAAACGGACCGACTTTCATCTTATCGCGACCTTCTACGCGAATAAGCTCCGGATCAATATGATGCTCTTTGCACTTAGCTTCCACAAAAGCAAGAGTTAGCTTTGAACCAATTAACGGAATGTCGGGACGCATTTTAAGAAGGTAAGGCACACCACCGATATGATCTTCGTGACCATGCGTTAAAACCAATGCCTCAACTTTGTCTAAGCGATCCTGAATGTAGTGAAAATCTGGGAGAATCAAATCAACGCCTGGCTGCTCTTCTTCTGGGAATAACACACCGCAATCGATAAGCAAAATATGACCGTTATATTCAATTACGTTCATATTGCGGCCAATTTCACCCAAACCACCAAGCGGGACGATACGCATTGATCCTTTACGATACTTTGGCGGCGCAATAAGAGCACCTTCTCTTTGATCGTTAACTACAGGAGGAAGAACATTTCCTGTTCTACGAGTTGATGACTTTGCGTTTTCTGTTTTAGTTTCTTTGTTGAATTTAGCTTTTTTGGTTGATTTAGTTTTAGCAGATTTTACATCTTTAGTAGATACTGATTTAGTTGAAGTATCAGAAGACATTTTTTTATTCACTTTTTTCACCGACTGTCGAATTTGCTTAGACGACGCAGAAGATTCTTGGTTATTAAGAGAACGCATATTATCAGCGTCAGATTGCAACGCATCGCGTACTACTTCAGCAAGAATTTCCTCAGTACGTTCATCATATTCTATTTTCATATTCATCTCACTACATCTTGCGATATTGCGCACTTCTTTCTAGTGTACCGTTAGGACTCAACTCAGCTTTTGTTACTGAAACGGCAGAAACTTTACAGCGGCGTAAAGAAACTGCCGTTCTCTAGCCAAAAAGCGGCAGAAACTTTACACGCGTGCGCAGTTAATGTCGCTTTTTAAGCACCATTACAATAAACCAGCCGAACGTTGCGATAGGTATAGCTGCCATTGTTGAAATCCACGGAACCATCATTCCGGCATGCGAATTCCACGAGTCTATTGCAGCTCCAGCAGCCATCGAACCTAAAGAACAGCCGACAGCAGACGCAGTTGGTAGCCATGAAAGACCTTCCGTAAGCGATTCTTCAGGGACAGTTGCTTTAACGATAAGATTTCCAGTAGCAAAAATTGGCGAAACGCATAAGCCGGAAAGCACTTCAAAAACGCTCATAAGCATAAGTCTGTCAATATTAAGACTCATAAGCACAAATCCAACAGTTAAACCAGTCAAAAATACAATCAAATGCGACCAATTAGAACCGCGGAATTTATGCGATCCAAAAATAATCGCTCCCACAAGCGAACCGCATGCAAACAATGCCAGCTGCATACCAATAAAATGATCAAGTCCTTGAGCTTTCATTGCAGCTGTTACAGACACGTCAAATGCACTAAAACTCATATTAAACACAACAAACATGAGCACTAGCGGGATAATACCGCGGTAAAGCAGCACGTTTTTGCCACGCTTTTTTGAGTGATGATTGTGCAATTGCTTAAGACTAAATTTGTCTGCAAATGAGCGTTTCGGTTCTTGCTTTTGAGATTCCGCATAATCTTTAGAAATTTCATCTTCTTTTTGAGAAGCGATTAATACATCAACGTCTTCAGCTGCAGCAGTTGGAACTTCCACTACTTTAAGCACAGCAGGTTGAGTATTTTTTAGAGAAAAGAACCAAGCTCCGCCCAATCCACTTGCAAATACTGGCACGAATAATTGCGAAACAGGATGCACAGAAGTTGCTAACCACGCAGCTAAAATAGGTCCTAATATAAACACAATTTCATCGATACCAGATTCCAACGCATAAGCAACGTTTAATAAAGAATCGTCATCTTCTGCACGCAATGTATAAGCCCAACGAGTACGCACCAACGCGCCAAAAGCAAACTGAGTTACGCCCATCACAATTGCTAGCACAAAAAGCAAAACAAGAGGAACCTTAAATAACGCTGCACATGCAAAAGAAATCATAGCGATTACTTGTGCACTTAGCGCAATAACTCCAACTTTACGCTGACCAAAACGGTCGAAAAGTTTAGCATACACAGGAGTTACCGCAGCCTGTGCAAGCACATACGACGCAGACATTGCTCCAGCAATAGTCCAGTTGTTATACAAATGGTTTAATGCAAGAACAATCCCCAACGCAATCATAGACATCGGCAAACGCGCAATCGCGCCTGCTACACAAAACGCTTTAGCTCCATTAAATGAAAATAATCTAGAATATTGAGAAAATACCGATGCTTTCTTAGTTGCCGTTTGCGACGACATATATTTCTTTGCTCCTTTTGTCAAGCAAGTCACGCACGTTATACATTTGCATATTTTTTATTAGCACGTTTTAGAACGAGCATTCGCTTGCTTTGAACGAACTCTCGGCTCACCTGAGTAAATATACAAGTCATCCACCAAAGATTTCACGTTCTTAGCTTCATAAGGATGATCCGAACGCATAAAAGAAGCATCTCTTCTAAGCCCGTGATAATCATAAAAGCTTACGTCGCACGCTGAATCAGTATGCAAATAGTAACGATTTACGCCATTATTTCTTAGCATATGCATTGTTCGCTTCCACAAGCCTCCACCGACACCATGCCCACGAGCATCCGGAGATACAAGGAAAAGCTCCAATTCCGCTTGAGTTAAATTATTAATATGAGATTTTGCTTCAAGTTTAGTTTCCAACGCGCGCATGCCATACGCTTCTTCTAAAGCGAGAGCATAGTTTTTGTCACAATTTTCTTTCATTGCGGCTTCTTGCTCGCGAAGCATTCTCCCTACTTCTGGAAATAAAACAGGTGCGCCAAAAACTCGCGCCAAAAGCAGACCCATAAACTTACCGTCTACTTCAGCAATAGTACCATGCGTTGAAGGTTCCAAGTAATGCAACACACATCTTCGAGAAAGACTTAACGAAGCATCTTTCCCAACTTCTTGCGCAATACCCCAAGTACGTTCATATTCTTTAACCATTGCATCAATATCGCTGAGTTTTACAGAACGAAATTCAACAGTCATGATTCTTCCTTACTTCATACTCAAATCGATGTTGTGCGTATGCCCGCCCACACACACTGCACGAGGAATCTGCACGTTTTCGAAGTGATGCACGATGCGTTTCAATCGCGGCGCAAAATACGTTACAGCAAACAAAAATTGCAGCAAATAAATTGCGGCAAAATGATTGCAATAGCAACATTCATGCGTCATCATCATCGAGGGAGATTAACGTGTCAGAGTGTAACTCGGCAAGGATCTCATCTTTCGTTTTTTGCTCGGCATGAATTTCCCGTTCACATTCATCCGATATGTTCACATAATAAAGGGTGGCATCGATAGCATCAAGCGGAACCTTAGTCATAAGAGACAGAAGCAGACGATACCAGTCAAGCTGACCAAGTTTAAGCGCAATATCTTGTGGCTTGGTTGGTTTTCTACCGGTTTTCCAATCGACTATCGTGTACAATTTGCTTGGATCTTCTGGATTTAAACCACCTGCGAATATTGCGTCGATTTTGCCATTAATAATTTGATCGCCTAATTCTGGAACATGAGCTACAATCGGCTGCTCTGCTGCTATAGGACGGCGATGCGCCCATTTTGATGTTATTAAACGCTGCTTCCATATCAACAATTTGCGCTCAGAAGATTTTGCATTTTGCGAAATCTTCTCGCAAGTCCCAGCAACGTTCTCATCAACATTCTCGCCAACGTTCTCATCAACGTTCTCATCAACGCCATACTGAATAGAATTTTTATTCACACAACCAGTTTTTATAAACTGTTCAGCCCAGGCATGAAAACGAGTTCCCAAATCAGAAGCAGGCGAAGAAACACTAGGAATAGGGCGAATAATTGCCATCCATTCCTTTCGCAAACGCTTAGCATCCGCATCATCAAAATCTTCATTCGCGCGCGAATAATCATTACGAAACATAGCGCGCCTTTGCACAGCAGTCACATTGACATTTTCAACATTAGAAAGCTGCTCTGCTCTGTTTTTTAACTCTTGAATGTTACGATACCAATCAATTTTCGGCATTAAATCCGCATCTTGCAGCAAAGCTTGAGCTTTGTAAAGCAAAGAATTATCTTTTGAAATACCAGAAACTTGATTACTAATTTTTGAATTTACAACGTCTTGCGCAGATTTTTGCAATACACTACGTATAGCTTCACTAGATGCACTCGGCCAAGATAATTGCTTCTTATTATCTTCAGTTGGAATAGAGCTTTCCTCGCTAAATAATTGCGCAAGTTGCGAAGCTGACTCCCCTACAACATAACCTACTTGATTTGAAGAATCTGAAACCTTAGCTGTGACCTGAACCGGAGATTCTTCAGATCCGCGCATTGAATCATACATTTCCTGCCAAAAAACAGAAGGTTTTTTAACTCTAGAAGTTGAAATATTTGAAGATCCATCTACAGAAGAAGCTGCACTATTGGCAGAATTTTCTTTATTCTCAACAATGCTCATAGCATTAGACTGGCTGCAAGTGAGCAATGCTGCGAATTTAGCACGCGTCAAAGCAACATACATAAGGTGACGCTCGTCAATGTGCAAAGCGCGCCCACGCTCCTCGACTTGCGAAAGAGGCAATGTGCCAGTTTTCATCACAGCGTCATACACTTCGCTAGCTTCTGAAGGAATCGCTTCTACTGGAGCCTGCTCATGCTCATGGAACTTTTCTGCCAAATCAAACATTTCTCTAGCTCTTGAACCATAAACTTCTGCGTCGATATCGTCTACAGTTAACATATTTTTCAAAGATTTTTGAGGTTCCATGCTAGTTTCAAGATCAACATCGTGAGGGAATCTTGGCAATATATTTGCATCCACTCTCATAGAAACAGGCACTTTTGCAGCAACTTCGAGCGTTGCGTATGCCCTTTCCCTGTACACGCCACTTTGTTGCGTTGCTATTACGCGCAAATTATCGCCTTGATTACTTGGGAACGCGCCTTCATTAAGCCCAACTATCGCTACAGCAGGCCATTCCAAACCTTTCGATTGGTGAATAGTCATTAATACGACATCCGCAGGTTCATCCACTGAAGAAGGTTGATCGTTAATTTTGTCTATATTGAAAATCCAAGACATAAACCCATGCAAAGTAGGAGTTGTAAAATCGCTCATTTCTTGCAAATACGCGTCTGCTAGTAGACAAATAGAATCGACAGTAGAGTGCATATCGTCAAGAAGCGTTGCATTAGAGGAAGTATCATTCATAAGCGCACGAGATAGCGCAACGTCAATATCAACGTTAAGCGTTTCTACAGCAACGCGCATAATATCTTGCAAAGAGCCAGATTGAGCACGTTGTATTGCATGAATCATTTGCCCTATTCTTAACACTGCTACATAAGCTTTAGAGCTTAAATTATTTTTTAGCTCAGAAAGCAAATTATTGTCGTTTTTGTCGTTATTTTTTGCTTCTTCGCTTAGTTGAGTTTCGTATGCTTCAAGCAAAACATCCGCCACAAAAACTCCACCATGAATACTATTGGTTTGCGAAGCTTGAGATTGCTGTTCTCGAACAACTTGAGACCACTTAGAGCGAGGAGTTTCAGCGTCTACTAAACCTGCTTGCACTAAAGCACGAAAAACATATTCGATATTCTTTGATGTTGCAATATTAGCTATAGCAGCCAAATCATCAGTATTAAGCGCAAAACGAGGAGTTGCAAGCAATCTCATCAAAGCTTGAGTATTTGTGTGATCTGCAACAACAGAAAGAAGAGCTAAAACATCTCGAATTTCTGGTTTTTCAAGCAATGCAGAATACCCAACAGTAAGAGTGCGCAAACCTGCTTTTTGTAATGCTTCTTCATATAACGGAATATTATTTTTGCTACGGAAAAGAACTGCAACTCTAGCAGATGCAGAATTAGTATCGTCGTTTTCAGATAGCGCATTATGTTTTACATATTTTACAAAACGCACAACGGCTTCTACTTCTTGATATTGCGTAGGCATATTTAACACACTAAAAGTACCTTTTGGAGCATTATCTAAGTATTGCAAGTTTTTCACTTCTACTTCTGTAGCAAGTGAACTGCTATGACGAAGCGGAGGCACTCGCAAAGGTTTCGTAATAGAATTTGCAGCTTTTAATATAAGCTGCGAATTGCGTCGCGTTCTTGTAAGAGAAAACTCACTTGACTGGTCGATATTTAGTGCTTGCTCAAGCTTTCTGAAAGCTCCGGAACTAGCTCCTCTAAACGAGTAAATAGCTTGGAAGGGATCACCTACTGCAGCAATATGCGTTTGTTGAGTAGTCAAAAAGTCTTGATTTTCACTAGTTTTCGCAACAACGCTAGCTTCTTCAACACCGCTAGTTTTTTTATGAAACAGCGTTGCAATCAGCATTGCTTGAGTGGTAGAAGTATCTTGATATTCGTCAAGCAAAACTTGGCTGTATTGGCGGCGATACTGCTCTGCAATAGAAGGAAAATGCGTCACCAAACGGTATGCAGCAATAGTAAAGTCGCTAAATTGCGCCATATTTGCGCGCTGCTTTGCTGCGTCAAAAGCCAAAACTAATTCAAGTAATGCATTGCGCTTCTTAGCAGCTTCAAGCAAGTTATTACAAGATTCATAACACTTATTTTTTAATGTAATATTCAGGTATTCTACGTATTCTTTTCCGTAATTTTCGCACTTTTCGAAATATTTTTCATCCGAATCGTTTTTTCCGCGACGCAATTTAATAGAGCTAGGCTTTTTTGCAATTATTTCAGTAGTTTCAGCACAATCAATTGCTTTTTGCAAATGTTCAATCCAAGCGTTATTCCACTTTTGAATTTCTAGAACAGCTTTAGACGTGCTATCTATAGACTCTCCCCTGCTATTTATGCCAATCATCGAGCATGAAATATCTGCTGCGAGCGCAAGCACGTCGTCAATAAGCGCATCAAAACTATACCAAGACAGTATTTCCGCATGATTAGTAACATAATCGTTTACTAGCGGTTTTATTAATTCGCGCGCACCTGCATCGCTTAAAGGTTGCGTATTTTGATCAAATCCAACGAGCAAACCATATTGGCGCACAATTGACTGGAAAAAAGCATCGTATGTCATTACTTCTGGCTTCAAAAAGCCACTTGAAGATGCAGAATTTCCGTTATTAATGAGCTTATTTATTTCGCTACTATGCTGACTTACAGCTTGAGCAACTCTTGCAAGCAGCTCAGAAGCTGCTTTATTAGTAAAAGTCAACCCCAAAATACTTTCAGGAGCAACTCCGCGCTCAATAAGGTCGATAACGCGACGAGTCATCGTATACGTTTTGCCACTTCCAGCTCCTGCAACAATAATCATGTTCTTATTTGTTGGCGCTTGAATTGCTGCAGCTTGTTCCACGCTATCGGTGTTCTTGCGAGTAAATTGCTTATTTGTTTTATCAATCATAACTACAGCACCTCATATACAGTATCTATGCAACCTGCGCATGCTGGGCATACTTGTTTTCCATTGCAATACTTCAAGTGTTCAGAAGTTGGGTGCGCAATAATCTTATGCGAACGAACTGCCGCAGCAGCATAGCAAACGCGCGAAATCATAGTAAGAGACCATTTTGCGCTTTGATTTAATGATGTAAACGACTGCCAAGCGTTTTCGCTTACATTTTCTGGACAATTCTTCGCAATATCGTCAAGCTGCGAATAATCTAACAATCTTGCCATATTTTTGAATCCAACTCGTAACTCAAGCGGATTATTATTTAAAGTATTTTTTACGCAAAGCGGCGGCTGATACACGTTTTCAGCAACGTTATGATCTTGAGCAGGATAATCATTCTTAGCAACGTGAAATAGAACACTTCGTGAAATAATCGGCGCATTCGAAGCATCAATAAGCGGATTCTCATCAGAAAAAAGTAAAGCAAGCTGATAGCAAACTAGCTGCAAATCGTTAAAAACTCCGCTTGCTGTTAAAGGTTTTCCTGTTTTGTAGTCCAGTAAACGAATATGCTCAGAACCATCTGAATTGATGCGCTTTTCCATGCGATCAATTCGACCGTGAATATGTACTTGCATATCTTCACTTGCGCCATCCGGCCACCCTCCAACTAAAGCACCCATCAATTCGTAGCAGTCATGCGTAGTAACGGTTTGCAAATTTGCATTCTTAAAAGTATTGTTCAATACGCGAGTAATATCATTAAATCCAAAATGCGCGCTTGTTTGCAATTCGCAATACGCTTGTTGCAATCTGCCTATGCTGCTTTCTAAAGATTTTTCGCTTTTTGTAAGAGATTCTAATATGCCGTTTTCTGACTTTTTTGAGTTAAGCGCATATGTTGATTGATCGTAAGAAGTAACAAAATATTGCGCAATTGCATGTAACGCACGTTTAATATTCTTCTCACGCGCAAGAGCCGAATAATGCTCCTTACTATCTCGAATATCTGCAAGTTCAGGCGCAATACTTAAGTAATAGTTTTCCATAAGATTTGCGATTGCGTTACTGCGGCGCACAAGCGGAGAGTAAGGCGAATAGTCGGCTGAATTATTCGTCGCTTCAGCCGCATTATTCGTCGCTTCAGTTTCATCAACTTCAGTTTCCGGCATATCGTAATGCTGATTTTCGCTTGCCCACCTTGCAGTTTCGTGAATTAGCGTGCCAAAATACGTTGCTGCGCTGCCGGGTTGAGGGCCTAAAAGCTGACGATTGACCAATCCACACACAGGACATGCCCACAAACTGTCTACAGCTGAAGGAGACAAGCTTACAACAGAGTTAGTTTTTTTAGCAGAGCTAGCTTTTTCATTGTATTTTTCATTATTTTTTTCATTATCTTTTCCAACAGAAGATTTCTCATCAACATAGTCATCGACATCGCTCATAAAATCCCACTCAAAAGGATCAGCGCAAAATACTCCATTTTCTTTAAGTAATTGCAACGTTTGAGCAGCGTCAATAATCGCATTTCTAGACTTACTATTCTCACTATCGGAACTACTTGCACTATCTGCACTACCTGCATTACCTACACTATTTCCAAACTCTTCTTTCATAGAAGAAGCACGCAAAATTTGCGAACGAGCAGCACACACTAGTCCACGAACATCCATATCTAAACCGGCAAAAGGTGTAGTAAATTCCGTAAAAGGCGTGCGCGAATTTTCATTATTGTAGTATCTTTCAGGCAAATAATAATAAAGAAAGTCGCTTGGCACAGCACTATCGCTATATTGCGCGCTTATATACAAACGCTCTGTTGCGCGCGTAATAGCTAACAAAAAACTGCGCTGTTCCGAGGCAAAAACTGCAGATTTATCATTATTTGAAAGAAGTGACGCATTCACAGTCAATTTAGAAGCAGAAATCTTAGAATGCAAAATAATATTCGCTAAACTTTCTGCGCCAAACATAGTGCTACGAGAAGCAAGATTTGGCCACACACGTTGTTGCAAAGTAGGCATCCACACAAGATTCCAATGTTTTCCAACAGAACCAGCAGGAGTAGTAAGCGTTACAGCATCTGGAACAGGCGCTACTTTAGCAAGAGAATCAGCTTCAATTTCCATGCCACGAACTTGAGCTATAAAATCTGCAATACTTACAATATTTTCTTGTTTAAAAGTATCGTCAAACGTATTCATTGACGAGATATCAGAAGAAGCATATGAAGAAACATAATCAAAAAGACGCATTGCAGCATCCAAGCGATCGTTAGCTCGATAACCTTCCGAATTATGCTGTAAAGACATACGCTGCCAACGCTCAGCAACATGACAAATATTCCAAGCCTCACCAAGAGCGTATTGAGCACTACTCAAATCAGGATTATTGTGCATACGAGAAGCGAGAATTTGCACGTTTTTCCACAGTTTTACAAAAGATGCAACGTGCGGATTCCGAGGTGCCATATTCTGCAATATTTGCAACACTGTAGAATCATTAAAGTATGAATCTTCAGAAAGTGCATCCTTAGAAAGTTTTTCCTTAGAAAGTGCAGCACTATTCGAAGAATAATCAGAACGGACTAAAGAATCTTTACGAACATTAGAATCATCATCTATAAAACGTGCAACATCTGCTACACAAAGCAAATAGCACGCATCAAGAGACAATGGCATAAGATCATTTGAACTGCCATCAATACGACTATTATCAACCAAAATTTGAGATTCAAAATACGCTTTGCTTTGCGCATTATGAAGCGAATTTTGCAACAAATCCCAGTTATGAACAAGATTTCGCAAAGGCGCATTAGATTCAAAGCTCTTGTTATTTTCACAATTTTTCTCAATTAAAACAGCCGAAAGAGAAGAAAGAGAACGCATAAGCGAATCTACAGAATATAACTTCGCAGGTATTTCAACGTCTAAATCACCGTAAAATCCAGAATCGCTCTTAGTAATCGAGGAAAGTGGACTATCCATAATATTCTGAACTCGCAAACGCACCCACGAAGCCAAATTTTGCAAACTTCTACCATGTTTTACTTGCTCAACAATTCCAGAAAAACCGTGCTGCGCAAATTGAGCAAGTTCAATAAGCGCAAATAAACCTTGCACAAACGGCTCATCTTTTAATGGGCGAGTTACTAACGAGTATCGCACAGGAACTCCAGAAGCGCGAAGCTGCTCGCCAAAAAGACGAACAGTGGAATTGTCGTGCGCAATTAACGCCATATCGCTCCACTTGCGCTTATTATTTACGTGAGATTGCTTCATTTGCCAAATAACAGCATCTAATTCCTCGCGCTGTGAACGATATAACGCTGTAAAAACAGTGTCGTCTGAGTTGAGATGAGAATTTTGTGGGGTTTCTATAGGCTCAATCGGTAAGGACCCTACAAATTTTGGCATTTTCCAAGGGCGATTTGGGAGCGCAACATCTGTTTTATATTGCGAAGTAAGCGAAAGAGAAACGCGCGAAGCGAGTAATTCACGCATCGAAGGTGCTTGGGTATAATTTGCAAAAGTTGGATCTGCAGAATAATTTTTAGAAGAATCAGCAGAATCGTCGGAAGAATTTTCGCAAGAATCAGCAAAACCCGTATATTCTAAAGTTTGTTCAGCAGCATTCAACTCATCCAAAGCTGCAGAAATTGCATAATCCGGGTACGCTCCTCTAAACGATTGCACAGATTCATCCGGATTCGCAAGCAAAACTAAACGCGTGCCAATCTTCGACAAAGTCTCAATAAAACTCAAACCAGCCAAAGTAATATCTTGATAATCATCGACTACAAGAAGAGCCGGAATTTCAGAAGAGTTTACTAAACCATGCTCGCCTAATTCGCGCGCAGATTTTGCGCCCTCAACCAACAGTTGCGAAGCGTCAAGTCGGAAAGAAGATTTATAAGTGTCGGCAATTATTTTTCGATATTCAGCTCGCAAAGCAAACGCCAAACGCCATTGAGTTAATCTACGTTTAATAAGCACAGACGTTTGTAAAATATCACTATTATTGGCGTAAGATTGCTCGTCACTAAGAGCGCAAAGAACTGAATTTTCGCTTTCAAAATCGCTAATACCAAGCTCATCTAAACGAGCGAGCATATCGCGCAATTGATGCATAAAAGCGTTGTTAATATCGAAACTATCTGCCAAAAATTCTGGAGACGAAGAAGCTGCTTGAGCAGCCTGAGTTGTTGAAGGCGCGGAAGCGTTAGAAGTGGCGGAAGTATTAGAAACTGCGCAAGTTAATGGAATAACCCATTGAGACGTTTCAAAATAATCCTTAAAAAGCGCGCATATATTGCAATCACCATTATCTCCACGCATAACATGCTCAATGTGTGCGCGCAAAACTTTACGAAGCAAAGAATCCTGCTCAGCACCATTTAGCAGCTTAGGCGAAGGCTCATTCTTTAACTTACAGCAAGCAGAAATGATATTAAAAGCTAAAGAAGCCAAAGTGCCAACTGGACGAGACTGCTTACTCACACCAATTTGACGAATAATAATATTGTCAATTTTTGAAGCAAGAACACGATTTTGCACAGCCATCGCAGTAACATTATGCGACCAACGCTTATAGCCGGAAATTGCTGCGCGCACAGCAAACTGCGTTTTACCAGTATTCGGCGCACCATACACAAGCAACGCATTAGTCACATTGCCAGAAGAATTGCGTAACGTACCGTCAAATAATGCTTGTAATGCAGTATCCTCACTCATACGCTTAATTCTAGCAATTAGGCAATAGTGGCGCGCAACAATACTATTCTTTTAATATTGCACGAGCGCGAGCATCCTTAAGCGCAAGAAATACACTGCCGACACCAATAAAAATAAGAGTAAACACAATTAACAAATACGCAACACCAACGCCCAAAGTAGTGGCATTAAAAGTTTGCGGTGCAAAGCCGAACCAGCCGGCAGGAGCGCCATAATTGAGGAAATTATAAGGCGCGCGCATTGCATGAACACCCCAACGAACACCAGCAAACTCGCTAAGCATAGCCGCATAAGCAACATAAGCAAGAGGCGGAACAGTAGAAACATACAAATGTGCGCGAGTAGAGCGGAAACGATAATCAAAAAGCACAAAATCAGCGATTGCAAGAAGCGGCGCAACTGCGTGAACGCAAAGGCTGCTGCATCCGTTATTCATGTAAGCGCCGACAAAACCAAGCTTATTGGTAGGTGCTAAGAAACACAGGTACAAAGTGAATGTGACAGCAATTGAGATGGTCATCATGAATTTGAAAATGTACCAAGCGTTGGATTTTGAGTCGAACCATGCGCAAGATGCTGCAGAATCTTGCTGTGCGGCGGAACATGCAGAATTACGAGCACGCATAAACGCAGCTGTATCAAGCAAAAGCGATCCAGCAAGAGCTACGCAAATCATAAGGTTAGAAAGATTCGTAAAATAAGTGAAGGTCATCAAGCCTTCCCACGAAGCAGTCATACCATAAACAGATGCGATGATTGCAATCGCGCGTATTGCTGTGCGTGTCGCGTATTCGCGCGCTGTGAGCGGAGTCTTTTGTTCTAGCATGGAATCGTTTGCCATGTTATCTCGCTTTCGTAACTTCTATAATCTACTTTTTATTTACTATATTTATGTTTACACAGTTGAAAGCAAAAATATGTAGAAGAAGTTGCAAAAATGCGGCGCGATTTTTGTAGATTCCTGCAAGTGCTGCGAAACAAGCAAAATGAGACAATAGCGCAAAAGTAAGTAAGTCATGAACAAAAGATATAGTCGAAGGATGGTTCGGAGTGCGCAATTGCAACAAATTGTGAAGTCAAGCGCTGAGATTACATCCGTAAAACCTGATCTAGATAGTGCTAGCGAAGGGAAACATTATGACAACATGCAACACTGAAAAAACAAATACCTGCAACGAAGCAAACGAATACTGCACAAGCTCAACAACGCAAGTCGACACATGCTTCTCTGTACGCGCACGCCGACGCATGTTCCTTAACGACGTGCGTCAATGCATCGAACGTGTGCGCACACAGCAGCCACTCACCCATTGCATCACGAACGTAATCGTGCAAGACATTACAGCCAACGCACTGCTCGCTGCAGGAGCATCGCCAATTATGGTAACCGATCCAGAAGAAGCGCATGCACTTGCGCAAATTGCCACAGGCGTGCTCATAAACGTTGGCACATTCCATCAGCCAGAAACTTCCGAATACATGCGCGCAGCTGTTGAAGGATGCGAAAAAGCTGATACTCCGTGGGTGCTTGACCCGGTTGGAATCGGCGTTCCAGCACTTGCACCTCGCGCGCGCTTTGTACACGAAATTATTAAGCACCACCCTACTGTAATTCGTGCAAACGCTTCCGAAATAATGGCACTTGCAGGCAAAGAAAGCAACGGAAAAGGCGTAGATTCTCACGATAACGTAAACGACGCGCTTCAAGCTGCTCGCGAATTAGCTAAAAAATACGGATCCGTAGTGGCAATTTCCGGAGAAAAAGACGCGATTTACGCTCACGGATGTTTAGCTCGCGTAACAGGTGGTCACAAAGCTATGACTAAGGTAGTTGGAACAGGTTGCGCTTTGGGAGCGTTAGTTGCAGCATACGTTGGCGCAAACCCGGAACGTCCGCTCGCAGCAACTGTTGCAGCGCACGTGCACGCAGCAGCGGCTGGAACTTGGGCAGCTCGCCAAACCACAGCTCCAGGCACTTTCCGCACACTGTGGATGGATGCGCTTTCAACTCTTAGCGTAAATGATATGTTTAGTTTGACAAATATTGAGTTTACGGTGGAGCCTGTTGATTGGACACTGTATTTGGTAACGGATCCGCGCATGGGAAATCGCCCGGAAGAAGAAGTTGCAGTAGAGTCAGTTGAAGGCGGAGTTACAGTTGTGCAATTGCGCGATAAGTATTCCAATGACGCTGAAATTTCGGCCAAGGCGAAGAAGTTGCGTCACGCGCTTATTGATTCCGGACACGGCGATGTACCTGTGTTTATTGACGATCATGTTGATTGCGCGGCTCATCTTGGTTTCAACTTGCACGTTGGGCAAAAGGATACGCCGTTTGTTGAGGCGCGAAAGGCGATGCCGGCCGAGTGGATGGTTGGGCTTTCTTGCGCTCGACCGGATTTGATGGAGAAAGCTTACCGCGAGTGCAAAGAAAACGACGTTCCACTGCCGGATGTGATTGGCATTGGTGCAGCTTTTGAAACGCATACGAAAGCGCACGACGTGCCTCCACTGGGAGTTGAAGGCGTAAACGAAGTTGCGAAAGTTGCGCACTCTATGGGCGTAAAAACGTTGGCAATTGGCGGAATTCACGAGAACACGGTGTTCCCTATTCGCGGTCTTGAGCTTGACGGAGTTTGCACAGTGTCGGCGCTTATGTGCGCTGAGGATGTTGGGAAAGTAGCGCGCGAGCTTAAAAGCGTGATTACTGAGTAAAACTGACACGCGTGCGCTCCGAGTTGCTTTCGCGCTTAGAGCGTTGGCTGGTTTTGGGAACAAATGCCGGAAAATTCCCGGCATTTGTTTACGAACAGAGCTTCGATGTTCACACAGTTTGCTGAAGGATGCGCACGGAATGGTTTACCGGTCCATGCCCGCGCTCGCCGCCGCGCCCAACATGCAATTCACTTCCAGCAGCAATCGCCTCTCGAAGCCACGCCGTTGACCATTCAAGTGCGCGAAGTACAGTATCGTGATCACTCAAATTCTTTCCCTCGCGCAAAGCAAGCCCAATTTTCGTAGCAAGCGCAGAAGAAAGCGAGCAACCAGTTCCGTGAGTTGTGCTTGTTTCAACTCGTTCGCTTGGTACGTGACTTGCGTAGTCATCCGGGAAAACCGCAGTATTCCCAACGTCTTCGCCAGTTAAGTGCCCACCTTTTACGATTACAACAACGCTGTTTTTTGCAGCCAACTTGCGCGCCTGGTTGCAAGCTTCCTCAAAATTTTCCGCAACACTTGACTCGCACAAAGCCGCCAATTCCGGCACGTTTGGCGTCACTACATCAACGCAGCTTATAAAGTTTCGCATCGCATTTTCAGCACTTGCCTCAAGCAAGCGCTTCCCGGAAGTTGATATCATAACTGGGTCTAGAACGCTTACAGGAACCGGATTATCGCGCATCCAGTCTCGCATTGCTTCAATGTATTCTGTGCATCCGAGCATGCCGATTTTTAGTGCATCAACTGTAACGTCGTCGTACACGCATGAAAGTTGTGTGCGGAAAAAGCTTACTGGTGGCGTGAATACTTCGCGCACCTCGCATGTGTTTTGCGCAACAAGATTAGTTGGTATACACATGCCGTAACCGCCTGCCGCCATGATTGATTTAAGATCTGCCTGTATTCCGGCTCCACCTGTCGGATCTGTGCCAGCTACGCTTAGCACGCGTGGAATGATTGGATTTGATTGCTGCGAAAGCGATTGCGTATGTTGCAAGTCGTTCTGCTTACTTGATACTAGCGTCATATTTTTTATTATATTGCGTCGCGCTCGTTTGTGTTCAAGTAGGTCGTTACTAGAGCAGTGATATGTACCCCCTTTTCTGCACCAGTGTCCGAAGGTAGGCAAAATCACACTCACGCAGCGCGACGACCTGCCTGAGCGCTGCGATTTAGCGCGCGAAAGCAACTCGGAGCGCCGAGCTTGCTCAGAGTTGAAAGCACAGTGTGCTTTCAACGCAAGCGAGGTCTACCTTCGTCTCGATTGACGAAGGCAGGGCAGAGTTGCGTGGTTGCGCTTTAGAAACTAAGTTGTGACTGGCGTGCGCTGACGACCTGCTTGAGCGCTGCAATTTAGCGCGCGAAAGCAACTCGGAGCGCCGAGCTTGCTCAGAGTTGAAAGCACAGTGTGCTTTCAACGCAAGCGAGGTCTACCTTCGTCTCGATTGACGAAGGCAGGGCAGAGTTGCGTGGCTGTGCTTTAGAAACTAAGTTGTGACTGGCGTGCGCTGACGACCTGCTTGAGCGCTGCGATTTAGCGCGCAAAAGCAACTCGGAGCGGAAACTCGCTTAAGTTGGAAGTCCAGTGAACTTCCAACGCGAGTTTCGTAAGCGAGCGCGTAATCCGCGCAAGCGCCAACTGTGCCAGCAACAAAAAAGAGCTTCAAGCCCGAAAGCTTGAAGCCCCATTTTTATATTAGATTAGCGCAATCACTCAGCTTCGTCGCCATAATCGCTCTGACCACCCTGATCGTCAAGGAAGTCATCTGGATTAAAGTCGTCGCCGAGCTTCATATCACCAAAATCAATGTTGGAGAAGTCAACATCGCCCATATCGCTCTCACCGAAGTTCGAAGGCGTGCTATCTGCACCGCCCAAACCAAAGTTCGGATAAATAGAGTCGCGAACCTGAGGATCCGGCTCCACACTAGCATTGCGGTAACGTGCCAAACCGGTACCAGCTGGGATGAGCTTACCGATAATCACATTCTCCTTCAAGCCCTTAAGGTCATCTTCCTTCTGGCTCAAGGCGGCCTCAGTAAGCACACGCGTAGTCTCCTGGAACGATGCTGCAGAAAGCCAAGAATCCGTAGCCAAAGAAGCCTTGGTAATACCCATAAGCTCTGGTCGACCAGCAGCAGGCTTTCCGCCGTTCTTTACAGCAGCCAAGTTTGCCTCGCGGAACTTTGCTTGATCCACAAGCTCACCTGGAAGAAGATCCGTATCGCCAGAATCAATCACCGTAATACGGCGAAGCATCTGGTGCACAATAACTTCAATGTGCTTATCGTGAATATCAACACCCTGAGAACGGTACACGTTGTGCACTTCTTCCACGATGTTCACCTGAGCCGCACGCGGACCAAGAATACGCAGAATCTTCTTAGGATCCACAGAACCTTCAATCAGCTGCGTACCAACCTCAACATGGTCGCCATCTTTTACAAGCATTGGCGCACGACGAGTCACTGGGTAAACGATTGGATCAATCGTAGTGTCGTCTGGAGTCAAAGTCACCTGACGGCCGTGATCAGTATCCTCGACCTTCACAACGCCTGGGAACTCAGCGATTGGAGCCTCACCCTTAGGAGTACGAGCCTCGAAAAGCTCCGTAACACGAGGAAGACCCTGAGTAATATCAGAAGCCGAAGCGACGCCACCAGAGTGGAAGGAACGAAGCGTAAGCTGCGTACCAGGTTCACCAATGGACTGTGCTGCAACAATACCAACAGCCTCACCAACATCCACGAGTCGGCTTGTAGCCAAGGACCAGCCGTAGCACTTTGCGCAAACGCCGCGCTTGGATTCGCAAGTAAGCACAGAACGCGCCTTAACTTCCTCAACGCCGTGAGCAACCAAATCACGCAAAACGTCCATAGAAAGTGCGTCGCCACACTTTGCCAAAACTGTCGTACCGTCAGCAGGATCAATTACGTCTGCAGCAAGCAAGCGCGAGTATGGACCACCGTCAGCAGCCTTAACAAGCGTCAAATTGCCGTTTTCGTCGCGATCAGCAATCTTCATCATAAGACCGCGCTTAGTGCCGCAATCTTCTTCACGCACGATTACTTCCTGCGAAACATCCACAAGACGACGAGTCAAGTAGCCAGATTCTGCCGTACGAAGTGCGGTATCTGCCAAGCCCTTACGAGCGCCGTGCTGCGAGATGAAGTACTCCAACACGGAAAGACCATCGCGGTAATTTGACTTAACAGGTCGAGGAATAATCTCGCCCTTAGGGTTTGCCACGAGACCTCGCATACCAGCAATCTGGCGAATCTGCATCCAGTTACCACGTGCGCCTGACTGAACCATGATGTTCACGTTGTTGTCATCGTGGAAGTTTTCGCGCATTGCGTCTGCAACCTTGTCGGTGCATTCAGTCCACAAGTTGATCAACTCTTGACGACGCTCTTCGTCTGTAAGAAGACCCATATCGTATTGAGAGTTGATTTTTGCAGCCTGATCCTCGTAATCTTGCGCAATTTGCTCGCGATTTGGAGGAAGCACAATGTCAGAGAATGCCATCGTTACGCCAGACCAAGGAGCGCGAGTAAAGCCGAGATCCTTCAAAGCGTCGAGTGTTGCTGCAACTTGAGCTGTAGAATAGCGAGTTGCAATATCGTCGACGATCTTAGAAAGTACGCCCTTTGGCACCTGCTCGTTTACGAACGGATAGTCGACTGGCAAAGTTCCGTTGAACAAAATGCGTCCGCAAGAAGTTGCAAACAGTACAGTCCCGTCCTTAAAACGCTCTTCGCGCACAACGTCTGGGCTGCCTGGCTCAGGGTCAACAACCTTAAGCTCAGCAGGCTCCCAATTCTTTGG
This sequence comes from Gardnerella sp. KA01000, assembly GCF_049244035.1. NCBI lineage: Bacteria > Bacillati > Actinomycetota > Actinomycetes > Bifidobacteriales > Bifidobacteriaceae > Gardnerella > Gardnerella sp. KA01000. The sequence continues at coordinate 295,067 of NZ_CP058367.1, read as the reverse complement.
CAATACGAAGTCTGCAGGAACTCGAATCAGCACCTTAGCTTGCATATCAATCTCATGCTTGTCGAGAGCCATTTCAGCTTCAGCAAGCGAGGAGAAGATTCGGCCTTGACCTTTTGCTCCGTCAATTACGGTAGACAAGTAGTAAAGACCCAGAATCATATCCTGAGAAGGCATAGTCACGGTGTGACCGTCTGCTGGCTTCAAGATATTGTCGGAAGCCATCATCAAAGTGCGCGCTTCTGCTTGAGCTTCTGCAGAAAGCGGAAGATGCACTGCCATCTGGTCACCATCGAAGTCTGCGTTGAATGCTGCACAAGCAAGTGGTGGCAGGTGGATTGCTTTACCTTCAACCAAAATCGGCTCGAATGCCTGAATACCCAAGCGGTGAAGTGTAGGTGCGCGGTTAAGAAGCACAGGATGTTCGGAAATAACTTCTTCCAAAACGCCCCAAACTTCGGAGTCGCCACGGTCAACCAAACGCTTTGCGCTCTTCATATTCTGAGCGAAGCCCTGATCAACCAAACGCTTAATAACGAACGGCTTGAAAAGCTCCAATGCCATTGGTTTTGGCAAACCGCACTGATGCATGCGAAGGCTTGGACCAACGACGATTACGGAACGACCAGAGTAATCAACACGCTTACCGAGCAAGTTCTGGCGGAATCGGCCTTGCTTACCTTTAAGCATGTCGGAGAGCGACTTTAATGGTCGGTTGGATGCGCCGGTTACTGGGCGTCCGCGGCGACCGTTGTCGAAGAGTGAGTCGACTGCTTCCTGAAGCATGCGCTTTTCGTTATTAAGCATAATCTCAGGAGCACCAAGCTCAATAAGTCGCTTCAAACGGTTGTTACGGTTGATTACACGACGGTACAAATCGTTCAAATCGGAAGTTGCAAAACGACCACCATCAAGCTGAACCATTGGTCGCAAGTCTGGTGGGATTACTGGAATTACGTCCAAAACCATAGCTTCTGGCTTGTTTCCAGTAGTCAAGAACGCGTTTACAACCTTCAGTCGTTTCAAAGCGCGAGCCTTGCGCTGACCGGTTCCGTTGTCAATTTCTGCGCGAAGTTCTTCGGCAGCAGACTTCAAATCGAAATCTTGCAAACGCTTCTTAATAGCTTCAGCACCCATGCAGCCTTCGAAGTAATCGCCATAGCGATCTTCCATCTCGCGCCACAAGTCAACGTCGCCTTCCATATCGCCGGCACGCAAGCCCTTGAAACGATCAAATACGGCGTTCAAACGCTGAATTTGCTCGTCATAGCGAGTACGAATAGCAGACATTTCGCGTTCTGCACTAGCACGCAACTTAGATCTTGCAGCACCTTTGCCTTCGCCAGATTCTTCCAGCTCATGCAAGTCTTCTTCAACTTTCTTAGCGCGCGCTTCAATTTCGTTATCACGACGCTTGCGAAGGTTGCCGATTTCTGTATCGAATTCGTCTTGCAAATCTGGAAGATCTTGGTGACGCTGCTCTTCGTCGACTTTCGTAACCATGTAGGCTGCGAAGTAGATTACTTTTTCAAGATCCTTAGGTGCAATGTCGAGCAAGTAGCCCAAACGGCTTGGCACACCCTTGAAGAACCAAATGTGCGTTACCGGAGCTGCAAGCTCAATATGACCCATGCGTTCGCGGCGAACGCGACTGCGGGTAACTTCTACGCCGCATCGTTCGCACACGATTCCCTTAAAGCGCACGCGTTTATACTTGCCGCATGCGCACTCCCAATCGCGAGTTGGACCGAAGATCTGCTCACCGAACAGACCGTCCTTCTCTGGCTTTAGGGTACGGTAATTAATGGTTTCTGGCTTCTTTACTTCGCCGTGGCTCCAGCTACGGATATCTTCGGCGGTTGCCAGTCCAATCCTCAGTTTGTCAAATGCGTTGACGTCCAGCACTCTTATCGTCCTGTCTCATGAAATTGTTTTTAACGTTTCTTAATTTCTTAAAGTGTGTTCGTTACCGAATCACTGGTATTCAGGTTCAACAGCAATCTGATCTTCCTTGGCGGACGAATCTGGTCGAGCGCCAATATTGAAGCCAAGATCGTCGGAAGATGAAACTGGGTCGTCCTCTTCATCCTTCATGTCGATTGCGACGCCTTCAGCGTTCAACACCTCAACATTAAGCGAAAGCGACTGCATTTCCTTAAGCAACACCTTGAATGATTCAGGAATGCCAGCTGGTGGCAGGTTATCGCCCTTGACGATAGCACCGTACACGCGCACACGACCGTCGACGTCATCAGACTTCGTAGTCATCATTTCGTGCAATGTGTAAGCAGCACCGTAAGCCTCGAGCGCCCACACTTCCATTTCGCCGAAGCGCTGACCGCCGAACTGAGCCTTACCACCCAACGGCTGCTGGGTAATCATGGAGTAAGGACCAGTGGAACGTGCGTGAATCTTATCATCAACCAAGTGATGCAGCTTCAAAATGTACATGTAGCCCACAGAAATTGGCTTCGGGAATGGCTCACCAGTACGACCGTCGAATAAGGTTGCCTTACCGTCAGAGCCAACAAGCTTGTCACCATCGCGATTTGCGAGTGTTGTAGAAAGCAAGCCCTTCAAAGTTTCTGGTCGCACGCCGTCGAATACTGGCGTTGCAACTGGAGTGCATGGATCGCCATGCTCAGCACCTTGCGGCACGTACTTCTTCCAAGCTGCTTCCAAGTCTGGATCCAAGTTAATATCCCAGCCAGCGTGAGCAATCCAACCCAAGTGAAGCTCGAGCACCTGACCCAAGTTCATTCGAGAAGGCACACCCAACGGGTTAAGCATGATGTCAACTGGAGTACCATCAGCCAAGAATGGCATATCTTCTTCTGGCAAAATGCGGGAAATAACACCCTTGTTGCCGTGACGACCGGAAAGCTTATCGCCTTGCGTAATCTTACGATGCTGAGCAATGTAAACGCGAATCATTTGGTTCACGCCGTTTGGAAGCTCGTCACCGTCGTCTTCAGCGTCTTCACGAGTGATTTCCTTAACTGCAATCACAGTACCAGTCTCGCCGTGTGGCACGCGCAAAGAAGTATCGCGCACTTCGCGGCTCTTTTCGCCGAAGATTGCGCGGAGCAAACGCTCTTCTGGAGTAAGCTCGGTTTCGCCCTTAGGAGTTACCTTACCAACCAAAATATCGCCAGCTTCGACTTCAGCGCCAATACGAATAATGCCGCGCTCGTCGAGATTTGCAATCGCATCTTCGCCAACGTTTGGCAAGTCACGAGTAATCTCTTCGGAACCAAGCTTGGTTTCGCGAGCGTCGATTTCGTATTCTTCAATGTGAATAGAAGAAAGCGTATCGTCTTGCACAAGACGCTGGGAAATAATCACAGCATCCTCGTAGTTGTAACCGTTCCAAGGCATGAATGCAACGAGCAAATTCTTACCCAATGCAAGTTCGCCCTTTTCGGTTGCAGGACCGTCTGCCAAAACTGTACCAGTTTCAACGCGCTCGCCGTCTTTAATAAGCGGCACTTGGTTGTAGCAAGTAGTCTGGTTAGAACGCTGGAACTTTGAAAGCTTGTAGCTGGACTGAGTTCCATCGTCGTTCATAACGCGAATAATATCTGCAGAAACGTAAGTTACTACGCCCGGCTTTTCAGCCAAGATTACGTCGCCAGAATCAACTGCTGCACGCCATTCAGAACCGGTACCAACAAGTGGTCGCTCCGACTTAATAAGCGGCACAGCCTGACGCTGCATGTTCGTACCCATCAATGCGCGGTGGCCTTCATCGTGCTCCAAGAATGGAATCAAGGAAGCGCCGAGAGAAACCATCTGACGTGGGGAAACGTCCATGTAATCTACAGTGCTTACAGGCACATCGACTGCTTCTTCTTCGTCCACGCGAGCAAGTGCTTGAGTGCCAACGAAGTTGCCGTTTTCGTCGAGTTCCTGGTTTGCTTGAGCAATAACGTGCTCGGCTTCGCGGTCTGCAGTCATGTATTCGACTTCATTAGTTACGTGACCATTCACAACCTTGCGGTATGGGGTTTCGATGAAGCCGAATGGATTGATGCGTCCGAAGGTTGCCAAAGAACCGATAAGACCGATGTTTGGACCTTCTGGGGATTCGATTGGGCACATACGTCCGAAGTGGGATGGGTGCACGTCTCGAACTTCCATAGAAGCGCGATCGCGAGAAAGACCACCAGGACCAAGTGCGGAAAGACGACGCTTGTTCGTAACGCCTGCCAAAGGATTGTTTTGATCCATAAACTGGCTGAGCTGGGAAGTTCCGAAGAATTCCTTAATAGTTGCGTTTACTGGACGAATGTTAATCAAGGACTGAGGAGTAATTGCCTCTGCATCCTGAGTTGTCATACGTTCGCGCACAACACGCTCCATGCGGCTTAAGCCGGTACGAAGCTGATTCTGCACAAGCTCGCCAACCTGACGAATACGACGGTTGCCGAAATGATCGATATCGTCAACGTCAACGCGCAACTGTACGTCTTGACCGTCGCGCTTACCTGGGAAGGTTTTTTCGCCAGAATGCAACGTTACCAAGTACTTAATAGTTGCGATAATATCTTCGCGATTCAAGCTGCGATCGCTGTAATCTGCTTCAATACCGAGCTTGCGGTTGATCTTATAGCGACCAACGCGAGCCAAATCGTAACGCTTTGTGTTGAAGTAGAAGGAATCGAGAAGATTGCGACCAGCTTCTGGAGTTGCAGTATCTGCAGGGCGAATCTTACGATACAAATCGGTAAGTGCATCGTCTTGCGTTTCAATAGGCTCTTTTGCGAGCGCATCCAAAACAAGTGGATAGCCTTGGAAAGCATCTGCAATTTCGTCTTTCGTCATGCCGATTGCCATAAGGAATACGATTGCGGACTGCTTACGCTTACGGTCTACGCGAACGCCTAAAACATCACGCTTGTCAATCTCAAATTCCAACCATGCACCGCGGCTTGGGATAATCTTCGCACCGAAAACATCCTTGTCGGAAGTGCGATCTTGTGTACGATCAAAGTACACGCCTGGAGAGCGCACAAGCTGCGAAACGATTACTCGCTCGGTGCCACCAATAATGAATGTGCCGTGAGGAGTTTGCAATGGGAAATCACCCATGAAAACAGTCTGGCTCTTAATTTCGCCAGTTTCGCCGTTTTCAAACTCAGCATTCACATAAAGTGGAGCAGAATAGGTGTAATCCTTTTCCTTGCACTCGAGCACAGTGTGACGTGGCTCTTCAAAGTATGGATCAGAGAATGTGAGGCTCATCGTCTCAGCAAAGTTCTCAATTGGGGAAATCTCCTGGAAGACTTCGTCGAGACCAGAAACATGAGGCACGGTGTGAGTTCCGTTTGCTTCATCTTCTGCAACGCGCTTCTTCCAGCGTTCAGAGCCGATCAACCAATCGAAGCTGTCGGTTTGCACGCCGAGGAGGTATGGCACATCAATAGGCTCACAAATGGAGCCAAAATTCACACGATCTGACGCTTTATGCAACTTAATATCATGTTCGTCAGCACGTGCGATGACTTTCGTGGTGCTCGTCATAGCTTGTTCAGCAGCCAATGGACGTTCCTTTATCACTCGCTAGTTAACTATTTAATCTTTGAAAAACTAAAGAAAATCGCGGCAAACGAAACTGCCAAATAAGCAAGTTGCGATGCGCGGGCGCCTTCTTCGGTTCCATGAGCATGCCCGCTATATGACACACCTTACACAGTCTGTCTACTCTACCAAAAACTCCGGACTTTTCCCCACTAATAACGAACGCTCGCAATAGTAATGTGCAAGTTGCGAGTAAACTAAATACGTTACGATTACGAAGTTACGTAAAGATACTTAAAAAGCTAAGGAATAGCATGAATAACAGCGAGAATACGCAAGAAGCAGCAGCCAAAACCAAAAAGCAAACCGAAGAGCAAACCGAAGCACACAAAGCAGCAGCAAGCCGCGTAGAGCAAATGTACGAGTACGGCTACCGCAAATCAAATTATGGCCCAGACGAGCTTGTAACCGACGCTCACGGAAATCCGATTAGCGTTATGGACGCAATGCTCAGTGCCGACGATGCCGCGCGCGCAGAAACGCACACCCCTCACCTTTGCTTTTACTCCCCTCGTATTCCAGGAAATACAGGTTCCGCAATTCGACTTTGCGCTGTAACTGGCACTATCTTGCACTTGGTTGAGCCGCTTGGTTTTAATTTGCACGATACTAAATTACGTCGCGCAGGCTTGGATTATCACGATATGGCTCACGTTGTTTTGCACCCGAATTTTGAGAATTTAGTTGAGTCAATGCCAAATTCGCGAATTATTGCGTTTACTGCAAATGCTACGAAACTTTACACTGAAATTGAATATAAGTCGAACGATATTCTGCTTTTTGGACCAGAGCCAGGAGATATTCCTGATCCAATGGATGTTATGGCTGGTCCACATGTGGCAGAGCAGGTGCGTCTTCCTATGCGCCCGTCACTTCGTAGTTTGAATCTTACAAATTGTGCTTCTATTGCAGTGTATGAAGCGTGGAGGCAACTCGGTTTTACAGGCGGAAAGTAATCACGAAAGTATACGACGTTTACATAATCAAGCATGCAGCAAGATTCACAATCTCTCACCGAAGAACATCTCACCGAAGAAACTTCTCAGCCATTGCGCGAATTGGCAACACTTACGCGCGATAATGTTGCACTTTTTTGGCATAGTTGTGCACGCGATTTGCCTTGGAGGTTTGGGCACACTACCCCTTGGGGTGTGCTTGTGTGTGAAGTAATGAGCCAGCAAACGCAAATGAGCCGCGTTGTACCTTATTGGCTCACTTGGATGCAAACTTGGCCAGATGCACAATCACTAGCCCACGCTACGAGTGCTGAAATTATTACAGCTTGGGGTCGCCTCGGCTACCCTCGACGCGCGTTACGTTTACAATCTTGTGCTCAAGTTGTAGCAACAACATATCGCAATAAGCTGCCATGCACCTATGAAGAACTTATTGCCTTGCCAGGTGTAGGCGATTACACAGCAAGTGCAATACTCAGCTTTGCTTATGGCAAGCACATTGCGGTGATTGATACAAATATTCGCCGCGTACTTATGCGCGCTTTTACTGGAACTGAATCGCATGGTGGCAGCACAACGCAATCTGACCGCGAGCTTGCTGCAGCAGTATTGCCGGAAGATAATCATGTTACTACTGCCACTGCTAACGCTACTAACACCACCAACACTACTTGCACTTCATCCATTTGGAATCAGGCAATTATGGAAATTGGTGCTACCATTTGCACAGCACGATCTCCGCAATGCACTACATGCCCTTTGCAAACATGGTGCCGTTTCAAAGCTGCTGGATTTCCAGGTCTTGGCCACCATACCCGCCCACAGCAACATTTTGCCGGCACTAATCGGCAAGTGCGCGGCATTATTTTGCAGGCATTGCGTGAAGCACATAAAAAACAGCAGGTATTGCAACGTTGCGAGATCAACAATTTATGGTCGAATCAAACGCAACTTGACAAATGCATTGCTTCGCTCGATCATGACAGTCTTATCACTATATTGCCGGATGGCACTTTAGCACTACCTTAAGTAACTAACTAATTACGCTGCTTTTGTAACTCTTTAATTAACAACTTAATTACTTTGTATGTGAGTCTACCTTGTGTAGTGAGTACAGTTCATCTCATCGACTTATGTATTACAATGGTAAATATGTCAATGCCAACTACGTCACCACGTAAACCGCATCGCAATGCGAGTGCAACATCATTTCGCAACCCGATGCGCAAACCCGTGCGTAAGCCCGTACGCAACATGAGTGCAGCAAAACAAAAAATGTATCGTCGCCGCAGAATTGTTGTTGGTATTGCTTTGTTGCTTTTGATTATGCTGGTCATATTTTGCGTTATTAGCTTGAGTAAGGGTATTGCTGCTATTGGTAAAGCGATTGCTGGCCATGAAGTTACTATTGTTCGTCAACCAGTGCCAGACCCTCGTCCTGTTGGCTTAACACCTCATTGCACTGCTAAAGATATTCGTCTTGAGCTTTCTACTAAGTCACAAACTGTTCCCATGGGCGGTAGCGTTGAATTGACAGAACGATTTGTGTACGAAGGAAACTCTTCTTGCCTTATTGACGCATCGGATATGAATGCTGTTTTAACGATTAATAGTAGTGAAGAAGTTACGCAAGGTAAGCAAACAACTAAAGATAATAAAAAGAAAAATAATCAAGACAGCAAAAATAGCAAAGACAGCAAAGACTTTAAAGACTCCAGTAAGAGCGTTGACTACTTATCCCATGCAGTATGGCGTTCAGACGTATGCGATATGCCTTTGAAACCTCTTCTTATGGCAAAAGGCGACCATTTTGAGAAGAAAATTACTTGGAACACTAATTCCACTTCCGGCAAAGGCTGCACCGCTGATGAGGATTTGCCAAAAGTGAATCGCGGAACTTACGTTTTACGCATTGAGCACAAACGAGTACAAGGTTTGCATAGCGAACCTGTGCTAATTAACGTGCAATAATCGCTAGCATACCGTACAAAATGCGCTCGTACTAAAAGCTAGTAACAACTTGCGCATCAAAATTAAAGCCAGACGCGACGCTTGTGCCCGCAAAGCACGAAAGCAAGTCGAAACGTAGCTAATTCTTGAAGCTGTGTACTGGAGCAGGAATACGTCCGCCGCGAGTTACGAAAGCTTCGCAGCTTGTTTGGTTTACTGGCATAATCGGCGCATATCCCATTAATCCGCCGAAGTTCGCCATTTCGCCTACACCTTTTCCAATTACTGGAATAATTCGCACAGCGGTAGTTTTTTGATTAATCATGCCGATTGCAGATTCATCCGCAATCATGCCAGAAATCGTTGCAGCGGAAGTATTTCCAGGAATCGCAATCATGTCAAGACCGACTGAGCAAACGCATGTCATTGCTTCAAGCTTTTCAATAGTCAAGCAGCCAGACTTCGCAGCAGCAATCATATTTGCATCTTCCGAAACGGGTATAAACGCTCCAGAAAGACCGCCAACATAGCTACTTGCCATAATGCCGCCCTTCTTAACTTGATCGTTCAGCATAGCGAGCGCAGCAGTTGTGCCAGGAGCACCAACCTGGTCCAAACCGATTTTCTCAAGCACTTCGCCAACAGAATCGCCAACTGCAGGAGTTGGAGCAAGCGACAAGTCTATAATTCCAAACGGCACACCAAGCCTACGAGAAGCCTCTTGCGCAACCAACTGACCTACACGAGTAATCTTAAACGCAGTGCGCTTAATAGTTTCGCATAGAAAAGCAAAGTCTTTTCCTCTAGCAGCATCGAGTGCACTCGAAACAACGCCAGGACCAGACACGCCAACATTGATCACAGCATCGCCTTCAGTTACACCATGGAAGCCGCCTGCCATGAACGGATTGTCGTCCGGAGCATTGCAAAAAGCCACGAATTTAACACAACCGTAAGAATCGTTTCCAGCTGTAGCTTCAGCGATCTTTTTAATCGTGCGTCCGAGCAGCTCTACGCAATCCATGTCTATACCAGTTCGCGTCGAGCCAACATTCACAGACGAGCACACAATTTCCGTCTCACTTAAGGCTTGTGGAAGCGACTCAATAAGCATGCGGTCTGCTGCAGTCATCGACTTTGCAGGAAGCGCCGAATACCCACCAATTAAATCAACTCCAACAGTGTGTGCTGCTCTGTCTAATGCGTGCGCAATTTGCACAAAATCTTCAGGCTTTTTACAAGATGACGCTCCAACAAGCGAAATTGGAGTTACGGTAATTCGCTTGTTTACAATTGGAATTCCGTAGTCGCGCGAAATATCGTTACCTGTTTTGACGAGATCTTTTGCAAGACGTGTGATTTTTTCCTCAACTTTGTTACAAACGTCCTGCAAGTTTTCGCAAGCGCAATCTAGCAGGTTAATTCCCATGGTGATTGTGCGAACGTCGAGCTGTTCTTGCTCAATCATCGAATTAGTTTCGCTTACTTCCATCAGGTTGAGCATTGTGTACTTCCTTACATTTACTTAGATTGCTGCGGATTTTAGATTCTGTGCATTGCAGTGAAAATATTGCTACGCTGGCAGCGAATACGCACGCCAATTTCGTCTCCTAGCGTTTCTAATCCTGCAGCAAAGTCGCCAAATTCGCAATCAACAGTAGACACGTCAACAATCATCATCATGTTGAAGAATCCGTCGACAATTGTTTGAGAAATATTCAAAATATTTACATTATGCTCGGCAGCATGCGAAGTAACTTTTGCAATAATACCAACGGTATCGCAGCCGACAACGGTAATAATCGCTCTGGAAGCATCAGATTGCAACGCTTCTTGCGATTCATTATTTTCTGCAACTGCTGTTGTGTTATTGGCGACCATATTTGCCTCCTGCCGTTTTGAACCCGTACGTTAATGCATAAAGCTTATGCAGTTACACGAATTATGCGGTTATTTGTTTTATATATTGTACGTTTTATGCGCTTTATGCGTAAATATTATGCTGTTTCATATCTTCCGGAAGTGCGTTGCGAAGCGACACAAGCGATCCAGAGCGGAACACGGAACGAATACCAGCAGCAAGAAGCGGCGCAATCGAAAGAACCGTCATATTATCAAGACGCTTCTCTTCAGGCACAGGAACTGTATCCGTCACAATGATCTCGCGAACTCCAGCAGCTTTTAAGCGCTCAACAGCAGGTCCAGAAAGCAAAGCATGCGTTGCAACCAAAGTAACAGATTTTGCTCCAGCCTCACGCAAAGTGCGTACAGCTTCGCAAATAGTGCCAGCAGTATCAATCATGTCGTCAACAACAATGCAATCGCGTCCTTTAATCTCACCGATAATGCCATGAGCTTCAGCATGATTTGGACGAGTAATATCGCGCGTTTTATGAATAAAAGCAAGAGGTAAATCTCCGAGTTTTGCAGCCCATTGCTCAGAGACTTTGATGCGACCAGCATCAGGAGAAACAATAGTTGCGTTGTCGAGCTTCATAGAGTTTCGCACATAATCAATAAGCACAGGCATCGCAGTCAAATGGTCAACAGGACCATCAAAGAAACCTTGCTCCTGAGTTGCGTGCATGTCGACAGTCAAAATGCGCGTGGCGCCAGCAGCGCGGAATAAGTCAAACATGAGGCGAGCAGTAATAGGCTCACGTCCCTGATGCTTTTTATCCTGACGCGAATATCCAAAGAACGGTGCAACCACGTTAATACTGCGAGCAGATGCGCGTCGCAAAGAATCGACCATAAGCAGCTGTTCCATAATCCAATTGTTAATAGGATTCGTATGTGCCTGAAGCACAAACACATCTGAGCCACGGACAGGCTGAGTAAAGCGCACATACATTTCGCCATTCGCAAAATCGTAGGCAGTAGTCTCAAGCACATCAATACCAAGATACTGTGCAGTCTCATTAGCAAGCTCTGGGTATGCACGACCCGTAACTAACATCATCTGCTTTTTTGGATTGCCTTCAAGAATTATTGACATAATTGCCTTCCCGTTTGCAAACTGGTGTACGCGACATAGTCACCTCCCATTTTAGCAGCCTGTACGCCTCGTACGACACAACAAGCGTTTTATTTTAATGCGTTACTTTAAAAATTACTGAGCGCTACGTTTGCAAAGCAAAATCATCATTACGAAAATAAGCCCGAATCCCACAAAATCTGCCCATGAAAAAACGGCTCCAGTAAACATAACAGCAGTAATTGCAGCAGTAACAGGCTCGCTAGCTCCAAGCAAAGTACCACGAACAGAACCTACTCGCATAATGCCCTCTAAGAACAGCCAATATGCTCCAAAAGTTCCAGCAATAACAGTAAAAGTAAAAAGCAGCATAGCACGCAAATCTAATGCAGGCATCGTTTCCCACGGTCGCACAAACGGGAGCATAATAAAACCAGCAATAATAAACGTAATGCCATTAACAGTCAGATTTCCCCATTTTGCAATCAATTTCACAGGCATAATAGCAAGCGCCGCTGTAGACGCAGCATCTGCAAGACCCCAAAGCAAACCCATAATAGGCAAAGATAGTGAAGAAAGATTACCACCTGTAGCCATTAAAGCAGTTCCTGCAAAAGCTAGCACAACTCCAATAGTTTCGCGCATAGTTGGCACGCGGCGAGCGCGAAAACACACATAAACCAAAACAAACAGTAAGTTAAGGCTTTGAAGCACAGTAGCAGTGCCAGAATTAGTCCAATCAATAGTCCATAAATACGAAACTTGCGTAAGAAGCACGCAAACTACGCCAGTAAACGCCATCGAAATCCATGTGCGACCAGTTTTCACAGCACCACTTAACTGCTTAGGAGTGCACACTGCAGCAGTAATGACAAATAACATGCCGGCAGCAATTTGACGAACGCAAGCGATTTGCAAAGGAGATACGTGATACGTCGACATAAGGATTTTCGAAACTGTTGCGTTTGCACCCCAAAATGCGCCACCCAAAAGAGTTAAAAATATTCCTACAAGAATAGCGTTTGTAGAATGATTTAACGCTGGATTAGGTTTATTTGGAGTACCTTCGATTGCTTTTGCTGCAGCTTTTGATGTGTCAAAAGTCTTTGAACCTGTTGATTGCAATTTCGAAGATTGTTGCTTTTTTGTTGAAGAGGAATCAATATTTGATGAATCCAAATCATGCGCACTGCTACGCCAAGAAAACTTAACCATTATTAGATTCACCTCGCATCCCCAAACAAGCAAACATGCAGTAATTATTGCACATCTACTCAACTAATTTGCTGGTAAACAACACTTTAGAGAAACATACTCTACTTGCACACACGAAAGAAATGTATAGTATTAAAAAATTACAATTCAAAATGCGCATATTAAACAATAAAATCAACGCACTAGCCATATGAAGGCGGTAACATGCACAACTACGCATCAAGCAGTAATGCTTTTCAACCACACCACATTTTAGTTACTGGCGGCGCAGGCTTTATTGGATCTAATTTTGTGCATTACATAGCTAAACATCATACAACGGTTGCTGTTACGGTACTTGATTTGCTTACCTACGCTGGGAATATGGCAAATCTTTACGATTTACCTCAAGATTTTGCAAACAACCGATACGCTTTTATTCGCGGAGATATTCGAGACGAAAATATAGTTGATCAGCTATTAGATCCGCATAATCCAATTAAAACGGCAGAGGGAACAACACTTCCTGCTATCGACGCAATTGTAAATTTTGCTGCAGAATCACACAACGATAATGCAATCGAGTTTTCTGACCCATTTATAAGCACAAATATTTTAGGAACGCATACGCTCATTAAATTTGCACACAAATATAATATTCGTTTCCATCAAGTAAGTACCGATGAAGTTTACGGGGATTTTCCTATTGACAGCGTGCTTAAATTTGACGAGTCAAGTCCATATTGTCCGTCTAGTCCATATTCTGCAAGCAAAGCTGCAGGCGATCTGTTGGTAAAAGCATGGTGTAGGACTTACGGTTTGCGCGCAACTATTTCGAATAGCAGCAATAATTACGGTCCACGACAGCATATTGAAAAGTTTATTCCTCGCCAAATTACAAATATTATGTGCAATATGCCAGCAAAATTGTACGGCGTAGGAGATTCGATACGCGATTGGATCCACGTTGAAGATAATTGCGACGCAATATGGCATGTTCTAACGCGTGGAACAATCGGTGAAACATATAATATCGGTGCCAACTGTGAAGTTAACAACATAAATATTTTGCGGATTTTGATGCAGTTAATGGGCATGCCGGAAACAAATATAGCGTATGTAAATCCCAGAATAGGCGAGGATAGGCGTTACGCACTAGATACTACGAAAATTCGAACGCAATTAAAATGGGAGCCTAAGTACAACAATCTGAAGCAAGGCTTGCAAGAAACAATATCGTGGTACGACTCTCACGCTGATTTATGGAAGCCTATTAAAGCGCAAGTCGAGCAGCATTATGCTGAATTAGGGCACTGAATTTGAGTGACGAATTTGGGTGACGAAATTGGGTTAAGCATCAATCGGGTTTTCGGCATGAAAAAAGGGCTTCTAGCAATTGGCTAGAAACCCTAGGCGCGGAGAATACGAGATTCGAACTCGTGAGGCTGTTACACCAACACGCTTTCCAAGCGTGCGCCATAGACCACTAGGCGAATTCTCCAAATGTTAACTTAACAACCAAATCGCTTGATAAGCAAACAACTTAAATAGAATACCACGAATTTGAGATATTGCAAACTCGCGCGCGCCGAGGCGACTAACCACGACTAAATCCCCGGCAAATGTTTGCGGCGACGAAAGTTGAGACTACTTAAGCAGCGGCGCTACTTGCGATTCATAAGCGCGCAAAGCCATGTCGATTACGTTGTGCATGTCGTAATAGCTGTAAGTGCCCAAGCGACCGCCGAAAACTGTGCGAGGCTCAGCCGCAGCAAGCTCCGCATAGCGCGCATACAATGCTTTATCTGCATCAGTATTCACAGGATAGTAAGGCTCATCGTCGCGAGTTGCAGCGCGAGAATACTCCTGCCACACTACAGTTTCCCCAGCTTTCACACTTTTACCCGGCACAAAATCAGCTTCACCGCTAGTATCGCCACTAGCCTCTCCGCCAACTTCTTCACGCTCTGGATTAAAGTTCTTAAACTCAATCGCGCGCGTAAATGGCACATCAGCATCCGAATAGTTCATAACTGGGCAGCCAAAATGGTCGCTCTCCTCGTAACGCACTTCCTTAAAGTCCACAGTGCGCCACTTCAACTCGCCGAGCGCATAGTCAAAATACCTATCAACCGGACCGGTATAAACAACCGGCACTCCAGCCTCCGCCAACGCGCGCTTGTTAAATGGCTGCGACTCGTCGAAAAAGTCTACGCCAAGCGAAACGTGAATACGCGGATCGTCAATCATGCGCTGCATCCAAGCTGTGTAGCCGTCCGTTGGCAAGCCTTCCCAAGTGTCTTTAAAATAACGATTATTGTAGTTAAATCGCACAGGCAAGCGTTTAATAATTCCAGCAGGAAGCTCAGAAGGATCCGTTTGCCACTGCTTTGCTGTGTAGTTTTTAATAAACGCTTCATAAAGCGGACGCCCAATTAAGCTAATGCCCTTATCGTTCAAATTTTGCGGATCTTTGCCAGCAAACTCCCCCGCTTGGCTTGCAATCAAAGCCTTCGCTTCTTCTGGCGTGTAGTGCGCATGGAAGAATTGGTTAATCGTACCCAAGTTGATTGGCAACGGGTAAACTTCGCCGTCGTGAGTTGCGTACACGCGATGCACGTAGTTAGTAAACGACGTAAAACGGTTCACATAATCCCACACGCGTTTGTTGCTTGTGTGGAAAAGATGCGCACCATACTTGTGAATTTCGATTCCCGTTCGCTCGTCAAAATACGAGTAAGCATTGCCGCCAATATGATTACGAACGTCAATAATTTCAACGCGAGCGCCAGTATGCTCCACTGCTTGTTGAGCTACAGTTAAGCCGAACAATCCTGCTCCAACAACTACTAAATCTGGGTAAGTTGCATTTTGGGAGATTGCTGCTTGCGTCATATCATTTACCTTTCGTACTTTTAGTTGGGCTTATTATTCAAACTATGCTCCAACTCAATTCATTCATGCACAATACATTCTAAGAATAGGCTTAAGCGTATATATAATATCTAATATGACTAAGGCAAAGAGTGCAAAAACCCAAGAAATACAAGAAGCGCAAAATACTAGCAGCGCAAATAGCAACAATAGAAGTTGGGAAGTTGTAAATCGTGTTGTTTACCCTGTAAAAGACGCTGAAATTACTATGCCACTTTACGTAATTCCTTGGCATCGCTCGTATTTGCAGCGCACTGTGCTCGATCCTCGTATGAATATGCGCGCAATCGATATAAATAATCTCAATCTTACTGATTTTAAAAAGCTTCTTGCAGACACTAGCAGTCATTTGCCAAATGTTGAAACTCAAGGGGTTTGCACTGTTCTTTCGCGCAACTCACTTTGCATTGCATCTGGAAAACATGTGTCTCTTTGCACTTTCTTTAACGCTTTTCCTGCAAGCTATTGGCAGCATTGGACGAGCGTAAAAACTGTTAAGTTCACTGCCAGTGTTGAAGGCACTGGCTACTTGCAACTTATGCGATCGACTGGCCGCGGGCTTACGTATCCTGTGCAAAAGTTTGAGTTTGATTCTAATAAACAGCAACCAAACCAGCCAGCACAAGTTACGCAAGATACACAAATTATTAGCTACGAAATACCTATGACCGGTCTTGCAGACGGTGGATATTTTTGGTTTGAAGCTAAAGCAAGCGATTCTAGCAGTCTAACTGTTAGCAATGCCGAATGGAGTGTTCCTTTTGTAAATAAAGTGCAATTTAGCAACACAAAGCATCAGGAAGATTCAGCTAAGCAATCAAATAGCACTTTTTCTATTGCTATTACTACGTTTAATCGCCCTTCATACTGCCACAATCAGCTGAAGGCAATAGCAGAAAACAAAGCACTTCGCGCGCGACTTGACACAATTTATTGCACAGATCAAGGCACCGATTTAGTTAAGAATCAGCCTGGATTTAATGAAACAAGCGCAAATCTTGGCAACCAGCTCACCTATATTCAGCAGGCTAATTTAGGCGGTTCCGGCGGATTCTCGCGCGGCATGTTTGAAACGCTTAAAGCAGGAAAAAGCAGTTACACAATGCTTCTCGACGACGACGCAATTAGTGAAACAGAGTGTATTCTTCGCGCGCTTCAGTTTGCTGATTACACAATTAAACCAGCCATTATTGGCGGCGGAATGCTTCACTTGGATAATCGTACCGTCCTTTACACTCAAGGTGAGCGTTTCACGCGCAACAATGTGTGGATGAAGCCTTCACAGAATCTTGATTACAATCATGATTTTGCAGCGATTACTTTGCAAGATTGCCCAGAACGTCACCAGCGAATAGACACTGATTACAACGGTTGGTGGATGAGCCTTATTCCAACTGCGATTATGAAAGAAATCGGTCTTTCGCTACCTGTGTTTATTAAGTTTGACGATACTGAATATTCGATTAGAGCACTTGAGCACGGATACCACACGATTTGCCTGCCAGGAGTGGCAGTTTGGCATCAAGCTTGGCACGATAAGGATCCTTCACGCACTTGGGAAGAGTACTTCTTCCAGCGCAATCGTTGGATTTGTGGATTACTTCATTGCACTCATCCAAGCTTACGTTTCGCGATTGAAATGCTTCGAAGCGACTTGGCTTCCGGCTTAAAACTTGCGTATTCTGCAATGCATTTGCATCATATGGGATTACAGGATATCTTGCGCGGACCGCAATATATTGTTGATTCAATGCCACAAAAGCTTGGCGAGGTTCGTAAAGCGCGCCAAGCGTTTAGCGACACGCAGCCGGTAAACGATAAGGCACTCATTAGTGAGGTTTTGCGCGAACACGTAAGCCCGTTTACTGCACATGACGCTAAGGCTTTGCGTAAAACACAAAAGCACGCAACGATTAAGGCTTTGTTTGCGCACGAAAAGCACGCAAAGAATCCTCGCCCAGAAGTTGCAATCCCAGCTCAAGACGTTTCTTGGCCTTCGTTTGTTGGAGTTAATACCGCAATTGTTACGGCTCCAGATGGCACTACGCTGAATCTTTTCCAACGAGATAGCAAGTTATTCCGTAGAATGTTGCGTGCGGACGCACTTTTGGCGTTAAAAATGTTGCGTAAGTGGAAGAAACTGTCTAGAGAGTACCGCAGCTACGATATGGCGAGCGTTGAAAGTTGGGATAAGATTTTCAACTCAACCAACAACAAGTAAGTAACGGAAGAAACAGCTACAAAACGCCGGAGAAATTACCGGCAAATGTTTCACGAAACCTGCTTAATCGTCATCGCGCGATCGCTTAGTAAAGCATAATCACGATTGCGACTATCTCTAATCACAAACGTGCAAGCGTTCTCGTCAACAGCCACAGCTAGCAAATCTGTATAATCATCCTCAGTTGGGCTAGGTGTGCGTAAAGAAGTAAACAGCGTAAACTCGCCATTGTTAAACAAATTTAGCGGCATTTCAAAATACACTGTTTGATGCCCACGCTTTTGCATTTTCAGCACTTTAGAACCAGTATCGTAAGTGATTCCACCACGTCGAACGTCATGCAAAGCGATCGCCAAATAGAAGTCACCCGGCTCGTCATACTGATACTCAACAGCAAAACGGAAAGTATCGCTACTTTTGTAAATCTTGTCTTCCAAAGCATACGTCCTAAGCAACGGGCACTTTGCATTCAAACCTTGAGCATACTGACCCTTGCCCAGCTTTTCGCCAAGCTTATTTTGCTTTTCGCGTTCAGCTTCGATATTTGCCAAAGTATATTGATCTGCCACGGACTCAGTATTGCCAATCGCAGCAACTTCACCATCACTGATCATCATCGCACGTGTGCAATAGCGTTTAACAGCATTCATATCATGCGTAACAAGAATAACTGTTTTAGTAGGATCTTTTCGAATTTCAGTAAAGAAAGAATCGCACTTGCGCTGGAAAGCTTCGTCACCAACAGCCAAAACTTCATCAAGAACTAAAATATCTCCTTGCGCTTTAATTGCCACAGAAAAAGCCAAGCGAACTTGCATACCAGAAGAATAATTCTTTAACTTTTGATCCATAAAATCTTCAAGCTCAGCAAATTCCACAATATCGTCGTACATTGCGTCGATTTCTGCGCGAGTGAAGCCAAGTAAAGCTCCGTTAAGATACACGTTTTCGCGGCCGGTAAGTTCCGGATTAAATCCAACACCAAGCTCAATAAACGGCACAAGCTTGCCTTTTACTTTTACACTTCCAGTATTCGGGTAATAGATTTGCGAAATGATTTTTAGTAGCGTTGATTTTCCACCACCGTTTCGACCGACGATTCCGAAGAATTCACCGCGATGCACTTGAAAGCTTATGTCTTTAAGAACGTTCTGAATTTTATAGCCTTTAATACCTTTTGTAAGATTTATAAACGCTTGCTTTAGACCAGTTGCTTGCTCTGTTGGTAGTTTAAAATACTTGCCTACATGATTGACTGATAGAACAATATCGTCGTCGCTTGCTTCCGCTTCTCGCGCTACATCCACTTCAGCTTCTCGCGTTGCCGTCACTTCCGCTTCTTCCTGTAATGTATTCATAAATTCCACTTCCCCGTCATAACTGTCGTAAAATTTTCGCAATTTTCAACATCGTCACATAACTTCTACGAAAAGACGACTGTTTCTTCTAAATAGATAAACTCCCAGCCACACTATGAGCACAGTAAGTAAAAGTGGCACACAAGACATCCAAGAGAATCCAAATTCACTCCACACAGTTGGTTGCGTGTCTGGAGCCAACATATTGTGACGCATATCTTGAATGCATTGTGCTATAGGATTAAGCAGCTCAAGCTTTGCCAGTGCCGCAAAAATACCGCCTTTATTAATCACATAGCTAAGCGGATAAATAATTGGCATGCCGTAAAACAGTAGCTGTTGAACCACTTCCCAAATATGCAAAATATCGCGGAAAAACACGTACATAGTAGACATTATTAACGCCATACCAATTGCAATCGCGTAAATCTGCACCAAACTTATTGGCAACAGAACCACTCTCCAAGTAAAATGCACTCCTCCAATAATTGCAAAAATAAGCACAACTACTAAGTTGATTAAGAAGCTTATTAAAGAACCAACTGTTGCTGAAACCACCACAATGTAGTTTGGAAAATGAATTTTGCGCAACAAATCGCCACGATCTACAAGCGAGCGCAAACCGATCGAGGTTGATTCTTGCACAAACTGCCATGCACTAATACCTAGTAATAACACCACAGGATAAGTCGGTGTGCCATCTGTCATTCGCAAAAACTTGCCAAAAATAAGATACATCACACAAAACATCATCAACGGCTTCAACGCCGACCATGCTACGCCTAAGAAGGAGCCTTGATAGCGCAGCTTAAAATCGGTTTTTACTAAACCACGAAGTACGATATTTGCATAAGCGTACTTGTTTCGACAACGAGTTATGAGATTTTTCACGTTCCCTATAATATCAGTTATATTGTAATTGAATGTGCTTAATCAAATATGATACGAATACACGCAAGTGCTACACATAAGACATTTATGCTAACATCGTACGTATGCCGAAAGTATCGATTATCGTTCCAATTTATAATGTTGAAGCCTTTTTACCAGAATGTTTAGAGTCTATCCAAAATCAAACTTTTACTGATTGGGAATGTTTAATGTTTTCAGATGGGAGCAAAGACGGTTCCATCGATATTATGAAATCTTTTGCTGAAAAAGATAGTCGATTCGTTGTTATTGAAAAAGAAAACGAGGGCTATGGAGCCACTTGCAATCGTGGTTTAGAACGCGCTCAAGGCGAGTGGATTAGCATTGTTGAGCCGGATGATTTTATCGATCCGCACATGTATGAGCGTCTTTTAAGCAATACAGATCTTACGAATGAAAAGATCGATATTATTAAAGGCGGATACTGGCTTTTTTACGATGGAAAAGATGGATATAAGGATGCAGTAGACACGCCAAACTTGTGTTATTTTATGCCTAAACACAGGTCTATTTTTAGCTTGAATGAATTTGCTGAGCCTTTCTACCATCATCCTTCTATTTGGTCCGCTATTTACCGCAAAGATTTTCTTAACGGAGATAACAAAAATAATGAAACCATACGTTTTAAGCCGATTCCTGGAGCAGGTTGGACTGATAATCCTTTCTTTGCGCAAACTATGGTTTTAGCAAATAAAATCTGCTGGAATCCTGGAAAGTACTACTATTATCGTCAAACTAATCCTGGCGCTTCTAGTTTATTGAAAGATTTTCATCTTCCGTTTGACCGTTTGCGTGATATGCGCGAGTTTCTCAGTAAGCAGAATATTTCACGCGAAGTTTTACAAGCTTTTTATTCACGCGAATTTGATTACGTTAATTCGTTAATTACTGAGTTTGGTTTTGACGATAAGAATCCGGAAATACGCAAGCTTATTCGCGAAGTTTTTAGTTCTATGGATTCAAAAGAAGTTTTCCTTATGGCTTCACGTTTAAGGCCAGAGTTTATGGATTACTACATGGATTTCTTAGGATCCTCGTACGAAGTTAAAGCACACAAAGCAGAATCTAATCCTGAGCTTTCTCTTGTTATTTTTACGCATAATGCTCATTCTTGGATTGTTGATTCTCTTAAAGCTTGCACTTCTATAAGCAATATTTCTTGCGAATTTATTATTGTTGACTCTCATTCTTTGGACAGCACTCTTAATATTGCTAACAGATTTACAGATAAAGATAAACGCTTTACAATTCTGCAAAATGACAATTTATATACTGTAAAAGATATGCTCTCTAAAGCGGTTGATTACGCTCATGGAGAATACACTATTTTTATGCCTTCAAGCTATATAATCAACGAAAACGTGCTTAGAGCCGCTTTAGATAATATGCTTAAATGCTCTAACAATAAAAATAAGATCATTGATCTTGAGTTCTTTAACAATAAGAGTTTGCATAGTGATTATCTAATTGATTGTTCCATTAAAAATGATATTAAACATAATATTGATCTTTCTGAAGAAAGCTTTATTAGACCTGTAAATAATGATGACACACTGCAAGATACTTATTACGGGTCTTACGCTCCTAAAGATATTGCAGAGCTTCTAATAAACAGTTGCTACAACTATGGCTGGCAGAAAGTATGGAGAACTGAATTTCTGAAATCTGCTCACATTGAAGCTGGAGTTAACGATACTCCTGCAACTCTTATGACTTTTAGCACTCGCGCAGCATTAGCAGCTCAAAATATTATGTATTGCGATTTGGCTAAATCATACGAAAATGCTTATGGCAGGTTCAGCATTGGAGCTGACGAAGGGTTCGAAAACCTTAACAGTAAAACAATTCCAGAAAACTTCTGGCTTTCAATAGAGCATCATACCTCATTCAACGAAGCACCGCTTGAAGTTGATTCGGTGTTAGAGGTTGGAAAATGGCTTGAAAGCGAAGGGCTTCTTGAAACATACAATCAAGGATACGCGAATGCTCTTGTGGAAAGCTTCGTTCACGATTGCCATACGCGAGTAACTGCTGAATCGTTGGCAAACATCGTCCAAGATAAGTTAAAAGAAGTATTAGAGGTTCTGAATTACGAAAGAAATTCACACAACTTACCAACGTATTTTTACGACGAAAAAGCTTATAACGAATTCCAAAAGTTGCAGCTTAACGCCACTTCTCGCACTTTGTGGCTAAAAGAGCGCATGCTTGATTTTGAGCGCAAAAGCGAATTATGCGAGCAGGAAATTAGTAATATTCGCACTTCTGCACGCTATGTTATTGGCGAAAAAATCGTAAAAACAGCGAAGAAAATAGCCTTCCCGTCTATTATTGCAAAATTGCAGAAAAAGATACGCCTCATGAGAAGAGATAATAAATAATTTAGATTCTCGTAATATACTATACTGTTTGTTGTAGGTAAATCTGTTGGAGATCGTTAGATTATGAATACTTCGTTAAACAATGAGCGTAAAAGTGTTCCAATTTTATACATTGTTGTACCTTGTTTTAACGAGGAAGAAGGCATTTCTAAAACCGCCGAAGTCCTCCAAGCGAAGATGAATTATCTTATGAATCAAGAACTCATTCACTCTTACAGCAAGGTGATTTTTGTAGATGACGGTTCTAAAGATTCAACATGGAATTTAATTGCTTCTTTTAATCGCAAAAACCCTTCACTTTTTGGCGGAGTAAAGCTTGCGCATAACCGCGGTCACCAGAATGCGCTCTACGCAGGGCTTATGTACGCTCGCAAGCAAGGTTGCGACGCTGCTATTTCTATGGATTCTGATTTACAAGATGACGTAAATGCAGTAGACGAAATGCTTAAGAAATTTGTTGAAGAACATTGCGAGGTTGTTTACGGAGTTCGTTCTTCGCGCAAAAAAGACACTTGGTTTAAGCGCAATACGGCTTTGGCTTTTTACAAGGTTTTTGCTTCAATGGGTGCGGAAGTTGTGCCAAATCATGCTGATTATCGCCTAATGAGCGCAATTGCTTTGGATGCTCTTTCCGAATACAGTGAAGTCAACTTATTCCTGCGCGGAATTGTGCCAATGCTTGGATTTAAAACTGGCAAAGTTTATTACGAGCGTGGAGTAAGAACTGCTGGAGTTTCAAAATACCCTTTGCGGAAAATGATTTCTTTCGCTTTAGAGGGTATTACTTCATTCTCCGTTAAGCCGCTTAAATTAGTTACGTATATGGGATTGCTTTCTATTGTTATTGGTTTTGCAATGTTCGTATACGTAATTGTGTCTTTATTTACCAATCACACTGCTGTTGGTTGGTCATCGCTTATGTGCTCAATATGGTTTATTGGCGGATTCCTTATGATTTCTATGGGCATACTGGGAAGCTATATTGGCAAAATTTATTTGGAATCTAAGCATCGTCCACGCTACTATATTGAGAAATCTTTGTAAATACAGCCTTTGTAAATATAATTTTATAAATACAATTTCGTGAAGGCACTTTATAAAAGCAATTTTTAAAGAGAGGTTCAAAAAGTATGATTGAGCGTTTTCAGCATGTAAGCGTAATGCTCGGGCGCTTTTTTAGCAATGCTATTGTATGGTGTTCAGCTGTATTTTTCAGCGCGTTAGCATTACTGAGTTTAATTCTTTCTGCTCATCTTTTCCCCGGAGAATACAGACTTGAGTTTTTATGGTTTCAGTCGCCATTTGTACTCATTTTAAGTGCTTTATTATTCTTTATTTTCGTGTTTTTAAAGAAACGGCATGTTTTTGATAAAATCCGTATTCGATACTTTGCTGCAGCAGTTTTTGCTTATGTACTTGTATTGGGATTTTTGTGGATAAAAGTTACTCGTGCTTGGCCTGAATGGGATCCTGCTTATATGTTTAGCGCGGCGCAATATTATGCGGATCCTAATCGAAAACCTATAAATTGCGCTACTGATACGTCGGAATTATCGTGGATTATTTGCCCGGGCGGTTACTTCACTAGATTCCCATTCCAATTCCCTCTTCTTTCTCTTATGCGATTTTTGGTAATCGTTTTTGGCTCTAACGCGTACCTTGCTTTTGAAGTATTGAACGTGTTATGCGCTGCTATTACTGGAATTCTTATTGCATACTACGTAAATTTGTTGTTCCGTAATAAGAATGTAACTATTCTTTCTTTGCTTTTGTATGCAGCTTTTTTGCCTATGATTTTTTACGCGACTTTTGCGTATGGCAATACTGTTTGCTTACCGTTTGTTTTTGGCGCGCTCATTTTTCATGCTAAAAATATTAAAAGTGGAAGTTGGCTTAATGCGGTTCAGTCGTTGATTTGCATGTTCTTTGCTATATTGCTTAAGTCAACTATGGCTTATTGCTTAATTGGCATGATTGTCGTGTGGATTGTGTCGGCTTTGCGCTCTAAAAAGTGGGAACACGCTGTTTGCGTATTGCTTGCCATTGTGTTCTTTGCTTTAAGTAATGTTGCTGTGGCAAGTTCAGCTAATTCTTTCGGACATAATGCAAAAGATGGTTTGCCTTCTACTGTTTGGCTTGCAATGGCAACAGATCCCTCTCGCAAAATAGGTCCAAATAATCCTGGATGGTATAACGGGTATCCTACGAGCTTTGACGTTAAAACGTATAACAAAGATGATATTAAGAAAGAATCTACGGAATTATTGCGCAATAATCTTAGGCATTTCGCAAATAATCCGGGTGATGCCTTTAGTTTTGTCACTAAAAAATTTGCTGGAGAATGGCTTGAACCTACTTACGAATCTTTACTTGCAAGTAGTTGGAAGTGGAATGGTCCAAATAGACCAGTTTTGCTTGATCGCAAAATGAATCCTGTTTTAAGATCGCTTTATTCTGGAAAGCTTAATATTATTACATTTACTTTCTTAGACGCTCTTCAATTTATGCTTGTTGCTTTTACCGCACTATTCTTATGCGTAGCTCTACGAAAGAAAAAGTCAATTTCTTGCGAATATTTTACTCCGCTTGTTATTGTCTTAGGAATGGCTGTTTTGTATCTTGTTTGGGAAGCACAGTCGCAATATATTTTGCCAGCATACTTGCTTATGATTCCGTTTGCCGCGCGAGGTTTCGATATGCTACTTTCGCGCTACGAAAATCGTGCTGCAAATAATAGTAATGCAGCAAACCCAAGCAATAATTGATGGCATTGTTTGGTAAATTATGGAAGATGCAATCATTCCCCATGCAGCGTATGTGACGTTTGCTGCCATTGCGCGAGAGGCTCCTACTTGTGCAATTCCGCGATAATAGCTTAAATATGACCCTGTTCCAAGTAAGCCTATTGCAATTAGCATTGGTATAGTTCCTAAAAGCTTAGAGGACGCAAATATGCTACTCGCTGAAATATTGGCTGTGAAGCATAGCATTAACGCGATTATCGTGTAAGAAATAGCAGATACTGTTTCTCGAATGTGTAAGATTATTTCGTCGTCTACGCTTTGCTTTCTAGCGGCCCAAGCGCATACTACAGCTTCGCTTCCCCAGCCGATTACGCTTAAAAATGCTCCAGCTAACCCTAATAGTGTGTTTGTAATGTTTGCAGAGCTTAGTGTATTTTGCGCATCAGAGCATGAATAATATCCAAGTACTCCTACTGCTATAAGAGCTAAAGTAAAAGCTGCGTATTTTTTTACACTTAAACGTTCTTTTAGCACGATTGCGGAAAGAACTGCTCCAAAAGCAGGATATAGTGCGGAAATCGCTGCAGCATACCCAGCTCCTATATTGCTTGCTGCTAAAACATATCCGCTCATGCCAATAGGCCCGCCAAGTAAGGATCCGATGATAATAGGCGTGAGAATTTTTGGCTTTTTTAGTATTTCAAAAGTTTTATTCCACTTTTTTCTAACACTTATATAAGTCCATATGAGTATTGCGCATACAATATCGTGAAGTAATGCGCCAATAATTCCTGTGAAGATTACTAGAGCAGTGTTGTTTTCGTATGATGTGTTATTTGTAAATACGAATGATGCAGTTAAAAGAGCTAGAAGAGCTGTATCTACTCCCCATAAAAGTCCACTTAGAAACGAATATTTCATAAATACCTACTTGCTTGTTAGAAGATGTTTGTGATTTGTTTCTGCTTGTTTATATGCTGCTTATTTAGCTTTCACTTGCTTGTTATTAGTTTGTCGATTTATTTATTATTTTCATAAGCTTTTAAAGCTTCGTTAATATATCGTTTCGCATAGCTGTAATACGTGTACATGCAAGTTCCTATATTTTCGCCTTCTGCTTGTTTAACAAGTGACCACAAATGCCAGCACCATCCTGCAAATCCTATATAAGCCAATAAATGACGCTTTTCTTG
Source organism: Gardnerella sp. KA01000 (assembly GCF_049244035.1). NCBI lineage: Bacteria > Bacillati > Actinomycetota > Actinomycetes > Bifidobacteriales > Bifidobacteriaceae > Gardnerella > Gardnerella sp. KA01000. Next base: position 268,652 of record NZ_CP058367.1, on the reverse strand, counting down.
CGTAGATGGAGTATGCGCTAAATAAATAGGCATTGCTTCGCTTATTTCGGTGTTATTGAATTCGTCTGAAACACATAAAGTACCAAAATCTTGAGCGTAATCAGACATTCCAGCATATTCCCAATCGATAAGATGATAGCGATTGTTTTGATCTATTAGAATATTTGCGCCTAGTATGTCATTATGGCAAAGGCAAGTATGCGAGCCGTCTTGAGTAATTACAAAGTTATGAAGCTCGTCAGCTAAAACACTTAGGTCGATGATTTTTGGCGGTATTTCTACATTTCTATCATTAAGTTCTTTCATATAGCGCTGAGATTCTGCGTAAAAATCAAAGTTGCGATGCACGCTTTCGTTACTTTCATGCAAAGAACGAACTAATTTCAAGCTTTCCTGTAATTGGTTAGGATCGTGCATATTTGCAATATGGCAATCTGGCAAAAATCGTGAAATCTTCCAACCTTCTTTAGCGTCTGCTGTAATAAAAGTGCCATCTAAACCAAGTTTTTGAGCCAATTGCAAAGCTTCAGCTTCAGCTTGTCTGTTAATAAGCACGTCTGTTCCAATGCCAGGATGCCTATAAACGTATTCGCTATTGTCAACCGAAAAATGGCAAGATAAATTAGTAAGACCTTTTTTAAGCGGATAAACGTTATGAATATCGGATTTTTTGCAGTTAAGTGTTTGAGTGATATGGTCAAAAATTGCGCTATCAATATTTTCTAGGAAAAGTGGATCAAATTCGCGTAGCTCATCAATAGAATCAAATTCGTGAATAATTGGCGTATCGTACTTGCGTATTTGCATGTCGAGTTCGTCAATGTGTTCAATAAAAATATCTTCCCAAAGTTTTCCTGCAGTTTGTGGCAAATCGTATTCTTCACGAAGAATTTGCATAAATCGTTTAGAAAATGCTTCGTCAAAATATACGTGACCAATCATGTACCAAGCGTTACTTCCGCCAATCGTGACTTTTGTAATGCGATCATGCGCTCCGCAAGTCATGCACCATTCTTTAGTGTATCCTTGCTGGAATTGCGCGGAATAATAAGCTTTCCAAACGTATTTTTCAAATGGATTTTCGTCGAAATAATTGTCGGATGAGCAAATATAAGTGTTCGATAACTGGTTTGCTACTGCCATAATTGAACTGTTGTTATTGCGCGTGCTGTACTCGCTATTGGGCACGATTTTTACGTTAAAAGCGTCTTCTAAGTAGAAAAATTGCTCTTGCTTGTAGCCAACAACAATTGTTATATCGTTAATCCCAGCTTCGTTAAGTTGCTTGATTTGGCGTTCAATAAGAACTTCTCCTCGAACTTTGATTAATCCTTTAGGTATCTCGTATGAAATAGGAGAAAATCTTGAAGAAAAGCCTGCTGCCATAATAATAGCGTTGCGTACTTTATATGGTTCAAGAGATTTCATGCCTTCTTCAGTGATGCGCAATTCGTTTGTTATTTCAATAAGATTTTTATTTTCTGCGCTTTTTATTGCTGAATTAACAGTTCCGAGTGAAATTCCTGATTGCGAGGCTATGTCTCGCTGGCTTAATTGCGCACTTCTGTTTTTGTTATTTAATAGCGTTGTAAGAAGCTTAAATTCGTTGTGATTGATAGCCATGCGAGCCTCGCTTGTGTTGGTATTTTGTTCATTATACAACAAGTGTTCAAAAATAGCTATTAAATTTTTATTTTGAACAACGCGCAGCTAAAGTGACCGAAACTGCGCAAGCATGTAAAGTTTATGTCGCTTTTTAGCAAGAATCCGACCGAAACTGCGCAGCCGCGTAAAGAATAGGTCGCTTGCAAGCAACAAAACGTATATAATGAGTAACCATATGACTTTTGCTAGTAAAAGTGAGAGAAAGCAACAGAAGGTGTAAGTATGGCGTCTGTATTTCGTAAGCTAATGCGCAAATTTATTGAGCATTGTCCTTCATCAAAACGTTCAATAAAAGATCTTAGAGCGCAAGTTAGCGATTTACAGAACAGCATAGATCGCATGCAATGCGTGTTAGACGAGCAATTGCCACGCATTCTTGAAAACCAACGCAATATGCACGTTGACATACTTACGAATCGAGAGCACGCTTCTCTCTTAGCTTGGGCAAACTATCGCAATGACAACGAAAGCGATTTTGATGCTCGCAAGCGTTTTTACTATAGTCTTCCTCAGGCAACTGGTTCAGTGCGACTTATTCAACGCGGTTGCGCTTCGCTTTTAAATGAATTTGCAACGTTTGCTAAAGAATATAATTTGCAATATTGGGCTGATTTTGGTACTTTGCTTGGCACTATTCGCCATCGCGGATTTATTCCTTGGGATGACGATACAGATTTAGGAATGATGCGAAGCGATGTAGATAGGCTTCTTGAATTGCTTAAAAAAGATGAAAAGTTGTCTAAACGCTATCGCGCAGTGCTTATATTTGACCCTTACGTTTTCTGCAGGCAGCTTAGATTGCGATACAAAAATTCTGAAGACCCCAGCTTCATTGATATTTTCTTCTACGATTACATGCCTAAATACGATGAGCATACTAAGAAAAGGTTTATTGAAATTCGTGAAGAATTAAAAAAAGATTTGAAATCTAAACCTTTTTATAATAAATGGCACGCAAACGGATACTTGGAAGATGGCGAAGAGTTTAGTGGCGAAATAGAAAATACTTTCACCAAATATCAAAATATTGCAAAAAGTGAAAATATTATTGCAGATGACGTTACTAGCAACGAGTGCAATATTATTTACGGGCTTGATAACGTCGATTCTGAATTAATATACACATCGCAATATGAGGATATGTTCCCGCTTAGGCAAGAAGAATTTGAAAAATTCGCAATTTTAGTACCTAATAAAGCAGAAAAAATTCTCTTCAATTATTATGGGAATATTTATCAGCTTCCTTCAGATATGGTTTCGCACTTGCAGCATGTAAGCCGTGAGTTACTTAATAACAAACATACTATTGAAGCAATTGAGCAAGATATTGAAACTAACCCTTATATGCACTGATCATGCTTAAACTCTGGAATGTAACAAGTATACGCATTACATTCATTGTCATTGATCGTAAAATACATAAAGCGGTAAGTATTCGCGCTACTTGCCATGCGTTTGCAATATACTTGCTTTAAAAGTAACAGATTTTAGAACCGATACGCACAATAATGTGGGGTAAATAGTGGCAGCAATAGCGACAAAAAGCGAAATGCATGAAAACAGCACAAACGAAAAAAGTACGCGCATAATGCAGAGTTTTCTACTAAAAATAATGCCATCTATGCAAAATACGCAAAACTTTTTAAAAACCCACGCATTATTGCGCAAAATATTACCCTTTATAACAATATTTGTAATTACTGGACTTGTTACTATTTTCTTCTTCAGTAATCTATATCTTTCCTATAGTTCTAAAAATTATGCAGAAAAACAACTTGCTCTAGTTAACGCATCAATACCAGACTCCAGCAGCTATAATGCGCAAACAGGCAAAAAAGAAACTAAAGATCAAGCTCATATAGTTGGAAATACAATAAATATTCCAACTTCTGGATCAGATGTAATATTAAGCGACATCAACTCCGCTACTAAAGCTATAAAAATTGAGTTAGAGCAAACAAAACCAGTAACACTAGTTACAGGAACTGTTGAGATCGAAGACTTCGGCATAGCTCCAAACGCGTACACTCTAGCAGACTCTTTCCAAATGTCTACAGGAAAACACAACACTAGAACACTTCGATTTGAAAGCCACGGAGACGCTTATAAAATTCGCTTACACTTCAACCAAACAGGAGCTCCTTTTACACTCAAAGCTGTAACAGTAAATCCGCCTTTTGCGCTGCACATAAACTTTGGAATGTGGGCAATACTTTTCGTTGCAAGCTCACTTATATTCTTGGTATACAAGAAAAAGTGGTATTTGCTTAACTACGACCGCCACAATCTTGCACAAAATATAGTTTTTTGGGCAGTATGCGCAATGCTTATGGGATTCTCGCTCTACCTGTGCTTTGTTGTATATCACGGCCACGGCATACGAGTGCCATTCCCGTCTGACTTATACGATCGCGTCAACGGAAATCCGTACACTGAGCAGCTTAAAGCTTGGAAATCAAACTCTTTGGCTCTGCTGCAGCAGCCACCTAAAGAATTAGTAGAATCCGCAAACCCGTTTAGTTGGGGTCAACGCATGGACTTGGGTTCTAAAGGAGTATCCATACCTTGGGATGTGGTATTCCACAACAATCATTACTACTGCTACTTTGGCATAGTACCATTCCTGCTCACTTACTTGCCTTTTAATCTGCTCTTCCCACATGCAGTTCCTTCCGCAATATTAGTTGTTACAATATTTGCAGTTGCGATTATTCCGTCTATGTTCGCGCTTCTTAGAGAAGTTGTTGAATTCTTTGCAATACGTACCAATTACTGCCTGTTTTTGCTTTCTGCAGCAGCCTTCCCATTTGGATGCTTAATCTTCTACTTGCAATCTTCAGCATCCCTTTACTATATGCCTCTGCTTAGCGCAATACTGTTCGGGATCTTATTCGTATACGCTTCTCTTAAAGCTGTGCGACTTCACGCAACTCATCCGCGCGCTGGATACACGCTTTTTGCGCTCGCTGGCATAAGTCTTGCTTTACAGTGTGGATCAAGGCCAAACGCGTGCATTCCAGTTGTTGCTTTTATAGCACCGCTGTTTATTGCGCTATTATTTGACGCGAAACGAAGTATTGCAAATCGCGTTGCTGCGGCTTCAAGCTTCCTTGTTCCTGCAATCGTAGGTGTAGCTGGAATATTAGCTTATAACTACTTGCGTTTTAAGTCTTTCTTTAATTTTGGCAATGAAGAGCAACTTACTAATTTCGATTTGCGATTTAATAGTAAATCTTTTGACCCTACTAAGATTCGCGATATTTTCCTTAATTATTTCTTAAAACCTTTTAATATTTCGGAAAATTTCCCATATATCTCTATACCTTGGGCAAATAATCAAGGTTATGGAAATTCTTTCTACACGCATATGATTTTCGGTCTTATGATGATTCCACTCTTCTGGTGGATGTTTACATTAAGACGTAAGTTTATGCAAAAAATTGAGTATATTATGACAGTTGTTGGATTAGTAGCATCCTTCTTGCTGCTGTATCTTAACTACTGTTTAGGCGGCAATTTGTACCGCTACTATTGCGATTCGATTATTATATTCATTTTGATTGCAATAATGAGTATGCTTCACAGAGTTAAGCCTTATAGCAAAGATATTGATATTACTTGTGAAAAAGATTGTGCAATTACTGAGCAATCGTCTTTGCGTTTGTATATTCCAGCTGTGCTTTGTGCAGCGGTAACTATTGTAATAGTTGGTTTATTAGTATTCAGTAATCATACTGAGCCGTCTGCAGATATACAAAACGTAAACCCTGATTTATTCCTTAAGTGGAGTGATTTATTTACGATTGGTCGCTGATTTGCGCGACGACCTGCCGTAGCGCTTAAAGCGTAGTGCGCGAAGGCAACTCGGAGCGTGAGCTTGCGTTGAAAGCACGGTGTGCTTTCAACGCAAGCTCAGCAGCGAGTACACGCAAAGTGTACGAGCGCTATAAGAGCAAACACAAATTTTCCAGCCTCGTCAAAACAAAAGAACAAGAACGTCAGTCAAAACTCATAGACGATACTAAAGAATATCGAAAATAAAACTCGCGCAACATGAAACAAAATGTAAAATAAACTATATAAAAATGGCCAGCATGCTGTTGAGCACACCGGCCACTTTAGCTAGTAGACTTAATTACTTAGCTTGCAATGTAGCCTTTTGGCAAGTTTGACGCCAAATACCATTACCGTCATAATGCTCATCTTCAACAGGAGCACCGAGCTTTTCGAAGCCGCCGCGAGCGTAGTAATCTTTACGAAGATTGAACATAAGAACAAACTTCTTATCCTTACCATGCGTCCAAACGTCACCATTCTGGCAACGCTGACGCCACCAGCCAGCACCCATGTTTTCCTCTTCGGCAACAGGAGCGCCAAGCCAAGCAGCACCACGATGCCCTTGGTAAGAGTCGCGTAACTCGAACTGAATCACGTACTTAATGTCTTTGCCGTGCGTCCAAACGTCACCGTTCTTGCATTGCTGACGCCACCAGCCAGCACCCATATTCTCCTCATCGGCAACAGGAGCACCAAGACGACCATAGCCACCATGCTTGTAGTAAGAGTCACGCAATTCATACTGAATTACATACTTCTTATCTCGACCCTGCGTAAACACGTCGCCATGCTGGCAACGCTGACGCCACCAGCCGCCTCCCAAGTTTTCTTCGTCTGCAACAGGAGCACCAAGACGAGTGAACCCGCCGTGCTTGTAGTAAGAGTCGCGCAATTCGTACTGAATCACGTACTTCTTATCTCGACCCTGCGTAAACACGTCGCCATGCTGGCAACGCTGACGCCACCAGCCAGCACCCATATTCTCCTCATCGGCAACAGGAGCGCCAAGACGACCATAGCCACCATGCTTGTAGTAAGAGTCGCGCAATTCATACTGAATCACGTACTTCTTATCTCGACCCTGCGTAAACACGTCGCCATGCTGGCAACGCTGACGCCACCAGCCGCCTCCCAAGTTTTCTTCGTCTGCAACAGGAGCACCAAGACGAGCGTAACCGCCGTGACCATAGTAGGAGTCGCGCAATTCGTACTGAAGAATAAAGCTTTTATCTCCGTTGGTCCAAAGATCGCGGCGATTTGCTTTCTTACTTACTTTCCAGCCGTCTCCAACTTCTTGCGAAGAATTTGTGCTGGTGTTAGTAATCGTGTTACCAAACTCAGAAACACCATTGATTTCGCTGCCATCAGCCATGCCAAATGCGTTCAAATCAACGCGACCATCAATTCCGTCAACGCTGCCGTCGGAAGTGTACTGCCATCCGCGCAATGCTGTAGAAATAGGGAAGCCTACACGAGAACCGTAGCTAGCAACCCAGCTTGTACGCTCGTGAATATACTGAGAATTTAATGGTCCTCTCAAATAATTTGTATAAGAGTAAACGCCGAGCTTATGGTAGCCTGCAGAAACTAACTGATTCCACCAGGAAGCAACAATATCCTGGTAAACATATGGGGATGTTGGTGGTTTATGACCACTCCAGCTCCACTTTTCCAAATCGTAATAAACAGGATACGTTAAATCTTGAGGACTTACTCCAGCACCCTGTAAAAGATTTACAATGTCGGCGCCTTCAGCAGCACCATCTTCAGCTTTTTCAGCATAGGAATACATGTAAATGCCGAATGGAATACCAAGACGCTTGCATTCGCTAATATTGCGCAAAGCTTGCTTGTCATATCCATTATCCCAGCCATAGCTAATACGAATAATCGCACCATCTACTCCAGAAGCTTTTACAGCATCCCAATCAATTTCTTTTTGATGCTCAGAAACGTCAATAACCGCCTTAGCGTTATTGACGAACACATCATCATTTCCATCGATAAAAGCCGTAGTACCATCAGCATCGCTCCAATGCGCACCATACTCATTATCAATAAACGAGCTTTGATACACAGTGCCAGAATGTGATTGAATAATAGGCTTAACAACACTTTTGGTATGCACATTAGCACGCACATTTGCATGCACATTAGTATTCACATGTTCAATCGATGAAGATTTTTGCGGCGCAATGACATTCATAGTGAAAGCAGTAGCAGCCGACACTAATCCAGCTAATACACGTACGATAATCTGTCCCACGAGTCCTCCAGACATGTTTTTTACGTGTTTCTCCGCTACTACCATAGCAATAGCACCCTAATAACAAGCATAAATTCAATAGAAATGTGAAAATAATATGCAAAAATATGTGATTTTTACAAAAAACTGAAATAAATAAACCATTAAAAAGAGAATTGCAAAACGTAAAGTAAAAATAAAAATGGAGCGGACGACGGGAATCGGACCCGCGTAATCAGTTTGGAAGACTGAGACTCTACCATTGAGCTACGTCCGCAATTACGCACCATACTTGCACGAAATATTCACGCACAAATATCGACTCGTTCAAGTATACAGATGCTTGTGACATCGACACAAGTGCACAAAACATATTTTTCTTATATTGTATCTTTTCTTATAAGACTTCAAGCATTACAACAGCTGATGCGAAAGCTGAATTATCGTCTAATAATCCGTCATGGCTGAGCGAAATATGCCAACGAATATTAGCTACGTGCTCACTACTATCTACACACTCGCTGGACGCACTGAAAAGCGATTTTACAAGTTGCGAATGCACATCTGAGCTGAGAATAACGCGCGGGCAACCATGGGAATCGTTAAGAATCTCGATACTAGCCCACGGCATGTTATCCAGAGTATATGGATAAGGGTTATTTATTGTGCATAACGCCTCGGACCACGCTTTAATCACAGCTTCTTTGCCAGCCCAACGTGCTGCAATATGTAAAGCTTTCTCATCATTCTTCACTTGCGCACGAAGATCACATTGTCGAAGCTCTCGCACAGAAAACAGCGCACGCCAACCGTTGCCATCCTGCATCTGCTGAGCAAACTGCGCAACGTTTACCAAGTCGTGCCCTATTCCTGCAATCATACACACCTACTTTTAGCATGCATACCTACTTTTAGAATGCGCACATGTTTTACACGCACCTACTTTTATGCGCACCTACTTTTAAATTGCATACTATATATTACTATATAAGCATATTTCGTTAGGTAAAAAGTAAAGGCGGATGCACAACACCCGCCTTTACAAGTAAATTTTTAATTATTACTAAAGAACTTATTATTACAAAATTACTTTATGCGAATTTAATAATTATAAGAACGAGAATAGCTGCTCTGCAAATCATTCACACCGTTAACAAAGGCATCAATCTTGCTGACCACAGTAATTTGAATATAAGCAGCAATAATAATAGTTATAATTCCAAGAACCAATCCTGCAACAGCCATACCGTGACCACGCTTGGCACCTGGAACACCAGCCTTGGTGTTACGCATTGCAAGAACAGCAAAAATAACAGACAGAATACCCAAAACCCACCAAATAATAGTGAATACAGGTACCCAAGCAAATATGGTACCAATAATTCCAAGAACTAATGATGCAACAGCCAAGCCTGAAACAGGAGCCTGCTGAATATACATTGGTTGCTGACCATATGGCTGCTGAGGCTGCTGAGCATAAGGCTGCTGAGCATAAGGCTGCTGAGCATAAGGCTGCTGTTGAGCAGGCTGAGCATACGGTTGCTGAGGCTGCTGAGCGTAAGGCTGCTGTTGGACTGGCTGAGTGTAAGTCTGTTGGACTGGCTGAGCTTGAGGAACCGGCTGAGCTTGCGGAACCTGCTGGTTATTTTCGTCCATTTTCCCTCCATCTGCAAAAGCAATACAAGTGATACAATTCCATGTAGCTCATAAAGCTTTCCAAATAATTTCGATTGTCAAACGATAAGACAAACAATGCGATTATACAACATATGTAAGCCATGCAACACATACAACATTAATTAATTAATTAAGCGTCAACACATAACATATTTTGACATTTTTATGCTCTACGCAAAAATACTATATAAAATCTTGTATAAAATATATTTAAATCAACAATCACTTACGTGATTCTTTACTGCAGTAGCAAACGCCGAAAAAATCACCGGCAAATGTTTTCCAAAACTACAAAAACGACAGCAAACGCCAGAAAATTACGCACGCTACGACCTGCTTAAGCATGTGCACAAGAAACGCTACAAGCGTGATTAATTCATATGCGAATAAATTACTATAAAACGATAAAATTTTAGATAATTTTAAATAATCCGTCGTTATGACAATATTTTATACATAGAGCACCCCCCCCCCCCGGCAGAAAATTTTAAAGTTGTTATATATCTAATAATAAAAAAATTATATAAACTTTAATAAAATACTGTATAATATTATGAATTATGTGTATGCGCATAAATATTTATGCCAGTATTCGTTATGAAAAAAATAACGAATAAGTATAGAAAAAATGGACATAAGTTTAGAATAAAACGCACTCATAGAAGTAAAAGTTAAAACCAAAACAAGGGGAATACTATGGCAAATAACACTCGCAAAAAGCTCTCTAGCAAAAAAGCTACGAGCGCATTTGCAAACACATGCGCATATTACGCAGCAAAAACGAACGCAACTTCCGCGTCTGCTACCATGCGCAAGGTGTCATTGAGCACACTTGCCACAGTTCTTACTGCCGCCACTTGCTTAGGCGGTCAGCCAATCCTCGTATCCTCTAATATTCTTCTTCCTCCAACTACGGCAGCTTTTGCGCAAGAAGTGCGTAGCGCAGACACTACTACTCCTTGGTTGCACACGCCAAATATTCTTGAGTTCCAGAGGTATCGCTTTGCTAACAGCAATGGAAACACTGGTTCAACAGCCGATTTAGGCGAATACGATAACACCACTAAGAAATCGGATATGTACGCACATCTTGAAAAGAACGGAAGCGACCAATACCTAGTCTTCGATGTGTTCTTTAACAACGATGGTAAATCTATGGTCACCCATTCTACACAACACCAATATATGTGGCAGATTCCTTATGCAATTGCAGATTTAAAAGGTGACGGTTCTTACAAAGGTGACACATTAAGCGATGTTTCCTTTGATTTCTATAAACGCAATCAAACTAATCCACAGATGACAAACGCTGTTCTTTCACGCGACATCAGATTGTTCGAAAAAGATAATAATAAATCATTTGTCACTGGTTTCTTAGGAAAGGATAATGATCACAATGGTTCTATCTATTTGTATACCTTAGGTATACGTATGGGAGCTAGCAACAGACAAGATTTGAATGCTACTTTCCACAACAATGCAGGCGACGGCGTCATTAGCAATGCTACAACACTGAAAGGTGTTTACAGTAAGTACAGTTATGGCATTGGTTTAAGAACTATAAACGTCAACTACGCAGTACACATGCATTGCAAAGTAAAATTACGTCAAGGAGTCACTCTTGACGACATTCAAGATGCTTATACATTAGCAAATACGAGTAGTTATGGAACTACTACTAACTCCGCATATACATTTATTTCTGGTCGCGAGCGCTGGAGTGAACCAAATCTTAAGCGCACAAAAAGCGATAAAATCCCTCCAAAGCTGTATTTGAACGGCAAGGAGATTGGCGATTCAAACAACAGCATAACCGTATATCAGGGAGATATTCCTACAATCACTTTCGGCACATCAGATGACAGCGGAAAGGTTAATAGCTTCTCAGTTAACGGTCTTCCTAACGGTAAGGGCGATGTCACTGAAAACAGTAATGGCATGGAAGCAACTGAAGCTAAGCATCACAACCATGTTGTTAGTAGAATTAAGTTTGAATATAAGAACGGCAATACGCCAGCAAATACTGACTACACGGTTACTGTCTCTGCAACCGACGCTTCTGGAAACAAAGTAGAAAAGAAAGTTACAGTACATCTTAAGAACCTGAACCAGAAGTACAAGGCTCCAACTGCCGATGCACTTACTGTTGATTGGGGTCATAAGCTGACTGAAAAAGAACTGGAAAATCAGATAAAAGGCAATGATGGAAAAGGTAACAACGGCAATGGTACAGTAACCTTTATTGGTAAGTTACCAAAGACAAATCTGTCCGAAAGCCATTTCAAACATTCTCGTAACACTCTGCAAGTCGCATCAAAAATCATATATGCAGATGGATCCTACCATCTAGTGAACATTCCTGTAATAGTTAGAAAGCCACTCGCTTTTGAGCACGCACCAAAAGGCAGCGAGAACGCTGTAACCGTTGGGGATAAACTTAAACAACCAAGCGATTACATAACACTCGAAAATAATTCTGGCAATAAAGTTAAGCCGCAAAAAGTCGAATGGTACGGCGGAGAGCCTAATTCCAGCACAATTGGCAAATTTAATAACACTGTCAGAGTAAATTACACAGACGGTAGCCGCAAAGACACTACTGTAACATTTAACGTTAAGCCGAAAACACCTGTTATTGAAACGGATTTGAACGGTCGCGCAAAAATTAAAAACCAGAAAGTAGTAGTAAACGTCGGCACTGGGTTTATACCAGACGCCACAAACACGGTTACCTTATACGATGCCAAAGGTAGCGTAATTGGCTCTACTACTGAAATCAAAGACGGTAAAGCAACTATTACTGTAGCTGGTGGCATACCTGCAGGAAACGTGTATGCAGTTACAAGCAGTTCATACAACAATTCTCAGGATAAACATACAAATACCTTCAATTTATCTTCCGATAGAAGTGAAAACCATCAAGCTACAGAAGATAAACAAAAGCCAACACTTACAGCAAACGATGCAACTGCAAAAGTTGGAGAAGACTTAAGCTTTAATCTTGAAGCAAAAGATGATATTAAAATTGACGACTTCAATATTGCAGCTCCGTTAGCGAAACTTGTAAATGGTGATTTTTCACGTTTGAAGATTGATTATCAAGGAACACAAGATAATCCAAAAGATCGCAAAGTAAAAATTACGATACTCGGCATGAAAGCAAGCGAAGTTGGAGAACACAAGCTTAAGTTCTCAGTTACCGATGCTGCTGGAAACAAAACTGAGAAGGAAGTGAAACTAACAGTTAAGCAACCTTACGAGCTAAAAGCAAATCCTATTACCGTTGACTTAGGTCATAAACTTACTAATGATGATGCTAAGAAGATATTTGAAAACAGCAAGAATGTTCCTTCTGGAACAACATACACTTGGGTTACTAAACCTGAAACCAATTCAACTGGGAAAGAAAAGCCTGGCAAAGTAAAAGTCAGCATTCCTGGAGGAGAAACTAAGGAGATTCCTGTAGCTGTAACAGTTCAAGATACAGTGAAACCAGTAATAAAGGTGTACAAGAAAGGCCCTGGTGACACTTGGACTGAAGTAACCGAAAAGGTTACTGAAGGCAAAACAAGTTACACAAAGATTGACACGTACCACGGTGACAAGTGCGAACTGAAAATAACTGCAACCGACAACAGTGGCAAAGTTACAGATTTGAATATTAATAGTTTATTAACAGGCTTGACTACATCTGATTTTGCAACAAAGCAAGGCGCTGGTTCCGAAAATGATCCTCGAGCTATAAAGATTGCAGGCAATGTGCCGAATGGCATGGCTGCCGGAGCGTACTCTAGGACTCTTGTAGCAGTTGATGGTTCTGGAAATAAAACTAATCTTCCAATTCGTTTTATTGTGCACACTCAAGCAGATAAGTTTAGCAAGATTACTCCAAAGGATATAACTCATAACATTCCTGCTGACGGCAATAATAACAATCATCCAAAGGCTGAGGATGGTATCTCGGAAACTAGCAAGAAAGATTTGCCAAAAGGTACCACGTATTCTTGGGTTAAAGAACCAGATTGGAATAAGCCTGGCAAGCAGAGCGACGTTAAAATTCGCATAACGTTCCCAGATGGTTCAACTAAGGAAATTACATCAAAGCTTACTGTTACGGATACTATTAAGCCTGTTATTGAAAAGCCTGATCTAGGAACAGCAAAACATGGAAGCAAAGATCATTACTTACTGAAAGTTCATCGCGGTGAGAAGTTTGATCTTACACTGAAAGTTCACGACAACACCGGCAAAATAGTCGGCGCAAGTTTGAATGACAATGTAACTGACTGCGGAATTACTAAAACTAATTTAACAGTTGACAATGCAAGCAACCACAGTGTTAAGAACCCTGCTATTGTGCATATAACTGGCACAGCACCAACCGACGAAGTAGTAGATCAACATTGGAGCCGTACTGTTACTGTAACAGACGAGGCTGGTAATAAATCTGAACTCCCTATTCAGATTGCTGTATATACAAGCGCGGAGGAACACAAAGCCACATCAAAGCAAGTCAAAAAACCATTTAATAGCGCAGTAACTGTTAAAGACATTCAAGATGCAATAATAACTGACTATACAAGCAAAGACCCAACTAAGAAACAGGTAATTTCTGTAAAAGATGGTCAGACTTTACCAGATGGCAAAACTTCTGGAAACTCTAAGGTTACAGCAATTGTTACTTATCCAGACGGTTCCACGACGGAAGTTGTAGTTCCTGTAACTATTGCTACTGCTCTTAGTAGAACACATATTCCAAAATCTAACACTGTAGAAAAGTCTTACGGCTCTACTAAGAAGCAAATAGAAGATTCCATAACAAGCACTTCTACTGGCGGCGGAATATCTTGGCCTACTGGCAAAGTTCCTACAGGAAATACAACAATTGAAATTTCCGACAAAACCAAGATTCCTAGCGGAACTGAACCTGGCACATACGAAGTTCCTGTAAAGATAACGTATAGCGATAACTCTATTGGATACGCAACAGTAAAAGTTAAAATTGGCGAACCACAGAGCAAGAGCTACAACCCACAAGGCAATACGCTTACGTTTGCTTACAACTCGAAGCCAAAGACTAACAACATATCCGGTAAAATTACTGGTGTTGGCAAGGATAAAGGCATTAGTCTTAAAGATAAGCAGGGTAAAGATACAGCGCTTCCTACTGGCGCAAATATTGCTATTGACAACCCAAGTAACATTCCAGACGGAACTAAAGCTGGCGATTTTACTGTTCCTGTAACAATCACCTATGGCGATGGTTCAACGGATCACGCAACAGTAACCGTTAAGGTTGGCGAGCCTCAGAATAAGAAGTATGAGCCAAAGCAGCCTGATGGAATCAAAGTTGACTATAATGGCAAGGTTCCTTCTCATGAAGAAATCAAAGCTAAAGTCAAGTTTGGCGATAACAAGCAACCACCAGCTGATACAACAATCACAGTTGACGATGGTCAAACACCTATCAACACTAAGACTCCTGGAACCGTAAACGTTAAGGTTACCGTGAAGTATCCTGACGGTTCTGAGGATCACGTGGAAGTTCCTGTAACAGTTGGCAATCCAGATAAAGAGACCTACAAGCCAAGCGCAGAAGCTATCAGCAAGAAGCGTAATGATCCAGCACCTACTGCTGATGAAATCACGAAAGCTGTAAAGACTTCTACAGTTAAGGACAAGCCTGCTCCAGAGGGAACAAAAGTAAATCTTGTAAACAAAAACAACTTGCCTGATACGACTAAGACTGGCACAACTAACGTACCTGTTAAGGTCACCTACCCAGATGGGTCAGAAGTTGTTCTTGAAGTTCCAGTGGTAGTTAAGGATACTGACAAGGATATTTACACACCAACGTCTTCTACGCTAGAAAAGCCTTACGGCTCAACTATTAGCGAGGATGACATTATTGGTAAGGTTACGGTTCCACACTTCGCTGGAGATGCAGGTACAATCTCTTACAAAGTCAAGGATGCGAAGAAGATTCCAGCGAAAGGCTCGGAGCCTGGAGTTTACACGGTAACTGTAACAGTAACTTATCCGGACAAAACAAGCGAAGATGTGGACGTAAACGTTACAATCTTGAATAAGGATTCTGACTCTTACGAACCAACCGCTAAAACTCTTACGAAGAAGCACGGCGAAAAGATTAGCGATGAAGATATTACTAATCAAGTAAGAGTGCCTAATTATCCAAGTGGAAAAAAGCAACCGACCAAAACCATTCAAACTGGAACAACGCCTCCAAATACGAATACTCCAAGCGAAAGCGATGTGCCGGTTACTGTTACTTACCCAGATGGAACTAGTGACACTGTAAATGTTCATGTGGTTGTTAAGGATACGGATGCTAATACGCATAATCCACAAGCTAAACCACTTGAAAAGAATATCGACAGCGGAAAGCCTGAAGAAAGCGAAATTACAAGTAAGGTTACGATTCCTACTTGGCCAGCAAACGAAAAAGATAAGCCAACTTACTCTATTGACAAGGAAGATGCTAAGAAGATTCCTACTGGAGATAAGGCTGGCAAGTTTGAGGTGCCTGTAACGGTTACATATCCGGATAAATCAACAACCGTGATCAACGTGCCTGTAATTATTAATGCTCCAACGCCAGAAGCGAAAACTGGTGTGACTGTGCCAAAGGGTGCGGAACCTAAGCCAGAAGACATGATTTCCAATAAGGATAAGTTCCCTGAGGGCACGCAGTTTGAGTGGGATAAAAAGCCAGACACGAACACGGAAGGTACCAACATAACAGGCAAAGTAAAGATTACTATTCCTGGATCTGATACTCCTAAAGAAGTTGACGTGACTGTTAACGTTGTTAACCCAACTGCATCTGAAGTCAACGTGCTACAGGGCAAGGATTTGCCAGAAGCTAAGGATGTTATTAAGGATTCTAGCGATAAGAGTAAATTCCCTGATGGCACTCAGTTCAAGTGGAGTAAGGAAGATACACCGGACACTAACAATACTGGCAAAAAGAACAGCAAGATTATTGTTACCCTCCCAGGTCAATCCCCTGTAGAGGTGCCTGTAACGGTTAATGTTTTGCCAACGCCAGAAGCGAATATTGTGAACATTCCACAAAATGGAACAGATTTCCCAATCGCAAGTGATGTTATTAAGGATTCTACCGATAAGAATAAGTTCCCTAAGGGCACTAAGTTCGAGTGGAAAACTAAGCCAGATACTAAACAGTCTGGCAACAACAAGAAAGGCACAATAACCGTCACTGTTCCAGGTGTAAATGGAAAGCCTGGAACTTCTGCTGATGTAGAAGTTACTGTGAACGTAACTCCTGAGCCTAAGGCAAAGGACACCTCCGTTATTCAGAACAGCGATCCTGATCCTAAGAACAGCATTGAGAACAAGGATAAGTTCCCAGACGGAACTACCTTTACTTGGGGTACAGGCAAAGACGGAAAGTCTGGCAAGCCAGACACATCTACAACTGGCGAAAAAACAGTAAACGTTGTGGTAACTGTTCCAGGACAAAAGCCTAAAGAAGTGACTGTAAAAATTACTGTTACAGCATCTCCTGAAGGAAAAGACGTAACCGTGCTGCAAAAGACTGACGGCAAGGATACCACTCCTCAGCCAAAGGATGTTATTAATAATCTACCTAAGGATGCTAGTATTTCTTGGAAGAAGAAGCCTGATACGTCAAAGACTGGCAACCAGCCAGGAATTGTGACTGTTAAGGTGGATGGCGAGCCAGATGTTGACATTCCAGTCAACGTGCTCGTTGTGCCAAATCCAAAAGGCAAGACGGTAAACGTGCAAAAAGACTCCGCTTTGCCGGATCCAAAAGACATGATTGCCAATAATGGTGACTTCCCTGAGAAAACCACATTTACTTGGGCAACTAACGGTAAGCCATCAACGTCTAGTACTGGTGAGCAAACTGGAACTGTTGTTGTAAATATTCCGGATATTACAACTCCTGTGAATGTAACAGTAAAAGTAAACGTTGTGGATAAAGACAAGCTATTTATCAACGATGACAAAGCCGAGAACACACCGGATAAGCCTGATAAGACCACTATTACTGGTAAAACTCAGCCAGGAAACACAGTAACTGTCAAAGACAATGACGGTAATACTGTTGGTACTGGAGATGCCAACAAAGACGGAAACTTCACTATCGAAATCGATAAGAAGGATCCTGGTACAAAACTCGAGCTTGTTCCAAGCAAGGGTAATAACGAAGGCACTCCAGTAGAAGTAAAAGTTACTGCTAAGCCACAAAAGCCAAAGATTACGGTACCAACCGACGATCACAAGAACGGCGGAAACGTAACTGTAACACCGCCACACGGCGATGAAAACGTTGTCAAGATTGTGATTAACGACAAGCCAAATCCGCTTAACGGTCCAGAAAAGCCAGAACAGACAATTATTGTCAAGAAGGGTGATGACGGCACGTGGAAGATTGACGGAGACACTCCAGAAGGTGTAACTGTTGATCCGCAAACTGGCGTTGTTACGATTCCGGCAAAAGACTTGGAAGACGGTAGCACTATTACTGCAGTAGCTAAGAACAAGACGGATAAACCATCTGATCCTGCTACTGCTGTAACCGGCTTTAAGACTCCGCAGATTACCAAGCAAACGCTAAAAGACAATCCATATGATTCTACTAAACAAATCATCACTGGAAAGACGCTTCCAGGCGCGAAGGTAATTGTTACCGACGAAAAGGGCAAGGAAATAGGAAGTGGCGTTGCAGATAAAGATGGCAACTTCACTATTACTATCCCGAAGCAAAAGCCTGGTGCTATCGTCACCCTCACGCCAACCAATGGTAAGGGTGATGATGCAAAGACGGGCGATAGTGTAAATATTACTATCGGCGGAAATATTACTAAGCCAAAGATTGACACTCCAACCAATGGTGGCGCTAGCGTAACGCCGGATCTCACGGATACTCGTGTCAACAAGGTTGTAATTACCTACACGCCAGAAGGCAGTGAAACAACCGCAACGATTACCGTTGTTGCTGAAGGCGATAAGCATGAGTGGAAGATTGACGGCTCTGCACCTAACGGCGTGACTGTTGATCCGCAAACTGGCGTTGTTACGATTCCAGCAAACAAGATTAAGCACGGTAGCACTATTACTGCGCAATCAGAAGACAGTAGCGATAAGACTGGCAAGAGCAAGTCAGAAGTGGTAACTGCTAAAGTTGGCGAAAAGGAGAAGCCTGCACCAACTCCAACGCCTATCCCAACAGACAGGCCACTTGTGGTAACACCACAAGATGGTGCCGAGCAGGGCTCTGCAACTGTTACACCACCATCTGACGCTGATTCTATGGAGATTACATACACTCCTGAAGGAACTGGAGCGGCTGGTGAAATACCTGGAATCTCTATTCCTGGTTCCCCGTTGGTTCCAACACCAACACCAACACCTACCCCAACACCTACCCCAACTCCAGCGCCTGATACCACTCCTTCTACACTCGTAACAATCAGAGTGAAGAAAGGAACGGACGGCAAGTGGACGTTTGACGGAAAAGCTCCAGAAGGCGTAACAGTTGATCCAACTACTGGTAAAGTAACGATTCCAGCGAATAAGATAAAAGACAATACCCAAATCACTGCGAAATCGAAGAAGGGTGAAACTACTTCTCCAGAAGTAACAGGCATAGCTGGAGCGAACCCAACAGGAAACCCAACGCCGTCTCCTTTGCCGTCTCCTTCACCGCTTCCTGATAAGCTTCCTGACGTTCTTCCTGAGCAACTTCCAGAAGAACCTACTGAGCAAAATCAAAGCGACAAGAAGGAACAAGAGCAAGATTCTAAGGACAATAAGCAGCAAACCCAAACTGCTAAAACTCAAGAATCTAATGAGAATAAGTCTGATTCAGACTCTGTAAAGCAAAATGCAAGCAACGCGAAGAACGTAGCAAATAACGCTCCGGCACGGCACTCATCCGGTAAGGTTACTACTTCAAATCTGAGTAACACTGGAGCCGCTATTGCTGCTGCAGGAGCTGTTGCAGCATTTGCAGTAGCAATAGGTGGAGCGATTGCTGTTATTGCTCGCAAAAGGAAGCGCAAGTAAGGCGTACATGCTGGGAAATAGTCAGCATAAACCACAAAACTAAATAAACCAAATAACTAAATAACTAAATGCTCTGTGGAAGAGAAAATTCGCAAATTGCGATAACTACTCAACCACAGAGCATTTTAATATACAGGTTTTTGCCCACTATTTCGCGTTGACATACTGTAGTGCTCAAAGCGCAGCGCGCGAAGTGCACAACGGACGTAAAGTTTCTGCCGGATTTCGCCTAAAAAACGACCTTATATTTTACACGGACGTAAAGTTTCTGCCGGATTTCGCCTAAAAAACGACCTTTATTTTACACGCCTGTAAAATTTAGGTCGTATTTAAGCTAAAATCCGACCTTTTCTTTACATTTGCAACTACTTAGGCTCAGCAGTAGTATCCATTAGCGTTAAGGCGAGCTTCAGGATTAAGCAACATCGCCTTTTCTGCTTCGTGACCGTCGTAGCGAGTGCCATCCGGAAGGCGCGTGCCATCCTTCAGCAAGTGACGATTCTCAACAGGCTCGAATAAAGCAGATCGGCCCATCATGCCTTCCTCAAATCGCCTCTGACCTGCAGCCAAACGCGCATTTGCCTTGGTACGCCAATTCTTAAGCGCATCAACACCTGCGCTAGCAGCCACAGCAGCCTCAAAAGCACCAGGGTGAACTAATGCCACAAATCCGCTAACATGACCGAAGCCGAGCGAAGTTGCGAGAGCAGCCTTCACTGCACAAGAACCTGCACCATCGCCAATCCGCATCGGCTCACGCAACCAAACCATGTGGTCGTCGCGCGCAAGCTTAGGATCCACGCAGTCAAGTGATGCGTTTCCAGGAATTACGCCACTTCTAAACAGTTGCGTCAAACCGTTGATTTGGAAGATGCACGCGCCACCCTTTGCGTGCCCGGTCAGCGTCTTTTGGCTGATTACGAACAGCGGATTTCCGTCCGTACGTCCGATTGCGTGCGCAAGAGTATTGTGCAGCTCGGATTCGTTCGGATCGTTTGCATTCGTAGACGTATCGTGCTTAGAAACCACAGCAATATCGTCCGGAGTAACGCCGAGAGCTGCCAAATCACGCACGAGCTTAGACTTAGCTCCACCCATGCCCGCAGCCAAAGCACCCAAGCCCGGAGCAGGAATAGAAGTGTGAATGCCGTCAGCGTAGGAGTGAATGAAACCAACCACACCAGCAACAGGCAAGCCAAGCTTCAAAGCAATATCGCCACGCGTAACCAAAATCGTACCGCCACCTTGAGCTTCAAGGAAGCCGCCGCGTCTGCGATCGTTTGCGCGAGAGAAGAATCGTGGATCGATGCCCTTCGCATACATTTCTTCGCTATTGGCAGTTGCGTTCATATTGCCGAAGCCAACTACGGATTCCACGCCGATATCGTCAATTGCGCCAGTTACTACGAAGTCAGCTTTGCCGAGAGC
This sequence comes from Gardnerella sp. KA01000, assembly GCF_049244035.1. NCBI lineage: Bacteria > Bacillati > Actinomycetota > Actinomycetes > Bifidobacteriales > Bifidobacteriaceae > Gardnerella > Gardnerella sp. KA01000. Next base: position 247,723 of record NZ_CP058367.1, on the reverse strand, counting down.
AATCTTGTCGACGCCTTCTTCGAGCGAAACCGCTGCAGTTGCGCATGCAGACACCGGCTGAACCATGTTTCCGTAGCCGCCGATATAGGTTTGCATTACGTGAGCTGCAACAACGTTTGGAAGCGCCTCTTGCAGTACATCCGTAGGAATTTCGTGGTTAAGGAAGCGATCCAAGTACAGTTTTCGCATTGAGCTCATGCCGCCGAAACCGGTTCCTTGCGTGGAAGCAACCATTGACGGATGCACAGATTGCAAAATCTCCGAAGGTGTGAAACCAGCAGAAATATAAGCGTCTACAGTTGTGACAATATTCCACAGCGCAATCGTGTCAACACTTCCAACCATTGAAGCAGGAATTCCCCACTTCAGCGGATCGAAGCCCTTAGGGAATTGTCCACCGACGGTTCTGGTCATTGCAGCCCTACGCGGTACGCGAATCATAGAACCTGCCTTGCGCGTAACAGTCCATTCGCCAGATTCTGCATCGCGAGCAATTTCAGTGTGCGATTCGTCAAGTGCCACATATTCGCGCGCAATTGTTTCTGTTGGAACGCTGAAGCTCACGTCGTGATCGAGGAAGATTTCTGCTTCTTCTTCGTTCGCTCCATCCTTGTAGTCGCCACCCATGCCGGTTTCGAATGGTCGAATACCGGAGCGCGCAACTACTTCATCGCGATATTTCTCTGCAATATCTTCTTCTGGAACAAGCGTGCCGTCCGCATCGTACCAGCCTGGCTTTGGTGAATCCTGCCAAGTAAGCAAGCCCATATTCCAAGCCAATTCCAGTACTGCTCCTGCAGAAAGCTCCACGGATCCATCTTCGTGAATTCCAAGTTCTGCTTCGAAACGAGTACGTCCGGAACCCCACGGTCCAAGCTCGCCGACTGAGACGATCACAATTTCGTCTTCTGGACGCGCTGTTACGTTCTTCCAATCAGCCAAGTTGACTCGCGGCTGAGTTGGCACGTAAGGAGTTGGAAGTGCTTTGTTGGTTGATTTAGCAGTTGATTTAGCAGAAGATTCTGCAGCTTCTTCTACAGCTTCCGCCGCTTCTTCCGCAGCTTCAGCACGCTTCTGATCTTCCAGCGCTTCTGCACGAAGAGCATTCAAATCAAGAGGCTCCTTGCCTAATCCACCCGTAAAATCAACATCCAAAGGCGCAATTGCAGCCTGTTCGCGCGCTTCCTTCGTGCACAAATCAAGCAAACGATCTGCCATTTCTTGCGTTGAGTAGGTAGTTAAGCCATGACGTTCAACTACAGCCACAAGCGGATCATTTCCACCCATCAAGCCGGTTCCACGCACCCATCCAATCTTAGGATGCGCAAAAGTCACGCGATCCGACCACACACTTTCTGCATGCGCACGGTTCACAATCGCATCGAAAGCACTCTTGACTTCGCCATAAGCACCATCGCCGCCAAACATACCGCGGTTTGGAGAGCCAGGTAACACAACGTGCATACGATGTTGCACATCCGTATCTGCTCCAATTTGCGCAAATCCGGCGATTGCACGCTCCACTCCCCACAGCATTAAGCGCGATTGCGATTCAAAAAGCGAACCAGAATCAGCCAAAGTGCCGTGAACTGGAGGCGCTGCAAACGGGAAGAACATGCTCGGCTCGTAAGCAGGCTTCAAAATAGTAGTAGTTGCGCCGCTAACTTTCTTCGAAACTGTGCCAACCCACTTTACAAGCGCGTCAACATCGCGGTAGCTAGACAAGTTTGCTGGAACAAGCCACAACTTTGCGCCCATTTGAGCGTTTTCGCGATACGCTTTCTTCGCCCAAGACTTAACGCTCGGCTTGAAACTGTGCGAAGTTGCGATAACCGTAGCTCCACCCTTAAGCAAGCCCGTTACTACGCGAGCAGCAATCGAATTAGGAGCAACACCTGTAACTACTGCAACTTCTCCTGCAAAACGAGTCGCTTGAGCAGTATCAGCGTTGTTTTGCGCAAGTTTAGTGCGAGAATCGTGAGCAATATCATTAAATATTGTTGCAAGATTGTTTAATTCGCGAGATTTAGAAAGACTTGCAAACCACTCAGCTTCCGAAGCTACTGCTTCCCCTGCACCAAGGAAACTACCAAAATCATTTAAGATTTCAGAAACTTCATTTACCTGAATATCAACATTCTTTCCAGCATACTTGTAGTACAAGCGAGCAACGTCTTCACGAGCAGAGGCCCAGCGGTCGTCGAAAAGAATTGCTTTACGCTCATCAAATCGAGGAGCAACTTGCTTTGGCCAATCCGCACCAAGCTCAGCTTCAACAGCAGCTACAACAGCAGCATTTTCGTCACTTTCAGTTTCTGCTTTAGGAGTCTCAACACCAAGCTTTGCTAGCACAAACTTAGCAGTTGCAGCAAGTACGCCATCTGCGCCAACAACCTGCTGAGCGAAAGCGTCAAGAGCTGCAGAATCAACAACAGCACCGCCTGCGCCGCCAGCAGCACCAGGCTGAGAAACGCTAACGCCGTGAGCTTGAGCAACTTGCGCAATTGCTGCGTCGATTAAAGCGTCAGCTGCAGCAGTATTCTTTGCAGGATCAGTTGAAAGTTGCGCAAGATTTTCACCGCGCACGCTAGCACCTTCACGCGTTTGCAAAACCAAAGCCGCAAGAACGTGCGCACGCCAGCCTTCGCCAAGCTGCCAAACTTCAGAGATTCGCTTGTCAATTTGCGCGGGTTTCACACCGGCTGCACCGAAAAGCGCACGCAAACGTTCGCGCACAATATCGGAAAGCACAGCACCAAAAGCCTTATAGCGCGGAGCAACCGAATCAACTAACTTTTTAAGCGCACTCATTGGAGCTTCTGCAGCACCATCCACGCTTGCCACGCCAAGCTCGGAACTAATATCCATAAGAAGCTGGTTTCTGCGCGAAGATACGCCGTTTGTAAGAGTATCCGTTGTATCAGTGTCGCCGATTTGGTCAAGACGGATTTTTGCACTATACGCAATAAGCATTGAGATTGCGTCGGATGCTTTGAATGGCAAGTCTGCTACAGGTCCGCTTGCTGCTGCATTAGCTGCAGGAGCAGAAGCCGCAGGAGCAGCAGAGACAACATTTGCTGCAGGAGCAGCAGGAGCAGCAGTCGCATCAGCAATGCTACTTGCTTCTTGACTATCTTCCTCAGTAAACACTTCAGGCACAAGCGAATCAGTGTCAGTCATATAAACGCGGCCTTCATCACGACCAACGTTGTAAACAGTCACTTTTTCGCCACTAAACTCCGGCAAAGCAAGAGTTTTAGCACCAAGATTTGCCAAAGTTGGCGCGTTTCCTAAACCAACTTCAACGTACTCTTCAACGCCAAGACCACCACGAGCGCGATCGGCAAACATAAGAGCCTGCGTTTCAATCCAACGAACTGGAGAAGCGAACTGCCATGAAAGAAGCTCCGTAAGAAGCAATCTACCGAGCTTCTGCTCATCCTCTGCATAAGATTTCCACGTAGTTTCATCTTCCAAAGCTGCTTCAATGCGCTCAGATGGCACAACATCCAAGATCTTTTGCGCAAATTCTCGCGTAAGCTCAAACGGGCAAGCCACGAGGTTTGGAATGTAACGATCTACAAGCACAGAGTAATCAATATGCTTCGGCAGCAGCGAATCGAGCTTGTCACGGAATTCCGGCACACCCTTTCGAAGAATTCGAGAGTGGAACGGCACGTCAATTCCTGGAACAAACATAAATGGAGGCTTGCCGCCATACTCCTTAGCGCGCTTAGAAGCGTCTGCCGCCAATGCCTTCAAGCCTTTAATAGTTCCAGCAATTGCGTACTGCTGACCTGCCAAGTTGTAGTTTACAATTTGCAAGAATTCGCCAGTAGCCTTGGAAATGCCATCAACGTAAGCGTTTACGCCTTCGTCTGATACTCCAAACTGGTTTGGTCGAAGCGCACCCATGCGGTAGTTCGAGCGACCTTGTGCATCGCGCTCAATCAAGTGATGCATTGTAGATCCGCGGTGGAACACCAATTCAAGCACAGTTTCGAGTGGAATAATTTGCGCAAAGGAGCTCAAAGCATTGTATTCTCCAAGCGAGTGACCAGCAAAGTAAGCAGGCCAAATATCGCATCCTGCTTCACGCAAACGCGCGGTTTGCGCAAAGGCAACTGTTGCGAGCGCAACTTGCGTAAATTGCGTTAAATTAAGCAATCCTTCAGGATGGTGATAAGTTACGCCGTGAGCAGTAAGCTCCTTTGGATTATCGCGCACGACTGCGAGGATTGAGAATCCAAGCTTTTCGCGAGTAAGCTTGTCTGCTCGCTCCCAAGTATCGCGCACTGCAGGTGACTTTGCGCGCTCATCCAGCGACATTCCTTGCTTTTGGATACCCTGACCTGGGTATACGAATGCTGCACGTGGAGCGCGAGTAAGTGCGCTTGCTTTAGACACGATTTGCCCATCAACTCTGCATGTAACTTCCAAAGCAAGTCCGCCGCGACGAACTTTTCCAACGCGTTCAACTGTGATTTCTACTTCGTCATCAAGCTGAACCATGCCGTACATGTTGTAGGACCAGCCAATGAGCTCGTAGCGAGCACCTTTTTCATCAACCGCTTGAGCCACATGCTGAGCTGTTGCAGAAAGCCACATACCGTGTACCAAAGGAGCAGAAAGACCGGAAATTGCAGCACCTCGCTTAGAAGTGTGAATTGGGTTGAAATCTCCAGAAGTACGCGCGAAAGCGGTCATATCGTGAGGAGCGCGAACGACTACTCTGCGCAAAGCTCTGCGAGGAGTGTCTTCAATTTCATATCCGTGCAATCCTGCAGCTTCGCCATATTGCGCAGCTGGAGCAGGAAGCGCGTTGCTGAAGCTTCGTCCACGAATAGCAAAACGCTCAGTTTCATGAGCCAAACGAGTTCCATCTGCAGCAGTATGCACTACGTGAATAGTTACCACGCGTCCGGAAGCAGATTCTGCATACGGCTCAGCCCAGCCGAGCAAATTAATTCGCTTGTCGACATACTTTTTAAAATCTTCAGCATCGACGTCAAGCTCTACTAAATGATCTAAGTGAACAGCGTTAAGCAGACCCTCAATAATCGGGTATCCATCAACCATTACGGAACCCAAAGCCGAGTAAATAGTCGGCCAAGCAGGACCTACTAACGCGTCTGGCACAATGCGAGAAGCAAGCAATCCATCTGGAAGTCTTCCAGCAGTAGCAGACTCGTGATCAATTCCAAGATTTCTTGAGAAAGTATAGGAAGAATGAACCAATCCAAACGGGAAATCTCTATAACCTTCTGCCATCAAATCTTCCGGCAATTTTGCCAAACTGCCATCTTCTTTTACTGTTTCAACCTTAGGCATAGCGTCAAGCACATCGCCAGTAATCGCTGTATTTCCAATACCTGCGGTTGCTGCAAGCATTTCGTACACGTGCTTTGGCAAGCGCTCGCGGTCAACTACTGGTATGCTTCCAGCTTGACTTGCGTCAACAGTTAGCGGAATTACAATATCTCGTACTGCATGCTTGCGTTTTGGTGAGTTTGCAGCGTTTTTTGTGGAGTGTTTTGCTTCCTGATTTTCTTGATTATCCCAGAATGTATCTAGCTTAATATCTAAATCAAGCGAAATTACGTCATTATTACTAGAAGTTACTGTAATTACGTAATTTTCGTCTCCTAAAGACGTTCCGTAAGCAGGGTTTGCAGTTACATGACCAACCCAAGAAATATTCGGGCATGCACGCACGTAAGCTTCAACGTTTTTAGCATCAGCAATCTGACTAAAAGCAGATTTTGAAGACTTGCTCGCCGCATTTTCCTTATTTTCTGCTTCTACTCCAGTTTCAGATCCAGATTCTGCACGATTGAGCACAGCTGCTTCAAAACGTCCCAGAATATCGGCAATCGGCTCATCCATAGTCGTAATTCCAGCCACGGAAATCGGTCCCGGAATTACACGCACAGCATCTGCCGAGTAACGCGAATCTTCCGACTGCCAAAGCTGATCTTGACCCCACCAACGCAACAAATCGTTGTCAATAACTGGCACGAATGGCATTGGCTTAGGGTATTCGCGCACCAAAGTTGGGAACCAAGCGGCATCCATCGGCACAACGTTCATCTCGCGAGCTTGAGGCAACGCATCAATCAGCGTATATAAAGCAGCTTGAGGGTGCTTAGAAACTTCTTCAATAGAAGGCAGAATAGAAGTAAATTCGCCTGAATCTTGATTAATTAAACGCGCTTCAATACGCTGTAACAAATGCATGTAGCGATCTGCGTAAGTCGGATCCACCCAAGGGTATGCCAAATCTAGGAAACGTTGAGCAAATTGCAAGTAAGTCATGCTTTCTACGTCACCAAAATATGGCTTTGCAGTAGAGTTAAGCACTTCGATTACTTCATCGCGACGTGATTCAAGCTCTTCAGGATGTTTCATCATATGAACGAGCAATCTACCGCAGCGAGCAGAAGCGTTTTCTAACTCGTAAATATCTGCGTGCAAATGGCTTAAACCACTCGTCACACCGCCAATCACTTTGCCAGAAGGCACCCAACGCTCACCCATTGGCGCGAACGGATCCTCATCAAAACCTTCAATGCTAGAAGATTTTGGCATCGCAATACCCGGAGTTTCCACAAGCATACGCTTTACTTCAGGGCTTGTATGCGCTTCTTTTGCTGTCATTGCAGCTGTGCCAATCATTACAGCATCAACTGGCATATTTGGCAAACCGTATTCACTCGCCCATTCACCAGAAATGTAGTCTGCAGCACGCTCAGGAGTACCAATACCACCACCTGCAACAAGCACCAAATTTTCGCACTCACGCACTTGCGCGTAAGTTGTCATAAGCAAATCATCAAGAGATTCCCACGAATGGTGACCGCCTGCAGCACCGCCCTCAACCTGCACAATAATCGTTGCTGGAGCAACAGCCTTAGCAATTCGCACAACTTGACGAATTTGATCAACTGTTCCAGGCTTAAATGTTACGTAAGGGAATCCATCAGCTTGCAAGGATGCTACTAATTCCTTGGCTTCGTCAAGTTCTGGAATGCCTGCAGAAATAACTACACCATCAATAGGAGCTCCCGACTGCCTCTTTTTTGGCACGATTCGCTTCGAACCAAATTGCAAATTCCACAGGTAGCGATCCATAAACATGGCGTTAAATTCAATAGTTGCGCCTTCACGAAGCTGATTTTCAAGCGACTTCATATGACGATCGAAAACTTCTGCAGTTACTTGACCGCCGCCAGCAAGCTCAGCCCAGTAGCCTGCATTTGCTGCTGCAGCAACGATTTCCGGCTCTACTGTCGTTGGTGTCATTCCTGCAAGAAGCACAGGAGCTTTGCCTGTAAGCTTGCTAAATTTGGTAAGTACTTTGCGTCCTGCAGGCGTGTTGATTACTCGAGGCGCAAAATCAGCCCAGCAGCCCGTACGCTCTGGCTCAGAAGCAGAGTCAGCTGTCGAAAGCTCTGCACGCGAGCGCAAGGTAGCAGCCTCTACTATTCCAGCGCCGGTTCCTTGCACAAGTACTCCAGTAAGCTTTCCGAGAACTTCGCTAGGACCCATGTCTAAAATCCAAAGCGAGCGCGCGTCGTTTTGCTCCAAAACTTCGCCAATTTGCGTAGCCCAATCAACAGGAGTTACAAGCACTGCATCAGCCAATTCGCGAGCAACTGTAGTGTTCAAACCAGCCTCATTTGCCCACTCTACTACCTGCTCAACTGCAGATTGAAGCATTGGCGAATGGAATGGAACTGTAACATCCAAATATTCAGCAACTGGCGCAAATACAGCTCCACCGCGAACTTTCATTTCGCGCAATTTTTTCGAACGCTTTGTTTCTTTTTGCGCTTCGTTTGCAACAGCTTCCATATCTTCCGGGTATCCTGCAATAACCACGTGATTGTAAGCGTTTTTAACAGCAATTGACACTTCACCGCGCGTGCGCTCTACGCGGGAAATTAACGCTTCTGCCTGCTTTTTAGTAACTCCTTTAAGTGACAGCATTGGCGTATGCTCGCCGTCACCAGTAATTTCAAGCATTCGAGATTCACGATCTCCTGCAGCTCCAATTAAGTAGGCAATTGCGAGTAACTCTTCGATTTGAGCACGAGCCTTCTGCCAAGACTTTGCTTTTATGCGAGCTTTTACCATTTCTGCTGCGATTACGCCTTGAGAATGACCCAAAACTGCGCACGGCTTGTTTACTTCAAAGTTGTATCCAAGATTTGTTAAGTCGCGCACTGCACCGAACTGTGCAAGCGTAATTCCAGGCACACTAAGAAGCGCGTTTGCAGCGTTCATATGCTTATTTTCTAGCGCGTCAAACACGTTTATGTCGCCGCCTGCATTTGCTAAAAGCTCAGAATAAATTGGCGATAGCAAAGCTTTTGCGCCTGCTTCGTACTCGTGAAGTTCTGCGTTTAATTCTTCGTCTGAACTAAGCTCGCGCAAAGCTTCAACCCACGGAGTTGACTGACCTGCAAACACGAGTGCGTGCGGATTATTAGCGAGTTGGTCAAAAAAGTATGTTGTCATGATGTTTCCTTCTCGTTGATTTGGATAAGTTTTATAAATTCTGTAAGTTTTGTAAGGTTTATAAATTCTGTAGTTCTATAGTTTTTAGTTATAAGTTTGATAATTCCTATAATTTTTATAAATCTGCTTACATTGGCTGATTTCCGTGATGCTTTCCAGTTCTGGAAACCCGCTTTTTACTGCGCAAAAGTTTCAATGAGCCAGCAATCATATCGCGAGTCTGCTCCGGGTCAATCATTGCGTCAATCTGCCCAGTTTCCAACGAAAGATTTGCGTTAACAGTAGTCGCCTCATACTCGTCAACCAGCTGCTTTCTAAGAGCTGCAACATCTTGTCCACGCTCTTTAGCTTTTTGCAAATCTTTACGATGAATAATATTCACAGCACCTTGCGCACCCAAAACCGCAATCTGGCTGGTTGGCCACGCGTAATTTACGTCCGCACCCATCGACTTGGAACCCATAACGATATAAGCTCCACCGAAAGCTTTGCGCAAAATCACCGTAACCAGTGGAACTTGCGCGTTCGCGTACGCATAAATCACTTTCGCACCTCGGCGAATAATTCCTGCGTGCTCTTGATCTGAACCAGGCTTATAACCAGGAGTATCTACTAGAGTCACCACAGGCAAATTAAACGCATCACACAATCGCACAAATCGCGCGACTTTTTCGGAAGAATTTACATCCAAAATACCAGCGTTCACCTTCGGCTGATTTGCTACGATTCCAACAGGATGACCCTCAATACAAGCAAAACCAACCACTGCAGAAGCAGCATACAATTCCTGCACTTGCACGAACTCACCGTAGTCAACTATTCTGCGAATCACGTCGAGCACATCGTAAGGCTGACGGTCGTTATCTGGCACAATATTCGCCAACTCGCGCGCAGTTTCGCGATCCGCGCGCGTTGCAGCGTAGGCAAAAGTTGGAGGCTCTACCTCACAGCTAGATGGCAAATAAGCCAAAACTGTGCGCGCGTAGTCAATTGCGTCAGCTTCATCCTCTCCCAAATAGTGAGCGACACCGGAAGTTGCGTTATGCACAAGACCGCCGCCCAAATCGTCCATGCTAATAGCCTCGCCGGTTGCAGCTTTAACAACATCCGGACCGGTTACAAACATGTTTGAGTGCTCGCGAGTCATAATAATCAAATCTGTTAACGCAGGACAATAAACTGCACCGCCAGCGCAAGGACCCAGAATAATTGAGATTTGCGGAATTAAGCCGCTCGCTTCGCAAGTTTTTTTGAAGATACGCCCGTATTGCATAAGCGCGCTCACGCCTTCTTGAATGCGAGCGCCGCCGGAATCAATTACGGCAACAACTGGCACGCGAAGTTCAACAGCCATATCTAAAAGATGGCAGATTTTCTCGCCTTCAGCTTTGCCTAAAGTTCCGCCGCGCACGGAAAAGTCTTGCGCATAAACTGCAACTTTTCTGCCATAAACTTCGCCAAATCCGGTGATTACAGCGCATCCTGCAACGTCGTTATTAATGTCACCACCGTTAAAACGTCCGATTTCCACGAACGATCCAGTGTCAAAAAGCAAGTCAAGACGCTCTCTTGCAGTTGACTTTCCTTTTGCGTGCTGACGTTCTAAAGCTTTTTGTTCTGCGTCACGAGCAAGTTGTGCTGCGTGCTGAACTGCAGCTTTTCCGCGACGAGGCTGCAAGTTTGTATCGTCAGCAGAACTATTAACAGGAAAGCTATTAACTGTTTTCGCTGAAGTTTCAGAGATTTCAGACTTTTCTTTTACTAAAGCGCTCATTTCTGCTCTCCTTCCGGCTTTTCATCGCTTTTTTCGGAAGATTTTTCTGCGCCTTTATCTGCGCTTTTGTCTCCAGCAAGATCAATCGTCACAAGCTTTGCGCCCGATTCCACGCCGTCACCAGGCCCCACAAAAATTCCAGTAACAGTACCAGCAGCCGGCGCGTAAACGTAATTTTCCATCTTCATAGACTCAAGCACCACAAGCAAATCACCCTTAGCAACCTGCTGTCCTTCAGCCACATTCACGCGCGTAATAACAGCTTGCATAGGCGCTGCGATTACGCCAGGAATCTGCTTTTGTTCTTCAGATTTGTGAGTACTTCCGCGAAGCGAACGTCCGCGCAAAGGCTGCGAAGCTCTAGAAACGCTACGAACTCGCGCCGAGCCAGTCAAATTATCAACAATATCTTGCGGAATCGTAAGCTTTACGCGCTTATTATCAACCTCAATAATGAAGGATTCCATTGCAGGCTGCTTATTTTCGGATTCATCCGCAGACTTTCCAGAAACAAGCGAAGCCGGCTGACCGCCCAAGGAAGCTGCAGGAACTCGGTTCAAATACTTGCGTTCCATCCACTTAGTAGACACGTCAAAACTGTGATTTTCCGCAGTAAACTCAGGGTCGTTAAAAATCTGCTCAAAAAGTTTTGCTGGAGTTGGCACGCCCTCAATACAAAGTTCCTTCAAAGCGCGACGCACGCGAGCGACAGCAGTTTCGCGACTTTGCGCAGTAATAATAAGCTTGCCCATCATCGAATCGAATTTTGGCGAAATATTATCGCCAACTTCAACACCAAAATCGACGCGAATACCAGGACCGGAAGGCCACTTTATTTTCGTCAAAGTGCCGGAACTTGGAGTCAAATTCGTAGCAGGATCTTCCGAAGTAATGCGAAGCTCGAAGCTGTGTCCGCGAGGTTCTGGATCCTTAATCAACTCGCCGCCGTCAGCAATATTGAGCTGTTCTCGCACTAAATCAAGTCCACTAACTTCCTCACTAACCGTGTGCTCAACTTGCAATCGCGGATTAACTTCCAAGAAGTAGACTTTATGCTGAGAAGTCACCATATATTCGCACGTGCCAAGACCAACGTAGTCAACAGCTTCAAATAGGTTACGAGAATATCGGTAAAGCTGATCTTTTTCATCGTCAGTCAAGAACGGTGCAGGAGCTTCCTCAACCAGCTTTTGGTTTCGGCGCTGCACCGAGCAATCGCGCGTGGAATATACGGTGAAATTTCCGTGAGCGTCGCGGCCGCACTGCGTTTCAACGTGGCGAGCCTTGTCGATAAAACGCTCAATAAAATATTCATCTAAGTCGCCGCCCTGAAGAGCGTCGTGATTCATGTAAAAGCCTCGCAACTCGTCATCGTTACGAACGACTGTAATGCCGCGTCCGCCACCGCCATCCGTGCGCTTCATCATCACAGGATATCCGTGCGTTTGCGCAAAAGTTAAAAGTTCTCGAATATCTTTTACCGGCTCCGAAATGCCTGGAACTGGCGGCACTTTCGCGCGAACTGCCACGCGACGAGCCGTAATCTTATCACCCAAGTCAATAAGCGCTTCTGGGCGAGGACCAATCCAAATAACCCCAGCATCGTTAACTTTTTTCGCAAAAGACGCAACTTCCGAAAGGAATCCGTAACCCGGGTGCACGGCATCCGTGCCGCTTCTTTTAATAATGTCAAGAATCGCGTCTTCGTTTAAATAAGTATCGCGATACGTGTCTCCGGAAAGTGCGTATGCTTCGTCTGCCATTTCTACAAACTGCGCATTGCGATCAGTAGGTGCGTAAATAGCAACGGTAGAAATGCCCATTTCGTGAGCCGTGCGAATAACTCGCAAGGCAATTTCACCGCGGTTTGCGATGAGAATTTTTTTGATATTCGTAACCATACGTTACAAGATATTAGAAAAGTTGCGTTTACGGATGAGTCGACATACACAAAAGCTAGAGCAAAATTTTGTACACTTCTCCAATGCACATGATTTTTTAGGCACGTAATGTGATTAGCGAAACGGAAAACAACCGGAAAAACCGTTTAATTGACAACCTATTAGCCGCAAACGGCAAACCGGAAATAACCAAAAGAAGGTTTTCATGACTAACATAAATCAAAATAATGCAGCAACAGCAGCAGCAAATTCAAACGTTGCAAATAAGTTGAAAGTAGCTGCAGCATGGCTTGCAAAGCCAGCGCTTCTCACTGTGCTTTTGGCTCTTTCTACCATGGCAGGCGCAATTTATCTTCCTATTACTCCTGTGCCTATTACGTTGCAAACTCTTGTTTTGTGCATTATTGGTTTAACTTTGAGCTGGCGCGAAGGCGTAGCTTCTGTAGTTATGTACCTTGCTGTTGGCGCAGCAGGTTTGCCTGTGTTTGCTGGCTTTAAGGGCGGCTGGGCTGTTTTTGTTGGCCCTACTGCAGGATTCTTAGCCGGTTTCATATTTGGCGTTGCTGCAACTGCAGCTTTGAAGCGCGTATTCGACGTAGCTCTTGACGCAATGATGCCAGAAAACTCCTTCAAGAAGACTTTCGCACGCTTCTGCACTTACTCTGTAGCTTCTATAATCGGCACGATCGTGATTTACGCATTCGGCATTTTCGGTCAAAGCTACCTAACTGGCATGCCACTTTCAACTGCCGCCGCAACCTTGATTATCTTCATGATTGGCGATTTGATTAAGGCTTTTGTTGCGAGCGCGGCTTGCTCCGGCTTGTACAACGCACTTAACAAAAAGCGCGCGTAACGGAAACGTTATATTGCAGAAAAACGGCATTTCCTTTACACGACTGTAAAAGGAATGCCGTTTTGTATAAGATTGCCGCGCACTTGCTCTTTAACTGAGATAACTAGCAAACAGCTGACGCTTGCGCTTTAAGCGCTCGCTGTTGAACTTGCACGGAAAGTCCACTGGACTTTCCGTCTGAGCAAGCTCGGCGCTCCGAATTGCTTTCGCGCGCTAAATCGCAGCACTCAAGCAGGTCGTCGCGCTTCATACGCAACTGCGTGCACATCGCCGCTTTTTACCACAATTTCCTCGCCAGATGCCTCACGAATTGTAAGCGACGCATCTTCTCCAAGCCGCACAGCAGTTCCTGTCACTACGCTTCCGTCAACTGGATGCACGTTAACTTCGCGTCCAAGAGTCCAACACACACCATTTACTTCTTGAAGCAAATCTGCAACGTTACTTGGATAATCACGCATAAAATCGCCAAGTCTAGAACGCAATCCAGTAACTATTTTTGCAGCAATCGTATCACGCAATTCTTTAGATTCCGGCAAATCAGTCATATGCATTTGCAACGAAGTTGCCATCTTAATTGGCAGCACTTCTTGCGGCACGCACAAATTCAATCCGATTCCAAAAATTACTCCAACAACATTGTCTTTGCTTGGATCGGCTACAATTTCTGTTAAGATTCCGCCTTCTTTACAATCGTGCAAAAACACGTCGTTAGGCCATTTAAGTTTTATCGCGCAAGCATCACCGTGTATCGGCGAACTTCCGCACTCTTTAAACGTTTCTAGAAGTGCGTCACGAGCTGCAAGCCCTGCAATAATAGGCAGCCACCCGTTGTGACTCGCGTCCATAACAATTGACTTAGGCAGCAAAGTTACGAATGAAACTAAAAAGCTTTCTCCCGGTCGGCTTACCCACGCGCGCCCTAATCGTCCTCTTCCTGCTGTTTGCTCGTCTGCCACAATCGCAACTATTGCTGGCTTTCCGTCATCTCGCGCGATTATTTCGCCTTTTTGTATCATTTCTCGCGCAATATTTTGCGTAGAATCTGTAATTGCGAAATATTTTACCAAATCTGCTACTTCTGATGTCTGCGGCATCAATGCCACACTTTGCGAAGAAAAAATAGTCATATGTATAATTTACATCAGATTATATTTTTGCGCGCGTAATTGCATGTTTTGCGCGCAATAGCAACCAAAATAGCTAGGCATCAATTAAGCAGGTGTTAACACATGGAGCGCATACGTCGCAAAAAGCAGTACAAGAAACCGCGCAAATTGCGTGCTGTTGTAGCACGTTTTTTAGATTACACTCTTGCTGCTTTGTTATGCTTTATACTTGCTTTTTGCACTAGCCTGGGGCCAATTTTCCGCAGTCAAGATATTAAAGTTCATTTAGGATCAATCGCTGATTTTTCGTTGGTTAATGCTTTTATTTTCGTTGCTGCCTTCATAATATACGCATTAATACTGACTGCACTTATTTACTACGGTAAAAATAAAAAGTTTTTGCCTAAATATCAACGTTTTATGAAATTAATAAAGTCAATTGCGTTAAGAAAAAATAGTGAAAATAAAAAACAGTCAAAATTACAAAAATTTACTATTAAACACGCTATTTTCCGCAATATTTCGCATTTTCTTTTAAAATCTGCAAAACTATTTTTTAATTGCACTAAATGGTTCATTAACCACTCCACTCGCAACAGAAGAAACCTACTTCTTACTTTTTTCGTGGGCTGGATTTGGGTTCCAGCTACGTTACTTGCCGCATACGGTGCAGATATATGCTCGCAAATTCGTGAGTACAGTTGGACTTGGAATAAAATTACAGGCTTAGACCAGCCTTATATCGGCTTCTTTAGCTTTGTCCCAATGGATATTTACCCAACTGCGCACTACTTGTGGCCAACTCATCCAACTTATTTAACAGATCAGCACAACATTGTTCTAACTGTTATTTATGGCGCAACAACAGCAGTCTCCAGATACTTTACCGACTCAAACGACGCTGGAATTG
Organism: Gardnerella sp. KA01000; assembly: GCF_049244035.1. Taxonomy (NCBI): domain Bacteria; kingdom Bacillati; phylum Actinomycetota; class Actinomycetes; order Bifidobacteriales; family Bifidobacteriaceae; genus Gardnerella; species Gardnerella sp. KA01000. The sequence goes on along the minus strand of NZ_CP058367.1, from coordinate 232,653 downwards.
CACTTCTTGCCTTTGCACAATTTGCATTTGCAGCATGGTGCGTTTCTGCAACAGCACACCGCTTCTTAAACAAACCTTGGCTTGATGCAGAATCTAGCTCAACAAATTGCAGCACAACAACTTTTGCAAGATTCGTTATTCTGCTTATGTTTTTACTTAATCCGCTTGTGTTGTGCTCAACTATTGCGCTTACAAAATCTCCGCTTTTTGCGTTCGCTTTTGTTTGGTGGTTTGGTATAAATTACGAGTTAACTAATTGCTATCATGCGAACGACACTAAAAATACACCTAGCACAAAGCTAAATGCGCAAAAGCCTAGACTTCACACTGTTTTGGAATTAATTGTTTCAGTGTGTGTAATGCTTATTGCTGCAAAATACGCTTGGTATATTCTGGTTGTTCAATTCATGCTTTTAATTATTTTTGAGCGCAAACGCTGGCGTTTGTGGGTTTGCGGAATTTTGCTTCCAATCGTTGTGATTCACGGCTCGTTAATTATGCTTATTTCGAGCGGTGCTATTATTAGCGGCGATCCTATTGAGAGTCGCGGCATTCAGTTACAACAAATTGCACGTATAGCTAAGCTCGATCCGCATAGCATACCGCGTAGTGCAAAGCGCATTATTGCACCAATTTTTAATCTGGATCAAACTGCAGAAGCATACAAACCTTATGACGCAGACCCTGTGAAATCTTCCGGATTGCAATCTAAAAAAGTGAGTTATCGTTGGCGATACGTTACTAAAGATAATATCCGTAAATTAGATTTCGCTTGGTGGCAAATGATTACGCATAGTCCATTTGTGGCAACTGACGCTTTTCTTGCAAAGACTTACGGATACTTTGATATTTTTGACCGCCCGTATGTTGGGCCAGAATACTACATAGACACTGACAGCATACACAAATCTGATTGGATTAAATATTGGAATCCTAAGTGGCGAACTAAATTTGCAGAAGACATTAGCACGTTTAGTGATATTCCTGTTTTAAGTTGGCCAATTCACGGAAATACTTTCGTTATTTTTACACTACTTATTGGAGTTGCAGAAATTATTCTTCGCCGTTGGCGCACATTGTTATGGCATATTCCACTTGCCTTGCTGGTTGGAGTTATGATTCTTGCTCCAGCTAATAATTTTGAGCGACACATGCTACCGTTAGCTTTTGTTTTCTGCTTTGTAGCACTTACTTTTTGGCGAGATACTTTTACTCAATCGCGCTATAATAGTAGAGAATGTTAGGATCAAAGGCATAAGATGGACGAGAAGAATACACCTCAGTTTGCGCAAGATAGCAGCGCTGCTTCTTCTATCATGTCCGAAGAAAATTATGAAGATAAACTTGCAGGAAACAGCCTACTTAGTAGCGATTTTCTTTCGATACTAGCAAACGTACAGGCAGCAGAAAAGCACGCGGAGGATTCTAATATTGCCAATTCTCTTGAAAATCAACAGTTAAACAAAACGCAAGTAAACGCTGTATCAAATGATCAAGAGAGCTCTTCTAAAGCAGAGCAAGAAAACGAAGAAAAGCACAAGCACCACTTGTGGCATCGTCTTTCATCAAATCAAAGTCGTTCGAGTCATTCAAGTCAATCTTCTGAAAATACTAAAGGTAATAATTCACCGAGTTTTACTCCATTGCCCAGCGCGCAAAAATCAACTAGCTCGGAACCGCTTAGAATTTTCGACGGTCGTGATGGCCAAGTTTTTGACGCGGCGATGCGCTTGCAATTACACTCGATTATTGCCACGTGCTTAATGAATGGTATTGCAGATGCTCGTATTGACGCTTTCATGCATTTACTTCAATGGTCAGATTCGCCAAAAGTTATTGTTATTGCAGGAACTTTCGGCACTGCAATTAAGCCAGATGACGGACCAAATCGCAAGCCAGCACCAGATATTCCACCTGATAACACTGACACTTTGCGCCGAAATATTTGGCCACAGCTTAGCAGTTGCAATGCATATGATGCAATAGTTGAGCGCACACAAAGTAGTGCTTTGCAGCGCATTACGGGAGCTTGGCAAAAAACGCAAGCACTGATATCAGCATCTACGAAAAATTCTTCTACTTTTGCAGCACCTTCTCATATTATTCTGCTTGCTGTACGCGAAAATCCTAGCGATCAGGCTTTAGAGAAGCTGTGCAAAGTTTTTGAGAATTCTCATAAGACGATTTGTGTTAGTAGCATGGTTGAGGGCGTTGAGCAGATTTCTTCCGCTCTTACTGCTACTCTTGCCGCGATTGCTGTTGCTCCAGCAGTAAAGCATTTGCCGCAAATCATTCACACGGATGATTTGCTTCCGGAGCGAGCACTTATTGGCGATGCCACAGCTTTTGATACTCTTTACAACAAGGTGTATCAAAGTTTGGCTCCTTACAGTCATGACGATCCGACTTTGGAAACTATTGACATGTTCTTGCGCTTTGGTGGAGCTCTTGACCAAACAGCACACGAACTTAATGTGCATCCAAATACTGTTCGTTACCGTTTACGTAAAGTTGCGCAAACTACAGGATGGGATGCTACGGATCCGCGCGCCGCTTATGTGCTGCAAACAGCTATAACAATTGGTAGAATTCGCGATTCACATTAAGTCTAACTTTACAAACAAAAAACGTGCGACGCAAAACCAAAGGTTTTACATCACACGCTAAATGCAAGAATAAAGCAAGCACAAACAATAATAATATATTATTTATACTTACGGCACTAATTTAGTGACGAATCTTGCGAAGAGCAGTACCCATGCCGGCAAGAGCAGAAGCAACGACAGCAATCACAGCTACCGCGGCACCGGTCTTAGGAAGCTTAGCCTTAGCTGGAGCAGCTGGAGCTGGAGCAGCTGGGGCTGGCTTCTTATCATTCTCATGGAAATTGCTGGTAAGAGCTCTGTTGTACAAAGTCTTTGTAGCAGGCTCGCAAACTACAGTGCCCAAAGCGTTCTTGTAGCAGTGATTCATATCAGGAACCTGGGTAGGGTCATTGTAACCCTTAGGATTAGCAGGAGCCTCATGAGTCTCTGGATACAAATTCTCACCGTTCAATGGATCTGGAGTACCGTACTCAAGAACATGAGTATCGATTTCATCATCAGCCATTGCTGGAGCAGCAAAAGCACAACCTGCAAGCAAAGTAGCAGCTGCAGCGAAAGCTGCAATGGTCTTCTTCTTTAACATATTAGACCTTCAATCTCTTTTATCTGATCCCCGCGCAAAAGTTAGGGCTAACACGCAGAAGCCAGATACCAATATTAAAACTGGAATAAACCAACCCGGAATACACCAACTCGGAATATACCAATCTAAATTACAATAACACAGGGTACACCAATTTTTCACAAATAGAAAGTATTTTAAAGAAAAAACACTAAATAAAGGCGTTTTGTTGTAATAAACAAACTATTAGCAGTATAAGAGAATGTTCAGAACTCAATACAGAACAAACTATGGATAATCAGCAAACAGACATAATACTAAACTCAATATTAAAAAGTGAGCGTGCCGTATTCGCATACAGCACGCTCACAAATAGTTAAGCAATCATGCACTTCTGTGCATTAAAAGCTTAGTGGCGAATCTTGCGAAGAGCAGCACCCACACCAGCAAGCACAGAAGCAACAACAGCAACCAAAGCTACAGCAGCACCAGTCTTAGCCAATGGAGCAGCAACATTTGCAGCATTCTTCGTTGCATTCTTCATTGTCTTATTGTCATTAGTATTACCAGCAACATTTCCAGCGCCGTTGCCAGTACCAGCGCCATTACCGCTAGGCTGACTTGGAACAGGAGTCAAAGGATTAATAGGCTTTGGAGTAAGCTTCTTGCTCTTTTCAGCTTCAGCAAGCAAAGCGCGAGCACCCTCAACAGTCTTAGCCTTACGAATCAGCTTAGCAGTGAAAGTGAAACCTTCCTTCTCAGCCTGCTGAGCAATCTTCTCAATCTCAGCCTTAACAATCTTCTGGAAAGCAGCCTTAGCTTGAGCAAGAAGCTTTACAGTATCAGCATCAAGCTTGCCATCCTTAGCAGCCTTCTTAGCAGCTTCTGCATGAGCGTTCATTTCCTCGTACAAAGCCTTAGCCTGGTCATAAGTCAAGCCCTTGAACAAATCAGCACCATTATACTCAGGCACATTATTAACTGCAGGAGCTACGCCATTGTTAATATTTCTTTTTTCACGCTCAGCCTCAGCAAGCAAAGCCTTCAATGCAGTCAAAGTAGATTTCTTGGAATTACGAATCAGCTTAGCAACGAAAGCGAAACCTTCCTTCTCAGCCTTCTTAGCTAACTCTTCCCTAGCATTCTTCTTACCCTGCTCAAGAAGCTTTGCTACAGCAGCAGACTCCTTAGACTCAGCATAATGTTTCAAAGCATCAATAACACTCTTTGGCAAGCCAAAACGCTCAGCCTCAGCAATAAGCGCATCCTTCTTAGCCTTATCTTTAGATATTGCTTCTTCAACCTTCGCTCTTTGAGCGTCAAATAAGGCTTTTTGGACAGGACTAATCTTCTTCTTCTGCTGCTTCAGTGTAGCTTCAAAAGTCTTAAAATCACCAAGACCAGCCATAGTCGTAACAACATCATCAGTTACATCGCTCTTATATGTAAGAGTAACTGTAATAGCGTTCTCACCAGCATTAATAGTTGTAGGATAAGTAATTGGCGCTACAGTACCAGTATCAACTACAGAATCACCCTGAGCAGGAGTAAGATTATTCTGCACCTGAGCTAACAAGCCAGCACCAATCTGAGCAACAGTATGGGTAATATCATCCTTAGTAGCACCGTACTTATCACCCTTCTTGTAAAGAGTAATAGCAGTAGTCTTATGATCCTTGTTATCTACCTTGAAGCTGAAAACAACATTATCAAGCGTAGTAACTTGATCGCCCTGCACAGCAGGAGGATTAGAACCACCATTAACAGGCGGCTTTGCCATGGCTGGCGCAGCAAACACCAAACCAGAAACCAGCGTAGCACCTGCAGCAAATGCAGCAATCGCTTTCTTATTCAACATAATAAACCTCAATTTTTCTCACATAAATTGCGCAACATCATTTGTTCACGCAAATGCAAAATCAATAAACAAAATTCAGTAAATATTCAAAATGAGCTTCAATATTTTGGGAATTAATTCAATATCTTGAGCAATAACCTTCAAAACTTGGGTTATAGGCCAAAACTTTAATCAAAACCCAAAATACTAACACATACGGCAAAAGGCTTGGGAAACGAATGCCCCTAGTAGCACAATTCCCCAAGCCTCTTACACTAATCAGCATTGCTTCCCTAACAAGCAACACTGACTCAACACTCAACAGCTAGCTTACAAACACTATCAACGCCAGCACTGTGAAGAAAGAGATTTGGCAAAACAGTGAAAACGCACAATAAAATTTGCAAGTCGCCTGTGGCATAAAACTTAAACAGTCTCATGCCACAAGTTGAGTGAAAAATTATTCACTAAATTTAGTGACGAATCTTGCGAAGAGCAGCACCCATACCGGCAAGCACGGAAGCAGCAACAGCAGCCAAAGCTACAGCAGCGCCGGTCTTAGCCAATGGAGCAGCGGCAGCTGGGGTCTTAGCTGCAGCAGTCTTAGCCTCAGCCTTAGCAGCAGCCTTCTTAGCTGGAGCCTTCTTACCTGGGAAGTTTGGTTCCTTCTTCATAGCATTCAAGATATCCTTGGCACCAGTGTCGCAGCTCTGATCCTTAGCGTGATCGCGTGCGGAATCCAACAAGGCAGCAGCGCGAGTACGGTTGTTATCAGCAACCTTGAGCAAAGCTTCTACCTGAGCCTGAAGCTGCTGGACTTCGTGAGCCTCAACGTAATCACCCTTAGCAAGGGCATCCTTCATATCCTCAGCAAGCTCAGCCTTGAGATCCTTAACAGTAGCTTCAACATGACCGTAGTGCAAAACAGCCTTCTCAAGCTTACGACGAATATCCTTCAAGTAAGCGCAGGTGTCACCCATACCCTTGATGAGGTCATCCCAGCCGTGAGCCTGTGTAGCTTCAAGCTTTTGGAGAAGAGCATCATAAAGGTGAACATTGGTCTGCGCACGCTTCAAAACCTCTACGAACTGACCCTTGTAGTTATGCTGAAGCAAATCAGAGTTGATTGGATCATGGCTTTCTGGATCAGCTGCAGGAGTACCAGGAACACCATTATCAGACTGCTGACCAGTTGGATCAGTGGTGTGGCTGCTCATACCTGGAACCTTAATCCAGTCATCCAAGCCTGCTGCCATTGCTGGAGCAGAAAAAGCGAAACCGGAGAGGAGGGTGGCGCCGGCAGCAAATGCGGCAATAGCCTTCTTATTTAACATAATATTTTCCTTTCTTCTTCTCCTTCACGCCAAACGCGCGAAGAAAAAATTAATATTCACAACTTAAGTTTTGTGAATAACTACCAGCGCAGAGCATCCGGCTGGAAGCTGTTATTAACATACCCCCCCCCCGTTCGAAAAAGTCAAGAGCAGACGCACAACTCATTAACAAAAAACATTTATATTTTTACGGAAATATTTCAGTCAAACTATTTTTAAGTATAAAAAATACAGTATTACACATTACTTTTCGTAAAAATGTCAATTTCAAGGTTTTTAAAGATTTTTCCCAGAAAACTCTCAGGAAACTCTTGAATACTCCCCCAACCAGCCGCAAAACCGTTGCAAAACCGCCATTCCCCCGCGACACGCCGCGCACGACCACGCGCCCTCAACCTCTCCAGTCACCTATTCATTACTAACACAGTTTGCGTACTGCACCAGCAACGCTAATCGCAATTACTCGTTACTAACGCAGAAACGCAGTAACGCAAGTAACAAAAAACGCTGAAAACATGACTCAAAAGAGCACATTTTCAGCGTTTATAAGTTTTAAACTTAATCTACTACTTACCAGCCATGCTTTCGCATAAGCTACGCAAGCAATAAATCAGGCAGCAATGCTGGCGATATCAACTGGAACACCAGGAGCCATCGTAGAGGTCACAGTTACCTTAGTAATGTAACGACCCTTGATGGTGCTTGGCTTCAAGCGACGGATTTCGTCTGCGACAGCCTTGAAGTTCTCTTCAAGAGCCTTAGCATCGAAGGAGAGCTTGCCGAAGAGGAAGGACAGGTTGCCCTGGCGATCCACGCGGAACTCAATCTTACCGCCCTTAATGTCGGCAACAGCCTTGGCTACATCCATAGTCACGGTGCCAGTCTTTGGGTTTGGCATCAAGCTACGAGGACCGAGAACACGACCCAAGCGGCCAACCTTACCCATCATGTCTGGGGTTGCAACGACTGCATCGAAGTCAAGGAAGCCACCGGCAACCTTTTCGATAAGCTCGTCATCACCAACAATGTCAGCGCCAGCTTCCTGAGCCTCAGTAGCCTTTGGGCCACGAGCGAACACCAAAACCTTAGCGGTTTTACCGGTGCCGTTTGGCAAGTTCACAACGCCACGAACCAACTGATCAGCCTTGCGAGGATCCACGTTAAGGCGCATAACAGCCTCAACGGACTCGTCGAAAGCGTGCTTTGGCATGCTCTGCAACAAAGCGATAGCTTCAGCTGGGGTGTACAGGTTATTGCGGTCGATCTTCTCAGCCGCTTCACGATACTTCTTAGAACGCTTAGCCATTTCTACACTCCCTTTCAGTCGGTAACGGTAATACCCATCGAGCGAGCAGTACCCGCGATGATCTTCATACCGGCCTCGACGTCACGTGCGGAGAGGTCAGGCATCTTAATTTCGGCGATTTCGCGCACCTGAGCCTTGGTCACAGAACCAACCTTGTGAGTCAATGGATTCTCGGTGCCCTTCTGGATTCCAGCAGCCTTAAGCAACAAAGCAGCGGCTGGTGGGGTCTTCAAAATGAAGGTGAAGGAACGATCTTCGTAAACGGTGATCTCTACTGGGACGATCTGACCCATCTTGTCCTTCGTCTGGTCGTTATACGCCTTGCAGAAGTCCATGATGTTCACGCCGTGGGAGCCTAATGCTGGGCCCAGTGGTGGAGCTGGATTTGCCTTACCAGCCTGAATCTCGAGCTTAATAAGCGCGGAGACTTTCTTTTTCGGAGCCATAATATGGTTCTTCTTTCTTGTACAAGCGGTTCAAACGGTTGTTGCAAACTCTCCTATAGTCGCTTCTTACAGAAGTAAAACACTTACGAAACGTTGCTATAAAGCCGTTTTGCAGCTTCCTCCCGCACCTTGTATTGCTGTGCTGTGCTAGCGGATTCCTCCTCCAGTCACAAGCCTTCCTATTATGCCACATCTTCGCGACACGCTGCATTACGAAATCTGCAACTATTTTTGCGCAGCTACTTTTGCGCAACAGCAAAAGTTGGAAGCATACTTCCAAGTTGGGTACAAACTTACAAAAGTTGGAAGTCTACTTCCAAGTCGAGCGCAAACTTACGAAAGTTGGAAGTCTACTTCCAAGTTGAGCGCAAAACACTAGAACATTATAAAATGTTAAAACTCTAACTCAGGATTCTTTAACAACTCATCAAACATCACATGATACAAGCGCAAAGGCAGATCCTGTCGCTCGCGCGTTACAGCGCGCTCACGTCTTCGCTTGCATTGAAAGCACACCGTGCTTTCAACTTTGAGCAAGCTCAGCGCTCCGAATTACCTTTGCGCGCTACGCTTTAAGCGCAAAAGTAGGTCGTCGCGCACAAACGTAAACAGCCTCATCTGCCGTCCCATAATCTATAACCACATACCTATCGTGATACTTTCTGCCAGCAGCCTTAAACTTCAAATCAACACCAGGATAATCGCTTACAAAATCACTCAATATGCTTTCCGTAAGCATATTCTTATTCCTAGCATTATCACTAAAAACTACTATTCCCACCTCTTCACCAGCAAACCGCAATAGTTCCAAAGTTTTAAGACCAATATAATTATCAACAACGTAAATGCTTTTCTTAGCTGATTTATATATTTTGCAATACGCAAGATCCGCTTCTATTTTATTGCCGTCCATAAGAAGAAAATGCTTATACGTATTTGGATTAATAAAATTATCCATTACCTTATTAAAATCTTCCTTTGTTGCCATTTGAGATTTTATTTCCGCTATATCTTTAGTATTCTGATTCGTTTGAATCGCCAACTGCGCTAACTCATTCGCGCCAATAAAATCCCTGTTTTCAACAATATAATCCTTCATTTGCTTAAAGGTTCTAACTAATGCCCTACTCTGTTTAACAGCAAGATCACCTCTTAACACAGTCATGAGCATATAAATACCCTGCTCCGTAAAAGCATAAGGCAAATATCGAGAGCCACCCCAACTTGAGGTGAAATTTTTGCACCTCAAGTTTTTGAACTCGTCAGCAGTTAGCCGAAACATAAAATCTTCGCCCTCAAACTTTTCAATATTATTCTTAATCTGTCTATTGAAATTTTTCGTTTCATACCCATATATTTCAGCAAGCTCAAAATCAAGCATGACTTTTTGATTACGAATGTTGTAGATTTTCTCTTTTATTGTTTCAGCGTCTATTATCATTCCAACAGACGCGTTTTTAGAGTCAGCGATAATTAGATTTTTATTCCCCTCTACCATAAGATCACTCCTAAAAAATGTGCGTAAAACCTAGCGCTGTACAACAAAAACTACATTTCTAACACAAAACCCATGAATCGCAAGCAATCAGGGTTATTCCAAAAATCAATCACAAGCCATAAAACATCTAACAACTAACAAAACTAGCATGCATCAGCGCATAAATATAATTCTATAAGATTCCACAAATAAAAAGCAACAAAAAAAAATCGGTTTTAATACAAACGCACAGCACATTTATGTAGTGCGCTTGTACCTGATTTACGGCATGTCATGCCAAATCAGCCAAACGGCTAAGCCGTGAGGAATAAGTGCACTACATAGCAGCGCGAAGGCAGGTCGGAACGCTACACCAATCCACACATATAAAGTGGTAATATTACGAGATTCAAATCTTTTCTAACGCTAAGCTGTTTAGGAGCAAATACATAACTTGTTCCAATTCTTTTTGAAAACTTCGCCTTAAATTTATCAAGAGAAACTGTTTTGAACACATTTCCAGATTTAACTTCAATCGCAGATATACGCATTTTGCCAGCAGAATCCTGAAAAGCTTTAGAAATCAAAAAATCTATTTCCATTGTATTTTCCGAATTTTCTTTGTCTCTATTTGAATAGAAAAATAGGCGATGTCCAGATGCTATTAGCTGTTGCGCAACAACGTTTTCAACTAGCATTCCTTCATTAATTGAAATTTTTCCAAATAAAATTTCTTTATGCAGATCATTAGACGCAATACTACTATCTGAAAGTATCATAGAAGTCAACAAACCAGTATCAGCCATATAACATTTTACTAACGCATCATCTGCATTAAGATTCAATCCCACATTTGGATCTGTAGATTTATAGCAATTATTTGTAATACTCGCATCCGAAAGCCAAAAAAACGCATCCTTATAGTCACGCATACGAGCATTCTTGCCTAAGGAAGTAATCCTATATCTTTTTTCATGCCTGGAAAGCTGTGCTGGTATTCCATCAAACACAGCCATAACTTTCATTTCATAACCTTTTGCAAACTTTGCAGCATCCTGCCTATAGAGCGAAAGAATACGACGCTTAACCCTATCTACTCGAGCAAAATCTCTCGAATCAACATATTCATTTACAGACTGCGGCATGCCGCCAATCAGCATGTATTCTCTAAAAAGTCGCATCGCTTTTTTATGTAAAGCATCCGGCAAAGGATTTAACTCATCAAATGAATTTTTAATAACTTTCGATAGATTTTCTTCTCCAAAAGCCCACAAAAATTCTTCAAAATCAAGAGGATACATGCGTTCTTCTTGTTCTTCAGATGGAATCAATATTGTTTCAACATTGTGTTTAATAGACAATAACGAGCCAGTCTCTATATAGTCATATCTGCCATCTGCAACTAGTTGTTTTACAAATTCTCTAGCCTGTGGGAAAAATTGCACTTCGTCAAAAACCATTACCGATTCACGGTTATAAAGTTTCACACCATACAATGCAGATAGGTACGTAAAGAAAGTGCTTAAATCTGAACGATAATCTTCAAATAGCCGAAGCGCATCTTTTGATACTTGCGAAAAATCAATAAGAATATAAGACTTGTATTCGTTTCTTGCAAACTCTTCAACTATAGTACTTTTCCCAACTCTTCGAGCACCTGTTACTAAAAGCGCTGTTGAACCGCGATCAGCATTCTTCCAATCGAGCATTTTTTGATAGAATTTTCGCCTTAACATATAACACCACTCTTAATTACCACAAAACCGTTGAAAATACTATTGTTTTATAGTATATATTTCACGAAAATCAATGTCAATTTATGCTAAATTTTCACGAAATCAGGGGTAAATATATGCCGAATTTTCACGAAAATCAAGGTGTTATTTCTCTAAATCTTCGCAACACGCTGCATTACAGCAATTCTAAGCAGTTATATGTTTGGCATGAGCAAGTGAAGCAGCACGGCGGCGGCGCTTGCGAACCGCGGCAATAATCATCGTCGTAAGAATCACCGCGCAACCAATAAGCGCGAGCACGAACATCGTCATCCAAAGCGGCCACTGCAACTTGTCCCCAGGAGCGGAAACTGGATCCGGCAGCACGCGATAGCCCGTAACCAGCAACCTCTGCGTATTCACACCATACGGCGTACACGTAAGCAACGTCGCCAAATCTCGCCCATTCTCGCGTTGAAGCAACCTAATATCATGCGGATCGACCACGCTAATACGGAACACCTTGTAACGTAAGGTTTCGCCTTGCACGTCAAAATAGAAATAGTCGCCCTTCTTCAACTCCACTAAATCATCAAACATGGTCGCATTCGGCAAACCCGTATGTGCCGTCACAACAGAGTGACGCGTTTTGCCACCAACCGGCAAATCCGTGCCATACAAATGCCCGGCGCCATACGCCAAAACCTCCTGCGAACTACCGTGATAAATCGGCAGTTTAACGCCAATCTTCGGGATTTTCACAATACCCATAATCCCCATTGGCTCATCCAGCTGCTTCGCATATTCCTTATACTCCGGCGTCTTCATATAATCTGTCGTGCCATCGTAAGGATCAGCCGTAATAATCGACTTGTGGCGCGCATTATAACGACGAGCAGCGTTCAAAATCTTCTCGCGAGCGCTCGCAGTCTGCTTACGACTCAAACGATCATACGCGGTAGAAATCTCCTTCGACACCTTGTTATTCCACAACGTTGACGCAATCGGGTACGTGAAGCACAAAATTGCTGCAAGCGCGAGGGCAATTGGCTCAAGCGTTCGGCGGAGCTTGGATTTTGGCTTTTTGGTGGGTTTTGATGCGGGTTTTGATGCGGTTGATGAGTCTTGAGTTGATTCGGTTGCAGGTTTTGCTTTAGACTGATTGAAGAAAGCATATACTTTTGTAACAACTTTGTTTAATTTCATGCTTCCTCCTTGTGAAGTTTATATGCGTAAATACTTGCTTGATGTGGCGCGAGTTTTGGGGGCTGGTGTTTGGCTGGTGGATTTCTGAAGTGGATGTGAGTGGTGGGTGTTACTTGTCTCGCAGCGCTCCGCTCTTATACCTTACTTGGACTTAATGGTTGCGTAGTTAAGTTTAGTTTTTTACTTACTTTCTCTGCAAAAATAGTATTCGTCAATAAGATTATTACTATCGTTCCGCTTTTATATTGCTCGACCAAGCAACACCCACCCCTCACTCGTAAATTCACACATCGTTGTTTTGTGGTGTGGTAGGAGTGCTTGGCGTGGTGTATGCGGCAGCAATGACGTTAATGTCCTTTGGACAACAAGCAATCAACGTCTGCAGAGCAATAATGCTAAAGTTCACTAAGCAATAAATAATCGACGTTTGCAAAACATTACTGCAAAGATTCAGGAGGTTTGGGGGAAATACGACCTTTATTTTACGCGACTGTAAAATTTCTGCCGGATTCGAGCGCGTAGCCGACCGTTTCTGTACATGCACGTAAAGTTTATGCCGCTTGTTAGCGCGCAACCGACCGTTCCTTTACACGTGTGTAAAATTTCTGCCGCTTGTTGGCGAGAACACGACTTTTTCTTTACGAGGCTGCAAGAGAACAATCATAAGAGCAAGTGAGTCTAGGATTTAGTTCAGTAAACCCTAGACTCACACTTTGCTATTAGACTACAAGACCAGCTTTAGAAAGCGGATCAAGCGTTCTGCTGCTGTTCTTCTTCCTTGCGATTGCGCACGTACATAATCACGCTCGCAACAATAAGAACCATGCCCACAACAGCGAAAATCAGCACGCCGTAAGCACCAGTTGCAGGAAGATTGAACCAGAAGCTCTTGCCGTTGTCGCCGCCCTTAAGTGGAAGGTCCTCAAACGGCTCAGTAGTAGTCGTGTCCTTCTTAACAGTCACAGCGTGGACTACAGGAGAAATCGCATAACCCTTAGGAGCTTTAACCTCAACAAGATAAACAGGAACACCAGCGCGAGTCTTGTATGCCTTCGCGAAGTTACCTTTAGTATCTGTTGTAGCAGTCTGCACATCAGTAGTAGCAGCGCCAACTGGTTGGGAAGCACCAGCTGCAGCAGCATCATTAATAGTTGACGCAGCCTTGCAAGCATCAATCGAGCCAAGTTCCTTATTTTCCTTCAGACCTTGAGCGCAAGCATCAGCCTTAGCCTTATCAGCAAAAATCCTGAACTCAGCATTTTCAAGCGGCTTCTCTTCAGTACCTTCCTTATAGAACTTACGCACCTGAAGGAAACCGAAGTCAATAGTCGCTTGAGAATGATCATTATCAGGAATGATTGGCGGCAAGTCACCCTCATTCTTCTCATGAGCCTGGAAGAAGCCAGACTTGTTTACAATCTCATCCTTCTCCTTATCATCATCAGACATTGGCTTAGATTCGGTTGGAGCAGTGCCACCTTTGAAAGCATCACTAAGCTCAAACTCGAGATCAACCGTAACCTTAGGTGCTTCTTGATCTTCAGTAACGTTATTCAAGGCAGTAGCAATCTTACCTAAGCCATCATTATTAAACGTTACAAGAATACGCTTATGACCAGCAGCAAGATCCGCACCACCAGCATCAGAAGACGAGTTTACAACACTAACGGTGTACATATCTTTATTTTGATTGTCTTTTTTATCAAGACTAGTTTCGCCAATCTTTACATGCTTCACAACACTTGCATCAATAGTCTTGAAGGCAGCAGTTGGAGCATCATCGAAGACCTTATAACCCTGAAGATTAGCAGCAGTCAACTTACCATTTTTAGGCTTAGCTTTGTTCACTTCCGCAGTAATCGTGAAAGGCACTTTATCCTTAACGCTAGCGAACTTAGTCTTATCGTAAACCTTCTGAATAGTAGCCGATAGATCCTTGTTCTTCGGCTTCACAACAGGATTATAGTTATACGAAACAGTCGTCTTTGCATCCTTGCCCTCGCTAGTAGTGTACTCCGGCAAAGGAAGCGTCATATAGAAGGATTGCAAATCCGAAACACCATAGCCCTTAGGCGCGTTAGTTTCCTCAACCTTATACAAACCAAGATCAAGATTATTCTTGCCATCACCAAACTTGGCTATACCATTTTCATCAGTGGTCTGCGTCTTAGCGTTATCAGTATCAAGCTTGACTTCTGCATCATCACCACTGTCTTTAATAGTGTGATCATTCAACTTAGTAACAAGCTTTGCAATCTTCTGCCAAGACTCAAATTTGCTAAGATCTAAAGTAACGTCTTCTTTAGTTTTCTTACCACCTTTATCTGTTTTCTCTTCCTTAACAGAAATGACCTTAGTCAATTTGAAAGTAGCATCTTTAAGCGGCTTAAAACCAGTTTTGCATTGAGGATCTGTTTGTGTCTGAGAAGTAGTAGAGTTATCATCCTTCGTCTTCTTCACGCACTTAAGGATGGTTATAGTACCTTTTGTCGGAGCATCCTTCTCCCACGGAGCCTTAGGATTCTCAGTAGCATGGGTTTCATTATGCACAGGATGGTTAGGATCCGGTTTCGCACCCCACGCAACGCCAGCCACGGTTACAGCGCCGGCGACGCACAGCGTGCCAGCCATCGCAAGCGACGCAACCGCCGCCACGAATTTATTAGTGAACTTTTTCATGTTCACTCCTTTCATTTGCTTTTTACAGCAAGTAGAGAATTGATTTGCATTAATAATGCTCTTGACGAGTAAAGTTTTAAAATTTTTGGCATTTACCTTGTGTTATCACGCTCCCGAATCCCGAAAGACTGCGCGATAGAACAATACGCAATAAAACAATACGCAATAAAACAATACGCAATAAAACAATACGCAATAAAACAATACGCAATAAAACAATACGCAATAAAACAATGCGCGAAACAGGAAGGCTTTATGCGCAAATGCGTACGTAGTCGCCTTATGCGAAGCACGGCGAGTAAATGCATATACAACTGCTTTATACGTAATTGCATAAGCCTCGCCACCTTCCCAAAATTAATTTGCGACCGCGCTCACTTTGGCTTACCACAAAGCCAGCCGCCAGCAGATTCACCAACAGAGCGGCAAGAATACCCAGCTGCAAATTCCAACTCTGCCCACCCGTGTGCGGCAAAGTAAAATTGCTCACCGAATCAATATTGAGCGTAAAAGCAGCAAAATCCTTATTTTCTTTAAGAGACTTATCACCAGCTAATGCCTTATCAATGTCCGTAGGCGTTTGCTTGCCAGATTGAGCATTGAACGCTTTAGGCTTTAGCGCGTACACAACGCACTGGTAATTGCCAACCTCAGTCGGCTTTATACTCACTTCCATAGAAGTTTGAGACGCAACGTTCTTCGCAGTACATTCTTTATCCCCATCATTTGCCTTATTGCATCTAGTTTGCTTCGTATCCTCAGGCACACTCAGACCAAGCTCGGCAAGATTACTGCTCCAAGTCTTGTATTCAAGAGGCTCCTCAGCTTGCGGCGATCCAGCAGTTTGAGACGGTTGCGACGGTTCAGAGGGTTGCTCAGATTGCGAGACAGCGCCAATATTAGTGCCACTTGAGCCACTTCCAGCAGAACCACTTCCACTCGAGCCAGTACCGCCAGTCGAAGCGCCACCACCAGCATTATCCTTCTTCTTTTCGCCCTTAGAGCACAGCACGCGCAATGTAATCTTATTCTTGCTATCCGCCGCAGAAGTAGCATCAATAAACGGCTTAAGCTCCATACCGATCATTGCAGAAATCTTGTTATTCTTTTCAGACAATGCCGTAGGACTACCATTAAACGGATACACCTTCAGTGTAAGAATTTCTGGCGGCTTCGGCTTATCTCCAAACTGGATTGTTATCTTCTTATAATCCCAGTCAACGCCTTGCTTAATAGACGCTTTATTAGTCCACTTATCTTCAACAATGTTTTGTTCTGGCTTTTCAAACAGAGATTGCTTATTAGTTTCTACTCTAGTATCAAACTCGTCTAATACTGTAGAATATACCTTAGTTTTACCGTTTCCTGAGTTTCGCTCTAATTTAAATTCATCATCTTTTTTAATAGCAAACACTTTGCACTCAAAAGTCCCAGACTTCGTAGGCGTTCCAGTAATCCAGCTTTGAGAGCGCTCAGTATAATCATCATTTTCATACACAGCAGAATTCTCTGCATTTTTATCAGGTCGATTCTGATTTTCCTTATGCTCGAACTGAGTCTGCGTACCTAGACTCAAACCATTAACACTGCCTACCGTATAACTGGCATTATCATCACTACCAGTTTCATGGCAAATCATACGATGATAGATAAAACCAGGCTTATCTTTCGATTGCGATTCAATAAAAAGCTTATTGTCAATAGGATCGTAAACGTCTTTCTTATCAGTACTGCCAGTAGTACTGCCGTCAGTACCTCCGCTAGGAGCTGAACCTTTAGACTTTGGTTTTATAGTAATTTTATTACCACTTACAGGAGTCTTATCCTTCTTATTCACAAAATCGTATAAGCTCAGCGATAAATCATCGGGCTGAGCCTTAGGCAAATCATCCTTAGCAAGTATCGCTTTAATCCTAGTGCTGGATTTAGAACCATTTGGATAATGTATTACAACATTAAACCTATATGTATTATCTACTAGCCATTTGCTTGCAAAAAAACGTATAGAACCATCGCTATTAGATACACCCTGCGTAGATTTAGCAGTGTAGCTATCATTCTTATCATTCTCACCCTTGAAAAAAGCATACTTTACGGAATCATTAGTTTTACCATACTTCTCCAACCCAAGCCAAACGCCATTAGGTAATGTTTGCTGCACAATACCAGCAACTTTTATTGTTGGGGTAATAATCTGAGGAACCCTATTATAAGACTCGCCATCCTTGCCTTTAATGTTTATTGTGTCTTTATTACCTTTATCTTTACTACCATAAGTAATGCTGTAGCATTTTACAGGAGTATTATACTTTTTATTATTCTTGCACACTTCCGGAAGTTCAGGCTTTTTCTTCACACTTCTGTCAGTGCCTTTAACAGATTCCGTAGAGGCGCCTTTCTTTTGGGCATCTTTAGCTTTTTTATTTACAGCAGTCTCATTTACAAACTTCTCAGCCTTAGGCTTATTGACACCATTGTTACTAGCAGGGTTCTGCTTTTCAACAGACTTTAGCTCACCATCATTCTTCTTTAAAGTATCAGAAGAGCCAGTATTTTTCTTATCATGCTCAGCACTATTAGATTCACTCTGATCAGGCTGCTTATTCGATTCACTATCGTTTTTAGCAGAACCAGCCTTCGCGCCCTCAGCCTTCTCAGTAGAAGTAGCACTTTCACCAGTACCTTCGCCAGCACTTAAAGCAGAAGTTGGAGCAATCACAAAAGTAGCAAGCAACATTGCAATCGCCACGAAAAAAGCAAATAACGAACGGCGAATTGAGCACACTAGTCGAAGGAAACGGCTAAATATATGCGAATTAAACATATACACCTACCTCCTAATTCACCAACTCTTATATAGTAATGTCGTTATTACAACGGCACTGAAAAACTCGAATTCTCTGCTAAAAACGCTCTTCTCAAACACTCAGCACTATACCCCCCCCCCACGCCTATTTGCAAGCCAAACGAAATATTTGGAAATATTTATTATTTACATTGATAAAAGCACTGTAATTGCAAGAAAATTTAGGATTATTTCCCCATTTTACGGCGTGTTGCAGTAAATAATAAAAACCGGGGCGCGAATTAACACACCCCGGTTTGTAAAAGTTACAAAAACTTAAAGCTTTTCACTCAAGCTTTTGGATCAGTCTTTCATCTCAAACAATCGGCTCCACTTGGTTGAATCCAAGCTCCACAGGAGTTTCACGCCCAAAGATGGAAACCAACACTGTAAGCTTCTGAGTTGTAGGCTCCACATCCGAAACCACAGCTGCCATCGTTGAGAATGGACCGTCAGTCACAGTCACCTGATCGCCAACCTTGTAAGCAACCTCAACCTTACGCTTGCGCGCTGCAGCCGGCTTATCGCCAGCATTCTTCAAAGCTTCGGAAGCAATCATCGGAGCCATCATTGACACAACTTCTTTGCGGCTCAATGGTGCAGGCTCTCTAGAAGGACCAACAAAACCAGTCACGCCCTCAGTCTCGCGCACAATGCGACGAGCGTTCTCATCCGGCCACATGCGAATCAACACATATCCTGGCACACGCACACGGGTAATAACCTTCTTACCCTTTTCTGTATGCTTCTCGACTTCTTCCATAGGAACTTCAATCTGGAAAATCTTATCTTCCAAACCAAAGTTCTGCACGCGGGATTCAACGTTAGTTTTCACGCGCTTTTCGTAACCAGAATACGTGTGAAGAACGTACCACTTGCCTTCCAAAGTGCGAAGTTTCTTAGAAAATTCTGCTACAGCGATTGCGCCGGCATCAGTTGGGTCGGCTTCGCTAGTTTCGCCAGCATCGCTAGCTTCATCAGTTTCGCCAGTTTCGTTAGAAGCATCAGCAACACTGTCAGCTACAACACTGTCAGCAGCAGCGCCATCAGCTACATCAGCTTCAACATCAGCAGATTCCTCATCCACATCAGCTTCAACGGACTCGCTAGAAGCAGCAACTTCATTATTCACAGCTGATTCGTTTGCTTCGTCAGCATCATGAGAAGCAAAAGCCTCATCAGCTTCACTTGCTTCTTCGAGATTGAATTCATCAGTCATCTTGCATACACCTTCAAAATTTCAATTCAGCCAATTTCAACTCAGCCGAACAGCCACATTACGGACTTACCCAAACCGAAGTCCATGCAGGTGACGAAAGCCATCAAAAATACAACAAATATGAAAACTGCAGACGACCAAGCAAACAACTCTTTGCCATGAGGTGCAATAACCTTGCGCGTCTCGTCAATAGTTTGCTTAACGAACATGCCAATACGCACGAACAAGTTATGCTTTACTGCTTTCTTAGTACTGCGTGCCTGCGCCATGCTTGAATCCTTCGTGTAAAAACTTGAACAAAAAACTGGCAGGGACGGCGGGACTCGAACCCACAACCTACGGTTTTGGAGACCGTTGCGCTACCAATTGCGCCACATCCCTAAGGTGAACTTGCTCATCATACCCCAAAAGGGACGAAATAGCAAACCGCCAGATAGACATACTATCTCATGGGCATGATTTCGTTATATCATCGCACAAAAGCGAGTGTCGCATTTTGCATGGCAAGCAAGTTCTTATTTTGCAATAAATACTTGCTTAAGCTTCAACCCACTTCTTCATGCGACGCATGCCCTCAGCAAGCTGGTCGTCAGCAAGAGCGCAAGAGAATCGCAAATATCCAGGAGCACCAAAAGCCTCTCCTGGAACCGCAGCAACATGCGCTTCGTCAAGCAACATTTCAGCAAATCGAGAAGAAGTATGCGGCACTTCGCTATGCTCCCCGAGCGGACGCTCAAGCAGCGCCTCAACGTTAGCAAACGCGTAAAAAGCGCCATGAGGAAGAGGGCAAGTAACGCCGTCAATATTGTTCAACGCTTCCACAATCGCTTTGCGTCGAGCGTCAAAAGCCCCACGCATAGTGGCAACCACGTCTAGCGAACCGCCGACTGCAGCAATTGCTGCACGCTGCGAAATATTAGAAACATTAGAAGTCATATGGCTTTGAAGCTTAATTGCAGCTTTAGCAACATCTTCTGGTGCCACCATCCAGCCAACACGCCAGCCAGGCATGGCGTAAGTTTTCGCAACACCATTCAAAATCAGCAGCTGCTCGCGAATTTCCGGCACCTCTACGCCAATATACGAAGTCGAAATGCCGTCGTAATGCAGGTGCTCGTAAATCTCGTCAGAAATAACCCAAATATGGTGTTTTACAGCCCACTCGCCGATTGCGCGTATAGTTTGCGCGCTCCAAATAGCGCCTGTAGGATTCGAAGGCGAAGTTACGATAATTGCGCGCGTGCGTGAAGTACGAGCTGCCTCAATCGCCTCAATATCTGGTTCAAAACCGCAATCTGCACCTGCCAAAACTGGCACAGGCACGCCGCCTGCAAGCTTCACAGCCTCCGGATAACTCGTCCAATATGGAGCTGGAATAATAACTTCGTCGCCATCATTTAAGAGAATTTGGCAAGCCTCATACACAGCTTGCTTTCCGCCGTTTGTAACTACGACTTGTTTTGGGGAAACTTCGTAGCCGGAATCTCGCTGCACTTTGCTCGCAATCGCCTCCCTAAGCTCCGGTAAACCTGCCGTAGCAGTATAACGATAGTTGCGCGGGTCTTTACACGCTTGTGTTGCAGCATCAACAATATAAGAGGGAGTAGGAAAATCTGGCTCGCCTGCGCCAAAGCTTACAACGTCAATGCCGTCAGCTTTCATAGCTTTTGCCTTGCCGTCTACTGCCAAAGTTGCACTCGGAGCGACCCGGTTAATACGCTCGCTTAATACGCGCCAATTTTCTGAGGATGAAGTTTCTGCAATATTCTCTGCCATGATTTACAGTGTAACCTTAAGCCGCGAAACGAGCGAAACAAGCGAAACTGTCGAAAACACAAAACCATTTGGTGAAATCGACAAAACACGAACCACTAGTAATCACACAAGCACGAGATTGTCGCGGTGCACAACCGGATGCGCATACTGACGGCCGAGTGATTCTTCAAGCTCATCGCTCGTACGCCCCATAATCTCCGGAATTTCCTCCGCGTCAAAAGCAACCAAACCCTTAGCCAAATGGTTACCCTGCTCATCGTCAATCCACACAGGATCCGTCGCCGAAAACTCGCCACGCACGCCAACAATACCAGCCGCAAGCAAGCTCGCGCGACCTCCGCGAACCGCCTTCGCAGCACCATTATCAACCACCAAAACTCCGTGCGGATGCGAAGCAAAACCAATCCAAAGTCGCCTTGAAGAATCGCGCGTATGCACCGGCGCAAACACAGTACCAACAGCATCTCCAGCCAGTGCCGGACCGGCATTTCCAGCGCAAGTTAGCACAGTTGGAATTCCCGAAACTGCAGCAACATGCGCAGCTTCCATCTTCGTCACCATACCACCGGTACCTACGCCCGAAACACTTGCGCCAACTTTCACTTCTTCAATCGCGCGCGTCACATCTGGCACAAAACTCACACGCTTAGCACCCGGTTCACTAGGCGGCGCAGTATAGAGAGAATCCACATCCGTAAGCAACACAAGAGCTTCCGCTCGCACAATATTTGCTACAAGAGCTGCAAGACGGTCGTTGTCACCAAATCGAATTTCGTTGCTAGAAAGTGCATCATTTTCGTTTACTATTGGGATTACGCCAAGCTCAAGCAAACGTAGCATTGTGCGTTGCGCATTGCGGTAGCGCGACGGCGAAATAGTAACGTCCGCCGTAAGAAGCATTTGCCCGACTCTGAAACCAAATTGCGAAAATGCTGCTTCGTATTGAGCCATAAGCAATCCTTGGCCAACTGAAGCCGTTGCCTGCTGAGTTGGCACATCTTTAGGACGCTCATTAAAGCCGAGCAAACCAAATCCAGCTGCAATTGCGCCAGAAGACACAAGCACAATGCGAGCACCTTGCATTTGCGCGTGACTTATTGCAGCCACAAGAGCGCGCAACTTTTGCACATCCAGCTGCCCGGACGCGCTCGTAAGTGAGCTTGAGCCAACTTTTACAACGATTGTACGCGCCTCACGAATTGAACACCGAACCCCATCTTCGGTAAGCTCAATTTCTGGATTATTCATAAGATTCCCCTTGACCTTGATTTTTCTAGTTTTTCTGCTCTTCTCCACGACCAAACAAGCTATTTTCATCATGGCGATCGTCATCCACAGAAGGATCTGCCCAGTGACCCGACTTTCGCTCAGCCATCATCGCGTCTCGAACTGCGCTCTTTGCATCCATCATGCTGTGATAATCTCGTCTACGCTCAGCATTCGTACGCCTTGCTCCGCGAGGATCGTTCGCTTCGATTCGCAAATCCTTACCACGCGCACCCAAGTTAGCGCCGTCCAATCCTTCTGCACCGGCAGCAATACTTGGATCCCAATCGAAACAAACCATATGATTCCCAGTGCCAATACGAATTTCGTCTCCTGGACGCGCGCCCTTCTTGCGCAATTCATCCTCAACACCAAGCTTTGCTAAGCGATCTGCCAAATAACCAACGGCTTCGTCGTTGTCAAAATTCGTTTGTACAACCCAGCGCTCAGGTTTTGCGCCAGTAACAGTGAACCAAAAATCACCATTCCTGTCTTCTTCGCGCTTAATTTCAAAGTCTGCACTATTTCCACGTCCATCATCGCGGCGACGACGCAAAGCTGAAGTCTGCTGCTCAAGCGGCTGGATGACAACACGCTCTTCTTCTCGTGCTGCTTCCTCGGCAGCGAGCTTCTCGCGCATCTTTTCAACCAATCGTCCAAGCGCAAAACCAAGCTCTTTCAAGCCCTCGTGAGACGCGGTAGAAATCTCAAATACAGTCAATCCCATTTTCTCAAATTCACCGCGTACAAAATCAGCCAATTCTTTAGCTTCAGGCACATCGACTTTATTTAGCACAATAATGCGCGGACGCTCTGGAATTGGAATCGCACCCAACGGAAGCTCAAGTTTATCAGCGTATTGCGCAAGCTCATGCTCAAGAGCGTGGTAATCGCTAATTGGATCGCGATTTGGCTCCAGCGTTGCGCAATCAATTACATGCGCAATAATCTCTGTGCGCTCAATATGACGCAAAAACTCAAGACCTAAGCCTTTTCCTTCGGAAGCTCCTGGAATTAAGCCTGGAACGTCTGCAATTGTGTAGCGATAGTTGCCGAAGCTTACAACGCCTAGGTTTGGCACCAAAGTAGTAAACGGGTAATCAGCAATTTTCGGCTTAGCTGCACTAATTGAGGCAACTAAGCTTGATTTTCCTGCAGAAGGGAATCCAACTAAAGCTACGTCTGCGATAGACTTGAGTTCCAAAATTACGTCGCGTTCTTCGCCAGGCTCGCCTAAAAGCGCGAATCCTGGGGCACGACGAGTTTTGTTTGCGAGTGCTGCGTTGCCAAGACCGCCGGCACCCCCCTGCGCCACAACGAATTTGTCTCCAACATGTTGCAAATCCGCCAAAACTTCGCCAGGTCGCTTTTGAGAGCCTGCGGCACCGCGTGCTGTAAAAACAACAGTTCCAACAGGCACTGGAAGCACTAAGTCTGCACCTTTTGAACCGTCTTTAGTGTCACCTAAGCCCATCGTACCGTTTTCTGCAGTGCGGTGAGGCATGAAGCGGTAGTCAAGTAAGCTGTTTGCGTTGCGATCAGCTACAAAAATAACGGAACCGCCGTCACCGCCATTACCGCCATTTGGGCCTGCTAATGGTTTGTACTTTTCGCGACGAACTCCGGCAGATCCGTTTCCACCATCTCCGCCTTTTACATGCACTGTTACGCGGTCTACAAAATCACTCATACTGCTACCTTACTCGAAGCTAAACACCTAAATTCTTGGGAACATGCGAGAACAAAAAAGCCGCACCGAACTGGGTGCGGCTTAAACGTTTTATCGCCGAGTTATTATCGTCGACTTATTGTTGAAGCGCTTTGGCTTAGCTAAAATTCAGGCGGTAACAACGTCAACAACCTTGCGGTCGCGACGGATACCGAACTTCACATTGCCGTCCACCAAAGCGTACAGCGTGTGATCCTTGCCCAAAGCAACATTCTGACCTGCGTGGAACTTAGTGCCGCGCTGACGAACGATAATGTTGCCAGCCACTACAGCTTCACCGCCAAACTTCTTAACACCAAGATATTGCGCTTGTGAGTCGCGACCGTTGCGCGAGCTAGACGCACCCTTCTTATGTGCCATCTCACTGTCCTTTCAGGTTTATAACACCGTCAATCAGGCGATGGCCGTGATCTTGACGAGAGTCAACTTCTGACGATGACCCTTGCGACGAGCCACACCAGTCTTGTTCTTATACTTCATAATGCTAATCTTTGGACCTTTGGCTTCGTCATTCAAGACTTCTGCCTTCACCGTGATCTTAGCAAGATCCTTGGCGCTTAAGATCACCTTAGCACCGTCAACAACGAGCGCGACCGGGAATTCCACGGTATCGCCCTTCTTTGCATCGAGACGGTTCACGAGAATGGCGTCGCCAACCTCGACCTTCTCTTGATGGCCACCGGCCTTCACAATCGCGTACATAATTCGTTCCTTAGCTCAATTGAAAGCTTACTTTTGCCTTGCGCACAGCAAAACGCGCGCGGCAAGACACCGACTATCAAAAATACACCTACCCATGTACTAACGTCAAGTCGCTAGATTCATGAGTCAATGCAGACAATATTCAATATTGTACTCAAGGCATATACTTAGTCACTATTCAGAGGCTCAATCATCATTTTCTGCAGTTTCTTGCGTAGTTTCCTGCGTAGCATCTTGCGTAGGTTGCTCCGAAGTATACCCAGCAATCTCTTGCGTAGTATCCTCTAAATTATTTTCAATTAATTCTTCAGAAGTTTTATCAGCTTCACTAGTTTCCGCAACTTCACTAGTTTCAGCAGTTTCGCCAGCATCCGCAGTTTCGCCAGTTTCCGCAGTTTCGCCAGTTTCATCCGCCTTAGAAGATACAGACTCTTTGTCAGAATTCAAAAAATTGCTATACTGCGTTTCTTCTTCAGATTTATGAGCTGCGTCAGTAATTACAGATGCGGCAGCTATACGCGCTAACTTAGCTCTCACTTCCGCGCTAGAACCCTGCTGCTTAACAGGAGCAGGCTGTTCCGTTGCGCTTCCGTGACCATACTTGTTTGTTTTAACAAAAGGATCTCCGCCCTTAAGCGCGTAAGGATCCGCATATTCCGAAGAAACAGTAGGCTCATCGTGCAAAATAAATCCACGTCCCTTGCACGTTGGACACTCTTCAGAGAACGCTTCAACTAAGCCTTGGCCAACGCGTTTACGCGTCATTTGCACAAGACCAAGAGACGTAACTTCAGCAACCTGATGCTTCGTGCGATCCCTAGCCAAGCATTCCAAAAGCCTACGCAAAACCAAATCGCGGTTCGCTGGCATAACCATATCGACATAATCGATCATAACCATGCCACCAATATCGCGCAAACGAAGCTGGCGCGCAATCTCTTCAGAAGCCTCCAAATTACAACGAGTAACCGTTTCTTCCAAAGACTTACCACGCCCAATAAATCGTCCAGTATTCACATCGATCGTAGTCATTGCTTCCGTACGATCAATCACGATAGAGCCGCCAGCTGGCAAATAAACCTGACGCTCCATGCCCTTACGAAGCTGACTATCAATCTGCCACTTATCGAAAACGTCTTTGCCTTCATGCTCAGCAGGATCCCAATATTCAACCTTGCTGCGCAAATCTGGAGCCATCATCTCAAGATATTCATCAATTCGCTGACGCACTCCCTCGCCTTCCACAATAAGCTTTTGGAAGTCATCGTTGAAAATATCGCGCACAACACGAATTGCCACATCAGGCTCACCCTGTAACAACTTAGGACGCTTTCCATGCAAGTATTCTTCGCGCTTAGCTTCAATGCGCTCCCACTGCTTAACGAGCGAATCTAAATCTTTTTCAATCGACTCCTCGCTTGCACCGTCAGCAGCAGTACGAATAATAACACCCATATCTTTTGGCGCAATCTTCGACACAATAGCGCGCAAACGCGAGCGCTCTCGATCTGAAAGCTTGCGGCTTACACCTGTCATACCGCCAGATGGCACAAGCACTAAGAAACGCCCTGCAAGAGTTACTTGCGAAGTCAATCGAGCACCCTTATGTCCAATTGGATCCTTAGTAACCTGTACAAGCACAGGATCGCCAGACTTAAACGCAAGCTCAATTCTACGAGGTTGACCTTCAAGACGAGCCATATCCCAATTAACTTCGCCTGCATAAAGCACGCCATTCCTGGCCTGACCAATATCTACGAATGCAGCTTCCATGCTTGGAAGTACGTTTTGAATGCGCCCAAGATAAATATTTCCAACAGTAGCAACTTCTTGAATATCAGAAACGTAATGTTCTACAAGAATATTGTCTTCAATAACGGAAATTTGCGTGTGGCGATCGCGCTCACGAACAACCATTAATCGTTCAACATTTTCGCGACGAGCAAGGAAATCTTGCTCCATAAGAAGGTTTTGACGGCTACGCTCACGCCTATTATCTCTACGGCGTTGGCGCTTTGCTTCAAGTCGCGTAGAGCCTTCAATATCCGTAATTTCGTCTATATACTGCTGCTTGCGCGAGCGGCGAGAAGTCAAGTCGTCTTCGTTTGCATTAGTGTAGTCGGATGACTCTTCCTGAGAAGGTGCGGAATTCGTGTCATCGGAGGATTTAGAACGGCGGCGGCGACGACGGCGCGTATAAAGAGTTTCTTCCTCATCTTGCTCACGAAGTTCTTCTGGATCTGGAATTAAATCGCGATCTTCTTGAGAGACTTCATCTAGACTTGTGCGTTTTGTGCGAGAATTCACGTCATCGTCAAGATCATTTGAAATATCGATGTCTAAATCGCGACTTCCGTTGCGGCTTTCATTTCGATCAGTGCGAGAGCTACGACGGCGACGACGGCGACGCGTAATCATTATTTCATCGTCATCGTTGCTATTATTCGCATTATAATCGTCGTTTGTACCTCTGTTATCGCCTTCGTCACTGCTATTACGGCTATCTCTGTTATCTCTGCTATTGCTACCGCCTCTGCTGTCTACTGCACCGTTTTCATTTCGAGCGTCATCATCATTAGAGATGTTATTCGACATATTGCGACGATTAGAACGCCTATTTGAAGCATTTTCCGCAGATAAAATATCGCTAACATCAAGAGTTTCATCGATGCGCGTATCAATGGGAGCATAAACAATATTGTCGTATGCAAGATCCTCTTCAATTTGCTCAACTTCAGCTGCAGCACGTCGCTCAACAGCATTCAATCTGCGAGAACGGCGAGAACGCTGGCTTTTGCGAGTTTTTTCATCGCGATCATCTTGCGAATCCTGAAAATTCTTAGCGTACTCAGAATCTTGAGAATACATAGAATGACTTGTTTCACGCGATGTTTCACGACTATTCCCTCTGCCACTATCACGCTTTATTTCGCTTGAATTCTCGCGTCTTTCAGAACGAGACTTGCGTTCGCTACTATCACGACTATCACGAGAATCACGGCTATTGCGTCCACCGCGCCTTCCGCGAGAAATATCACGTAAATCATCGCGCAAATCATCATTCAAGCCATCACGCGAGTTGTCACGCAAGTCATTACGCGAACTGCTGCTTTCCTCGCTACGATCGTTCACTACCTTAGGAAGAACTGGCTCCTGGAATAGGAGCGAAGTTATTGGGCGCGATTTAACAACATGCGGCTCAGAATTCTTCGCACTAGAATCCTCAACTTTTAGTTCCATTGCTTCTCCAGCCGCACCGGCACCACGAGTAACTCGTCGACCGCGACGACGACGCGTAACGCCAGAGCTTTGCTGCAAAGTATCACCGGCAGCTATATTACTTTCCGCAAAATCTGTAGATTGCATTATTCCGGACATTTCCGCAGAAGTAGCGGTTTTAGACACAGTTCTACTATTTTCAGCTTCAGATTCATTGAAGCGTTCTCTTATTATTCTGGGCACTATGCTCCTCACGAGACGCTGCATCGCCTCGCATCCCTGGCTTTAAGTTGAGCACGCACGTGCGCGAGCCACCCCAAAGCTCTCTACAAAGTCTAGCTGCGCGACAGCGGACGCCAGCCTCGGAAAACGCTCACGAGGGGATCGACGCCATCGATTGCCTGGCGGCTTGCAGTGCCACCGCTCTCTAGTATGCCATATTGCCGAGTCAAATATATGACTCGTTGAATATTAAAATTTGCATCGCTGTTTTTAAGCCAATTAGCAGTTACTAAAAATTCCAATAATTTCAAACTTATCCATAGCGCACATAAAAGTTGCGTATCTCTCCTATAGTTACAGCATAGGTTCGCACGCATGCAATTTGCGTGCAATTAACGAATTTTGGAGGCAAGAAATGGGCTTAATCAGCGCAATGCAAGGCTTTTGCGTAATTGGCATTGTTATTGCTGCAGGCTACGTTACTGCTCGCATGCGCGTTGGCGGTTCACAGGCTCAAATGGTCCTAAATCGCGTAAGTTTTTTCGTTTCCAGCCCTTGCTTAATGTTTGCAATACTTTCTAAAGAGCCTATTTTTGAGATTTTTCACTCTTCGATTTTTGTTGCATTCTTTTCTGCGATGATTGTTGGAGTTGCGTTCGTTCTGCTTAATCGCTTTTGCTTCCATCTTCCTGCAGCTGACTGCACTATAGGTGCTCTCAATTCTCTTTATTTAAATTCAAACAATATTGGCTTGCCGGTTGCGACTTATATTTTGGGAAATCCTGCGCTTGTTGCTCCGATTTTAGTTATGCAACAGGCTGTATTTACTCCTGTTGGTTTGACTGTTCTCGACATTACAACTACTGGGAAATGTTCGCTTAAGCGCATCGCTCAGCAGCCTTTAAAACAACCACTTTTAATTGGTTCGCTTGGGGGAATTATTATTTCTGCAATTTCCGCAAAAGTTGGCTACTTCCCTGTTCCTAATTTTCTTTACGATCCAATTAAGATGATTGGCGATTCTGCAGTTCCAATGATTTTAATGGCTTTTGGAATGTCGCTTTACGGCAGCAAGCCTTTGCAAAAAGATTCTAATCGCGCTGCTATTGCCACGGTTGCTGTGTTAAAAAATCTTATTATGCCTGCAATTGCGTTTTTGCTAGCTTATTTTGTGATGGGTTTCCGCGGGGCGACTTTGTATGCGTGCGTTGTGTTAGCTGCTCTTCCAACTGGTCAAAACGTTTACAATTATGCTGCGCGCTACAACGTCGGCTTAAGTTTTGCGCGCGACGGCATACTGTTTTCTACTGTCACTAGCCCAATTTGCATAGCCGTAATTGCCGCAATTTTGGGATGATTTCGTGCGCAGTTTATGCCGCCTACGCGCGCAATGCTGCGCTCAGGCAGGTCGGAGCGCACACAAAACACAACCCAGTTTCTAAAACCCAACCACACAAACCTGCCCTGCCTTCGTCAATCGAGACGAAGGCAGACCTCGCTTGCGTTGAAAGCACACCGTGCTTTCAACCCTAAGCAAGCTCGGCGCTCCGAGTTGCTTTAGCGCGCGCTGTGCTGCGCTCAAGCATGTCGGAGCGCTAACTCATCAAGGCGCGCACGGAAAGACGGCCAATCCGTGCGCATTGCCGTAAGCAACTTCAGCTTAGGCACGTCGTCAATTGGCACCCACTTAATTTCCATACTCTCGTCGTCGTGCGCGCAAGGATCCACACTATGCTCCGGCTTTTCAAACGCAAAAACCGTTGTATAACACCAGTTTCCGTGATCCTCGCGGTAAGCTCCAACAACTTCAATATCTCCCGAAGTAATATTTGCTTCCTCGAAAGACTCACGCAATGCGCCCTCAATCGCGCTTTCTCCATCGGAAATTGCGCCACCAGGGATGCCCCAAGTGCCACCTTCAGCGCTCCAAAGCGCGCGATGTTGCATCACAACGTGCGTCACGCGACCAGTTTCGACATCTCGCCTAGCAAGCAGAACTCCAGCAGCACCGTTATGACCCCAATGCCTGCGACCACAATCGCAATGCACCCAGCCATCTCCCGGCTGATGCACATTTTCTTTAGGCACCTCCGTGGAAGTCGGATCATTCTTTTCGCCAACTTCTTCCAAGCTTTCCTTATTCCACAAATCCGGCCAAGCGTATCCAAGCTCTGCAACCATTTGTCTCAGCAGCGGCAAGCTGATTCCAAGAACACCGTGAGGATCTCCATTAATGCTTTCAATAAAAGCTCCGCCAAAACCTTCTAGTGTAAAGGATCCTGCAACTTCTAGAGGTTCACCAGTTGCTACATACGCGCGAATTTCCGCGTCACTCATTTGCGCAAAAGTTACGCTTGCATGACTTGTTTTGCAAATAGTTTTGCCGGTTTTTGCGTCGATTAAGCAGTGGCCAGTCCACAATTGTCCTGTTTTTCCGCTCATCTGCTTGATTCTCTCAAATGCCACTTCAGGAGTATGCGGCTTTCCGTAGCACTCACCATCGAGTAAGAACATGGAATCGCAGCCAACAATCAGCACACCGCTACAATCATGAGAAGATTTATTTGTATATGCAAAATCGTGAATATCGAAAGTTTTTGTAGGAACAGTAACGCCTGAAAAATCGCGAGTTTGCGCCGTATCTACGTTATGCGTTACGTCTGATTGCGAATCGCTTGCTAAAGCATTACCAGCAGATTTCGCAGTTTCTGCAAGTTCAGAAGATTCAGTTTCAGCTTCCAGCGGATACCCCACAACTAAATCGCCACTAGCCGAAGCAGCCGTATCCGCCACACGTTTCCACGCATGGTACACAGCTTGAGCTTTTGCGCGAGCCAAAATAGAAACTCGCTGCTCAGCACTCAACTGCTCAACGCTTGCACCTCGATCACTAGCGGCATCACGCAAAGCTGCCGGCTCATCCACTTCGCTTACGTGAATTACCGGAATCACGCCAGCCGCCGCCAAAACCGCTCTACGCGAAGGAGACTGCGAGGCTAAAATCAACGAAACTGTCATACCTTACCCTTCCCTTTTACAACTTCACACAACTTATTCGCGAGTTATTGCAACGCCAGTAGAATCAACCGACACGTGAAGTACCCGCCAGCCAGTACGCGAAAGCCACGGCTCAGCAATTGCGTCGATTTTTTGAGCTGCACTCTTGTTATACTCGGCATCTCCTGCATAAAATACAGCAACGCACGATCCTGCTCCCGAAATCGCTGCCGCAAAACCATGCTCGCGCAACGTCTCCACCAGCTTCCACGAATCTTTCATAAGATTTGCACGATACGTTTGATGAAGAGCATCTTGAGTTGCTGCAAAAAGTAGCGCATTTCGCGAAATATCAGATTTTACTGTGCCTAATTTATTTTCAGAATCGCTATTTAACTCACCAAAAGCAACCGGGAGCATTGCAGCTCGCGACACATTAAATATTGCGTCACCATACGGCACTTTTGCTGGAAGCGCGCGTCTAGCAAGCTCTGTAGAAAGCTCGAAATCAGGAACGAATACCGACACAGAAATATCTTGCGAAACTTTGTATCGCACAGTATGAAAACCGGTAGAAAGCGGAGCTTCGCAATCTCCAGCCACGCGCACAGAACCTTTGCCTTCCCCAGCATCAAGCTTCCAGCTCATCGTCAAACCGCCAAAAACTGCAGGAGCAACATTGTCTGGATGACCTTCAATTGCGGCCGCTATTTCGAAAATTGCTTCACGATTAAGCTCACCTTCGTGCGCAAAAGCCCAAGCAGCAGCAACAGCAGCAACAATCGCTTCTGCAGAAGAGCCCATACCGCGCGCTTGCGGAATCCGATTATGCGCTTCTAACGTAAATCGCAAGTTTGGCAGACCAAATATTTTGCAAGCTTTGCGAAAAGTCGCTACAACTAGATGCGTTTCATCTTTTGGAAGCGTATCCTCGCCTTCGCCGTGAATAATTAGGCGCACGTTTCCAGCATAATCGAGCGAATCAAGCGAATTTTTAGAACGATTATCATCCAGAGTAAAAACTAAAGAATCCGCATAATCAAGCGCAATACCGGCTGTATCAAACCCAGAACCAAGATTTGCGCTAGTTGCTGGCACGCGCACGGAAACACTGTTACATACTGGCTTCATACGATCACCTGCAGCTTTTCACTTTATAACGCGCAAAACTAGCGGCTTTCCGCACACAACGTCCAACTTCTGCAAATCCTCGCAAATAACTTGAACCGCAGCTTCCGAACATTCGCTCACAAGCACGCGCACACTGCCAGGCCCACCAAGACCGCACTGTGGGCAATCCGAATCACCTTCAGCCTGCGCATATTGCGCTTCACAAGTCGAAGCCAAACGCTCAGCTGCAACGCCATGATCTGCAAAAACATCCATAACTTCGCTGCACAAAGTCAAAGAAGTATCTTCCATATTGCAACGAATCACAAAATCTGCTCTAGTCTGCTCGCTAGAGGCCGGCACATACTTGTTGTACATTGGCACGCCAAAACCTGCGCATCCACGCACAAGATTTCGAGCAGCACTAACAACATCTCCCACAACAGCACTTGCAGTTGGAGCGCCGCCGGCACCGCGTCCGTAGAACATCAAATCATCTGCAGCCTGCGCCTTCACAAACACAGCATTAAAACTGCCATGAACCGACGCCAAAGGGTGATCCGCGCCAACAAGCGCCGGATACACACTAACGCTTACTCCGCCATCTGTGCTTACTCCGCCATCTGAATTTGATTCGCCGTCGCAATGCCTTTCAACTGCTGCAAGTAGCTTAATTACACGCTTTTCCGCGCTCGCTGCAGCAATATCTTCAGAGTCAATCGCGCTAATTCCTTCAACAGAAACATCGTCAATACTTACCGGCATTTGGAATGCGAGAGTTGCAAGAATCGCAGCTTTATTTGCAGCATCGAAACCTTCAACATCTCCGGTCGGATCCGCCTCAGCATAACCCTTTTCTTGAGCTGCGCGTAAAGCCGAGTCAAAATCAAGTCCGCGCACAGTCATTTCGTCAAGAATATAGTTGGTAGTTCCGTTTACAATCCCGAAAATTTGCGTAATTTCGTCGCCAATAAGTGACTCTCGAAGCGGTCGAACAATAGGAATCGCTCCTGCTACAGCCGCCTCAAAGTACAAGTCAACTCCGTGACTTTCTGCACACTCGTATAATTCCGGACCAAACTTTGCAAGCAACGCTTTATTTGCAGTAACAACAGATTTTCCATGGCATAGCGCACTTTTTACAAAAGTATGAGCCGGCTCAAGTCCGCCAATAAGCTCGATTACAATATCAACGTCTTCTCGGGTGCACAAAGAGGCAGTGTCTGTAGTTAGCAAATCACGCTTAATCCAAGGAGCATCAACTTCTTCTGGATGCAGGCACGCAACTCCTGCAAGCCCAATATTTGCGCCAATTCTAGCCGCAAGTTCATCACTCTGCTCAACTATAAGTCGCGCTGTTTGCGAACCGACTGTTCCGGCACCAAGCAATCCAACGCGAATAGTTTTATTGGCTAATTTTTTGCTTAACATATAACTCGCCTCCTTAAGTCATGAATTTTGAATTTTTGTTTTTCGTTACGAAAAATAGCAGTTACGAAAAAAGCATCATCACATTAAGAATCACAGAAATAATCAAAAACGCAATTACACCTACGGTTCCATAAAGTGATTTCAAATTATTTTCCTTAGGCAATTCCAAAGGCGCATCAAAGAAAACTAAATATCGGCGGCTACGAGCAAGTAACACTATTCCAACTACAAGCACTGCAAACACAAATATGCTATATAATCCAGCTAGCACAAATCCAGAAGGCAAATCCATTAACTCTTTATTTGATAATTTGTCAATTTCTATAACATTCCCGTTTGCATCTGTCATCTGTTTTAGTAACCATAAAGCAACAACGCTTCCTTGGAAGTTCACAATCATGTGAAGAAATATGCTGTAACGCAATTTAGAAGTTCGCACGTACATGTACCCAAGAATAAGCCCAAGCCCGAAAGCGTAGAAAAATTGGAATATATTCATGTGGAATAATGCAAAAGCTAAAGCAGAGAACACAATTGCTTTCTTTTCGCCATACACACGCAATCGAGAAAGTATTTGCTTTCTAAAAAACCATTCTTCCATAATAGGAGCAAGAATCACTACGAACACAAACGTTTCCCACATATTTCCAGACACAATAGTCTCTGAAATACGATTTTCTGCTTTACCGTCTGTAATAATTGAAGCTAATGTTGTACCAATTAAGTTTCCTCCATACATAACTGGCACACTAACTGCGTAGAATCCCAAAAATTGACGCAAAGACATAGAAAATTCACGCGACGCAAGAGTTGGTACTGCTCGCATAATCAGCATTGCAATAGGAAGCGCTATTAAATATTGAGCAATGTCAGACACTAATATTGTTGCAATAGATTTTTCTAAAAATTCTTTAGGCAAAAAATACGGAAAGCACATACCTAATGCATATGCAGCAGCAATCCACACAACCATGAACATGCATAATGACATTCCAATAGTTCCCTGCCGCTTTCGCGCCAACAAATATGTGTCGTCATGTTGTATCTCTTGCATACTCATTCCTTTTGTTATTCTTTACGCTTTATTGTGATTTTTCGCTTTTTATTGAATTCGTATTAAGTTTGCGCTACTTGCGCCACCCGCACTATTCACACTTACTTAAGCACACCCTCAATAAGCTTCGTAATTAAATCGCCATAGCTTATTCCGGTTGCTTCCCAAGCTTTTGGATACATGGAGATTGGCGTAAACCCAGGCATTGTATTGATTTCGTTGATCATCACATGACCTTCAGGAGTCACGAACGAATCAACACGGCTTAATCCTCTACCGTCTGCTGCTTTGAATGCTGCGAGCGCTGTTTTACGCACGAGCTCCAAAGTTTCCGCAGGAAGATCTGCTGGAACTTCCACGTGCGAAGCCGCGGAATCCATGTATTTGCTGTCAAAATCGTAGAACTGATCTTCGCCAGCCTGACGCTTGTCTAACACAATTTCACCTGGCAAGCTTACTTTCGGCTCCTCGCCATCGCGAGCTGCAAGAACCGCACACTCGATTTCTCGCGCGTTAATTCCTTGCTCTACTAGCACTCGCCAATCGTGCTTCGAAGCTTCAAAAACGGCTTGTGCTAAAGCCTCAGCATCATGCGATTCCACTTTTGTTACGCCAAAACTAGATCCTGCACGGCTTGGTTTTACAAAAAGCGGATACTCGAGTTTTGCTGCCTCAACTTGCGCAAGCATTTCGTTTGCGTACGCAGCAAAGCGATTTGTCGAGTCACTTGCAAATTTTCTAGCATCCAACGCAATTCCCGGAGCGACATCAATTCCAGCAGCCTTAAACAGTTGCTTCGCGTAATACTTATCCATGCATGCAGCCGAAGCCAATACTCCGCAACCGACGTACGGCACTTGCATCATTTCTAGCAAACCTTGCAAAGTGCCATCTTCACCGTTTGGTCCGTGAAGAACTGGGAAAACAGCGTCGATATGACCTAAACTTTCAAGCGTGTCGTCCGCTTTTCGCACCAAGAATCCGTCTGCACCCTTTGCAGGGTCAAGCACAACATCACGCGTTCCAGCGGTTTTTGTGATTACTGGCAACTCGCCTTCTTCCATGTGGAAGTTACGAGGATCTTCACCACCAACAATCCATTCGCCTTGTTTTGTGATTGCGATCCGCACAATGTCAAAACGATTTTCGTCGACAGCACTGAGCACTCCAGCAGCAGATATGCAAGAAATCGAATGTTCGTCTGCCTTACCGCCATACAAGAACACTACACGCTTTTTCGTCATTTTTTTCCTTTATATATTTTTGAATTATTCTAATTATTTTGGATTAGTTTTGATTATTTTCGCAAACGCTACTTACTCTTCGCAAATATCGTCGTCGAAAAGCATTGCGAGCATTTCTTGGCAGGAAATTCCTTCTTCAAGCACGCGAGCCATTGCACTTGCAAGCGGAGTTGCAACACCCAAACGCTTGCCCATTGCAACTACTGCACTTGTGGTTGGCACGCCTTCTGCAACACCATTGCTTACGGCAGTTGCTTCTTCAACGCTCATGCCTTTTCCAAGATTTGCACCGAAAGTATAGTTGCGGCTTAGAGGAGATCCACAAGTTGCAACTAAATCACCAAAGCCAGCAAGACCTGCAAAAGTGCGCGAATCTGCACCTTCTGCTACGCCCAATGCCGTCAATTCTGCCAAACCGCGCGTTTCAATCATAGCCGCCGTGTTTTCGCCATATCCTGCGCCTCGGGCCATACCAACTGCGAGCGCAACCACGTTTTTAAGCGAGCCACACATTTCTACGCCGATTACGTCTGTTGACACAAATGCTTTAAAGTAGCTGTTTGAGCATGCTTTTGCAACTACTTCTGCCTGAGATTTTTCTGCGCAAGCAACTACTGCTGCAGCCGGGTGGCGAGATGCAACTTCCTTGCTCAAGTTTGGTCCGGAAAGTGCAGCAAAACGGTTACGCGGTAAGTTCAAAGCTTCGCACACAACTTCATCCATACGTTTGCCGGTTGTGCGCTCAATGCCTTTCATAAGCGAAACAACGATCGCATTTTGTGGAATCAAACCCACAAAACCTTCCAACGCAACGCGAGCAAACTGTGCCGCAATCGCCACGACTACAATATCCGCATTCGCAACAGCCTCTGCTCGATCCCCAGTTGCAGTCATGTTTTCTGGAAGTTTTTCTACGCTAGGCAGACGCACGCCATTATGATGATGATCGCGAATTCCTTCAACAATTTCCGGCTCTATTGCCCACATTGTCACTTGATTTCCTGCATCCGCAAGTACTTGTCCAAACGCAGTTCCCCAAGCACCAGCACCCAACACCGTAACGTTCATGTTTTACGTCCTGCCTTTCGGTTGTGAGTTTTATAAGCTACTGTATAGCTATTTATTTGTAATCACACTATTACATAATTCTACACATGCCGCTTTACGGGATTTTTAAAAGATACTTTATTTTATTCTTCTGTATATTTTTTATTCTTCCGTAACGCGTTTCATCTGCCTGTAATCGAAGTATCCTGCAGGAGATTTTTCTCCACGAATTTCTTCCATAATCTGCGTCATACGCACACGCACGCGACGAGCCAACTCTTCAGCAGATTCAAGAGGAGGTAGCTCTCCCCAATTTTCACTCCCCTTTAGCAAGTCAGCATAATCGAGTTGGGTATCGTAGCACATTACAACATTTTTCTTTGGCCATGGCCACCAGTGGTTAATGCTTGCTGCGCCCCATGTAACCGCGCAAAATAGCGGAATCTGATGTCCGAGTCTGCGCGATGCTTCGAGAGCAATTATACCAATTCCGGGCTTCATGCTCATAGGCCATTTTTTAGGATCGCGCGTAACTGTTCCTT
This sequence comes from Gardnerella sp. KA01000, assembly GCF_049244035.1. NCBI lineage: Bacteria > Bacillati > Actinomycetota > Actinomycetes > Bifidobacteriales > Bifidobacteriaceae > Gardnerella > Gardnerella sp. KA01000. The sequence continues at coordinate 195,082 of NZ_CP058367.1, read as the reverse complement.
CAGGCCATACACTTAAAGGTCTGCCATTGGTGAGGATTTTAATAGATTCTTCTTCTATTTCTCGCGCTTTTCCGCTTCTGCGAGGAACCGGCTGCATGCCTACAAGTTGGAACCATTTGCCTAAGATTGGCCAGTGAGCGAGTTCCGCTTTTGCCATGTAGCGCGGACGACGACCTTGGTGGAATAGTGCAGTCATAGGTATGAAAACGTCAAACATCGTCACGTGTGTGCAAGCTGTAATAAACACGCCTTCTTCTGGCACGTTTTCCAATCCCCACGCCTTTACTTTGCAGCGCGAACGCAATACGCGCGACGTTCCTTCGAGCAGTCTTTCGGCGGCTTTAGGATTTTGCGCGTCAATTTCTACCTGATTTGGCTTGCGTTTTCCTGTCGGATAGTAATACGTTGGGTCAACTAAATTGTGTTTACTTGCTAAAAGCTTTACTTGCTCATCACTGAGTGGTTTTACTGCACTTCTTGGCGAAGGTTTTCCTTTTGATACCATGCTTTCTATTGTGCAGCATGCTATAAACCTACGCTACGACCTACTTTTGCAATCAACCCATGTTTAGGAGAGCACGCCCAAGCGAGCACAAAGAGAGCGGTTGCTACGAGCACAATTGTTCCGCCCGTTGCTGTATCAAAGCTCCACGAAATATACATTCCAACAATCGAAGAAACGCAACCAATAACAGGAGCTAAAACCATCATCCTAGATAGCCGATCAGTAAGCAGTCGCGCAGTTGCAGCAGGAGTCACAAGCAGAGCAAGCACAAGCACGTTTCCAATAATTTGCACGGAAACAACTACAGCGATAGCCACTAACACGTACAACATTCCATCTAGCCATGCAACCGGCAATCCCATTGCGCGCGAAGTTTCTCGATCCATCGATACGCACACAAGCTCTTTGTGGAACATGCATAATATAGCCAAAATAATCAAACCAGTAATAGCAACAACAGCAATATCTGAATCAGGAATACCTGTAATCGAGCCAAACAAGAAGGATTCCAAGGATCCAGCGTAGCCAGATGCTTTAGAAATAATCACAATTCCAAGAGCGAAAGCAGATACGAAAAATACGCCAATAAATGAGTCTTCGCGAAGCCTACGGTTTTGGCTAAAAATAGATACGATTAGCGCGGTTGCAACTCCTGCGAGTGCTCCTCCAAATAGCAGATTTCCTTGCAATACGAAGGCTATAGCAAGTCCTGGGAATACTGAGTGAGCTACAGCATCTCCAATAAACGCCATTCCTCTAAGCACTACATAGCATCCAACTACACCGCAAATTACGCTAGAAAGGCACGCTACAATAAGCGCTTTTAGCAAAAACCAAAGGTCAGGATTTGTTAAATCTTGTATAAATTCTATTGGAGATAACATTACTCTTTTACCACACTTTCCTTACCAATTACGCGCTCAACTGCTTTAATAAGCGGATTTTGCGGAGCTACGTGGAAGGTTTGTACCCACTGTTCTGTTTGCAAATGTTGCGGATCGTCGTCGCCCACAATAGTGCCATCAAATAGCATTATTCTCGAGCATGAGTTAATTGAGCCAATAATATCGTGTGAGCTCATGAGAATTGCTTCACCAGAAGCAGACAATTTCAAGAACAAATCGGTAAGCAGCTCCTGAGTAGGCATATCGAGTCCAGTAAACGGTTCGTCTAACAGAAGCAAACGCGGCTCTCCAGCCAATGCTCTAGCAACAAGCACACGTTGCCGCTGGCCTCCAGAAAGTTCTCCAATCGTGCGATCTTGGAAATCAGCCATTCCTGTGCGCTCAAGCGAGTTTAATGCAATCTCGTAATCTTCTTTTTTAGCGCGGCGAACGTAACCAATATGACGAATCCTACCCATCATCACTACATCTAAAACAGAAAGTGGGAAATCCCACGCAATATCGTGACGTTGTGGCACATACCCAACGTAAGATACGCGAGAATTAAGTTTTACACCTTCCATATGAGGAGCACGCACTTCGAGTTTTCCAGTATGTGGAATCAAACCCATAATTGCACGAAATAGCGTTGTTTTACCGGCACCGTTTGCACCAAGCAATCCCACAAATTCGCCACTATTAATGGTAAAAGAAACGTCTTTTACCACAGCGCGATTCCCGTACGAAATATTCAAATTGTGTGCGCAAATTACTGCATTTTCTTCCATATTTACTACCTTTAACACTTTCACTTCAAACATTTCGCTAAAGAATCCGCGTTAGCTCGCATCATATCCGCGTAAGTTCGCACATTTGCGTCGAAAGCGTCACCATAAATTGGGCAAACTTTCACATGCGCTTCAGACGCAAGCTCTTTAAGCACAGACGAGCGAGAAATTAAATTCGGCTCTAAAAACACTGCAGGGATTTCCAAGTCGCGCAAAATTTGCGAAAGTCTGCGCCTATCTTGCACGCTTGGCTCGCTTGAAGGGTTGATTGTTACAAATCCCGCAATATTTACGCCATAAGCTTTACCTAAGTATGCAAAAGCGTCATGCGTTGTAACCAAGTTGCGACGCTCTTTTGGAATTGACGCCACTTTTTGCCTCATATACGCGTCTACATCTAATAGCTTGTTAATGTATCGGTCCGCATTTGCGCGATATTTGCGAGCATTTTTAGGATCGACTTCACACAAGCGGTCAGCTATTGTGCGCACATAAGCAATTCCGTTTTTCACTGACTGCCATAAATGCGGATCAATATCTCCGTGAACATGTTTTCCAAGAACAGCTTGTGGAAGTTGATAAATTTTCTGCCTTGCAAATCCAAGGAATCTATAGCCTTGTTCAGCTGGAATTTCTTTTAAAGCATTAGTCGGCACTTCTACTACTACATCTCGCGGCTCATAATACACGCGCTTTGGCGCAACCGACCGCTTTTCTTGCAAAGTGTCAACTCTGTACAAAAATCCGCGTTTAGCTAAATCGTAAGCCAAATCTGCATGGCCTTGATTCAAGACTACACTAGCTCCACGCTTTTTCGCTAATTTCTGCGCGTTAATGCCAACAGCAAAACGCATAGTTGCGTTTCCTAAACTTGCAACCCTCTCGTTTTGAGCATTGAGCATATCTGCGTGAAAACCGAGAGTGTATTCTCCTGGCTTACTAAAAGCCCAACTTAAATGCGTGTGCGCGTCCGCAGGCAAATCCACATGATCTTCATCGTTAATCCCGTTTGCTGAATTAACGTAAGTTTCTACACTTCCAAAAGTGCCAGTAAGGTAAGCGAAAAGCGAACCAGGACCAGTTACTTTAGTTGCAGTTAAGCGGATCCTGTCCGAACGCTTCATGTTGTATGCTTTTGGCTTTATTACAGTAGCGCGTCCTTCTTTCGTTACAGTGGAAGGCGCGTTTGATTGCGAAGATTGAGAAACCTGAGAAGACTGCGACTTATCAGATTTCTCTTGAGATTTTTGTTGCTCTTTAGTATCTTCAGCTTCCTCAACCGTCTGCGAAGTTTGGCGTTCTGTAGCAAGACCAAGCCAAATAGTGTCCAACGACACATCTTCGACCATTGGAATAATATCCGCCGCATGTTTCACGCTTTCTTCAGCAAGTTGCACATTCGGCACGCCTTTTCGCAAATTCGCATCTAAAGCAGTAATAACACCATGCTCCTCAAGCATCATGTAATTACTAAAAGCCACGTCCGCATACACAACGTCTCTGATTGAACGCAATCGCGGCTCGTAAGAGTGCGGATCTGCATTATCAGGTACGATTGAACTCACATTTGCAGCATCCCCTGCTACATTCGCCACCATATCGCGCAAAACGCCTGTAGTTGTAACTACATTAATGCGACCATCGCGATGTCCTGCACGATTCCCATTAGCACTACCACAAGCAGAAAGCGGCAAAATAAGCGCGACGACTGCAATTGCACCAATCGAAGAAAACAAAGTTTGCTTTACTCTTCTGGGCCTATGAATCACCCTCACACACTCCTACTACTAATAGCGCAACAGCCAGTTGAAGTTAATAAGTCCGCGATTGTAGAGATACCAAATCCCTGCACCCAAAACGCCAAGCACAGCAATAATTCCACCAGCAAGAAGCGAATAAGCAAGTAAAGGATTTCGCTTAAATAATCCTGTTACGCCTTTTGCTTCAGACTTCACAACATCATCATTATCGTTCAACTTCTGTCGGTACAAACTTTTAGCGAGCCTCTTGTTACTAATTTTTGAAACAAGACCTTTATGCTTTTTAGCTTTTCTTGGCAATTGTTTTCCAGAACGTGAATTGTTTGATCCAAAACCACGACCTCCAACAAAAGAATTTCCGCCACCGACAAAACCGATTCCACGGCTGCCATGATTGCCGCCAGAATGAGGCAAATTAGCAGGTTTTGCTGGATTATGAGGTGCAGAAGGTCCACCTTTTTTGCTTTTGGTGTCCTTTTCTTCATTGTTTTCAACACCGCCAGCAGAGCCCATTGGTGTTTCTTGTGGATCTACACCAACAGCAACGTGAATATTGCGAGTTACTGTAGAATTTCCGTCAGAAGCTTGGAATTGCAATGTGTAATATCCAGGTTTGTCGAAATCCCAATTCGCATGAGCATGCGTATTTGCAGGTATCGTATAATCTGTTGCTCCTTGAGTAGAGAAAATCTCTTGATCTCCGCCACCCAAGCCTCCAAACATCCAAACACGTACGTTTCCAGGACCTTCAACTCCTGTTAGGCTCAATTGAGTTGGCTTATGCGGATTCATAGACTGATTATTCCAACCCATCCATGGCACACCATCAATTTGTGTTTGCGGTATACGATACACGCCGTTAGTTTTACCAGCATCACCAACTGCGAATACAACTGTATCCGGGTCTCTAAAGACGTGGCTTCCTGTCACATCTTCTTGCACAGCCATATCAACTTTATTTGAATCGCCAGTATATACAGCAATATCAACATGACCGTGGTCTATAACGAGTTTGTCACCCTTGATGTCTTTGAACTTTGTCGAAGTAGATTGCTGACTTTGAGAATCTTGCTTTCCGCTTTTCGCGTTATGTTCCCCATGAATAAGACCACCGTTATTACTTCCAAAAAGTCCTCTATTACTTCCAAAAAGTCCTTGTTGTTGCATTTTTGCTCCAGGCCATGGAGTCACATACACAGTGTTGTTGTTACCGTTAATGAAGAAAGATCCGTTACTTTGTTGCACATTAATACTGTGATCCTCACTTTGAGAATCGTCATTATCATCTGAATCTTCTTCGTCATCTTCACCATCTTCATCACCATCAAAAGATGCGCCATCATAATCAGCAAAATCCCCAGCTGTTACATCATGATTAGTGACGTGGAATGTATAGTCTTGCTCAGAACTTTGCTCCTCGTCACCAACGGTAGCAGTAGCTTTCATTTTTAACTTGTACACACCAGGACGGTTAAAAGACCAATACATGTGCGAATGCTTGCCACCAGTCTCAGTGATGTCAACATCTTTTGGCCAGTTTTCAGCAGAGCCGAGCATTTTCTCATAATCGTCACCGCTGCGAGTGTACATAAAAACTTCGCCATTGTGAGGTGCTTCGATACCAGTTAATGACAGTTTGACTGTTGGGTTAACTTTTGTAGAACCAGCTCCCTCATATAACGGTCTAGTATCTAAACCAGGCCATAATGCACCAGTATTTCCAGCTCCAGATTGATCAAAGAACCAGACTACACCTTCGCGAGTTGTTGCGTAGATTTCTTTTATTATCGGATCATTCTCATCTTTGGAAAGCTGCATGATGTTTTTAGAACCGACTTCAAAAATAAGTCGATTCGTATCATAACGAGTGCCATCATGATCTTCACTTTCAAACGCATCACCCAAGGTGCCTAATACTATGCGCTTGCTTGTAGTATCAAAGAAAGTTGCAAAAACGTCAGTATGACCTTTATATGCGTGGCACATTGCAGCTTTACTATCAGCCGCAGGTTGTGATGAAGCAGTTTTATCTAAGCGAGCAGCCGTACACGCTTTAAAATTGGCTTGCTTTATGGCGGTAAAATCTTTAGAAGATTTCTTTCCACTTACAACAGTTGCGTCACTGCCATTGTCAGCAAAAGCTGCGGGAGTTCCCATCATCATGCCACACAAGCACACGCCCACCAACAAAGCGCGAGATAATTTCTTTATACTATTACGAACCATTTTCGTCACACCATTATTTCCACTGAGTACCATCAGATTGCATATTGTCTGATTGAGAATATTGAGAATTATTAATTGGTGACATTACTGTCGTTTCTTGGTCACGCACTAGATTTGACAAAGTACTGTCGCCATTTGCATTATTCACAAAATTTGCATTATTTGCATACTGTTGATTAGCTTGTGCAGAAACTTGCTTAGCAAGCGCAAGATTTCGTGCTTTCTTACTTTTAACTACAGCTATTAGCACAAAAATCACAATAATTACGGCAATAATAGCCACAAAAATACCTACAATTTGAAGAACTAAAGCTGTATCATCACTTTTTTCAGATACTTTGTGAGAATGCTTATGCTTGTTGCGAAGGAGTTTGTGATGATTGTTAGTTTCATCTTTTGTGGATTCATCGTTGTCTTCTTCATCTTGATCCTCTTCATTACCTTCGTCGCCACTTGCTCCAGCAGCAGCACCCGTACCTAAAGCAGCATTAGGATCAGTATTATCTCCAACCGCAAAATTAAGAACACGCGTATCGCTTACAGAGCGTCCGTTTTTAAGCTTTCCTGAAAAAGTAAGCTTCACATGATAAATTCCAGGCTTAGAAAACACCCAATTCACGTGAGTATGAGCGTTAGTTTCAATCCAGCTGTTTTGCGGATAACCTTTAGTACTATCCCAAAGCTGCTGTGGATTGTTATTGCCATTTTCTAAGTAAACATGCAATTTGCCTGGACCACTTACTCCTTCAAGCGAAAGGTTTGCACCACGATCGAGCTCGTTAAGCACGCCACCTTCCTGCGTATTCCAACCAAGCCACGGCACATCAGGATTCTGAGTTTGTGGAATAACATACAGCTTCGTTCCAGGCTTTTCGCCAATAAAACTGTAGGCAGCGTCATCAGGCATAGGAATTATTGAATTGCCACCTAATTTAAATACCACATTTTCTGGGTCTCGCCACACTGGTTCATCACCAGTATCATCGCGAATCTTCAATTTCCATTTGCCGTCGATTAGCGTTGGTCCAAAATCAGCATGACCTGCTTGAATCATAACTGGTTGATTGCCTTCAGTGGCATAAGCAGTTTCTTGCATTGGATTTGGTGCACATAAAGATGCAACCAAAGTTACTAAAGAAAATATGAGCGCAAGCAACGCAGTAGAATATGCATGCTTTCGTTTTACTTGCAATGTTTCATTTTGTTTGTAATTCATTATTTAAACTTTCTAGTAATAATACGAATACTATTTACAACAATTTCAATCTAGGACGTACCAAAGCACCGCATGCACCAGTTATTGTGCATAAGCCGACGCTCGCACCTGAAGCTGCGACCGCAACCCACTTAGTCGAGGAACTATCACCTTTTGTATCATCTGAATCATCTTCATACACTTCATCAGATTCTTCGTTGTATTGCCTTGCACCTTGCAAAGCATGGCGTTCAGTATTCTTAACAAAATCAGAGTTATTGACAGAACTATTTTTGGACTTATTGCCAGAATTATTATCTGTTCTCACGAAATTACGAATAGTTTGTCCACTTTTCTTAGAGCTCTTGTTCTTAGTATGAGTTCCGCCAGAAGTTCGTCGCGATGAATTATGTAACGATGTTCCGCTTGAATTTTCTGTTCTTGTAAAAGAACTAGAACCAGAACTAGCACCACTTTGCGTATTATTTTTAGAATTATTCTTACGATTAGTGCGGTTAGTCTTATTGCGATTCTTCTTTGTGCGCTTGAATTTTCTGTTGGATTTCTTAAAGAAATTAGATTCGAATTGGAATCCACCATTAGAACTAGATCCAAATAGTCCCGAATTTGCAGTGCCGCCGAATACGCCTTTCAAAAAGTTCTTTCCACCAGCGAAATGCTTAGTCTTATTTTTGCGCTTATTATGACGCTTCTCATGGTGCTTTTTCCCGTGAGGGTTCTCATCATCTTCAGAATCAGAACCACTTTGATCATCATCGCCATCATGGTTATGAGAGTGAGGAACACCTTTCATCTCAATAACATAATCGCAAAACTCATCAAACATTTTATTACGGTAAAGTTCACCGTTCTTTAAAACTAAGGAAGGACGAATCGTTGCACCTTGCATTGACGCATCAAGTTTTAGCTCCAACTTGCTGCTTGCAGCACCCGGAATGCGCTTAAATTCGCTTTCTCCTTCCTTTTTCATCAACCAAACATAGTCTTTAACAATGGAAGTTACTGGACTTGTCGGATCGTCAATTGGCGCACCGGTAACACCGTCGGTTGCAACATGAGGGTTAAGCAATACTGTTTTCGCGTGTAAAGTATCCCCTGGTTTGAAACGCTTATAAGGAGCAATTGCTTTTACTACAGGATGTCCGTCGGCACCGTGATCTTCAACGGCGATGGTTGCAGACGCAGTATCTTTGCCAACTTGCGTTTCACCTTCAGTTGCGTGAGCATACACTTTCATCTTGTTCATTGCAGGCTCAGCCGGAAGCTGCAATCTCTCAGCAAAAAGAGTGGTTCCATACGCGTCAGGACCTTCGTCAGCACGCACATATCTCCACTCAATACGAGCACCCTTTGGTTTGTTAACTACTTTTAAGTCTAAACCACCATAACCTTCGTATGAATGATAATGCGGATGAGGCCCGGAATCACGAATATTGCCGATGCGCATATCGCCGCCATCGTCTTTATCTGTGTCTTTATGATCTTTGGAAGCTTCGTGCGCTTCTTCATCATCGTCAGGATTAATAAAATCACCGCGACGGTGCAAATCAAGCGTTTCCGTAATGCCAGAAGCAGGTACTTCGCCTGAATATGTATCTTCTACTTCAAAAGTGTATTCTGCAGGTTCGGTTGTGATCTGCTTCTTAGTGTTCTTATTTGTAATAGTTGCTGCTACTTTTAGCTTGTAAACGCCAGGCTGCGTAAATCCCCAGTTTGCATGCACGTGGCCAGCAGTATGTTGGTGAATTACGCCAGGTAGCATAAATCGACTGCCATCAGTATCAGGTTCGTCGTCTAAATCATTCTCTTCAAATGATAATTTCTTCGAATTTTTTCCAATGCCATCGGTAGTCCAAAGCAGAATGCGCCCGTTCATTGGTCCAGTAACTTGCTGAATTGCAATATCTGCTGTTGCATCATCTGCGTGAGATGCGCCAACTAAAGATGCAGCATAACCTGTGTCCCAACCCGGGAAAAGAGGGTTCCCTTTTTGATTTCCGGAACTATCGAGATAGTAGTATTCAGTAGCGAGAGCAGGAAGTTGCGATTTTGTAGTGTACGTGCTTTTAGCTACGCGCAAAGTAGTGTTTTCAGGCTTTAAGAAAGTAGCAGCGTCTTTTTCGACGGCCATAATGAATTTACCATTGTATTGAATTGGGTAAAACACGTCTGTATGGCCGTGACTTAGCACTTCCTTTTTTGTAGGATCGTATTTTTCAGCAGGATTACCATTTTCTAATGCAACTGCCGGTAAAGCTGCACTAAATCCTGATGCGAGCACGGCAATGGCAAGTATTGCAACACTTGCCATTGCAAAAGCACGTTTCACAATATTCCTAATGACCTGAGTCATAATTACTATTTCGCTCTCTACACTTCATCTTCTCTATTTCGCCTATTCGCGCTCTTCTTTCACGAATGACTATTGAAGATATCCATACAACGTCTATTAATAATAATAATGATTCTCATTAATAGCAAGTCGACACTCCGAATACATAAAAACGCTGGCAGCTCAAAGCAACCAGCGTCGATTATTTAATAATTATTCAATATTTATCTAATATTTTTTAAAAGCAACTTTTAGCCTTCCACAATATCAGCATTAAGGCAAGTCTTAAAATGACGCAAAGCCCATTCGTGACCTGCAGGATCAAAGCTTGCAACGGCATCCTTGTGAACCACAATCTTGAATCCAAGATTATACGCATCGACAGCAGTGTGAAGCACGCAAATATCCGTGCAAACTCCCACCAAATGCAGCTCTTCAATGTGACGTTCGCGAAGCTTAATCAGCAAATCCGTGCCATTAAACGAAGAGTAGCGAGTTTTATGAACGTAATAAACGTTGCTTTTATCTTTATTTGCTTCGTAAAAATCACCAAGCGTGCCATATAACTTCTGGCCGTGAGTTCCTGCGATATTGTGAGGTGGGAAAAGCTTAGTTTCAGGATGATACGGATCGTTCAAATGGTGCGTATCAATCGCAAAAACCACGAACTCACCGGCGTCAAGAAATTCCTGCGAAATCTCAGTAATACGCTTCTCGAGCTTTTGCGCAGGCTCGCCCACAGTAAGAGAGCCATCGCTTGCCACAAAATCATTCGTATAATCAATGTTAATAAGGGCTTTATTCATACCTACTCCTTGTATGAAATTTACAGAATAATCGCAAATAGCATTACTGCTAACAGCATTATTGCAAATAGCTCTACTGCAATAGCATAATCGCTTTAGTTACAATATTCCGCATTCTTAATTGCTTGATTTTATTTCAATTGATAGCCCAATTATCAACTCAATTGCTGGCCCAATTGCGATCGGCGCAATACCTCAATATTCAAAGAATACTCAAAGCTCACTTGCTTCTGCACCGACTATCATCATTTAATCACTACCTTGCGGCAAATTTTAAATCTTACTGATAAAATATTGAAACAAAAAAAAACAAATTAACAACTCTAAATAGTCTTATAGGTAGGAAAATATGAAAAAAATAAAAATTCACCAGATTGTTAATCTTATTTTTAGCGGCATTGCTTTAATTGGATTGCTTCTGCCATATTCTTCATCGTACGGAGAATACAGGAATTTTTTGACATCAAATCCAGACATCTTGTTTGCAAAAGAAATAGGTTTTAAAAATATTGACGCTGTCGATTTATCGATGTTAGAAAATCTTAGGTTATATTTCTGCCTTGCTAATAATTCTCATGGAAATGACTGGCTCAAGAATGAAGCAATAATAAATGTTGTTCTCATAATTGCACTAATCGCATCTATACTTCTTATACTATTGTTTACGCTTTTAAATAAGCCTGTTGCAAATATTGTATTTGCACTCATCTTGGCAGCTGCATCACTTCTTATGAATTATGACGCAGTAAGCCGTCATGCACTTCCTTCAGATAATTATACTTTTGGCTTTACATATTACCTTTATACGCCGTTGGCAGTGGCTGTAATAGTTTGCTCAATAGTTGGAATTGTCATAAAAAAGAAAGAAAAGAAAGCTGCAAGACTTTCAAATTTTGCACATGCAAAATAAGAGTAAACAAAATTGTAAATTGTAAGCAGTTTACAAAATAATTGTAGGGGTCAATATTTTAGAACATTGACCCCTACTATTATCGCTACATTTGCAAGCAAATATAGTTAATACTATTTAGACACAGCTATAAGTTTCTTAGAAACTCTCGCTTGAACATCAACATAATAATTAAGCTCATCAGAGTTCAAATCTTTGCTATGCCAATTGTTGAACTTTTTTACTGCATCATTATATTTATCTAAATACGCAGAGTACTCATTAAGAATAGTCTTATCAGTTGGATTTTTCTTATACTTTTTCATGAACGCAACATATTCGTCCATAACTGTTTCATAGCTATCCATTGCCGCTTTGAAATCACTACGCAATCCATTAACAAGCTTCGTGTTAGTTTTAGGTTTTGGTTCAGCTTTTGGAGTAGCTTGCTTTGGAGCAGCCTTTGCGGCATCTTTCTTCGCATCAGACTTATTGGAATCATCACTGTCTTTAGACTCGTTATCTGGAGCACTGATACTAATGCTCATAATATTATTGCCTTCGTATCCTAATGACAAATCCCAACCTGAATTATTTTTCGCATTGTACAAATCATCTTTCTTGCTGTAGTCAACTGTAAAACCTTTATCAGAGCAAGCTTTCACATATTTCTCATAATCTTCCCTACTAGTGTTACCAATATAAACTTTAAAGCTATCCTCATTTTCGTATGAGAACTTTCCGAATATAGATTTTGGTACAGGCAATTGATTAGCTGCTTTACTCGATGGCCAAGTAATTGGAGACATTTCCATCGGCGCATTCAGCGCGATACTTAGCTGATTATTGCTTTCATAACGAAGCAATTTTAATTTATAGCCTTCACTGTTATAAGAAGAATATTCTGTAGAATCAGTTTTTGAATCTACAGTAAATCCTTTATCCTTGCAAGCTTTAATATAATCATTAAACTGTTTGGCAGAAATATTGTTTATATCAACATTCATTTCTTCAGAAGAGTTTTCAATGATTTTACCCATGTTAGATGGAGGATTTGGCAATTCTGAGCCTAAAACCATCTCATTCCAATTAATAACAACGCCGTTATCTAATTTTTTAATATTCAAGAATCCGCATATTGCAACAACAATTATTATTATGCTGAGTAAATAAAACCAAAATCTTTTATAAATTGGCTTTTTCTTTTTGGCATGCATGCTGCCATAACCTGTAGCTGCTGGAACAGTGAGATTCTGTTGCTGCGGCGGAACAGGAATATTTTGCTCAAAAGTCGAAGCTGCTGTTGATTGTTCGACCTTTAATTTTGATCCGCAGTATGGGCAGAAGTCATTCCAAGACTCCATTCCGCAACTTGTACATTTCATACATCATCTCCTAACAATATTGATACGCATATATCATGAAAATGCATCTCATGCTTTGCTATAAATAATATCAAATAAATTGTTGGACTTTTAAGTATTAAATGTGGTATGAGCTTTGGGGGTTTAACGTCAACATCTGCTCCATTTGCGAGACGACACTCGCACTATACGTGCTCGCTACGAAACTCGCGTTGGAAGTCCAGTGGACTTCCAACTTAAGCGAGTTTCCGCTCCGAATTGCCTTCGCGCGCTAAATCGCAGCGCTCAGACAGGTCGTCGCGCCCCCGTTTGAAGGATTACAGATAACAGTATACGAAAACGAAAGAACAGTATGCGAGTATGAAAAAAGCGGGGAGTAAAAAACTCCCCGCTAGAAAAATAATGCGGCAGCGTGCTAGTCTCCCACACCCTATCGAGTGCAGTACCCTCGCCGTGTCAGGCCTTAGCTTCCGGGTTCGGAATGGGACCGGGCGTCTCACCTGAGCCATGACCACCGCAAAACTAGATTATACACTCAAAACCATTGAGTGGCAACACGTGGCGGTTAGGGAACCGGACATGAACGCGCGTAAAAACTCTTTTATCAACTGATCGTTAAGCAAAACATTCAGTACTCATTAACGCTAGAAGAATAATACTCATAAGGAACTCACCCTCCCCACTAGTAAAAGTGAGGAAGAATGTCACCATCGCCCGTTAGTACTAGTCAGCTCCACCCCTTACAGGGCTTCCACATCTAGCCTATCAACCACGTGTTCTACATGGGGGCTCACACACTAAAGTGCAAGGAATGCTTATCTTGGAGCAGGCTTCCCGCTTAGATGCTTTCAGCGGTTATCCCTTCCGAACGTAGCTAACCGGCAGCGCCACTGGCGTGACGACCGGCATACCAGAGGTTCGTCCACCCAGGTCCTCTCGTACTATGGGCAGGTCTCCTCAACATTCCAACGAGCGCAGAGGATAGAGACCAAACTGTCTCACGACGTTCTGAACCCAGCTCGCGTGCCGCTTTAATCGGCGAACAGCCGAACCCTTGGGACCTGCTCCAGCCCCAGGATGCGACGAGCCGACATCGAGGTGCCAAACCATCCCGTCGATATGGACTCTTGGGAATGATCAGCCTGTTATCCCCGGGGTACCTTTTATCCGTTGAGCGATGCCACGTCCGTACGCCGGCACCGGATCACTATCTCCGACTTTCGTCCCTGCTCGACCCGTCAGTCTCACAGTCAAGCCCGCTTGTGCGATTACACTCAACACCCGATTGCCAACCGGGCTGAGCGGACCATTGAGCGCCTCCGTTACTCTTTAGGAGGCAACCGCCCCAGTTAAACTACCCGCCAGGCACTGTCCCTGACACGGATAACGCGTCGAGGTTAGACGCCAGATATGGAAAGAGCGGTATTTCACCTGTCGACTCCACGCAAGCTAGCGCCCACGCTTCACAGCCTCCCGCCTATGCTACACGATCCACACCTAACGACAATACCAAGGTATAGTAAAGGTCCCGGGGTCTTTTCGTCCTTCTGCGCTTAACGAGCATCTTTACTCGTACTGCAATTTCGCCGGGCTCCTGGCCGAGACAGTGGGGAAGTCGTTACGCCATTCGTGCAGGTCGGAACTTACCCGACAAGGAATTTCGCTACCTTAGGATGGTTATAGTTACCACCGCCGTTTACCGGGGCTTAAATTCACCGCTTCACCGAAGCTAACGGATCCTCTTAACCTTCCGGCACCGGGCAGGCGTCAGAGCGTATACAGCGGCTTACGCCTTCGCACGCTCCTGTGTTTTTGGTAAACAGTCGCTACCCCCTAGCTTGTGCCACCCCCAACAGCTCAACAATGTAAAACCATATCACCATCAGGGGTCTCCCTTATGCCGAAGGCACGGGAGTAATTTGCCGAGTTCCTTGGCCAGGATTCGCCCGATCGCTTCGGTATACTCTACCAGACCACCAGTGTCGGTTTAGGGTACGAGCGGAATCACACCTCACGTTGAAGCTTTTCTTGGCAAGCAGGATCACCGGAATCAGCCTTACAGCCTACCCATCACGCCTCAGCTTAACATCCCCCGGATTTACCTAGGAGACAGCCCACACGCTTAGCCACGGAAAACCACCTCCGCAGCCGGCTACCTACCCGCGTCACTCCCACGCTAACCTACTACCGATACAGTCCCAACACAAACCTATCAACAACCCCGAAAGGCAATCAACAAGAAAATGAAGGTTAGTACTCTCAGATTCAGTTCGAACGGTGTAACACCGGTACGGGAATATCAACCCGTTCATCCATTCGACTACGCCTGTCGGCCTCGCCTTAGGACTCGACTCACCCGGGGACGACGAACGTGGCCCCGGAACCCTTAGTCATTCAGCGGACGGGATTCACACCCGTCTCTCGCTACTCATGTCTGCATTCTCACTCCTGTAAAGTCCACGACAAGTTCACACTGCCGCTTCACCCCATACAGGACGCTCTCCTACCCCGCATGAACAAAATTCATGCAGCCGCGTCTTCGGTGGCGTGCTTAAGCCCCGCTACATTGTCGGCGCGGAACCACTAGACCAGTGAGCTGTTACGCACTCTTTCAAGGATGGCTGCTTCTGAGCCAACCTCCTGGCTGTCTATGCGACTCCACATCCTTTCCCACTTAGCACGCGCTTCGGGACCTTAGACGACGATCAGGGCTGTTTCCCTTTTGACGACGGAGCTTATCCCCCGCCGACTCACTGCCGTGATAAACCTAACAGGTATTCGGAGTTTGGCTGCTATTGGTACCCGGTATGGGCCCGCAAGCATCCAGTAGCTCTACCCCCTGTAAGCAATAACACGACGCTGCACCTAAATGCATTTCGGAGAGAACCAGCTATCACGGAATTTGATTGGCCTTTCACCCCTAACCCCAAGTCATCCCCCCAGTTTTCAACCTAGGTGGGTTCGGTCCTCCACACGGTCTTACCCGCGCTTCAACCTGCTCAGGGCTAGATCATCCCGCTTCGGGTCCAGGACATGCGACTCAAACGCCTTTTAAAACTCGCTTTCGCTACGGCTCCCCCACCCGGGTTAGCCTCGCCACATACCACTGACTCGCAGACTCATTTTTCGATAGGCACGCCGTCACCCCACAAAGAAGGCTCCGACGGATTGTAAGCGCACGGTTTCAGGAACTATTTCACTCCCCTCCCGGGGTGCTTTTCACCTTTCCCTCACGGTACTAGTACACTATCGGTCAGACAGGAATACTTAGGCTTACCCAACGGTCTGGGCAGATTCACGCGGGATTCCACGAGTCCCGCGCTACTTGGGAATAAACATAAAGAGACATCGCACGACAAGCTACGGGGCCATCACCCTCTACGGCTGGGAATTCAATCCCATTCACCTAGCACGACATTTTATCACTCTCCTCAACCCCGTCAGAGGCTGAACAGTCCATCCCACGACCCCGAATGCGCAACACCTGACGGCTATCACACGCACCCGGTTTAGCCTGATCCGCTTTCGCTCGCCACTACTCACGGAGTATCCTTTCCTGCAGGTACTGAGATGTTTCACTTCCCTGCGTACCCCCCACAAAAACTGTGGTGACCACTCATAACAGTGGCCGGGTCTCCCCATTCGGAAATCCTCGGATCAAAGCCCACTCGGCAGCTCCCCGAGGCATATCGCAGCCCGTCACGTCCTTCATCGGTCCTGTCTACCAAGGCATCCACCATACGCCCTTACCAGTGACAAACACTAAAGTAAGAACCCATCAGCAAAATTCTCTAGACAAAAAATCATCACACTAAACGATCACAAAACGATCAAGCGACTCCAACAAAAGGAGCCGGTTGAAATTGATAAAAGCAAAAAAATCGAAACCAAAAAAGTCTCGCATTTTACTCGCGTCCACTATCCAGTTCTCAAACCACCACAACACCACAAAACCAGCATCAACACTCAAAAAGCATCAACCTGAAATCCTGTGAGTCAAGGACCGCAACCCCAAAACAAGGGGGGTGGCAATCCGGGAACCCAAAAGCATGCCCAACAAACTCATATAAAACGTTAACCACTGTTTTCCACACCAGTAACCACACTCAACCGAGCGTGCACAAAAACTCCGTAGAAAGGAGGTGATCCAGCCGCACCTTCCGGTACGGCTACCTTGTTACGACTTAGTCCCAATCACGAGCCTCACCTTAGACGGCTCCATCCCAAAAGGGTTAGGCCACCGGCTTCGGGTGCTGCCCACTTTCATGACTTGACGGGCGGTGTGTACAAGGCCCGGGAACGCATTCACCGCGACGTTGCTGATTCGCGATTACTAGCGACTCCGCCTTCACGTAGTCGAGTTGCAGACTACGATCCGAACTGAGACCGGTTTTAAGGGATCCGCTCCATGTCACCATGTCGCATCCCGTTGTACCGGCCATTGTAGCATGCGTGAAGCCCTGGACGTAAGGGGCATGATGATCTGACGTCATCCCCACCTTCCTCCGAGTTAACCCCGGCGGTCCCCCGTGAGTTCCCGGCATAACCCGCTGGCAACACAGGGCGAGGGTTGCGCTCGTTGCGGGACTTAACCCAACATCTCACGACACGAGCTGACGACGACCATGCACCACCTGTGAACCTGCCCCGAAGGGAAACCACATCTCTGCAGTCGACAGGCACATGTCAAGCCCAGGTAAGGTTCTTCGCGTTGCATCGAATTAATCCGCATGCTCCGCCGCTTGTGCGGGCCCCCGTCAATTTCTTTGAGTTTTAGCCTTGCGGCCGTACTCCCCAGGCGGGACGCTTAACGCGTTAGCTCCGACACGGAACCCGTGGAATGGGCCCCACATCCAGCGTCCACCGTTTACGGCGTGGACTACCAGGGTATCTAATCCTGTTCGCTCCCCACGCTTTCGCTTCTCAGCGTCAGTAACAGCCCAGAGACCTGCCTTCGCCATTGGTGTTCTTCCCGATATCTACACATTCCACCGTTACACCGGGAATTCCAGTCTCCCCTACTGCACTCTAGCCCGCCCGTACCCGGCGCAGACCCACCGTTAAGCGATGGGCTTTCACACCAGACGCGACGAACCGCCTACAAGCTCTTTACGCCCAATAATTCCGGATAACGCTTGCGCCCTACGTATTACCGCGGCTGCTGGCACGTAGTTAGCCGGCGCTTATTCGAAAGGTACACTCACCCGAAGGCTTGCTCCCAATCAAAAGCGGTTTACAACCCGAAGGCCTTCATCCCGCACGCGGCGTCGCTGCGTCAGGGTTTCCCCCATTGCGCAATATTCCCCACTGCTGCCTCCCGTAGGAGTCTGGGCCGTATCTCAGTCCCAATGTGGCCGTCCGCCCTCTCAGGCCGGCTACCCGTCGAAGCCTAGGTGGGCCATTACCCCGCCTACAAGCTGATAGGACGCGACCCCATCCCATGCCACTAAACACTTTCCCAACAAGACATGCGTCAAGTTGGAGCATCCAGCATTACCACCCGTTTCCAAGAGCTATTCTGGAGCATGGGGCAGGTTGGTCACGCATTACTCACCCGTTCGCCACTCTCACCAGTCAGCAAGCTGACTAGATCCCGTTCGACTTGCATGTGTTAAGCACGCCGCCAGCGTTCATCCTGAGCCAGAATCGAACCCTCCACGAAAAACTTCAATGAAGAGCCAACAAAAGGCTCCAATATTAAAAAGAAAAAGACGAGACATTCTTTAAGGAAAGAACATCCCAACAAAAAACCTCACCACCATTTAACCATCTCTCAGGCACCCTGCAATCTGCAAGGCAGGCAATGAACTGGCAATAATTAACTAATAAGTAGTACAGACACGCTCTTGAGTTCTCAAACCACCACCACACCAGCCGGCCCATCAACCTCAACCGAGGAGAACCAGCCGCGCTGAGCAGCAAGAGATAAACTTACACCAACCCACGCTAAAACGCAAACCCACCAAAAATAAACACCCCAAAACCATTGAAAACAAGCCAAAACACCGGCGTGTCGAAAACCACGCAAAAAACACCAAAAACATGCTATCTGATATTGAATCTATAAAAAACTTTTTAAAAAATAATAGATTTCTTAAAAAATACACAAAAATAGGATAAAAATACGCAAAAAATCAATAGCGCTCACGCATCAACACGCATATTAAAGATTTCTGCCAGGCCTGCAATATCTGGCTCACCATATTTCGTAACTAATTGCATCCACCGATTAGCATTGTCTTCACCAAATCGCGCAGCCTTGCGACGATAAGAATCAACTGTCAAAAAACGAGGAGGTATCGATTTGCTGTTATATTTATCCGCAACCATAACAATTTCTTGCTCAACTGTTTGCGGAATATAGTCTTCAGCAGGAAGAGGCAAATTTTGCGCAACAACTTGCTCTCGAGTTAAGCCAACTCCAGTATGATTGCGCGCAAATTGCGCAGCATCCTCACTAAAACCATTATCAATTAAATATTTATATCCGCGCAAACCATGCAAAATATAATTCGGTCCATCAAAGCGTAATATGCCACCAGCGTTGCTACTGCCATCACTTTCAAGCACAAAATACGTGCCAATATCGTGCAACAATCCACCTATTAAAGCTGCGTATTCATCAATATACTGTTTTGGAGCTAAGCCATCACTAACCGCAGGTAATATTGCATAACTATCTCCGACAAGCTCCTGAAGGCAATTTTTTGCTATTTCAGCACGCTTACGCAAAGTTCCACTCATTTGAGCAGCACGATTTTCAGCGGACAAAAGCATATTGCAATGATGAGCAATTTGCCAAGCAATTGTTGAGATTACAACACAATGACCGTGAATAAGCTCATAAGCAGCAGAAGATGGTGCAGTTGCACTATGCAATTTCTCTACTTCACCAAAATCAGGTAGATTAGCGAGTTTTATCGAGTTGCAATTAAGTATGCTTTCTGCACCATTTTCCATTTTAAGGCTCTTCCTTAAGATTCTTACTTAAGATTATTTTTTGCACTCTTTTCAGTTGCTGCACTCTTTTCAGATTTCATACTATTCGCATCATTGGCACGAGCAGCATCCTCCACAGCCTGCACAACAGCATGCGTTACATTCGCCGCATCGATATTTGCCCCATCTTTATTAGGCTTCTCCACGCTAACTTTTTTTGTCTCTTTAATTGGAACTGGGCTAATTTTCCCAGTATTGGCAAGTTTTTCGTTAGCAAACATCACATTAGCAGCAGCAATATCTCGTGCGTTCATAACAGCAGTCTGCTCAGCATCAGTAGGTCTGATATCTTTCACAACGTGAATATTAGTTTCAAGCGCTGAGGCACCTTGCAAAGATTGAACTGCTCGCTGAGAACAGTCTTCACGCTTCAACCGCGGAGGTCTGCGAGTAGAAACAAACAACGGCTGCACTTCAACAACCGGATTGTAAGGAGCCAAACCAAACCATTTAACAGGCGTACCAGCAACATGTCTAATTGCATATTTCATCTTTAAAGATAACGCTCCACGCACAGAAATATTAGATTCCGGCATCAACGCTTTGTGCAACAGAACATAGCGAATTGGTCCAATATCTGGATCTGCATCAACCTTCGGATACACGGATTTTTGCTGAGGAAGTTCGCCCGTGTGCGACAAGTCATGCATAATTTGGTGAAGATACGCTGGTATAGAAGGCGACACTTTAAATCCGAGTTTAATTTTTACGCGGAATAAGTAATCCGTACCGAAATTCTCTACACAATACTCACGAGTAAACGGAGCGTCATCTGTTTCTACAGAAACAGCCCACCAAGCTCTAGCACGCTTTGGATGGTCGGCAAAAATAGAGAAGAAGATTCCAGTATCGAGACGCTTCATTTCACGATCGGAAGTCAAATACACAATATTGTCAGCGAAATACGGAATACGGAAATCTCCGTGCAACTTATCTAGCACAGGTAGGAAATCTTTCGGTTTCATGTGCAAACGTTGCGAACGCTCAATTTTAGTTCCATCTTTCCAAGTGACCATAATGATCAAAATTGAAACACCGAGCAGCATAGTAAACCAGCCACCGTGCATGAATTTTGCCATGGAAGCCACAAAGAACATCATCTCAATCATGAGGAATACGATTGCAAATATGAAGGCACCAAATCGCTTCTTTTGATACCACATGTGCACTGTGAGCAAAATAGTCGTAGCAAGCATAGTTAGAGTTAAAGCTAAACCGTATGCGCCAGAGATATGTTCAGAATCGCGGAATACTGCAAGAACCGTAATAGTGGCAACACACAGCACAACATTCACAACTGGAATATACAGCTGTCCACGAGTTCTAGCAGGATATCGCACTTGCAAATGTGGCATCCAATTTAGGCTTGTTGCCTCAGAAACCATTGTGTATGCGCCTGTAATCAACGCTTGAGAAGCAATAATGCCAGCAGTAACCGAAAGAATAACGGCAACATATCGCACATTTGGTTCAAGCATTTGGAAGAACGGGTTCAAACCTTCTATTGACCATAATGCTTTATCGTTTTGATTTTTCAACATCCAAGCGCCTTGCCCAAAGTAATTCAGCAGCAAAGCAACTTTAATAAACGGCCAGGTTGCGTACACATTGCCTCTACCAACATGACCCATATCAGAATATAACGCTTCAGCACCGGTAGTAGAAAGGAAGATCACACCCATAACCGCTAATCCCTGCACATTATGCGTGCTAAACAGGAATTTTATGCCATGAATCGGGTTAAGTGCTTCAAAAATAGTCCAATCTTGGCCAATGTTCATGACACCAACCAGCGCAAGGAAAGCAAACCAAAGCATCACAACAATGCCAAATACTTTGCCAATTCGCTCAGTTCCGCGTTGCTGTACAGAGAAAAGTATGACGATTATAATAACCGTAATCATCATCGACAAATTCTCATTTTCTAAGAATATTGGCTTAAACACTGCAATAGTGCGCAAACCTTCAACTGCTGAAGAGATGGAAACTGCAGGAGTCAGCACAGAATCTGCCAAAAACGCGGCTCCACCAATCATTGCCGGTATTGCAAGCCACGCGCCTTTTTTACGTAGAAGCGAATATAAAGCAAAAATGCCACCTTCGCCTTTGTTGTCTGTTCTCATTGCAACAAATACGTATTTTACGGTTGTAATTAATGTGATTGACCAGAACAGTAGCGAAAGCATTCCGTAGATAGTCGCGCGATTTATGTTTTGTAAGCCGCCTTGACCTGCTAAAAATGTTTGCGCAGTATAAAGCGGAGAAGTACCAATATCGCCATAAACAACGCCAAGAGCAACAATTGCCATTCCCAATGTAAAACGATCGGAACTGGTTTGCAATTTTGCCCACCATCTACCTAACGGACCTCGTACTGCACTAGCAACAAGCTTTTCCGCTTCTTTTACTTCTTGCGCTTGCTGCTGAGCTATTACTTTGCGCTCTTCGCGTGTTGTCGTTTTTTTTGACACCTGAGGAGCCTTAGTAAACGAGGCAGCTCGCAATATAGCATCCTTAGTACCTTTTAAGGATTTAGTGCTTTTCTCGGAATCTTTCGCGCCGTTGCGAGGATCCTTTGTACTATCGTTTGACGGTACAGCAGTGCGTGACTTAGTCATGCTTAATTGTTCCTCCATATATGAGGCTTCTTCTTGATGCCAACAAGAAGTCGCATAAACCTCACACCTCACAGTTTTATTTCCGTACTTGGATATTGTATACAACAATAGTGCATCGCGCAAAAAATATTAAAAAATCCTTGAAAATTAAGGATTTTATATTCCTAAAATTCGTAAATTTTTCGCGTATTTTCGCGTGTAACTTTCGCTGCTTGCAATAACGATATATTTAGAACTTCAGAAAGTGTTTCTAGCGTATAAGGAACCATATAAGGCGCGTTTGGCCGTCCACGATACGGCATTGGCGTTAAATAAGGCGCATCCGTTTCAACAGTTATATGGTCTTTGCCAATAATTCGCGCAGATTCGCGTAATTCATCATTGCCTTTGTAACTTATAGTTCCAGAAAAACTTGCGTACCAACCGTGCTCTTTCAATATTTCGGCTAAATCCACAGCACCAGCATAACTGTGAAATACTGTTCGCTCAGGAGCGCCATCTTTTAGTAAGACTTTCACTACGTCTTCATGCGCATCACGATCGTGAATTTGTAAAGGTAAATTCAGCTCTTTTGCGAGCGCAATATGGTCGCGGAAAGCCTCTATTTGTGCTTCTCGCGCAGTCTCTCCCGTACGAAAGTAGTCTAAACCGGTTTCACCTATTGCCACTACTTCTTTTGGATGAGCAATTACTAGCGAGCGCAAATGTTGCATAGCTTCGTCAAATGGAATATCGTGATACGGCTTGTAAACTATCGGTAGTCCGTCAGGTCCTTGAACGCCTTTGTGACCATGTAATACTGCTTCGTTTGGATGTATTGCTATTGCTGCACGAACTGAATTTTCATGCGTTTGAGCAAACTTAATCGTCGACTCCCAATCTGGATATTCACATCCGACTTCTAGCATGTGTGAAACGCCTGATGATTTTGCTTGAGCAACTAAATCGTCTGCAGTAGGTTCCGCTATTAAATCGCGACCTTTTTCTGCTAATTCTTGATTCAAATTATGTGCAAAATCCACAACGCTAAGCATGTGCGTGTGATCGTCTGCAATTGTTATGCCTTCTTGTAGCAGATTTTCCCATACTGCAGATTGCGCTGCTAAAGCCGGCGCCCAATTATGTTCGCGATGATGTTTACTCATATTTTTAAGTCTACTCGCAAACTCAACTGTCAATTTTTATTGAATGATAAGTATTTATAAAACTGCTTTGCGAATTGCATCATATTGCGATTTTACAAGACGATAATACGCTCCTCTTGCCTCCATAAGCTCGTTATGAGTGCCTTTTTCAACAATTTCTCCATGATCGATTACACAAATCAAATCCGCATTCTCAATCGTCGAAAGCCTATGCGCTATTACAAAAGATGTGCGATTTTTAAGTAATTGAGCTAATCCTGCCTGTAATGCTTCTTCTGTACGAGTATCAATATTACTTGTTGCCTCATCTAGAATAAGAATTCGCGGATTCGCAAGCAATACTCGCGCAAACGATATAAGCTGACGCTGACCTGCAGAAAGAGTGGCTCCGCGCTCTTCAATTTCAGTATCGTATCCGTTCGGTAATCCTTCAATAAATTCGTGAGCATGAACTGCGCGCGCTGCATTCTCAATTTCTTCATCAGTGGCATCGAGCTTCCCATAACGGATGTTCTCGCGTACGGTTCCACTGAAAATAAAGCTATCTTGCAACATTACGCCCATTTGTTTTCTAAGAGATGCGAGCGTTACTGAACGTACATCGTACCCGTCTATAGTAATCGAGCCTTCTGAAACGTCGTAGAATCTAGAAAGAAGACTTACAAGAGTTGTTTTTCCTGCGCCAGTAGGTCCCACAAGGGCTACAGTAGTGCCAGGATTAACATGCAAATCAACCAAGTTTAATATTGGTCTTCCACCTTCTTCGTAACGGAAAACAACGTCGTTTACGTCTACTTTTCCTTCGATTTGAGGCAATTGAATAGCATCTGGCTTATCTACAATATTTGGCTTAATTCTTAAAGTTTCAAAAATTCGCTCCAAATAAACTGAGCACGTTACAAGTTGCGTGTAGAAGTTTCCAATATTTACTACAGGATCCCAGAAAGTAGTCGAATACCAAACAAATGCTATAAGCGTGCCCGTGCTCACGTTCATTGCACCTAAGTTTGCTATGCCAGCGTAATACAAAAGCGCTATTGCAGCGGTTTCAATAATCGAAGCGCCAGGCCAAAGTAACATTTGCACTCTAACGTTTCGCATCCAAGCACTTCTTACTTCTGCTTGTTGCTCTTGGAAAGTAGCGTATGCCGTAGCTTCTCGCGCAAAAGTTTGCGTTGTTTTTACTCCTGCGATTGATTCGTGCAAATACGCATTTAAATTACTTTGTTTATTTGATAACTTTTTAGACGCTTTTCTTTGCAAAATTTGTAAAGTTCGCGTCCAAATTATAAATATTGGGAATAGCGCCAAGCTCCACAAAGCCATTCGCCAATCTATAACAAACATTGTTATTAATGTAATAATAAGCACAAAAACGTCGGAAAATACGTTAATTAAACCAGACGAAAGCGTGTCAGAAAGCGTATTGATGTAGTTTACGATGCGAATCAGAATTTTCCCATGCGGACGCGAATCAAAATAATCAAAAGATAATGATTGAACATGCGTAAAAATATCGCGTCGCATGTCTTTGATTATCATCTGGCCGATGCGCGTAATTGCTAAAGTTCTGTACGCTAAACCAAGCTCATACAATATAATGAGCAGTGCGAATACGGCAATAATTGTATATAAATAATTGACGTTTTTCTGAGACAATACAACGTCGATTAGCGTTTTCGTAATCATTGGCATCGCTGTCATAATGATGCTGCCGCTAATAACTACCATAATTACGAATAGAAGTTTAGTAGCATACGGCTTCATATATTTTCTAACGCGCATAAGTTCGTGCACGTTTATGTGTTCTTCTTGACCTTCGTCTTCACGATAAGTATTACGTTGTGCCATTTCTACTCCCCCTTCGTTTCGAATCCTGCAGACCTGCCAGTTTTAAAGCCAAGTTGCTTTCTATAGATCTCCCAATACCTCCCGTGCGCTGCAACAAGCTGAGCATGCGTGCCGCGTTCAATAATTTTCCCGTGATCTAGCACAACAATCATGTCTGCATCTTTAACGGATGAGATTCTGTGCGCAATAGTGATTATTGTGCGCGTGCCATCAAGCTTTTTCAGCTCCTGCTGAATATGCTCTTCCGTTTCCATATCTACAGCAGAAGTTGTATCGTCCATAATCAAGATTGCAGGATTATTTGCCAACGCTCTAGCTAAGCTCAAACGCTGCTTTTGCCCACCAGAAAGACCTACCCCACGCTCGCCTACTACTGTTTCATAGCCTTCTGGCATATCCATAATAAAATCGTCTGCTGCAGCAATTGTTGCCATCGTGCGAATGGTATTATCTAATTCCTTACAATTTTCTTTAGTTTGAGGTAATCCAAAACTAATATTTCCTGCAATAGTGTCCGAAAATAGGAATGTTTCCTGCGCAACTATGCTAACTTGGTTACGAACAGTTTCTAACGGCCATTCGCGCACGTCTTTTCCGTCAATTAAAACACGACCACGCGTAGGATCATAGAATCTTGCTATAAGACTTACGAGAGTTGATTTGCCGGAACCAGTTTCACCAAGAATACCCAGTTTGCTTCCAGCAGGAACGTCTAAATCAATATCTTTTAAGATTGGAGAGTCTTGATCGTCTGGGAATGAAAAATCAACATGCTCAAAAGTAATTTTACCTCTAATTTTAACGGTTTCGTCCGCTTCTTTTGGATGTCTAATATGCGATTCTTGCGTAAGAAGTTTGCGAATATTCACGCATCCTGCGTTAAAACGCTGCCAATCATTAATAAGCCAGCCCACCATTCGTACAGGCATGTGTAGCATCCAAAGGAAGCTATTAAAAGTGACGAATGCACCTAAAGTCATGTTGCCATTCAAAACAAGCCATCCGCCGAAACCAACTGTTATAAGCTCAAGCACAAAACCCATGCCATCGAGCCAAGGCATGTATTTTTGAGTATTTTTTGCAAGCGTAATATTGCAATTAAAGTAGTCTTCGTTGCACTTATCGAATTTCTTAGTTTCGTAATCCTCACGCACGAAAGCTTTTACTACGCGATTCCCCTCGATATTTTCTTCCACCATTGAATTCATGCGCGCAAAGGATTCACGAATTGCAAGGAATTTCGGTCTAGCTTTTTTGCCCATAATTTTTGCGAGCAGAAACAAAAATGGCGTAATTGACATAAGTGCTAAAGCGAGCTTCCACTGAATTGAAAACATTATAACCAGCGCTAGCACGAACATTACTACACAATCTAACGCCATATACGAAACCCAACTTAAAATATGACGAATCGCGTCAGTATCCGATGTCATACGACTCATAATGTCGCCTGTGCGCGTGTGATTAAAGTACGTAAAATCGAGAGAATGAAGCTTTTCGTACTCGTCGCTCACCAGGCGATACACGGCATTTTGACCAAACTTTTCCATTAAAAGCTGGTAAATATACCTTGAGCCAACGCGAACAATCATCATTGCTACCATCAAAACGCATACGCTTATAAGCAAATTATGCTGTTTGCCAATAATGATTTTGTCTACAATAAAGCCCGAAAGCAACGGCATTGTCATTGCCATCGTGTCATTGATAATAAATAGAAAAATAGCAAGCCAAACTTTCCACATGTCCGGCTTACAGTATTGCAATACCCAGCGCACGTTACTCGCATCTTTGCGTTTATTCGGATTGACGTACATGCGCCAGCTTCTCCTTTGTTTCCGATTTTGCTTTTTGAGACTTAATTTTAAATTTATACTATTTTCTCACATTAGCATACACAAAAAGATGTGGCGTGTAGCCAAAAGACTACACGCCACATGCTATAAGTTAAGCAATCAGCTTAGTAAACTTGCGCGAATTATCGCTACAAATTTACTTACTTCTGCCAGCCCATATCCTCTGGGTAGGTGCTTGCGTAACCAGCAGGGCCGTTGTTAGCAAAGCCCTTCTTGAACACCTGGTAAATAGGAGGAGCAGAAACTGGAAGAGTTCCGTAGAGTGCGAGAGCTGCAGACTCTGCCTTGTTTGCATAATCAGTCTGTTCCTTGTAATCGTAGGTCTTGCCAATCTTGTTGAGCATAGCATCAATCTTCTTATTGCCAACGAGACCGAGGTTGGAATCGCTATCAGACTTGTAAACCTGGCTTGCTGCAGACAAGAAGCTCAATGGAGATGTGGACTGCCATGCCAATGGAAGCACCTGGTACTCGTGCGAAGCAACAACCTCGGAGAACTTAGCAACAGCATGGTTCACAGTCTTGCACTTAATTCCAGCCTTCTTCATCATGGCCTGGAATGCGTTAGCAAGAGCTGCCTGAGTAGAATCATCGCCGAAGAAGGTGAAGGAAATCTCAAGAGTCTTGCCATTCTTGGCGTAGTAGCCATCTTTGCCCATCTTGTAGCCAGCAGCTTCAAGGGTCTTCTTAGCGTTTTCGGTGTTGTACTTTCCGTCAGCAGGAAGATTGTTCTTGTAGCCAGCCTGGAACATGGAGAGAAGCTCAGAACCTGGCTGCTCGCTCTTCCAGTTCATGCCCTGGAACTGAACCTTGTTGTATGTAGCAACGTCGAATGCCTGAACAACAGCCTTACGAACTGCGAGTTCGTTAAGTGGCTTGGACTTAGCGTTGAAGTTAAGCACGCGAACCTTGGTGCTGTAGCCGTAACGGAGCTGAGCGCCCTTAACGCTACGAGCAGACTTGATTGCGTCCTTAGAAGAAATGGTATCGGTTACAGCATCGATTTCACCGTTCTGGAAGGCGTTCAAAGCTGCGGTATCTTCCATACGCTTTACAACAACCTTATCGAGCTTTGCCTTCTTACCCCACCACTTTGGATTGCGGGTGAAGACAACCTGATTTTCGGTTGCGGATTCAATCTGGAATGGACCTGCACCCCACTCGTTGTGAGGATTGTTTACCCAACCCTGGTTGAAGGTCTTAACGTCACCGGCCTTTGGATTAACCAGTGGAGCGAAAAGCATTTCCCATGTTGCGCATGGCTTCTCATAAGTCACTATAACCTGCTTTGGAGTGGAACCTTGTTCAACACTCTTGATGCAGTCATAGCCTTCAGTACTTGGGACGGAGTAATCCTTGTTCTTTCCGTTCAAAGCCTGCCAAGTAGCCTTAAATGCGGTGTAGTCGATTTCTGTGCCGTCGTTCCACTTGGCCTTTGGGTTCAAGTTGTACTGAACAACGAGTGGCTTATCGCTAACCTTCTTAACGGAAGTGATGTAGTCAGGGTTGTACTTAAGCTTTTCACCCTTAACGGTGTCATAAGCCATAAGATTTGGCTGGTAGAAGCCCCACAAAGTAGCCATGTAGCCAGAGTTACCATCGTTAGAAGCGTAATTCCAGTTTGGACCGAGAACAGGAAGAGCAACGGTGTAAGTGCCGCCGTCCTTAACGTTGTCACGTGCCTGTGGGTTATCGTAACGCTTGTTGACATCTGGCATTGGAAGTTCGCCAGTGTAAGAAGTGTCAACACCAGCAGCTGGCTCTTCAGTCATACCTGCTTTACCAGCATTGTTAGTAGCACCGCCGCAAGCGCCGAGCAGCATTGCAACAGAAAGTGCAGCTGCGGCAAATACAGTCAGTTTACCTGCATTTGTATTTTTCATGATTCCTCTCATTCCCCGGATGATGTCCGTCTTCCGGTATGTTGTATGAGTATATACAACTCTATGACATTCGACAAATCGTTTTCACAAAATATTGATTTTTTTCTTTTCAACTTTATGAAAATTAGGCAAAAAAGAATAATTTATTATCTATAATGGGCAAAACAGAAAATTTTTTAGTTTATTTTGGCTAAAAAACAAAATATATTACGTTTTTTAAATTTATGTTACACAATAAAAAATCGCGCATGTTGTAATAAACATGCGCGACTAAGTAATTTATTCAGTTTGATGAAGATTAACTAAAATCAACAAGTCATGAATTACCTAACGTTGTCAAAATTATCTTCTTCAGAAAGAATAATACGCTTACGGTTCTTCTCAATTGTAGGATCCGGAATTGGCACAGCGCTAATCAAAGCCTGAGTGTAAGGGTGCTTTGGATTATCAAAGACCTCATCCGTCTCGCCAGATTCAACAATTCGACCGTGATACATAACAGCAATTCGGCTAGAAATATGTCGAACAACTGCCATGTTATGAGCCACGAACAAGTAAGCAACACCCAACTTGTCTTGCAAATCTTCAAGCAAGTTAATAATTCCAGCCTGAATAGAAACATCCAAAGCCGAAACAGGCTCATCAAGAAGCAAAAGCTTAGGATTCACAGCCAAAGCGCGAGCAATAGCAATACGCTGACGCTGGCCGCCAGAGAACTGCGTTGGGAAGCGATCAACTTGATCAGGATTCAACTCAACCAATTGCATAAGCTCAGCAATACGCTGGCGAATTTCTTCCTTCGACTTCTTTTGCACGAGCAAAGGCTCGGCCAAAATATCGTAAACAAGCATACGAGGATCAAGCGAGCTCATTGGGTCCTGGAACACGTACTGAATCTTAGAACGAAGTTCGCGACGCTGCTCACGAGTCAACTTATCGTTCAACTCAGTACCAAAAACTGTAATAGAACCAGACTCAGGCTTCTTCAAGCCCATAATCTCCATCAAAGTCGTGGACTTACCAGAACCAGACTCGCCAACCAAAGCCACAGTTTCGCCTTCACGAACCTCAATACTCACACCATCAACCGCGCGAACTTCGCCAACCTTGCGTCGCAAGAAGCCACCGCTAGTAATTGGGAATGTTTTAACCAAGTTCTTAACATCCAAAACAACTTTTCGTTGTTCACGAGGAATGCCTTCAAACATTGGCTTAATTGGCTTTTCGGTTTCCGCATGAAGCAACGAGCGAACAGTTTCGCTTTCAGCTTCAAGACCCATCATTGTGCTGTCGTCGCCGCTTTCTTCTTCAGCCATAAGCATATCCATAGTCGGCTTAGAAATTGGAGTCAAACGACGAGTGCGCTTTTGATCAACGCGAGGAACAGCACCCAACAAGCCAATAGTGTACGGCTGAGTTGGGTGAGCAAAAATCTCTTCAACGCTATTATGCTCAACCAAATGACCCGCATACATAACAATAACTTCGTCTGCAACGCCAGCAATTACGCCCAAATCGTGAGTAATAAAAATCATTGCAGCGCCGGTTTCGCGCTGAGCTTTCTTCAAAACTTCCAAAACCTGAGCCTGAATAGTCACATCCAAAGCGGTAGTAGGCTCGTCGGCAATAATAATGTCAGGATTATTGGCAATAGCCATAGCAATCATCACGCGCTGGCGCATACCACCAGAAAACTCGTGAGGGAAAGCCTTCAAACGCTCAGCCGGCTTAGTAATACCAACCAAATCAAGCAATTCAATAGAACGCTCGCGAATCTGCTCTTCAGTCATGTCAGGATTATGAATAACCAAAGCTTCCTTAAGCTGATCACCAATAGAGAAAACAGGGGTTAAAGCAGAAAGAGGATCCTGGAACACCATAGCAATATTCTTGCCACGAATCTTACTCATTTCTGCATCAGACTTAGTTAAAAGCTCCTCGCCCTTATACTTTACAGAGCCTTTAACGCTAGCGTTTTTATCCAGCAAGCCCATAACAGCCAAGGACGTAACCGACTTACCAGAACCAGATTCGCCAACGATACCAATAGTCTTTCCGCGGTACAAATCAAAATTCATTCCGCGCACAGCATGCACAGTACCAGCTTCAGAAGCGAAGCTAATTTGCAAGTCGCGTACTGAAAGCAACGGTTCGTTGTTTTGATCTTCCATCGTGGTTTCTTCCTTAATAGCGTTATTTGCAATATCAGTCATGTTTATCACTCCAAACGCTCGTTAGTCGGCCTTACCAACAGACCTAGAATATGGATCAATGGCATCACGCAAACCGTCACCAATAAGCTGCACGGAGAAGGTTAGCAAAACAAGCACTGCAGACGGCACCAAAAGCACCCACGGAGAAGTCTGCACAACGCTTTGGCCAGCATTAAGCAAAGTACCAAGAGAAGTATCCGGAGCCTTAATACCAAGGCCCAAGAAGCTCAAAGCAGTTTCGCCGTTAATCGCACCAATAACACCAAGAACCGTGTTAATAATCAATACAGAACCCAAGTTTGGAACCAAGTGGCGCACAATAATGCGGAACGAAGAAACGCCCTCGAACTTAGCTGCACGAACATACTCACGTTCGCGCAAGCTCAAAGTCAACGTACGAAGAGTACGAGCGTAACCAATCCAACCAAAAGCTGTTAAGCCAAATGCCAACCACAGCCAATCGCTACCACCACTAGAAGCACTAATGATTAAAGCAATCAGCAGGAAGGAAGGAACAATCAGCAGCATGTCCAAAAGCCACATACCAACCTGCTCAAACCATCCTTCGAAGTAAGAAATAGCAGTACCAACCAAAGCAGCAATAACTGTAATGGTAATAGAGCTAACAATACCAATGGAAAGTGAACGACCAAGTCCGCGCACAACCATTGCGTACATGTCTGAACCGCCTGGCGTAGTTCCCAGCCAATGCTCTGCAGAAGGAGGAGTTGCTAGAGAAGAAAAGTCTGGTTCGTCGTAGCTCCACTTTGAAATCTTTGAGCCAAACAAAGCAAAAAGAATCAAAATTACGAGCATAACCAAGCCCACAACTGCAGACGGGCGACGGAAGAATCGACGCGTATAAAGCGTCATCTTACCAGTGCGCTTAAAGTTGCCCCAGGCACCAGCAGTAGCTTTTCTATCTGCAGCAGATTCTTGAGGTTTTGAAGATACATCTTTTTTATTCATATCAAATTCACCTACACTGTTCTGCTAGTTCAAACGAATACGTGGGTCGAGCCAAGCAGAGAAGATATCTGCAAGCAGAGCACCAACTAAGGTACATACAGCACCAAACGCTGCAATAGCAACAGAACCGTTAATATCGTTCTGCATAATGGTCTGAACGAAGTAGCTACCAAGACCGTTAATAGCAAACACGGTTTCAGTAATCACAGCACCCGTAAACACGCCTGCAATAGAGAAGGCGACGTCAACAGCTGTTGGAATCAAAGAAGTACGCAAAGCGTGGCGGCGAATAGCCAAATTCAAAGGTAAGCCCTTAGCGCGAGCCGTACGAACGTAATCAGCATTCATAGTATCGAGAAGATACGTGCGCTGCGTTAAATGATACCCAACCATGCCAGGAATTGTCATAACAATCGTCGGCAAAATCAAATGCTGAAGGAAGTCAAGAAGGAACATGAACGGGTCAGAACCCTGGTAAGAGTGCAAACCAGTAACGTAGAAAAGTCGCACGCCTGTTGCGCGGTTAATGCTAATAGCAGCAAGCACAACCATCAAACCCAAAACTGCTGCAGGAACAACCAGCAGGAAGGTTGCGGTGGAATTAAGAACTCTATCTTGCCACTTGTACTGACGGATAGCAGTGTAAACACCAACGCTAACACCGAGAACAATGCCAAGAATTGTAGCGCCAGTAACCAGCTGAACAGATGCGCCAATACGAGACATAATTGCCGGACCAACTGGAGCCTGATCTGGGCTCAATCCCCAATCCCACTTAGTAAAAATGTTGTAAATCCAACGGCAATAACGAGTAAACACTGGAGTCTGGTCGTTAATATTTGCCAAATCCAAAGAACGGTTGATTGATGCAATAGGTGGATGCGGATGCCTAGACATGTAGTTCGAACGCGGTCTCATAAAAGCACTTGTCAAGAAATACGTCATGGATACGGCAACAAACAACATCACCACATAATTCAGGCATCGTTTAACGATGTATCGTATCATTGTGACTCTTTTCTACGACTAGCCATTTTTTACCTCCATTCGGCATCCATAAATCTTGTGATTTACAGTATTGCCGATCTAACACTCGACCTTGAAAAAGGCGTGTTTGAATCGACCCTTGTCAATCCGGACACATAATTAGTATATTTTTAGCCAAGCTATGTACAAAGAGACAAACAGAAAATATTTTTGCACAGCACTTTTCTCAATATCCAAGGGAAAAATTTCGTATATATAAGTTATATTATACATATCTAAACATGCAAAAAAGCGCAAAATATCAGTGATTTCTAGCTATATTTTTACACAAAGATATGTATTTTAAAATCAAAAAAGTATTTTTATACATACAAAATACGTTTTATAAGCAAATATAATAAATTCAAAATTTAATTACAAAAACTGAATATTTACCGAAAAAATTGTAGTTTTACTAAAATAATTAATAGTATTCAAGCAAATGCCGAAAATAGGCATAGACAAGAAACACACGCGAGACATTGAGCAGTATACAATATTTTTTATTCGTACTTTCAACTCTAAAAGGAGAATGAATAAGCTCATGGCTGAAAACATCAAAGCCGTAACTCTGGAACATGTAAAAAATTATTCCAAACATTTTAACGAACAGCGCGCAAATCTTCTCGCCGCGAATGCAGCAGTAACAAATGGTGTGCTTAAAGCCGCAACAAGCTACCAAGGCAAGCGTGCTCTTCCTCGCGAATTCTCAATAGAATTAAAACAAGGCAGCATTACCAATCAGAAGCGCTCCGGACGCTGCTGGATGTTCGCCTCACTTAATACTTTGAGATACGAAGTAATGCATAAGTGGAATTTAGACGACTTTGAGTTTTCAGAAAGCTACCTATTCTTCTGGGACAAGATTGAAAAAGCAAACGCTTATTTGGAAAATGTGCTTTCAACACTTGATGAAGATGTTAATAGTCGACTTTTTGAGAGCATTAACTATGGTCCAATCGATGACGGCGGCTGGTGGCAAATGTTCGTCAACTTGGTAAACAAGTACGGACTTGTGCCAAAGAGTGCATATCCAGATTCACAGAACTCAGTCGACTCTGATGCATTCGTACAGTACATCAATACCAAGTTGCGCGAGTTTGCATACGAATTGCGTGAAGCTCATAAGAACGGAACTTCTTTGGAAGAATTGCGCGAAATGAAAGTTCGCGATTTGGAAACCGTTTATCGCATGACGACTATTGCCCTGGGTGAACCACCTGCACAGTTTGACTTCTTCGCACGAACTAAAGATGATGATGACGATAAGAAGGACGGCGAAAAAGACGAAACCAAGAAAGATGGCGAGAAAACCAGCAAAGCTGACAAGCCAAAAACCGGCAAAGATGAGCGTCCAATGATTTGTGAATATGGAATTACTCCACTTGAGTTCGCAAAGAAGTACGTCCCAGTTGACGTAAACGACTTCGTAACAATATGCAACGCACCTATGGAACGCACACCATTCAACAAGCTCTACCAATTCAAGTACAGCACCAACGTAGCTGAAACAAAGGAAATGGAATTTGTTAACGTTCCTCTCGATGTATTCAAAAAAGCAGCTGTAGACCAATTAAAAGATGGTCATCCAATCTGGTTTGCATGCGATTGCACACAGTTCTCCTTGCGTGACAGTGGATTCTTCGATCCTGCAGTTGTGCGCGTAGATGAATTGTTTGATGTGAAGTTTACATTCGATAAAGCTCACGGTTTGGAATATATGGATTGCCCAGGAAATCACGCAATGACATTCACTGGCGTAAATCTTAATAAAGATGGCGATCCAGATCGCTGGAAGATCGAGAACAGCTGGGGCAAGGATGCTGGCGAAGACGGCTATTATGTTGGCTCAGCAGAGTGGTTCGATCGTTATGTGAACGAAATAATCATCAACAAAAAGTACCTTGACAAAGAAACTTTAGCTGTATTGGATCAAGAACCAGTAATGCTTGAACCATGGGCTCCACTTTCGAAGCGTTGCCGTTAAATAGTTACCATTAAAAATTAAGTTTGGTAACCGTGTGAGCGCAGATTGCTTTTGCAGTCTGCGCTTTTATTTTTGTTTTACTTTTTATTTTTTATTTTTCATAAATTAAAAAGAAGCCCGGCGGGAAGAGAAACCCGCCGGGGCAGAGAGAAAGAGAGAAGAAGGTTTCAATTATGGGGTTCGAAAACGAACCTCGCTAATGGCGAACCATTAACACATGTTAGTATAGCTAAACATTCGTCCAAAGAAAAGAGTTTTTCCTTAAAATTTCCTTAAAATATTTTCTTTTAGAGAACCATTTGCTATGTTTTCTAATTTTATAATTTATTTATTGAAAATTTCAACCTATTTCTCACTATTTTCCAAAGATTTTTTTGCTGCAGCAAGTCTTTCTGCCTCGACACGCTGACGCTCGGACAAAGCAGATGCGAAACGCTCAAGCTCCTCCTCAACTGCTTCTTTTGGAATCTTGGCAAAAATAGGACTTGGCTTAGGCACAGGCGTACCTGCTACCAACTCCTCACTCTCCCAAGGATGAACAGTTTCCCCCAAGCGATAATCGCCCGTAATAATCGGATACTTGAAGTCTGGATTATCCAAATCTTCAACTTCTTCAATATGAGGCAAAGGCGAGAATACGCCAGTGCCACCAAGTGCTTCCCAAACTTTTTGAGCTGCATGAGGCAAGAATGGCGCAAGCAGATGATTAGCATCCGAAACAGCCTGAGCTGCAACATGCAACACAGTACCAAGGCGAGCCTCATCATCTTTAATTTTCCAAGGCTCAGTTGCAGAAATATATTTATTAATATCCGCAACTACTCGCATTGCTTCAGTAAGAGCATTCTTCTGACGATGACGCTCAATCAAACTACCGACCAAAGCAAAAGCATCAGAAGTTTGATCGAGAAGAGCGCGATCCATTGCAGTCATAGAATCTTCGTCAAGAGGAGGGATTACACCAAAGTTCTTATTAATAAGATTTGCCACACGATTGACAAGATTACCCCAGCTTGCAGCAAGCTCTTCGTTATTATGGCGAGCAAACTCAGCCCAAGTAAAATCAGCATCAGAATTTTCTGGACCAGCAATAGAAATGTAGTAACGCACAGCATCTACAGGGTAACGCGCCAAAATATCCTTCACATAAATCACGATTCCGCGCGAAGAGCTGAACTTCTTGCCTTCCATAGTCATGAACTCAGAAGCAACAACCTGTTCAGGCATGTTCAATGGACCATAAACGCCAGCCTCACCACCTTTAGAACCAGCACCGTTGTAGGCAAGCATTTCCGAAGGCCAAATCTGAGAATGGAAAGTAATGTTATCTTTGCCCATGAAGTAGTATCCAGGAGACTTAGGATCACACCACCAATCACACCAAGCGTCTGGCTTGCCTTGTCGACGAGCCCATTCAATAGATGCAGACAAGTATCCAATAACAGCGTCAAACCACACATACAGACGCTTATTCGGATTATCAATCCATCCTTCAACAGGAACAGGAATACCCCAATCAATATCGCGCGTAATAGCTCGCGGCTTTACTTCATTAAATAATCCAAGCGAGAAATTAATAACATTCGTGCGCCAACCTTCGCGAGAATGAAGCCAATTAACATTCGCCTCAGCCAAAGCAGGCAGGTCTAGGAAATAATGTTCAGTTTCTTCAAAGCGCGGAGTTTCACCATTAATTTTAGAAACTGGATTAATAAGCTCATCCGGATCAAGCTCGTTTCCACAAGCATCACATTGATCGCCACGAGCACCATCTGCGCCACACAATGGGCATGTGCCTTCAATATAACGATCTGGCAAAGTACGACCAGTGGAAGGAGAAATAGCAACCTTCTGAGTGCCCTTGTAAATATAGCCGTTCTTTAAGCACTGACGGAACATTTCTTGCACAACATGCTCGTGATTTGCAGTAGTAGTACGCGTGAACAAATCGTAGCTCAAACCTAAATCGCACAAATCCTTAGTAATCACACGATTATAACGATTAGCAAGCTCTTGTGCAGAAACGCCTTCCTTATCTGCTTCAACCAAAATAGGTGTGCCGTGCTCATCCGTGCCAGACACCATTAATACGTCATTACCTTTCATGCGCTCGTAACGCGCATACACGTCCGACGGAACCCCGAAACCTGCAACGTGACCAATATGACGAGGGCCGTTAGCATACGGCCAAGCAACATTCACCAAAATATGACTCATAGACAATTATTATCTTGTTCAACGCGGACAGTACATAAGAACATTGCAAAAAGAATCTCAAAATATACGAGAAAACACGCTGAATAACAAGCCTCACACGAGTTCATCCACATATCCACAAGTTATAAAACCAGCCTGGAATTGAAGCAAATATAAACATAATCTCAACTTATGCATTACGAAACTTATTCACTACAAAGCATGAATTACAAAATATGCGTTAGAAAAACAACAATATGTGCGATACACATTGTAAATAGTCGCGCTAAAAAATAAATATGCAAAAAGAAAGGATTGAGGAAAATTGAAAAAACAACAAAACATACGCGATTTATTGGATATTTGCGAAGAAGCACAAACACAATTCCCGGAATTACTTGACGACAACCATTTACCAGGCCCAATGTGCATGAAAAAACTTTCTCAAATTGGCGTATTCAATAGGCTTGATTTAAATGCAGGATATTCAAATAAAGCAGCTATTTCCACTCAAGGAAGAAGTAATATTGTGAGCAATCTTATACCTACAGAAAGCATAGCCTGCTTATTTACTGCAGCATGGGTTTGGATAGGAGGCAATTTTCCTGAAAATATAGATGTTATTGATTATGGGCATAGAAGAAAAAAGCCGCACGGCCATGCAATCCGAGCATTTCGAAGACACTTAAACAATGAAGAATACGTAATACTTGGAAAAATTAGAATAACAACGCCAGAACGAACAATTTGCGATTTAGCGTACACTCCAAGCGAAAACGAAGAGTACGAACCTTATAGAAAAGATATTGCTCACTTATTGATATCTAAATACAGCATTGACTTGCGAAAATGCAAACATACTATTGACGGAAACCCATATTTCCCAGGCTCAATACATGCAAGAAATTGGATACGAAACATTGCGAAAGAAGCAAACAAACCATGGAAATAAAGAACTCTTATGCAACTAAAACAAGCAGCCCTCCAAAACCACCTATAATACTCACGCCATATGTTGCTATCGACCCTGCAACAAAAACGGAAGTGCTATGGTATATCGCGCAAAAAATACCAGAACTTCGCAAATGGATTATTGCAAACCCTTCAGCAGACGCGCAAATTTTAGAATATATTTCTCAACAAGGTGGACCTGACGTTCGTTACAGTTTTGAAGTGCTATTTTCTGCGTATGACAGCAAT
Source organism: Gardnerella sp. KA01000 (assembly GCF_049244035.1). Taxonomy (NCBI): domain Bacteria; kingdom Bacillati; phylum Actinomycetota; class Actinomycetes; order Bifidobacteriales; family Bifidobacteriaceae; genus Gardnerella; species Gardnerella sp. KA01000. The sequence continues at coordinate 156,369 of NZ_CP058367.1, read as the reverse complement.
GAATAGAAAGCAAAAAAATAGTAGCAAAAGCAGAAATCTTATTTTTGATCAGGTTTATGCTCAAGACAAGACGCGTAAACTTGCTTACGATTAGCAAAAGATCCGTCAGCAAACGGATGCTCTTTTACTACTTTCGTAATGGCTTCTTTTATGCGCAAGCCTTCGGAATCTGCACATTCAAGCGAAAGCTTTGCAAGAGCATCAATGCTTAAATCTGTGCTTTCAGACTGTACTTCTTCGTCACTTGCACCACCGATAACTAAAACTATTTCGCCTCGAGGAGGATCCGCTAAAACACCATCGTGAATACTTTGCACAGTTCCACGACGAATTTCCTCAAAATCTTTTGTAAGTTCACGGCATAACGCCATTGGACGATTAGAGCCAAGTACTGCCAATATGTCTTCCATTGCTTCTGCAATACGATGTGGAGCCTCATAAAATACTATTGTTCGTCGCTCGGCTTTAAGCGAGCGCAAATGCTGTTGACGCTCACCAGATTTACGAGGCAAAAAGCCTTCATAACAGAAGCGATCAGTTGGCAATCCAGAAAGAGCAAGCGCATCTAAAACTGCACTAGGACCAGGCGCGCAAGTAACAGGCAAATCGCGCTCTATTGCACGTCGAACAACAGCAAGACCCGGGTCGTTAATTGTAGGCATACCTGCGTCTGAAACAACAAGAACAGTGCTGCCCTGCTCAACTTTGTCTAGCAAGCCATCTGCCTTGTTGCGCTCATTATGATCGTGATATGCGATTACGCTACCAGAAACATGTACGCCAAGGCGATTCGCTAAATCATAAAGCCTACGCGTGTCTTCAGCAGCAACAATATCAGCAGTTTTAAGAAGATTAATTAATCGTGCAGAAGCGTCTGCCATATTCCCAATAGGCGTAGCAGCTAAAACAACCTTACCTAAATTATCTTCTTCATCACACATCTTGAATCTCCTTATAAAACTTCTTAAAACTCTACACGAATTTATAAAAGAACGCACTTACAAAGCGAGGTATTTGATTAGAATTATGCTTAGTGTAATTGCAATATAAGCGAAACGAAAAGAGACACTATGAAGATTATAAATCAGAAAATAAAAAGTACAGATGGAAGCGATGCGCAGCTTATTGGATATATTTTAGACGATAATTTAGATAGCGAAGGCTTACAAAACCGTCCTGCAATTTTAATCTTGCCAGGCGGAGGTTTCTTGCGCGTCTCAAATCGTGAAGCAGAGCCTGTTGCCATGAAGTTTGCTGCAGAAGGATTCCACACTTTTGTGTTGCGATACTCGCTTACTCCAAGCACGTACCCAACTCAGCTTTTAGAAGCCGCAGAAGCGATGAGCTTGATTCGCAAAAACGCAAAAGAATGGCACGTAGATGCGCAAAAAATTGCAATTATTGGATTCTCCGCTGGAGGGCATGTGGCTGCAAACCTTGCAACTAGTGTTAGCGACGAAGTTGAGGAAGCAAACGGATATACGGCTGATGACGTGCGTCCAAATGCGCTTATGCTCGCATATCCTGTTATTTCTGCTGGAAAATATGCGCATAAGCCAACTTTCGATCGTCTATTTGGAGAAGTTAGCGACGAAAAGCGAACTGAACTCGTCAACAAACTTTCGCTGGAAAATCACGTGGATCGCAAAACTCCACCTGTATTTGTATGGCAAACTGTTACTGATCAAACAGTTCCAGTAGAAAATTCAATAATGTTTGTGAACGCTTGCGTTGAAGCTGGAGTAAGTGTTGAAGCTCACCTGTTCCCTAAAGGACCGCACGGCTTAGCTTTGGCAGTTAAAGAAACAGCAAAACGCGATGAAAATGGCGCAGTAATTCCTGAATTTGTGCAGCCAGAAGTTCAGCAGTGGGTTAAGCTTGCTTGCGATTGGTTGCATCGCACTTTTGCGTGATTTAACTTCAACACTCCCGCGTTTGTTCCCTTTTCGACCCATTTGGTAAACAAAACGCGGAAACAAAAAGCGGAAACAACAGACGAAACACAAGGCAAAAACAAAAACGTCGTCTACACGCCATAAGGGGCATGTTGACGACGTTTTGTTACTTGCTATCAATAAGTAATTTTAAGTAATCTCAATATTTAAGAGAAAATTACACTATTAATATTTCACACGATTTTTGGCATTGGAGTTGTTAGTGAAGATGTGAGATTTACCTGCACAACTCCAGCTCCAGCGTGAACTTCCACTTTCTTCAATGTCACAGTGCGCTCTTCAGCAGGCTTATGATCGTCGTCAGTCATAGTTGCAGGAGATTTAACAGCAACAAGCGCAAGGTCATCGAAAATAACTCCAGAATTTGCACACAAATCCTGCGCTTCTTTCAATGAATCAGCAAAACCTGCTTTGTCGATCACACGCTCAACAGGAACACCGTAAGCTTCTGCACACAACAAGTTAATTCGCTCCCTAAGCGTCTTTCCACGCCTACTTTCTGGAACTTTCGTTTCAACATCATCAGTTATTGCAGACACAAAATCGTCCAGCTGATTTGCCAAACCATCGCCACCATCGCGGAATAAATTGCCAACAATAGGCTTTCTGAATCCTAAAGACTTGGCTTGTTCCAACAATTCAGGCACTTGATCATCCTCGCCTTCCCACAAATTAATCAACGGGAACGTAGGGATATTAAGAGATTCCAAACGAGAAACATGGAATGGGTAACGCCAAGCCAAAGTTTCGTCATCTCGCCAAGTAGTTGCGCGAGTAACTACAACTGCAGCAGCAGGCCACTTTGCACCAAACTCGCGAGCAGCAATATCTAACCACTTTTGAGCACCAGCATCCGTGCCATAACCTGCTTCCACCACTACAACATCATGCTCAGCGCAAGCCATTTCAACGCTTACAAGGCTTGGAATACCAAGCGAAACGTTCGCAAACGGGCCGCAATGGACGTAGATTGGAGAACCATTAATCGTCTCAGTTTTAGCAGGCTTTACAGCGTCGGCAAGAATATTGGTGATTCGCCACAAATCCACAAACTCACCAAACTTAACAGGCTTACCGTCTTTTGTGCCAGCAATCATTGAAGAAACACGATGAGAAATCTCGTCCATACTGCGCGACAACACTACGATTTGCATAAGCTCGCAAGTTGGCGTCAAAACAACGCGCTCAGGAACAGTCCCCTTGCCAAAATCAACAGCAATGCTTCGCAAAGATCGCGAAGGAACTTCACTAACTCGAGGAACTAAAATAGTATCAAGAATACCCTCGTCGACTGCTTTTTCCGCAAACGACACAAGCAAATTCTGCGCGCAAGCAATAGCAGCCATTTCACCACACAGGCCCCAGTCAATCAACTCAGGGTGAGAAAGCGAAGACTTACCGCCACCACTTGCACCGCCTTTAGAACCAGCAGCCGTAATGCCCATGCTTGGCTGACGAAGAACTGCAGCTGCGTCTACACCGCGCTCACGCAATGCATCAACTAACGCAATAGTTGTAGTTGTTTTACCTTCTCCACGAGAAGCTTTTAAAGGAGTATCAGCAGTAACAAGCAGAACCTTACCGCGCTTCCTAGGCTCCTCTGGATGTTGCTTTAAATAATCCAAGTACCCAAAGGCATCAATTTTTTTAACCAAACCGAATGTTGTAGTGTATGAATCAAGAATGCTCATGTACCCCTCTTTCATAGGCATATTGGCACAACTATGCATGCGGATAATGTTAATTACATGATTCATACTATACGATTGTTTGTTCGTAGCATAGCCACCACACGCAATATCTATACGCGTTATTATCAACGTCTATAGCAAAATAACAAAAGATAACAAAAATGCCTTCCGTGTGAAATAAAAAGTTCATTTCTTAGGAAGGCATTTAATTTTTAATAAAATTTAAATTTAGTGATCAGAACGATTAAAACCATTCTTCATACGCATGCTAGTGATGTACAGCACCGTGTCAAGCAAAGAATCGGTTTCTTTCTTCAGCTTTGCTGCCATATCGTCATTTGCTTCAGCCAAAGCCTCGCGCACTTTGTCGTTGCGAAGCTCGGCAATAATAGCTTCAGGATCGCGAACTAAATCATCGTAATCTTCGCCTTCATCACCTTCACGTTCTGGCTCGTAATCAGCCAAATCAACGCCAAGAAGATCTGCCATGGCAGCATCCGTAGACTTGACCATTGCGTGACCAAGGGAACCGACAACTTCTTGGTAGCGCTCAATCGCGTTTGCAGTGTCGTTAAATGCGGCATCCGCAAGAGCAGCAATAATGCGATTCTCCCAATAGAAGTTTTCGCTTGTTACGCGAGTAGTCGTATCTTCCAAATACTTTGGAGTGCGATTTACGTTTGGATAGAACGGAATCAAAGAATTGAAAGGATTAGAACCGTAAGTAATCCACTGAATTGCACGCATTGCTTCCGGCATGTAAGGGCGGATTTGCATTACAGCAAGCTCGCTTTGGCGATTAATTCCGATTGGACGCAACATATGACGAGTATGCTCATCTCCAAGATTGCCGTAAGGATCATACTCAGTGCCCTGATAGTGAGAGCTTAAAACGTACTTAATATCCTCAACAGTCACTTTACGCTCAGGCTGGCGAGCCCAAGGAATATCGTTGCTGTCCGGACGATGATCAGCGTCTTTACCATCCCACACTTCGTCATACGGATTCAAGAAGCGCTCCATGAACCATGCGCGAGGAGTGTTGTACACGTGGTCAGCATCCGAATGAGAGCCAAAAGCATCACGAGGGTTAAACGGAGAAGCGTTTTCCACCGACAAATCCAAGTGATTTTCTTCAATAAACTCAAGCAAATCAGCCGAGCACATATGCTCTTCTTGAAGATCAAAAGCATCATCTAAATCGAACTCGTCAATTCCGAGCTGGTTTGGCATAACAACATAAGCTTCATCCGGCACACGCTTAGCAATCCAATGATGACCACCGACAGTTTCAAACCACCAAATCTCGTTCACATCCGAAAATGCAACGCCATTCATCTCATAAGTGCCGTACTTTTCAAGCAATGCACCCAAACGCTCAACGCCTTCGCGAGCGCTACGAATATAAGGCAAAACAAGCGTTAAGAAATCTTCTTCGCCAATTCCACCCGGCACTTCCGGCTTGTAGTCAGCATCTCCAACTTTGCCTTGTTCTTTTTGAAGTTCAACCATTGGATCTGCGCCTAACACGCGCTCGTTGGACGTAAGCGTTTCAGTTGCGCTCATTGCAACATTTGCTTCGTTAACGCCAGCTTCTCCCCAAATTCCTTCGCGCAAGTCTGCATTTGGCACGCTTGTGTATTGCATTGGATTATCCGGCAACTCGACTGTTACGTGGCTAAGAACAGACTTATAAACGCGAGGCTGATCTTCCGGCTTTACTACCACTAAACGCTTCGGATTAAACTCGCCATTTGCCGAGTCTTCGTTACGCGCAATAAGCGTGGATCCGTCGTAACTTGCTTTTCGACCAACAAGAATTGTTGTGCATGCCATATTTGCATCCTCTGTTTTTAGATTTTATATTTTATTTTTTAGATTTGTTACTGTTTGATTCTAACGCTTAGGCGTTAACTGCTAACCTAATTGGTTGCTCTTGTGCTTGCGTTTAGGCTTTACCAGTAAGGAACATTCCACCAGCGTCTACACCTGAATTTACATTTCTTACTTCGCGTAACAATTCATTCATGTAGAATCCCGGCTTAAGATTTGGCAAAGGCTTTTCTGTGCCAAAAACTTCAAACATGTATTCATGATCTTTATCAGGAGGCTGAGGACCGTTGTAACGCATAGTAATTGCTGGATCATTGCAGCCAATAAATCTGCTTGCTTGCGAGTTGCGTCCTTGAAGAGCTTCCGGAATCATAGAAGTCATTGTGCGAGAAAAATCTTCCGGTATTTGTAAAGCGTGAGAGTCGTTAAAATCAAACATTAACGCTTCAACAGGCACATTTGCAGCAGTCCAGTGAATCCATTCAAAACCGCATACCGGTATTGCATCGTCGTCAACAAAACGCCAATGCAAATAATGCACAAAAGACGGCATATTATCAACGTAAAACGGGAAAGAAACTACCGGCACTCCGCTGATCTTATTCTGCTCCGGCGCAGCTTTAGAATAATCATCCGGAATGGTAGTGAAATCTGTAGAAATATTCATAATTTAAGTATCTACCATTACACAACACTAATCAACTGCGCGAGTAACAAATAAACGCGAATGTTCGCGCAATCTAATTGTTCAAGCAGATCGTGGCACTCAAGCAAAAACAACACTAAGAAACAACGCTAACTGCATAATTTGACGGTCAATATAAAACGTGCGCCCAGAGAAATCTAAACTGGGCGCATTAACTAAAATGTGATTTTTTTACTGTACTCTATTTATTTTGTAGCAGCCTCCTCATGAGTTTCAGCAGCCTTAGCTGCCACAGCTGCTTTCTTAGCAGCACGCTCTTGCTTCTTAATTCCTTCAATGAACTCAGCATGCTTTACTGCAGGAAGCCAGCCAGTGTTAACAACCTTAACCTGCCATACCCAAGCCAAGGCAAACAGAATAACAGCAACAATAATCAAGCTTATAGCACCAACGCCAGCACCGAGGTGAGCGAAGTTACCAACAACAGTGCCAACCCAACCAAAGTCAGCATCGCCGAAGGTGGAATTTGCCAAGCCGAAGGAACCCATAACAGTAAGCAATACTGCTGGAAGGAATGTAATAATTAAACCGTTAATAAAACCACCGAGAATAGCACCACGGCGACCACCGGTTGCATTACCAAACACGCCTGCACCACCACCATCGAAGAAGTGAGGCACCATTCCTGGGAGAATCAATGCCAATCCCCAAGCTGGACCCATCCAAATTGCAATAAGTCCGAGAGCTACAAGACCTCCAACGAAGGAAGACAAGAAGCCAATAAGAGAAGCATTAGCACCGTATGGGAATACGATTGGAATATCCAATGCTGGACGAGCGCCTGGAACGACCTTGTTAGCAATGCCCTGGAATGCAGGAACCAATTCACCTAAAATGATACGAACACCATAAAGGATGACACTAACACCAATTCCAAATTGCAAAGCCTGAGCAAAAGCCGCCATGTAGAAGGCACTATAGTCCGTAGGGTGAGACGCGAAAATCTTGAAGAGTTCCTTTACTGGCAACACAACCGAAGCCCACACCGCGAATACCAAATACAGCACAACCATCAACAAAGTCGTGGAGACCATTGAATCACGCAAGAAGCTCAAACCCTTAGGGAAGTTAATATCTTCAGTAGACTTAGACTTCTTACCAACAGCAGCACCAACAGCACCAGAAACAATGTAGCTTAAAGAGTTAAAGTGACCAATCGAGAGCTTATCGCTACCAGTAATACGGTTCATAAAAGGCTGCGCAAAAGCTGGCAGAACAACCATAACCGTTGCCATAATGACAGAGCCGACAATAACAATAAGCAACTGGTTGCCTGCACCAAAACCAACGGAAAGAACTAGAGCCAAAAGCATAGACATAAACACCATGTGGTGACCAGTCAAGAATATGTACTTCAAAGGAGTAAAGCGTGCAGCAAGAAGCATAAGAACGAAGCTGAGCACAATAATGTATGCAGAAGTAGCACCGTACTGACCTGCAGCCTGAGCAGTAATAACCTCATTCGTAGGTACAACACCATGAGCACCAGTAGACTTCAAAACCAAGTCACCAAATGGAGCAAGTGCACCAACAACAACGCCAGCACCTGCACCCAAAATGAGGTAACCCATAGCAGCTTTTAAGCCGCCTGCAATCACTTGTCCTGCACTACGTTTGAGCGCGATAAGACCGATTGCCGCAATAATACCAATCAAATAAGCCGGCACATTCAAAATCTGCTGACTTATGAAATTTAAAACCTGAACTACAATGTTCATCTTATTTCCTTCTTTTTATTTAGAAAAAGCGAATAGCGCATGAAATAACAGTACGACTATGCCAAAGCAGTAAGCACGTAATCAGCATAATCAAACGTTTATTTGTTACACATAATTTATGCGTAACGCTCAAGCACACCCTTCACCTCTTCAACATCCATGAAATTTTCAATTGTTTCTACAGGAGTGGTAGTGCCCTCAAGCTCTGGAGCAAGCTGAGGAGAAGTGAGCACAAGATCATTCATATTCGCAGTACCTTTTGCACTTCCCGCATCGGAAGTAGTAACTGTAACATCAAGACCTAAGTCTGCTGCCGCAGCCTCAACATTGATTTTTAAAAGTACAGACGTGCCAATGCCGTTTCCGCATACACATAGAATATTCATAAATAACCTCTTTCGTTGAGTTGTATTTTTTTAATTTTGCAAAATTAATTAATTCTTTAGTATTTAACTTTTAAGAATTGCGCGAATTTCTTTAGCGTTTTTTGCTTGCGCAAGTTCTCTAGTCTTCACAGGATTAGACAAAGCTGCAGCAACCGCGGACATAACGCCAATATGCTCATTTTCATCGTGACCTGCAAGACCAATTACTAAAGAGACCGGATCGTTGGCAGTGTTACCAAATTTAACAGGCGTACTTAAACGAATCCAGCTCAAACCACTTTTTAACACTGCTTCCGACGGGCGCGAATGCGCCAAAGCCAAGCCTGGGGCAATAACAATATACGGGCCCATTTTCTCAACTGTTTCAATCATCTGATTCGTATATTCATCAGTAGTAAAGCCAGACTCCCTCAAAGCATTGCCTGCAAGACAAATAGCATCACGCCAATCTTTCGCTGCAATATCAAGGTTTACTGCAGAATCCGGGAGAAGCTCATCAATATCAGCACTCATATTTTCTCTTTTCTAAGCATGTTAACTATTCTTGATTATTTCTGATTGGTAATCGAATTTTTAATGTTCTTCGTAACGATCATATTTTGAATTACTCCCTTGGCTTATTCTTGCATGATTGAGTGGTAGAACTTTCCAGCTAAAGCCTCATGAGCTTTAGCCTTAGCTTCATCAAATGTAGTTTGAGCAAGTTCTGCTCGAACATCATCCAAAGCAACTGGCGTCATAGAAAGCGAGTTAATACCGAGACCTGTAAGAACAACCGCTAAATCTGGGTCTGCTGCAGCTTCTCCACACACTCCGACTGGCATACCATGTGTGTTACCAGCGTCTGCAATCATTTTGATCGCGCGCAACACTGCAGGGTGCCAAGCAGTTTGATAATTAGAAACAGACCCAAGGGTTCTATCTGCTGCAAGAGTGTATTGCGTCAAATCATTCGTTCCGATAGATACAAAATCAGCGACTTGAGCAACCTCCTCGGCAACAAGAGCGATAGAAGGCACCTCTGCCATAATGCCAACCTTTTTAAGACCTTTAGATTTACCAAGTTTTACAAAATATGCTGCTTCATGTTCGTCTGAAACCATTGGAGCCATCACCCATAAGTCAGCATTCGTCACAGCATCAGCACGAGATAATGCCTCCAGCTGACCATCTAGAACATCCATATGCTGTCTTAGAGTACGCAAACCTCGAAGTCCAAGAGCAGGATTTGGTTCATCTTCAGGAGTCAGGAATGGTAACGGCTTATCTGCTCCAGCATCGAGCAATCGAATAACAACTTTCTTGCCTTCAAACTGAGATAGTAACTCTGTATAAGATTCTGTTTGTTCTTCTATACTAGGCGGTTGCTCGTTACCAATAAACAGAAATTCCGTTCGGAATAGACCTACTCCTTCTGCTCCATACTCATGAGCAGTTACGGCATCTGAGGGCTTTCCTACATTTGCCAAAAGAGGAATCAAATGACCATCTTTTGTACTTCCAGGCAATCCACGCAATTCACGAGCGCGGCTTAAACGCTCACGAGACTCTTTAACATGCGCGATTTCTTCTTCACTAGGACTGCTTATAACATGACCATTAACGGCATCTACTACAACAATTTGATGATTCTTCAGCTGAGAGGCATCGTGTGCTCCAACAACAGCAACAATTCCACGAGCACGAGCAAGAATAGCAGTGTGACTTGTAGGACCACCATCAAGAGTGACAATTGCCTGAACCTTGCTTAAATCAAGTGAAGCTGTATCAGCAGGTGAAAGATCCTTAGCAACCAGTACAAAAGGCGAATCACTTTCCGGCACTCCAGGAGCTTCAACACCAATCAAAGATGCAATAACACGCTGGCCAACATCATGCAAATCTCCTGCACGCTCAGCCATGTAACCACCAAGATTACGCAACATGTCTTCAAATTGTGCGAACCCTTCCCAAGTGGCACGTTCAGCTGTTTTCCCCTTATCAATACCAGATTCAATTGCACTTATTAATGCTGGATCGATGGCCATCTGTGCAAGAGCTTGCATAATTGGTGCTGCCTTTCGAGTCCCCTCATCCTTTGCTTCAAGAGCCTCACTTGCACGATGGTTTAGGTCTTTATTTACTTCATTTAAAGCATTTTTAACAGCCTTTTTTGCATCCTCAGCCAACACACTAACAGCACGAGGAGAATCCTCTGGCTCATGCAAAGCAGGTGCCATACACAATACTTCACCATATGCCATCGAGCGCCCAATGCCAACACCAGTGATTACCATACTTAAAACCCTCCTTTAGGTTTAGAAACTTTATTACGGCCGCAACGCCGCATAAGCATTTCTTGTAGGTAAACGTTTCTTACTAATGAAACTATACACCATTAAAAATGTTGTTACAACAAGTGAAAACGTTTTCTGTATTTTTCAATTAATTATGCTACACTTAATGTTGAAAATAGCAAACAAAAAACCTTAAGAAAAAATATGGTTTGCTTTTATATGAAAAATAAAAAAATAAAAGCAGAATTTGTTAATTATTATTCAAAGGAGAAAAAATGGCAATTGCAACTCGTACTGTTACTATTGAAGACCCAGTTGGAATACATGCTCGCCCAGCGTCAGAATTTTCTCAAGCCGCAATGTCCTCAAATTGCATTGTAACGATTGCGAAAGGCGAAGGTGCCCCTGTAAGTGCGAATAGCATTCTTTCAATTATGGGATTGGGCATTACTAAAGGAGATTCAATCACAATTACCGTTGATGGTGAAGACGCTGAAAATGTAGCTAACAATCTTGTCGACGTAGTCACGAAAGGCGAATAATATAAATAAATAAGTGTACATAAACTGACAAATAAATAATATTCAATTTGCGGTGCTGTTTACCAATAATTACAGCACCGCACTTATTCGGGGGCAGATATGACAAATCAAACTAATCAAAACGCCTCCATAACTCATGTAGCAGCTCTTGCAAAAGTTTCAATTGCAACAGTATCTCGTGTACTTTCTGGTAGACGAGCCAAAGATGACGATATCGCAAAACGCGTAAGAAAAGCTGCAGAGCAGCTTAATTATTCAGTAAATTATGCAGCAAGCGCATTAAGAAGTGACACAACTAATACAATCGGCGTAGTAATGGGCACAAGCAACGTAGATGATTCATTCAGCATAAATATGCTTTCTGCATTGGATGAAGCAGCTCATGAAATAGATAAAATACTTCTTGTTGGAACTGGAAAAGACACAGAAGCTCAAGAAGAACGCATAGAAGAGCTTATTGGTCATAATGTTGACAGTCTTATTGTTATGCCATCTAACAATAGTGATTTAACAAAAACACTTGAAAACTACGTTGACAATCTTCCCATTGTGCAAATTGGTGGCACTACTACTTCATTCCACGTGAATTGGGTTGGCATGGATCAAGAATCAATGATGGAAGCCGCTTTGATACATCTTTCGCATCACGATGCCCATAATATTGCTTATTTAAGTGGAAATGTTGACTCCACACAAAGTGCAAACTTATTTGCCAATTTTCAGACTGCTGCAAGCCGATTAAGTTTACTTTCTGAGCCAGATTGGACAACTTTTGGAGAACTTACTTATCAACGTGGATTCAAGGATACAATGCGGCTTTTTTCTGATTCTACCGCTAAACAATCTCGCAAACCAGACGCTGTTATTTGCGCAAATGACGCTGTCGCACTTGGAGCACTTCTGGCTTTAGATGAGCTTTCTTTGCAAGTTCCGCAGGACGTTCTCGTAATAGGTTACGGAGATAGCAGACAGGCAGAAATATCTGAGCCAAAGCTTTCTTCAATCCGTCCTCCGTACCAGCAAATTGCGCGCGAAGCAATCCGCCTAACCGCTGTTAACAAATCAGAGCAACATTGGTTACCTGCACATATGGAGTTTAGACCGGAAATCATGCGACGCGAATCAACAAATTCACCAAGAATAGGCACAAGCGATATGTCACTTCCGTGGAGGATATGATACTTTTGCATCTCATTGACTTTGCAAAAGTGAGCAAAATAGTGCTTCAAAAACAAGAGTTGCATTACCATTTCTTGAAAGCCGACGACGAGCAGTAGCAATGCTGTCAACACAATCCAATGCACTACTTGCTGTCATGCTTTGTGCCAACTGGACAATTCTAGACTTGTATTCCTGATTTATAATCGGCGAAGACTTTTGCGCTTCGTTAATAACAACTAAAACATCTCTATACACGCTATCGATTGCGTCAAGAGAACGGCATAACACGTCACGACTTACACGAGTTACTTTACGTTTTATATCATCCTTTTTCCCAATTGCATTGTAGCTTGCGCGCAATTTGGGCGGAATGCGATCCTCATCGCCTAATCCGTTAATTCTGCGAAATTCTTTTTGTTGAGCCTCAACATTTCGCTGAACCTCATCTTCTGCTTGTGATTTTGCATCGTCAATAAGCATTGCAGCAAGCGTAATTGCGTCGGCAGCATCATGCATACGGAGCAGTCCTGCAATAAGCTCATCTCGCCTACTTAAAGCACGCTCATCGCTTGCGTAGATAAAAGCAGTTGCTATATTTCCTTGAGAAAGCCTGGCTGCACGATTTGCTAGCTTATTATCCGCATCCGTTTTTTTAGTAAGATATTCTGCTATAGACTGCTCGTTTGGAGTAGCTAATTGCACAAGTTGCGTACGCGAACGAATTGTTGGAAGAACATCCATAACACTTGAAGCGCATAAAAGCCAAATCGTATGCTCGCTTGGCTCTTCAATCTCTTTAAGAAGAACGTTTGTGCTACGTTCCAACATTCTGTCAACATCTTCAATAATTATGATTCGCCAAGGAGCAGTGCTAGGCATCTGCTCAGAAATCCCAATTGCCTCGCGTACATCGTCAATACTAAGAGTTACGCCTTTTGTTGCAAGCGTATGCACATCAGGATGCGATCCTGCTAAAACTTCTTTGGCAGTTTTACTAAGCTCATTTTCGCCGCTAATTCCATCACTGCCTTCTCCATGATCCGGACTTTCGAGAGCTGCAGCGAAAGCGCGCGCAACTTGCGCACTACCGAAGCCAGCAGCTCCGCAAATCAGCCAAGATTGCGCTATTTTGCTAGCATCCGCACAAGCAATTTTTCGCAATCGCGAAACTACCTGTTCTTGCCCAATAACGCTATCCCACACACTCATCGCTTCACCCCCTGCATAGCTTCTTTACTTCTTCACTTTATAAAATTCGCCACTTTATTTAGTTTCAATTTCTTCAATTAAGTTATGTACGTCTTGCACAATAAGTTCAGATAATGATTTCGCTGAGAACGTTGCGTCTAATACGCGATAACGATCTGCAGACTCCTGCGCCAAATCTAAAAATGCTTCTCTAGTGCGACGTGCGAAATCTATTCCAGCTGATTCCATGCGATCTTGCTCACGATGCAAACGCTTAAAAGCATCTTCCGGTTGCATATCTAGCAAATAAGTGCGATTAGGCCACAGAGAATCCGTTGCCCACTCACTTAAAGTTCGCACATCATCCATAGTCAATTCGCGACCGCCTGCTTGGTAAGCAAGCGAAGAATCAATATAACGATCCGTTATTACTACTGCACCGCGGCTAAGTGCAGGGCGAATTACTTGCGCAACATGCTGTGCACGATCCGCAGCAAAAAGCAAAGCTTCTGTTCTGGCAGATACACTCGTGCCATGCAACAGTATTTCGCGCAAAGTTTTACCCAACTGCGTACCGCCAGGCTCACGCGTCACTACAACTTCTCGCCCCAAAGATTGCAAATGATCCTTAAGGGCCTCAACTTGCGTAGTTTTACCAACGCCATCAATGCCCTCGAAAGAAATAAATAAGCCTTTATTTGCATAAGATTGCTCACTTCTGCAGCCGCAGTTTCCTCCGCAAGCGCAGCCACCAGAGAAATCGTCATTTTTAGATGCCATATTTTGACTCCATATGCAAGGTCTATTTAATCTTTAGATTTCATTCCTATGCTTTTTTAGCGGTAGATTTCTTTGAAGTAGTCTTCTTTGTAGAAGTTTTCTTTGCGGTAGATTTTTTCGCAGTAGACTTCTTTTCAGAAGATTTTGCAGTGCTCTTAGTCGCGCGCTTTTTGCGTTTTACGGGACCTGCGGCACGCTTTTGCGCCAAAAGTGCAAATGCATCCTGCGGATCAATCGATTCAGGCGTATACTGCTTTGGCAAAGTGCGATTCGTTTCGCCATCAGTAATATAAGCTCCGTAGAAACCATCCTTAATCACTACTGGCTTCCCAGTTTCAGGATCTGCACCAAGCTCACGAAGAGGCGGCTTGGCGGCACCACGAGTACGCTTACCGTACTTTGGTTGCGCAAATAAATCTTTCGCTTCCTGCAAAGTAACAGTAAAAATAGCATCTTCACTAGAAAGAGATCGCGTATCCGGCTTAGATTCCACAGTTTCTCCAGCAGAAGTATCTACAGCAGAATATGTTTTAGTTAAATATGGACCGTAACGACCATTATTTGCTTCGATACGAGCTAGTTTTACAACACCTTCTGCGTCAACTTCTTCATATTCGCCAACAAAACGTGGCAAATTCAAAAGTTGCAACGCTTCTTGCAAAGTCAAAGTCGCTGGATCCATGGTTTTAAACAAAGAAGCCATTTTTGGACGAGCCTTAGAAGACTTAGAAGCCTTAGAAGATTTAGAATCTTCCGCATTATTCTGATCTTCTACCAGTGCCACGTACGGCCCAAAACGACCATTGCGCACTTCTACATTCCCACCCGTTTCTGGATCTACTCCAAGCACACGTGGACCCTCAGCATTATTCTCAAGCAATTCTCGAGCAGCATCAACAGTTAACTCATCTGGAGCTAAAGTTTCTGGCAAAGAAGCATGACGAGGGTTGCCTTCAGCATCAAGATTCTTAATGTCTTCCAAGTAAGGACCATAGCGTCCAATACGCACATGCAAACCATCGCCAATGTCTATGGTATTTATTTCACGCGCATCAATCTCACCAAGCTCTGCAACCTGCTGTTGCAAACCAATATGAGCTTCATCAGCAGAATTAGCGGCACCTTCACCAGAACCGAAATAGAACCTAGTTAACCAATCGCGACCGGTTTCTTCACCGTGCGCAATTCTGTCCAAACCATTTTCCATATCAGCAGTAAACGCGTAATCAACATACTTCGGGAAATTCGCTTCCAAAAGCTTAATTACAGCAAAAGCAAGCCAAGAAGGAATTAACGCACGTCCACGCTCATAGACGTATCCGCGATCAATAATTGTGGAAATAATCGTTGCGTAAGTAGAAGGGCGGCCTATTTCCTTAGCTTCCAAAGTTTTAACTAAAGAAGCTTCAGTATATCTTGCAGGAGGCTGAGTTTCGTGAGAATCCGCACTAACACTTTTAGCTTCAAGAATATCCCCAGCTTGCATTTGAGGAAGCGCCTTATCGCTTTCACCTTCAGATGCATGTGCATTGCCAAAAACCTTCATAAAACCAGCAAAAGTAATTACTGTTCCAGAAGCTTGGAACAAAGCTTCTCCATATTCTCCAGCAGAAGCATTTAACTTAACAGTTGCTGTAAAACCTGTAGCATCAGCCATTTGTGACGCAAGGGTTCGTTGCCAAATAAGCGTATACAATTTCAGCTGATCCGCAGGTAATTTATCTGCAAGCTCGTCCGGGCTTAAGAAACGCGCTCCAGCAGGGCGAATACATTCATGAGCTTCCTGCGCTCCTGCAGACGTAGTTGCATACTGCTTAGGAGATTGCGAAACATACTCGTCGCCAAACGCTGCACGAGCGGCACTACGCGCAGCTTCGATAGCTTCTTTGGAAAGCGTTACGGAATCCGTACGCATGTAAGTGATATAGCCGTTTTCGTATAAAGATTGCGCAGCTCGCATAGTTTGGCGAGAGCTCATTGAAAGTCGGTTTCCAGCAGTTTGCTGCAAAGTTGATGTAGTAAAAGGTGGCAAAGGACGACGATGATACGGCTTCGTTTCCATAGAGTCAACTACAAAATCTGAATTTTCAAGAGCTTTAGAAAGCTTAGATGCAAAATCAGCATCAACATGCAAAGCTTTTTGTGATTCATCTTTTGTAGAAACCAACTCACCTTTTGAATTGAAATCTTTAGAACCAGCCAGACGGCGACCAGAAAGCTCGCTCATGCGCGCTTCAAAATCAACACTTTCACCATCTGAGCCTTTAGAACTTAAAATCGCGCTAATATCCCAGTAAGACGCCTTAGTAAACGCCATACGCTCGCGTTCACGCTCAACAATCAACCTAGTAGCAACAGACTGCACGCGTCCAGCAGAAAGACCAGGACCAACTTTTCTCCACAAAACAGGAGAAAGCTCATATCCATACAAACGGTCTAACACACGACGAGTTTCTTGCGCGTCAACCATATTGTCGTCAACATTTCGAGTATTACTGAGCGAGGCCTGAATTGCATCCTTAGTAATCTCATGAAACACCATGCGCTTTACTGGCACAGTTGGCTTCAATGCTTCTACCAAATGCCACGCAATAGCTTCACCTTCGCGATCCTCATCAGTTGCCAGATATAATTCGTCAGCTTTTGCGAGCGCAGACTTTAAATCGGAAACAGTTTTCTTTTTATCTGAGCCAACTACGTAATATGGCGCAAAACCATGATCGACATCTACACCAAACTTACCAAACGCCGCTTTGCGTGAGGCTGGAACTTGGCTTGGCTGAGCGAGATCGCGAATATGCCCAACTGAAGCCATGACGGTATATCCATTGCCTAAATACCCGCCAATTTTTCGCGCTTTCGTGGGAGACTCCACAATGACTAGCTTATTCTGTGCTGCCATATTCGCTCCTTTCCTAACACAATCGAACATATAATTCCGAACTATATGTTTCACGCTAACTGTATCGCAACTTAAGTTATACGTCTATTACATTCCACCTCGGTGGATAAAAGCAGATAGAGTAGACAATATTACTTAGAAGCAGATGGAGGCGTCGGCGGAGCGCCTACTAATCCAAGCCTACTCAACGGCGAAGCTGTAGAGTGACGCATTACCATAATTACGCCAAAAACAAGCAAAGACACGCCTATAATCAGCCAATAAGTTGCTACATAAGATACGCTTGCAGCCCATTGAGCAAAAATATCAACACCAGGAAGAATTTGCCATATTAAATAAAGTGCATACAAACACGCCAACACACCAATCGTAATCATAGAGCTTCCTACAATTTGAACGCTAATTGAGGAACGTCGATAAGCTGGCATATCCATTCCACTACTGCGAGTGCATGCGAGCATAATAAGCGTTACAGCACCAACGATAAGTACTGACATAAGAACGTCAGAAACTCTATGCCAATGTGCTGCAACCAAAGAAAGTTCCACAAGAATGCTTATAAAAGCTGCAGCTACCGCTGCCCATGCGCGCCAAACACGCGAAACTGCGCAAATAAGCAACGCACATGATGCAGTAATAAGTAGGGTATGACCTGAAGGTGCTGAATTTGCAGACAAATATTCAATACTTATAAGCATTGGGCGCGGAAGAATTTTTTTCAATGGTTCAGCAGCAGCCGAAAGAATAATAATCCCAGCACATTGACCAAGAAGCCACCAACGTTTACGAATACAAACTACTATGAGTGAAACAAGAGCAATTATTATGCCAGTAACTATAACAACCATAGAAACGCTTATAGGTCGCAAGCAAAATGCAAGCCAAGACGGCATACCATGGGAGCCAAATCCATCAATTACCATTTCTTCATAGCTTTGACCAAGTACTGTTTGCACACTAATAAACCATATGAACGCAGCAGAAGCCAGGAAAACAATTGCAATAGCAACACACCACAATATGGTAGATATTCGAGGACGCTTTACGAGCGGATCAAGCTGATCAATATCATCTGCATCCGATGAAGAATCTTCAAAAGATAACTGATTAGTTGAATACGACAAATCAGACAAATCAGACAAATCAGATTGACGTTTAGTTTGTTTCACAAACTGTTTTACAGACTGTTTAGAAGATTTCTCTTCAGTATTTTCTGGAAATAAAGGCGATATTTTTTCGTCATTATCCTCAGATGAGATTGGGGAAAATGGCGTAATCGTATTAATCGAATCCAAAGGATGCGAATAGTCACTACCTTCACTGTTGCGATTAATATCTTGCGAAGTTCCACCTACCGGCAGCGCATCATTTTCTCCAGCAGAATCATCATGCTGATTGTCAATGCTATTGGATTGAATTCCTGCAAATTCTTCACTCATACTTTAGACTTTACGACAGTATTTACGACCGCGCTAGTTTTACGCATAATAAAACCTCCGCGCACCCACCAGAGGCCACTTACCCTTGCTGCATTTCTGCCCTGGGGGGATTGGGTGACTTAGTGCCACACGGAGGCTTTATCTATATTACACGATTTTCGCTACATGTCGAGTAGTAATAAATTATGCGCGCCACACACTCTTGCCATGTTCTTTTGCAAATTCAGTATCTTCATCAAGCTGAGACTCGTTAGCTTCAACATCACCAGCAATATAGCGTTCAACTAATTGGCGAGCTTCACTATCTTCATGCTGAACTGCAGGAGACTTCATAAAGTATGAACTTGGAGCCAAAACCGGACCAGAAAGCTTGCGATCCAAAGCAATTTTTGCGGCTCGAACAGCATCGATAACAATTCCGGCAGAATTTGGAGAATCCCAAACCTCAAGCTTGTACTCCAAATTCAAAGGAACATCACCAAAAGTAGTACCTTCCAAACGCACGAAAGCAAACTTGCGATCATCCAACCAAGCTACGTAGTCTGAAGGCCCAATATGAACATTATGCTCATCCATTTCATGAGGCACGATTGAAGTTACTGCACGAGTCTTAGAAATCTTTTTAGACTCAAGTCTTGAACGCTGAAGCATGTTCATAAAGTCCATATTTCCGCCAACATTCAGCTGATACGTGCGATCCAAACGCACACCGCGATCCTCAAAAAGTCGTGCCATAACGCGGTGAGTAATAGTTGCACCTACCTGACTTTTAATGTCATCGCCAATAATAGGAACTCCAGCATCACGGAATTTTTGTGCCCATTCAGGATCAGAAGCAATAAAGACTGGCAGGCAGTTTACAAATGCACAGCCAGCTTCCATCGCAGCAGTCGCATAAGCTTTATCGGCTTGCTCAGATCCTACTGGAAGATAAGAAACAAGCACATCCACATGCTTATCTCGCAAAACTTGAGCAACGTCAACAGGTTCAGCCTCGGACTCATCGATCATTTCACGGTAGTAATCACCAAGACCGTCATAAGTTGGACCACGCAATACTTCTACACCCAAATTTGGTACATCAGCAAAACGAATTGTGTTATTTTGTGAAGCGCCAATTGCTTCACTTAAATCATGCCCAACCTTTAGAGAATCAACATCAAACGCCGCAACAAACTCAATATCGCGCACACGATACTGACCAAATACAGCGTGCATCAACCCTGGAATTTTCTCACCGTCATCAGCGTTTTTGTAATATTCAACGCCCTGAACCAGCGACGAAGCACAATTGCCGACACCGGCAATGGCAACGCGGATGCTCATATAGACTCCTTGCCCTGCAAAATAAGCGACATTACATTATGCCGCACCATACACATTTCATAATACTATTGCTTTAACAAATATGTACTAATATTCAATATTTTTAATCTTTTCCAAACAAAAACATGCTGTTTTGTAGAAAAATTCAACACCGGACGCTACGGTGGAATGTATGGTTGCACGTAAAGATGGAAGACGAGCGTCTACTTCGCATGAGAAAGCTACTCGAAGCATATCGTCACAATCACAAAAAAATACGAATATGCCTTCATCTGTCCCACCAAGCGGACAAGACTCATACCGTCCACATTCGTATTCTTTTGAATCAAACAAAAGCAGCCGTAATTCGAGATTCGAACGTTCTCGCGCAGCAACACGCAGAAGGCGTCGTAGAACTTGGCGAGGCAGACATCCTATTATTTTTTGGGCACTTATCGTTATTTTTGTACCAATTTTGCTAGGCACAATTGTTTTTGCTTATCTGTACGCAACTACAGATATACCTGCACCAGACAAAGTTGCTATGGCAGATAAGACGAAAGTGTACTATTCAGATGGCAAAACTGAATTAGGCTCTTTTGCTGAGCAAAATCGCGAAATTATCAATTGTTCAGTACTACCTAAATATGTTGGTAAAGCAATAGTTGCTTCAGAAAATCGTTCCTTCTACCACGATGGCGGAATAGATTTTAAAGGAATTGGACGCGCATTACTTCATAACGTTACAAAGCACGGGCGTTGGGGCGGCTCAACTATTACGCAACAATATGCGGAAAGATATTATCTCGGTGAAACAAAAACTTATTTTGGAAAACTAAAAGAAGCTATTTTAGCTTTGAAAATTGCGCAAACCCAAGATAAAGATACAGTACTTTGCAATTATATGAATACTATTTACTTGGGTAGAGGAGCATACGGAATTCAAGCTGCAGCTAAAGCATATTTCGGTATAGAAGCAAAAGATTTGTCACTTTCGCAAGCTGCACTTTTAGCAGGTATTATTCCAGCACCAAGTAGCTGGGATCCTGCAATTGGTCCAAAAGAAGCAGGCATTCGCTTTAAGCGCGTGTTACGCATTATGAAAGAAGATGGCTACATTACAGCTTCTCAAGCAGCGCAAGCAAAAATGCCTAAAACTATTACTCAGACGACTCAAAACATTTACGCAGGTCAACAAGGTTACTTATTGCATATGGTTCGCGACGAGTTAACTAGGAACGGTGCTTTTACGCAGGAAGATCTTGACAGTGGCGGATATCGCATTATTACTACTATCGATAAAGCTAAGCAAGATTTAATGTTCAAAGTTGCAAGTCCTTCTCAAGATGGACGAGGAATTGTGCCAGAAGGACTGCAAGTTGGCGGAATTTCAATAAACGCAAAAGATGGTTCAATCATTTCCGTTTACGCAGGAGACGATTATCTAAAGAAACAGCTTAATAACGCCACACAAGCGCTTTACGAGCCGGGCTCTACTATGAAGCCTTTTGCGCTTATGGGAGCAATTCAGGCTGGCACTAGCTTGGATACAATGTTCAATGGCAATTCTCCACGCAAGTTTGATGGTATTGATAAGCCTGTTGGAAACTTTGCAAACATGAGCTACGGCACCATTAACTTATACAGTGCAACTGCAAATTCTGTGAACACAGTGTATATGGATTTGCAAAGTAAACTTGGTGCTAAGAAAGTTGCTCATACTGCAGTTATGGCAGGTTTAAGCCCTGAACGAGTCAATGGTAAGAATCCGTTTACTGTGCTCGGAAACGATTCTGTGCATGTAAGCGAAATTGCGCGCGCATATGCAACATTTGCAAACCAAGGAAGACGCCCAGATTTGCATATTGTTGCCAGCGTAAAAAATCCTGACGGTAAGGAGTTCTACCGTGCACCAACAGCCGGAAAGCAAGTATTCTCACCAGCCGATGCCGCTCTAGCTACAAAAGCAATGATTGGCGTAGTGCAACATGGTACAGCAACTGAAGCTCGCGCTGTAGGTAGAGAAATTGCAGGAAAGTCTGGAACAGCAAACGATGAAACTGCTGGTAGCTTTGTAGGATTTACGCCAAATATTGTTACCGCATTTGCCATATGGAATCCAGACGCAAAAGGTAGCCCACAAGTAATTAAACCGTTCCACGGATATCTTGGCGGAAGCGACTACCCTGTGCACTTGTTTACAAGATACATGCGTCAAGCGGTAATAGGAACCCCGAATACTAAATTCCCTGAAGCAAAAGACACAGGCAAAATTGGTGGACCTGATGGAAAATGGGGATTAGGCGAACAACATACATTCACGCATATAAAAACTGAGAATGAGGGTAAGGATAAAAACAAGGACAAAGATAAAGACAAGGACAACGACAACGATTTAGACCTTGATAGTCAGCCGTATGGTCGTGACGATTCATCATCGGGCGGCGTTGGCAGCTACGATAATAATTCTGGCGGTCATGGTTATGACAATAACTATGACACAACTGGAGGAAACTAGTAAATCAACTGTAGCTATTTATAAACAAAACTGTAGCTAATTTACGAACAGATATGCGAATAGCTAGCTAAGTAAATAGCTAAATAGTTTGTTAATTAGTTTTGCTAGTTTGTTAATTAGTTTCGGCTCAAAACAATGTTCTCAAGCATTTTAGCAGTAACATTTTCATAACCGTTAAGTTCTGCATGATGCTTGCTCTCAGATATGTTTGCGCGCGAAAAACCTGTTTGCGCAATTACAGTTGCTCCGGAATTAATTGCAGCAGTAAGACCAGATAGAGAATCTTCTATGGCAATGCAATTAGCCATCTGCTTTGCAACTTCCTCATCCGCGCCCTCAATGCCAACCATTTTCCCTGCAGCAAGATAAGGCTCAGCACTAGGCTTCGGCTTAAATCCATCATCTCCACACACGTACCCAGCGAAAGCACCTTCTGGAGCATGATTCACAATATTTTCAACCAAACAACGCGGCGAATTGCTCACCAAAATTGAAGGAATGCCGACATCCGTAAGACTTTTAAGTACATCTAAAACTCCTGGAACCCACGGCACGGATTCAGCCTCACGAGCAGCAACGTAATCAACCATGCCTTTGCCAATTTCTTCTACTGTAAGTTTTGTACCAGAAGGAATCATCTTATTGGCAACAGTTTCAAGGGATCCACCGGAACATTCCCAAGCTAAATCTTCATCCCAGTATCCACCGTATTTTTTTACTAAATAAAATTCCGACTCATGCCAATACGGCTCGGAATCTATAAGAGTACCATCCATATCCCAGAAAACTGCACGCAACACATGTTTTTCTTCACTAGAGTTAAGAGTATTTGCACACATATTCGTCGTCTGTTCAGCCATTCACAATCCTTTATATTGCATATATTTGCTTTAGCTTTTGTAGCACATCATTTTCGCACTAATTCTGCATTACTTTTCGCACTATTCATTCTTCTCGTTAATTCTCACTAATTTCTCACTTAAGCACAATAAGTAGCCATACCTACGTTACTATATGCTCCACGCTCTCCACAACACCACAGATTTTTCATCCGAAGACTTTCGATTTTTATAATTACTGTTATAGCTTTCCGAAGAATACGACGAAGGTAACGCTCGCCTCTCTGTAAGAATATCCCGCCTCCAGCGACGCGCATTGCGAGAACGCTGCATTTCCACAATGTCACCATCTGCATTTGCAGCAAAAATATTGCGTTCTGAAGACTCTGCAGAATCAAGCAAATGCCTTACTTGTCTTTTAAGCTGTCGATTTTCTTCTTGCAAATCAAGTATTTGCATGATGCCAGCAAGATTGATACCTTCATTTTGGCTTAAATGCTGAGTTTGCACAATCCTGTCTATATCTCGCAAAGAATAGCGGCGAGCGCCACCTTCAGTTCTATTCGGCATTATTAAATGAAGCCGATCATACTGTCGTAAAGTTTGCGGGTGCGTATTGGTTAGGCGTGCCACATGGCTTACGGTAAATATTGGCAAATCAAGAACAAATCCTACTTCATCTGCCCCGTCAAGCGTTGCAGTACCACGCACTAAAGCAACTGCACACATTTCATACAGTGCTTTAGTTTCACGCGTTATTGGTGTCATAGCACGCCTTCCTTTGCTCTTTTTAGTATGTTTAAAGCACTGTTACAAGCAATTCAACAGTGTTTAACCTACTAAATTATTGTTAACTTAGTTTTGTCTTAATTTTTTAATTTCTTCAGCATAAGTTTCGCCAGCAGTTTTATCAAATTCTTTTGCAACGCGTCTAAGAGACATGCTCGAACGCTTTGGCAAACGAATCTGCACAACACCAACAAAATCGCCATTCTTTCCGGGCACTCCAGCACCTTCTATACGAACTTCATCACCGCTTGAAACACAAGCTGGAACTTTGAAAGTAACAGGATTGCCGTCTAGGTCGTTTATACTAACTTTTGCACCATGCACTGCTTCACTTAACGTTAGCGGCAATGTAGAAATCAAATCGTCGCCTCGCAAAGTAAATTTATCTGATGCTTCTACTTGAACATGCAAGTACAAGTCACCTGCAGCACCACCGAACTTGCCTGGCTTGCCTTTTCCTTTCAAACGAATTTTCTGTCCGGTTTTTACACCAGCTGGAATATGCGTTTTAAAAGTTTCACCAGCCGCACGCAACGATACTGTAGCGCCTTTAAAAGCTTGCTTAAATGTGAGCTTTATATCGGTTGTTATATCTTCGCCAACTTCAGGCACGTCAGCTTCCTGCGGCTGAGAATACCTCTCACCGCCAAAGCCACTCGTACCTTGGAATCCTGCTGAATCTTGAGAGCGCTGACCTCCAGCAAACATGGAGAAAATGTCGCTCATATTTGGTCCAGCACCGTTGGATGTAAAGCGAATGCGCGAACCGTTTCCGCCCATACCACCCATGCCAGAGCCGCCGTTGAACATGGAGAAAATGTCCGAGAAACTCGACGCATCGAAACCGCCAGCACCACCTGCTCCTCCAGCGAAACGAGCACCACCAGCACCAAATTGGCGGATAGCATCGTAACGTTGACGAGTTTGACTATCTTTTAATACGTCATAAGCTTCAGAAACATCCTTAAATTTTTCTTCAGCTTCTTTTGTTTTGTTTAAATCAGGGTGATATTTACGAGCAAGTTTGCGATACGCTTTGGTAATCGTTGCCTCATCTGCGTCTTTGGAGACACCGAGAACCTTATAAAAATCCTTAGCTAACCATTCATTTTCAGCCATTTGTGCCTCCTTTCTTCACAAGCACATTGGCTATTTCGCTTTTGACCAAATATAGGCTGCTCGTGCCAACTCTTATGAGTCAGCACGAGCAAGTTATGCAATAAAGTCACGAAAGAGTTTCGTTAGTCATTGCTGTGGTGAAGAAACGACCACACGAGCGGCGCGAATAACGCGATCTCCTATTCGATATCCTGCTTCAACTACAGCATCAACAGTTTCTTTTGTAGCGTCTGGATCTGGTCTGTGCAAAATTGCATCATGCTTGGTCGGGTCAAAATCTTCGCCCTTTTCACCAAACTTTTCCACACCAAACTTTTCAAAAGCCTTATCTATCTTAGTTGCAACAGCCTTGAACGAATCATCCATTTCGCTATGCTCGCGAATGCGGTCAATATCATCCAATGCTGGAAGCAATGCTGTCAGCACGTCAATAATTCCATGCTGTCTGAAACGATCCTGCTCTTTGGCAGAACGATTTCTGAAGTTTATAAACTCAGCACGCTCTCGCTGTAACGCTTCCAAGTACTCTGCAGCTTCTTTCTTAGCTTTACCTAAGGGAGTTAAACTGCCGCTATCTGCGTCTTGGCTGTCTTTCGATTCTGAAGATTCAGTGGAATTCGCCGTATCCTCAGAATTTGCGGAATTCGCAGAAACGTTAGCATCAGCTTTCGTTTCTGCAGGATTTGCACCTTCAGCAGCTTTCGATGAAGATTGCGCAGACGATTTCGCAGAATCACCTGTAGCTTTTACATCCAGCGAGTCAGCATCTTCCATATCTTGCAAATATTCGTTGGCGTTAAAGTCGGACATTACTTGTTGTCCTTATCGTCCTTGTCGTCGTCCACCACTTCGGCGTCAACTACATCATCATCCTTAGCTGCAGAGCCAGCCTGAGCACCAGCAGCAGACTGAGCACCAGCTTCGGCACCAGCAGCACCCTGCTGAGCGTAAAGCTGCTGACCGATCTTCTGAGCAGAAGTCATCAACTCGCTTTGAGCAGACTTAATCTTCTCAACGTCGTCACCCTTCAAAGCTTCCTTCAAAGCATTAACCTTGTCGGTAACTTCCTTAGAGATTTCATCGGAAAGCTTGTCTTTATTGTCGTTCACGAGCTTTTCAGTCTGGTAAGCAAAGGCTTCTGCTTGGTTGCGAACTTCAGCTTCTTCCTTACGCTTCTTATCTTCAGCTTCGTGAGCTTCAGCTTCCTTCACCATGCGGTCAATTTCGTCCTTTGGCAAACCAGAACCACCGGTAATAGTCATGGACTGTTCCTTACCAGTGCCCTTATCCTTAGCGGAAACGTGCACAATGCCGTTAGCATCAATATCGAAAGTGACTTCAATCTGCGGAACGCCACGAGGAGCTGGAGCAATTCCAGTCAACTCAAAAGTGCCAAGAGGCTTGTTATCGCGAGCAAACTCACGTTCGCCCTGGTAAACCTGAATCAACACGGATGGCTGATTGTCTTCAGCAGTAGAGAATACTTCCGAGCGCTTCGTAGGAATAGCAGTATTGCGATCGATAAGCTTTGTCATAATTCCACCCTTGGTTTCAATACCCAAGGAAAGTGGAGTTACATCAATAAGCAGAACGTCTTTGCGATCTCCCTTAATAACGCCCGACTGAACGGCTGCACCAACTGCAACAACCTCATCTGGGTTCACGGACTGGTTAGCTTCCTTACCGCCTGTAAGTTCCTTCACCAAATCCTTCACAGCTGGCATACGAGTTGAACCACCAACAAGAACCACGTGATCGATCTGGCTTACTGAAATACCAGCGTCAGAAAGAACGTTGTTAAATGGAGTACGGCAGCGGCCAAGCAAGTCGGAAGTCATTTCCTCAAAGTGAGCACGAGTCAAAGTCTCATCCAAATGCACTGGAGTGCCGTCAGGAGTCATTGCCAAGTACTGCATAGAAATTGAGGTAGAAGTAGAAGAGCTAAGTTCCTTCTTTGCCTGCTCAGCAGCTTCCTTCAAGCGCTGCAAAGCAATCTTATCCTTGCTCAAATCAACGCCATACTTGTTCTTAACTTCGCCAACGAGCCAGTCGATAATCTTCTGATCCCAGTCGTCGCCACCCAAATGGTTATCGCCGTTAGTTGCTTGCACCTGAATTGTGGAGAATCCGTCGTCATCCTTACCAATTTCAAGCAAGGACACATCGAAAGTACCGCCACCCAAGTCGAATACCAAAATGCGCTCGTCTTCCTTGCCTTTTTCAAGGCCATAAGCCAAAGCTGCAGCAGTTGGTTCGTTAATAATACGAAGCACGTTCAAGCCTGCAATCTTACCTGCATCCTTAGTTGCCTGACGCTGAGCATCGTTGAAGTATGCTGGGCATGTAATAACGGCATCGGTTACCGGCTCGCCCAAGTAAGCTTCAGCATCGCGCTTCAACTTCATCAAAACCTGTGCAGAAATCTCTTGTGGAGTCCACTTCTTGCCGTCGATATCAACAGTCCAATCAGTGCCCATGTGGCGCTTTACTGAGCTAATCGTGCGATCAACGTTTGTTACAGCCTGACGCTTAGCAACTTCACCAACCAAGATTTCGCCAGACTTGCTGAATGCCACAACAGATGGCGTGGTACGTGCGCCTTCAGCGTTTACAATAACTGTTGGGCTGCCACCTTCAAGAGTAGCAATGCAAGAGTTGGTTGTTCCCAAATCAATACCTACTGCGCGTCCCATAATTTCTCCTTAACTAGGTATTGCACCTTTTGTGCAATTACGCTTTCCTTCAAGTTTTGTAGTTACGCAAGCTGAGCCTTATTTAGATTCCTTGTTGGAAACTATGTAAAGCATCAGCTTTTTTACTTTCCAAAACTTGAGTCTATTACACTCAACTTATAAAAGTCAACTTTTATTCCCAAAAATTACAAAAAACTTTATACAACTAGACTCAAGTTTTGCAATTTAAGCAAAATTAATGGGAAATTCTGAAAAATTCAATAGGATTCACGCGCTGAACTTAAAGTGGCGAAGTGAATTATTAAGCGCATTGTAGCGCGCTAAAACGCCAATAAGCGGCGTGCCAATACCGGTTATGAGTTTAATTGCTTCAGTTGCCATCATTGCGCCAACAATAGCTGCAGTTGCACCCAACACAGCCGATTTTGGCACTTTTTCTTTAGGCGGAGGGCACGCATACAAATCACGCAAACCAGGACCTTTTCCTGGCACGAAAACGCTTACTTGACCTTCATAATAAAGCACCGAGCCGTAAACTTCCGGCGTACCAGCACTCCAAGCAGCATCCGCAATCAAAAAGCGCGTAGCAAAATTATCACAACCATCAATTATCAAGTCGTGATTTTCTACAAGCTGCTTTGCATTGTCTTCATTAAATCTATCCACAAGATTGATTTTTAAACCTGGAGATAACGCTTGTAGACGCTTAGCTGCAAGTTGCGCTTTAGATTTACCGCACTGATCGACAGTATATAAAGTCTGCCTCTGCAAATTAGAAAGCTCAACAACGTCGTCGTCACAAATCGTGATTTCGCCAACTCCTGCCGCAGCAAGCGAAAGCAAGCATGGCGAACCAAGTCCACCTGCACCGACCATGCAGATTTTCGCATCGCGAAGTAACTGCTGATGTTCATTAGTAAAGCCCGGCAGGAGCAAGTGGCGGCAAGTGCGTTCCGCTTCAAGCTCCTGCAGGTTGTCGTAAATTTTATTAATCGTCATGTCGAACAATATGCCGAAGAATTACAGTACAGAAATTTACAGTACAGAATCAGCCCAAGCGCGACCTTCAACAGGCGAAGATGCGAGCGCATGTTCACGCTTAGGAATACGGCCAGCATCGTGAGCAAGCTTTCCAGCAGTTACAGCAGCAGCCATTGCGCGACCCATCTTTACAGGATCTGGGCAGCGTGTTACAGCGCTTGCAAGAAGCACGCCAGAGCAGCCGATTTCGAAAGCTTTAACAACATCGGAAGCAGTGCCAACGCCAGCATCCAAAATAACAGGAACGCCAGCTTCCTTGCATTCTTGAACAATCAGCTCAATGTTTCGAGGATTCAAAATGCCAAGTCCAGTTCCAATTGGAGCACCACCAGGCATAACAGCCTTCACGCCAAGCGAAACCAAGCGACGAGCCACAATCGGGTCGTCATTCGTGTAGCAAAGCACGCTAAATCCTTCTTCAATAAGCTTTTCTGCAGCAAGCAAAACTTCGCGGGTATCTGGGAGCAAAGTATCGTCGTCTGCAATTACTTCGAGCTTAATCCAGTCAGTTCCAAGTGATTCACGAGCCATTTTTGCTGTAAGAACAGCATCATGCGCAGTTTTGCAACCAGCAGTATTTGGCAAAACGTTAACATTGTGGCGCTGCAACATGCCGTAAATATCCACGCCAGTTTTTGCGTGACGACGCATGGCAACCGTAGCCACTTCCGCACCTGAAGCTACAAGTGACTTTTCCATAATGTCAATGCTCGTCATGCCGCCTGTACCAAGCAAAAGCCTTGAGTGTAAAGTCTTACCGCAAAGCTGCCAAGTATCGGCACTTTCTTCTGTATTATTTTCTGTCATTTTAAGCCTTTTATTTAATATTTATATTTAAACCTAATTAAAATTAAATAATTAAGCGCACTAATTTCACGCTTAATTTTGTGGTGTTTCAGCCGCCTTGAACTGCGCTAAGAATTTCGACTTGATTCCCATCACATATGACTGCTGATTCCCATTGCGCGCGAGAAAGCACATCGTCGCCAATTGCGACCGCTATACCAGGTCCTGCATCCGAACCATAACGTTGCGCAATAAGCTGAGCAACAGTTAATCCGTCTTGCACTTCAACAGTTTCACCATTGACTACGATTTGCATAATCTAACCTTTACTAACTAAAAGCTGAATTACTAAAAGTACTTTCTGCATCACACTTACGTCTATATTTGAACACTTCACACAATTCGCGGCGAAATCTAGCGAATTCACTGGAATTAGCGATTAGAAGCGAGCAGGATTGCAGCTCTCCAAGAAGTCCTTTTCCTTCTCAGTTAACTCTTGCTCAAGCACAAGCTTTGTAGTCAAAGAAGAGCCCAAAGCTGTGAGCAAAATGCCGTGACGGAAGTAACCGGTGGAAATCGTGGTGTGCGTCTTAGGATCAATGCCAATGAATGGCAAATCATCTGGAGTTCCAGGACGACCGCCAGCAGTAACCTCAGTAATCGAGCATTCCTGAATGCCAGGAAGCACGCTTGCGGCATCGCGAAGCAAGTCAAGCACGCCACCGACTTTTGGAATATCGCGGTCATCTTCGCGGGAAGTAGCACCGAGCACAAGCTCGCCTGTTTCCTTAGCGCGAGGCACCAAATAAACTGGGCGGTCATGCACAAACCCACGAACCACAGAGCTCAAAATTGGGCGCAAAGGCTCTGGAATAGTCATACGAATCATATCGCCCCACACAGCGCGAAGCTTAAGCTGAGGAAGCATATCCTTAGCACCCAAGCCAGATGCCAAAACTGTGTCTGGACCCAAATCGTCTGGAGTGCTTGCGCGACGCTCAATAACAACACCGCGCTTTTCAAGTGCATCAATCATTGCTGCAGTGAAAAGACGAGGGTTGATTTGATGGTCGTCCGGCACGCTTACAGCGCCTGCAATCGTCGGCGAAAGCGCAGGCTCAATTTCACGAAGCTTACTCACAGAAATATGCTCAGCTCTACGTCCATAACGGTGCTGCAAGTTTAGCAACTCGTTCACGTGCTCGTTATCTGCAGCGTCACCACCGATTACGTAAGAGCCGCACTCTAAGTAGCCGGTTGGCTTATCGGTGTACTTTGCAACCGAATCAACCAATTCCTTATACATAGTTGCAGACTCAAACATAAGAGGATACAACGCTTCTTGCTGATATTGCATTTCTGCGGTAGGAGCTAGCATGCCGGCAGCATGGTGAGAAGCACCGGAGACTGGATCTGGATCAATTATGCTAACTTTTACGCCAGCTTCCGTAAGTCTCCACGCTGTTGCTAAACCAATAATACCTGCACCAATAATACGAATATTTCGCATATATACTCCTTCCCTACGGCGGCATTACCCGCATCAGGTTTACGGTCGGCTTTCGCCCTCTCAGCCTGTGTAGAACAGGCTCCCGCGGTGTAACCTTGACTTTCAAGAATTACAAATGCAGAACGTTTCAATATTGCTAACTTAGCAATATGCAAATGCTGCAGGTAGATGTAACAAAATTATGTGAATTTCATCACACTACCGTGCAGCATTTTAACACTTCTACAGAAAATCTGTTAATTTATCCGGTATGTCAAGCTGTGAAACTAAGCAATTTTTGTTACTGACGCAGTCAGCGCTCGCGTGGATTACGCGCTCGCTTACGAAACTCGCGTTGGAAGTCCACTGGACTCCCAACTTAAGCGAGTTTCCGCTCCGAGTTGCCTTCGCGCGCTAAATCGCATCGCTCAGGCAGGTCGTCACGCTGCGCAGGCAATGTATAACTCCGTTTTTTCGTTACTGGCGCAGATTAAATCACTCAACCGAGCGCAGCAAAATCTCCTCAAGCGCATGCTTCACAGAAACAGGCAGAGTGCAACGCCATTGCGCCCACTTCACTACGGAAGGCTGATCAGTTGCGTAAGCGTTAAGCATATCAACATTGTTGCGATACTTTTCTGCTTCCGATTCGTTTTCGTATTCAAGAGTTGAGATTGCAGCAATAGCGCCTGCACTTCCGTTAGCCTCGCTCACTGCATCAAAAGCCATTTCCTTACCACGGTACGGCACTTGTGCTTGAAGCAGGAATCGGTAAGCGTCACCAACTTTAGGATCGGCAGCAACTTGCAATCCTCCGTCAACAATTACGCGAATTTCCGAACGAGCCGGCACGCCTTTTACAGAAACCGACAAACTCAAAGTCGACTCTTCACCTTCGTAAGAAATCGCAAACTCGCTTGCGTTAAGCTCTTGGCTCCCCACAAACACGCGCACGTGAGCAAAATCTGTGCAAGCAACTCCTCTAAATACAACATTCCAGTTGCGTTTTTGCGGCACAGATTTTACGGCAGTATCTTCCCCGGCAATGCCTGAAATAATGAATTGCGAAGAACCATTGCCGTCTCGCCACACAAAATTCATACACGTGTTGGCAGTATTCCCAGCAGACGCTGCAGCAAAGTCACCGTTATCTTCTCGCATTACGAACTCGCCGTCAGCTCCAGGGAATGCAAGAATTCGCAAAGCCCGCGGATTTTCAATGCTATTAACCGATTCAGCAGCATCAGCACTACGCTCGCAATCTGCAACTTCCGGCAAAACTTGCAGAGGCACAATTGCTCCAGCACACGCAAAAGCAGGCACGCGATCAAGCGAGCGCCATGCTTCAAATCTGCGACCATTCAAGCCGCGAGACACATACCTGCGCCCGTCAAATAAATCGTACCAATCACCTTCCGGCAACCAAACTCCAGCACATCCGCGCAAAGCAGCCGCATCATTAGGAGAAACAATCGGCGCT
The DNA here is from genome assembly GCF_049244035.1 of Gardnerella sp. KA01000. Taxonomy (NCBI): domain Bacteria; kingdom Bacillati; phylum Actinomycetota; class Actinomycetes; order Bifidobacteriales; family Bifidobacteriaceae; genus Gardnerella; species Gardnerella sp. KA01000. The sequence goes on along the minus strand of NZ_CP058367.1, from coordinate 123,733 downwards.
ACTATAAGCTCACTTCCAAAACGGTATTCGTTAGGAATTTCGTAAGCCATGCCAACTTCCGGCGACTGCCAGTACATTGGCTCAACAATCGGTCTGCCTTCAAAAGCTGCGCGATAATTCATCGTATAAACGTATGGCAAAAGTTCCGCGCGCAAACGAAGCATTTTCACCATTGCTTCGCGAGTTTCCGGAGGGAAATTCCACGGCTCTTTTCCAGCAAACGGCGAACAAGTCGAGTGCAAACGATTAATAGGACTAAACGCGCCGAAAGCGTACCATCGCGCTTCCAGCTCGTTATTTCTAACGCCAAGCATGTGTCCGCCAATATCGTGACTCCACCATCCGTAGCCAATATTGGAAGCTGTAGCAGTAAAGTAAGTTTGGAAAGCAAGCGAATCCCAAGTAGTAACGGTATCTCCCGAGAATCCAACTGGGTAGCGATGCGAACCAGGCCCAGCATAACGAGAGAATGTAAGCGGCCAGCGACCTTCGCGCGCAGCATCCTCATAATGCATGTGATTTAGCATCCAAAGAGGATCCAAACCAGGCTCGCGCGTCACGCCTCCCTGCTGCCAGTCAATCCACCAAAATCGCACGCCTTCATCTTCCATACGATGATGCATATTGAAGTAAGCTTCAACAAATTGCGGATTTGTTAAATCAAATTCCACAGCTTCACCGCTTGCAGGATCAATTCCCATCTCTCGCGCAACTTGCGGATAATCTTTTTCAAACGCACGCACGCCGTCGCGCGGATGCAAGTTCAAAGTTGGAGCCAAGCCAGCAGCGTTAAGTTTACGCAAAAAAGCGCGATGATCCGGGAAAAGTTCCTCATTCCACGTGTAACCAGTCCAACCGGAACCATATTTTGCATCAACATCCGTAACATGCCAATCCATGTCAATAACAGCTGCACTGAAAGGTATGCCTTCGCGTTTAAAACGATTATGCAATTGCAAATATTCGTCTTGATGGTAGCGATAGTATCTGCTCCACCAATTGCTTAGCGCAAAACGTGGAAGCAGCGGCTGAGCACCTGTGAGCTTATAAAGGTCTTGAATTGCTTGAATGTAGTGGTGTCCGTAGCCGAAGAAATACAAGTCTTTATATCTTCCAGCTTGCTCACTAACCTTGTGCGCACGCGACTTAACCCAAGCCCCATACGGGTTTGATTTACCATTTATTTCCTCAGCCGGAGCAATTTCGCAAGTTGCAGAATCATCTAAAATAGACCATCCATCGCGCGAAAGTATGCCTTTATCGAGCTTTACTGGGCCGTTCGCCTGATCCAAAGTTCTAAAAGTTCCAAGAAGATTTCCCGGGCAATCGTCGCCATAATGCCACGTATTAAACTGCGTACATGGCACTCCGCGCACAACAATACTTAAGCCTTCTTTGCTAAAAGCTTCGCAGTTATAAGTAAGGTGAAGCTTTTCAGTTTCTACTTCCAGCCATCCATTTTCGTTTTTATGCGCACTAAATTGTGGCTGAGCATCCGCGCTCTTCTGAGCAAAATTGCGACAAATCACAGTTTGCGTAGGATTGTCAACAAACTCTCCATCGTCACTCCACTCAAGACGCAACAGCGAATCTGTAATAACTGTAATTCGCCACTTTTCGCCCTTAATTACCTGACTATCCTGCGCCTTTGCATACTGCGAATTTGCAAGGTCAGCAAAAATTTGAGATTGCGAATCCGAATACGTCACAGCTTCACCGATAATTTGTGATTTATCTTGATTGCTTATATTTATCACACTCATAGCAGCACCTTTACTCAGTACGCAATGCCACACTGCAACATTTGTCACACAACATTTGTCATACAACACTTGTTGCACCACGCTTTCGCGCACAACACTTACGTATCTTCTCTTCACTTATGCGGGTTACTTACCGCTACCAGTGGAAATACCTGCAATAAACTGCTTTTGGAAAATTACGTACACTATAATAACTGGCACAATCGCCAAAGAAGTCGCTGCAAACAAGCCACCATAATCAGTGCCATATCGCCCAGTAAACACCTTCAAGCCCACTGCGAGCAGCTGCTTCTTTTCGTCCGAAATCATCAAGAACGGCCACAGATAGTCCTCCCAGTTCCACAAGAAAGTAAAGATGGCGAGCGCCGCAATCGTGTTATGGCTCATAGGAAGAATAATACTGTGGAAAATACGAAAATCAGATGCTCCGTCCAGTTTTGCAGCTTCAATGAGTTCGTCAGAAATACCTGTTATTGACTGACGGAAGAGGAAAATGCCGAAAGCGCTAATTAATCCCGGGACAATTAAGGCTCGGTACGTATCTTGCCAACCGAAACTTGTCATCATATCGTACTGCGGAATAATAGTTACAGCCCACGGAACCATCATGGTGCTCATCACTATACCAAAAAGCAAATTACGGCAACGGAAACGCATTTTTGCAAATACATATCCCAACACTGCGCTGGTATAAATGGCAATTACCGTTTTTGCTACAGCAACAAACAACGAGTTGCAGAATAATCTCAAGAAATCAAATTTTTCCTGAATACCAACGTAGTTATCAAACGTACTAGGCATAGGAAATAGTCCACCATCGACACGCACAATATCACTATTTGGTGCAAATGAAGAAATGAACATCCACACAAATGGAATAATTGTTAGCGCAGAAAGCAGAAAAAGAAAAATAGTAAGCGACCAACTCAACACAGCATGACGAGTGCTGCTTCTTGCACAGTTACGTAATTTTTTCACAATACCCCCCTTAGCCGGCACCGTAACAACAACTCCAGTCGTTTCCGTTTTATTGCTCACACCAACTCACCGTCCTCAGAAGCTTTGAACATGATTATCGTGAGTACGCCAGTAAAGATAAAAAGCACTACGCTCATGGCTGACGCAATACCAAAGTTATACTTTTGGAAGGCTTGATCAAAGATCAAGTAGCTAATAGTGTAAGTTGCTGTTCCTGGGCCACCGTTAGTCATAACTAAAATCTGCACGTAGGCTTGCAGGTAAGCAATCATTGACGTGATCACAATGAATAACGTTGTAGGTTTGAGTAGAGGCAAAGTAATGCGGAAGAATTTTTGCACACTGTTAGCACCATCAATATCGGCTGCTTCATACACATCTTTGGGAAGGTTCATTAAGCCTGCTAAATATAGCACGGTTGCGTAGCCAAAATCTTTCCAAATGGTCATGATAATAATTGCCGGCATGGCCCAAGTAGAACTGTGCAGCCAATTAATATTCAATCCCGTAACTTTATCAATCATGCCAAACTGCGGATCAAACATCCACATCCACACGAAGCTTACTGCGACAAGTGGTGTAATCGTTGGCATATAAAATAGGCCACGCAGCGAATCTTTGCAATGCACGAGCTTGGAGCTGAGCAACATTGCCAAACCCAAACCGAGAATAATGCGGAAAATTACGGATATTGTCATGAAAATAGCTGTATTACCGATTGACTTCCAAAATAGGCCGTCGGTTAAAATCTGTTTGAAATTATCGAGCCCAACCCAGTTGTACGTTCCAACCAACGGATTCCACTCGTGGAAGCTGCCGGCAAACGCTTTATAAATAGGATAGGCAAGGAAAATCGCGAAATAAGCAACCAGAAATGTCACTGCCACATTGCGAAATGAGAAGGTTCGAGACAACGCAGCGGTTACTTTTGCTATACCACCAAATTTTTTCCCTAGAGGAGTTGAATGAGATTTCTGATCTAATTGTTCCATGATTTCCCTTGCCTTACTTGAAAGAACACACTTCAGTTTATGAATCTTTACTTGTGTTCTTTGAAGAATTCATACTTGCTTTCTGCAGACTTAAAGTTGGAATTCTTCATGTCTTTTACCATGGTCGCCTGTGCTTCTTTTACTGCGGAATCAATAGATTGACCATTTTGCATAACGTTTTGGAACGCTGCCTTGCTGCTGGTTTCCACCGTAGAAGGAGTGATGCCTGGCCAAATCAACCTATTCACGCGAGGCTGAATAGCCGCCATTACCGGGGCCTTAAGAATCTCTGGATCGTTCTGTAGCGATTTCTTCGCTGGGAACGAGTTCAGATGTTTCACTGCAGAGCGAATAAAAGCGTCGTTAGCGAGAATGAACTTGATAAAGTCTTGTGCCACGGCCTGCTGTTCTTTACTTTGGTGAGCGTTGATTCCTGGAGTAGATTCGCCATTGTAGCGATCATAAGCGAATGGCGTTTCTTTCGTGAATGTTGGAGTTGGGAAAATACCGTATTCTACGTTCGGATATTTTTCTTTCAGTAGGCCTTCAAGCCAACCCCAAGCGTATACCATTCCGGATTGTCCGTTGCCAAAACTTTGCGTGTAATCAGTACCGAAGTCTGTTGCAATAACTTTGTCTTTGTCGTACAAATTCTTTAGGAATTGCATGTTTTCGCGCGTAATTTTGTTGTCAAAATTAGGCTTTTTGCCACTTTTATCGAACGCAAGTTCGCCACGTTGATAGTTCAAGCCTTGGTTGATTGCAGCGTATGCATCACCATTAACATTGAAACCGGCTTGTACCATTTTGGAACCGTTCCACTTGGTAAGTTTCTTTGCCACCTCGCGCAACTCGTCCCAAGTCGTAGGAATATCTGCTTCTGTTAAACCGGCTTCTTTCCAAAGCTTTTTATTGTAGTAAATATTGCCAGTATTGATGACCGAGTCAATATACTTTACTTTTCCGTTGGAATCTTCGTGTGCGACAGAAGAGCTGTAGTCAGCTTCCATTGCTGCCTTGTCAACGTTGTAGTCGGCAGCGTATGGGCGTATAAGCTCATCCTTGGAATTGTGAATATTGAACAGAGCTGGGCCGCTTTTGCCTTTGAGTGCTAACGGTAGTTTTGTCCAATAATCGTCCCAAGCAACGTTCTTCGTTTTGAACGTTACGTTAGGGTAGATTTTCGTATACTGCTTGATCATATCGTAGATTGGGTCGGTACTACTGTCTCCCCAGCTCCAATATTCCAAAGCAATTGGCTTGCCTTGATTAACAAGATGGTTAGGGTTATATTTCAATGCTTCACCCATTACCGGCAAACCTTTATCTTTTTTTGTGTCGGTTACACCGGCAGAATTGCTGCCACACGCGCTAACACTAGCAAGCATGCCTAAAACAGCGACACATGAAATACATATTTTTCTAATGTTCATTGTTACTCCACTTCTTCGTGAAATTAATGGGTAAAATCTATAATATTGCGAAAAGTTTTCACTGGTCAAACAGAAAAAATGTGAATGTAAAGGTTTTCATTTCGAATCCGTTAAACTGCACCATTTTTGCGAAAATAAATACTTTTTTACCCGCGTGTCTAAAAATGTAAACCTTTACATTTATTGTATTTACATAACACTTATATGTTCTTTTTGAAGGGTATATATAACACTCTTCATATTTGAGCAAAAACAAAGAACAGAAGAAATAAAATGTCAAAAAACAGTATTAGCGATGTAGCTACGCTAGCAGGGGTTTCCATAGCCACTGTCTCTAGAACTTTCGCTCACCCAGACAAAGTAGCGCCAGCAACACGAGCAAAAGTTACGCAAGCAGCAGAACAACTCGACTTTACTGTATCAAGAACCGCAGGAGTACTGAAATCAGGCAAATCATACCGCATAGCACTACTTATTGGTAGCAGTCGCATAGAATGGTTTAGTGCTTCTATTATTGAAGGATTAAACGCTACGTTGCACGCAGCCGGATATGATCTAGTAATTTATTCAGTAGATGGTATCGAACAGCGTAAAACTTTCTTCAAAGAACTACCTTTACGCGGTAATACTGATGCCGTAATCGTATCTTCTTTCGATATCAGCAACAATGAGGCAGAGCAACTTCAACGCATAAAGGTACCTATTGTGGGCATTAATTGTGTAGCGTCTAAAATTCTTTCTGCAGCAATCAGCATTGACGATACTGCAGGAATTAAACTTGCAGTGCGCCATCTCACTACTTTAGGCCACAAAAAACTACTGTATGTTTACGAACATTTTAATTCACCACTTCGCTTCAGTTCTTCGAGACGAATTACCAGTTTTGAAACGATATGCAACGATACACCAGGAGTTCAAGGGAAAATCTTACCAATTGACTTTGGAGACAATCCCTTAGATGCCACTATTTCAGAACTATTTTCAAGCAGCAACCCTCCTACTGCACTGTGCTTTCACCAAGATTCCACAGCTATACCGTTCCTGTTTCGTTTACAAAAACTAGGCATACGAGTGCCAGAAGATTTGTCTATTATTGGTTTTGACAATAGTACTTTTGCAGAAGCATTAGGCTTAACTACCATTCGACAAAATCCATGTCTGATGGCTCAGCAAGCCGCAAATATTGCTTTAGCACTTATTAACGAGCAGCCAATTACAAGACGCCATATTACAGCTCCGCTTCAGCTTCTAATCCGAAACTCAACTGGTCCTGCCCCAGACATTACATCTGCAAACTGATTAGCGAATCAGATTAGAAAACTAGGTTTAAACGCTATACAAGGCGTAGTACCAAACTCGCTTTATAGCAAACCCTGATTTGCTATAAACCCTGATTTGCGGTAAAACTCGCCTTACAAACAAATCCAAAAACTGCTACGAAATGTTTTCAACGCAAGAATACTGCAAACACTGACGCAATGATCAACATCAGCGGATACCACACATACATAACACAACGGAATGTCGTCGAGTTTTTAGGACCATCACCATAAGCGCTACGATAATGCAACACAGCCACACCAATACCAGGTGCAAGCATCGACATAGCACCGAACATTCCTGCAGTCATCTCCATAGTAATTTCGCGCTTTTTTAATAATTCAAAAAGAAGTACGAAAATAAGCAAAGTTACACCGCCGAAGAAAATTCCATGCTGCACAAAAACTTTTCCTATCAAATTCCAAAGAAGACCCGCAATGATAAGCACAGTAATAGCAAAACCTTTACTAAATCCGCTTAAACGCTCCTTAATTGTATCTATACTCGAAAGTACAAATAGTGCGATAACCATTGCAAATACAGGATTTTGCGAACGCATGTCGAACAAACATTTTGAATTCACCAAATCGTATGGAACTTCGCAGACCACTGCTAAAATCAACAATCTTAACATGTAAAGATTCAAATTATGAGTATTGTGATATCCGCGTACTAATATCCACGCATACCATGGCACTGCAGTCCAGCTTATAAATTCGCAAACTAATATGACTGTCAATGCGAACATATTATTGGTTACTGTTCCGCCGAACATTCGTGCAATTACTGTGTTACTAAATGCACCTAGCATAAGCATAAAAGCGCCGAGCATTTTAAGTTTATTGAGCGTGATTCCAGTTTTTATGTTACGGTCAGCACGAATTGGTTTGCCGTTTGCGTCAAGCATTTCCTTATTCGCGTTACCGCTATCACGCATTATTGCTTTACCACTATTAATACCCATTGCACGTCCTTGTTTATTTGCGCATACCTAGTTTATATAAACTTTATCTGTAGTTACGTATCTAACTAACCTGTAATTTACATTCCAAACACTGCAAAACTTTGAGCGCCGAGTGTTAAGCAATCACCATTAACTGATATTTCTCCAATTTTAAGTAATGGATTGTAAGCAGATTCTTGCGTAAGATTCGCTAATGCTTCTAATGAAACTGTTTCGCTATTTACACCTGGGTTCATAACCACAATGCTTCGTTCCACAGCTGATTCTCCTACGTCACCTTTTGCGCAACGCTCGTAAGCAAAGCCGCGGCCGTCAACCGGAGCATACAAAACTCTCCAAGACGCGTCAGCTTGCAAAGATTTGCGACTATGGCGAAGCGCAATAAGCGAGCGCACCCACGAAAGGAAGGAATCTTCGCAATTAATTTGCGCAGAAACAGTTGGAATTTCACCACTTTCCACTGCTTGTTTTCGAGAATTTGCGCAAGTTCTTCCGTCTGCTCGCGCTTCAACAGGCAAGTATAATTTAGATTTTGCAGCCATCGAGAAGCCAAAATTCTTTGCATCGTCCCATTGCATTGGCGTACGAGTGCCCGTACGAGCGTAGCCGCCTTCTTTTGTTGGAATATCGCGATATTTCATGCCAATTTCGTCGCCATAATACACGAATGGCACGCCTGGCATAGTGAGTATCATGCCGAAAGCCACGCGACGCTCACGATCGCCAAGACGCGGAGCAAGACGCGGCGTATCGTGATTGCACGTGATGAAACTAAAGTAACCTTGCGAATAGGTTGACTCATATTGTGGGCAATAATCGTCTAAAAATGGGCAAATACTGCCGCCGCCGTGCGCATTAAAGTAGCTGTGATCATGCTCAGGATTGCCGTCTAAAGCATTATCAACATCACGAGCTAAACGTGCGTAACCGTTAGGGTTTCCATCCCAGCGCCAATTCAAATAGAAGTCCATGTCGAATCCTGCAGTAAGAGCCTGACGTGGCCTGCCCCATTCGGACACAAAAGCAGCCTGCGGATACTCTTCTTTCACAGTGCCAAGCATTTCCTGCCATGCGCGAATTGTATTGTCTTTGCCAAGGCTTCCTTCGCCATTATTGTCATCGTTTTTTACAAGCGAATCAGCCATATCAACTCGGAATCCATCCGCACCAAGCGAAAGCCAAAATCGCATAATATCAACCATTGCAGCGCGAGTTTCTGCCGCTTCTTTGGAATCTGGAGCGGATTGCCAAGCTCGATCCCTATGTGCAAAACCGTAGTTTAATGCAGGCTGACATTTGAAGAAGTTTAGAATATAAGTGGCGTCACGCTCAGTTTCACCGCCAATAAACGGCATAGAATAGCCGCTAAACGCACTGTCTGTCCAAATATATCGCTTGCTAAATTCGTTTTCTTCAGCTTTCGAACTTTCCTTAAACCACTCGTGTTCTTCACTCGTATGACCCGGCACTAAGTCAAGCAATATGCGGATTCCTCGATTGTGAGCTTCACTAAAAAGCTGCTTTAAATCTTCGTTCGTTCCGTAACGCGCAGCTACTTTTTTGTAGTCGCGCACGTCATAGCCCGCATCTTTAAAAGGCGAGTCATAGCAGGGATTAAGCCAAATTGCGTTGCAACCAAGCGATTTTACATAGTCTAACTTTTCGATAATTCCTTGAATATCGCCTATGCCATCGCCATTGGAATCACAAAAACTTTGCGGATAGATTTCGTAAAAAACCGCGTCTTTAAGCCACTGAGCATGATCGTATAATGCCATTATTTCACCCTTCTAGCGTTGTGCTACTTAGTTTACACACAACCACTTGAAAAAATTTATAGGGCAAAATATACAGACTAACCCGCCACTCATTTGCAAACGACACGATATCCGTGTATACTACACAGTGCTTACGAACGGATTTGTGAGACTTGTGACGCTGCTCTACGCAGCAATCGCGATGTTGCGCCACAACGGAGTCCGTTACTACGCCACCAAATGATATGCCGGTTTTTGGCATGATATAGGAGGTCAAGGATGACGAATATTAAGAAGATGCTGGGTGCAGGTCTTGCAGTTGCTACTTTGTTTGGATTTGCAGCTTGCGGTTCAAGCACTAACAATAGCGATAAGAAGGCTGCTGATTCAGCACCTGTTCAGCTCACCGTTTGGGGTTCTGCTGACGATCAGAAAGATGGCGGCTGGATTAAGACTGTTGAAGCAGAATTCAAGAAGGAAAATCCAAACGTTACTTTCAAGAACGCTGTTGTTGAGCCACCAGACGCTGCTAAGGCTGTTAAGCAGGATGCTAAGGCTGCTGCTGATGTGTTCCTCTTCCCTAACGATCAGCTCGGCGACTTGGTAAAGGCTGGAGCAATCGGCGAATTAAGCGATGACGCCACAAAGCAAGTTAAGGAACAGAACGAAGATACTTTGATCAAGTCTGTTACCGCTCAGGACGGTAAGCTTTACGGCGTTCCTTACACCGGCAACACTTGGTTCATGTACTACAACAAGTCCAAGTTCTCCGCTGATGACGTTAAGTCCCTCGACAAGATGCTTGAAAAAGGCAAGGTTTCATTCGATCTTGCTAATGCTTGGTATCTCCCAGGCTTCTACCTCGATGGCAATATGACTCTCTTCGGCGAAAGTGGAAACGATGCTAAGGCTGGCATGAAGCTCAGTGATAAGGCTGCTGAAGTTACCAAGTACATTGCAACAAAGCTCGTTGGAAACGAAAAGCACTTCGTACTTGATGGAAATGGTCGCGGCTTGGCTGGCTTGAAGGACGGCTCCGTTGATGCAATATTCTCCGGTTCTTGGGATGCAGCCAAGGTTAAGGACGCCTTGAAGGATAACTATGCTGCAGCTGCTCTTCCAACCTTCAAGACTGAGTCTGGCGAGCACCAGATGAAGTCCTTCGCTGGTTCTAAGGCTGTTGCTTACAACACCAACACCAAGTCTCCAGAGATGGCTGCTAAGTTCGCTGCATTCTTGGGCTCCAAGAAGTCCCAGCAGATTGCTTTCGAAAAGGAAGGTGCAATTCCTTCTGACAAGTCCCTTGCTGACAGCGTAAAGGCAGAGCCAGCTGCTGTTGCTCAGATGGAAACCATTGCTAAGACTTCTGTCTTGCAGCCAGCAATTCCTGAAATGGGTAAGTTCTGGGATCCAGTTCAAGCATTCGGCACTTCTATCTCCACCGGTAAGATTACTGGCGATAATGCTGCCGCGCAGACCGCAGAATTTGCTAAGGGCCTAGAGAAGTAAGTAAACAAAACTTACTCTAGCCAACAAATCTAAATAGATGCATAAGCAGTGTTTTATGCACTTTGAGTAAAACAATGCGCCCCAGCCCCCGCTCCGGCAAGGGGTGGGGCGCATTGTTTATCTTCTACAAAATAATTTTGTTTACATGAAAGGCATGTCATGACTGGCACGACATCCACAAAGCGAGAAAGACGCCAGAAGAAGACGTCAACTGCAGAACGCTTTGCTCCTTCACCTTATTCACTGAAAGAGGCTGCAAAACATGCGGACATTCTTTCATGGATTTCTGTTGTTATATTTGGCTTTGGCAATTTTGTCCGCAAGCAATACATCAAAGGCGTTATATTCTTAGCGTGTGAAGCAGCTTTATTCGGATTCTTATTTACAATTGGATTGGATTATCTTCCAAAAATTAACACTCTTGGCACAGTAGAACAGGGCAGAGTTAAAGTCAACGGATTCTGGCGATACAGTGCGGGCGATAATTCTGTAGAAATTTTACTGTATGGAGTTATGTCGATATTAGCGATTGTATTGCTTGTATATCTGGCAACTCTCGCTCTTCGCAGCGCGTACAAAGCGCAATCTGTAATGGCAGACGGCAAGAAGCCACTTAATTTCATTGATGATGCTAAGACTCTTCTTGACGAAAAAGCACACGTCGGTTTTATGACTCTTCCAACTGCTGGCATTGTGTTATTCACAATTTTGCCATTGTTCTTCATGATTTCTATGGCTTTCACAAGCTATGATGAGAATCATCAACAAAAATTCAGCTGGATTGGGTTAGACGTTTTTTCTCAATTCTTAACCGGAAAAAGTGATTTAATTAAAGCTGACGTATTCTTTGACGTATTAATCTGGACTCTTGTTTGGGCATTCCTTGCAACCTTCCTGAACTTCTTCCTCGGCATGTTCATTGCAATGATAATCAATAGAAAGTCCACTCGTCTTAAGGGATTGTGGCGAACTTGCTTCTCACTTACAATTGCAGTTCCACAGTTTGTTTCATTGCTTATTATGAACAATATGCTTAGCCAGAACGGTGTTATTAACATTGTCTTTAAGCAAAACGGTTGGATACATCAAGAGCTTCCTTTCCTTACGGATGTAACTTGGGCTCGAGTGACGGTAATTCTTATCAATCTTTGGGTTGGTATCCCATTCACCATCATGCAGATTACAGGTATCTTGCAGAACGTTCCTGCAGAACTTTACGAAGCTGCAGAGCTCGATGGCGCAGGTTGGTGGCAACGTTTCATGAACGTCACAATGCCATACATCATCTTTGTTATGACTCCATATTTGATTACTACCTTTACTGGCAACATCAATAACTTCAACGTTATTTATCTCTTAACAAAAGGTGGCCCAGCAAGTAGCAAAGTCAACAGTGCAGGCGGCACCGACTTGCTTATCACATGGCTCTACAAGTTGACTGTTGACCAGCAAAACTACAACGCAGGTGCAGTAATTGGTATTTTGACATTCATGGTACTTGCCGTCGTAGCACTGATTACGTATCGCAACTCTGGATCTTACAAGAATGAGGAGGGATTCCGGTGAGTGATAAAACTACAACTAAGAACGAAGAAGCTGTTGTAAAGAGCACTCGTAGTGTTTCTTTCCTTAAAGATCAACATGTCAGAAGAGTAATTGGAGATACTTTCTCGCATCTGTTCTTGCTGGTGTTGTCAGTTATTTGGTTGATTCCAATCTTGTGGGTTTTGTTAGAAAGCTTCAACAAGAACACTGGTTCCTATCAGAAAACCTTCTTCCCAACTGAATACTCACTAAATAACTATATAAAGTTATTTACCGATACCGATGACATTAATTTCCCACGAATGTTCCTCAACACTTTGATCGTGTCAATTTTCGTGTGCATTATTTCTTTGGTGTTTGTGTTAGCAGTGTCCTTCTGCATGTCTCGTCTCCGTTTCAAAGGACGTAAGACATTCATGAATCTTGCTCTGATTCTTGGTATGTTCCCAGGTATCATGGCTGTTATTGCTATCTACTTCATTTTGAAGGCTCTTGGTTTAACAAAAGGTTCGATTGTATTAATCGCACTTATTATCGTTTATTCTGCAGGTAGCGGTGCTGGCTTCTACATTATGAAGGGCTACATGGATACTATTCCAAAGTCTTTGGATGAAGCTGCATACTTGGATGGATGCACAAAGTGGCAAGTATTCTGGAAGATTATTGTTCCAATCTGCAAGCCTATGATTGTGTTCCAAGCAATTACTGGATTCTTGGGACCATGGCTAGACTTCGTTATGGTGAAGACAGTAGTGAGAGACAATAAGGAAAACTACACAGTTGCTTACGGATTAATGGAGATGCTTACCAAAAAGTATCTACCTGATTGGTACGCTGCATTCGCGGCAGGTGCTGTGTGCATTTCCATACCAATCGTAATCCTGTTCATTATTATGCAGCGCTTCTACGAAGAGTCCATGTCTGGCTCCGTTAAAGGCTGATAATTTACAGGATATAAATTTACTGAAGGCTGAGACGCTTTCGAGCGTTTCAGCCTTCTCTTTCACTAGACAACACGAACACATAAAAATAAAAAATAACTTAACACACTCACCGTTTGACTTAATACGATAATGGCTATCGCATAAACCCTACCGTGTTTAGCCAAATAGTGCCGCAAAACATAAAAAACTTGATAACAGAACAATAAGTAAATAATAAAATTTAAAAAACTGTATAATGACTAATACAATTAGATAATTTAGAAAATTTAGACAATTCGCAAAATAGCGAAAGAAGAAGGATACCCTATATGACGACTCCATCTTCGGCAACATGGCCTGTATACGAAGGACCTCTTGGATTTACTTTAAATGCTAAATCTACAACATTTACCGTATGGGCACCAACTGCACAGAATGTGACGTTAAGACTTTTTGAAACTGGAAACAACAGTGAGCCAATTCAAACACACGAATTGAAACCGTTGCATGACGGAGCTTGGCGGATTAATTTCCGTAAGCGTTTAGACGGCATATACTACGATTATCTTGTTACTTTCCAAGATGGCACAGTAAATCGAACTAGTGACCCTTGGGGTGTAGCAAGCGGTGTAAATGGTGAGCGCAGCCTTGTCATAGACGATGAGCGAGTGTCTCCTGCCAATTGGCATAAAGATAAGTCTCCTAAGTTTGTGCGCCATGCAATGGTTGTGTGGGAAACGCATGTTGCAGATTTCAGCAGCAATCCTAATGGCGGCTTTAAGCCAGAGCATAGAGGCCAATATCTCGCTTTTACTGATGAACATACATCTTTGCAAAATCCAGATTCTTCTGAATGCAACTTCCCTACTGGCTTGGATTATTTAAAGCAGCTTGGCATTACTCATGTGCAACTCGAACCTATTTACGATTTTGCAACAGTTGACGAATCCACAATCGACAATGCGCGCAAAAATGGTGCTTCAGCAGAAGAATTAGATTCTCTATACAACTGGGGCTATGATCCTCACGCTTACAACGTTCCTGAAGGTGCTTATTCTAGCAATCCTTACGATGGCACTGCGCGAATTCGCGAATGCAAGGCAATGATTGCGGCATTACATGCTAATGGTCAACGCGTAATTATGGATGTTGTTTATAATCACATGTACAAGTCCGCAGAAAACGCTTTCGAATGCATGGCTCCTGGGTATTTCTGCAGGCGAGACTCTGACGGATCTTTTGCTAACGGCTCTGGCTGTGGAAATGAAATGGCTTCTGAACATCCTATGTTCCGCAGGTTTATTATTGAATCTTTGCTGCATTGGGCACGCTGCTATCACATTGATGGCTTCCGTTTCGATCTTATGGGATTGACTGATACTGAAACCTTAAATCAGGCACGAACTGCATTAGACAAGCTTCCTGGCGGTAAAGATATTGTTATGTATGGAGAACCGTGGGGTGCTTCGGATCCTGCTGTTGATGAGAAAGTTCCGATGGGAGATAAAGACGGCAGAGGCACTCTTAACGAGCGCATAGGCTGGTTTAGCGACGAGTCTCGCGATTCCCTCAAAGGCAATGTTATGAACCATCGCGACCGTGGATATGTTAATGGCAATGAGTTCTGGTGCTCAGATGCGGCTCGCCAAACTCTTAATGCATGGCGTGATACTCCTTCTGCAGGTAAAGAAGTTGGACAGATTGTTCAATATACTTCTGCTCACGACGATTTGACTTTGTGGGATAAGCTTTGTATCTCTATGCGCGAGAATGCTAGCGATTTTGAGTTTGACGCTCAAGATGTACAACAAGTTGCGGATATTTTGAACGCTAATATGTTTGCAGCTGGAATTGTTTTGTGCTCTGCAGGCACGCCGTTTACGCTAAGCGGAGAAGAGTTTGGACGCACTAAGCACGGTTGCGATAATTCTTATAATCGCGGTGTACTAATGAACCAGCTTGACTGGGCGCGCACTGAACGTTTCAATCCGCTTGTTCAATGGTATCGTGCACTTATAAAGCTTCGCGCTGAATATAGCTCATTGTATGACGGCAAACGCAAACAACTTGAAACGTCTAACCATACTGTTTTGGCTACGCGCATTGGCAATAATCTAATTGTTTGCGCAAATCCTATGTATCATGAAGATGCAACTATTCAACTACCTGCAATTCATAGTGCAAAATCTCAAGAGTGGCATTGCGTACTTAATTCAAGTGATTATTTTGCTAAGTGGACTGGAAAACAGCCTGACACCAAGGTAAATATTACAACTGAAAAAAGCGCTGCTACCCTACACTTGCCTATCAGAACTTTTGTTGTGCTTAGCAACAAGTAATTGCGTTTTAGTAAGTAAAAAAAAAATAATAAACTATCAGACGATTGCAACTAAACATGAGTAATCACAACACTTGTGTTTAGTTGCAATTACTTATAAAAACTAGCAAATATGTCGCAACGCTAATTTGCAAACGATGTCAGGTATTTATATAATTGACAGGCAGGGTGTATTTCAATCCAGAGATGTATTGATTTACGCACTATCGCCATAGTTGCACATTTGGCACGCTTACGACGATGTTAGGAATGTGCCAAATCATAAAGTAGAAGGAGCACCATGACAACAACAGCTACTGGCAAAGCTGATGCTGATAAGCCTATGGAAGAAAGCGCAGAACGTCTTGCACGTCCACTTATTAAGCTTGCTAAGGCGTGCGGCGTTGCCACTTTTTATATTGATCAGCAAGGAAGCTACACCGAAATTACAGATGAAGCATTAGTTGGAGTACTTGATGCATTAGGCATGCCTGCCGACACTCAAGACAATATTGCAATTTCATACGAGAAGGTTCAGCGCAAACGCTCTAGCGAATTATTGCCACCAACTGTCGTTTCGTTTAATGGCGCAAAAACTTGCGTACCAATTCACGCAGGAGATGCCAAAAAAGAGCAAATTCATATTTCTCTTACACTCGAAGATGGAACAGATTATGAAGGCTCGTTAGGCGATATTCAATCCGAAGACAATGGAGATTTGTTCATTGAGCTTCCGGATGATTTGCCAATGGGCTACCACACTTTGCATGCTAAAGTAATCAACACGAATGGCGAGACAGCTCAACACGCTGATGTTACATTGATTGCTGCACCTGCGCGTATTCCGTTGCCTGAAAGCGTTAAGCAAAAGCATCGTTGGGGATTCATGACGCAAATGTATTCTGCGCGTTCAAAAGATTCTTGGGGAATTGGCGATTACGGCGATTTGCGTCGCCTACTTAAGGATGCTGGAGAAATTGGTAAGGCTGATTTTATGCTGATTAATCCAATTCATGCGTGCGCTCCAGTAACACCTCTTGAGCCTTCACCGTACTTGCCTGAGTCTCGTAGGTTCTTGAATGTCACTTATATTCGTCCGCAAGATATTCCGGAATATGCTGAATTAAGCGGAGAGGATCTTGCCAAAGTGGAGCAATTGCATGAGTCTATTGCTCCTCAAAACAATAATCCAAATCCTATAGATATCAACGCTGCATGGGATGCCAAGCTTCCTGCGTTGCGTATTATTTTCAAGCAACCTCGTTCTACCGAACGCGAGCGCGAGTTTAGTGAGTTTAAGCATCGTTCTGGTGAAGATCTTGACGCTTTTGCAACTTGGTGTGTTGCGTTTGAAGTTTGGGGTGCTCCTTGGGGCGAGAATTTGTGGTTTGACACTACAGGCAAAGGCACTCCGCAAATTGAGCGACTTAAGCGCGAACACGCTGATTTGTTTGAGTTCCATCGTTGGCTTCAGTGGATTGCTGATGAGCAAGTTGCTGCAGCTCACGCTGAAGCTAAAGCTGCTGGTATGGCAATTGGTCTTATGCAAGACATGGCAGTTGGCGTACACGGCTACGGTGCTGACGTTTGGTGGAGTCCGGAACGATTTGCTAATGGCGTAAGCGTTGGTGCTCCTCCTGATTTCTACAACCAGCAAGGTCAGGATTGGGGTCAACCTCCATTCGATCCAAATTATTTGGATGAAACTGGCTATATTGCTTACCGAGACATGGTTCATAACGTGTTCTTGCACGCAGGAGCTGCTCGTATTGATCACGTTCTTGGATTGTTCCGCTTGTGGTGGATTCCACAAGGACAAGGTGCTAGAAACGGCGCATATGTGTACTACAACGTAGATGCAATGCTCGCAGTTCTTACTGTTGAAGCAACTCGCGCAGGCGGCGTTGTTATTGGCGAAGATTTGGGCACTGTTCCGAAGTATGTTTCTAAGGTTCTTGCATCTCATGGCGTGCTTGGCACTGTTGTTGAATGGTTCACTCACGACGACGAAGCTGAAGCTGCTACTAAGAAGGCTGGAAAGAAGCAAATTATTTTCGCTAATCCGTCTACATATCGAGAGTATGCTCTTGCTTCCGTTACTACGCACGATATGCCACCTACAGCTGGTTATCTTGCCTTTGAGCATGTCAAGCTTCGCGAGCAGCTTCATCTGCTTACAGACTCCGTAGAAACGTTCCAGGAGGCTGCTCAAGCTGAACGCGATGCAATGATGAAGATGCTTCTTGAGAACGGCTGGATTAGCAAAGATGCTGCTGAGGATGTTGAAGGCCATGTACAAGAGATTGTGGAAGCTATGCATGCGATTATGCTCACTTCCCCATCTTTGCTTTTGCAAGTTGCTTTGGTTGACGCTGTCGGCGAGAAGCGTTCACAGAATCAGCCTGGAACTAGTACAGAGTATCCAAACTGGCGTATTCCACTTGCTGATGCTGATGGTCGTGTAGTTCACACCGATGAAGTATTTAAGTCACCACGAGTGCTATCTATGACGGCAGTTATGCGCGGCGAAAATACACGGAAGCATGTATAATCTAATAGTTGGTTTACTGATGAACTGACTCTATTCCCCCCCTCGTAAGGAATATGATTTGCATAGTAGCAAATTAAAATATTTCTTACATGATGTCCTATGTGAGGCGAGCATCTATAATAGTGCTCGCCTCATTAATTTTTTGCCGATTACCCCAATTTTTTAATTATTCATATAACTGTCAACTACTCTTGCTTAATATACTTTGCAAATACCCGCTCTAAAATCGGAGTATGCAGCATAATAAGCGATCCCCAACCAATGAATACCAACAAAGGCAAACCCTGCGGCAAATATACGATTGATGCAAATATTAACACAATAAACACTATATCTAGCAGTGTCATTATAAGAGTTTCTTTCCAATACGAAATACCAAAAATAAGAGAATTAACCACTGTTTTATCAATTGAATTTTTAAAACGCGCTTGTAGTGCAAACACCCATTCGGCAACAATAACCCACAATATGCTCAGAATAAATTTAATAATTAAAAGTGGAGTAGACCACACGCAAAGCCATAGCCAAATAATAGCAAGCAAAACTGGCCCCATTACAGCCCAAATAATAGTAGATTCCAAAAAATTGCTAGCAAACGCGCGAAAATAAGCTGCAGTAATATGTCCTTCACCTTGCTCTGTACGTCTTGCAGCATCATGACCGGCACAAAGAGAAGCACCGATAGTAATTAAAGGAATGCTTGTTAAAATCATCAATATTGTAAGCCACACGGCATCAGCAAATGTTTCCATGCTTTGCGCAAACTTTGAATCTGGGCTTCCAAACGAGAAAATCATTCTATACTATCTCCTGGTTTTATGACGCAATTCCTATGCTCTACTATCTATAGATACCTTTAACAACGAACTCTACCACCTAATTACAAACTAGCGTAACTATTAAAAAAAAATAATGACGGTGTGCACAAACGTAATAGTATGTGCACACCGCCGCTTTTACTGCCACTTGAATTTTGGAGGAGAATTAATTTATCCCTTTACTGCACCAGACATAACACCTTTGATAATGTACTTCTGGCAGATGAGATAGAAGATTATGATTGGAACAATTGCCATAACCAAGCAACCCATCATGGCACCCATCTCAACAGATCCATAACCACCCTTCAAATACTGAACAGCTATAGAAATCGTCTTATACTTGTTGAGATCGAGCGTCAAGAATGGAAGCAGGAAGTCATTCCAAATCCACATTGCCTGCAAGATTGAAACCGAAATAATAGCAGGTCGCATAATCGGCACAATAATCTGGAAGAATATACGTGGTACAGAAGCACCATCAATCATTGCAGACTCTTCGAGTTCTTGCGGAATACCCTTAATCACACCAGTGAAAATAAACACTGCAAGTCCTGCACCAAAGCCTAAGTAAATAATCCACAATCCCCATGGAGTATTCAACTTTAAAGTGTTCGTAATGTAAGCAAGGGTGTACATAACCATCTGGAACGGCACAATCATGTTAAACAGGAACAAAACGTATAGAAGTTTTGCTGCCCAATTGTTCACACGAACAATCCACCATGCACACATTGACGTGCACAGAAGAATGAGGATTACAGAACCAACAGTTACAACAATAGTCCAGAGGAAACTCATTGGAAAATCAGTACGATTTGAACCTAATACGTAGTTAGACATTCCAACAAACGATTTTGAACTAAAAGTAAAAGGATTGCTTGCAATATCAACCTTAGACTTGAAAGAATTCAGTACCACTAAAGCTATAGGGAAAATCCATAACAAGCTTATAAGAGTGAACAGCACAGTCCATAACGCAGGATGCTTTGTTTTCTCGTTCATGCCGCTACCTCCTTTGACCTAGTGAGCATATTCTGAACCATAGCAATAACAGCCACGACAATGAAGAACATGACTGCCTGAGCCTGACCAACGCCTTCACATCTTGGAGTAGTGAAAGTTCTATAAATATTAAGAGCTAACATCTCTGTTTTCCTTGACGGACCACCGTTAGTTAATGCGAAGTTCTGATCGAAAAGCTTGAAGCCGTTGGTAATTGTTAAGAATGTGCAAACAGTAATAGAAGGCATCATCAATGGAATAGTAATCTTGAATAAAGTCTGCCTTGGGCTTGCACCATCGACAGCAGCTGCTTCCATAACATCTCCAGGAAGAGCCTGCATTCCTGCGATATAAATAATCATCATATAGCCAATTTGCTGCCAGCAAACAACAATCACAAGGCCCCAGAAACCGAATACTTCAGAGAACGTAATCGTACGATTGAAGTAGCCGAGTATACCATTTAACAAGAGCTGCCAAATATAGCTTAAAACGATACCGCCAATAAGATTTGGCATAAAGAACACGGCTCTGAATATCGTCGTGCCCTTGAACTTCTTAGTAAGCATGTACGCAATTGCAAAAGCAATAACATTAATAATTATTGTTGTAATAACTGCAAAAAGCGTTGTGAACAAAAACGAATAAACAAGATGCGGATCTTTTAAAGCTCTATAGTAGTTACGAAAACCCACAAACTTACCATCAGTCACAGTAGTGAATTTTCTAAAGCTCAAGTACACACCCATAATAAATGGCACTAAGAAGCCAACAACAAACGCAGCAAACGTTGGCAGCGCAAATAACCACCACCATTTACGTATTGCTTTTCCGCTCATACTAATCATGACTCGTCACTTTCTCCTCCTTGAGAGCGACATCCACGTAGACATCGCTGTCCCGAACCAATAACTTCATTCTACTACATGAATTAGCTATGTCAAACGTTGTCATTTTCGATATGTCACTTCAAACAAATATCAGAATTTAATTTTAAAAAATTGCTTATTATCGTTGGCATTCCAGCAAAATTTGCTAGAATAGAAATGTCTGCAAACGTTTGTTTGTTTCGAACTATAAAAGTTCGCACTAAACAATTAAACACAAGGCTGTGCTACACGTTTGTTATACGCGAATAAAGGAGTTCACATGTCGGCAAATATTCAAGATGTAGCGAATAAAGCTCATGTGTCAGTTTCTACTGTGTCACGCTCATTTACACGACCAAACTTAGTATCTGCATCCACTCGCAATAAAGTATTGGCCATTGCCGAACAATTGAATTTTTCTATTTCGAAATCTGCAGCAGCACTAAAATCTGGTAAAACCTTGCGCATCGCTTTATTGATTAGCGATCAAATTCGCCTATGGTTTTCTGCATCTATTATTCAAGGATTGAATCAAGTATTCCACACAGCTGGATACGATTTGTCAATTTTTCAGATTTCCAGCAGCAAAGAGCGTAGCGAATTTTTCACAATGCTCCCAACTAGACGTAATGCTGACGCTGTTGTTGTGTGTTCCTTTGACGTAAATACCAACGAAATCGCACAACTTAAATCAACAGGCGTGCCAATTGTTGGCATAAACTGCTTATATCCACAAAAATGCGATTTTGACGCGACTATCAATATTGACGATGACCAAGGTGCAAGACTTATGGCACGCCACTTAATCGGTTTAGGGCATCACAATATTGCATATGTGCGCACAACTCGTGACGTTTCACTACATTTCAGCGTATTGCAGCGTTACCATTCTTTTATTGATGAATGCCAAAATAGCGGAATCACACCTACAGAAATTGTGGCACCTGCTAATTCTGATCGCATAAGTGCCATAGTTTCTATGCTTCTTGGAAGTTCAATTATGCCAACAGCAATTGCATGCCAAGAAGATGGGATTGCAATACCACTTATGTTTCAGCTTGCCCGCAGCGGGTATTCTACTCCAAAAGATGTGTCAATTATTGGTTTTGACGATAGTTTTTATGCGCATGAAACTGGCTTAACTACTATTAGACAGGATCCGGTTGATATTGCTTCTACTGCGGCAAATATCACGCTTGCACTTATAAACGCAGAGAAAGTTGAAGATCAGTATCGCATTGTTCCAGCGCAACTTATTGTGCGTTCAAGCACAGCTGCATTATTAAAAGAATAGACCTTTTATAGTTTTCTAGAAAATATCGAAATAACAAAATATCGAAATAACAAAATCCGCTAGGACTTAGCACTATGATGTGCCAGTATCCTAGCGGATTTGCTTACGTCACCTTTGCTTGCTTACGTCAGCAGGTGCAACGTCTATTTATTTATTAATGGATCAGTCGTCATCTTCATGAGCCTGAGAATATTCCTTAGCCCAACCATCCACGAATGCTGTCTTAACCTTATCCCACTTGCCGGTGCCCTGAGCGTACTCAAGCAAAGCAGAGCCGAGGTCGTTCTTCCAGTTATCAGATGGCATTACGGTGAAGTTCCAGCTTACTGGAGTCTTACCAGACTTAGCATCTTCAACAGCTGCCTGAGTCAATGGGTTGTCGGACTTGATATCTGCGAAGCTCTTGAATGGAGTGGTGAAGCCCATCTTCTTAGAAATAGCTTCCTTACCAGCATCGGAAGTAAGCAGCCACTTCAAGAAGTCCTTAGTTGCCTTCTTGTTAGCGTCAGACGTCTTCTCATTGATGCACCAATAGTTCTCAGAACCAGTTGCCAAACCTTGCTTCTCTTCGCCCTTAGCACCAATATAAATTGGAAGCATACCAAGGTCTTCAGCCTTCATACCAGCCTTGGAAAGGTCGCCCCAAGCCCAAGTACCATTCTGATAGAACACAGCTTTACCCTGTGAGAATTCAGCATTAGCATCTTCACCAGTCTTGGAACCAATCTTTGTTGCTGGTGTAGTGGAATCAGTAATGTAAAGATCGAAAATCTTCTTATAACCGTCAAGGAAGCTACCCTTTACCTTTGCAGGCTGCTTGGTAACATGATCTTCCTTGAACTCGTAGTACAGAGGAAGATTTGCAAGATGGGTCTTAAAGCGCCAGTCAGAGCTGGAATCAAAACCTGCAGAAGTGAAGGCACCATCAACACCAAGATCAGCCTTATGCTTCTGAATGTCGTCTGCAACAGCCTTCAACTTATCGAAGGAGTTGATTTCTTCAGCAGACTTTACCTTAGCATCCTTGAGCTCGGTGTACTTCTTAAGCAAAGCCTTGTTATAAATCAAGCCGTAGGTTTCCATTGCATATGGAATTCCAACAACCTTATCTCCATCCTTCAAAGCAATATCCTTGTTCTGAAGCTGGTTATAAAGCTCAGTATCCTTTAAATCAGCAGTGTAATCCTTCCAGCTTGCGTAGCCAACTGGGCCATTGATCTGGAAGAGTGTAGGAGCTTCATCACCCTTACTGATTTCACTCTTCAAAGACTGCTCATAAGTTCCGGAAGCAGCAGTTTGAACCTTAACTTCAACACCTGTTTTCTTGGTGTATGCCTTAGCTACTTCCTTCCACTGATCTGCAGCTTCTGGCTTAAAGTTCAAGAAGTAAACCTTACCTTTAGCAGAGCTATCGCTTGAAGAGGATCCGCAAGCTGCAAGCGCGCCAAAAGCCATTGCCGAGCAAGCTACCAGTGCAATTGTTGATTTAATTGTACGATTCATCATCGAACCTTTCTCCTATGCCGACAATCCCATCATTGGACTGCCACACCTCTAGGTGTCCTTATCGACAATATTTATTATGCCTCAACTCCTGCAATATTGCAAACGATAGCATAAGTAAATTAACGCGTGTCGCCACAAAAACGGCACATAATAATATCTTTAATAAAATTAGCACGTATTTTTGGCAATAACTAAAGGGGTTACGCAACAATTTAGCAAACGATTGCGCAATCTCTTGAGGATCATAGTTTAAAACAAATTATTTAATTAGCAGCTAACCCTGCCCATGAGCAATCTTATATTCCTTAACTCATCCGTCCACAAACGCGGTTCTAAGAGTATTCCATGCCTTTCCGTATTTCAGCAATTCCAATGCACAATTACATTATCGCCTTTGTACGCGCCCAACACAGAATAATGCGCGGTATCCATACGAAGAAGTCGTGCAAAATCTGGGCTTACTCCAAGCCAGCGCGCAGTAAGAATACGCAACACATGAGCATGCGCAACAATAAGCACGTCCTTACCTAATTTCAATTTAGGCATTGCCATATCAATAATCTTTTGAGTACGATCCGAAACCTCTTGCAAGCTTTCTCCAGAAGTTCTGTGCACATCCACTGCTTCTCCACTAGGAAGCACCTCTTTAGCGTCACTAACCATGTGAGAAGGAAGAACTTTAGGACCATGCTTCCACACATCCCAAGCCTCAACGCCACTTAGTTTAGAAATATCAGCGCGCGTGCGACCCTCAGCAGCACCATAATCCCACTCCAGCGCACTATCGCAAATTGTATACGAATCAAAACCAGCAAACTGAGCTGTTTGCTGCGCGCGACGAAGTGGACTTACAAGCACACAATCCTTATCAAAACCTTTTGTGAACACACACTGCAATCTAGCGCCAGCCTCTTTTGCCTGCTCAACACCAACTTCAGTAAGAGGCAAATCCGTGCGTCCGGTATGTTGACCGGACACACTCCAAGCAGTTTGGCCGTGGCGAAGTAACACCAAGCAACCCTGCTTCGAGCATTCTTTCTGAGAGGATTCTTTAGTGCCGTTATTTTGCATAGTCTTCACATTCCTCACCAGCGCCATGTACACACATCGCACTGGACGCCTAGCAGCACGATTGCTTTACGTAAGCATTTCTTAACTTGCAGCCACTTTGCCGCAAATCAAGATCACTGTTCCATGGTACCGCCAAAATTGGTATTTCGTTACCACTAACATAGAAAATATGACGCAATTATCATCGGCTAATACTAAAACTCAACGAAGCCATCGTGCGGCTCAAGCTACCGTACAACGACTTAATGCAGCAAATCGTAAGATTGAGGCCCTTCGCGAGCGCCGATTGAGAAATCAAAATACTTTAGGAGATTCATTACTAAAATCTGCACTTCCTTCTTTTGCAACGTTTATTGCAGGGCAGATTGCGCACTTAATATGGAAAAAACATGTTGATACTAGAAAAATCAATTTAAACTCTAATAGTCGTTCTAACAATCTTTCTAAAGAAAAAGTTGCGCAAAAGCAGCGTATTAAGCAAGAAGAGCCGCTGCTACTGTCTCTTGGATTTGCAGTATTTTCTGCGATTCTTACTACGATTGTTGGTCGCTTAGCAAGCCACGGAACCTTGTTTTATATTGCGCGAAGGCAAAGAAAAAGACAATTGCGCTCACAAAAACGATTTTAATTTATTAAATTTTATAAACTAAATGGCCTTATTTTGAAACGAGAATGCTGAAAGGAATAAGAAATAACGTGCCAAATTTACGCCACAACGAAACTATCGATACTTTACTGAATCGCCGCTCCATTCGCACTTTTTGCAACGAAGCAATTGACAACGATACAGTTGCCACTCTTGAAGCTGTAGCTCAGCGCGCTGCTTGTAGCCAGTTTTTGAACGACTGGTCAGCGATTAAAATTACGGATAGCTCAATTAAGCAAAAGCTTTCCGAAATTGGCAACCAAACATATATTGCTACAGCTCCACTACTGTACGTTTTTATTATTGATCAACATAGAAACGCTGCAATTGCGCACAAAAATGGCGTAGATACCAGTAGCGACGAGTTTATGCTTAAAACTCGCTACCGCTTTACACAGGCTCAAAATGACGTTATTTTGGCGCTTCATGCCATGGAAACTGCCGCGGAATCTTTGGGGCTTGGTTGCGTAATTCTCGGTTCAATTTTGAACAGTAGAACTCAGCTTATTGATATTTTGAATTTGCCTAAATACACGTACCCCGTGCTCGGCCTGGCAATTGGTAAGCCTGCGCAAAGCCCAGAATTAAAGCCGCGAATGAGCGCTGACATGCAGATTTTTGAGAATACCTACCCTGCTGACGACGCTGAATTATTAGAAAATCTTGCTGATTTCGACAATCGCGTGCATCAATATTACGATTTGCGAAATGCTAGCAGACCAGTTGATGCTTTCAGCGCACAAATTCTTGCTATAGCAGCAGACGATATTGCCAAAAAACACCAAGCAGAAGATGTTGAGCAGGTTGCAAGGCAAGGTTTTAACGTTGCGTAAGATTTAGCACCGTTTTAATTTAGTGCCGTTTTAACTTAACGCCGTCTTGGCTTGTACCCGCGCTTTCTAGATTTCGGCTTTGCGCTTGCGGATGGCGAGCGCATATCGGAATACATGCGATCTACCGGATTCTTATGCGTCAAATGCCAGCAACCACAATATTCACAAGCATAAACCCATAACTGTGTTCCACGCTCTCGCAAACTTTGCTCCGCCGCCATAAGAGCCTGCCCTTTATTCTTGTACATGATTTTTTGGGTAGATTCGCAACGCCTCGGAGTAAAGAAATACATAGCTTTTATGGTAGCAAACCGCTTAACAGAGCTTATACAAAACGCACGCAATGGCGTAAATCATGCATTATTCCTGAACTTAAGCCATAAAACACATTCACAAAAGTTCAAAATAAATTCAATTTATTATAATTTAGTTCAATTTTTCTACTATATTTCTACTATTTTTTACTATTTCTCGTCATTTTTTGAAAAATTACTATACAAAAATAATTTTTGCGACTAATATTGAGCAAATAGTTCAATTTAATACTTATATTTTGAACTTTGCTATAAACTTGTTCAATTTATAAATGCCGATTTTACAAGAAAGACAGATTATGGCACAGAATTTTGCCGATGAGCTTAAGAAAGCTATGAAACGCAAGGGGTACAAGCAGATTGACGTAATCGAGCTTGCAGCAAAAAACGGTCATAAGCTTGGCAAAAGCCAGTTAAGCCAGTATTTAAGCGGCAAAACTGAGCCTCGCAAAGACGTGCGTAACATGCTAGCTGAAATTCTTGGAATCAGCGGTGACGGAGTAAAAGGCGGTCATTCTTGCGCAAAAGTCGAGCAAAACTGCCAGTCTGCAGAAGAACCACAATTAAATCAATTACAACAGCAGCAGCTTACAGAAGCTGAACTTTCCAAAACTCTAAAGCATCGCACATTCAACAAATCCACAAAACTTGAACACGTGCTTTACGACGTTCGCGGCCCTGTTGTTGAAGAAGCAAACCGCATGGAAGCAAACGGAACGCATATTTTAAAGCTCAACATTGGAAATCCTGCACCTTTTGGATTCCGCGCTCCAGACGAAGTGATTTACGACATGCAGCAACAGCTTATTGACTGCGAAGGCTACTCGGATAGTCGCGGACTTTTCTCTGCGCGCAAGGCGATTATGCAATACGATCAGCTTAAGGGCATTCCAGGCGTGCAAATGGAAGATATTTACACCGGAAACGGCGTTTCCGAGCTGATTAACCTTTCTATGCAAGCGTTGCTTGATTGCGGCGACGAGATTCTTATACCAAGCCCAGACTATCCTCTGTGGACCGCGTGCGCGAGCTTGGCTGGCGGCACTCCTGTGCACTACATGTGTGACGAAAAGTCGCATTGGTACCCAGATATTGCCGACATTCGCTCTAAAATCACGCCGCGCACTAAAGCAATCGTGATTATTAACCCGAATAATCCTACGGGCGTGCTGTATAGCCGCGAAGTTTTGGAAGAGATTGTTAAGATTGCGCGCGAGTTTAATTTGATTATTTTTGCGGACGAGATCTACGACCGTCTTGTTATGGACGGCAAGAAGCATATTTCGATTGCTTCTCTTGCTCCAGACGTGTTCTGCGTAACTTTCAGCGGACTTTCTAAATCGCATATGATTGCCGGCTTCCGCATTGGTTGGATGAGCCTTTCGGGAGATAAATCCAAAGCTCGCGACTACATTATGGGACTTAACATGCTGTCTAATATGCGATTGTGCTCGAACGTTCCTGCGCAATCGATTATTCAGACTGCTTTGGGCGGATACCAAAGCGTTGAAAAGTACTTGGAGCCAGGCGGACGCGTGTATGAGCAGCGCGAATACTGCTATAACGCGCTTCAGGAGATGGATGGCGTAAGCGTCGAGCGACCGGATGCCGCTTTCTACATGTTTGTAAAACTCGATCCAGACCGCTATAACATTCACGACGACGAACAGTTTGCGCTTGATTTGCTACGCGATCAAAAGTTGCTGATTGTGCACGGAAAAGGCTTTAATTGGCAGACTCCAGGCTACTTCCGCGTAGTCTACTTGCCGCGCTTGCAAACGCTTCGCGATGCAATGAGCAAACTCTCCAACTTCCTCTCCTACTATCGCCAGTAACAGCAACCCCCACCTATAAACTGCGACAAAACACTCATTTCGCTCACGGTCCATAAAAAGG
Organism: Gardnerella sp. KA01000; assembly: GCF_049244035.1. Lineage (NCBI taxonomy): Bacteria > Bacillati > Actinomycetota > Actinomycetes > Bifidobacteriales > Bifidobacteriaceae > Gardnerella > Gardnerella sp. KA01000. The sequence continues at coordinate 95,429 of NZ_CP058367.1, read as the reverse complement.
TGTATATCAAGAGGCATATATTATTCAGAATATGAAAGACATTCATAACATGAAGAAAGAAAAAAGAGAAGGAAATGAACGCTGCGGCACGAATTCGCACAACTCTTATTATTGCCGTTTTATCGCTTAATGCCTTTCTTATAACAAGCTGTAGATTTGGCGTAAGCCTATATCTTTTAATACATGTCGACTTATCTCACGCAGCGCTTAACGCGGTATCAGTAGCGCTTATGACCTGCATAGCAGCACCGCTTGGCGGCATTATCGCAGATAAATATCCACCAACTAGATTGTTTATAGCTCTAACGTTCTGCTTTGCCTTGCTGTGTACTGGATACGGTTTCGCTTTAGTAGCACAGCATAATCTTATTGCTATTACGGTTACACTACTCGGCATAATATTCGGGTTCTTTACTGCATTTTCTTCGCCTAATCAAAAAGTATTAATGGCATATAGCGCGCCAGCTGGCGAAAAAACCAAATTTTTAGCAAGCATGCGCATGTGGATTAATCTCAGCAGGCTTGCTGCACCTGCTATCACTGGCATATTTGTTGATATATGCAATCCGCTCATTTTCTTTACGAGCATTGCTATTGTGATGATACTAGCGGCGCTACCTCTACTGTTAGTTAATCTAAACCAGCAAGCACAAAATAGCGCAAACAATACGAAGACAGGAAGCAGTAAAACTGCTGGTTTTGCAGCTTCTCTACACTATATGAAATCTACACCATGGTTAATAGTCTTAGGAGTAGTATCAGCATTACAATCTGGATCATGGCTTGCTGCATTTAGACTAATGGGAGCACACCATTGTCTCACACTTTTTCATTCGGCATCCACGTGGGGATCAATAGTCAGCATATTTAACATTGGCATGATTGTAGGTTCGCTATTATGCAAATATATTGTGCTGCATTATGAGATTTTATACTCTATTTTACTACCTGGATTCCTTTCTATTCCTTTACTTATTTTCGCACTTAATAATTGGATTGCTCTTTTTCTTTGCTCTGCTTTCATTGCGGGTATTATTTTTGACGCAACTATTGTCTATGGGCAAACAGCTCTTCTCGACGGCATACCAACACACATTCTCGGCGCAACTACTACTTTTACTTCTATTATGGAGCAATGCGGCATTATCGTAGGGTATGCAAGCGTACTAGCATGGGGGAATCTAAATTCATCATTATTCATAATGATTGCTTCTGGCGTAATACTTGTTTCAACAGGTATAGCCTTATGGATTATTCAAGCTCGTAAACAAACACACCCATCAATGCTTACCAAAGATTATTGGACACCATCAACATGGGTAAAAAGAAGCATATAACAAGCTATTTAGTGCGAAAGCACAATAAAGCTATACAAATGCAATTACATCACAGGACAATTAGCTTGCACATCCTGTTGGAATCCTGACGGATCTCCCAGTTTTGCTTTACGCATATGCTCTTTGAAAAAGTTTCGCGTTGCATCATCACAACGGTCTGGACCCATAAACGGCATGCTAGGCACTTTTCCAAGCTCATGCAAAGCTTTACTTGCCGCTTGTTCATCACTAGCATACGTGTCTAACCATTGCCGTTCCCAAGCACACTGATAATAATTAGATGCTTGCGTATCGCCATATCCACTCTGGAACTGGCCGTCTTTTTCTTCTCCAACCAAGTTTGCAGGAGCTTTATATTTTTCAGGCCAACTAAGCTTTGCCACAGATTCCTGATATTCCTTCTCTATATGAGCAAAATCAACAATCTCTCTAGGCGAACTATTTTGCGAGCGCGCACCACCCACACCACTCGCATTATTGTTGCCTATTCCTCCACACGCATTAAACATAAGAAGCGCACTAAGCACACCAACAATAAGAGTTGCTTTACCAATAGTATGATTATTCATTATTCCTTCTTTCTTATTTTTTGAAAATTAACGCAATGCTAATGCTGGTTGTAAACGCGATGCTTTTATTGCCGGCACCACACTTCCAGCAAGCGCTGTAATAAAAGCCGCAATAACAGCTCCAATAGCGGCTTCATATGGGTAAACTGGCGGACTAACTGGGCTTGCTACATCCCAAAAACTTGATGCTATAGACACAAGGCCAAAAGAAACAGCGACGGCAGCAATCGAAACTATCAGAGCTAAAATAATCGCACTGCCTAATACGAGTGAAGCAATCGACCATCTAGTAGCACCCAAAGCTCTGCGTATAAGCAGTTCATGCGTGCGCTGCTCCAACGATGCTAAACCAATATTGATTAAACCTAGCGCGGAAACAAAAAGCAATAATGCTGCTACGATAGCAAAACTTAATTGCAATACTGTTATAACATTCTCGTAATCATCACTATTATCATGTCTTCTAATTTCGTTTACTTGTCCATCGCAACAGTCGTAAAGAGCATCTGAAACATAAGATTTAATTGATTTTTGAGAACGATTTTCTTTATTCAACCAGTAGATTGAGCCTTGAGCTTCTTTTCCAGAATATTCCCAAAGAGTTGGAGCGTAACGTAATAATCCTAGAATATTCACGTATACTTTTGCTGAGTCTACGCCATCGTTCACAACTCCAACAATCCTTATAGGACTCATTTGTGTTGTTTTACGAGAAGTAATAAATGCTACTTCACCAATCTTGTATCTTTTGCTAGCAGATTGGTTTACTACCATTTCTAATGCGTTGCTTTTAGCGCTATTACTAAACCATCTTCCACTTACAATAGGTAAGTTATAAACTTTGTTGTATCCTGCCGTAGTGTAAACAGCGTCAACATATTGAAGATTGCCAGTCTTATATTCTTTGCTTATTTTTACACTCTTCGAGGCTGGCATAGAAGCGCTAAACAGTAGTCCAGTGTTTGGTTGTAGCATAACGTTAGCGTTACGGTTTGCAGATTCAATGCGATTTAAGAATTTGTTAAATACTGAATATTCGTCAAAATTTTGTGCTGAAAAAGTAATCTCGTACGTTGATCTACGACCGTTTAGCTGTTCGTTAGTTGCAATAAGATAGTCCTTACCAACCGTGCCAATAAGCACTGACGCAATAACGGCAATGATGCCTATAAACATTGAAAAACCTGTGAGGAAGGATCTCATAGGAGAAAGGCGCAAATCTTTAAGCAGCATGATCATAAAGAACACCGCCTTCCATAGTAAAAATGTGAGAGCAAGAACGAGCCACTTTCATATCATGAGTGACTAATAGTAATGTTGTTCCAGATTCTTTAACACGATCATGCAACACTTGAAGCACTTTTTCTCCCGTACTACTATCGAGTGCACCAGTTGGCTCGTCACAAATAAGTAATTCGGGATTAGTGACGAGAGCACGCGCTATCGCAACTCTCTGCTGTTCACCGCCTGATAAACTTCCAGGGTATTCGTTTAGTTTATCTTGCAATCCAACAGCACATAATGCTTCTTCTATCGTTTTTCTTCTTGTCTGCTTGCTTTGTTGTAGTCCTGCGTACAAAAGCGGCAACTCAACATTTTCTCTAATGCTTAAATGCTTAATGAGAGAATAGTTTTGAAAAACAAAACCAATATTTCGAGCGCGCATATGCGATACTGTATTATCACTACACTTTTGGATTGACTTGCCAGAATAATGGTATTTTCCAGTAAAATTTTTATTCAAAAATCCGACAATAGAAATAAGACTCGTTTTGCCAGATCCAGACCTGCCAACTACCGCATATGTTTCACCTTGATTAAGTAGCATAGACGCAGAGTTGACAGTGGTAAGCCATTCGCCATTGCCTAGTTTCACACGCGCTGACACATCTTGTAATTCAACCAATGGAACAGGATTGTTTCCCATAATCATTGCACTCCTGGAATGAGATCAGGAGAAACACCTGCTACAACATCACCCTCATGCAAACCAGACGTAATCTCAATATTAGCGCCGTCACTTATTCCAAGACCAACTTCTTTACGCTCCCAATTATCGCCTTTTTTGTATGAGACTAAACCTTTTTGAACTCTTCCAGCAACCGCACTAACGGGCAGCGTTAGAACCGATTGTTTATGCTTGCCATTAAAAACAAGCGTCGCATTTTGGCCTGATTCTACTTCTGTGCTTTTATCTATTAAACACGTTAAAACTTTTGACGATACACTAGGTGTACTTTGCGCGCTCGACTCATCTGTTTGAGTCGAATCAGCATTATCATTCTTGCTACTACCCGAGGCTGCAATATCGGTAGAAGTTCCACCGCTTTGTACTATTTGCAAACAATTGGTTGGTCCAACACCGTCTTCAATTTGGAAGCGACCTTTAACATCTGTAATATCCGCAGAACGAAGTAAAGCTTTTGCATTAAGGCTTATTGAAAAACCTTCATATTTAAGAGTGAATAGTGGGAAAGATTTAGGCACGTCCGCAGACGATTCAGCTACTGACACAACTTTAGCGTCTACAGGAGCAATAATTTTGTTACCAGCATTGTAACCTAGAACACTTCCAGCTTTTACAGCACTTCCTGCCTTTACCGATGGAGAAAAATTCCCTCTACTTACAGCAGTGATAACAAAGGTAGACGATTGTTCTATTGTTGCTTTACCCGACACAACTTGTGTTAAAGGCTGTTTTTTGACTGAAACAAGCGGAACTGAATCATGTGATGCCTGCTGTTGACTATCATCAACTGCTCTACCAGAGCATGCAGTAAGCAAACACACTGGCAGAGCAGCAAGCAAGAGTACTTTCATAAATTTACTCATAATACAAATCTCCTTACTCACCAAACTCGTAGACACATAGTATGCGTCGAAACAAGCCTCTCAAACTGATCGAAAATAAATAAAGTGCTTGATAATGTTACAATTGACGCTTTTATAATTGTCACTTTATTGAAGATTTAAGCTTTTGCTTAATAGCCTATAATCGCCGTAAAGAGTTTGCATCAGACTAAATGATGATTTTATTTATGATTCTTGGAGCTTGCGTAATACCAGAGAATGATTTGTTTTGCATAGAGTTTATACACTACTGAGCGGCTTCCGTGCGCATAGCCCCCAACCACATTGTGATTAAATCACTAAGCTTTAAGCGAACTTATTCGCTGCGGAGTAACCCCCATAAGCTCCAGTAACTACCTTTATACAATCTGCTTTGTAAAGGTTTTCCTAGACAAGATATTCATCATACAAATTCAAGTACTATTATTACTTAAATAATGCTTTTCTAAAGGAGCAATATGATAGCAAAGCATATTACTGTTGGCATTGTTGATGATGATTGTTTTTGTCTACACGGCCTAAAAACATATATTGAACAGGTTGTTCCGTCCTGCAATATTTGCTGGTTGTCCACGTGCGTCGATCAAGCAATTCAGTTTTGTCAAAATCAATGCCCAGACGTGCTGCTAATTGACATGTATATGTCTGGGGTTTCGGGAATTAAAATATTATACGAATTGCGAAGAAGATACTCACTCCCAATAATAATTGCTATAACTTCATTCCCTATCAACGATTATGCTTTAAAAGCATCAACAGCAGGCGCGCAAGGCATTGTTGGAAAGAACCACCCAGAAACCATTTGCGCCATGCTTAGCAGTATTGCCCATGGCACGTTCAAGCCACAAATAATAGGAGATCTTCATTTTGACGACACGACGACAGCATTTCAGCGTTTGCAAAATAAGCCAAAAAATGGACGCCTTGCTTTAACGAATCATGAGACTGAAATTATAAAGTTGTGCAGTAAAGGCATGACTAATGCGCAAATCGCCAAACGTTTATTTGTTGAAACTTGTACTGTGGAAACTATCCTTCGTCGCGTGTTCAAAAAATTGAATGTGACAAATCGTTCACAACTTATTACTACATGGCTGCATGATGAATATTTAGGAAATGATACACAATGATTATTTTCTTAATGCGGCGTTTGCGAGAAAAGCTTATTGACAATAAAACATTTTTACTATTGGGGTGTTTGTCAAGCGCAATGGATGCATATATTTACTCAAATAGCGACAATAGCACAATACAACTTGTTATAGTTTACATGATTCTTGCTGCTATAAATCTGTTTCTTTGCTTGCTCCCGCATTTTATGAGCATGTGCTATATTTTTGTACATCTCAGCATTCTTGTTATTCCTAGTCTGAATCTTCCACCAGTAACTTTCGGGCTCATCATATCATTTGTTTTTATTTCGTATTTATATCCGATTCAATTTACACTACCTTTATTCTTAGTAATAGATGCATTACACTACGTTGCATACCGATACTTATCAACTTTGTCTTTCAAGTATCTTATTGCTTACCTTTTAATAAATATATTTTGCGTTTGCACTGGTATTATTTTGCGCATTTCTCACCAAAAAATGGTTCTTTATGAAAAAGATAAGCAAACAATTAATAATCTTCATCTGGCTGTGCGAATGCACGATAGATTAACTAATAAGATTGCAGATATTGCATTACAAAGTAAAATAGCATTACTTGACAAGTCTATTTCTAAAAAACAGCGAAGTGCTATTGAGGCAATAAATGATTTGGCAGATCAGGCTTTTGAAGAAGGACATAATATTATCGACATTCTACGTGGAAATACTGCTAAGCAAGATGCTCGAAGCGAGTTCATCCAGCACATTGAAGATACACTACAAATGAACGACTCAATCAATACATCTTGTGGATTAAAAGGAAGATCCATATGCAATATATCTAGTAACGATATTCCTGAAGACATTAGCAATGAAATCATCTGTGAAGTTATTGAATTAATCGAAGAACTATATTTGAACATGCGAAAATATGCTTCTTTAGTTTATTACATCAGAATTTCGATACGCGAAAAACAAATTGTTATAAAACAGTTCAATGTTCGATTTTTGGGCGGAAAAAGTAAAGATGCAATTCGCTCAGTATCTCAAAAAGGACTTCTGCTTCATCGCGATACCATAAAGCATTTAGGCGGTTCACTCTATTTTCGAGCCTTTGGTAAGTATTGGGAATGTAATGCAGTTATTCCTTTCAAAAATGAACATAACTGTATAGATAGTATGCTTTACTGATTCAGTTTAAAAGATTAATGAATCTTAAACAGTTTTAGTTAGTAATTATTTGTAAAGGTTTTCATATACAAGATATTGTTTACCTTTTAGCACGCCATTAATTTATAAATTGTCAAAGTTTTATATACACAATTATTTTCTTGTATCAGAAGGAGAAGAATATGAGTAATTTAGAAGATACAAAAGCACAAATTCCGTCCGTATTTTGGACAATAGCCAATGGTGTATTTCTTGCTGGCGGAATTGCGCTGATTGTAATGCGTAATGATTATCTATGGGGGGTGCCTCAAATTATCGCTGGATTATTTGGTCTTGCAACCATGTTTCTCATTAAAAAACCGTGGTGCGCGCAGCTATATTTTATCGTATCTTCACTAGCTGTAATAGCAAATGGGCTTATGGAAATATTCGGCATAATCCACGGATCTGGATACGGTTATGTTCCGCTGATTATTGGCATAATCGTGCTTCTATTTATAGGCCTTGACAAGGATGAAAGTTCAAAAGCTCTTGGAATTGCCAAGAATAAATAAAAGCATTAGACTGCGATTTTAACTTAAAAACATATCACAATTTTCAAAGGTCAAGTTGCATCCATGCATCCTACGGCTTGACCTTTACTTATTTATCCGTTATTTATTTGTTTTGCATAGAGTTTATGCGTTACTAAGCGACTTACTTGCGCATAGCCTCAACCACATTGCTTTGAATCACTAAGCTTTAAGCGAACTTATTCGCTGCGGAGTAACCCCCGTAAGCTCTGCAACATCACGAACCGTCAATCCCTGATTCCTTAGTATGCGAACCGTTTCACACATAAGCATAGATGCCTCTTGCTGAGTTTTTATAGCTGCCGATTTTGCATCTAACATGCGCTGAAGCATAAGCTCATCTTGCTCACTAAGTTTCGGAGTTACTTTCACGCCATTGACTTTAACATTTAAAGTTGCAGCAGCATCTTTTACCATTGCTGCAACCTGATCAAGCCTACGCACTTGAGTAAATAATCCTGGTATTTCCGGCACTTCTATCTGATATTTTCCAAAGTACTTTGGATTTTGCAAGATAGGTTGGTTCGTGCGAAGTTACTTTTCCTGCGCAAGCTCGATTGGCGGATGCTCCGCGCGGAAAGCATTTACGTGCGCTTCAGACGCATACCCTAACGCAAAACCAGTAATCAGCGCATACTCCGGAGGAATGTCGAATACTTCGTCAAGCGGTGAACGCCATGTAGCAAGAACGCCAAGGGGGCATGAATCTACGCCTTGCTCTTTAGCTGCCAACAGTAACGTTTGTAGCATAATTCCAGCATCCAGCGCAGCAAACGGCAGAAAATCGCGGCGAACAAGCACAAATCCCATAACTGGCGCACCGAACGCCTGGAAGTTGCGCAAAGTGTGAGCATTTCGAGCAGGAAAATCTTTGCGATCAATATTTAAATGTTTATACAACGCCAACCCTAAACGAGCGCTACGCTCTTTAAGTGATTGTGGATACGGAGCCATTACAGGAAAATCTCCATCCGGGTGGCTCATTTTCTGCGCTATCAGGCGCTCTTCTTCGCTAAGGGTAGCGTCTTTAGTACGAAACATTGCTTTGCATTTTTGCACATATGCGTCGATTAGCTGCTGCTTGCGTTCTCCTTGAGCAATAGCGAGCATGTAGCCACGCGTATTGGACCAGCTCGGTGATTGTGCAGCTGTTTGCAAAATAGTTTCAAGTATTTTAGAATCGACAGGTTTATTTAGAAAATCACGTGCAGAAAATCGCGACTTTGCGAGTGCTTCAAAAGTTTGTGTAGTCATGCTTTTAGTATATCGCACCGAATACGCACGCAGTGTTCTCTCTCGTGTTTGTGTGACTACCTGCTTGAGTGCTTATAGCGCGAGCGTTCCAGCATTTTTGACCACAAATGCCCGCAGTTTTTCCTCGTGTTTGGAGTGTGTCGGTGTGTGTTGCGCTCCATTTGTGAGAACACTCTCTCACGTTTGGAGGGTTAACCCTCGCTCTACGCTCCATTTGCGAGACGACACTCGCACTATACGTGCTCGCTACGAAACTCGCGTTGGAAGTCCAGTGGACTTCCAACTTAAGCGAGTTTCCGCTCCGAATTGCCTTCGCGCGCTAAATCGCAGCGCTCAGACAGGTCGTCGCGCCCCCGTTTGAAGGATTACAGATAACAGTATACGAAAACGAAAGAACAGTATGCGAGTATGAAAAAAGCGGGGAGTAAAAAACTCCCCGCTAGAAAAATAATGCGGCAGCGTGCTAGTCTCCCACACCCTATCGAGTGCAGTACCCTCGCCGTGTCAGGCCTTAGCTTCCGGGTTCGGAATGGGACCGGGCGTCTCACCTGAGCCATGACCACCGCAAAACTAGATTATACACTCAAAACCATTGAGTGGCAACACGTGGCGGTTAGGGAACCGGACATGAACGCGCGTAAAAACTCTTTTATCAACTGATCGTTAAGCAAAACATTCAGTACTCATTAACGCTAGAAGAATAATACTCATAAGGAACTCACCCTCCCCACTAGTAAAAGTGAGGAAGAATGTCACCATCGCCCGTTAGTACTAGTCAGCTCCACCCCTTACAGGGCTTCCACATCTAGCCTATCAACCACGTGTTCTACATGGGGGCTCACACACTAAAGTGCAAGGAATGCTTATCTTGGAGCAGGCTTCCCGCTTAGATGCTTTCAGCGGTTATCCCTTCCGAACGTAGCTAACCGGCAGCGCCACTGGCGTGACGACCGGCATACCAGAGGTTCGTCCACCCAGGTCCTCTCGTACTATGGGCAGGTCTCCTCAACATTCCAACGAGCGCAGAGGATAGAGACCAAACTGTCTCACGACGTTCTGAACCCAGCTCGCGTGCCGCTTTAATCGGCGAACAGCCGAACCCTTGGGACCTGCTCCAGCCCCAGGATGCGACGAGCCGACATCGAGGTGCCAAACCATCCCGTCGATATGGACTCTTGGGAATGATCAGCCTGTTATCCCCGGGGTACCTTTTATCCGTTGAGCGATGCCACGTCCGTACGCCGGCACCGGATCACTATCTCCGACTTTCGTCCCTGCTCGACCCGTCAGTCTCACAGTCAAGCCCGCTTGTGCGATTACACTCAACACCCGATTGCCAACCGGGCTGAGCGGACCATTGAGCGCCTCCGTTACTCTTTAGGAGGCAACCGCCCCAGTTAAACTACCCGCCAGGCACTGTCCCTGACACGGATAACGCGTCGAGGTTAGACGCCAGATATGGAAAGAGCGGTATTTCACCTGTCGACTCCACGCAAGCTAGCGCCCACGCTTCACAGCCTCCCGCCTATGCTACACGATCCACACCTAACGACAATACCAAGGTATAGTAAAGGTCCCGGGGTCTTTTCGTCCTTCTGCGCTTAACGAGCATCTTTACTCGTACTGCAATTTCGCCGGGCTCCTGGCCGAGACAGTGGGGAAGTCGTTACGCCATTCGTGCAGGTCGGAACTTACCCGACAAGGAATTTCGCTACCTTAGGATGGTTATAGTTACCACCGCCGTTTACCGGGGCTTAAATTCACCGCTTCACCGAAGCTAACGGATCCTCTTAACCTTCCGGCACCGGGCAGGCGTCAGAGCGTATACAGCGGCTTACGCCTTCGCACGCTCCTGTGTTTTTGGTAAACAGTCGCTACCCCCTAGCTTGTGCCACCCCCAACAGCTCAACAATGTAAAACCATATCACCATCAGGGGTCTCCCTTATGCCGAAGGCACGGGAGTAATTTGCCGAGTTCCTTGGCCAGGATTCGCCCGATCGCTTCGGTATACTCTACCAGACCACCAGTGTCGGTTTAGGGTACGAGCGGAATCACACCTCACGTTGAAGCTTTTCTTGGCAAGCAGGATCACCGGAATCAGCCTTACAGCCTACCCATCACGCCTCAGCTTAACATCCCCCGGATTTACCTAGGAGACAGCCCACACGCTTAGCCACGGAAAACCACCTCCGCAGCCGGCTACCTACCCGCGTCACTCCCACGCTAACCTACTACCGATACAGTCCCAACACAAACCTATCAACAACCCCGAAAGGCAATCAACAAGAAAATGAAGGTTAGTACTCTCAGATTCAGTTCGAACGGTGTAACACCGGTACGGGAATATCAACCCGTTCATCCATTCGACTACGCCTGTCGGCCTCGCCTTAGGACTCGACTCACCCGGGGACGACGAACGTGGCCCCGGAACCCTTAGTCATTCAGCGGACGGGATTCACACCCGTCTCTCGCTACTCATGTCTGCATTCTCACTCCTGTAAAGTCCACGACAAGTTCACACTGCCGCTTCACCCCATACAGGACGCTCTCCTACCCCGCATGAACAAAATTCATGCAGCCGCGTCTTCGGTGGCGTGCTTAAGCCCCGCTACATTGTCGGCGCGGAACCACTAGACCAGTGAGCTGTTACGCACTCTTTCAAGGATGGCTGCTTCTGAGCCAACCTCCTGGCTGTCTATGCGACTCCACATCCTTTCCCACTTAGCACGCGCTTCGGGACCTTAGACGACGATCAGGGCTGTTTCCCTTTTGACGACGGAGCTTATCCCCCGCCGACTCACTGCCGTGATAAACCTAACAGGTATTCGGAGTTTGGCTGCTATTGGTACCCGGTATGGGCCCGCAAGCATCCAGTAGCTCTACCCCCTGTAAGCAATAACACGACGCTGCACCTAAATGCATTTCGGAGAGAACCAGCTATCACGGAATTTGATTGGCCTTTCACCCCTAACCCCAAGTCATCCCCCCAGTTTTCAACCTAGGTGGGTTCGGTCCTCCACACGGTCTTACCCGCGCTTCAACCTGCTCAGGGCTAGATCATCCCGCTTCGGGTCCAGGACATGCGACTCAAACGCCTTTTAAAACTCGCTTTCGCTACGGCTCCCCCACCCGGGTTAGCCTCGCCACATACCACTGACTCGCAGACTCATTTTTCGATAGGCACGCCGTCACCCCACAAAGAAGGCTCCGACGGATTGTAAGCGCACGGTTTCAGGAACTATTTCACTCCCCTCCCGGGGTGCTTTTCACCTTTCCCTCACGGTACTAGTACACTATCGGTCAGACAGGAATACTTAGGCTTACCCAACGGTCTGGGCAGATTCACGCGGGATTCCACGAGTCCCGCGCTACTTGGGAATAAACATAAAGAGACATCGCACGACAAGCTACGGGGCCATCACCCTCTACGGCTGGGAATTCAATCCCATTCACCTAGCACGACATTTTATCACTCTCCTCAACCCCGTCAGAGGCTGAACAGTCCATCCCACGACCCCGAATGCGCAACACCTGACGGCTATCACACGCACCCGGTTTAGCCTGATCCGCTTTCGCTCGCCACTACTCACGGAGTATCCTTTCCTGCAGGTACTGAGATGTTTCACTTCCCTGCGTACCCCCCACAAAAACTGTGGTGACCACTCATAACAGTGGCCGGGTCTCCCCATTCGGAAATCCTCGGATCAAAGCCCACTCGGCAGCTCCCCGAGGCATATCGCAGCCCGTCACGTCCTTCATCGGTCCTGTCTACCAAGGCATCCACCATACGCCCTTACCAGTGACAAACACTAAAGTAAGAACCCATCAGCAAAATTCTCTAGACAAAAAATCATCACACTAAACGATCACAAAACGATCAAGCGACTCCAACAAAAGGAGCCGGTTGAAATTGATAAAAGCAAAAAAATCGAAACCAAAAAAGTCTCGCATTTTACTCGCGTCCACTATCCAGTTCTCAAACCACCACAACACCACAAAACCAGCATCAACACTCAAAAAGCATCAACCTGAAATCCTGTGAGTCAAGGACCGCAACCCCAAAACAAGGGGGGTGGCAATCCGGGAACCCAAAAGCATGCCCAACAAACTCATATAAAACGTTAACCACTGTTTTCCACACCAGTAACCACACTCAACCGAGCGTGCACAAAAACTCCGTAGAAAGGAGGTGATCCAGCCGCACCTTCCGGTACGGCTACCTTGTTACGACTTAGTCCCAATCACGAGCCTCACCTTAGACGGCTCCATCCCAAAAGGGTTAGGCCACCGGCTTCGGGTGCTGCCCACTTTCATGACTTGACGGGCGGTGTGTACAAGGCCCGGGAACGCATTCACCGCGACGTTGCTGATTCGCGATTACTAGCGACTCCGCCTTCACGTAGTCGAGTTGCAGACTACGATCCGAACTGAGACCGGTTTTAAGGGATCCGCTCCATGTCACCATGTCGCATCCCGTTGTACCGGCCATTGTAGCATGCGTGAAGCCCTGGACGTAAGGGGCATGATGATCTGACGTCATCCCCACCTTCCTCCGAGTTAACCCCGGCGGTCCCCCGTGAGTTCCCGGCATAACCCGCTGGCAACACAGGGCGAGGGTTGCGCTCGTTGCGGGACTTAACCCAACATCTCACGACACGAGCTGACGACGACCATGCACCACCTGTGAACCTGCCCCGAAGGGAAACCACATCTCTGCAGTCGACAGGCACATGTCAAGCCCAGGTAAGGTTCTTCGCGTTGCATCGAATTAATCCGCATGCTCCGCCGCTTGTGCGGGCCCCCGTCAATTTCTTTGAGTTTTAGCCTTGCGGCCGTACTCCCCAGGCGGGACGCTTAACGCGTTAGCTCCGACACGGAACCCGTGGAATGGGCCCCACATCCAGCGTCCACCGTTTACGGCGTGGACTACCAGGGTATCTAATCCTGTTCGCTCCCCACGCTTTCGCTTCTCAGCGTCAGTAACAGCCCAGAGACCTGCCTTCGCCATTGGTGTTCTTCCCGATATCTACACATTCCACCGTTACACCGGGAATTCCAGTCTCCCCTACTGCACTCTAGCCCGCCCGTACCCGGCGCAGACCCACCGTTAAGCGATGGGCTTTCACACCAGACGCGACGAACCGCCTACAAGCTCTTTACGCCCAATAATTCCGGATAACGCTTGCGCCCTACGTATTACCGCGGCTGCTGGCACGTAGTTAGCCGGCGCTTATTCGAAAGGTACACTCACCCGAAGGCTTGCTCCCAATCAAAAGCGGTTTACAACCCGAAGGCCTTCATCCCGCACGCGGCGTCGCTGCGTCAGGGTTTCCCCCATTGCGCAATATTCCCCACTGCTGCCTCCCGTAGGAGTCTGGGCCGTATCTCAGTCCCAATGTGGCCGTCCGCCCTCTCAGGCCGGCTACCCGTCGAAGCCTAGGTGGGCCATTACCCCGCCTACAAGCTGATAGGACGCGACCCCATCCCATGCCACTAAACACTTTCCCAACAAGACATGCGTCAAGTTGGAGCATCCAGCATTACCACCCGTTTCCAAGAGCTATTCTGGAGCATGGGGCAGGTTGGTCACGCATTACTCACCCGTTCGCCACTCTCACCAGTCAGCAAGCTGACTAGATCCCGTTCGACTTGCATGTGTTAAGCACGCCGCCAGCGTTCATCCTGAGCCAGAATCGAACCCTCCACGAAAAACTTCAATGAAGAGCCAACAAAAGGCTCCAATATTAAAAAGAAAAAGACGAGACATTCTTTAAGGAAAGAACATCCCAACAAAAAACCTCACCACCATTTAACCATCTCTCAGGCACCCTGCAATCTGCAAGGCAGGCAATGAACTGGCAATAATTAACTAATAAGTAGTACAGACACGCTCTTGAGTTCTCAAACCACCACCACACCAGCCGGCCCATCAACCTCAACCGAGGAGAACCAGCCGCGCTGAGCAGCAAGAGATAAACTTACACCAACCCACGCTAAAACGCAAACCCACCAAAAATAAACACCCCAAAACCATTGAAAACAAGCCAAAACACCGGCGTGTCGAAAACCACGCAAAAAACACCAAAAACCTACACAAAGCCAGGAACAATAATCAAAAATAGCCCCAAAAACCTCAAAATCGGGAGTGTCGCGCACCCACACATTAAGAAAAACAACAACAAATACGCAATTAATACGGAATCAACGCGAAAAATACACAATAAAAGCAGAAAAAGATGAGATATACGATTAGATAACACAAAAATATATGAGTGCGATATATGGAATACATACGAAATAAGAAATACCTATATAAATAGATACTTATTAAATAAACTTTTATAAAGAATACAAAGCACATAAAAACACAAAAAGCATAAAGCATATAAAGAAAAGAAGAAAAAGAATAGGATATTAACAGACATTAATAAAAAGAAGGATCAGAAGAATGGGCAACAAGCAATCGAACAGCAAACGCCATATTGTTGTACTAACCGGAGCAGGAATCTCCACAAGTGCTGGCATTCCTGATTTTCGCGGACCAGATGGCGTATGGACTAAGCACCCAGAGCAAATGAGTGTTTACGATATAGACGCGTTTTTAAGCAGCGAAGAAGAACGCATTTACTCTTGGCGCTGGCAAAAAGAGTCACCTGTTTGGAACGCTCAGCCAGGAACAGCACACAAGGCACTTGTAAAACTTGAGAAAGCTGGAATGCTAGATTTAATAGCCACCCAAAACTTTGACGCACTTCACGAAAAAGCTGGCAATAGCCCAGATATTATAGTGAATTTGCACGGAAGCATTGGAACCTCACACTGCATGAGCTGCCACGCGAGCTATAAAACTGCCGATATTATGCGCGACTTAGACGAGCATCCAGATCCGCATTGCAGACGCGCTCTGCCGTACCGCAGCAATATGCCTTGCAACGGTTTAATCAAAACAGACGTTGTATATTTTGGCGAGGCACTTCCTGAAGGAGCAATGGAACGAAGCGCGCAAGCAATAGTTAAAGCGGACGAGCTGTGGGTTATTGGTTCCACGCTAGAAGTATTTCCAGCTGCTTCTCTCGTACCGCTAGCCGCGCGTGCAGGAGTGCCTATTACGATAATGAACCTGGGCTCTACACAATACGACTATTTGGCAGAGCGTATTATTCGCGAAGATATTGCGAAAGCTCTGCCAAAATTAGTAGACGAAACTATTGCAAAGTGACTATTGCAAAGTAACGCTATTAAAACTATTGCAAAGTAACAGCTATACCTTCCCAAGGCGCAAGCGTACCGTTTTTAAGCGATGTAAGCGCGTGATTCACGTCGTAAGTTGTAACCATTACGTCACGCCCCACAAAAGCGTTAGAGGCGCGATTTTGCAATAATTGCGCGCTCTGCGTAGGTATAGGCACGGTTGAATCAGTCATATTAATCATTACGAGCATGCGTTCTGTAGATTCCGCATTAGATTTCGCAGAATTTGCAGCAGATTCCGCAGCAGTCTCTGCAGAGTCATCCTGCTTTTCGCAATCAGATTTAAGCTCGCGCACGAAAGCGTACACGCACTCGTCATCCGCATCGACCAAATTCCAAGAGCCAGCAGAAACAATCGGCTCCGAATGGCGCAAAGCAATTAAATACTTATAGAAAGCGTAAACGGAATCTGAATCTTCCATCTGCTCAGCTGCATTAATGTCTACGTAGTTAGGATTCACACTAATCCACGGCTCTGCGTTATTTTGCGACGTAACATTAAAAGGCATGAATCCCGCGTATTTAGAAGCATTCCACTGCATCGGAGTTCGAGAATTGTCGCGCCCGCGCTTTGCGAGCGCATCCATCATCGACTCAGCCGGCTGAATATGCGCTTCTTCTACGCGCTGCTTAAACATATTCAACGCTTCCAAATCGCGATACTGCTCGAGACGCGTAAAGTGCGCGTTAGTCATGCCTATTTCCTCACCTTGGTACACGTAAGGTGTGCCGCGATGCATGTGAAGAAGCATTGCAATCGCCTTAGCGGAACGAACTCGCATCTCGTCGCTAGCCTCACTACCCCAGCGAGAAAGCGCACGCGGCTGATCGTGATTATTAAAGAACAAGCTCGCCCAGCCAGCATCCGCTACCGCTTGCTGTTGCTCTGCCATCACGCGCTTTAATTCCGTAAGCTTTAGCGGCACAGGATTCCACTTAGTTCCGTTTTCGCAATCGATATCCACGTGATTGAACAGGAATAACATGTCGAGTTCACTGTGAGTAGGATCAGTAATATAAGTATTACGGTGCGGAGAAATTCCCGGAGCTTCACCAACAGTTAAGAAACCTTCGCGCCCTTCGAAAACTTCTGCACGCATCTCACGTAAGAATTCGTCTAAACGAGGACCATCCGAGCAGAACGGGAACGGCGAAGAATAGCCGTCAGCACCAGCTGGAAAATCTTCAATCTGGCAGCCAACTTCCCCAGGCAAACGACCTTCAGAATCAACATGCTTGGAAATTTGCGTAATCACATCCATGCGGAAGCCGTCAATTCCGCGATCCATCCACCAACTCATCATCTTGTACACGGCAGCGCGAACCGCAGGATTTTCCCAATTCAAATCTGGCTGCTTTGGAGAATACTGGTGAAGGAAGTATTCTCCGCGCTTCGGATCGTAAGTCCACGCGGAACCGCCGAAATACGAACCCCACTTATTCGGCTCCGCACCCGGCTCACCAGGCACACAACCTTCACGCGCAGGCCTCCACCAATACCAATCAGCGTAATCACTAGAAGCATCTCTTGAAGCCTGGAACCAAGCATGCTCGTCAGAAGTGTGATTTACTACTAAATCCATCACAACTTTAAGCCCACGCTTGTGCGCGCCAGCCAAAAGTTCGTCCATATCTTCCAAAGTGCCAAAAAGCGGATCAATATCTTGATAGTCAGAAATATCGTAACCGTTATCGTCTTGCGGAGACTTGTAAACAGGGCTGAGCCAAAGCACGTCAACACCTAAATCAGCCAAATAGTCAAGGCGCGAAGTGATTCCCTTCAAATCACCAATGCCGTCACCGTTCGTGTCTTGGAAGCTTCGCGGATAAATCTGATACACTACTGCATTCGCCCACCAAGGGTTTGGAGTAGCGCCGTTCGTGCGCACGGATTCTGGCAAGTTTGCTCTGTCAAAAGTAGTCATTTAATCCCCATTAATTTACATTGATAAGTATTTTTATTGCAGTTTTATTTATTACAAATAATTCTATTTACTTAATAATATTTATGATTTTAGACTCTAAATTTTATCAGCATATTAGATGTTACGCGCGGATCATAAAAAGCGGCCCGCAGTAAAAATTGCGAGCCGCTCCTCCTTCTCATTCATTGCAAGAGCTATAGGGATACTCTCTAAATTATTGCTGATTATGAAGCTTGAACGCGAGTTCTGCCAAATGAACTCCGTGCGTTAAGAATTCGTGAGTACGGCAAACGTAATCATTTTCGCGACCGAGCTTTGCTATGTAACCATTAATGTAATCGACTTCAGTCTTTCGTCCGCGACTCATATCTTGGTACATAGAAGGATAGTGCAAAGGATTTGCAACACGACTTACGTAATCGATAGCCTCCAACTCCTGCTGACGCGTATTAACCATACGAATTCCTGCACGATCGCACACGTCGTACGCTTCGTTAATAAGCTGTCGAGCCATATCCATAGCCCCAGGGTACGAAATAAACTGGCCCATTTGAATCTGATACATTGTGCACAAAGTGTTAACTACGGAATTGAAAACTACCTTCGCCATGCACGTACCCTTGAAATCTTCCGTAATAGTAGGATTCAAGCCTGCAGCTTTAAAGTCGTCTCGCATAGCAAGCTCAACATCGCTCACCTGCTCGTTCAACGCACACATATTCATTGTTCCAACGCCAACTTTACCAATAAAATCAACGTCGCCCGGACCGTTCAAAACGGTTGCAATCATGGCAGTTCCGCCGTAAATATGATCATCCGGGAAATATTGCTGCAACTTTTCGAAATGACCCCAGCCATTCATAGCAGCAAACACAACCTGATGCTCTTTAAACAAATGCTTACAACGCTCCAACATTTCCGCAAGCTGCATTTGCTTCATAAACACGATCCACACGTCTGGATCGCCGTCATAATCTTCAGGCGTATACATATTAATCGGCACCAAATGACGGTTTTCATGGTCGCGGCTCACCATTACGCCGCCTTGCTCGCGAACTTTATTCACATTTTCATCCCAGGCATCAATGAAATCAACATGAATGCCAGCCGTTTCCTGCAACAAAACGCCATAGCGATATCCCATAGCTCCCGAACCGATCATTGCATATTTCATGCCACTCATAGTGACACCTCCTTTTAGATAAAAATGTGCTTAGGCGAAATTCGTGCATACATGGAAATTCGTCAAAGCGACTGTAAATATAGTAAAAAGCAGTAAGGCTGATTGTAGTGACTAAAATCAGCCAACTGCTTTTTGGTTTTTATAGCATATTACACAGTTTTAGAAGAATGTCAAAATTCTGTACATCGGCAAGGCGCGAACGTCAACTGAATATACTTACAATTTATGCATGCATCACCTACTTACAAGTGAAAAAATTGACGAATTTGAGCAACTGTACCGTAAGAAGCTTGTGCACCAAATCCAGTAGCAGCATATGCAGCTACATAAGAAGCGAGTGACGCCGCATCAACCAACCGCATATCCACAGACAAACACGCAAGCACAGTACCCATAAAAGCATCGCCACAACCCGTAGTATCAACGGCATTGACATGCTGAGCCATAATTCGATGCACCGAATTATCAGCATAATCCAAAACCATAGACCCACGTGAGCCAAGTGTTACTATTGCCTCATTAAAGCCAAACTCATGCATTGCATGAAGCGTATGCTTCCAATCAAATGAATCCCAATCACCACTATCTGGTTCTGAAATATGCAATAGCTGTGCCATTTCATGCTCATTGACCAGTAAGATATCTGCAGATCGTATAAGATCTCGCGGTAATGTATCCAAAAAAGGCGAATTATTAAGCAAAACTTTTACGCCATGCTCATGTGCTAAGCGAGCGCACATCGTAACCGATTCTAATGGACTTTCCAAGCAAAGCCCTAATACTTTTGCATTAGTAATAGCAGCTTGCACAGATGACGACTGAATATAATCAATATCAACTTGCGAGTTAGATCCAGGCGCATAAACAATAGTATTTTCGCCACTTTGCGCATCCACTGTAATCACTGTTGCGCCACTGTTGCAATTGGGTACATGACGTACATACGTCGTATCAACACCAGATTCTCGCAAAGCACCAGTAAGAAAATCAGCATTAGCATCATTACCTACAGCACCGAACATACATACGTGCGCACCAAGCTTTGCAGCAGATACTGCCTGATTACCTGACTTACCTCCAGGCAGTATTCGTATTTCGTCACCTTTAATGGTCTCACCAGGCATAGGAAGACGATTAGCAACAATAGTATAATCCGCATTCATAGAACCAACTATCGCTACAGTAGGCATCTTCATATTTCGTAATGCAGGCAATGTCTCATGTTGCAAAGCCACGTTAACAGGCTGAATGACTTTAATCTTTTCTAAACTCTCCAACGAGTCAAGCATATGATAACTACACATAATTCTCCCTAAATATTGCGCAAAACAAAGCTTAGAATGGAACACCACAACGCAGCAACACGTTAGAATACGGAGTAGTCTCACCCGTTCGAATCACGAATTTAGCTTGCGAAACAAGAGCCTTAAATCCTTGTTCGCCATCATGAGGCACATAAGTCAATGGCACACCAAGCAAATCCTTGACCCATGTTTCTGGAACATCATCACAAGCTTCTTCCGCCATAATACCAGACTCAAGAACAAGATCGTCCTTTATTGATGCAAGCACATCAGGAAATCGCGGTATTCCAAAAACCAAGGCTAAATCAATAACTTCTACGCCCGCTGGGACAGGCAAGCCACAGTCAGAAACAACAAATTGATCCTTATGCCTCAATTTTGCAATAGCAGCTGCTAATTGTGCGTTCAAAATACCATGAGTTAACATAATTCACCCCATATCGTGGCTCATGAAAGTGACATCAACAATGATCATCACCTTTATAATAAATGCGCCACCACGAACATATATGATAAAAATCTTATTAAGAAAACAATGGCGTTGAGAACGCTAAATCATACGGTATTAATAAATTTTACTGTTACAATTATTTTCACGAAAGCATCATGAATGCTCTCAGCGCCATATAAATTTTGCATTAGCTATATTAATCCATAAAACTACTCAACATAAACTTTAATGTTTATACACAGAATTACATAGTTTTATGCAAATATGTATTACTCAAAATCACCCACATTCTTTACTGTCACTGTTTTCACAGTAATTGGCTCAGTCTTTGGAACACTTTGCCCTTTAATAGCTTTTACAGCAGCAGCAACGGCAGAACGACCAAGTTCCTTTGGCTGCTGAGCAATTGTTCCAGCCATTGTGCCGGCTTTAATAGCTTTCATACCGTCAGCAGTGCCATCGAAACCTACTACTTTAATTTCTTTACCAGCTTTAGCTCCTAATGCTTGAATGGCACCTAATGCCATCTCGTCGTTTTCGGCGTAAATGCCGGTTGCATTCGGATGCGATTGCAACAAATTAGTAGCCACATTTAATGCTTCAGCACGGTCAAAGTTAGCAGTTTGTTCTGCTACAACTTTAATATTTGAATATTTTTTAATACGATCTTTGAATCCTTTGCCACGGTCGCGAGTAGAAGCCGCTCCAGGAATACCTTGCAAAACCAAAACTTCACCCTTTTCGCCCATACTATTAGCTAGCGTGTCAGCAGCCTGAGCACCACCAGCAACGTTATCGGAAGCAATATGCGAAGTAACTTTTTCACCAGTTACAGAACGGTCAACAGAAATCACAGGCAAGTTCGCGCTTAGCAACGGGGCAACTGCAGGACCAGCAGCATCAGAATCTACAGGGTTAATAATAACAGCTTTTGCACCTTGTGATTGAGCATTCTGCGCTTGATCCTGCTGCTTTGCAGAATCATTCTGAGCGTCGGAAACTTGCAAATCAACACCAAGTTTCTTTGCTTCAGCTTGGGCACCATCACGTAAATCCACAAAGAACGGATTATTCAAAGTAGAAACTAGCAATGCGACTTTATCGCCACCATTAGTACTACCACATGCACTCATGCTGACAATAAGTGCAGATGCTGCTGCAACCGCGCAAGCAATCTTTACGCCTCGACGCATAATTGGATAATTCATCATATCTCCTTTGATTATTGCCCTGTGCTACCGCAAGTTTTTAGTTCGATAAATCCACAATGTTGCAGTGACATAAGGCTGATGTTTCACCATCTCTTTACCTTATTGTTACGTAGTTTTGAGTTATAAAGTTCAGTTATAATATTCCAAATCGTTTCAATTCTTGCTGAAAATATTGATTACTCGCCACTTACGAATCAACATTTGCAAGATTCACCTCCTTCCTACGAGAAGATCAAGTTTATAAAAAGTATTAATTTGCTGTCAGTGCGTATCTTCCTTGCGGCGCAAAGTGTCAAGGCTCACAGCAAAGGCAATAACCAAACCAATAACTACTTGCTGCCAGAAGGAGGAAACATTCAAAATATTCAAGCCATTACGAATTACAGCCAGCAAAATTGCTCCTACGAAAGTGCCAGAAATCTTACCTTTACCGCCTGAAAGCGAAGCACCACCGATAACAACAGAAGCAATAGCATCCATTTCATAGCCAGTGGCGGCCTGAGGCTGAGCGGAATGTAAACGACCGGCAATAACTAAACCAGCGATGGCAGCGAAAATACCGGAAAAAATAAACACCATAATTTGTGTTTTATGAATATTGATACCAGAAAGGCGAGAGGCCTCCATATTTCCACCAACAGCATACATAGAACGACCAGTAGTGGTGAAGTTCAGTATTACTGCAGCAATAACACCCATGATAATCATCATCACGATTGGCATTGGAATACCTAATATGTTGGCACCAAAGAAATTCACCATGCCAGAGGTAGAAATAGGACGACCGTCTGAAACAACAAGGGTAAGTCCACGCGCAACAGACATCATTGCCAATGTAGCAATAAACGATGGTAACTTAAGAAAAGCGTTCGCAACACCTGAAATAAGACCAAAAAGCGCACCGGTTACTATACCTACAACAACAGTTAACACTGGCGGCAACCCCATAGAAACGCCTGTATACGCAACCAACATGCTAGAAATTGCAGCCACCGCACCTACTGACAAATCAATACCAGCGGACACGATGACAAAGGTTTGACCGAATGCCAAAATAGCAACTGTCGCAGCTTGAATACCCACATTGAGAATATTCACACTTGTCAAAAATGCTGGCGTGGCGCACGAAAGCGCAGCACACAAGATAATCAAGCCGATAAGAGCGCCATTACGTGACGCAAACTTTTTCGCTGCAGGCAAAAATCCTTTATCAACTGCACCGTATCCCAAATGCTCAGATTTTGCACTACTCGTAGCAGCCATAATTTATACTCCTTTAACAAATTTTGCTATAACTCACTGCACTGCTGTGTGCAATAAATTGTTGTATGCAAGTTTTACGTTTGATTGGTAACTTTAATTTTTAAGATTTCAATATGGCTCATGTATCAGTTTCATATTGAAAGCAGTAAGGTTTTACTCATTCCTGTATGCTCAAATACCAGATGTATTAAGGTGAGTCACTGCAAGCTCCATCACACTTTCCTGCGTAGCCTCGCTTGCAGCTAATTCACCGCTGATTCTGCCGTTCGACATCACCAATACGCGATCTGACATGCCAAGCACTTCAGGCAAATCTGAGGATGCCATCAGCACAGCACCTCCATTTTCTACGATATTGTTAATCAACTCGTAAATTTCTACACGAGCACCAACATCAACACCACGAGTAGGCTCATCCAGCAATAGCACTTTCACGTTCGCCATAGACCATTTGCCGAACACGATTTTTTGTTGATTACCGCCAGATAGCGAACCAGCGAGTTGATCAATGTTTGCCATACGAATACGCAATTTTTTTGCAGTTTCTTCTTCGCGAGTACGCTGCCCTTTCAAATCCGCAAATCCTACATGTGCTGTAGGAACTAATGTAGAAATTCCCAAATTTTCTGCAACAGATGCTTCAAGAATCAACCCTTGTACTCGACGATCTTCTGGGACTAAACCAAGACCAGCTGCGATGCTTCCTGCAATATTCGCTTTCGCAATAGATTTACCATCAACAGTTATTGAACCTGAATCATAACTATCTGCACCAAATATTGCACGAAGAACTTCGGTACGACCAGCACCTACCAAACCTGCAAGACCCACAACTTCGCCAGCATGAACGCTGAAGGATACATTTTCTAACGTACCTTTTCGCGTTAAGCCTTCTACTTTTAGCAGCTCTTTGCCTTGACTACGTTTGCCATGAGGGAATTGATTTGTAATATCACGACCTACCATGAGTTTTACAAGTTCCTTCTCAGGAACTTGCGCATCAACAGTATCGACGTATTTGCCATCGCGAAGTACAGTTACAACATCACCAATACGCGCAATTTCATCTAAATGATGAGAAATAAACACCATTCCAACATTTTTGGATTTTAAATCTTCCATAATGTTAAATAACTGTTCACATTCTGGTTTTGTTAGAGCAGCTGTTGGTTCATCAAGAATAAGGATAGATGCATGTTGCATAAGTGCTTTGGCTATTTCTACCATTTGTTGACGAGCTACACCAAGTTGTCCCATTGGCTTATTGACATCTTCATCTAAACCGATAACTTGCAATGCAGATTCCGCACGAGCACGCATCGTCGCCCGACTAACAAAACCAGCTTTCGTAGGAAGCATACCAAGGAACAAATTTTCCATAATAGAAAGTTCTGGCACCAAATTTAACTCTTGGTGAATCACAGCAATGCCCAATTTGCGAGCAGTATCCACATTAGGAATTCGCACTGTTTCACCATTGATCTCAATATGACCTTTATCTGGCTGATAAATGCCACTCATCATCTTAATAACTGTTGACTTGCCCGCACCATTTTCACCAAGGAGAACATGCACTTCACCTGGTTTTACTGTTACAGACACATTGTCAACTACCGTAGAATTACCGAATATTTTCGATACTCCTACTAGCGATAGTTCCGTCATGTCCTACCTCTTTCTTCGCTACAGCACCACTGCTGCCACGAAAATGCAATAAATTACGCTACATTACGCTTGTACTTTGGATGAGAATTATGCCGCAATGTGCATGCAAAAACGTAACAACAACGGTACGCTCAGGCGATTGCTGCACACGCTTACAAAGTCACGGTACAAAAATCAATAACAATAGTGTCAAGCTATAGAATAACAGCCTTACAGCTACGCATTTCCTAACGATTCACGCGGAATATACATAGTTTCTACTCGCTGCGATTGAACATCAACATTATGTTCTAACATATCCAAAAAAAGTGCAGCACTAGTACGACCAATGCGCTGAACTTGTTGCGAAATAGTAGAAATACGCGGCGTTGCTAAGCGGAATATTTCAACATCATCAAACGAGATAAGTGAAATATCACTGCCTATCACTAATCCTTCACGAGCCATTACATCCATCACTCGCAACGCATCTGGCGAATAGCCGATAATAAGCGCTTTTACACCAACGCTAATCATGCGATGCAACACGCTAGCACATGAGGATTGTTCAAATCCCGTAGATTCTACAAATACATGTTCTTCGCCAAATATCTCCGAAGCCACTGTACGAAATACTTGTTCACGTTCTTGCAGTGACGGTGAAGCGATAATTGGACCCGACACGTAGCCAACTGAGCAAAAACCATGTTGTTTAACATCCAATAATGCGTCACGAATACCTTGCTCTGGATCCGAATCCACAACTGGCACATGCGTTAAATCGCCAGTCCGAGGTTCCACATGTCGATCCATAAACATAAGTGGAAGATGCTGCTCCATCAACATTCTCATAGCATCAGTTTCCTCACCTTGAGGCACAATAATCGCACCATCAATGCGTTGAGAAAGAATACTTGTAATGAATGAATCTTGACGAGCTGCACTCTCAGAAGATGTTCCAATAAACGCACAATAGCCGGCATCAAACAACGAGTCTTGCACAGTATACGCAAGCTCAGCAAAATACGCATTGCGTATATCTGGCACAAGTAACCCCACTGTCTTAGTACGAGATGACCGCATCGCCTGAGCGCGAGAATCTGGTATATAACCTAGTTCCGCAACTGCACGCTCAACTTTCGCCTTAGTGTTTGCCGATATACGACCCGTATTATTCAATGCGCGAGAAACAGTTGATACTGATATACCAGCACGTTGCGCAACATCGCGAATCGTAATGTACGACATGACACCTCCAGCTCATCTCTTATGCTCAACCAGTGTTAACAATTTTGCACTGTTATCGATATGTTTTGATTTTAGCTTGTACTCCATGTTTTATACTACGTTTTTCCATATACTCCTCTCGTCGGAGAAAAACAGCACTATGCAACCATGCATAAGAGCCTCTGTGTAATCTTATTCTCAACGAGCAGCTTCATCAGCGCTGAATAGAATCCGCAAATTGAGATAACGTTCCCACAATTGTCGGTTTCTTCAACTTACCTCATGCGGTAACGTTACCGCAACTATAACATTTTGTTAGAATGAACACAAGGGGAACACGCTAAAAATTACTTTTCATGCACTGCGCTATCTTGAATTAAATGCAACATTAAAAAATAATGCAACACTTATCTAACGTTGATGCGCAAAAAAGTTTCGCAAGAGCCTAGCACACTCAGATTCGCATACTGAACCAATGACTTCCGGGCGTGAGCCAACATGAGGATCTCGTAAAATATCCCACGCAGACCCACACGCACCAAGTTTGGCATCCCACGCCCCGAAAATCACGCGTTTAAGACGCGTTTGCAGCACAGCCCCAGCACACATAGGGCAAGGTTCAAGAGTTACTACCAGAGTACAGTCAGATAGATTCCAAGATTTACGCGAGATAGCAGCATCTTTCATAGCAAGCACTTCAGCATGAGCCAAAGGATCAGCACTCTGTTCCCGCATATTTGCGCCTTTGCCAATAATATTACCGCCACCATCAAGCACAACTGCTCCAACTGGAACTTCGCCTGCAGAAGCAGACTCTCGAGCCAAATTCAAGGCTTGATTCATTGCAAATACTATCTCATCGCGCATATTCGTGAAATCACTTTACAGATTAATTTACAGATTAAGAAAAAACAAAATCGAATAAATTTACATAAATCTAAGTAAATTTACATAAGCCCAGAAGAAATATCGTGAGTTACGAACCACTTGCGAATATCGCCAATTTCGTTCATATCAACAGCGTGATCCAACCCGCGATAACGACGTTCTTCAAGCCAAGTGTGCTCCTCAAGCCACGCTGCAGCAGCCGAGAATTCGTAAGGAGGAATCACGCCATCCTCTAATCCGTAGCCGAAAAATACAGGAGTATTACGCTCAGCTAAATCGTCATCTTTTAAAGCAATTTCAGATGCAGAAGCAGGAACATTAGGAGCTATGAATCCGGAAAGCGAAACGGCTGCACGGTAACGCGCAGGATTCAAACGCAAAACATGCACTGCGAGCGCAGCTCCTTGCGAAAAACCAAATGGCACAATGTCGCGATTTGCTGGAATATTTTCACGCACCCACTCGTCGATTGAGACAGTAGCAGCATACATGTCGTAATCTAAATCTTCTCGCTGCGGCACAGCATCGTGGAACCAACTGTAAGCACCTTCTGCCAGCTTAAGCGGAGCGCGTAAAGCAATTGCATCATTATATGGTGCCACTACTCGCAACAAATCCAATAAATCTTCCTCATTAGAGCCCCAACCGTGAAGAAGCAGAAGCAGCGGATGCGTTGGATGAGCTGAAGCATCCCCTTGCGAATACTGTGCATTTGTAACTTTTAAAGGCTCACCAAAATGACCAGGCACAACATGCGATTCACGACCGATATGAGATTCGTAAGAATTGTTATTTGCATTATTGGTATTTAGTTCATCGTTAGCGTTCATTACATCACCGTCGCTTGTAATAAATAGAAGTTTGTACAATACTCGAGAAGTTTGTACAACATTTGCACTTTTTGCACCGCAGTTGCAATATAGTTGCTTTATATTTGCACTATACTTGCACAAAAGGCCAGAATCGTAAGAGGCAAAACCCTTGCAATTCCAGCCTTTTTGACGAGTGCGAACGGCGGGACTTGAACCCGCACGAGCATACGCTCACTGCCACCTGAAGACAGCGCGTCTACCATTCCGCCACGTTCGCATACAAAGTGCAAGGCTATCATATTTAACATAAATTCGCAATATTTAGCCTAGCATTTTGCGCTCAAAACTACTCTCAGCCTTTTGCACCTTTTTCGTAATAATGAGCAAGAGTTTCATCGCGAAACTCTTCAAAATATCCGCCGTCAATAGAAGCTCGAATATCGTCGAGCAGCTTCACAAAGAAACGCTCGTTGTGAATAGTTGCAAGCGTAAATCCGTTCATTTCACTAGCGCGCAGCAAATGATCCACATACATTCTGGAATAATGCGTACAAGTGTAGCAATCGCAGCCTTCTTCAAGCGGACGCTGATCATGCTTAAACTCAGCACGTTTTACGTTGTAGCGACCATGTCGAGTAAAAATTGCGCCGTTCCTTCCGCAACGAGCAGGAGCAACACAGTCGAAAGTATCTCCACCATTCTCAACACACGCAAAAATATCGTCAACTGCGGCAATACCAAGCACGTGACGAGGTCGATTTTCCGGCATAGCATCGCAAATCCATGCGCAAGTATCACCAATAATCCGCTTCTCAATAGCGCCGCCGATTCCAACTCCATCAAAATCTAAAGAAGCAATTTCTTCAGCTGCATGCCTACGCAAATCCTCATAATTCGCGCCCTGCACAACGCCGTATAACGCTTGATAAGGCTTACCAACACGCTCTTGCGTTAAACGCTGATGCTCAGCAACACAACGCTTAGCCCAGCGGAACGTGCGCTCCACCGACTCCTCCTGGTAGCGACGCGTATTCATCAAAGTAGTAAGCTCATCGAAAGCAAACATAATATCCGCACCCAGCTTATGCTGGATTCCCATAGAAATTTCAGCACTAAAACGGTGCTTAGCTCCGTTAAGAGGAGACTTAAAAGTTACGCCATCCTCGTCAACAAAAGCCATGCGCTCCTTACCAGCTGCAATAACATCATCCGACTTCATGCCGGTAACGTCCATTGCAAGAGTCTTCTTAAAACCAGCACCTAAAGAAAGAACCTGAAAACCGCCAGAATCCGTAAAGGTTGGCTTATCCCAGTTCATAAACTTTCCCAATCCGCCAGCTTCGTCAAGAACATCCGCGCCAGGACGTTCGTACAAATGAAAAGCGTTTGAAAGCATGCACTGAGCACCCAAATCCTTAATGCTTTCTGGCAACACTGCCTTCATTGCAGCTTGCGTTGCAACAGGTACAAATGCTGGGGTCTGAATATCCCCATGAGGCGTGTGAATTACGCCGGTGCGCCCATAGCGAGCGCCGTCACGACCTTTACCTTCAGCAGTATTGGAAAGTCGCGTTTTAGTTGTAAACGAAAATTCTTTGCGGTCACCAGGTTTCCCTGGCTCAGCTCCGCGTGGATGTTCAAGAAGACTTGTCATAGCATTTACTTTATTAGAAGGCATGACGAGTATAAATAAAAAACACGCACAATTTATATTTTTATGTGGCAATATCCAAATTAATTTGCAAAATTTATGAAATTTACAAGGCAAATTATTTAAAAAATTATAAAAAAACATACTATCTCTTACATAGATAATGGCATGGTTTATTATGGTGTGTTAAGAGTCTTTTGTAAGGAGGATGAATGGCTGACGATATGTATGGTGCAAATCAGCAGGAATCCAATGAAACTGCAAATAATGGATATTACGAGCAGCAGGAACAGCCGACGCAACCAGTACAACCAACGCAAACAACGCAACCAGCACAAACATATAGCCCAGCTCCTGAATTCGGAGCTTACGGCCCAACAAAT
This sequence comes from Gardnerella sp. KA01000, assembly GCF_049244035.1. Taxonomy (NCBI): domain Bacteria; kingdom Bacillati; phylum Actinomycetota; class Actinomycetes; order Bifidobacteriales; family Bifidobacteriaceae; genus Gardnerella; species Gardnerella sp. KA01000. Next base: position 65,387 of record NZ_CP058367.1, on the reverse strand, counting down.
AACGAAAATGAAGTTGGTACAAACACTACACAGTATCCAGCTAACAATTACGCCGTAAACCAAAATAACGATGCGGATAATACAAATATCAACAATGCTCCTACGCAATACATTGGATCACAAAATTACTACGGAAACAATAATTTTAACGGCTTCGGGAATCCGTATAATTACGGCACAGGCAATAATTCCTACCCAAATAATGAAGTTGGCAATCAAACACCAGCGCAACAGAATTTTAACAATAATGCAAGTAACGAAGAAAATGAAAATATAGCAAAAACAAGCATTATTAGCACAAATACAGCAAATACAAACGACACAAACGAAAAAGGTAACAAAAGAAAAACAAAAAGCTCTTCGTCAACTGCTTTTGTTGCCATTTTATCCTCCGCAATTTCTGCAATAGTTTGCGTAGTTGTAGTCTTATTTGTAATCTCGCAAGGTCTTATTTCAATTCCACAAAGCGGCTCTTTCGCAAACATCGGCTCTCATTCTTCTGGCCCTGGGACCGCAGTAGTTAAAGGTGGTCAATCTCCAGATTGGCAAGGAGTTGCAAAAAATGTTTCCGGAGCCGTTGTTTCTATACAAACTCGTTTAGAGAAAGGCATGGGGAAAGGTTCTGGAGCAATCATTGATTCAAAAGGTTATGTTGTAACAAACAATCACGTAATTTCTGATGCAAAAGAAATTCAAGTAACCCTTTCTAATGGTCAAATTTATTCAGCTACATTAGTCGGAGCAGATAAAACTACTGATTTGGCAGTACTTAAATTAGACAATTCACCAAATAATTTAAAGACAGTCCAATTTGCAGATTCTAATCTACTTTCCGTTGGTGAACCGGTTATGGCAATCGGAAATCCGCTTGGATATGACGATACAGCTACCACAGGCATTGTTTCGGCTTTGAATCGTCCAGTATCAGTTATGGACGACCAAAGCCGCTCTGAAATTGTAACTAATGCAGTACAAATTGATGCAGCTATTAATCCAGGAAATTCAGGCGGTCCAACTTTTAACGCTGCCGGAAAAGTCATAGGTATTAATTCTTCTATTGCAGCAACATCAGCTCAAGGGGAAACTACAGGATCAATCGGCATCGGCTTTGCAATTCCAGCAAATTTGGTGAAACGAGTAGTTACAGAAATTATTAAAAACGGTTCTGTAAAACACGTAGCACTGGGAATCATGATTAAAAGCACAGCAGTTGAGTCCGAAGGAATTACTCGCGGAGGAGCTCAAATTGTTTCTGTCAATCAAGGAAGCCCTGCTGAAAAAGCCGGACTCAAAGCCAATGACACTATTGTTGCCTTTGACGATAAGCCTGTATCCAATAATTACGCACTCCTCGGGTATGTGAGAGCAACAGCGTTCAATCAAAAAGCTACGCTCACAATAGTTCGTAACGGCAACACACTTAAGTTGCAAGTTACATTCAACCAAGAAGAAGCTGCTGTTAATGGCACAAATAAGCAAGAAAAGAAATTAAAGAAAAACCAAAAAAAGCCTAGTAAAAAACGCGGCAGTAAGTCGGACGATGACGACGATGACGATTTACAACAACGTGGAGATGACGATGGTGACGATGGTGGAATATTTGATCCATTCGGTTTCTGGTAAATAAAACCGCATGTTTTACTATTAAAAAGTAAAGCATTGTAATAAAAATGCCCCTAAATAAGTTACTTAACTTACGCAGGGGCATTTTCATAATGTAATTAAATATATTTAAATGTTTATATAAATGCGCTAATTATTTTTTACGCTCGTATACAATAATTCTTCCTTCTGAGGTCCCTGCTTTCCAAGATGATTTTGTTTTAGCAATAGTACGCTCAGTATAATGGTCAATATTGTAGTTTAAATATACAAAATAATACCAAGGCTTATCTGATTCTGTGACAAAGAATTTAGGTTCTTTCTTTGCTTTGCAAGCATCCATTTCATTTGATGCCTGTTCTTGAGATGGCTGCTCATTTGTAATAAACGAGCTATTCTTATAACTGCAATCAATAAGATTCTTTGAGAAATAAGGATTTGCTGTAATAAGCTGCCACGAATATTGATGAATATCTTCAAATTCAGGAACAATAACATTACCTTGTTTATCGGTTTTTTCGTCTTGATGCAGCCAAGACGTTACGAATCGCATGTTTTCAGCATGATTTTGCTTAATAAATTGCGCAAGTGCGCGCGAACCTGAATAGTCGAATCGAATATCGTTAACGCAAGAATACGCGTTCCAAATCAAGCTTGGGGACAATAAAACAACAGTAATAATGCCAGCAATAACTTTGTTTCCAACAGATTTACTTGCAGATCTACTGTTGCTATTTTCGTTGCTATTTTCAGCTTTATTTGTATTTTTATTTACAACTTTGAATAATCTAAAAATAATCGTCGGCATATCTTTAGATTCCAGTGACTTACGCGCAATGCACATCCAAAGTTGAGCTACGAAGAATGCAAAAACGATTCCTGCGTGGTGCAAAGTGAAATACTGCGTAGCAACTACTGCAAAAGTCAAGTAAGGGAGTATCAAAGAAACAAGCATGCCCCTTCGATAAGTAATTCTTACGGCGAAAGCCCATATTAAAATCGAAATAATAACGCAAATAATCGCGGACGGTACGCTTAGTGTAAGTCTGCGTAAAGAGACATCGCCGGCAAATTGGGTAAACATACTTTCTGATGGCATAACGAAAATAAACGACAAGAATTGCGTAAGAGGAGAATTTCCGTCGAATGTTTCACGTGATGCAAAAGCATTAGCAGCAGGCCAAATGCAAATAATGCTTGCAATTCCAACTAAAGCAAGAATTATCCAGCTTACTAATCTGTTAATGTTAGAGAATATTTCAGCAAAAGCTTTTTTAATTCCTGCAGATTTTGCAGCTCGCCAAATCCAAGCTAAAGCAAAACCTGCCGATAAAGCAATGCCATAAGCACTGATTGCACATAAAAGTACAAGACTCAAAGCGAGTTTCCAAGTATCAGAAGGTTTAGAATCAGATTGTTTCCAATAATGTGCAACCATAAACAAAGCCGCGCAAAGAAGAGCATATGGACGCGAGGTAACGCCATATTGGAAGCACAAAAAATACGTAAATGGAAGCAAAAATACAGCCAATTTACTAAAAGGCGCGCGGAAAATAAGCCAGCCACCCAAAAGCGCAGTACATAAAAGCTGCACTCCTTTAAGACCTATCTCGTATGGCACTCCTGTTTTTGCAGGGATTGAAAGAAGCAAAGTCCAAAGCGGTGGATGGCCTTCATAATGTGGGCGAAGAGTTAACAAATCAGCAAACGAAGAATCGCGTGCAATAAGCCAACTTTGAGCTTCATCGAACCAAGGCTCATGGAAGCACATCACTACTACAACAACAGCCATGTACGCAATAAAAATAATCGCGCGCGCATGTTTTACGGACCATAGTTTATTTGGAATATTTAAAGTTTTAGTCGTATCCGTAGTTGCAGTTGCATCTGTAATAACTGCATTTGTATTCACAGTAGTATTTTCGCTCATAGTTGTTCTGTTTTCGCAGCCAAACGACGCGCATTAGCAACAGCGTACAAACTAATGCCTGCTGCAACAGAAGCGTTAAGAGATTCAACCGCGCTAGAAATTGGGATTCCAGCAATAGCATCGCACGCTTCTCGTGTAAGGCGACTCATACCCTTGCCTTCAGAACCGAGCACAACAACTAACGGGTCAGTTTCAAAACCAGTTTCTCCAACAAGCTTATCGCCTCCGCCATCAAGACCAATTGCATACCATCCGCGCTCACGCAAACTTTGAATTGCCTTATTTAAATTCACAACTCGAGCAACCGGCAGATGAGCTGCAGCACCGGCAGAAACCTTCCAAGCGGCAGCAGTTACGGAAGCACTTCTGCGCTCAGGCAAAATTACGCCATTAGCACCAAAAGCCGCTGCAGAACGAATAACAGCACCCAAATTTTGAGGATCTGTAACGCCGTCCAAAGCAATAAACAATGGTCGAGCATTAATGCGAGCAGAATCTGAATCAGCAGCTTCCATTGCGCGCGCCTTCTTTTCAGCGCGTTCAACTAACTCTTGCAAAGAGTGATACTGGTAAGGCTGAACTTTCAAAATAATGCCCTGATGATTCGTGCTATGTGCAATACGATCCATCTCAAGGCGATCTGCTTCAAGCAAACGCAAACCTTGCATGCCTGCTAACTTCACGATCTCGCGCGTGCGATCGTCGTGCTCAATGCGATTAGCTACATACAATTGCGTGCTTGGAACTCCAACTCTTAAAGCCTCTAAAGCAGCATTGCGACCAATTACCAACTCGTCTGAATCGCTACCAAGCTTATCCACGCGACGACGCGCAGCCAAACGAGGATCCGCAAACGTGCGCTTAATAGCAGCCTTCTTAGCAAAATAAGCTTTGTGATACACGCGATCTTCAGCCTTCGGAGTAGGCCCTTTTCCGCGTAAAGCATTGCGATGTTTTCCACCCGATCCCTTGGTCGGTCCTTTTTTCGTAGTCATACTCCTATTCTCACATGCCCCCGAGGCATTGCTATTAATGGCTTTCTGGAGTCGGCAAAATTTGCTGATTCTAAGCTCGGCGCGTTGTATGGCATAATAGAACGGTACTTAATTGTTGCAAACTATTGCAATATTCCACAACCGCGCAATAGTTACAATACGAAGCGCTAAAAATAGCGTTAGCATTGCGATTATTGACTACTCCGCGGCACTCCCAAGGGGGAAGATATGGTTGATCACGCTCTTGATCAATCCAATAAAACGGCTGACGCTTCAGCTAATAGCAAAGATCCATCATTGTGTGATGTTCAACAAGTAGCTAAATCGCTTAACGTAGATATTTCATGCGGTTTAAGCTCTGAGGAAGCCGCAAAAAGACTTGATCAATTCGGTCCGAATGCGCTTGCTGCTGCTCCTAAAATTCCAGCATGGAAACGATTCCTTGATCAATTTAAAGATCCGCTCGTTTACTTGCTTATTGCAGCAACTATTATTTCTGCAATCGCGTGGTTTGTTGAGCGCGCACAACATAAAGGAAACAGCGGTGGAGAGATTCTGCCGTTTGATTCAATCGTAATTATCATTATTTTGATTGCAAATGCAGTTCTTGGCTACATTCAAGAGTCGCGGGCAGAAGAAGCAGTCGAAGCTTTAGCTAGAATGAGCGCTCCGCAAACTTCAGTTTTGCGCGATGGTAGCGTGGTGCGCATTAATACTGCAGAAGTTGTGCCAGGCGATATTTTAGTGCTTGGCGAAGGCGATGCCGTGTCTGCAGACGGTCGACTTATAGCAGCAGCCTCCTTACGCGTAGCAGAAGCAAGCCTTACAGGCGAATCTGTAGCAGTAAGCAAACGCCCAAACACACTTTCGTCTGCAAAAGCTTTAGGCGATCGTACAAATATGGTTTTCAACGGAACTGCTGTTACGCAAGGAACCGGTCGCGCTGTAGTCACCTCTACAGGCATGCGCACACAAGTTGGCAAAATCGCGGATATGCTTTCAAAATCAGATGACGAAGCAACACCTCTCGAGAAAGAAATGGTACACGTTTCTAAAGTTCTTGGAATTGCGGTGTGCATTATTGCGGCTGTTGTTCTTGCTTCCATGTGGCTGATTGAAGGCTTCCACAGTATTCAAGATATTATTGATTCTCTGCTGCTTTCTGTTTCCCTAGCTGTTGCTGCTGTTCCAGAAGGTTTAGCTGCGATTTTGACAGTAGTTCTTGCGCTTGGCGTGCAACGAATGGTGAAGCATCATGCTGTTGTAAAAAAGCTTTCATCCGTGGAAACACTTGGTTCTGCTTCTGTTATTTGCTCCGATAAAACAGGTACTTTAACTCGAAACGAGATGACTGTTGAGCGCGTAATAACACCTAGCGGCGAAGTTCAGCTTACAGGAAGCGGTTACAAGCCTGAAGGTCGTATGATATTAATTGGTTCTGTAGATGCTGACTTAGCAGTGCCGCAAAATCTTGCTACAGAAGTATTAGGCGCGTTAGGCTCCGGATGTTTAGCTAACGACGGCGATTTACACTATGACGAAACTACTAAAAGTTGGCAGCCTGTGGGAGACCCTACAGAAGTTTCGCTAGTAGTAGCAGCGCGTAAAACAAAGGCAGACAAACGTTACGCTCATTTGACTCGAGTTGCGGAAGTACCTTTTACTTCTGAACGCAAACGTATGTCTGTTGTCGTTAAAGATGGTTCGGATTCTGGAAATCTGATTGTTTGTGCTAAGGGCGCTCCGGACGTGCTGCTTTCTTATTGCACGCGTATTGCAGTAGCTGGTGCCGTGCGTCCGCTTACTGACGGCGATCGCGAAGATATTTTAGCAACTGTTGAGCGTCTTTCCGGAGAAGCCTACCGCACGCTTGGAATGGCTTATAGGCCGCTTGGAGTCGATAGTCTTTCAAAAGTTGATGGCATGGTTTCTAACGCTGCAGGTCAAATCGCGGACGTCGCAGAACAAAGTGACGTACTAGAATCTGATTTGATTTGGAACGGCATGGTTGGAATTATTGATCCTCCGCGAATTGAAGTTCGAGATAGTGTAGCTCAAGCTCATCGCGCTGGAATCCGCACTGTTATGATTACAGGCGATCATCCTCTTACGGCTACGCGTATTGCTCGAGATCTTGGAATTATTGGAAAAGATGAGCATGCGCTTACAGGCGACGAACTTGACGAGTTGCTCTCACGCGACGACGACAACATTGCTTTTGATGAAGCAATCAGTAAAACTAGCGTGTATGCGCGAGTAGCTCCTGAGCACAAGTTAGCTATCGTTTCTTCGCTTCAACGTCAAGGAAATATTGTTGCGATGACAGGCGATGGCGTGAACGATGCTCCAGCCGTAAAATCTGCCGATATTGGCGTAGCAATGGGCATTACGGGTACAGAAGTAACTAAAGAGTCTGCCAAGATGATTTTGGCTGACGATAACTTCTCTACAATTGTTGCAGCAGTGCGCGAAGGTCGCGGAATTTTCGACAATATTCGTAAATTCTTGCGATACTTGCTCAGTTCTAACGTTGGCGAAGTTTGTACGGTTTTCGGCGGCGTAGTTTTTGCTGGCGCGCTTGGAATTACGCAGCCAAACTCTGTTGGAGTTACTTTGCCTTTGCTTGCAACTCAGCTTTTGTGGATTAACTTGCTTACGGATGCAGCTCCTGCACTCGCGATGGGCGTTGATCCGCAAACTGACGACGTAATGGATCGAAAGCCTCGAAAGCTTACCGATAGTGTTATTGACCGACGAATGTGGGGAGATATTGTATTTATCGGCATAATCATGGCTGCTATTACGTTAATTGGCATGGATATGCATTTGGCAGGCGGATTCTTTACGGACCGTTCTGTTGGAATTATGGATCACGCTGCTCAGCTTACTCACGCTCGTACAATGGGCTTCACGATTCTTGTGTTTGCGCAAATGCTGAATGCGTTAGCATCTCGTTCAGACTCACAAAGCGTATTTGTAGGCTTATTTGCAAACCGTTGGCTTTGGGGTGCTATAGCAATTTCTGTTGTGCTTCAGTTGGCTGTAATTTACATACCGTTCTTGAACGAGCCATTTGGCACTGTTCCTTTGAGCGTAACGGAATGGTTCGAGTGCCTCGGTCTTTCAATGGTTGTGTTAATTGCTTCCGAACTTAGAAAGTGCTTCTTGCGTTTTCTTGCTAAGCGTAAAGCGGCTAAATCCTTAACTGCAGTTGCTTAAAAAGCAAGCAATTAGCTAAAAAATATCAGCTGATTTATAAATACGCGGTACAGTACGTAGTTTTCTTACATAACCTACGTCTCTGTGCCGCGTTTTGTGTTTTTATTTTCTATAAAATTTTTTGCTGATTGCTCATGAATATTTATTTGTTTTCAGGAAATAGCTTGCATCATAATCACAGACCGCGGCACGCGCTACAATTGTGCGTATTGTATTTTTCGCGCAAAATAGCAATAAATATTTCGTGCGAACAATGAAGTTGCTGATGTATAAGCTTTATTGCAAGGAGATTTGACGTCATGCTGTTGTCTGATCGCGACATTCTCAAAGCTCATGATGAGGGTCACATTGATTTGACCCCGTGGACCCCGGAAATGGTACAGCCAGCGTCAATTGACGTGCGCCTCGACCGTTTCTTCCGATTATTTAACAATCATGCTTACACGTATGTTGATCCTGCAGAAAATCAGGGAGAACTTACAGAACAGTTCGAGGTAGCTCCTGACGAGCCATGGATTCTTCATCCTGGAGAGTTCGCACTCGGCGCTACGTGGGAGTATGTAAAACTTGACGCTACTATTGCTGCACGTTTGGAAGGCAAAAGCTCGCTCGGTCGTCTTGGCATTTTGACACATTCCACAGCTGGCTTCATTGATCCAGGTTTCGAAGGTCATATTACTTTGGAGCTTTCAAACGTTAGCACTTTGCCAGTTAAACTTTGGCCTGGCATGAAGATTGGTCAAATGTGCTTCTTCCAGTTAAGCTCACCATGTGAAAACCCATACGGTTCAGCTGTTAACGGATCACACTATCAAGGTCAGCGCGGTCCAACTCCGTCACGTTCGTATGAACATTTCTATCGTGCTGATTTAAGCGAATAGTATTTTTAGAAAAATGATTCCGTTTTTAGAAAATTAATTCCTAAAATAGCAAGATTTAGAAGAAAAGTAGATAATTCTCAGGTAATTATCAGTTAGCGTTACTGTTCTGCTCAGAATAGTGTGGTTATATAATATTGTCGACAAAAAGACAGGTGCAAAGCACCTAAAAAATTATTCTTTTCTTCTCTCCTTTATTTCCCCGGCGCATAGACGCCGGGGTTAAATTTTTTCCGCACGAAACGCCGAATTAACACTAAAAGGTTGACATTGTCACAGCTACGGCTAAACTTGTGCAACAAGATTGGAGGTTGATGAACATGAATACTCGTTTCTGGCGCAGCTGGCGTAGTTAAAAGCGAGTTCACATATCGGTGTGGGCTTGCTGATTTTAAACAAATCAACGGGGCTATGCCGGATTCATCATCAACATTATTTGAGCTGAATGGCATATAAGCTGCCATCCAGCTTTTTTATTATCTGAGCACACGCCCTTCAAAATTACAAAATAATCAACACAACAAATAACAAACCTAATGCCGATTTCCTCGGCACTCACAAGAAGGGCAAAATTATGGTAAACGCAGTTGAACAAAACATGTATTACGGTGAATTTGGCGGACAGTACGTACCAGATATGATTCGTCCAGCACTCGACGCAGTAGCAGCAGCTTACTTACAATACAAAGACGATCCAGAGTTCCGCAATGAATTGGCTGGATTATTAAAAGATTACGACGGTCGCGAAACACCTTTATACTATGCTGAATCTTTCACAAAATATTTAGGCGGCGCAAAAGTGTATTTAAAGCGCGAAGATTTAAACCATCTCGGCGCTCACAAAATGAATAATGTTCTCGGACAAATTTTACTCGCTCAGCGCATGGGTAAAAAGCGCATTATCGCTGAAACCGGAGCCGGTCAGCATGGCGTTGCCACTGCTGCTGCAGCAGCACGATTCGGCATGGAATGCGAAATTTTTATGGGCGCACTTGATTGCGAACGCCAAAAACTTAACGTTTTTAGAATGACTTTGCTCGGTGCAAAAGTTCATGCTGTTCAAGAGGGCACAAAAACTTTAAAAGATGCTGTAACTGCAGCATTTATGGATTATGCACAGCACTTGGATGATACCTTCTACATCGTTGGTTCCGCAGTGGGACCTTACCCTTATCCACAAATGGTTCGCGATTTTCAAAGCGTTATTAGCAAAGAGTCAAGAAGGCAGATCCTAGAAAAAGAAGGCAGATTACCGAATGCTGTAATTGCTTGCATTGGTGGCGGTTCTAATGCAATTGGTTCTTTTGCAGCATATATTGATGATCCGTCTGTACGATTGATTGGTGCTGAAGGCGCAGGTAAAGGTGCTGATACTCCTCAAAATGCTGCTACTATGACGAATGGAAAAATTGGTATTACGGACGGCATGAAAACTTATGTTCTTATGGATGATGACGGTAACGAGCTTCCAGCCTACTCTATTTCTGCAGGATTAGATTATCCTGGAGTCGGCCCAGAACATTCATATTTAAAGGATTCTGGTCGCGCAGAATACTACGCGATCACTGATGATGAAGCAGTTCAAGCTTTCCGCGCACTTTCTAGAGTCGAAGGAATCATCCCAGCTTTGGAAAGCTCACACGCAATAGCACAAGCTATGAAGATGGTTCCAAAGATGAGTAAGGATGACATTGTTTTAGTAACAGTTTCCGGCCGTGGAGATAAGGATGTGAATCAAGTAGCACGCTATCTTGGCATTGAATTATAAATCATTAATTTAGCAACAAATAAAACGAGGCAGTAACTCTCAAAATAAAGTGAGAATAAAAGAAAAGTAAGAGAAGAAGAATACGGCACTTCTGTAGCTAACTTAGCAAACAGAAGTGCCTATTTTCATTTTTAAACAGAATATCCTACTTATTTTTTATGCAAATCAGAACATGCTGAACTAATTATTTTGCACAATTCTTCCATAATTTTGTCTACTGGAGAAGCTGCACGCCAATTCAAATATAACGATCGATAAGGTTTAGGATTCTTAAACTCACGCAACGTCAAACCAATTGGTTGCACAATTGGAGGTACAGTTGCAAGACGCGGCAATAATGTCACATCTTTGCTACCTATAACCATATATCGCAAAGTTTCTAACGACGTTGCCCTAAATTCTGATTGTTTCGCACCTACTTTTTGGCATACATCGAGCATGCTTCTACGCATACAGTGCCCATCTTCTAATAAAAGCACTTTCTGAGTAGACAAATCTGAAAGTTCAATTGGTTTACTCTCGTGGCCTAGCAAAGAATTTGTAGAAGCCGCAAGAAGAAAATCTTCGTCAAAAACATGACACACTTTTATTGAAGGCGCATTCAAACTTTCGCTTAATATAACTGCGTCGACTTGACCACTATCTAGCAAATCAATAAGTTTCGCTGATTTTTCTTCTATAAAACGAATAGTAAGTTTTGGTTTTAAACGCCTGAGTGCAGGCATAATTCTTGGAAGTAAGTATGGTCCTAACGTTGGGAACACACCCAAAACCACTGTAGATGACCATGGATCTTCTGAACGTCTTGCAGCTTGTCGAATACGTGACATATCTGCCTGAATACGTTTAGCGTAATAAACCACTTCCCTCCCAGCAGGAGTTAAGATTTGTTTCCCGGGAGTGCGCTCAATAAGTTCTACGTCTAAAGTCTCTTCAAGTTTTTTAATTTGCGTTGAAAGAGTAGGCTGAGAGACGCGCATACGAACAGCCGCCTTGGTAAAGCTTCCTTCTTGTGCAAAAGCTATTAGATATTCTAACGCTCTAATATTCATAAGACGCCTCCCATTGTTTATTGCATAATAAATTTTATAAATTATTTATTTTGCGGGTTGCGGATAAGATAGTCAAATGCAGATAACGCAGCATTGGCTCCAGAACCATACGCTGTAACGATCTGCTTATACGGTTCGTCTGAACAATCTCCAGCAGCAAAAACACCCGGAGTATCAGTGCATCCAGCGCGATTCGTAATAATTTCTCCTCGATTATTAAGAGAAATATTATTTGCAAGCCAACGAGTATTCGGAGCTAAACCAATTTGCACAAAAACCCCATCGGTTTCAACAATATGTTCTTCGTTTTCATCATTGTCTGCTTTATTGCGATCTATGTAACGTATTGCAGTAACTTTACTACCACTACCTTCAATACTGCTTACTGCAGCACTTGTAATAACTTCAGTGTTAGGTAATTTATGCAAAGCATTAAGCAATACTTGATCCGCTTTAAGCACATCCATGAACTCAATCACAGTAACGTGTTTTGCAACTCCTGCTAAATCAATAGCAGCTTCAACACCAGCAGAATTTCCACCGCCAACAACGACAACATTCTTATCTTTGAAAAGTGGACCGTCGCAATGAGGACAGAATGATACGCCTCTATTCCTATACTCATCTTCTCCAGGAACGCCCAACGTACGCCAAGTCGCGCCAGTTGCAATAATCACTGCACGCGCTTTCAAAGATCCGCCAGAACGCGCATGAATAGTATGTAACCCATATGGTTCCTTAGATAAATCGAGCGAGTCTGCCCAATCAGGAGTAAATACGTCAATATCGTATTGAGAAATATGCTTAGTTAAATCTACTGCTAGTTGAGAACCAGTCGTATGAGTTTGTGAAATATGATTTTCAATACTTTCAGTTTCTACAACCTGGCCGCCACGATGATCCATAATCATAGCCGTACGCAAGCCCTTGCGAGCAGTGTAAATTGCGGCAGCAGAAGCAGCAGGACCGCCGCCAACAATAACAATATCGTATGGATTTTGCGAATTCATTTTTTCTGCGAGCGCAACATTTGCCGAAGAAACGCTATTACCATTATTGCCATCCTCATCCTGCTCAACAGATTTTTCTTGTGATGCAAGCACAGATACAAGTTCGTCAATTCCTGCTCGTCCGGAGGAAATAAGTTTGCCATTTTCAAAAACTGCTGGCACGCTCATTACACCAAGTTTATCTACTTCTTCGCGGAAAGCGCTACCTTCAACTACAGTATGCTGAACTTTAGGGTTAATAATAGAAATGGTGTTAAGCGATTGCACAACTTCTGGGCAATTCAGGCAAGTTACCGACATGTACGTTGTCACATTGTGTGAACCAAGCTTTAGTATTGCATCGCGTTGCTCATCACTAATTTTTGGCGCATAGCCACTTACTTGTAGAAGTGCTAGTACTAAAGAGCTGAATTCGTGCCCTAAAGGCAATCCCGCAAAACTAATCGATACAGTGGATTCTCCATTTACTGGATTATCTAGTTTTCTACGCAATTCAAAGCTTGGCTTACGCTTTACATTGCTAATTTTATTATTATTTACTTCAGAAATACTAATTTTGTCACTTTGTTGAGATACTTCTTCTAGTAAGGATTTAACTTTTTGAGATGTTTCAGAATTATCAACGTAAGAAACGATTTCTATTTTAGATACCATCTTTTTTAGTAATTCTGAAAGCTGAGCAGTTAATGACGCATTCAACAAAGACATAATTTACTTCCTTCGGTAATTTTAGTCACAAGTAAAAATAAGCGAATGCGTAGGAAACTATGAACGTAGCTCCCTACGCATTGAGAATATTCTTTAAAAAGATTCTTTAATATTTAATTGCAAAAATCAGATTTTGCCGACTAAATCGATAGAAGGTTCCAAGGTTTCTTCGCCCTGCTCCCATTTTGCTGGGCAAACTTCGCCTGGGTGCGCTGCAATATACTGTGCTGCTTTAACTTTACGAAGGAGCTCGTCGGCGTTACGACCAATTCCGTCTGCGGTCATCTCAAAGAACTGAATCATACCTTGCGGATCTACGAGGAACGTAGCACGGTGAGCTAAACCGGATTCTTGATTCCAAGCGTCAAAATTACGCGAAAGAGCTCCAGAAGGATCACCCAACATAGTGTACTTTACTTTTGCAATTGCTTCAGAATCGTCATGCCATGCTTTGTGTACAAAATGTGTATCCGTAGAGACTGAGTAAACTTCAACGCCTAGCTTTTGCAATTCCTCATAGTGGTTTGCAAGATCTTCCAATTCAGTTGGGCATACGAATGAAAAATCAGCTGGATAGAAGAAGAAAATTGCCCATTTGCCAAGAACATCAGTATCGTTTACTTCAACAAATTCGCCATTCTTATAACCATTTACTTTGAATGGAAGAATATGTGTGTTCATTAAACTCATATCATTCTCCTAAATAGGTCATTTGCGCCTTCGTTGCGCTTTTATTTTCATTATTAAGAATAGATTATGGCTATTGATAATTCTAGTTATATAGATGTTTTCTATGGCTCTTATACACATCGTCAATGATTTTAGTAAACAAAAAGGAGCAACAACATTTATTTAGAAGTATGGACTTTTGTTTATGTAGACTATACAATTGACGAATTGTGTAGAATAGCAATTGTGGCGGCAAAATAAATTTCGATTAATTTATATAACGCACGTAGTTAACAAAGAGGTGCTACAAATCGTAAACAGTCGTCCTATACATTTGTTGACTACAAAACTAAACAAAATATGGGAGGATACTATGAAACGCAATGCAGTAACAGGGTTCCTAACTAGCCTATGCATGCTCTTGAGCCTATCTGCTTTCGCAATGCCAGCAATGGCAACAACCGCAGATAATTATGCAAAAACTCCACTTACTGCTGAAACAGCTAAACAAATCGCAAATGGAACTATAGGCTTAGATTTACCTGGGGCTTTGGATATGTCTTTATATCACAAGAAGCCTCTTGATCCGCAAGCTGATTTAGATGGTGACGGCTTAACTAATAGTCAGGAAATTTACACTTACACTAAAGACGGTAAGACTTATTATGGGTACAATTCTCACCCTATGATGAACGATACCGACGGCGATGGTATTCCAGATAATCAAGACAGCAATCCTCGCAGGTGGGATATTAGTCCTCGCGATATGGCTTTATTCTCTGAACTTTCTTATCGAGATGATAATTACATAAATAAGGTACTCGATTACACTAAACCGCTTCACGACATTTACAAAAATCGCAATGAGTACCGCCTTATGCACAACGAGCTTGCACCATTCTGGAAAGTTAAAGAAACCTACCACAAGAGGGGAGGATTTGATGCTGTTTTGTTTGAAAATGTAAGTCCATACCCATTCTTAGAACAAGGCACTGTTCAAGTACTAGCAATTCGTGGAACTTCCCAATTTAATGATTACGATGATGATTTTGCAATAGCTGTAGGTCATAACCCAGATCAAGCTAAAGATGTTGAGCAGTTGATTGAGCGTTATGGTCGCGAAAATACTGTTAGCAATTTGTATATTACCGGACATTCCCTCGGAGGATATCTTGCACAGCGTGCTTTAATTCGTGCTAAAGGCAAAGGCTACAACTGGATTAAGAAAATTTACACATTCAATTCACCACAAATTTGGGGAAATATTTTCAACCGTTGGTTACGTACCGTCGCCAATACTGGCAATAAGCTCACTCGAGAAGGTTACGCTGTTCATTACAAAGTAGACAACGACAAGGTTATTCGTTCTGTTGGCAATTTTGCTGGAGCTATAAGCGTCGGCAATTCTGCGCAAGGACATAGCTCTCGAAGCTATCTTGAGGCTCGTATGAACAATTTCCCAGGTTTCACCGTAGGTACTAGAGGAGATATTTCTGGCACTGGACGTTGGATGGAAGAACTTAACAACTTCTACGATGTTCGCACGTTCTAATTACTGCTAATTAAGGATTGCTAATTAGCACCAGCAATAGATAGCTACCTCGTGTAATTTATTAACAATAAGCTAAGCGCTGATTTACCGATGATTCATTAATATCCCAAGTAGCTCAGCGCTTTTCCTATATCAATTAATCTAATGAAATTCTTTCCTATTACACCGCATAAGCTTAAGTATTAACTTTTGGTACTTATTAAAATTATCTGATTCAACTAGATACAATTTTATGAAGTTGTTAAATCTGATAAAATCAACACGTTGAGCTAAATCTGTTGTGCTGCTCGCAAAAATATTTTCAAAATAAAGTAGAAGTCTGTACAAAAAGTAAGGAATAGCAGTATGAGAAAAGTAAGTACCATTCACACAATTAGTGGAATTGTATTAGCTTTTGGTTTGATTGTTTCATCTCTGATTTACGTACCTTCGTTAGCAACAACCGCAGTTGCAGAAGAAACATCACCAATTCACACTCCTTTGACTGCACAAACTGCTCACGACATTTCTACTGGTCGAATTCGTTTGGAAAATAATCAGATTGATTCTTTGCTTTACCATAAAGCCGCGCTAGATCCAGATCAAGATAGCGATGGCGACGGTCTGAAGAACAGCGAAGAGCTTTACACTTACGTAAAAAACGGACGCACATATTACGGGTATAATTCGCATCCACTTATTAAGGACACCGACGGCGACGGGTTAGATGACAAAAACGATAACAATCCTCGCAGGTGGGATATTAGCCCTCGCGATATGGCGCTTTTTATGGAGCTTGTGTATAGGGAAGACAGTTACGTCAAAGAAGTACTTGACTACTCAAGACCACTCACTAAAATTTACAAAAATCGCAACGAATACAAGCTTATGCATAACGAGCTTGCGCCATTCTGGAAAGTCAAAGAAACATACCACTTTGGAAGCGGATTTGATGCTATTCTTTTTGAAAATGTAAATCCTGCATACCCATTTATTGAGCAAAACGGCGTGCAAGTTCTTGCAATCCGAGGAACTGAAAGCGGCGGAGATTTTACTAATGACATTAAACTAGCAATTGGATTAAACCCGAGCCAAGCTTTAGATGTAAACAATGTGATGGATAAAATCAATAGAGAAAAACTTGCTACTAATTTATATATAACAGGGCATTCTCTCGGAGGTTATTTATCTCAACGTGCTTTAATTTACGCTAAACAAAAAAATTACCAATGGATTACAAAGGCCTATACTTTTAACGCTCCGAGGATCAAAGGTAATATATTCAACAAATGGCTTTGGGAAACATCTGATTTTGGCGATCAATTAACAAAAGAGGGTTATGCTGTTCATTACAAGGTTGATAATGATAAAGTAATAGGACCAATAGGAAACCTTAACGGCGCAATAAGCATAGGAAGATCTGGAGAAGGTCACGGATCTCGTAGTTACTTTGAGCCTAGAATGGATAGTTTCGAAGGATTCACAGTTGGCGAACGCAATAAAATTGAAGGAACCGGTCGCAAAATTGCTGCACTCGACGGATTAGTTAACGAACCAGTTATTAAAACTGACGAACAATCTTTCGAACCTAAAATTACGAATATTGACATTATGGAAAATGATCCATTGCCAAAAGGCACAGCAATAAAGCATCTTCTTAATCCTAACGATATACCGCAAGGCTCTACCATTACAGACATTACAGAATACGACAAAATTGACACTTCTCAATGCGGCAATTACGAAGGTAAAATACTGCTCGTACTATCTGATAATAAATTAAAAACTATTCTAGTTCCAATAACTATTCATAAACGATTGGTTAATATCGAGGAACTTCCAAATGTTACTGCTGAACCTGGCAAGAAAATAGAAGTCAAAAAAGACAATAAAATCCCCGATAATTTCGACTTCAAACCATACTTAAAAAACTTACCAGAAAACAGCACAGTACAAGTTGTAAAACAACCAAACACAACAAACACTGGAGAAACAACATTTATCGTAGAAATAACCTTTGCAAACAAAGCAAAACAGAAAGTAACTCTTAAAGCTCACGTTGTAGAAATCATTCCAGCAACACCACTAAACCCAGCTAAAAAACTCATACCAGGCAAAACCATTACTCCAATTCCAAATGTTACTGCTGAACCTGGCAAGAAAATAGAAGTCAAAAAAGACAATAAAATCCCCGATAATTTCGACTTCAAACCATACTTAAAAAACTTACCAGAAAACAGCACAGTACAGGTTGTAAAACAACCAAACACAACAAACACTGGAGAAACAACATTTATCGTAGAAATAACCTTTGCAAACAAAGCAAAACAGAAAGTAACTCTTAAAGCTCACGTTGTAGAAATCATTCCAGCAACACCACTAAACCCAGCTAAAAAGAGTATTACGTGGGCCGAGTTAATTCCTGCAAAGAAATCAACACCATGGACCGAGCTAACACCAGCGACACCAGCTCCAACACCAACTCCCGTACCTCCGACACCTGTTCCACCAACACCGGAACCAACGCCTTCGCCTACGCCGACACCGACGCCTGATCAACAACCTGCAGTGCCTCTGCAGCCGAAACCAAACCCGGTGAATCCAACACCCGTTCCGCCAAAACCTGCGCCTAAACCAGAGCCACAACCTGTTCCACCAACACCAGAATCTCATTCTGGCAACAGTGAGCACTCTAGCAATGGCGAACCTGATAAGTCTGCAAATAGCACAACCCCACAGACTAATAAGTTCGATCAAGACCATAAGGAAATTCCAAGCATGGGATTTCCCGGACCAACGCATCCTTCCAAAACTCTACAAACTCCTGCAGTTAGTAACGATTCTATGCGCGGAAACCACATAGAGCTTAACGCAAACTCAGAATCACACACATTACAGCAACAGATTCCATCAGCACCAAAGAGTATTGCAGATTTACTTCCAGCGTTGTGCAACACTCTCACCGTCGGGAATAATAACATTGCTTATGCGGGAAAAAATAACCATATCACTGTTACAGTAAATGCAACATCAGAATTCATGCGCAGATTACAACTAGAAAAAGCAGTAAAAGCTTATGCCTACATATATTCCAACCCTAAACTTCTTTATAGCGCAAATGGAATGAAATATGTAACAGTTCACATTAATGAATATGGCAGAATTGTATTCGACGTAGTTATTCCAGAAGAATATAAAGGCAATCATACGATTGTCCTTATTGACGAAAACGGTAAACAAGTTGCGTGGACGAATACTTTAGTAAAGAAAGACCCCCATTTACACAAACAATCCACAATAGCCAATAATGCACTCCCTCGTACTGGAATACAAATAATTCCAATTGTACTTAGCGTTGCATTGATGCTGTTTGCTAGCACAATTGTGACAATTGCAAGAAAAAGAAAGTTTAACTAAGCGTAAGTTGTAGTTTTTATACATCCAATGTACAAAAACTACAACTTATACAATTTTACAATCTGAATGGAGCGGATGACGGGAGTCGAACCCGCCTCTGAAGCTTGGGAAGCTTCCATTCTACCGATGAACTACATCCGCATGCTGTAACTAAAAGCAAACTAGTTTCAACAACCATCTAAGGGTATCATGCACAGCTTACCGCTTCAATATTTAGGAATCAGTTTATGAACTCAATAAACAAGACAAGCAAGTTCAACAAACAAAATATTCATGCAGCAATGCTCATTAGACGCCCAATCCTATCCTGAACAGTAGGACGCGCAGTACACAAACGCACAAGCGCAGGAGCGTTATTATTCCATGGGCAAATAATCATCAAAGAAGCAACAGCCTGCAATCCAGCAGTAGATTTCATCTCGTGAAGCTGCATGCCGTAGGTAATTTTATTAAGTGCGGAAGCAAGCGCAGCAAAATCTCCAGTAATTTCACTACTTCCCTTATCTGCGTCAAATTCACGCGAACCAGGAATAATTGCATTGATAATAACAGAAGCAATAGGAGCGAATAAAATATTTAAAAACTTACCAATAAATTTGCAATACTTGCGAATATCACGACGATATGTATCACCAACATAAACAAGCCAAGAACCAACGTACGTTAATACTGTTGCTGTAGCAGTAGCCAGCGAAGAAGCGAGAATATCATGATTATAAATATGAGTTAATTCATGACCAATAACACTACGTAACTCGCGCTCGTTAAGGATATTAATCAAACCACGAGTACAACATATGCTTGCATGACGCTCACTTCTACCGGTTGCAAAAGCATTAGGACTTTCGTAGGGAGAAACCATTACTCGCGGCATAGGTTTACCAATTCGAGCAGATAAATCTCTAACCATTGCGTAGAGCACAGGCTCTTCTTCTTCACTAACCTCTGTAGCACGCATAGCAATAATCGCAAGCTTACTTGAGCACCAATAAGCAAAAACACTAAATGCAATACCAGGAATAATGAACCATATTAGTGATGACAGATGCGAGCCAGCAAGAACCCAACATAAGGCAAGAAAAAGCCACACAACAACAAAAAATAGTGCGGCTTTTAAGCTGCCATAGTGTATTCTCAAGCCTTTCAACATACGAACTATCCTAATAATGCGAACTTAAATTTTTCTGAATATATACTGCGTATTTACTAACTACAAACTTAAATACTAAGCAATATTTTCAGTTTATTTAGGGCATTATTTGCTACCTAAAGCAATATTTACAAGTTCAGACGCTGAAACAACTTTCTTTCGAGTTCTCTGCTCATTGGCTCCAAGCTCACGCTCATAAGAGTCAACTCGCTTCCAACCGGCGTAATCAATTGGTTTAATGCCCTTTTCTGCCAATAATTTATCTATAGAATTTTCATCGCGATCAGGTGCGATTCGCCCAGCATTGCCAGCTTTAGATAAATCTTCAAGCATATTATTAACAATCAAAAGAGCATCAGATTTTGTAGAGCCGATTAATCCTACCGGCCCACGCTTAGCCCAGCCAGTTGCATACAATCGCTCACGGACTTCGCCATTTTCTACAGACGTCACTAAGCGTCCATCAATATTTGCAAGCAAAGTACGCTTTTCGTCGTAAGCAATTCCTGTAACTTCTGCAGGATGGTAGCCAATGGCATGGTAAACAGCTTGAACGGCATACTCCTCGAACTCTCCAGTACGAGTCATTGTGCCATCCGCGCTTGTTACAGTTCGCTCAACTCGTATTGCTTTCACACGCCCATCTTCACCAAGAATTTCTACCGGCGCACAGTTGAAGTGGATAATATAGCGTTTGTCGGCTGGATTCCCCTCAAAATCAACGTTTCCGCCATCTTCCATATCTTCTGCCATGTCTCGAATCGCAAAAAGTTCCTCAACCATTTGACGCGTGAGCTTATCGTTACCGGCTACTTCAATAGTCTCATCGTCAAGTTCAAAATCATCCTCATTAATAACAATTTGCACTCCGGATAACTTTTCCATTTCGCGCAATTCTTGAACAGAGAATTTTGCTTGGGCAACTCCACGACGAATAAATAAATGCAAGGTTTGGGTTTTATTTTTTTGCAATCCCTCATACACGTCGTCTGGAATATCCGTATGCGCGCGCAAATAATCAGGATCTCGTAAAAGCTCACGAGCAACATCCATTGCCACATTTCCGCCGCCAATAACAGCTACTTCTTTTGCTTCAAGCGGCCATTCTCGATTGCTAGTCGGGTATCCGTCGTACCATTCTACGAATTTTGCAGCTCCGTACACTCCGTCTAAATCGGCGCCTGGAACTCCTCGAAGAGGCCTATCTTTCACAGCGCCGGTTGCAAATAGCACAGCATCGTAGCGTTCCAATAAATCTTCTAATGCAATATCCTTACCAAATTCAACATTTGCATAAAGATGAATATTTGGATTATCAAGCGTCTTTTCAAGCGCATCCGCAATAAATTTGATACTTGGATGGTCAGGAGCTACTCCGTAACGCACTAATCCAAAAGGCACTGGCAATTTTTCAAAAAGATCGATGCGAGCGCTAGAGCCTAATCCCAATTCTTCTCCACGCTTTGCAATCTGGCGTAAGAAGATATCGGAAGAATACACTCCTGCAGGGCCTGCTCCTATTACAGCAATACGCAGTTGAGATGTTTCTTGTGAAACATTTTCGCTTAAATTATTTTTTTCCATTATTATCCCCATATTGAGCTGTATTATACGGCACTTTTCGCCGTTTTCGCGCTATTTAGCGCGGCCTACAAGCATAGGTTGCCTCAATCCACTCAGCAGCGTAACTGTAAAGCGTTTATATGTAATTCTTCGCCAAAAATAAGTTACGTACAAGCTTGAGCTCTTACCGTTTGCAGCTAACTCGTATGCTTTCATAATTAGACTAGCGCATTACTTCGTCTTACAACATGCTCAAATAAATAAAATGCTCAAACGAATATTATTAAAGGTGTCGTAATGAATATCGTAAAAAATATTGCCAAAAATATTTTTATTTTCGTTCGCGCAATGCTGTTAAAGCCCACATAATAGCAACAACATCAATTGCTTCTTGCATCATTGCGCCAATAACTGCTGGAATAAAACCGAAAGCCGCAAAAATCATACTTATAATTGCCAATCCAATGCCCATCAATACTGACTGAACCATAACGCATTTAGTATGTTTTGCTACTCTTATTGCGCTTGCAACAGAAGAAATATCGTTGTTCATAATAACTAACTGAGCACATTCAGATGCTGCCGTATCTGTGCCATCCGTTACCGCTACGCCAATATCTGCAGCCGCAAGCACTGGAGCATCGTTTACACCGTCTCCAACCATCATTGTTACAGTCGAATCTTTCTTACTTTTGGCTGCATTGTAATTGTGCTTTTTTACATACGCTAATTTATCTTGCGGAAGCAAATCTGCATATATTGTGTCAATTCCAACGCTTTTACCAATTGTTGTTGCAGCTTGCAAACTATCTCCAGTAAGAATAGATATTGAGCGCGCACCAAGCGTACGCAATGCGTCAATAGTTGATTTCGCGTTATCGCGAGGCACGTCTTTTAACACAATCCGACCAACTAGCACTCCGTCAAAGGAAACATAGGTTGCCATTTCGTCTGCAGCGAGCGCATTGACTACATGTTGTGCCGCAATATGTTGTGTCGCAATATGATTCATGACCTGTTTATTAATATCAGTTTGCTCAGTAACATACTTTCTACGCCCAACGCGCACCAAAACACCATCTACAACGCCTTGAATACCCTGACCTGCAGTTTCCTTCACACTATGCACTACTGGGTATTCTCTAACGCTAGGCAATTGCGGAGTTGAAGATGGATGCGTGTGCTCCCACAAAACTGAACCTGCTTTTGCTATACCTCCAGCGAGAATATGCTGAGAATACGTTTCTAGCACACCTGCGAGCATCACAATTCGATCAGCTTTCTGCGTAGTATCGATTACGTCTACGTTTACAACTTGCGGCTGTTTTACAGTTAGCGTGCCGGTTTTGTCAAAAAATACGTCTGTTACACGACTTAATTGCTCAAGCACATCCTGACTTTTAACAACAATTCCAAGTTTTGCTAAACGCCCAGTACCAGCCATGCAAGCAACTGGAACTGCAATAAGCAGAGGACATGGGGTTGCTAGAACCAATACTTGCGCAAATCGCAATGCGTCGCCAGAAAAGCTCCAAGCAAGACCTGCAATCGCAAAAGATAATACTGTAAACGGCACAGATAGCATGTCTGCAAATCTAACTACTGCAGCTTTAGAAGACCTAGCAGACTCAACAAGCTGCATGATTTTCTGATACTGCGAGTTTTTAGACAGCTTTGTTACGCGCATAATAAGCACAACTCCACCGTTTACACAGCCTGAAAGCACTGCAGCTCCCGCATAGACTTCTCTAGGAACAGATTCTCCGTTAATAGCACTTGTGTCTAAAATTGCAGAACCGCTTAATAATTCACCGTCAACTGGCACTGTTTCGCCAGGAAGCACAATAATTACGTTTCCTATCTTTAGCTCATCAACAGGAACTGTAGCGTAACGCTGCAAATTTGAGGAGATTTCGTTGTCTGTAGATGCTTGCAAAAATGGGCAATTATTTTGTTTACAGTTGCAATTTTGCAAGTCATTATTTTCGCAATTACTTTCGCTATTTTGCTCGCTACTATTAGATTGCTTAGAATTAGCGGCATCTACTTTTCTAAATTCAGCATGCTGGCACAGAACACACGAGCTAGGCTTGCACTGATTTTCACTCAAACATGGCGGTTCGTATGATTCATCATTTGCTTGATTATGATTCATACCATGCTCAATACCTGGCAAAGTCATAAGGTGAGCAGTTTTTGGAGCTGCGCTTACTAAAAGAGATAGATTGCGCTGAGCTTTCATATGCGCAAAATCTTCTATAGCTTCTCCAGTCCAAACCATTACAACAATCAAATAACTTGCCCAGAACTCACCAATACAAAGTGTTGTAAGCAATGCAACAAAAGCAAGTAGATCAATACCTAAAGTTCCATGCAGTAAATGTTTAATCATATTACGCAAAGAAATAACGCTCGTATATAAAACGAGAATAGCGATAATAGTTTTGCCAAGACTAATACTTATGGAAATACTGCAATTAATTTTTAAAAAATCAAAGATTTGCTGCGAAAAATTAGAAATTTGCTCACAGAAAGTAGTTAATATAGGCAAATTATACGAGTACAAAGGCGCAATAAACGGAAAAGCAAGAATTACGACTGTTAATTGTGGTGCACGACGGCAATATGCTAAAAGTTTACGCATACACTTTCCTTACGCTGATCAGGTTAACTACGCTTAAGACGCTGCTAACACACGATTTCACGCCTTGTTAACCCACTGAGCGCAACCTAAATAGCGCACTCAATACACGGCGTAAAGATACTTATGTTGATTTTTGGTTAATCCCAATTTTGGAATTAACAATGACTTTTAATTATTTATTTGTCTCTTTAATATACCATGAAGCCTTGATGAGAAACATTCTCATCAACACAAGCTTAAATAATGCAAAACCAAAACAAATCCAAAAAAATAAATTAATAAACAAAAAAGTTCTGATTGGAAAATCAATCAGAACCCTGTTCGTGGAGCTAAGGAGACTCGAACTCCTGACCCTCTGCTTGCAAAGCAGATGCGCTACCAGCTGCGCCATAGCCCCATTCGGTATTGAATGAAATAATCACTCAATTCCGTGGGCCCGGGAGGACTTGAACCTCCGACCTCATCCTTATCAGGGATGCGCTCTAACCACCTGAGCTACGGGCCCAACTCGTACGCCTAAAACATACAAGTAGTTACATTAGCACAGACACAGAAAATGTCAAACCGCAACACGCCATAAAAAGAAAATAGCATGTTGCGGTTTGAATCAAAAAAATTAAACAGAGGTTAATTAATCAAGATGGCTACGCATGAACCACTGGAACTTTTCCAACTGTTGAACATGATCTTGAATAATATTTGAGCTAACTAAATCAAGCTCATCAAGCTCCGCGATAGCCTTGCGATCGTCTGCAATCATATCGTTATAGTATTCAATAAGCGCTTGCAAATACTCCTTTGTGGACTTGCGACCAGTCAAAGCAAAACGCTTCCATGTACGAGCAGCAACAACATCATCAGCACGTCCAAGTGGAGAACCGCCCAAAGTTGCAATTCGCTCAGCAGTTTCATCCGCCTGCGCCAAAACTTCAGCAACCTGTGGATCAAGCATTTCATGAACTGCAATAAAATCTGAACCAGTAACATTCCAATGCGCATGCTTAAGCACCAAAGCAGCTTCCTGCTCGTGGCTTAAACGATTCTGTAAAATGGCAACAGCCTTTTCACTGGCCGCTTCGTCGAGACCTGGCAAAATATGCAACAAAGCCATGTTCTATCCTTCCTTAGGTTTGTTAATACCGTTATTATTCTACTGCTATGGCTTAAACTACGCGCGGCGACGCACTTCAATCGTCGCAATACGCCTACCATCAACCGCAGTCACAGTCATATCGTAACCATCCGCATCATGCAAAACAGCTCCAACACTTCCCATTGAACCAGTATGCGCTAAAAAGTAGCCTGCAACAGTCTCATACGGACCGTCTTCAAGCTCAATGCCGGTAATGTCAGCAAAATCTTCAATGGTCATACCGCCATCAATTTTTGCAACACCATTTACAAAAGCAGTTGTTTTATTCACATTATTTTGCTCAGTTTCACCAGGCAAATCATATTCATCGCGAATATCTCCAACTAGCTCTTCTGTCATGTCCTCGAGCGTAACAATACCGTCAGTTCCACCATATTCATCGATGACAACAGCCAAATGAATACCACGTTTACGAAGAAGTTCCAGGCTCGGCAATAGTTTGGAAGTTCCAGGAAGACTAATTCCTTCGCGAGTTACATCTGCAACAGTTTTTGCATTTGAATCACGCACATCTAGCAAATCGCGAACATGCACAAAACCTATAACATCATCAAAATCTTTGCCAATAACAGGGTAGCGAGAATACGGAAGCTCACGAATTTTCGCGGCAGCTTCTTCAAGGCTCAATGAACCATCCAAAAACTCAACATCAGCACGAGGACGCATCACTTCAGCAACAATAGTTTCCGAAGCATCAAACACGTCATCCAAAATATTGCGCTCATCCTGACTTAAACGCTTATTGCTATTGACAAGCACGCGCAATTCTTCGTCAGAAACTTCGCTTTCCTTCTCGTTAGGATCAAACCCAAGAAGGCGCACAAAACCGTTAGTATTCTTACCAATAAGCCAAATTAAAGGCTTGCAAATCTTTGAGAAAATATCTACTGCCGGCACAACCGATCGCGCAATCTGCTCAGCACGCTGCATAGCAATACGTTTTGGAACTAATTCAGAAATAACAATCGAACAGTACGAAATAATAAGAGTTAAGAAGATTGTAGTAAGAGGGCCTGCAACATGAGCCGGCACACCCCATGAACATACAACCGGCACAACATACGGAGCTAAAGCAGACTCACCAAACGATGCAGAAAGAAAGCCAGAAAGAGTTACCCCAATTTGTAGAGCAGATAGAAAAGTGTTAGGATCGCGGGCAATTTTTGCAACTCTAGCACCACGCGCATCCTGCAATTCCATGCGATCAATTTGCGAACTTCTCAAGCTCACTAAAGCTAATTCGGTTGCCGCAAATACGGAACCAAATAGCAAAAAAATCATAATGAGTAGAATATTAAAACCAATCGCCATACTTGTTATCTTAGTTTACTTCTATGCGATATCAACAATTCTAAAATAATTATCACCATTAACGAAGATAAATTATTTATGGGCGATAAAAATATCCAGTTGGAGCTTGAGCTGTTTGCATTGATATAACGTGCAGCACAACTCCAGGATGCTGATATCCAGGAATGCCAATATTGCCTCTAGAAACGCGTGCACGAACACGCACCCATTCATGATCTTGAATTTCGCCAATATTTGATTTTTCGGCAACTAATCCAAACGGAGACATGTCGAGAATACAGCATGACATAAGCTGACGAGATACCCTAAATTGATTTGCATTCAACGTAGAATCTCTGCTAACAAAACCTGTAAGAGTAATCGTGTATCCATCATATTTTGCAGCATTATGATCGATTTCGTCATACCAGGAGCCAAAATCATCATCATCAACTGCTATCTCATGAGATTTTTCATACAATCCTGGCAAAGGATAATTTTGGCTACGAATAGCAATAGCACGACCACCAGCATACTGGTCGAATCCATCTACACTAATATTTTGAGCGTAACGCAAAGGAACAATAATAAGTAGCGCAGGAACAACGAAAGCTACAAGCATACGCCAAACATCGCGCGAAGAAACAGAAAACCATCCAATCGCAGCGCATATAGACAGAATAAATAGCAAAATAGCAGTAATTAACAAATAATAATATGCTCTAGGCGTAGTAAAAAGCGTATATTGACCGCTTAAAGTAACTTCCGCAATTATGACTGCAAAAAATAGCAATAAAATAGCTTCTACCAATTGAGCTAAAGTGATTTTTTTACAAGCATTATGCTCAACACATTTTTGTTTTTTCATGCGATGAACCCCCAAGCCCAGTGAGCTAATAATGACGCTAGGAAGCACGCAAAAGCAATAGTTAATGTTAAGCGCCACACAAATTTACCACGGCAATCCTCAACGAGCATAAGCGTATTCTTTAAATCAAGCATAGGACCAAACAGCAGAAATACTAGCACCGACGACATAGGCAATGATGTTGCTAAACTTCTTGCAATTACAGCATCTGAGCTGGAGCATAGAGAGCTTGCGTACGCAATAGCCATCATTACAGGAATAGCAATTAACACATTACTCACTTGTACGCGAGAAGCAGGATCAGCTCCGAGCCATGCGCGAATTACAGAAGCAACTATAGTTCCACATACAATAATTGGAATTAATTTTATTAAATCCTGATGTATATGCTTCACATATTTGCGAATTTGCACAGAAATACTAGGCTTTTCAATATTATTTTTTGTGAGATTACTTTCGTTATTCAATTCGCAAGAACAATGTAAAGAAGATTCGTTTTCTACTAAAATTTTCTTACGTAAAATATTGATTTTCGAAGGAAATATAACAAAAGTTAATCCAACCAGTAATGCAATACCAACACCTAGAGCAATACGCATAATAGCAACAGCTGGAGCGTCAGAGAACGCATAAAATGTTGCTAATACAGATACTGGATTTACAACAGGAACTGCACATAGAAAAGTTATGGCGCACGGCAATGGTAGTTTTCTTGCGACTAAACGAGAAAACGTTGGAACTACTACACAATCACAAACAGGCACGCAAACGCCAGCCAATATGGCAGCCAAAAAACCGTTTGCCGTAGATTTTGGAGCATGTTTCTCAATAAAATCAGCAGTTACCCAAGTTTCTACTGCAGCAGAAACAAGCACACCTATGAGAGTAAAAGGTATCGCTTGTAGCAACAAGCCGGAAACACCTCGAATTGTTGTATCAATTAGAAACCAAGGATGTCGCCCCTGTAACGCAGGAGCAGCTGCAATAATAAAAGCTACTAAAGGAGCTCCAACAAGCAAGAAAAGATAATTCGCAGAATTAGTGGAATTTGCAGAATTTGCACCAAGCGTATCTTTAGATGATTGATTCATATTTGTAACCTAACAACGTATTAATAATTCTGTTAAAAATGCGACTACATGCTACTTAGCATGAAAGAACCTCTACCAAACCATCCTTCATTCTATACCTAGCACCAACTAGCATGAGGTTATCATTAAAAGCGGATTCACGAATAGTTTGAGATTTATTACATATTTCAGCAAGAATATTAGATACATGGATTCGTTCAATATCATCCGTGTTTAATTCTTCTTCAATACCAGCAAGTGCAGCAGGACCTAAAGAACGAAGCAATATTGACTCGCTAGACTCAATTATTTCGCTTGTTTCATCTTCGCCGTATTTAGAAACCAGCTTTTGCACATTCGGCAAAACGGCTTGCACAGCACCGCAATGCTCGTGCCCAAGCACAACAAGCACTTTTACTCCCAAATCGCTTACAGCGTATTCTAGCGAAGCTATTACAGCATCATCAAGCACTTCGCCTGCAGTGCGAACAGAAAAAATATCACCTAAACCGGCACCGAACACAAATTCTGGAGCAACGCGCGAGTCAGCACAGGAAAGAACAACAGCTCCAGGATGCTGACCTTCAACAAGAGATAATCTCGTTTCTTCACTAAGTCCATCACAATTTAATGAGCCTTCTGCAAACTTACGGTTACCAGCTAGCATCGCGCTCCACACAGATGTAGCCAAAAGTGAATCTTCTTCTAAAAGATCTTCTTTGACTGTCTCGTGCATTATTACCTCCTTGTATTGATGCGCTTGCGCAAAGGTGACGAATACAAGCTATCAACAAATTTTGAAAACACTTCGACTTATAAAACATATTCTATCGTTACTGTGTTAAATAGAAAATATGCTATAAAAGCTAACAAAATTTATAAAATATGATTATAAAAAGAAAAGCCAACGCACAGCTAATAAAGCAGCACGAAGGCTTTTCTTAATCATATAAACTTATAAAATCATCCAGTATTCTGCAAGCCTGCAGCAACACCAGAAACAGTGCAAAGAATAAGGTAGATGAACTCTGCCTGCTGGCTTTCGCTAAGCTCTTCTTTGTCTACCTTGTTGCGAAGCTTGTGCAATGCAAGCGACTGGATTACAGACAGCGCGTCAACATAAGGCGAGCGCACACGAATAGCCTGGCCAAGCACGTGACGGTGCTGCAAAGGCCACTTGTCGTCAACAATTTGCAAAACCCACTTGCGAGTAAGCTGCATTTCTGAAAGTACTTTATCGCTCAAATCTTCACGATCTCCAAGGCTTAAGTACATGCGAGCAATACGCTCATCTGTCTTAGCCAAAGACATCTCAATATTGTCAATAAAAGTACTGAACAGCGGCCACTCTTCGTAAGCTCTGCGCAAAGTTTCCAAGTCACCAAACTTTTCACAAGCCGTGCCCAAACCGTACCATGCTGCCAAGTTGATTCGAGCCTGAGCCCAGGAGAACACCCACGGGATTGTGCGCAAATCGTCCAAAGACTTCGCACCCAAACCGCGCTTAGCTGGGCGAGAACCGATTGGTAGCAAGCCAATCTCGCTAAGCGGCGTAACCGTGGAGAACCATGGAGTAAAATCATCCGTTTGCAACAAATCAAGGAAGCGCTCATGAGCTGCAACATCAAGTTTTGCAGCCATATCCGCATACTTCTTCGTCATATCAGTGTTAGTTTTCTCAACACTTGGCGAAGACTGAAGCAAAGTTGCAGAAGCAACAGATTCAACGTGACGAATAGCAAGAATTGGATTGCCATATCGTGCGAAAATAACCTCGCCCTGCTCAGTAAGCTTGAATCGGCAGTTGACGGAGCCAACAGGCTGAGCAAGCACTGCACGGTTTGCAGGACCGCCACCGCGACCAACAGCACCACCGCGGCCGTGGAACAGTGTCAAATCAATATCATGCTTCTTAGCCCATTGAGCAATTCGCTCCTGAGCGGAATGCAAAGCAAGCGTTGCGGAAGTAGGGCCAGCATCCTTGGAAGAATCCGAATATCCAAGCATAACTTCCATCTTGCGACCAGTAGCCTTAAGACGAGCTTGCACTTCAGGAATTTTAATAATCTCCTCAAGCACATTTACGGAATTCTGCAAATCTTCAAGCTGCTCAAACAGCGGAATGACGTCGATTGTTGGCGCATCCTGTGGGTGAGCGAATGCAAGACGATTAAGCTCAAATACATCGCGCACATGCTGAGCAGATTTTGCGAAGGAAATAATGTAGCGTCGAGCAGCACGCATTCCGTTGCGCTTTTGAATTGCACCCAAAGCGCGGAACGTATCGAGCACTTCACGAGTCATTGGCTGAAGCGGACCTCGCTCTCCATGCAATCCGTGCTCGCGAATATCTTCCAAAGCACGAGAATGTACAAGAGAATGCTGACGGAATTCCATTTCAACCATGTGGAATCCAAAGGTTTGCGCCTGCCAAATCAAATCCTGCAAAGGACCATATGCAGCACGAGGATCTCCGCCTTCTGCCAAAGAGCGTTGCACAATTTGCAAATCCTCAATGAAATCTTCGCAAGAATGATACATCAAATCCGTATCGCGGCTAATAGTGCGATGCAAACGGTCAGCCATCACCAACATTACTGCGCGATGTGGCTCACTATTAGAAACGTCTGAAGCGTTTTCTGTAAGCTGTTCACTCATTTCGCGCTGACGATTCCACAACTCAAGCAACTCCACACTTGGAGGCGTTGTGCGCGTTTCCATAGTTAAGCATTTGCCAACTTCGCGAGTACGATTCTCCAAAGCTGCAAGCACGTGATCGCTAAACTTTCGAGCGACTTGACGACTCACTTTAGCTGTCACATTAGGGTTGCCATCTCGATCTGAACCAATCCAGCTTCCTGGATGGAAGAATGCAGGGCAACGCGGAGGAACTAATCCAGCCTTCTTGCCAAGCAGCCAATCGTCAAATCGACGATACACGACTGGAATCGTGTCAAACAAAGTAGCGTCAAAAATGTCAAGAATAGTGTCAGCTTCTTCAACTGGAGTTGGCTTCTTCAAAGCAATCGGAGAAGTGCGAAGAAGCGCATCAATTTCGTTATAGAGACGACGATAATTTTCGCGCTTATCAGATCCGCCTAAACGATGATGTTCGCTTAATAATTGCGAAATTCTGCGAATTTTACCTGCAACGGCTTTACGACGAGCTTCGGTTGGGTGCGCAGTAAATACAGGATGGAACTCAAGCTTTGCGAGCAATTCTTTCGCTTCAGCAGGGCTCATTTCAGTAAGCAACTTGTGATAAGCACAAGTTAGTTCATTAACTGGATCAACCGGCAACGAATCTTCAACTTCACATTCACGCTGATGAAGTACAGAAACACGATAATTTTCCTCGCACAAATTTGCCAAGTGGAAATATGTTGCGAAAGCACGAGCTAAAAGCTGCGTATCGTGCAAATTCATTCCGTTGAGCTTGCTAACAGCTTTACTTAAGCCATCATCTGCAGTTACTTTTGCGTCTACCATTTGCGCAAAATGAGCTGCACTAGCTTCTACAGCATTCAAACGCACATCGTCGAATACTGCTAATAATTTTTCATCAAATTCGCCAAGAACATCGCGAAGAATATGCAAGCACAAATCCATGTCTTGCTTAAGTGATGCTGGAAGGTCACGCTCCTCTGGGCCTTTTCGCCCTAAACCAGACGTAACAATAGTTGCGTCTGCCGGAGTAACCTGCTGATTTTCTGTTGCCATCAGACCTCCTTACGCCAGACTAAGGTTGCTTGGTCGTCTGACTTCCGCGGCTCCTCCGCGGTTATGTAGGTCAGAAGTTGCAAGCCCACAGCCCTGTTTCCAGCGAGATACCAAGTTAATTGTGAAACTACCACCGGACGTAGTAAAGAATGCTGATTTATCAACAAAATATAACTCGGCAACGGGGTTGCGTATACTAAAAATTGTGAGTACAGCAGAGAATAATATCGAGAATAATGAATACGACAACAGCATCAACAACTGCGATTGCGATAAGCCTGAAATTCTTTCGACTGGTCATATAGTCGGAAAACCTTCTGGGCGTTTTCATACTCATGCTATTCCACTCGATATGGACGATGTTGAGCGAGATTGGGATAAGCCAGTTACGCAAGCAGGAATTGCTGCGAAATCGAGTATTATTATTCGCGTCGGCGCGCTCGGCTTAGGAGCAGGCACAGGAAGCTACCGAGTTCGCGAACTTATGCACAGAATCGGCGAACCAATGGGTGTACATGTGCGCGCGGACGTGAATCTCACAGATATTGAAGCAACTTGTACTGATAAGCATGAGCGAATTACTGAAGTTGTAGATCTTCCAACCACAGGTGTTAACACTGAGCGCATTTGGCTTCTAGAACATTTTGCAGATTGGTTTAACGTCAAGCTTGGAAACGATTCTTTATATCACTCTAAAGCTGCTGTTTCTAAGGAATTAGTTGACACATTGCAAGCGAGCGACGACGAACATACCATTGTACAAACAGCTAAGCAGTCTGAAGAAAATGCTACTAAAATTGCAAAAAAGAAAGCGTTGCAAGAAGCTATAAAAAAAGAAAAACCACGCGGCATTTTTGCATTGCAGCCAGAAAGTGCTTACGCTGAACATTTTTCGCACGTAAACGCATCTAATAGTAATGACGAATCTAAAAATGATCATCCTCTTACAGTTAGGGAAGTACACGACCGTCTTGATTTGATTAAAAATAGGAAACCGCTATACAAACCGTGGTTTGCTGGTCTTGCTTCGGCAGTTGCTTGCGCATCCTTTGCGTTCTTGCTTGGCGGCGGCATTTACGACATGATTGGTGCTTTTATTGGAGCAGGAATCGGTCACTATATTCGTCGCAGAATGTTTATGAAGCATCTAAACCAGTTTGTAGTTACATTCGTAGCTGTTGCAATAGGTGCACTATCATGCATTGGGGCTTTACGTCTTATTGGCTTCTTTGACCCTAGCGCGCTCAATCATACAACTGCATATATTGGTTCAGTGTTGTTTGTTATTCCTGGATTCCCTCTTATTACAGGCGGCTTAGATATTGCAAAAATTGATTTCCCTTCAGGAATTCAACGACTGTGTTACACAATGGCGATTATTTTGATGGGAACTCTTGCAGGATGGACGGTTGCAAGCCTTGTGCAGCTCAATCCTCAAGGCTTCCCTCCTCTCGGATTAAACCCTTGGCTTAACACAGTTCTTCGACTTATTACAGCTTTTGCCGGAGTATGGGGCTTCTCAGTGCTGTTTAATTCTCCACAACGCATGTGCATAGTTGCTGGCATTATTGGCGCTATTACAGATACTCTTCGCTTAACTATGACAGATTTTGGAGTTGCTGCCGAAATTGCAGCTTTCAGCGGTGCTTTATTGGCAGGTTTGCTAGCTTCTGCTTGGAGAACTATCGTTCGTCACGGATTAGCGCCTCAATATTTGGGTTATCCACGAATAGGTCTTACGGTTCCATCTATCGTAATTATGGTTCCTGGACTTTATATGTATCGCGCAATGTTTTATCTTGGTCAATTCCACACGCTTCCGGCGTTAGACTGGACTTTCCGCGCTTTCATGGTAATTATTTGCTTACCTATTGGTCTTGCTGTAGCACGCGTTATTACAGATAAAAGCTGGCGTTACGACGTGTGATGTTCTAAGTTTCAGCCCGTTAATTTTTAACAAAAAGCCGCTTACAAGTTCTCTTGTGAGCGGCTTTATTTTTTATTACTTTACTTATTGAAATTTAATTAATACTTCATTCCCATAGCATCTCGCACTTGGGAAAGCGTTTCTTCTGCAATAGCATTTGCACGCTTATTGCCGTCATGCAAAATGTCTCGAACAGTATCCATGTCTTTTGCAAGTTCTGCACGACGCTCACGGTGAGGTGCCAAGAAATTATTTACATTTTCAATTACGTAAGCTTTCAACGCGCCAGCACCAGCGTTGCCAATTTCTTCAGCAATCTCTTTAGGATCCCTGCCTGTAACTAAACCTGCGGTAGTAAGAAGCGCAGAAACTTGCGGACGAGTTACTGGATCAAAAGTAATCATCCTCTCAGAATCAGTTGGACTCTTCTTAATTAATTTGGCAGTTTCCTCGGCAGTAGCTCCGAGCATAATCGAATTACCGTAAGATTTGCTCATCTTTCGTCCGTCCAATCCTGGAATTTCAGGAGCATCAGACAAAATTGCTGCTGGCTCTGGGAACACTGGATTCTTTTTTGCGTATCTCTCATTAAAACGGCGCGCAATCGTACGAGTGATTTCAACGTGCGGCAAATTATCTTTACCGATCGGCACAACATTAGCTTTGCAGAACAAAATATCGCAAGCTTGGTGCACTGGGTACGTAAGGAGCAATCCGGTTAAAGCATGTCCAGATGATTCCATTTCCGACTTTACAGTAGGATTCCTGTGTAATTCTGCTTCTGTAACGAGCGAAAGGAAAGGCAACATAAGCTGATTTGCTGCAGGAACTGCGGAATGAGTAAATATCATTGTTTTTTCAGGATCAATTCCGGCAGCCATATAATCCAGCACTAAATTCAAAACATTATCTTCAATATGCTCAGTAGTGTCACGATCAGTAATTACTTGATAATCTGCAATAATAATATTAGTTTTTACTCCGCGCTGCTGCATTGCAACACGCTCACGAATAGATCCAAAATAATGTCCTAAATGCAAACGGCCAGTTGGACGATCTCCAGTAAGCATAGTAAAAGACGAAGGGCTAGCTTTTAACTTTTCAAGCGTTGCATCTGAACGTTTACGCGCTGCAAGGAAGCTTGCGCTCATCTCATTACCAGCAGCTGTAACCTGTGCTTCTTCCGGCATTTTAGGCTCCTTAATTGTGCGTATTTTTACGCTGAAAATATGGCTTTTATGGTAAAAGTTTACACAGACAATATACTCGGTTGCGGTTAAGTGGTACGCTCTTGTGTGATGAACTGATTGTTACTTAATTTTTAGAGGGGGTCAGATGGGCCGCGGACGACAGAAGGCAAAGCAACAGAAAATTGCCCGTAAGCTCAAATACCTGACGACCGATACGGATTATGACGAGCTTGCTAAGGAACTTAATTCCAGCGAACCCGGACAAGGATCCTTCGATCCATTTGCGTCGAGCGAAAGCTATGAGGAAGATACATATCTTCCAGAAGAGAATGACACAGATCAAGAAAATGATGCCGTTGATGCTTCCAACGAAGATGATTTAGACGAGTATGCTAAGTGGGCTGCGGAAGCAGCTGCAAAAGCCGTGAGCAGCGAAAACTCTTCTACAAACTCGGGAGCACACACGCCAGCGCATCATCATATCCCTATGCCAATTCCAAACTTCATACACAAGCACGATAATTAAAAATTAAATTTTATTAAAATTATTTTATTTACGTATCCTGGGCATTCGAAATACTGTTTGCTCAGGATATTTGTAAATACACGCTGTAAATACGCAATTAAGCTACATAAAGCCAACTTACAGCGGCAAAATATCGCTTAAATCATCACGCTCGCCAATTGCACTTATGTTGCCAAAGTCCTGTTCCTGATGCCATTTAGTAACACCACTCGCTAATCGAAGCCATACTTTAGGCTCAAGTTCAATAACATCTGGCGGCGTGAGATTATGTGGATCCGAAGCTGGCCCTTCCAAAATTTTTACTGCACCAAAAGGCGCAACTCTTACTTCTACTGCACACCCAGGCACCTTATTTTCAAGAAGATATAGCGAATATCTAACTGCTAAAGCTTCGTCGCTTAAAGAGATATTTAAAATATTACTATTTATTTGCGTAGCTTCTACGCCATCGCCAAGTGCTTTAATAGCTGATTCGCGCCAGGATTGCCAAGCACATTGTCCTCGTTTTATATCTCGTTCAAGTATTACTGACATACTTTTTATTATCTTCTAAACAACCTACTTTCAGCAATATATTTGTATTAAGACGTTATATACAAATATTTAAAGGGGTTAGGTTGTGGTATTCTTGGGGTTATCGTGTGCATTCACATGCCTCTTGTAGTTATCTGCAAAGGTTATCTGCAAAATGGTGGTGGTTTAATTGTCTAAACACAAAGTTTTAGACTGCACACTTTTAGGAAATATATCAAACGGCACAAGGAGTCAAATATGACTAAACACGTCGCGCCGAAAGCCAAAACTACTGCGACGGCATTTGCCAAAGAACTTCAAGAGCACCTCAAGTACACCCAGGGTGTAACGCCAGAGCAGGCCACTACGGCAGATGTGTATGTTGCCGCTGCTACCGCAGTTCGTCGTCACTTGATGGACTCTTGGATGCAGACTCAGCATGACATGGTTAATGGCAACACCAAGGCTGTGGGCTATTTGAGCGCAGAGTTCTTGATGGGTAAGCAGCTTGAGAACGCTTTGTTGAACGCTGGTCTTACTGATCAATTCAATAAGGCTGTTACTAAGCTTGGCTTTGATCCAAAGGCTGTTATCGATGCTGAGTATGAACCAGGTTTAGGTAACGGCGGTTTGGGTCGTCTCGCAGCCTGCTTCATCGATTCACTCGCCTCTATTGGCGTTCCAGCATTTGGCTACGGCATCCAGTATCGTTACGGCATCTTCAAGCAGCGCTTTGATGAAGAAGGTAAGCAGGTTGAAACCCCTGATTACTGGCTTAGCAATGAAGAGCCATGGGGTCACATTGATTATGGTCGTGACCAGCGCGTCAACTTCGGTGGTGAAGTTGTAGAAGAAAACGGCAAGCGCGTTTGGAAGCCAGCTTGGTCTGTTCGTGCAGTACCAGTTGACTACATGGTTCCAGGTTATAATTCTGGTCGCGTAAACACTCTTCGTTTGTGGACTGCTAAGTCTTACGACGAGTTTGATTTGCTCACCTTCAACAAGTCCGAGTACTTGGACGCTGTTAAGCCACAGGTTGCAGCGGAAAACATTTCTAAGATTCTTTACCCAGAAGATTCCACTCCAGAAGGTAAGGCTTTGCGTCTTGAGCAGCAGTACTTCTTCGTAGCTGCTTCTATTCATGATGCTATCCGCGTATTCTACCCAGGTCAGGATAAGCCGGATCTCACCACCTTCCCAAGCAAGATTAACTTCCAGTTGAACGATACTCACCCAGTTATCGGCATTCCAGAGCTTATGCGCGTTCTTATGGACGAGTACGGCTACGATTGGAACACCGCTTGGGGTATCACCACCAAGACCTTCAACTACACTTGCCACACCTTGCTTCCAGAAGCTTTGGAAGTTTGGCCAGCCAAGCTTATCGGCGAACTTTTGCCACGCCACCTTGAGATCATTCAGGGCATTAGCGAGCAGTTCCGCAACGAGCTTCGCGGTAAGGGCGTTGCTGAGGATCAGGTTGAGCGCATGCGCATCGCTACCGACGCTGACGAAAATGGCGAAGGTGCTGTAGTTCGCATGGCTTACTTGGCTACCTACGGCGGTTCTTACGTTAACGGTGTTGCTGAGCTTCACTCTGAGTTGTTGAAGGATGTCACTTTGAAGGACTTCTCCAGCGTTTACCCAGATAAGTTCAAGAACGTTACTAACGGCGTAACTCCTCGTCGCTTCGTGCGCTTGAGCAACCCACGCATGTCTGCTCTTATCACTGAGGGCTTGGGCACCGACGCATGGCAGGGTGATTTGGAGCTTCTTGAAGGTTTGAAGCCATTGGCTGACGACAAGGCATTCGTTAAGAAGTTTGCCGAAGTTAAGAAGCAGAACAAGCTTGCCTTCGTTGATTTCGCAAAGCAGAAGTATGGCTTTGAAATCAACCCAGACACTATGTTTAACACCATTGTTAAGCGTTTGCACGAGTACAAGCGCCAGTCCATGAAGATCCTCCAGGTTATCTCCACATACGCTGGAATCAAGAATGGCACAATCGACGTTGACAAGATGCTTCCACGCACCGTGTTCTTCGGCGCTAAGTCCGCTCCAGGCTATGCTATGGCAAAGCTTACGATTCAGCTCATTAACAATGTTGCTCGCGTTGTAAACAACGATCCAGCATGCAAGGGCAAGCTTGCAGTGTTCTTCCCAGAGAACTACAACATTGAACTTGCTATGAACTTGATTCCTGCCACCGATTTGGATGAGCAGATTTCTCAGGCTGGTAAGGAAGCTTCCGGTACCGGTAACATGAAGTTCGCTTTGAACGGTGCTTTGACTGTTGGTACTCTCGATGGTGCAAACGTTGAGATTCGTGAGCGCGTTGGCGCTGAGAACTTCTTCCTCTTCGGCATGACCGTTGACGAGGTTGAGAAGCTCTACGCTGAAGGCTATGATCACGGCGGCTCCCGTAAGTACTATGAGTCTGATCCTCGCTTGAAGACTGCTGTGGATATGGTTGCTGACGGCACCTTCTCCAACGGCGACAAGAGCGTGTATGAGCCACTCGTTAACGATTGGCTTACCCATGATTACTTCATGGCAATGGCTGACTTCAGCTCTTACATGGATATTCAGGCTCAGATTGAGGAAACTTACCGCGATCCAATGAAGTGGGCTCGCATGGCAGTCTTGAATGTAGCCAACTCTGGTTACTTCTCTTCTGACCGCTCTATCGAAGATTACCTCGATCGCATTTGGCACACTGGTGCTCTTCCAACACCTGTTGCTGAGTAATTAAGTATTCTCTAATAGCAATACATAAAAATAAAAGGCGGAAGCTGTTAATCAGTTTCCGCCTTTTTGTGTAGATTTTAGTTAAATTGCATGTAAGACAAACGCTTTTGTTTGCAACAATTCTTTAGCAATTACAAATAAAGGCGACTACGAATATACGCAATCGCCTTTATTTTGGACTGTATAAAGCAAATGTCACTTATGCCTCAGCGGCAGGAGTATCGTTAGCTTCTTTCTCTTCTTTTTCTAACCCTAGGTCAATTGGCGAAGAACTGTTCTCCCATGGTTCCTCCCAAGGGTCATAATCAGGATTATGCTGCTTGTACACATACAACGCAGCAATACCTGCGAGCAGTGCTCCGAAGAGCAGTGCAAAGAACTTCCAACCGCCAGAGGATCTGTTCTCCATGATGGCTCCTTTCCGGTTAAGCTGACCTGCTCGTCCAAGTCAACAATCTATACCGCTTTTTGTCGCGTAATAACTATCATAGTTGCTTTTCTTCAGAGTTGCATCTTTTTTAAATAATGTTATTGATTAAATTTGTGAAGTAAAACCGATATCATAAGCATATGCACAACTTTGATATTAAAAATATTTTAAATAATATAAGACTTCGTTTTAACACAACCACAGCCATTTTAGTATATTCATGCATTTTTATTTGGATATTGGAAATGGTACTAAACTTTGCATATCCAAATTATTATTCGACTCTAATAAGCTATACTGCGTTTCTTCCAATTACTGCGTTACAAACACCTTGGACTTGGTTCACATCAATGTTTGTTCACGCACCAAATTTAACCCATATTTTCTTCAATATGCTATGTCTTTGGTCGCTCGGAGTTGAATTAGAACGATTCTTCGGTAAATGGAAGTTTTTTGGATTGTATTTAATATCCGGCTTTGGCGGAAGCGTAGCTGATATCGTATGGTGCAAACTCACTAATAATTGGTTCGT
Organism: Gardnerella sp. KA01000; assembly: GCF_049244035.1. NCBI lineage: Bacteria > Bacillati > Actinomycetota > Actinomycetes > Bifidobacteriales > Bifidobacteriaceae > Gardnerella > Gardnerella sp. KA01000. Next base: position 25,284 of record NZ_CP058367.1, on the reverse strand, counting down.
TGCTTCATACGGTGCTTCGGGAGCTATTATGGGGCTTATAGGTGCACTTCTCGTAGCACAATGGCGACTAGGAGAAAACATGCGAGGAACAATTATTTGGATTGCTATTACTCTCGCTATGCCAATTATTGTACCTAATATCGCTTGGCAATCACACGTTGGAGGCTTAATTTCGGGTACTGCAATTGCAGCATTGCTCGGAGTACAAAATCCGCTACTTAAAAAAGCTTCGTTTAATACGCGTTTCTTAGTATATTTTGTATCACTATTTGCTATTCTCACTGCTTGTGCAATGTTTTGTTTGAAGGCATGATTTATTAAATTACACACGTGTAGTTTTCCACCAATGTGCACAGGATTGTGTATAAGTTGTGCCTAAATTGGTGACAACTATATAAGTTATCCACATAGTTAATCACAAACGTTGATAACTTGCCTTTTGTGAACCTGTGCACAAGTGTATAAGAGTTATCCACAATTTAAGTTTTTTGTGGACTAAACTATCGACTACATAATTTTAAAATTTACTTGCTCTAAAATTTTCTACACCTCCATAAGGAATGAGATTTATGTCTACACTTCAAGTTCCAAAAACAATAGAACCAGCAAACGCTTCTACACTCACTTTTATTAAAGAAAACGCACAATTGTCGCCAAGCAAAGCTGCTCTTAAAGCTCCACGCAACGCGAATATCGACATACCGTTTGCAATTAACCAAATAGCAGGCAGACAGATCGCGCAACAAAAACTGCCAAAATGGGCTTCCTGCAACGAAGTTATATACCCTGCGCATATTTCTATGGAACAGTGTTCTTCTCAATCAACAGCACAATACAAGGCAAATGTTGCAAAAGAATTACTCAACAAATTAAATTCAGAAAATTTTAGTAGCACACTTGTGGACCTTACTGGCGGCTTTGGCGTTGATTGCACAATAATGTCTGAAGTTTTCGATTCTGTTATTTGTATTGAACAGCAAAACGAACTTTCTAGCATTGCACATCACAATATGAATGCACTTGGTATTACAAACGTAAAATGCTACAACAACAATAGCCTTGATGCACTCAAAAATATTCCTAAGTCAACGATAATATACGTCGATCCAGCTCGCCGTAACAAACAAGGATCTCGCACATACGCTATTGAAGATTGCGCTCCAAACGTATTAGATCTTAAAAATCAGTTGCTCACTAAAGCAGAAATAGTAATTATTAAACTTTCTCCAATGCTTGATTGGCACAAAACAGTTAGTGATTTCAGTGGCAATGTAGAAGCCGTACATATAGTCGCACATAATAACGAGTGCAAGGAACTATTGATAATACTCAGTAACTCTCAGCACACAAAAGTACCAGTATATTGTGCAAACGATGATCAGATAACTGTTATACAAGCAACTTACAATACTTCAACAAATCAGGTGTCAATACAGCCTGAATCAAATGTTTTAAATAATAGAGAAGACAATAATAAAAAAGATGAAATTTTAGATATAAATAACTGGCCAGAATGGTCACAATACGTTTATGAGCCAAATGCAGCAATCATGAAAGCTGGCTGTTTTTCAGTGTTAGAAACTCAATACAATATACAACAAATCAGTGCGAATAGTCATGTTTATGTATCGGAAGAATACTACTCAGAATTTCCAGGAAAGACATGGAAAATTGAAAATATATGCAGCATGAATAAACGCGAGATAAAACAAACTTTTGCTGATATTACTCATGCAAATATTGTTACTCGTAACTTTCCAATATCTGTAGAAGCATTGCGCAAAAAATTAAACCTACAATATGGCGGAAATACAAGAATTATTGCAACAACTGATAACAATAAAAATCACATACTTATTCGAGCAGTAGCAGCAACAAAAAAGTAGCTACGCAACATTTGCATAGCTACTTTTAAAACATATTAAAACAGTTTGTTTTACAGACTAACGCCACCACATTGTCATAATGAATCCAGTCATTACTATTACTAATGCAATAACTAAATTCCATGCACCAATTCCAGGAATTGGAAGCACAGGGTTCAAATAATAAACAACAGCCCAAATTAATCCAACGACCATTAATGTGCAGAACAGCGGCACAAACCATGCAGCATTAGCTTTTGTGCCTTTAATGCTTTCTTCGACACGTCGTCTATTTTCAGCTTGTCTCTGCATCATTTGCTGAATCTGTGGAGAAAGCGTTGCTTTATCCGCAGTAGCATTCAACACTGCTTCAACTTCGTCCATAGGAACGCCATAAGTATTCTCATTTGACGTATCGCTCTTCTTTGCAGCGTCGTCAGCTGCAGTCGTGTGCAATTCTTCATCAGCCATAACTGTAACTCTCCAATCAATCGGCTACACGCTATAATAGTGGTTACACTCGAACGCGTGAAGGATGAAGATAAAATATGGCTAAGAGAACTGGGAAACATCGTGCTCAACACTCGCTGTTAAGCAGTTTTGCTGTTGCCGTTGCAGTATTTCTTACCGGCTATTTATTCGTTCTTAATTTGCGCGTAAACCGCTCTGCTTTTGTGACTTCTAATACGAGTCAAATGGTTGAAAGAAATTCGCAGCGCACAAAAAATTTACGAGAAGATATAAAATCTTTAGATTCTAAAATTAATTTACTTAATAAAACGCTCGGCAGCAGCACTAGTGAAGGAAAAGAATCTTCTGATACTGGAAGTAGTACCGTACTTCCAAAACTTGAAGGACCTGGAATTGTTGTAACTCTTAACGACTCTCCTCTATGGAAAGGCGCAGTTAATGGTTCCGGAACATCCGGAAATATTAATGATTACGTAATCCACCAGCAGGATATTGAAGCTGTAGTAAATGCTTTGTGGCGCGGCGGAGCAGAAGCAATAACTATTCAGGATCAGCGAGTATTATTTAACTCCGCAGTTGTTTGTATTGGTAACGTTCTTATGTTGCAAGGTCATCAGTACTCGCCACCGTATAAAATATCTGCTATTGGTCCAATGGATAGCATGGTTGATGCTCTAAACAATTCACCAGCCATACACACCTACAAGGAGTATGTAAGTTCGTTTGGATTAGGATGGAAAGTGGAGAAAAAGAATAATCTGCGATTCCCCGAAGCATCGGCCTTGTTGCAACCATTAAGGTACGCAACAGTTCCTAAAGTGCTAAACAAATAAAATATGTTGCAAAGTCTTCATACATCAATAAAGGAGTAGCACACTATGCAATCTGCTAATATGCAGGAAGGAAAAACGAAGCGTAGCAGCTCGAATTTCTGGTGGCAAGCCGCTGGAATTATTGGCGAACTGTTGATAGCTTTTGCAGTTATTTGCGCATTGTACATTGCATGGCAAATGTGGTGGACTGGAGAGCAGGCTGAGCACACTCAAGTAGAGGCACGTCAAGCAATATCTTGGCAAAACCCAAAAACTGGCGATAAAACAAAGATTGCTTTACCACAGAATACTGACCCACCTGCTTTAAGCAAACCAAAGTCTGAAGACCTTGTAGCTCGTTTATACATACCACGTTTTGGAAATCAGTGGGAACGAAATGTTGTAGAAGGCATTACGCCAGATATCTTAAGCAAGCGTGGTTTAGGTCATTATCCAACCACACAAATGCCTGGCGCAATAGGTAATTTCGCAGTAGCAGGTCACCGAAATGGTTATGGTCAGCCATTGGGAGATGTAGACTTACTGAAGCCTGGCGACGCAATAGTAGTTCGTACAAAGGATTATTGGTTCGTCTATAAGTACACTTCTTACAAGATTGTTACACCAGATCACGGTGAAGTTATTGATGCAAATCCTGATCATCCTGGTGAGAAACCAACAAAACGTATGCTTACTCTTACAACTTGCGAACCTAAGTATACTGCTGCAACTCATCGCTGGATTAGCTACGCAAAATTCGCTTATTGGGCAAAGATTAGCGATGGCATTCCAAAAGAACTTTCTACTATTGATGAGCAAGGAAAAGTGAAGTTTATTAACAATGAGCAACAATCTCTAGTTTCTCATCTTTCTTCACTAGTGCCAGTTATGGTGGTTGTTTTATTAGTGTATGTGATGATTTTCGCAGCAGGAGCAATCGCTTGGCAATGGCCAGAACTTCGCGCTATTCATTCTGGATTAAAGAAAAAGCCTGATGCAAGCATTTTTGGCGGTCTTTTGCGCATACAACCAGGTATTACAGCGATTCGTTGGATTCTTTCGATTCTGATTTATTTCTTCATTGTATTAGCATTATTCCAGTGGATTTTCCCTTGGGCTGCATCTACAATTCCATTCCTTCAGCAGATGTCTAATTATTCAACAACTATATGATAACGGGTTAAGTAGTAAGTTTTAAATATTCTTACGATTACTTTAAAACTTACAAAATAAAAACATTTAAGGCGATTGCGTATGAAGCGCAGTCGCCTTTTATTTATATTAATAAAATAAAAGCCTATAGAAACACATAAAATAACGCATTGCTATAAAACTATGTCTAAATAAACAAACATATCTTAAACAGCTATTTTTTCGTTTTATCACATACTTTGCAACCTAATATAAGTCTATTTTTGCAGATCTATTTTCACGCATTAATTTTTATAAGTAATATATGGATTTTATTAGAGATACAAAAATGCTGCTTGCTCTACTTTTCTTGTAGAACAAGCAGCATATACATTATTTTTACAGACTTAATCTAACACAAATCTAAATCAGTCTGAATCAGACGAAGAACCAAGGCTTGGACGTGTAACTAATGTAATCGCTTTGCCCTTCTCAACCTTGCTTCCTGCTTCCTCAGACATGCTCATGACTATATCGTCATCTTTTGCCATTGAATCAGATACTACTCTCAAACCTTTTGCTTCAAGTATTTTCTTCGCCTGTTTGAAGGTAACAGTACCAAGATCTATACTAGGAACTTCAACTTTCGAAGCACCTTGAGAAACGTACACAGTAATAGAGCTGTGTGGTTTAACAGAGGAACCAGACGACGGATTTAGTCGAGTTACAGAACCTTCAGGCACATTATCTGAATCTTCCTTAACTACATCCGTAGTAAAACCAAAATTCTCTAATTGGCTAACCACAATGTCTTTGCTTTGACCAATAAGACCGTCAGGAATTTTAGTTAAGCCGGATGCAATATATAAAGTAATTAATGTACCCTTATCAGCAAACGAATCCGCGTCAGGATCTGTGCGAGTTACATGATCTTTCTTAATATCTGCGCTATCTTCTACTCGAACATTAGCAATCTTAAACCCAGCACGCTCAAGCATTTTACGAGCAGCTTCTTGCGTTTTACCACTTACATCTGGCACGCGAGTTGATTGTGGTCCAACCGAGAACCATACAGTCACCTTGGATCCAGAAGCAACATGTTCACCTCCACGCGGTGATTGCTTAGTAAAAGTTCCCTCAGGTTGAGAAGAATGATCATCTTCACGAATATCTGGAACCAAACCAAGTGCACGCAACTTTTCACGAGCAGCATCCTGCGTTGTTGTCTCCATAAATGTTGGAACTACAACATCTCCAGTAGCACGACTTCGATTGAGCATAAACAGCACACCCAGAAGAACTAATACTGTTACTAATACTCCAACTATAGATCCGATTACTACTCGTTTACGACGTTGCGCTTGCATTGTTGCTCTTTGTGACGCGCGCGTGCTAGGAGAAAATGCAATATTTGCAGATTCAACTTGACCAGTAATAGGATTAAACGATTGAGTTGCAGCACCATCTGTCATGCCCATAGCCATAGTTGCAGCATTCTGTTCAGCCTGCTTACGCGCCTTCATATTAGCTAAATCAGTCAACGGATTAAACGCTGCTGCAACAGGCACTCCACCGTTCATAAACGCTAGAATGTCATTCTTAAACTCTGATGCTGTGGCATATCTATTTTGTCTATCTTTTGCCATTGCTTTAGCACAAATCTTGTCCCACATAGCAGGCATGCCTGGAACAAGTGTGCTAAGAGGTGTCGCCACTTCTGAAACATGCTGATATGCGATGGCAACAGCTGAATCTCCAATAAAAGGAGGACGTCCAGTTAGCATTTCATACAGCACACATCCTGCAGAATACAAATCAGAGCGCATATCTACTTGTTCACCACGAGCCTGCTCTGGAGACAAATATTGTGCTGTTCCAACAACACCTTGAGACTGTGTCATAGTTGTTGCAGAATCATCAAGAGCTCTAGCTATTCCAAAATCCATGACTTTTACTAAGCCTTGTTCAGAAATCATAATATTTCCAGGCTTAATATCGCGGTGAATAATACCCATTCTGTGCGAATACTCTAAAGCATTGAGCACGCCAAGCATAACTTGTTCAGCGTCTCTCTGACTTAAAGCCCCATTCATTTTTAGAATATCGCGTAATGTTTTACCTTTAATGTATTCCATTACAAGATACGGTAAACGCTCTTCTAAGCCATTTTCTGCTATAACAGATTCTTCTCCAGAATCGTAAATATTTACAATATTAGGATTGTTCATCTGCGCAATGGCATGCGCTTCCCTGCGGAATCGCGAAAGGAAAATCTCATCGTTCGCTAAATCGGAACGCATAATTTTCACAGCAACTGTACGACCTAAGCGCTTATCAACAGCAACACGCACTTCTGCCATGCCGCCACGGCCAATAAGCTCCCCTAATTCGTATCGACCATTCGCTAATGAGGTGGGCATTGTGGTATTCATTGCTGCTCCTTGCGATCATTGGTATTAAAAATATTAATAATATTTACTTGGCTTTGCGGCATACTTTTAATACATCTTCGTTGTCGCAAATTTGTAGAAAGTACTCCTGTTGTATTGTTGAAGGCTGTTTCTTGATCTAACAGTCTGCGCTCAATACGAGATAATACTTTCGACACGACTAATGCATCTTTTGGACGATCTTTTGGATTCTTTGCAAGCATAGACATAATAAACTGTTGCAATTGCAAATCAACATTTTCTGGCAAAGGTGGCACAGGATCATTAACATGTGCAGCAGCAATATCTACCGGCGTTGCTCCAGTAAATGGACGATGTCCACACAAGCCTTCATATGCCACAACACCTAACGAATAAATATCAGATTGTGCAGTAGCTTGCTCACCTTGCGCTTGTTCTGGAGAAATATATTGAGCTGTTCCAACTACCATGCCATCTTGAGTGATTTGTTCTTGGTCGCTGGAATATGACACGCCAAAATCTGTGATTTTCACATTGCCAGTATCAGAAACCATAATATTTGCAGGTTTTACATCGCGATGAATTACACCATGAGAATGAGCTACAAAAAGCCCTCGAGCTGTTTGAATAAGAATAGGAAGTAACTTAGTAGGATCAATTATTTTTTCTTTATGATACAAATCTGCCAATGATTTACTTGGCACATATTCCATAATTAAGAATCCAATACCATCGTGCTCATAATAGTCAAATAATGCTGCAATATTAGGATGCGCTAAATTGGCAGAATTATGCGCTTCAGCACGAAGACGACGTAATTTTGCTTCAACGTTTACGGTATCTGTACGTAACGCCTTAATGGCAACAATTCGCCCAAGTTGAATATCAAAGCCTTTCCAAACTTCTCCCATACCGCCTTGAGCAAGGCGGCGATCAAGTCTATAACGATGATGAACTAACTGTCCTTCAACGAGTTTCATTGTTTAAGCGCCTCCTCCATCACTTGTCGCATAATAGGTCCTGCCGCGTAACTACCAAATGTACTTGTGTTATGTACTATAACTGCTATAGCTATTCTAGGATTTTCAGCAGGAGCAAATCCAATAACCCAACCATTAGCAGCTTGATTATACATTCCAATCTGTGCAGTACCTGTTTTAGCAGCAACATGAATATTAGGTAAAGCAAGATTAGGATTTTCTTTTGTAACAACAGCCTGCATCATAGAAGTTAATTTAGATGCACTGTCACTACTCATTACTTGGTTCATAACGGTTGGTCTAGTTTGTGACAATACTGACAAATCACTAGATCTTACACAATCAACAAGAGTAGGCTTCATCAATGTTCCATTATTTGCAATAGCTGCCGCAATCATAGCATTTTGCAAAGGTGTAACCTTAGCATCACCTTGACCTATTGATTCCAGAGCTAGTCTATCTGGAGTTGGCTTAATAGAAAAAGTAGATTTCACGGATCGCATTGGGAATCCAGTAGAATCAGAACCATCAATAGACAGCGAATCGAAGAATCCAAACTTTCTTGCTTGCTTTACAATTACGTCAGATCCTAAAGAATTACCCAATTGAGCAAAAGCAGTATTAGACGAATATGCTAAAGCATCCTCAAAAGATATTTTTCCATCAACGCCATTCGCTTGGTAAGTGACATTTGTAAGAGACGTCTTGGTTCCAGGCAAAACATAGCTCGCACCAGCAGGTATTTTCGTATCAGGCTTGTATTTTCCAGATTCTAATGCTGCTGCTGCAACAACAGTTTTGAACGTAGAGCCAGGAGCATAAAGCTCAGAAACAGCACGATTCAGCATAGGATTTGACACATCTGATGTTATTCTCTCATACGATTTATTTACTTCATTAATATTGTGAAGAGCAAGATCATTCGGATCATAACTTGGAGTGCTTACCATGGCGCGAATTCTTCCGGTTTTTGGCTCAATTGCAACTAAAGCTGCGTCTTTGCCTTTAAGAAGATTGTAAGCAAGATTTTGCAAGCGTGAATCAATTGACGTCTCTATAGAAGCTCCGCGATTAGTTGCTCCAGTAAATAATGAACGGAATTTTTGCCAGAACAGAGCGTCTGATTCTCCACTTAATAAGCTATTGCGAGAAGCTTCAATTCCTCTATCTGCACGCTGGCTAATAGAAAAATATCCAGTAACTGGAGCATATACTAATCCGTTAGAATACTGACGTTGATACACAAAAGCATCTTTAGATGGTTCAGATTTCGCTATAACTGTGCCATCTGATGTAAGTATTGCTCCACGTGGAGCACCAAACTCATGGTATAAAGCTCTGCGATTTCGAGGATCAGAATTTAGAGCATTCGCTTTAATAGAAGTAATAATTGTACTTGAAATACCAAGTATTACAAAAAGTACCAATACTGCAGTAAAAAGTTCTCTAAGACTTTTATTCATTGTTATCACCTCTCTCTGAAGAGGAAATAACAGCAGAAGCATCTATATTATTTTCATAATCTGTATTGTTATATTCGCTATTATTTGTATTCGTATTAGCTCGCTCTCGCAATTCACGCTCGCGCAACGCTGCTAAGGCAGCGTATTGGAAAGTATCTGAAACAGGAGCAGATTCAGGTTTATTTGCAGCGTGAGAAATAACAATAAGCAAAGATGCAAGCAAATAATTTGCCACTAAAGAAGAGCCTCCAGCTGCCATATACGGCAAAGTTAAACCGGTTAATGGAATAACCAAAGTAATTCCACCAACAACAGTAAACACTTGGAAAGCCATAGTAAAAACAAGCCCTGAAGCTAATAATTTTCCAAAGCCATCTTTAATTTTCATTGCAGTAATCATTCCAGATGCAATAATAATTAAATACAAAACCAATACGGCTAGAAGCCCAGTAAGACCAAGCTCTTCACCAACAGAAGCATAAATAAAATCAGAATTAGCTAGCGGTGTTATAGAAGGATGACCTTGTCCTAAACCTGTTCCGGTTGTTCCTCCAGCAGCCAAACCAAACAATCCAGATACAATTTGCGCTGAGCCACCAGGGAAACGATTATAGACCGCATTATCAAATGGATGAAGCCACGAATCCACACGATATTGCACATGTGCGAATAACTTTACTGCCATCAAGCATCCAGCTACAAAAGCAATACCTCCAACAGCAATCCACCCTCTGCGACCTGTTGCAACATACAACATTGACACAAACATTGCGAAGAACATCAATGACGTTCCAAGATCATGCTGAATAACGAGCACGCCCATTGATGCGGCCCATACTAAAGCAATAGGTCCCATGTCTTGTAAGCGAGGAAGGTGAATTCCCAAAACTTTATTTCCACCTACAGCAAGTCGATCACGATGATTAAACAGATACGCTGCAAAGAAGAACGACAGGAAAAGCTTAGCAAACTCTCCTGGCTGCACTGTGTGATCACCAAAACCTATCCAAATTCTTGCTCCACCAATTTCTTTACCTAATCCAGGAACCATAGGTGAAAGCAAAAGAATCAAGCCTATGACCATATTCACATAAGAAAAACGCCTTAAAATGCGATAATCATTCAAAAGAATAACGAAAATAATTGATAATACCAGTGCCGCACAAATCCACACCATTTGTTTTATTGCAACATTTGTATTATTTTGCCTATCAATTCTAGCTATAAGAACTGTTCCAATTGCAGTTAAAAGCATAATACAAGGTAAAATAGCTTGACTTGCATATGGCTGTTTAACAAGAAGAACACCCCAAAATACGAAAAACAGTGCCATAACGAGAATCAACATTGCTGCATAATTAGCAGAAATATAACCGTCAATACGGAAAAACATCTGTAAAAATGCCATGCCAGAAAGCAACGTTGCAAAAAGCAACAATGCTATCTGTCTGATACGCGTAGCAATCATATTCATGAGGTTTTACCCCCCTGCTTCGCATTATCTTTATTTTTATTTATTTTATTTTCTAATTTCTTTTGATTCTGTTCATTAAGTTTTTCTTGTTCTCGTGCACGCATTTCTCGACGAATTAACGAAGCATGACCACGAGCCTCAACTAAGCTGCCAAAACTAATGCCTTCTTTTAATTGATCCTGCCAAGATCTATCTAGTTTATTAACAGGGATGTCAGTAGATTCCACTTCATGAGATAATGCAATACCGAAAATATTTGTTGGCACTCCTTGGTAGATAACAACTTTGTTACTGTCTTTTCCAATATAATATTGCGTTTGAGTCCACGCATATACTCCGTAGCCTACTCCAGAAATAACAAATAATACTAACAATATTCCCAAAGATATGCCTATGCGAGTCCACCTGCGCCTCAATGAATGAGCACGATGTGCCTCATCCTGCTCATGTTTAACAGCACGAGCAACATCTGGATCATGAGGATCCGTTGAAACTTTACCATTCTTTTTTTTGACTATAGGAATCTCATTAGTGTCAGGTGTATGTAATTCTCCAACTTCTTCACGAATGTGTGAAGGTTGCACAATTCTTGTAATAGATATTGTTCCTTCATCTGGATTTTTAGAATTATCATCATCTTGAGCTAGCGCGGCTGCTCGTTGAGCTGGTGAATTCTTATCTTCGCGCAATGCCGGTGCTGAAGCTACTGCTTTATTTACGATATCTGCAATTGACTCGAGATCCTTACTTGCAGCTCCTCCAATAAGTGGAGTTTGATGCGGAAGATCAAATGCATCAGCATCAAGTGCAAGCGTTGCATCTGCAATAACGGCTGTAACATTATCTGTACTACCAGCACGAAGTGCCATAGATACTAATTTTTGAGCGCATTCTTCTTGATTAGAAATACTACTCATCACATCTTGAATAGTTGAATCTTCAAGAACTCCACACAATCCATCAGAGCAAAGAAGCCAACGGTCAGAAGGATGAGCTGAACGCAAAGCAATATCAGGACGAGGATCTATATCAAAATCACCTAATACTCGCATAACAACATTTCGTTGAGGATGATTTCGCGCTTCTTCAGGCGTAATATGACCTGTATCAATCAAATGCTGAACATAACTATGATCAGTAGTCATGCGCATAAGATGATTATCTCTTAGTAGATACGCTCTAGAATCACCTAAATGAGCCAGAACCCAGTATCCTCTTACAAGAGTTACTGCAGTCACTGTCGTTCCCATTCCAGCAAGACGGCGCTCACGCTTAGCTTTACCAACAATCGCATCATGAGCAGCCATAATCGATGTTTCCATCATTGAAGAAACAGTTTTAACATCATGCGGTCTTGAATCTTGTTCAATATGTGCAAGAGAACGAATCGCTATAGTAGAAGCTGTATCTCCTCCAGCATGACCACCCATTCCGTCGCAAATTGCAGCTAAATGTTCACCAGCAAATGCAGAATCTTGATTATTACTACGAACAGTTCCAACATCACTGACAGCCGTAGCATACATAAAAAGTATTTTTTCTACAGAATTTGCGCGATTTTCTTTAATATCATTTTTATCTGTTATAGATGATATTTTTTCTATTTGCCCAGTAACTGCGGTCTGAATTTCTTCTTCGTTATTTGAATTGATTTGTTTCATTTGTTACCTCAATTCAAACATTGTTGCGCCGATTCGCACAGAAGTACGCGGAGCTAATATAACAGGCTCAGTAACACGATTATGACCAATCATGGTTCCATTTGTGCTGCCTAAATCTTCAAGAACCCAAGAATTAACTGATTGATTAAAATAAACACGAGCATGGTGTGAAGATACAAATTCATCGTTTAAGACGACCGTATTAGAAGCAGCACGACCAAGAGTCACACCAGCAGCGTTCAATGGGAATGAAGATCCTGCCAAAGGTCCATCAATAACAACTAACAAAGTTGGAGAACCGGATGTATTTTCTTGATTTTCTGCTTTGGTAAATACTGGCGTCTCACGCACTTGCATGACTTGTGAAAACTTTGCTTCACGAGAATTACGACGAGAACTTTTCTTCCAAAAACGAGATTTTTTAGGACTAAATACTTCAATATCGCAGCGAAGCGAACGGATAGCGCACCATACAAAAATCCAGAGTAAGACTAGAAAGCCATACTTAAGTATTGCAAACGTTAATTCAGTGAACATCATGCGCGTTATCGTCTCCTAGCTCGGAAATACTTACTACTCCTGGTCTTGAGACGATGCCCAATAAAGAATACGCGTACGACCAATAGTAATAGTGTTGCCATCAACCAATGTTGCTGCAGGAACCTGATGACCTTCTACATATGTACCATTAGTAGATCCAAGATCACGAGCAATAACACCGTCAGGAGTTATATCAATACCAAGATGATGACGAGAAATACCTGGATCATCTATTACAATATCGCAACCAGACCCACGTCCTAAAATAGTACGATCCTTTGTAAGCAGGTACTGGTTACCATTAATTTCAAGCATAGGGTGATTTTGTTGCTGATCGTCTGTGGTAACAGGAACAGCATTACCCTGAACAGATTCAGATGTCAAATGGAAATTACCTTTAGTTAATTCCAAATCCTCTTCAAAAATAACAACTACAGGTCCTACGAAAGCATAATGCTGACTCTTAGCATATTGAGTAAGATTATCTGCAAGCTCATTAGCTAATGCCTCACTGCCCCATTGTTCAATATGATCAAAATCAGGCGTACTCAGCTTAAAACGATACTCATTTGGAGCAACTGTGTGATCTCTGCCAATAGGCATGGCTTCAGCGTCAATTTCACGTTCCAAAGCACTCGAAAAATCGACTGGCTGCAAATCTTTGGAGCCGAATTTTGCGAAGACGCCGTTCATTGCACCTTCCACGCTCTTCTCAAATCGGTCAAACACGCTCATGGTAAACCCTTTCTATCTGTTCATCATAGTACTCGTCACCGGGTACGGTGTTCAACTACCACACGCTTTTCTTCTAATATATTTTCTTTTTTATACATATTATTTCGTACTCTCCAACGTGCATTTACATCATTGTGCGTGTAATCTTAACAAGTATGATGCAGAAAAATAACAGTAATCACAGCGGATTATCGGTTTTCACTAGAAATTCCGCTACTATTTTTACACTATTACTCGCAGTTGTTATTCCGTGCTTAGGAAAAGCACTACTAGTTACGAGTAAAGAGCGCACTTATGAATCATCCATAGTCTCCTGGTTCCACAAGAGTGTTCCCTCTGTAATTCTCAGTATTTCAAAAATATTAGCTTTAGTTTTTTCAACTAAGGGTTGCATAGCAATACTTGTTTTATTAGCAGCGCTTTCATTATTTATAAATAAAAATTGGAAGATGACAATAATTCAACTTTTAATTTCGCTTCTTCCTATGATTTACATTTTTGCAGTTAAATTTGCTGTAAATCGTCCGCGTCCGTACATTGGTTTGAATATTAAATTACCACCTGATCCAAGTTTCCCAAGTGGTCATACTTCAGCAGCTGTAGCAGTTTGCGTTATGGCAATGTTAATTCTTTACATTAATAAACCATCGTCAGTTCAATTTGGATTACTTTTTAGCGCAATTCTTGTTGTTATAGTTGCTGTTTCACGTATTATTGTCGCTGCTCATTTCCCTACGGATGTATTAGCTGCAGCAATTATATATCCACTACTTTCTGTTACAATTTTGCGCTCGTTCCAGCGACATAATTTATATATTGACAACAGAAATGATGACAAATCTACTTACGAAGAACAAGTACTAGATTCTAACTCACAATCTAATATTCAATAATGTATAAAGGGAAGAAAATACTAATGATAAAAGGATTTAAAAAATTTATTTTACGAGGCAGCGTAATCGATATGGCTGTCGGTGTTGTTATGGGTAGTGCAGTAACTGCAGTAGTAACAACGATAGTTAATTATATTATTAATCCTCTTATCGCAATGATTTTCGGAAAGCCAGAACTTAATGGCGTTCTAACTATTAGTATGAATGGTGCAACAATTTCTTTTGGCGCAGTAATTGGAGCATTATTGAATTTCCTTATTGTTGCTACAGCAGTTTATTTCTGCATTGTTTTACCTATTAATAAATTACGTGAAATTGGTGCAGATTTGTTGCAAATTGAACATGAAAAAACTGAAGAAGAAAAAAGAAAAGAGCGCGAAGAAAAAACTATTCAACTGTTACAAGATATTCGTGACGAACTAGTAAAACGCTAATTTCTTATTTTTCTTATAAAAAATTCCCACTGCTTCGTAGTAAACAGTGGGAATTTTATTATCCAAAACTAAATTATTCACACTATCAGTCGTCACCTAAAGTAATGTGAATTCCTCCAACTAATGAACCAACAACGTTATATAGAAGGGCAATTATTGCAGATAATACGGTTATTATAATTATTTCTACAATTGAAAAAATAGTTACAGCACTTAATACTGTTGGAAGTGAGAACACATCTGCAAGATTAAAACCGTTACTATCCAAACCAGTAGAAGAAACAATCTGCGTTACTTGATCAAATACACCAATCATATTCAAGAACAACCACACTAAACCTGCAGCAATAACTTGAATAATTCCTCCTGCAACACTTAGAAGGAATGTTACTTTTGCTACAGACCATGCATCTACCCTTACTAAAGAAAGACTCATACGACGAGCACGCGGAACACGTCCTGATTTTGTTGCGTTTGTTTTATTGGAAATAGATGAAGCAACGCCACCAATTGTACGACGATACGTATTGGAACTACCACTAACACGTCCAGAAGATGATGAATTTTTAACAATATTTCCTAAAGAAGAATTACCAGATACTTCATCAAAATTATTTTCTTCACTTGAATAATTAGCTTCCTTAGAAGGAACCATTTTTTCTGCAGATAATTCTGTGTCATTAGACAAAAATCTTGCAGATTCCTCATTCATATTCATCGGATTTTGCGATGGCTCAAAATTTTCGCTCATCTCAGTGTTCCTTCTCTTATTAATTTGCTTATAATCAGTGCCATTATACCAATGAGAGTACCAATAAAAACAGACTAGAACAGTTTTTATTAGTACTCTCAAATTTTTAAGAAATAATATTATTAATATTATTCCGTATAAGAAGTTTCTTAAGCTTCCTCATTTTCTGAAGTAGCTTCTTTTTCTTCTAATTGATTTTCTTCGTCATCCGTTTCTTCATTACGGGCAATAGAAATAATTTCATCGCCTTTATCCGGCTTAGCTAAGGTTACGCCTTGAGTTGTTCTACCAGTACGCTTCACTTCGTTAACGTCAGAACGAATTACCTTACCGGACTTCATAATTGCCATTACTTGATCTGTTTCTTCAACAATCAAAGCTCCAACTAATGAACCACGACCCTCTGCAAGTTGAACAGCTTTAACACCGTAGCCGTTTCTTCCTTGCAAACGATACTCTTCAATAGCAGTTCGCTTAGCAAAACCTTCATTAGTAACAACAAGAAGATCTTTACTAGTTTCTGCTGCAACAACGTCCATATCAAGTAATTCGTCACCTTCACGGAATCTCATACCCTGAACGCCGGCAGTCTGACGACCCATTGGTCGAAGTTGTTCATCATCTGCTCTAAACTTCAAACTCATTCCAAGCTTAGAAACAAGAATAATGTCGTCTTCTGAATTACACAAAGCTGCACCAATAAGCTCATCAACAGGTTCACCTGTTTCTTCATTTGCCATCAAACGTACAGCAATCAAACCGCCTTGACGTGGAGAATCATACTCTTGCAATGCAGTTTTCTTAACTTTTCCAGAACGAGTTGCCAATACCAAGTATTTAGCGACATCATAATTTGGAATTGATAACACTGCTTGAATTGTTTCTCCAGGAGCAAATTGCAACAAATTAGCAACATGCTGACCTTTAGAATCGCGAGATCCTTCTGGAAGTTCGTAGGCTTTCAGACGATAAACTCGACCACGATTAGTAAAGAAGAGCAACCAATTGTGTGTAGAAGTTAAGAAGAAGTGATCAACTACATCATCTTCACGAAGCTTTGCACCCTTAATACCTTTACCACCGCGGTGTTGAGCACGATACTCGTCTGCCTTAGTACGCTTAATATAACCTGCGCGAGTTACTGTTACAACAACGTTTTCTTCAGCAATAAGATCTTCAACATTCATTTCACCAGAGAATGGAAGAATCTTAGTTCTGCGATCATCACCATATTTTGTAACAATTTCATCCAGTTCATCGCCAACAATTTTGCGCTGACGTTCTGGGCTTGCCAAAATATCGTTGTAATCAGCAATTTTAATCATCAAATCTTCATGCTCGTCGAGAATCTTCTGACGTTCCAAAGCTGCAAGTCTACGAAGTTGCATTGCAAGAATGGCATCCGCTTGAATTTCATCAACATCAAGCAAATTCATTAAACCAGTACGAGCAGTTTCAACATCTTTAGATGAACGAATTAAAGCCACAACTTCATCAATCATATCCAAAGCTTTCAAATAGCCTTGCAAAATATGATCTCGCTCTTCAGCTTCACGCTTTAAGTAACGTGTACGCCTATCAATTACTTCAAGCTGATGGGTTACCCAATGACGAATAAACGCATCCAAGCTCAAAGTTCTAGGAACACCATCAACCAAAGCAAGCATATTTGCGCCGAAAGTTTGCTGCAATTGCGAATGCTTATACAAGTTATTTAAAACAACTTTTGGAACAGCATCGCGCTTAAGAACAAGAACCAAACGCTGACCAGTACGGCCAGACGTTTCGTCGCGCATATCTGCAATACCTTGAATTTTGCCATCTCGTACAGCTTCACGAATAGAAGCAGCTAAGCGATCAGGATTAACTTGGTATGGAAGCTCGGTAACAACCAAGCACATACGTCCCTTAATTTCCTCAGTATTAACTACTGCTCGCATTGTAATTAAGCCACGACCTGTACGATAGGCTTGCTCAATTCCCTTATGACCTAAGATTGTTGCTCCAGTAGGGAAATCAGGTCCTTTAATTCGCTGAATTAAAGCTTCAAGAAGTTCTTCCTTGCTTGCATCAGGATGATCCAACGCCCAGTGCACACCATCAGCCACTTCACGCATATTATGAGGTGGAATATTGGTTGCCATACCAACAGCAATACCAGCAGAACCATTAACTAAAAGATTCGGGAAACGAGCTGGCAAAACCGTAGGCTCTTGAGTTTTACCATCATAATTTGGCAGGAAATCAACGGTATCTTTATCGATATCTCGTACCATTTCCATAGCCAACGGTGCCATACGGCATTCCGTATAACGCATTGCTGCTGCAGGATCATCACCAGGAGAACCAAAGTTTCCTTGACCATCAACAAGCATATAGCGCATTGACCAAGACTGAGCCATACGCACTAAAGTGTCATAGATAGCAGAATCACCATGAGGGTGATACTTACCCATAACATCACCGACAACGCGAGAACACTTGTTATATCCGCGATCAGGCCTGTATCCTCCATCATACATTGCATAAATAACACGACGGTGAACAGGCTTTAAACCATCACGAACATCTGGTAAAGCACGCTCAACAATAACAGATAATGCGTAAGCTAAATAAGATTCGCGCATTTCCTGCTGCAAATCCATGTTCTTTACGCGAGCACCCTTCATTAAGCCATAATCAGTATTATCTGCTTCCTGAGGGCTCTGTGGTTCCATAGAACCATCTGGAAGCTGATCTCGCTCAGCATCATCACGAGCGGAATTTATTTCGTCTACCACTTCAATTCCTTCTTAATCTTATAAAAATTAAAGTTTTTTCTTTTTATCTTTTCGAATAAATTAATACTTTTAAGCGTCAATAAACCTTGCATCATGAGCATTTCTTTGAATAAAGAGTCTACGAGGCTCTACTTCATCGCCCATAAGCATAGAGAATGTTTCATCAGCTCGAGCAGCATCTTCAATATGAATTTGCTTCAAAATACGATGTTCAGGATCCATTGTTGTTTCCCACAACTCCTGATAACTCATCTCACCCAAGCCCTTGTATCGCTGAATACCTTCACCTTTAGGAAGTTGACGACCAGCAGCTTTACCTTCTGCCAAAACTCTGTCTCGCTCAGCATCCGTATAAACAAAGTCATGTGCTCCCTTGCTCCACTTCAAACGGTACAAAGGTGGCATAGCAACATAAACGTATCCTGCAGTAATCATAGGACGCATATAGCGGAAGAATAGTGTCAAATTCAAAGTAGCAATATGAGCGCCGTCGACATCAGCATCAGCCATAATAATGACTTTGTGATATCGAACCTTGCTTAAATCGAAGTCTTCTCCATAACCACCACCAACAGCAGTAATTAAGGATTCAATAGTTTCAGACTTCATCATTCTGTCAATTGAAGCGCGTTCAGTATTCAAAATCTTACCGCGCAAAGGCAAAATTGCTTGCGTAATAGGATCGCGACCTTGAATTGCTGAGCCACCTGCAGAATCACCCTCGACTATGAATAATTCACATTCCTCAGGATTACTTGACTGGCAATCCTTCAACTTATCTGGCATTCCAGCAGTTTCAAAAATAGACTTGCGACGAGTATTTTCGCGAGCTTTTTTAGCAGCAAGTCGAGCACGAGAAGCTTCTATAGCTTTTTGAATAATATTTTTTGCTTCATTTGGATGAGCATCAAACCAATCTCCAAGCTTTTCAGTCATAACTCTTTGTACAAAAGTCTTAGCTTCAGAATTTCCAAGCTTTGTTTTAGTCTGACCTTCAAACTGTGGAGTTGTAAGCTTTACTGAAACAACTGCTGTTAAGCCTTCGCGAACGTCATCACCAGAAAGATTAGTATCTTTCTCTTTTAAAATATTCTTTTCGCGAGCATAACGATTAACTAAAGTAGTAAGCGCTGCACGGAATCCTTCTTCGTGAGTACCGCCTTCAGTAGTTGAAATAGTATTAGCAAAAGTGTGAACTGCTTCAGAATAAGCAACAGTCCATTGCATAGCAATTTCCGCAGAAATACCAATTTCAAGATCTTCAGCCTCAAAGTCAATAACATCTGGCTCTACTGGAACAGCTTTTCGAGATTTAACTAAGTAATCAACATAGTCTTTAATACCATGCTCATACTGGTAGCTTACACTTCTATGCTTTTCTTCACTAGAAGATTCAGAATCACCTGCAACTTCATCTCCAGCTTCATCTGGCTTACGTAAATCAGTTAAAGAAATCTTCAAACCCTTATTTAAGAAAGCCATCTGTTGGAAGCGAGAACGCAAGGTTTCAAAATCATAAACTGTTGTTTCAAAAATTGTTCCGTCTGGCCAGAAAGTCACAGAAGTTCCAGTAGATTCTCCTTCTGCCATTGGCTCACCTTTTGCCAAAGGAGCAGTTGGATGCTGATCAACATAAGTTTGAGTCCAGTGGAATCCTTGACGACGAACCTCAATTTCTACACGAGTAGAAAGTGCATTAACAACAGAAATACCTACACCGTGTAAACCACCAGAAACAGCATAACCGCCGCCACCAAACTTACCGCCAGCGTGAAGCTTAGTCATAACTGTTTCAACACCAGAAACACCTTCGCCTGGCACTTCATCTACTGGGATACCTCGACCATCGTCGACAACACGAATAGCATTATCAGGCAAAATTGTTACTTCAATATGCGAAGCATATCCTGCCAAAGCTTCATCAACAGAATTATCAACAATCTCATAAACCAAATGATGCAATCCACGAGGACCAGTAGAACCAATATACATACCTGGTCTAATACGAACTGCCTCTAATCCTTCTAGAACGCGAAGGTCACTCGCATCATAATGTTCAGGAGCAAGTGAATCATCGAGTTGAGCATCATCAAGTTTATGCTCTTCGACGGCATTATCCATCGAATTATCTTCCGTGTTTGCCACTTTAGGTCCCTTCACAAATTGCCTCATATCAAAAGGCATTTATAGAGCCAACACATGCTAGAAAGCACATAAAAGGGGATTCTAGCGTTTCAGCCATAATACATGACATTCTACACACATACTATGACCTCTCTTCAGAAAGAGGCATTTTTACTATTTTTAAAAAAATATAATACTATTATTAAAATTTATTTCTTAAAAATCCTAATCCACTCGTTGTTGGACCAATAACTTTAATTTCTTTTATTTCAATATTTTCAAGGTTATTATTAATTTTTTCTTTTAATTGTGGAATTAAATAAGAAAGTTGAGTTGCCCAAACTGTTGATTGAGCACGAACAATAAGCACACCATTTACAACTTGACTTATTTCACAATGTTTTGCAATACTTTCCCCTACTACTTTATGCCAAGAAGAACGTAATTTTGCTATAGAAAGTTGACTATTCCAGTTACTTGTAGAAGCAAAATTTTTTAAAATACCACAGAATGATTTAGGATCTCTACCAGGTTTTCCAAAATTTTCCCAAGCTTGTTCTGCAATTTTTTCACGATTATTTTCGCGTTCAGCTTTTTTATTAATAGGATCAAAAATAATTGCAGGTAATTTTCGAGTATCAATTTTTAAAAGAATATTAACAGGAATCATTATTTTTCCTCCTGCTTATTTTTTCTTTGTTCTATTACATCAAGCAAAATATTATTATGCTCTTCACTGAAATTATTAATTTCATTATTTTTTTCTAATAGTTCTCCAATATTTATAAGATTTGTTTTTTTAATATATTCTTTATTAGGAATGTCGCTAAGAGAAGAAGTAGTAATAAAAACTTGACCTTGATTAAGTGCAAAATTTAATATTCTTATGCGCCTATTTTCATCAAGTTGTGCAAATACATCATCGAGAATAACAATAGGTTTATTATTATTTTTTTCTTCTAAGGCCTTGCATAATGCCATTTTTGAAGCTATTGCAATTGTCCAAGATTCACCATTCGAAGCAAAATCTTTAGCAGAAATATTATTAATAACAAAGTCAATATCATCACGATGAGGGCCAATAAGATTGCATCCTCTAGCTAGTTCTCCCTCATAAATACGTTGAAAATGCTCACTTATTTTAGAAAAAAGCTCGTTTTTATTTTCAACATTTTCCTCACTATTTTTTTCAAATAATACTTCTTCAAAAGAAGGAACATATATTATTCCCGTATTCTCTTCATTAGTAAAAGATTTAATTATATTTTTGAAATATTTATTAATAATTTGCACAGTTTCTTGTCGTGCTTTTGTTAAGTTAATACCACTTTCAATAAATTTACCAGTCCAAATTTCTAATCCGGATAATGAAACTGTCTGATTTTTGTATGAATAATCTCTAATATTTTTTAACAGTGCAGCACGCTGTTTAGAAATATGTTTAAATTCTTGCAATAGTTGCACATAATTTGGTACTAACAAAGATCCAGCTTGATCGATAAAAGTACGCCTAACATTAGGATCACCAATTATAAGAAATTGGTCTCTTGGAGTAAAAGAAACTATTGGCAATAATCCAATAATGTCTTTAACATATAATGCTTTACCAGAATTTATATGTGCTCTATTAGAACCTTTTAAGTAAAGGTCTATTTCATAAGTTGTTTTATCTAAATTACTTTCTAAAGATGAAATATTATTTAAATCAGTATTTGTTTCATCTTTTTTATAATTTATTTCGTTATTAATTGTATTTATTCTTATTATTGATTTTTCATAGCCCTTTTTAATAAGAGGCAATGTTGAAGATGTTCTGTGACTTATTCCAGTACCAGTAACTTCTAATGCTTCTACAATATTGGTTTTCCCTAAACCATTATTGCCATATATAACATTTATTCCAGGTTTAAAATCACAAATTATATGGTTCCAAGAACGAAATGTATCAAGGGCAATTCGCGAAATATACATTGCTTAATTACCCTTTCTTAATAGTTTTAAAAGAAAAATGCGATATTACATTGTACATCAAAAAATAATCTAAAATACAATGCAATATCGCAACAATATTAATTATTAAAACGCATAGGAACAAGCAAATAGCGATAATCTGTTGATTCATCACCATCTGATTCCTGCTGACCATTAAATTCAACAGGTTTTACAGCTGTTGCCATTTTCATATGAACGAATGGCTCTGGAATAGCTCCTAAACCTTCAAGTAAATAGTTTGGATTAAAGGCAACAGTTATGTCTTCTCCATCCATATCGATATCAAGTACTTCTTTTGCTTGTGATTCGTCAGCAGTACCAGCACTCAAAGTTAACTCCTGATTTGAAAAAATCATTCGAATAGGAGCATTTCTTTCGGCGACTAAAGATACTCGCTTAATTGCATTTATCAATAATTGTTTATTAATAATTGCGTGAATAGGATATTCATCTACGAATAGTCGATCTACAGAAGGGAATTCTCCATCAATTATTTGTGAAGTACTTGTACGACCGGAATTTTCAAAACCTAAAAGTGACTTATCTTCCTCGTTAAAATGAATAATAACATTTTGATGATCGTCAAGAGAATGAGCAATATCTCTTAGTAATGACCCACGAGTAAGAGTGGTCGAATGAATGTCATTATGTTCTGGTGTCCACTTAAAAGTAGATCTAGATAGACGGAATCTATCAGTAGAAGTCATAGTAACGGTGTCATCTTCAAATTGGATCCTAATTCCAGTTAAGACCGGTCTATTTTCTTCTCTAGATGTAGAAACAGATGCTTGGTTTACAGCTTGAATAAATGTTGGTGCATCAACCTGACCTAATTTATTAGGCAATTTAGGCAAATCAGGATATTCTCCAAGAGGCATAAGTTGCAGAGTAAATGTTGATTTTCCGGAAGTAATAGTCAAAGTATTATTTTCAGATTTTAGATAAGTTTTTTCTGCAGGAAGAGACTTAGTAATATCTGCCATCAATTTGCCTAGAATAAGTATGCTTCCCTCTTCGTCAACACCAGCTTCAATGTGATGGCAGCTAGAAATTTGATAGTTGAATGCAGAAAGTTGCAATGTGCCATTTGCTGCTTCAATCTTTAAGCCTGCAAGAATAGGGTTTGCAGGGCGTGCGTCAATTACGCGTGTAGTCCAAGCTACAGCATCAGCAAATGATGCAGAGTTGACTTCTACTTTCATGCTTCCTCTTTTCTGTAAAGTCTGCATTTATTCTACAGTATGATGTTGCCTATAAAAAATATTTTTAAATGATTACATTGCTTTTGCAATTGTTATTTTTCTTATTAAGTAAGTAATAAATAAAAGCAGTAATAAAGACTGTGTATATGTGGAAAAGTGGTTAAAAATCGCTTTTTAAAAGACTTATTAACAATTAAAAGATGTGGATAACGCAAGAACAACAATGTGGATAAGTAGGCAACTTATCCACAGCTTTTTCTATTTTTTAAAGTTTCCACATTTTTAAATGCCTTATAAACAACTTAATAACATTTTTAAGCGGCGTTTTCCACGAGTTATGCTCAGCTTTTACCCACATTTGTTATTAAGTATGTGGATAACTTTTTATAAACTTTTAAACATTTCTTCATAAATATGTGGAAAATAAGTTTACTTTCTACGCTCAACAGGATTTTGTTTTAAACGAACAGTTAATTCCATGACGTAGTTATAAATTTCTTGCTTTTCTTGCATCTCGCCACTTACTCGAGTATAAGCATGCATAACTGTAGTATGATCCCTACCGCCAAAAACTTCGCCAATATCAACCAAACTCATGCTTGTCATTTCTCTTGCAAGATACATTGCAATTTGACGAGCGAGTGCAACATTCTTTGTGCGCTGACGACCAACAAGTTCATCAAAAGTCATGTGGAAATACTGAGCTACTTGACTAATGATGTCAGTTGGTCTTACTTCAATATCTGTAGCAAAGAAATCTTGTAATGCTTGTTCAGCTAAAGCTTTACTAACAGGCTGATTACTTAAAGATGCTACAGCAGTAACGCGTGTCAATGCACCTTCAAGTTCACGAATATTTTCCGTAAAACGTTCAGCAATTAAATCAAGTACGTCACTTGGAACATTACAGTGATTCATTGATGCCATCATTCTCAGAATTGCAATACGCGTTTCCAAATCTGGCGGTTTAATATCAACCGTAAGACCTGATTCAAATCTGGAAATTAAGCGTGCTTCAAATCCCTTAAGATTTTTTGGCGCAACATCTGAAGCTATAACTATTCGCTTATTTGCTTGATATAAAGAATTAAAAGTATGGAAGAATTGTTCAAGTGTTGCTTCTTTTCCACCAAGGAACTGAATATCGTCAATAAGAAGAACATCTACTTCACGATATCGCCTATTAAAATCAGCAATTTGACCTTGACTTTGATTTGGTGTTTGAAGAGCTTCAATAAATTCATTAGTGAATTCCTCACTTGTTACATAACGAACTTTAAGTGAAGAATCTTTTACTAAAGCATAATTGCCAATTGCATTAAGCAAGTGAGTTTTGCCAAGACCGGAGCCACCATAAATACATAAAGGATTAAAATCTCTGCCGGAACCCTCTGCGACTGCCAAAGCTACAGTTCTTGCAAAACGATTTGAATCGCCAGGCACAAAAGTATCAAAAGTTGCACACGTATTTAAATGTGTAATTGCATCGCGTTGAACAGAGACAGGCATTTTTTGCTGTGCAGCCTGTTCAGTAGAAATATCAGTTTGTTGAAGAGTAGATATTC